>NZ_JADNRQ010000003.1 GCF_015594625.1 Desulfallas sp. Bu1-1 | reverse complement strand
AGAAGCTGGATTCTTCAAAGCCCGGTGTGGTTGAACGTTTGGTAAACAGGGTCTTAAAATATGATAATTCCAAGCTCCCTGATAACCTGGAAACTACTTTAAACCATATCCTAAAAGACGTTTTTGTTATGCCTTCCTTAGCCATGGGTATCCTTGGAGACCCTAATAGGCTTAATATCGCCGCTGATGGCACTTGTATGCCTACTCATGCTTCTTATTATGGCAAGAAAGTCTGCGATTGTAAGTTAAAACCCGGCGAACGCTGCGATTGCCCCCGCTTGTTCGCTGATCCCACTGCCTCCTGGGGCTGGGATAGTTACAATGAGTGTTATTTTTATGGCCATACTTTTCATGGCTTTACAGCTTGTGACTCATTCTACAGTTTACCTATCCATATTAAATGTGTTACTGGTGAGCGTCATGATTCTGTAACTGGTGTTTATGAGCTTAAAGAGATTGTAGATTTGTATCCAGAGTTAAGTTTCTATTCTGCTGCTTTTGACTCTGCTTATGATGCCATTCCATTTTATCTTCTTAATATGTATTATGGCATCAAACCCATTATTGATCTCAACTCCCGTTCTTCTAAGCCTGAGGCTGTAGATGAGCTTATTGAATTTGATAAAAACGGGATCCCTCACTGCAAGTGTTTAGGACACCAATTACGTAACTGGGGTCTGATGTCCAAGTCCTACAGACGAAAGTGGCTTTTCCCTGTACAGTGCGATTCCTGTGACAGGTGTCATGCTTATAGCGAGAAATCATTTTATACTAAAACAAGTGATAACCTCAGGTTCTTTACTCCTATCTTAAGAGGCTCGGATGAGTGGAAGCTACTGTACAAAAGACGTTCTACCACTGAAAGGACTTGGGACAGAATTAATAATGATTTTCATGCTGAGTCTGCTGTTATTTATTCTAAAGAACGTAGAATAGTTAGGGTTTTTCTTGGTGCATTCTGTTGTTTTGTTGATGCTTGGGCTTGCGAGAGCACCTTATCCATTACTGATATATTTCCTGCTCTTTCAGGGTTTGCTGCATAACTGGGATTAAACTGTATTATTTTTTATCCAAGCTATATTTATCTGTTTAGGCTTTTTTAAAATGTTTTTAAAAAGGTCTATTTGTCATGCGCTTTTTTAGGCTCTTGCTTACTATGCTTGCTTATCATTACAAGTCTCCCTATATATTACATTTGGGATTTATTGTTTATCGAATACACTCTTAGTTTCTGTATTTTGTAACCTAATTCCTTTAACCAAGTGAATAAAATATCAATCAGCAAAATAAAATCATTTTTATGTTATAATAACCAACTGGAATACTTCGTCAAGGGGAAAATCCTATTTTGTTACGGGGGAGTTTAACCGGAAGGCCACAAACGGGCTGAAACTAATCGCCTTCGACATGGACGGCACCATCACCGAAGTGCGGAGTTCGTGGGAATACCTGCACCGCCGACCGGGTATTTGGAACAGGCAGGCGGAAAAATACCAGGAGCGCTTTCTGGCTGGCGAAATCAGCTATGAAGAATTTTGAAAAAATCATGACCGAAACCGGCGCCTCCCCCCTGGAAACGGCAGCGGTAGGCGACAGCATCGGGGACCTGGAAATGTTTATGGAAGCAGGCCTGGCCATAGCCATCAACCCCAGCGTCAAAGACCTGGCTGTTTTACGGGCGAATGTACCCCGCCTGGTGACGGTGAAAGGCCTGGAAGAGGCCGCCGTTATCCTGGAAAATCATTTCGACCGCGGCCGGGCGGTAAGCTTATGATACTAAAACATGCAAAACGGCGGGCCTAAAACACTCTGAGCACTCCCAGGATTATTTCCAGCATGATCAGAAGCACAATGGCTACTTCCAGCCAAGTGGATCGGGCGGTTACGATCTCATCGCTGAGCATGGCATAATTCTGCTGAATCACCGCAATTTTGCGTTGAATGCTATCCATCCAGGCCCTGGTGCGAAACAAGGTCAGCGCGGCGGAATAAATACGGGCATAGTAAATATCTTCCGTCACCTTGACTGAATTTTGAATGCGCTCGGTGATATCGGTTACCTCGGTCACCAGTTCCATCAACCTGCCCATGATGCGCCGGTAATGCCTCAAGCGCATGTAACTGCCCACCTGTCCCACCCGTTCCAATTCTTCATACATTTCTTCCATTGCTTCTGAAAGCAAACCGTCGTAATAGCGCAACTCCAGGAGCTGACAATTGGCAAACTCCAGGAGATCGGGCAAATCGGTACTTCCCGAGGCATCGTAAACAAGGGCCGAATCCCAGGTAATGATAACCAAATCACCGGGGAAGTAAGAATAAGAATTTTGGAGCGTTTCCCGCCTCACCCAGTCGCTGAAAGGGCCTTCCTCCCCCAACAACAGCGGAAGCGGGTCCCAATCATTTTGCCAGTTGGTAAAGAAAAAAACCGTAAAGTCCTCTACAAAGTTCCCCGACCCCTTCCCCACCAGGGCCGGCAGCAAAGTGCACTTCAATTTATCCAGTTGCCTTACAAAAACTTGTTCGTAATCATCTTGTTTTTCCAGATCTATGGCCAGCCGGTAAACATCATCATAGGAAATATCCGGTCCCAAATTAAAGCACATTACAATACTTATAACACCCAGGTCATATACACGGGCGGAAAATGAGACTTTATATTCGGTCCCGCCGATGGCGATTGTATCGTCACCCAATTCCAGGCGAACCGGAGGATTTTTTATATGAATCGATTTCGGAGGAATGCGGGACAACCTTAGGCGCGAAGTAGTCCTTTCTACGGATAATATTTTCTCCACAGCCTCAAGGTTTATCTCATCCGCTACATCATACAGGCGGTAAAGCAATATGGCCGATTCCACTAAAATTCACTCCTTCCTATTAAATCATTTTTTATATTTTAAAAGCAGGATTTTGTTTCAAAATTGACGAAAGCTTTAATAAACTTTGTGCTCACTATAACTAAAGTTTGGCAAGGGAAGAGGAGGAGTATCATGTCAGAAGCCATTAACTATTTCGACGAGGTAAGGGAAATTGTCCGGGAGATGGGCGGCCAAGATATTACCACCTGCATGCAGTGCGGCCTTTGCAGCGGCTCCTGCCCCTGGGGAAGAATGGAAAAAGAAAGTCCGTTCAGCATTCGCCAGATGATCTACATGGGCCGGCTGGGGCTGGAAGGTTTTGAAAGTGACGATATACTGTACGCCTGCACCACCTGCGGACAATGTGTTGTGCGCTGCCCCCGCGGAGTCAATATAATCGATGTCGTACGCGCCATGCGTTCCGTTGTATGTGAAACCGGTGGGATTCCCAAAAACCTGAAAGCCGTACTGGGCAGCATCAACAGTAACAGTAACCCATGGTCCCAGGACAGCGAAAAACGCACTTCCTGGACCGCAGGGCTGGATATTCCCGTATTCAGCGATCACGAGTACCTGCTTTATGTCTGCTGCACCTCCGCCTTTGACGGTCGCAGCCAGAAAATCGCCCGCGCCATCGCCGCCACTTTACAAAAAGCGGGGGTCAGCTTCGGCATCATCGGCAACGAGGAGAAATGTTGCGGCGAAGCCGTGCGCAAGATTGGCGCCGAAGAGGAATTCAGCAACCTGGCCGAATCCAATATTGAACTGTTTAAAAGCAAAGGGGTTAAGAAAATTATTACCACTTCACCTCACTGTTATTACACGTTCAAAAACGAGTATCCTGCATTTGGAGGCGACTTCGAAGTAATTCATTACACCCAGCTGTTTGCCGAACTGTTGAAAGAAGGCAAGATCAAGCCCGTCAAAGGGATCAACAAAAAAGTCATCTACCACGAACCCTGCTATCTCGGCAGGCACAGCAAAGTTTTCGAGGCGCCGCGGGAACTTTTAAGCGCCATTCCGGAATTGCAATTCACAGAATTTGATAAAAACAAGGACGACAGCATGTGCTGCAGTGGAGGCGGTGCCCGCATCTGGATGGAAACCGAAGCGGGACTGCGCTTCTCGGACACCAAGGTCAAAGAAGCCATGACCAAGGAAGTCGACTTGCTGGTAACCGCTTGCCCGTATTGCATCGTGATGCTGGAAGACAGCCTGAAAAATATAGATAAGGACGAAAAGATGGCTGTCAAAGACATCAGCGAATTAATCAGCGAAAGTTTGGAGTAATTGGTCGGCGGTCACAGGCACCGGTCGCCTGAGTGAAACCTCAACTTCTTATAGAGTTTGCCTAAAAATTACCATGTAACTCTAAAAACTATAGCAAAACCTGAAAATTTTTTAAGCCCGGTTGAAAAAATGTTTCAACCGGGCTTTTTTGCTTATTAATCAAGCAAAAAGTGCGCATAATATTATCAAAATTAGTTAAATAGGAGGTCAAGGAAAAACATGGTTTCCACTACGAGTTTGGTTGATTTTCTACGCAAAGCGAACGAAAGATTGCCTGATGAAGCGCAAAGGGTGCTACAGGCGCTGCTGGAACAGGGCAGCATGAACAAAGAGGAACTTTCCCTCACCGCCAGGGTAAAACGGGCTGTATTGGACCATATTATCATGCAGTTGTACGCCCTTGGTTTGGTCGAAATTTCAACCGAGGGCAAGAGCAAAATCTGCAGTGTTACGAAACTGGGCGATGAATTTTACAGCCTGGTCAAGGCCGGATAATATTATCCGGCCTTTTCACTTATTCTTTTTATTCTTTGGTTATATTTATTGAACGCCGTGTTTTACAACCGTTAATATGTTATAATGTGCATTAAAAATGCTTGACCAAGGAGCGCGCAATGACGAATAACCTGCATTATCTCAAAAAGATTCCCCTTTTCGCCTATCTCAACGAAGACCAGCTGGCTGAAGTGGAAAAAGTCATCATTGAACGTAACTACCAAAAAGGGCGGATTATTTTCATGGAAGGTGAGCCGGGGGAAGCGGTGTTTTTCGTTAAATCCGGCAGGATCAAGGTAACCAAACAGACCGGCGATGGGCGCGAACATATTCTTCATTTCATCAATCCGGGCGAAGTATTTGCAGAGGTTGTCATGTTCGATAACGGCACCTACCCCGCCACCGCCGAAGTAATTGAAGATTGCACCGTTGGCTTGATCAGAAACGCCGACATGGAAAAAATTATCAGCAATAACCCGGGCATCGCCCTGGGATTGCTGAAAATCATGGCCCGCCGCCTGCGCATATCCCAACAGCAGTTAATTGAACTGGCGCTGCTGGATACCACCCGGCGGGCCGCCAGCATGCTTTTGTTTTTGGCCTCGGAACAAGGTAGACAGACCGAACAGGGGATTTTAATCGACATTTCATTGACCAACCAGGACCTGGCCAACCTGATCGGCACCTCAAGGGAGACCGCCAATCGCATTCTTAACGATTTTAAACGGCAAAAAGCCATTGAGGTTAAACGAGGCCAGGTGACCATACTGGATAAGTACAAGTTGAAGTCCTGGCTGTAATACACAAAATGCATAACCCTGCTAATTGAAGCAGGATTATGCATTTTGTACATTGACTCCTTTCACTTATTGGATTACCACCTGTTGCCTGCGATGCTACTCAGTATAAAAGCAGCTATTACCAGCACGGGAAACCAACGACGCATGCCTAATCCCTCCTAACGTTCTCTTATTTTTTTTTACTTACATAGCTCAATTATTATGTACTCATTTTTTTCAGCTGATTAGTTTACCACCTGTTGCCTGCGATGCTGCTCAGTATAAAAGCAGCTATTACCAGCACGGGAAACCAACGACGCATGCCTAATCCCTCCTTCAATAATTAAAGTATTTTTTTGAAACAGGATAATTATGATATTTTAAATAATAGGTGACAAAGATTATTGCCCCAATGGTAATCAGAACATCACCAATGCTAAACAATCTTGTCATCGGCACCCACTCAGGCATTAGAAATATATCGCTCAATATTGCCAGCTTTGTATCCGGGGAGGTTAAAACAAAACTGTTAACCGGCAATCCGGACTCTAATAATTTTAATTCGTCACCGGTGGATGTTAAGTGCGCAAACTTTGCATTAATAGGCATGTTACCACCATTTAGAATAATAACCAGCGCATTACAAATTAAACCCAGGCCCACAAGAGGCACACCACGCAAGGAATAATTAAAGCCAACAAATAAAACCACCATCAATAAAGATAAAACTCGCAAATATGGAATAATATTATGTGACAACCCGACAACTTGGTAAAGGTTTGAGATGCTAATAATTTTCAATGTTACCGCAATTAACACCAACCACGAACACTTAAACGAACAATATTTTAAATTTTCCAATTTACCTCCACTAATAATAACAATTAATGCTACCACTATTACTATGATCAGAAAAAACATTACTGATACCTCTCCCTAACCGCTTTTTCTCTTTCCCAAACTTCGATAAAAGCATCAACCACTTTCGGATCAAACTGCGTTCCGCTATTTTTTTTCAGCTCCAGAAAAGCCTTTTCTTCGGACATAGCCTTTCTATAAGGCCTGTCACTGGTCATGGCATCGAAGCTATCCGCAACGGCCAGAATACGGGCACCCAACGGTATGGAGTTTGCGTTTAATCCATGGGGATACCCACAACCGTCCATGCGTTCATGATGATACAACACAAAGGATAACAAGTTTTCGTACATTTCTAAGGAGGAAAGGATATTATAACCAATTTTCGGGTGATTCTTCATCTGCTTGTACTCAATATCAGTAAGAGGCGCCGGCTTAAGAAGAATATCATCACTGACACCTATCTTGCCCAAGTCATGCACCCGACCGGCCATAATTACATTTTCAATCTGCTCATACGGCAACCCCATCTGTCTGGCTATTTGCTCAGCGTACTTGGCTACCCTAAAAGAATGGCTGGCCGTATAAGGGTCCCGTCTATCCACAACATCAGCTAGCAGTTCTATCGTTGTTCTGGTTTGCTGTCGTAATTTTAAATAATTTTTAAAACTATTATGAGACAGGGCAAGTGGCGGCAAAATCAATATTATACTCCAGGGTTCATTGATGTATAAGATTACCATCAATAAACTTAATGGCGCCAGGGATGTCAGAAAAAGAACGTTCATCCCCAAATCCATTTTAATAATATCAATTAAAGCTATTTTAAGGGACAACGATACAATTATCGCCACGAGAGTAATATTGAAAATAACAAATGTAAGCGTTGTGAAAATGAAGGGGACAATATATTGGTTGACAGCTAAAATATGCTGATCTGTAGGACTTAACTTTTCATATACCATACCGGCCGCAAACAAACTGATTGAATATTGAGCAGTATTAAAAACCATCTTTTGCCAGCCCCGCCTGCCGATAATATCTGCAAGAGCACTGCCGACACTTGTAATAACAATGCTGCTCGAGGTCCCGTAGATCATTAACATAGCCAGGTTTATCGCAAATCCGACGGATACTTGTCCACCTTTCACATCAAACGGGACAGTTTTCATTTCTGCTATAACAAAAACCGCTATCCAGAACAAATAGACGTAAATATTATCAGGGTTTAGATTTTGAAAAGCAAAAGCTAGTATTACTAAACCCGCTAAAGATACACCTGTAAAATATAAATTAAATAAAATCTTGTGCCAATCCAAGATGTCTGCCTCCCAGCATGTCAGTGTTTTACAACCTTTGCTGCTTATTGATAATGCATTGATTGGTACTTTGGCAGCAGGTTAAAAACACCTGCCCTTACAATTATGTTTGGTGACATGGTTGTCTGGGTGGCATGAATAAAAAATATTATTTAAAAAAATCCCATTTCAACCTGTTCAAAACCCAATATTTTTGAGATAATAAAATTTTAAGCAATTATACCACCCTACCATGTCCAAAGCAAGCCATAAATTACCAACTAGCTATAAAATTTACGACAAATTTCTGAATTATCATACAGACAGGCAAATAATTCCTCGAACTAAGTCATTCAAATTAAAATTAAAACACATCAAACATATTTTTGGAGGTAAAATGCAAAAAATATGGAAATTGTTAAAAGAAGATTTTATGTACCAGTGTTAGACATTTAATATTGAATCACCTTTTTCTTCTCGATAATTTTTTGCGTTCATTTCATCCTGAAATAACGCTTTTATAACTTAACTGTTCAGATTACATTGGAGTTAAACAAGGGGAATGCAATGCTCACTTACATAGTAAAAAGACTGGCGACATCTATTATAACCATTTGGTTGATTATCACCATTACTTTTGCGCTCATGCACGCCATTCCCGGCGGGCCCTTCACCAGGGAAAAAGTTCTTCCCGAGCCGGTGAAAAAAAACATTGAAAAAAGGTATCACCTTAACGACCCGCTGTGGAAACAGTATATCGACTACTTAAAAAACCTGGCCCGGGGGGATCTGGGACCTTCCTTCAAATACCAGGGAGTTACGGTTAATAAAATCATTGCCGACGGTTTTCCCGTTTCAGCCCAGCTTGGTTTGGCCTCACTGGCCATTATGCTGCTCATCGGCCTTCCGGCGGGCATTATTTCCGCATTAAGGCAAAATAAGTGGCAGGACCACCTGGCCATGTTCCTCGCCACCCTGGGTGTAGCCATGCCCAATTTCGTCATCGCCACCCTGCTTATTTATTTCGTCGGGGTAAAGTTGGGGTGGCTCCCCACCTCCAGGTGGATCTCCTGGAAAAGCGTAATTATGCCGGCCATAGCCCTGGCAGGCTACTATACCGCCTACATCGCCCGCCTTACCCGTTCCAGTATGCTGGAAGTTTTACAGCAGGATTATATCCGTACCGCCAGGGCAAAGGGTTTGCCCGAGCGGGTAGTAGTGTACAAACACGCTTTAAAAAACGCTTTAATTCCCATTGTTACCTACCTGGGACCTTTAATTGCCGGAATATTGACGGGTTCCTTCGTCATCGAAAAAATATTCGCCATTCCCGGTTTGGGACAGCATTTTGTAACCAGCATCAGTAACAGGGATTATACCACAATCATGGGGGTAACTGTTTTTTACGCTACTTTGCTGGTGCTGATGAATTTCATCGTGGACGTTGTATATAGTTTTATCGACCCGCGCATCCGTCTCGGAAAATAGGAGGAAGAACCAGGATGGAAAAGCTGCCGGTATTCGGTATCAGTCCCGACAAATTCAAACCTTTGCCCGCCGGCATAAAAGAAACCATTAAGTCGACAAGGCAGGGCGAAACTTACTGGCAGGACGCCCGGCGCAGGTTAAAACAAAACAAACTGGCCATGCTCGGCTTGTATACAATTATTTTCATTATCCTGCTCGCCATCTTCGGGCCGGTTTTTTCACCCTACTCCTATTCAGATCAATTTCTCGACAAACAAGGGCTCGGGCCTTGCAAAGAGTTTTGGTTCGGAACCGATACCCTGGGCCGCGATTTATTTGTGCGGGTGCTTTACGGAGCTAGAATTTCGCTTGCCGTCGGCTTTGTGGCCAGTTTAATCAACCTTACCGTGGGCGTGATCTACGGCGGCATCGCCGGTCTCGCCGGGGGTAAAGTGGATAATATCATGATGCGCATCGTGGACATTTTTTACTCCATCCCCCTGATCCTTTACGTTATTTTATTAATGGTTTTAATCGGGCCCGGGCTAAAAAGCATTTTCATCGCTCTGGGCCTGGTATACTGGATGGACATGGCCCGGATCGTACGGGCCCAGGTGCTCAGCCTGAAAGAGCAGGAATTTGTCATGGCCGCGCGGGTCCTGGGCGCAGATTCCAAAAGGATCCTGTTCAGACACCTGATTCCCAATTGCATCGGCCCCATCATTATCACCATATCCATGAATATCCCCATGGCTATTTTCACCGAAGCTTTTTTAAGCTTTCTCGGCCTGGGCGTGGCGGTACCCATGGCCAGTTGGGGTGTGCTGGCTTCCGACGCGCTCCCGGCCATCAGGTCGTACCCGCACATACTTTTCTTCCCGGCCATGGCCATATCGATCACAATGCTGGCGTTCAACTTTTTAGGGGACGGGCTCAGGGACGCCCTGGATCCCCGCTTGAGAAAATAGGAAGGAGCGGCCATGAAAAATATACTGGAAGTCAAAGACTTGCACACCTCCTTCTTTACTCACCTGGGAGAGGTTAAAGCCGTCAACGGAGTCAGCTTTGCCGTCGGGCCGGGGGAAGTCATTGGCATAGTGGGGGAATCCGGTAGCGGCAAGAGCGTAACTTCTTTATCCATCATCAACCTGCTGCCCTTTCCCGGGAAAATAGTTGGTGGGTCAATTCTCTTTGCAGGAAAGGAACTGATCAACCTGCCGGAAAAAGAGATGCAAAAAATTAGGGGTAATGAAATCAGCATCATCTTTCAGGACCCCATGACATCCCTTAACCCCGTTTTCACCGTGGGGAACCAAATCATGGAACCGCTGGTGCGCCACCGGGGGTTGAGCCGTGACGAAGCCAGGCAAAAAGCAATTGAAATGCTGGCCATGGTGGGCATTCCCAGCCCGGAAAAAAGAATCAACCAGTACCCGCATGAATTCAGCGGCGGTATGAGACAGCGGGTCATGATCGCCATGGCTTTATGCTGCCGTCCCAAGCTGCTTATCGCCGACGAACCTACCACCGCCCTGGATGTAACCATCCAGGCCCAGATTATTGAACTGATGAAAGACCTGCGGGACAAAACCGGCACTTCCATAATCCTGATTACCCACGACCTGGGCGTGGTGGCCGAGGTTTGCAGCCGGGTGATTGTGATGTATGCCGGCTCAATTATTGAGCAGGGGAATCGAAGGGACATTTTTTACCGCCCCAGGCACCCCTATACCCGGGGGTTACTCAGGTCGGTTCCCGGTATCCGGGCAAAACAAAAGGAACGGCTCAAGCCCATCGACGGGCAACCGCCCGATTTGCTCAACACCGCCGCGGGCTGCCCTTTTTACCCGCGGTGCGAGCATGCCATGCTGATTTGCGCGGAAGAACGACCCTCTTACACGGAGTTTAGTTCGGCGCACAAGGCCGCCTGCTGGCTGTATCATCCCCTGGCGCCCCGGGTGGAAAGGAGTATTTGAATTTGAACCGGGAAGAAATTTTAGTGGAGGTATCTCATCTTAAAAAATATTTTGCGTCCCGTCCCGGGTTTTTCAGGAAACGCCAAACCGTCGTCAAAGCGGTGGATGATGTCAGCTTTCAGATCCACAGAGGGGAAACCCTGGGACTGGTGGGGGAAAGCGGTTGCGGTAAAACCACGGTGGGCCGGACCATTATCAGGCTTTATCCGGCAACGGCGGGCAAAATCGTCTACGCCGGCCTGGATATCACCAACTTCACCGAAAAGCAAATGTTTCCCCTCCGCAAAAAAATACAGATGATTTTCCAGGATCCCTACGCCTCCCTTAACGCGAGAATGACCGTCGGCGACATCATTGGCGAGCCGCTCGATATCCATGGCATTGCCGCGGGACGCCAGCGGAAAGAAATGATTATGGAACTTTTAAACAAGGTGGGATTGAGCCCCGAACACGCCAGCCGTTATCCCCACGAATTCAGCGGCGGGCAAAGGCAACGGATCGGCATTGCCAGGGCTATGGCGGTGGAACCGGAGTTTATTATCTGTGACGAACCGCTATCGGCCCTGGACGTATCCATCCAAGCCCAGGTGGTCAACCTTCTGGAAGACCTGCAAAGCAAGCTGGGGTTGACTTATTTATTTATTGCTCACGACCTGTCCATGGTTAAACACATATCCAACAGGATTGGAGTCATGTACCTTGGTAAACTGGTGGAACTGGCGTCCAGCAATGATCTATATCAAAACCCCTTGCACCCTTACACCAGGGCATTGTTATCGGCAATTCCCGTTCCGGATCCCGACACAGCGGATCAAAAGCAGCGCATTATTCTCGAGGGCGATGTCCCCAGCCCGATCAACCCGCCCGAAGGGTGCAGGTTCAGAACAAGGTGCCGCCATGCCCGGACCGGGTGCGGCGAGTCCACCCCGGAAATGAAGGAAGTGGAGCCAGGGCATTTCGTAGCCTGTTACCTGGCGCATGATGGATATTCCGGCTAATCTGTCGGAATATGTCATTAAACCGGCATCAAATCAAAAAAGAAAAAGAGAAGGAGAACTAAAGGAAATAAATAAATTTTAAAGAATTGTTTTACTGATAGATCGAGAAAAGGAGTTGTTTGTAAAGAATGAGGCGATTGTTGTTACTTTTGGCAGCACTCTCCCTGCTGGTGATCCTGGCAGCAGGATGCGGCGGTGCAAGCCAGGGCAAAGACACCGCCCAGGGTGAACTCAAGTTCATCCGGCACAACCACGGTGAGGAACCCGAATCCATCGACCCGGCCTTGAACACCACCGTTAACGGGGGTACCATAATCATTGCCTGTTTCGAAGGATTGACCTCGCTGAACGAAAAAGACGAACCTGTCCCCGGTGTGGCCGAGTCGTGGGATATATCCCCCGATAAAACAAAATACACCTTCCACCTCAGAAAAGACGCCAAGTGGTCGGACGGCAAACCGGTTACCGCCGGGGATTTCGCCTACGCCTGGAAGCGGGCCCTCAACCCCGATACCGCCGCCGAATACTGTTACCAATTGTTTTATATTAAAAACGCGCCCGAATTCAACGAGGGGAAAGCCAAAGCCGAGGACCTGGGGATCAAGGTTGTGGACGATTACACCCTGGAAGTTGAATTAAGCGCCCCCACCCCGTACTTTTTGAACCTGACCGCATTTCCCACCCTGTTCCCGGTGAGGCAGGATATCATTGAACAGTATGGCGACCAGTGGACATTAAAACCCGAAACATATATCGGTAACGGGCCTTTCAAGATGACTGAATGGCAGAGCAAGGACCATATGAAGTTCGTTAAAAATGAAAATTATTGGGACAAGGACAGGGTTAAAATCGACGGGATAATTGAAACCTTCATCGCTGAAGCAAGCACCATGCTGGCGGGTTACGAGGCCGGCGAACTGGACATCATTGACGACGTCCCGTTGAACGAAATCGATAACCTGAAGAAGACCGGCGAGTTCCACATGTTCAAACAGCTGGGCACGTATTATTATTGTTTCAACGTAACCAAGCCGCCCTTCGACAATCCCAAAGTAAGAAAGGCCTTCGCCCTGGCCATTGACCGGGAAGACATTACCACCAAAGTGAGAAAATCCGGCATCCCCGCAACCGCGTTCGTAGCCCCCGGAGTGCCCGACACTGCGGCGGGCAAGGATTTCCGCGAGGTGGGCGGCGCATTCTTCCCCGTTAAGGCTCAGCCAGAAGAAGCCAGGCGGCTGCTGGCCGAGGCGGGCTATCCCGACGGCAAGGGCCTGCCGGACGTGACCTTAATTTATAATAACAGCGAAGAGCATCAAATCATTGCCGAGGCTATCCTGGAAATGTGGAAAAAGAACCTGGGTATTGAAAACGTTACTGTTCAGAACCAGGAATGGGCCGTGTTCATCAATACCAGGCAAAACGGCGACTTCCAAATCGCCAGGCACGGCTGGATCGGTGATTATAACGACGCCATGACCTTCCTGGATTTGTTCACCACCGGCAACGGCAATAATGACGCCCATTGGAGCAACAAGCAATACGACGAGCTAATCAAACAGGCCCGCTTATCGACCGACGAGAAAGAGCGAATGAGGACTCTACACCAGGCGGAAAAAATGATCATGGAAGACGCCATCATGATTCCCATTTTGCATTACACGGAAAACTGCATGATCAAGCCATATGTAAAAGGGCTGGTTAAATCAATGCTTGGATTTACCTATTTTGACCGGGCCGAGATTGTCAAGTGATTAAAAGATAACAGAAAGAAACCCCTGCGTACCGGCAGGGGTTTCCCGTTCCAAATGGTAAAATAAAATGATCAGCTTTTAATTTTATTTATAAAGTGATGCAGAATAATGGCCGTAATGCCCCAGATGAAGTAATCACCGTACTCGTATATGTACGTTGGAAAAGACCAGCGTTTTTGCCATCCCCCGCCGTATCTCTCCGGCACCCTGTGCAGGGGAAAGTCTTCCCCGTAACGGGTCGCCACCTCGACATGGCTGACTTGGGGAGGGTTTTCCAGTAAATAGGCCAGGGGTACCGTGAACAGGCTTTCCACTTCTCCCCGGTTGGGAACAATGCGCTCGGGAAACAACACTTCCCCCACGTAAGGATAAACGACCACCCCCATGGGGGTGGTCAAAAAATCCAGCGGGGCTATAATCCGAATATCACCCGCTTTTAATCCCAGTTCCTCGGCAGCCTCCCGCAACGCAGCGGCGCCCGGGTTATCCAGTTCAACATCCTCCACCCTGCCGCCAGGAAAACATATTTCTCCCGGCTGTCTTTCCAGACGCCTGGATCTCACTTCAAACAATATTTCCATGCCGTTATCACCTTTGATTAACGGTAAAAGCACCGCCGAAACCAGGTAATTGTCCTTTCCCAGCAAATCCTGCTTAAGCCCGGCCAATTTTTTTAAAATCTCGTCCTTCAATTTTAATCACCGTTATTGATTATTCTATTGATTATTCTATAATATTTTATTCAAACCTGCCAGATGAGAAAACCTGTCAGTTTCAAGCCACCCCGTATTTCTCCCTTAACCGGGCAGCCACCCGGTTGACAACTTTAAACGCTCTCTCCACGGTGGCGGCACCGTCGGCGTTGACCAGGCAGCAGCGGGCCGGCGCCAGCCAAGCCCGGTCCAGGATGGTTTCCAGGTCAACGCCCCTTGAGGTCAGGTAACGCCAGTATTCTTCCAGTTTGGCGGTTAATGCGTCCACAGTGCAGGCGTCCAGTTCCTCAGTCAGTGTCGGCACTATCCCCCAGGAAATAATCGCGCCCCCCTCCAGGAAAGCTTTAATCTCTTCCACATAACGGGTGAAAATGTGCCCGTTGCCAAAAATGTCCACCGATAGAATATCCAAATCCAACCCGCTCAGCAAAAAGGACCAGTCCGGGTTGCCGCACAGGTGTACTCCGCGGTGCCCCTCCAGGGCGTCCAGAAACGCCTTGAAATCCTTTTTGGCCAGGTCACTGGGATAACCGGTAAACGAACCAAAAAGTATCTCCAGGCCGGGTTCATCCACCCAGACAAACGGCATGGGGTGAACTTCAAGCAGCTGGCGGTACTGCATATTAATCTTACGGGCAATGAAATCAAATAAAAAGGAGCGGATTTCATCGTTATAGATGATTGGCTTCATGTTTTCATCCACAATTTTCAACCCGAAACTCAGGGGCCCGATATTTTGCCCGCGCACCAGCTTGAACTTGCTTAAATCCTGTTCCAGAAAGGCATTGAAGGCCACGGAATATTTATCGGAGAGTTTAAAGGTGTGATCGTCCTCGCTCCGCACCGCGTAGTCGCCAAGCTCCTCGTAAAACCCATCCGTGTTCAACCAAATTCTTTGTTTGGCCAGGTCCAACCTGATGCCGGGAAAGTTCTCACTTACCTGTACGTACATATCCTCAAAAAAGCTGTACCTGGGAAGCTGCGGCCAGAAGGGTATATCCACGGATAAAGATACCCGCAGGGCCTCATCTATATCATTATGGGGCAAAATGCCCATGGCAGTAGTCAAACAATTGCCCGGTAATTTGTTCATGTTCACAATACCTCCCGGGGTAAAATTTTTATACATCCATTTTATCCCGCATTAGTAATGAAAATTGTGACAATAAACCCGTTATTGCTGTGATTATTGTCACACCCCCGGTGATTCAATCCCGGGCGCTGCAAAGGTACATCCCGATAAAGTGGGACAATCTTCTTGTTTCGTGGCGGGAAAAAACCAATCGTAATATAATGTCACCCGGTTAAAGGTTTCCGCCAGTTTGTCGATTTTGTATTCCCGCAACGGGAAAACCACCTTTCGAAAATGGTGCAAAGCGCGCGAAAAATTTGTTATGAGACACACTCGGTTTCCAGTGATCTTCTGGTTAAAATCTCGCAACAAAGACGGATATTTTGTTCCGAATAAATCAACAGATTTCCGGTGTAGTATTGTTCAAAAAGCAAACCGGCGGTGGCTTGAACGTCCAGGCCCCTGCGCCGCGCGTCGACCACGGTTTCCCGCAGCCGTTCCGCCTCGGCCCGGGCCAGGTCCAGGAACCGGCGCACCTGTTCCCGGCCCCGCACAATTTGCTCGTGCGCCCCGGCCAGAATTTGTACGGGTAACTCCCTCATCCGGTCAATGGTTTTAAGATAATCCCCGTACCCCGCAAAAAAAATGGGAAACAGGCGATTGTCACTGATGGGAAAACCGGCGGAGTCGGAACTGAACAGCACTTCTCCTCCGGGTAGATAGGCCATGATACTGCAAGGGCTGTGCCCCGGAGCATGGTAAAAGTAGAGCGTTACCCCCTGCCCCAGATCCCATTTTTCCCCGTCGTTAATCTCCCGGTCAATTTCCATGGTTTCCGCGGCGGGTCCGGGCGGTCCCTCCAGCAGCCCTTGCTCCCGCATCGCCCCGGTTACGGCGGCATCCTCCCGGAAAAAACGCGCCACAATTTTGGAGCGACGCAGCACCTTGCCCGCCTCCGCCGAACCCGCCACCCTGGCGTTCGGAAAAATTTTGCGCAGCCCCGGGATGCCGCAAACGTGGTCAAAATGGGCGTGCATGACCACCAGGTGGCCCACTTCGCCCGGGGAAACGGCGGTTTCCGCCTGTTTCGCCACCGCCGGCACCACCGCACTCACCCCACCCTCCAGGATTACCGCCGGGCCGGAGCCAACGGCGTAAAGGTAAAAGTGCCGGTTGCCCAGCACGGTAACATGATCAGCCAGCCGCATTCAAACCAACCCCCATCATTTGGCAATATATTTATCGCCCGCTTTCATTGCCCGGCCGGTCATTACCAGCCGCTCAAGGTGTTTTTCAACCATCAGGTAAGCCCACATGTATATCCACGGGTCCACCAGGTACTTTTTCCCGTAAATTGGACCCTCTCGGGTTACTTGTTCCACGGTGGCCGGTTCACGGATCATTTGTAAAATCCGCTCGTCCCTTTGATCAATCACATCCAGGTATTTTTCCAAGCGGGGTACGAATTCCTCCCTTGTTAAAACACCCTTTTCGTGTCCGGTAATGAAATGACGGGCTTCAAGATCAATCAACCTGCGGGCAGATGCCAAAAAAAGATCAATACTTCCGTCACTGCCGCCATACCACGGGCCGAATGGCGTCAAGTCAACATCCGGTGCATAGACTACACCTTGCTCCGGAAAATATAGATAACAAAAACCCCGGGTATGCCCGGGCGCACCGATCACTTCCGCCCTGGTGCGGCCGAAATCAAGCACCTCGCCGGGGCCATACTCCCGGTCCACCCTTGACGTGGAAAGCCACCATTCATGCCGGTTCATAGGCGAATAAGGTGACAAAGGAGTACGCGGATCGGCGACCCGCTCAATCCATTGTTCCACCCAGGCGGGCCCGTATACCTCGTACATGCCGAGGCGCCGTGCGATTTCCCATTTGTCCCGGAAACAATTAGCTTCCTCGGTATTAATCCAGATTTCCGCTTCATCGAATAAATAGTTAAGATAAATGTGGTCAAAATGGTAGTGGGTGTTAATCACCACATCCACCGGGGAATTTTGCTTTAAAGCCCGCATCTGCCGCTCCCCGGCACCAGGGTCCACCACCACTGTAACGTCATCCTCGATGAACAGGGTCGTACAGTAAGGAAATCGGCTGCCGTTATCGCCGACAATTAATTTTATTCTCTCAAAGTTCATGATTATCACCACATCCCCCTAATTGTTCCCCGGGCGTTGGAACTATCCATCCACTTGAACAAAGGACGGTCTAAATACAAACCCAGGCGTCCTTTTCCCACCGGGCAACGGTGATATCCACGCCCAGGCCCGCCTTTTCCAAGGCCCTGTCCAGACTATCTTTCAGCGCCGGCAGCACCACCCGCTCGGTGGCAAAATGGCCGGCGTCGATAAAATTCATGCCCGCAGCCAGCATGTCCCGGGCCGCATGGTAGCGCACGTCGCCGGTTACCAGCACGTCGGCGCCTTTTTGCCGGGCCAGGGGCCACAAATCGCCGCCGGAACCACCGCATACCGCCACCCGTTCCACCCTGGCTTCCGGATTCCCGCCGTAGCGCACACATTCCGCCCGTAAAACTTTTTTTACCGTCCCGGCAAATTCGGCCAGGGAAACAGCCCCCGGCAACACCCCCAACCGGCCCAACCCCCTGGGCGCGCCCTTGTTCTCCAGCGGGTACAGATCATAGGCCACTTCCTCGTAAGGATGCGCTTCCAGCATGGCTTTCACCACCCGCTCGCTATCTTCCCGCCTGATAATTGTCTCTATCCTTACTTCTTCCACCTGCTCCAGCTTCCCCACGGAGCCGATGAAGGGGCTGGCGCCCTCGCGGGGGCAAAAAGTGCCCGTGCCCCGCAGGTTAAAGGTACAATGGCTGTAATTACCGATCCAGCCCGCGCCCGCCCGGCCCAGGGCCTCGCGCACCTGCCCGGCGTAATCCACGGGTACGAATACAACCAGTTTCAACAACCTGCCGTAAGTGGGGTTCAAAACCCCGGTTTCCAGCAACCCCAGCGCCCGGGCCAGGGCGTCGTTCACCCCGCCGCCGGCGCTGTCCAGGTTGGTATGCGCCGCGTACACACCGATACCGGACCGGATCAGGCGGTAAACCAAGCCGCCGGCCGGCCCGTCGCTGCGTACGAATTTAATCCCCTTGAAAAACAACGGGTGGTGGCAGATAATCAACTGGACACCGCCGCTTTCCGCCTCTTCCACCACTTCCGGGGTCACGTCAAGGGCCAGCAAAACTTTACGCACCGGGGCGGCGGGATCACCCACCTGCCACCCGCTGTTGTCCCAGTCCTCGGCCAAACCGGGCGGTGCCAGCCTCTCCATGGCTTTAATAATATCACCTGCCCTTACCTCCACTGTTCCAACACCTCCTTGATTTTTTCCGCCTTCTGGCGCAGCCTGCCGGCCTTACATCCCGCCCCGTCACCCCTGGCTTTTGTGATTTCCTCCAGTACGGCTCTGATTTCCGACAACCTTTGCACCAAAAAATCGTGCAGCACCGGATCACGCTTTTCCAGCAGGCGCGGGCCCACTTCCAGTAAAAAATCATCCTTGATTATTTCCGCCCCCGGCTCGGCCACGATGACCACATAATAATGCCCGTCTTCGCAAACCATTTCCTCATCCGCCAGGCGCCAGCCATTTTCCAGCAGCCAGCGGCGCACCAGGGCGGTATCGCGCATGGGCTGGATAACCAGCCTCTTCAGCCGCTCCAGCACCGGCCGCCCATCGTCCAAAATGTTACATATGGTGCAGCCTCCCAAGCCCGCCAGCACAACAACGTCAACCTCGCCCGGCTTTAAAACCTTCAACCCGTCGCCGATCCGCAGGTCGATGGATTGCTCCAACCCGCGGGACCGCACATTGGCCTGCGCGGCTTCGTAAGGGCCCCGGTTGACGTCCCCCGCCACAACCCGGGAAGCCCTGCCCTCACCAATTAAGTGTATCGCCAAATACGCATGGTCGGTACCGATGTCCGCCACCACCGCCCCTTGCGGCACGTGCCCGGCAACCGCCGCCAGCCGTTTCGACAACCAGGCCATTTTCCAACCCCCGGCCAAATCAGCGTTATAGTATATTTTCCTCCGTTAATGATTATTTCCTTTAAGCAATAAAGATAAAATACGAATAGTTACCCATAGGATAGATACTCATGCCGCAAGCGCCACCAGCAGAAGGATGAAAATCACCCCAGTGGCAGCGATCCGGTGGCTTTCTGAAGCGAATGGGGTAACCTCTATGCGCCGGCCCAAGTGAAAATTTCGACATGTTAAAAAAACCGGACACAGGCGAAATCGGTCAAAACGCCCCAAATCCGTTGAAAAACCCAGCTCCGGGGAATAACATGTTGTTAAACAAAAACATTAAAAATTTTTATAAACCCTGGAGGTGATCTTGATGACCAGAATGCTGCTGGTGGTTAACGGCGCCGACTACTCGATAGAAGCGGTAAGGAAAGCGATATGGTTGTCCAAATGTGAGAACTCCCAAATGGATGTTCTTTATGTCAATCCCCCGTGCAACCAAATGTACCCCGATGTTCCCGGGCTTTGTTTCTGGATGCCGGACTGGGAATACAAAATGGTGACGGACAGATTGAGAAGCAGAGTGCTGGATGAAAAAATCATCCCCATTTTCAAGGAATCGGGCCTCGATCCCCAGATTATCGTGACCAGCCGGGATCAAGACGAAAAAATCAAGGAAATGAGTGAAGAGCATCATTATGATAAAATTTTCATCGCCAGCCCGTCGAAATATTGCCAAAAAGAAGAAAAGAGATGGTTCTGGTTCAGGGGCAAGACGCAGGAAATCCCCCACGGAACGGTTTGCTTAATTTAAAGACCCCCTTCTATTTACAGAAGGGGTTAATTGTTTTTTAAGGGCGCGCGCATGATCCCGAATATTTTTGGAATAATAGTTTTAGAAAAATATATATTCCAAGGAGAATTTTACAACTTGGGCAAGCGGAAAAAAAACAACCTTCCAGCCGGGCTTTTGAAAGCGGGCGCGGTAACGGCGGGCGCCGTATTGCTCGGGCGGTTGCTGGCGGGCCGCCTGGCGAAAAGTGTAACTACCCGTTTTATGACCGAGCCATATGAGGAAAACCTGTGGGAAGCTTTTTCAGCCGGTGCGCGAATAACACCCCAGGTAATCGTTGAAACCAACCTCCGAGCGGAACTGGGGAAAAAAATAAAGCGGCCCTTCGGCGGCCCCAAACAATTTCCCGATTTCAGCAACATCATGTTCAATGTCGCTCAGCTGGACACTTTCCCCACCCCCGAAAATGTAGAAGTGGACACTTCGGTGGTGCTGGGCAGGCGCGCCCGGCGCCCCCTGCGCCTGGCCATCCCCATCCTCGTCTCGGGAATGGCCTACGGCTTCGCTTTGAGCGACAAGGCCAAAGTTGCACTGGCCCGGGGCGCCGCCATGGCCGGAACAGCCACAAACACCGGTCACGGCCCCTACCTCCCCGAAGAGCGGAAAGCAGCCAAATACCTGATTATCCAGTACAACCGGGGCAACTGGTCCAAAGAACCGGAAATTTTACAAAGGGCAGATGCAGTTGAAATTCAGCTGGGACAAGGGGCGCTGGCGGGTACCGGGGAAACATTCAAGCAAGACAAAATGGAGCCCAAGTTGATCCGGCTGCTGGGACTAAAACCGGGAGAAGACGCCGTCGTTCACGCCCGGATGCCCGGAATTAAATCGCCCCGGGAACTGGGCAACTTGGTGGAGGAGATCAGGGAAATTACGGGAGGCGTGCCGGTGGGAGTAAAAATCGCGGCCGGCAATGACCTGGAAAAAGACCTGGCTTACATCCTGGAAGCGGGCGCGGATTTTGTGACGGTGGACGGCGCCCAGGGCGGCACCGCCGGCGCGGCGCCCATCCTGGAAGATGATTTCGGACTGCCCACCATTTATGCCTTATGCCGGGCCGCCCGTTTCCTCGAACAACAACAGGTGAAAGACAGGATCAGCCTAATCATCGGGGGCGGGCTTAAAACGCCGGGAGACTATTTAAAAGCCCTGGCCCTGGGCGCCGACGCCGTGGCCATCGGCACCATCGCCCTCTGGGCCATGACGCACACCCAGGTTTTTCATTCCCTGCCCTACGAACCCCCCGTCCAGGTGGTTTTCGAACTGGGCAAGGATAAACATAAGCTTGATGTCCAAAAGGGAGCCCGCAACCTGGCAGCATATCTGTTGTCGTCCGTAGAGGAAATGAAAATCGCCACCAGGGCTCTGGGCAAAAAAGCAACAGGCTCGGTAAACAGGGACGATCTATTTGCCATGGACGAACAAACGGCTCAAATTGCCGGCATCAGCCGCGCTTATTAACCGTTGCCCTATCTAGCGTCAATAACAAGGGATACCACCAGGTGTCCGCAAACAGTTAAAGCTGCTCCAGTTCCTTTAACTTGTTGGCGAACCAGGCCCTGTGCAAGTCTTCATCGATCAAATTGTTCCACAACACGTTGAAAAGTTTTTCGTCTCCGCCCACCCTGAGGATTAAATCCTTGTAGTCCTTCATAGCCTTTTCTTCCAGGGTGATATTAATCTTCAAGGCCATTTTGGGGCCCATGGCCCCTGATAAAAAGCCCGCCGTTTTACCCAGCAGGGGTGAAACAACGTCTCCCAGTTTGGTGGGCTCGAATCCCCTCTTTTTTATTTCCGCGACCATGTTATCCACGTGCTGCTGCTCAATGGCGGCAATTCTGGCAAAGGTTTTAGCCAGGTAGATGTCCTCCATGGCGTGGGCCTGGGCGATATACAGATCCACCTGGTTCAATTCCAGGCTATAAAACCAGTTTAGCTTGGCGATTAGCTCCCTTTGTTTCATCAATTACACCCCATCATGACCCGGCAAACATACTTTGCAAACATTCCCTGACCACCCCGGTAATTTCCGGCAGTTTCGCTTCAATCGCCGGGGAAAGTTCCAGGGAAAACGAGATTTCCCCCGGCTCCACACCGATAATAGTTACTCCGGACCGGGCGCTGTGAACAGCAGCCATTTCAAGGACATCCAGAAAATGAATTTCATACCGCAACCCCGGCACCGCCGCACCAGCCCGGTTTATCTCTTCCGGCTTGACCATATAGATAGTTCCGGGCGAACCGCCCCCCAGCATGCTGTCGACGGCAATAACATAACGGCATTTAAGCAATGTGCTCCAATAATCTTCACCCAGGAATAGGCGCCTTCCTTTTCCCGGTCAGGCACGGTCTCCCCCTGGTCGGGAGGCCGGGGGGCGCCCCGGTCCGCGTACCAGGCGTGGCTTAAATCCTCCCTGATCGCCCGCGGGTCCACTTTGTACACAACACCTAAAACCATCTTTCCCTCCACTCCAAGAAATATGTGTCGCTTGAAATAAATTCATAATTAGCCACCATTTGTGCAAAATAAATTTGAATTGTTTTTTAAAAGGGGTTGGCACATGATCTTATTCAAAAAGCCCAGGCGCCCCAAAGGCACAAATTCCCGGGCCAAGGATCAAAACCCGGCGGGCGGCAACCGGGAAACCACGGAACAACCCGTTCAAAACCTGCTCTTGAGCACGGATATCGAAAGCAATCTCAAGCAGCTTAAGGGAATTTTCAAGAACTGCAGCGATGTGGTTTTCCGGGAATTCCTTTTTGCCCAGCGGGAGCAGATCAAGCTGGCCCTGGTCTACACCGACGGGCTGGTGGACAAAACCCTGGTCAGCGAACAGATTATGAAGGCCCTGGCCCTAAATGTGCCCATGGCCACCGATAACATGGAAATTACCCGGAATAACGCCCTGCATTATGTAAAAATGAGGGGCCTGTGCGTCCATCAAGTGCAGGAAACCGGCAAAATACAGGACGTGGTGGATGCTGTTTTGTCCGGCGATACCGTTTTAATGGTAGACGGCCACGCCATCGCCCTGATCAACGGCAGCCGGGGATGGGAGGCCCGCTCCGTTGCAGATTCCATTACCGAAACGGTGGTACGGGGCCCCCGGGAATCCTTTGTGGAGACTTTGCGCATTAATACTTCCATGCTCCGGCGCAAAATCAAAAACCCCAACCTGAAAATCGAAACGCTTAAACTGGGGGAGGTTACCAAAACGGAATTGGCGCTGGTTTATATCAAGGGGATTGTCAACGAGGGCCTGGTGCATGAAGTAAAAGACAGATTGTCCAGGATTAAAATCGACGGGGTGCTGGAGTCGGGTTACATTGAAGAATTGATCCGGGACCACCCGTACTCCCCCTTTGCCACCATGGCTCACACCGACCGCCCGGACCGGGTGGCCGCCAATTTGCTGGAAGGACGGGTGGCTATTTTGGTGGACGGCACGCCGGTTGCATTAACCGTACCATACTTATTCATTGAAGCCATTCAAACCCCGGACGATTATTACGAGCAATTTCTTTTTGCCTCCGCGATCCGGGTACTGCGGGTCATCTTCCTGGTTATCGCGCTAACTCTGCCGTCGCTTTATATCGCCATAATATCTTTTCACCCGGAAATGCTGCCCACGCCGCTGCTCATGAGTATCGCCGCCCAGCGAGAAGCGGTGCCCTTCCCGGTCTTTGTAGAGGCGTTTTTCATGGAGGTGGCCTTTGAAATCATCCGGGAGGCCGGAATTCGCCTGCCCCGCCCCGTCGGCCAGGCGGTAAGCATCGTAGCCGCTTTGATCATCGGCCAGGCCGCGGTCCAGGCCGGGCTGGTGGCCGGAGCCACCATCATCGTCGTGGCTCTAACGGCCATGGCTTCCTTTACCGTCTATTACAGCGGCAGCATTACCCTGCGCCTGCTGCGGTTTCCCCTGATGTTCCTGTCCGCTTCCCTGGGGTTGCTCGGCCTCATCTCCGGCATTGTGATCATCGTGGTACATCTGGCCGGAATGCGTTCCTTCGGGGTGCCTTACCTGGCGCCGGTGGCTCCTACCATCCAAGGAGATTTAAAGGATAGCGCGGTGCGGTTACCCTGGTGGTCCATGCGCAGGCGGCCGCACCTTATCGGACAAAATGACCAGCGCCGGGAGATACCCGGATTAAAGCCTGAGCCTCCCCGGCCGGGCCGGCGATAGGGATGGTGATTTTTTTGGTTGAAAAGGGCAAAATTGACAGTACACAGGCCATACTTTTAAACATTACCATGATTTTTGCCACGGCGTTACTCAGCGTCCCCGCCATTACCGCCACCCACGCCAGGCAGGACGCGTGGCTATCTTCCCTGTTGGCCACTTTGCTGGCGCTGCCCGTAGCGTGGCTGACGGCAAAGCTTGCCTCCCTGTTCCCGGGGAAAATCCTGATTGAATACCCGGAGGCCATCCTGGGCCGGTGGGCGGGTAAAATCCTGGGCCTTTTATACTTGCTCTGGTTTATCCAGATTTGTTCCATTATGGTCAGAGAATTTGGCGATTTTATGGTAAACGCTTTCATACCCGAAACACCTATTGTTGTTGTGAACATTATTGCTATAGCCATCGCGGCTTATATCATCACCCAGGGTCTGGAGGTGATGGCCCGGGTGAACCAGGTGTTTCTGCCGCTGATCCTGTTTTCAATCGTGTTAATTTTTGTTCTGGCCACGCCTGAGATGGATTTACGAAGGCTTTTGCCGGTTTGGGAATCCGGCGCCATGCACATTTTCAAGGGCGCCCTGGCTCCGTTGGCCTGGTACGGGGAAATCAGCACCTTTGCCATGATTGTCCCCTTCCTGGTCCGGCCCGGAGAGGCACGGCGCATAGCTTTGATATCCGTTGTGGCGGTGGGATTGATTTTTGCTTTTCTGGTTGTGGGCAGCCTGGCAGTATTCGGTCCCGGCATCGCCGCCATGGCTTACCCGGTTTTAAATGTAACCAGGGTAATCAACATCGCCAACGTCATAGAACGAATGGATCCGTTTATTGTGGCCGTCTGGATCACCGGAGGGTATATTAAGATCGCTTTTTTCTATTACGTGATCGTGCTGGGCAGCGCCCGCTGGCTGAAGCTCTGTGATTTTCGGCCCCTGGTATTGCCGGTGGGGGTAATCCTGGCGGCCCTTTCGATTATGGCCGGGGATAACAGCCTGGAGATATTTCATTTTATCGGCGATGTCTGGCCTTTTTACGCCCTCTTTACCTTTGAGTTCGCAATTCCACTGGGTCTGCTGGTTATCGCGCTGTTCACGGGACGGGGGAAAGATAAACCATGATTAAAAAAATTTGCAGTCTTGTCCTGGTGGTTTTGCTTGTTTTGCAGGGAGGGTGTTGGGGCCGCAAAGAACTGGGCCAGTTGGCCATAGTTATGGCAGCGGGAGTTGACCGTGCCCCGGGCGGGGATATCCGGTTGACGGTCCAGCTAGCCAGGCCCCGGGCCTTTGGCGGCGGGGTGGAAAGGCCGTCAGGGGCACAGGAAAACAATGCCTGGGTAATTTCCGAGAACGGGGAAACGGTGCTTGATGCCCAGCGGAACCTGGAAAAAAGGGTCTCCCGCAGCATTTACTGGGGTCACAACGTGATCCTGGTTTTCGGTGAGGAACTGGCCCGGGAGGGCATCCGGCAGGCATTCAATTTTTTCACCCGCTCACCCACGGCCCGGGAAACCCTCTGGGTCATGGTGGCCCGGGGGAAGGCCGAGGACGTGTTAAACAGCCATTCCCAGTTGGAAAACACATCGGCCCAGTCCGCCGGGTCAATGCTCAGGATGAGAGTGGGTGAGCCGGTAATGTTGAAGGACTTGAGCATGATGCTGGCCAGTAAGGGCACCAACCCCGCGCTGCCCCGCGTCGAACTGACCGCGTCGGGCAGGCCGCAGGGTCCGGGAATGGTGGAAAACATTCCCCAGGGCTACAAAGGGGCACAACAACCACCTGTTGGAACCCATGCCGAAATCACCCTTACCGGCACAGGAATTTTTAAAGATGATAAACTGGTGGGCTGGCTGAACGTGCGCGAAACCAGAGGACTGCTCTGGCTCAAAGACGAAATAAAAAGAGGGGTGGTCACCGTTCCCTCTCCGGTCGAACCGGGTAAAAAAATATCCATCAATATCACCCGGGGTAATACCAGGGTGGAAGCTTTTTTCGACGGTGAAAGCGTCTGGTTTGATGTATGGATGAAAATGGAAGGCACTCTCTGGGAGCAACAATCAAAAGAAAAATTAACCAACCCGGTCATTTATAAGGCCATTGAAAAAGCAATGTCCAGGGAGATCGAAAACATAGCCAGGGGGGCTTTAAACAAGGCCCAGCTGGAATACGGGGTGGACATATTCGGCTTTGGGGAGGCATTCCACAGGAAATATAAACGGGAGTGGGCGTCAATGCAAAACCGCTGGAACGAGGTATTTGCCGGCGCCCAGGTCAATATTGCGGTCGAGGGCCGGATCCGGCGTACCGGTCTGACCACCAACAGGCTTTCCGAACCGCAATGAAATCCCCAAGGCACGCAAATTTTTTGAAACGTCATCAGACGGAGGTATTTCAACCATGGTCGTGTTGCTGGTGTTAGTGTTTTTGGGAATTATTTGGCTGGAAGTGCCGGGGCTGGTACGCAAAAAAATGTGGCGGGAGCTGGCGGCCTTTGCCGTATTTTTACTCATCGGCATGGCCCTGAGCATCCCGCAGGCGCTGGGAATCGAATTACCCAATCCCAACCGGCCCATTGAAGTATTGTTTAAGCCTTTGGCCGAGTGGATGCAAAAGTGACCATGGCAACCGGGTGATATTGTATGGAACAGGTTAAAATTTCCCCGTTGTAAGCGGCCATGGGCTTATATTTTGTCTAATAATTATAAATATTTATTCATCAGCTGTTTAGTTTAAGTTATTCGTTGTATAATGAATATGTGGCTTGAAAAACAATAAATGAATTAAGGAGGTTTGACCATGAAAATTATCGCCATCAACGGTAGTCACCGCAAAGGGAAAAATACAGCCACCCTGCTTAATGCCTTGCTGGAAGAAGCAACTGCGGGCGGCGCAACAACGGAGTTGTTGGAATTGACTGATTACAACATCAAGCACTGCCTGTCCTGCAACAAGTGCCTGGGGCGACCGCAGTGTTCCATTACAGACGACGACATGGCCGCCATCGGGGACAAGCTGCTGGCCGCCGACGGCATCGTGCTCGGTTCACCGGTTTACTGGGGCAACGTCACCGCACTGATGAAAAACTTCATGGACCGCACCCGCTACATGCACATGGTGAAAAACATGCTGGCCGGAAAAGTCGGCGCCGCCGTCACCAACGCCGGATTGCGCAACGGCGGCCAGGAAATGGCGCTACGAATCATGGAATCCTTCCTTGCCGCCCAGGGACTGCACGTGGTGGATTGCCGCAATCATGACGGTCCCATTATGTATTCCGGTGTGGCCGGTTCCCTGCTGGCCGACGTAAAGGACGGCAAGGTGGTCTGGCGTAAAAGCGTCCTGGAAGACGAGGCTGCCATGCTGGCGGCCAAGCAACTGGGCCGCAATATAGTCAAATTAATTAAAGCTCTGCGCAATAACTAAAGGTTAAAATTTTAATATCAATATATTGTGACGGCCGAAAAACAGACCAGCCCTGGTGTCTTTTTATAACCAGGGCTGGCTATTATTCCTGTTGATCGCCGCCAAGGATGCATTGGTATTCAAATTTATAACCCGTGCCCCATACCGTCTTTATATAGGTGGGTTTGGACGGGTTGTCCTCTATTTTTTCGCGTAGCCGGCGAATATGCACGTTTACCGTATTGTCATCACCTTCATATGTACTTTCCCAGATCACGTTTAAAAGGTGCGATTTGGTAAAAACCTGGTTGGGGTGAGAGGCCATCAACCACAACAACTCAAATTCCTTGGGGGTTAAATTGATGATTTTATCGCCGTTTTGCACCAGGCGCTTATTGTAATCAATAATTAACCGGTCAAATCTGAGCACCTTTTTGGTGCCCGGGTTCTCTTTTTCTTTAACCATTACACTGCGCCTCAATACCGCCTTGACGCGCAGGGACAATTCCATAGGGCTGAAGGGTTTGACCTGGTAGTCATCCACCCCCATGCGAAAGCCAACCACCCGGTCGATCTCTTCGCCGCGGGCGGACAACATAATCATGGGTACATCCAAAAACTCCTTTAACTTCTGCATCGTTTCAAAACCATCCATACCCGGCATCATTAAATCCAACACCACCAAATCGGGCCGGATCTCCCTGGCCATATCGAGCGCTTCAAAACCGTTGCCCGCGCAGTGCACTTCAAACCCTTCACTGGTCAGGGTATGCTTTAATATTTTTAACACCTTGGGGTCGTCATCCACCGCCAGAATTTTATGCGCCAACCAAATTCACCCCCAATAATCCCAGCTTTAGCAAGTTATTTCCATCCCATTTGTTGCTTCCTTGTCAAAAATACGACTATAAAGTATTACGCATCCAGCATAAGGTTTCCTTCTTTTAGAATGGCGCCCGGCACCCAAATTTTCCATCCATCCCAACTCTTCCTTCAGCTTCATTCAGACCTCGCCGTGCAAACACAACAAAAGCCCCCGGTTTTTCCGGAGGCTTTTCTCTTGGTGGGCGATGACGGTCTTGAACCATCGAGCCACCGGAAATGCGTATAATTAATACCAATTGGGAAAGGCCGGCGGCTATATTAATTTGTCCCGGATCCGGGGCCGGGTGAAATGCACCACATTGACACCCCGGGGGAAATATGCGGTTTGTAGTTGGGTGAGGTTTGAGGTGAAGGATAAGTTTCGACATTTCTTATGAAGTTGTCATTTCTCCGACAGAATATTAATATGACATCAGGTAACATAATGGAGGCATTTGAAATACTCTTCCCTTCCCTATTTATTACGCCCCTACCTCCTCCGTGGGGCGTTTTGCTTTGTATAAAAATGTAGGGCTGGGGATGCTATGGATGGAAAACGTCCCGTATATGCAGCCCCCGGCGTGCCTTGTGGTGTGCCGGGGGTGTGTTTCGTGGAGGCCCAGGATTCAGAGCCGGGTGAAGTTTACGACGTGGACGACGCGGGGGAATATGCGGGTTGTAGGTGGGTGGGGTTTGAATTATGAAATTTATATCAATTTGTTATTCTGAACATTTATATTGACAGTTTCCAACAAAAAACTTAAAGGCAAAATAAACATTTCATCTAATACTACAGCGTAATATAATTTAACTCTGGACAAAACCAACTTTACATGGTACAATAAACCTCAGGGTTCGGTGACGCAAACAAATCAAGCAAACAAATAATCAAATACCGAACACGTGGCAGATATGAACGATAACAATTTACTGAACACACGGCCACTGGTCGGAAAACTCAAGGATTATCTCCCGCTGAAAATCCGGTTGGTCAACAAGACACCCCTGGAGCCGGTGTGGGACCACATGGTACGAAAATACCATTACCTCGGCTACGAGAAAATGATAGGCCCCCGGGTAAAGCACCTGGTCTTCCATCAGGATACCCCCATAGCCGCTCTAAGCTATAACCGGGCAGCCATGCGGGTCGGCGTCCGGGACGCCTTCCTTGGGTGGACAGAGGAGCAAAAACGCAAATTGCTGCCTCATGTGGTCAACAACAACCGATTTCTTATTTTGCCGTGGGTCAAGATTCGAAACCTTGCCTCCCACTTACTTTCGCGCACCCTAAAACTGCTTTTTAGTGCAGACATAAAAACAAACCGCTCAAACAGCCAAAACAGCCCTGGGGAAAAATCAGGTAACAAGTTAACCACCCCAATCCAACCCTAATTGCCAGAAAATCCGCCCGCAGATCAAAAGAGCCAGCGAAAAGGATACGGGGAGCACTATGTGAGTTAAGCAATACGCCGCGAAATGAATACGAATCGCCAATTTTTCCGTCTTTCCCGGTGTTAGGCGGTCAAGCACCGTCCTCGCAAACCTTGTAGCTCCCAATTCATCGAACCAACTGTCAACAGTTCGTATCCCGAAAAGAGCTGCCATCGGCAAGGCAATTACCAACCATGCCGCTTCATCCCAGACAAACCCAACTACAAAACATAATAGAAGCCAGAGCATATAAAGGCCCCAGAAAACGGGTAATATTCTGGTTAGCAAGGACGGGCCACGAACAGCGTGCCCCGTTTCGTGAGCCGCCTGAAATACTGCGGCAAGATGTTTTTTGTCCTCGCCGTAGCTCAGGTGGATAGTTTTGTGTTTGAAATCGCACCGCCCGGCGGTCTTAGCTTCGCATACAACCCGGTAATTCAAGGCATTTTCTTTCAGCAAAGTATCGGCCAGTTCTTTACATCCAACCGGGAATAGGACTTTCCGCATTTCCCAATAACGGCTTATCCAGTGCAACAAAATAATCATCACTCCCCAGGGAAGTAAGCAAACGGCAATTAACAATAATTCTTTCACTGCGGCCACCCCTGTGTGAAATATTCGCCGCAGTGAATCTTTTTCCTACAGTTGGTTGACCAACAGCAACAAACTGTTGGTGATTGCGCATAATACAATCGTGCTGCCGGCCAGATACATCCCCTTCGCGTCGCTTCCCCTGAAATAGAGATAAAGCAACAGTGCCGTTAAAAAACAAATGTTGTTAACTGTAAAAATCACTAGCATTTTTCGTGCTCCTTGACATGCTCAGGGAACAAGAGCGTTAATATCCATTTGTTCCAGCGCCAGTTCCGGCTCCATCTCCATCATCAGCCCCATGGTGCTTCTCGATTTTCGGCAGCCACTTTTCAAGCAAAGCGTATTCTTCATGGGCATGATTAATTTCCAGAAAACTGTAATACGTGCGTTTGAAAAATCCGGGGGTGGAAAAGTTTTTGCGGACAGCAAATCGTCAAACAACGATTTCAATATAATCACCCCCTGCTTTCTTTTCCAGTGAAGCCATATCCCGCAGCTCACCGGCAATTTTCGTTAAAAGGTCGGCGCAGTCCATAATATCTTTATAGGCAACCGCATCCATAGAACGCCTCCCCATTTCGTAGCGCAATTTTATAATGTATCTGCCCATATCCTGTGACATCTTTGTTATAATATCTCGCACCCAGTAACGGTCTTTTTGTTCGATCTGCTCCCTGGTCAGGCCGAGCAGCTCCGATTCGGCCTGTTCTTTTTCCTTTTTTAAAGTTTTGATTGTCTGCTTGAGCGCCTCGTAATCATCAGGCACTTTCTCGATTACTTCCGGTGGGCGGGATTCCAGTTCGGCTATTTTCTTGTTTAATTCCACGATCTGCTCCTGGAGAAGTTTTATTCTGTTGTCCCTGTCGGCAATGTCCTTGCGCAGTTTTTCTTCCACCGCCTGATGAGCTTTTTTGTAGTTTTCATTTCTTTTGCGATAGCCTGGGCTTTCTCTAATTCTTTTTCCAGTTGTTCCTTCTCTTCAATTTTCTTTCGGAGTTCCTTTGTTTCAAATTGTTTTAAGTCGGAAATACTTTCGCCGTAAACGGCAAGCAACTGCTTCTGTGTTTCCGGGGTTAAGAAGGCCAGTTCGTAAGCCGCAGTGGTTCCCAGTTTGCCGGATTCGATCAGCGACTGGAGTTCGGGAATAAGGTCGTTGAGTTTGTCGAGCCGCCTCAATTGTTTTTCGTTCAGACCAATTAATTCGGACATTTTGTCCTGTTTTATAATGTTATTATTACCATTATTTGGCCTACCTCTTTTAACTCCATGTTTTTCCTTTAATGCCCGTACCAACCTTGCTACTTGCATGTCGTTCAGCTGTCGCCTTAACAAGTTGTCCTTGATAAACAATTCCACCGCCTCATCACTGTCCGGATCAACGTCCCTGATAACCACTGGTACGTGGGTCAGCCCCGCCTGTTGTGCCGCCTCCAGCCGCAGGTGGCCCGCCAGCACGGTGTAGTCGGGCGTTATGATTAACGGGTTAATTACCCCGTTCTCCCGTATATCCCGAACCAGCTCATTCCATAAATTTTCCGGCAGGGTATCAGGATAGTATTCTTTGTTTTTGGGATGAGGCTTTAGCAATTGAATGGGCACCTGGTTCACAAAATCACCTCCAAAAAAACAAAACCGGGCACACGTGTACCCGGTTTAACCCAAATATTTGACACAGAAGTCCCCCGCCTATAGGCGGTAGGTAGTTGACAAGTCTCCAACCCAAAATCTGTTAATAACCCTCTTTCCCTCCCTCACCGAAATTGTGCCAGCGCCAGGTAATACGCTTTACACAATACCTAATACGCATGTGCCCTGTGCCCTGTGCGCTTTAAACGCCAAGCCTGTTTTCAGAACAGACCGTTGTAAAATCCCGGATTACCCCTCCGGTTCAAGGGGACGCTCTCAGCAGCAATCTCGGTTACACCTAAAATTCGGTTATTCTTCTAGCATGTCCACGCTCCAATTCGCGGCCTGAATGGCCGCATCCAGCTCCCGGTAAGCCTTTGCGTACCCGTCGGCCTTTTTTCGCCAGAAGGCTACATCAACAGCAGGAACAAACTTTATCTCCGAACGCATTGTACGGTATTCCTTGCTGCCAGCTGCGGCGTCGGCCAGGTCCTTCGCCACCTCGCACTTAAGCTTTAATATATCCCTGCAAGCTATGGCTTCCATTAGCGTACGGCCATCCAATAGCTTAGCTACCATATTGGTGCGGTTAACGGCCACCGTTATCTTTTCCAGCCGGTCAGCCAGGTTCATAATCCGTTCCGCCAGTTCCGCCGGGTCCTCGGAAGGTTTATCACCTTCCTGCACCCGGGCGTCCGCAATGGCCCGCATGCGCAGGGCGTAAATTTCTTCCTTGATGCGCTTACGCTCAAGCAAAGCTTCCGCCAGCTTCATTTTATACTCTCCTCCTTAATATTAAACAGAAACTGCGTGATGAGAAAATTGAACCTCCCCTGACTGAAGTCAGAGGATTCCGGGTTTTACTTCCCGTGAACTTCGTGCCTGCCCCGGGTACGCGGTCGTAGAAGTCCCTGGGCCGTAGGCCCGACTGCATACCGACGGGAGATGGACCTGCCGCGTCGGATTACGCCGTATCTTACCGGGTGCAAGCAACTAGCGGGTTCGTGCCTTATCCACAATACCACCGTGTAGGTGGCATGGACGCCCCTCCGTTGCCGGAGAGGTCTTCCGGTTGGGATTGGAGCCCGCCCGGCGCGAGATAAAATTTTTATAAGCAGTGCTTGAGCCGGAACGCAGTCCCGATGCCCAAACCGCCCACAAAATCGGAATTTATGTCACGCACTCCGCAATTAGTACACTTCGCCAGGTCGACACCTTTAATTTCCTTCCCGTCCCGGCCCTTGTTGTACCGCTGGACGGTCAACATCCCGCAGTACGGGCACCGGGTGGAAGTGTTTTTGGCCGGTACCCGGCACGTGATTATACCTTCGTGTAGTGCCTTGTAGCGCGTGTACCGGAATATCCGGCCTTTGACCCAGTGGTTGAACTTCTGGTTAAGCCAGTGAGATTTGCTGCCCTTCGACGGCTTGAGGTCGCCTAAATACTCGAAAACGATGATTTTGGCCCTGTGAAGTTTAGCAAAATTTACGATTTCCCGGGATACCCGGTGAGCTATATCATCGTTCAGGTTGGATATCTTGTCCCACAGGTACTTTGCAAAGTGTTTCCCCTCGGGAATCGTCTTTGTCTGCATTTGCAAGTTGACTATCTTCTCCAGGTACCGCTTCCTAAGGTGGTTGTCCTTCGCGCCGGAGATAAACTTCGCCGCGTGGACCCTGCCGTTGGTATCCTGGATGGTCATCACCGCGTGGCGCTTCATTCCCAGATCGACCAGGCAGATTTTAAGAGATGGGTCTTTAACAAGCTTCTCAATTTTCTTCAGGTTCAGCCTCGCCACCCGCACAACCGGGACGTGCAGCTCCCAGCCGGTCGGTTTTTTCACCAGCATGGGAGAACCTGCGGCGTAATCCGGAGGGGCGACAAACGGCTGCAAGAGTGCGACTTTCCGGTAGGTGTAAAACCTGCCGGTGAACATTTTGAGCATTATATGGTGGGAATCTTCCCACTTGTACTCGGTGCCGTAGTAGGACAACCAGCAGTTGTCGTCCTCCGGATATTGCGGCGGACGCTCCGTAAACTCGATGGGTTTTTTCCCGGCGGCGATGCGCCTGGCATTCCTCTCTTCGTGCTTGCGCTTTCTTTCCTCCCACTTTTCGTAGCTGGTTCTCCATGCCAGGGCCTTGCCGTGGGCCTCGGCGATGGCGTTCCTTCGGAAGCCGGAGGGGAAATTGGGAAACTCTTCGTCGAAAGGATACTCCGGATTCGGGTTATCCTCCGTCCTGTGCGTCAAGTTTTCCGCCATCTTAAGCCACTGGCTGTGCCCGATTATCTCTTGATGTTCCTGAAACACCTGAAGATAATAATAAACCACCTGCCGGTACTGCGTAATAGTACAAGCGGCCTGTTCCTCCGCACTGGCCGGCATAAGCAGGTTGTACCGGAATGTTTTTGTGAACCCGCGCAGATGCGGCATTTTTAATCGCCTGCCTTTTGGCTTTCGATGTACTTCTTGACTGTCTCTTCGGAGATGTGCCCGACGGTACCCACATAGTAGGAAGGATTCCAGAGGTGCCCGCCCCAGAGCTGCTTTTTAAGCTCCGGGTGTTTTTTGAACAGGAACCTGGCCGAAACGCCCTTGAGGGCTTTAACCATGTCGGTAATCAGGTGGTTGGGCGTGGCGGTCACAAATAAATGCACGTGGTCGGGCATAACTTCCATCTGACCGATAGTGAAATTGTTGTCGCTGGCAATGTGTAAAAACAACTCCTTGAGGTCTTCTGCTATTTGACCAGTCAAAACAGGTTTCCGGTACTTGACACACCAAACAAAATGATAGCCGATCTGGAATACACTGTTGCGGTTACGTTGGAGTTCCATGATTAGTATTCCTCATTATTAAATGTTTCTTCTATTGTAACATATGCGTAATGGTAAGCAACGATAACCGAGGAAAAATTTAGCCGTGCCTAACTCCCCACTGAAGTGGGAAAAATGCGGCGCGGCTGATCTTCAACAGAAAATACGGCAGGATTCCCCCGCCTCTACAGGTGGCGGGGGGAATGCCTTGAACAACCAGCGTCGGCCACTGTTTTCCAGGAAAACCCTGTTGACTCCACTGCAAGCTGTAGGGCTTCAGCCCCAGCGGAGTATTGCTTGCTCCATTCCCCTCAACTGGCACCCCCGCCCTTGATAGAGCCGAATATACTCAAAATGAAGCCCTTGATAATACCTACTATTTCCAAAGGTTGATTGGTAAACATGTACATAATCGCCGCGCCCAACAAAATGCAAAACCCTGCGACCAGAATTTTTTTAGTTACCCCCAGGGCCGCCAGTACAAGGCCCGCCAGCAGGACTATTCCGGCCACAATAATTGACATGACCACCAGGGGCTCAGATAGGCCCTGACCAAATTGTATTGCTTTTTCTCCTGCGCTGTGAGTTGCGTTTACTATTTGCTCCGGTGGAATAGGCGTTACTTCGATAGTAAAAAGCATTAAATCACCCCCAAAATAATTAACCGGACATCGAAGGTCCGGTTATTTCAGAACTATTAGCGGATCAATGAATTGTGTTTTATTTTTACCTGCCCGCACTTCAAAGTGCAGGTGATCGCCGGTTGACCATCCCGTGCTGTCGGCTTTGGCTATAACCTGGCCTTTTTCAACTTCATCCCCGGGTGTAACTTTGTACGAAAGCAAATGGCCGTATAAAGTCCGGTATTTGCCGTGGTCTATGATAATACATTTCCCGTATGCGCCGTTATTCCCGACGAATATGACAATGCCGTCACCGGCCGAATGGACTTCAGCACCCCTCGGACAGGCGATGTCGATACCCGTGTGAAGTCTGTATTCCTTAGTAATCGGGTGGGCGCGGTACCCAAAAGGTGATTTTATAGGACCACGGAGCGGCCAGGCCAGTTCGCCGGAACCCTCGTAATACCCGGTTTCCGTGCTTCCGGTGATCTCCAGGGGAGAACTGGTGAGGTTGGCGTCAACATAATAGTTGTCATCAATGTTCATGGCCAATCTCAGTACCAGCTCAAATTCGATGTCTTTGGTCAATCCGTAGCTGGCGAGCAAATTTTTAAGGCGCTCATAGTAAGGCCCCTCTTTGTAATAATCTACTAACTGGGGTACGATTATCTTCGTGTAGCTGTCCTCATCTTCTTCCTCTATTACTTTCTGGTCCCACTGGTAGTGATGTTTGGCTTCATAGGTATCGGCATAAGTAAGGAGCCTTATGTTGTGAGTGTATTTTTCCGTATAAGTTTTGGCAACCCGTTTACCGTCCTCGTACTCGTACTCCGTCCATCTGTGGTAATAGTAAAGCTGAAAGTTCTGCCACTCGAGTTCGGGTTCCAGTTCAGTAAAGTGCTTTTCGGGTTCGGGTGTCCTGCCTCGTCCTTCTTCCGTTTCAGGCCCGTGTCTGCCGTGCACGATGGGGTCGCCCAGCACCCTGTCCAAAGCCCCCAGGAGCGCCCAGGGGACACGGTGCGGTTCAACCTGCTCGCGCTCGGCCACGATGTTGCTGCCTTTCTCCAGAACGGGAACCGCCATAAGGTAGCCGTCTTGTGTTCCCCCGGCGCACCGTTGTCCCAGGTGGAGGAACCTCTCCAGGTGGAATAGTAACCCGTACCAAACTGCTGGTGCACCAGTTGTTCCTAGGACGCCAAAGCCGTCCCGGCAAAGGGGACGGCCAGCAAAAGGGCCAGTATAAATAGTGTCAGCTTAAAGCGCATTATTTGTTCCCTCCCTGGTACAAGGGATTTTCGACAGCCAGTATGGTATCCGCCCAGTCTAAAAAGATGTGGCTGACCTTGGTAATGTCGGCGGTGGGCCAGTTGGAATATTTGTCCCTGCGGTCGTTAACCACGCTGTAACCGTATTCGTATTTATCATCAGTGGGGCCGGAGGATTCCCGCACCCGGAGCACGTCGCCGCCTTCATACAGCAAAACTCTACCACAACCGCCTTCCAGAGTGAAATACACATCATCCTTGGTCACCCGCATACCGTAGGTTTTTAAAGCTCCGTACCGTTCTTCGCCCAGCTGGTACACATTGCTGTTGAATTCTTCGTAGGTTAGCCAGTTAATTTTATACTCGGGGGTGAGGTACTTTGCCCAGGGATATTTTGTAATGGACTCACCCTTGCCGGTGAGGTCGATTACCTCTCCCGACGGCTGCTGTACCGGCGGGGTTACCGGCACTTCGCCTTTGATGTGCGCAACCACATCGCTAATATCCGGCCTCTCCGTGCCTTTAGGCCAGCACAGCACAATATTATGTTCCGGCAGCCATTCCACCTGGTAACCTAAAGCCTCGGCCACCCACCGGGCGGGTAGATGGGTGCGGCCCCATTTTACCTGCGAGGACACGTCCATGGCAATGGATTTACCGTTGCTCCTGATGGTTTTGCTGCCGACGGACAGTTCAACCACCGGGAAGCCGGGCTCGTCCAGCGTTACCCTGGGGCTTTCCCAGCCGACGTGTTCGTCGGTTACGCCCAAGGCGTTGCTAAGATAGCGCACCGGCACGAAAGTGCGGCCCTGTTCGACGAACGGTTTGGCGTCCATTTTGACGCCGGGGGTTTTGCCGTTGACGAAATACTGGTCGAGGCCGAGCACGAACACCACGCTTTTGACCAGGTTTTTTTGCTCGTCGTATACGTTAACCTGCTCGTCTGCGCTGGCATGGGTTATATACGGGAGATTGATGGTCAGCAGGGCAAGGGCCAGAATAAAGCCCACGAAAGCGAGAAATCTACGCAATGTTTATACACCTCCATGAAAAATTTGGTACTACTTATTAGACGCGCGAACAACTGTTTTGGTTCCGGTTATCACCCCCAAAAATAAAAAAAGCCGCTTTAGGCTTTATAAACTTGTTATGGCATTGGATACGCTATTTTAACCCAGCCAAAAAAATCTTTCGGTTTTCCAATAGGTATGCCATAAATATTTTTCAACTTCAACATATGTCGAACATCGCTTGATATAATGTATTCCGCATTTCCGGCTATGGCTGCCCACAAGAACGGATCGTCATCTCTGTCCGGTGAATGTGGTGGCCAATCATCCGGCATTTCCGGTACTTTGCCTTTTTGTCGGAGAACAAGGTCAAGTAAGTAATGCACTTCCGAAGCGGATACATCAGCCCTTTCGACATATCGACGAGCTAATCGGTCGATTATTTCGTGAGCCTCCAAGCGCATAAATTCGTTCCAGATAGGAACAAGATTGCCGGATAGCACAAAATTAAACAATGGTGTGGCCATGTAGAGTGAGGGAACAAGAATATTCGTATCAATAACGATTGGAACTGCGATTTTGCTTGATTTCACGATATACTTCATGGACATCCTTCTCTATTTCTTTTTGAGTAAAGCCGGCGGTTTTCATTTTTCTCGTAATTTTATTTGAAAGAAGGCGTGCTTTGTTTAAATCTTTTTCATTTTTATTGATTCTTTTTTCTGGAAGCATTATAATTCACCTACCTCTTTTTGTTTACTTAATATGGTATTGATTAGTTACCGCTCCGTAAAAAGGGAATCATCCTTATCTGCCCAAATGCTCTTTAATGCTTCGGCAGCCGCCTTTCTCCGGGCAATTTGTTTCCGTTTTAATAGGTTAACAAGACATATACCTTTTTTTAAAACAGTTTTGAGATTGTTTATTAACTTTTATCAAAATAAGATGTGTCTTTTTCCGCCCATATTCCAAGAAGTGCTCTGGCTGCCTTTAAACGGCGCTTTCTTCGCAATGCTTTTATGGGGGATAATGATTTTAAAATTACCTTGGTATTGTTTTTGTTGGACGTAACTGGTTTAGTCAACTTTAATATTACTCCCCCTTTCATGCTGCATTGAAAAAATTATCTCACGGTCTTTGCAATATTGTCAATTTATAGCTTACGGGAACAATTACTATCACCCCTTAAAAATAAAAAAGAGGCCACTTGTGCGCCTAACTTGACAGGATAAGTTATTGCATATAGATTAAGTACAGGAATACCATAACATACGGCGTAATGGCCTCGACCTGCCGAGGTCTTCGGTTGTGCCCTCTAAGCTGCTGCCACAGTTTAGAAAAAACGAGGGAGCGCGAGGGGGCTGTAATCCCCCTCAGTACTGTTATATATACCTAAAAAGAGAGAACCTTGCTAATAAAAGGCTCTCTCTTTTTAGGTATATATAAATGAATTTGGGGGAGGAGGTCACGCATGGGCATCGCTTTGGCTGGCTTGGCCTTTGTTGTTTTTTCACGCATAACAACCACCACGATTCCAACTTTCTGTAGCGACACTCCACTGCGGGGAATATTGGCACTTTGCTATTTTGGCATCATGTGGCTCTATTACTTTGATCAATTTTCATTGACCTCCCCTCATTGCAAGCGATGCCTTTTGCTTGGATTACTGATAACATTTCATGCACCGCCCGCTCGAATTCGAAAAACGCGGCTGCCAAACGCTGTTTGTTGTGTACTGAACTGCGCATTTTGGCCAGTGCTTCTTCGGCCTTATAAATTGCTTCACTCAAGGAAGGTTCCTTTTGTGCGGCTTTTTTTGCCGCTATAAGCACGGCCTCCGGGCCGTGGTTTTGAATTAAATCCATTAATTTTTTTCTGAAATCATTTTGCATGAGCAAGACTCCTTTGGGGTGATTTTGTTTTTTCTAACGCTAATTCGATTTCAGCCAGCCGCCCGTCCAAGGTTTCGCTTTTTAAAACAATCACCTGAACTCTCCCGCTTTCCTGCAGAAGTTTAACTTCCCGCCGGATGAACAGGTCTACTTCGATGTGCCGGTCTTTCAGCCGGAACCCGTCTTCGCCGGCCAATACTACCGGTGGGACATAAACCAGTAAATCGAGGTTTTTCCAGGCGTGGAGCCGGGCCTTAAAAATATAGCGGCTGGCTTCGCTTTTAAAATCCTGGTTATTACCCAGGTACAACTGCCAATACACGATGCTGTCCAGTGCGCTGCGGTCGGCAATGAAGCCACTGGGATATTTCATTTGTTCCGCAATCTGGCGCTCCAGTATCTCCCATTGGAAAGTTTTTGCCAGCCTCGGGTTGCGCAGAAGTTGGTTGCATTCCGTCAGACTCATTTCCGCCGCAACCAGGCGGGCCTGCTCGGTAATCAGGGGTAAACCTGTTCTGATGGATAATGCTTGTGCAAGGGTGGTTTTTCCGGTTCCGTGAGTTCCGGTTATGGCAATTCGCAATATGTAACACCTCCTGAAAAAAAAACCCCACCGTTAAGCGGGTTAACACGACGGGGCGATGAGTCCGCCGCCGCCACCTGCCCCAAACATGGCGGCTTCCGATAAAAAAACCCGCAAAGCCTTGATTTTTGCGGGTTGCCCATATTAATCTTGGGGGTAGCGACAAGGGGTCTATCGGGACCCCGATACTGTGACCGCCTCCCAGTACAACGGATACAGTGGGCTTGGACAGGCTGGCAATGATTTCCGCAATAGCCAGGCCCGCCTCCACATCTCCGCCGACCGTATTCAAAACGATTAAAACTCCTTCTACTTCAGGGCTCTGTTCCAGGGCGATCAACTGGGGAATTAAATGCTCGTACTTGGTTGTTTTATTTTGCGGCGGGAGCACAAGATGGCCCTCGATCTGGCCGACAATGGTCAGGCAATGGATATTGCTTTTCACCTCGGGCACCTGGGTAGCGCCCATTTCTTTAACCGACTCCAGGGCGCTTTTGGATTTTCCCGCAACCCTGGTTTTTTCCTTATTCGGCTCGCCATGCGGCTGTTCCGGCCGGTTTGGGTACGGATCGGGCTGGGATGGGGGTTGGTAAGGAAAGACACCGGGCACCTGGTCGAATGATTTGTAATAAGACATGCTGATCCTCCGTTCTTACTGCGATTTATCCTAAAAGTTCCCTTTTAGTATGTATAAAAACCAACAAAAAATACACAGGCCGGGCCTGTGTATTTTTGGCGTTAAATTTCCATGATGATAGGCAAAATCATTGGCCTTCTCCTGGTTTTCTCGTAAAGAAACTTGCTCAAATCGTCCCTGACAAGGGATTTAATCGACGACCATTCGGACATTTTCTTGGCGGAGCACTTTTCCAGCGCAACTTTAACCTTTTCCTTGGCTTCTTCCATCAATTCCTCCGATTCCCGGACATAGACAAATCCCCGGGAAACAATATCCGGACCGGAAATAATGAGCCCGCTATCCCGGCTGATGGTAACCACGACAATTAAAATTCCATCCTGTGCAAGTTGGCGGCGATCGCGCAAGACAATATTGCCTACGTCCCCCACGCCAAGACCGTCAACCAGCACCCGGCCAGCCGTCACCCTGCCGGCAAAACGCCCGCTGCGCCTGCTCAATTCAAGCACCTGGCCGTTTTCGGCTACGAATATATTAGATTCAGGTATACCCATATCCCGCGCCAGTTGCGCGTGTTTAATCAACATCCGGTATTCACCGTGCACCGGTATGAAAAACCTGGGCTTAACCAGGTTAATCATCAATTTCAATTCCTCCTGGCTGGGGTGACCGCTGACGTGAATGCCGGAAACCGCCTCGTAGATGACATTCGCACCCAGTTTAAACAGCTGATCGATAACCCGGGCCACCAGTTTTTCATTGCCCGGGATGGGAGTGGCGGAAATAATGATGGTGTCGCCGGGCATTACCTCCACCTGGCGATGGTCCCTACCGGCTATCCTGGTTAACGCGCTCATCGGCTCCCCCTGACTGCCCGTCGTCAGGTAGACCACCTGGTTCCTGGGCAGCCTGCCGGCTTCGTCAAGTTCAACCAGCACCCCGTCGGGAACCTTTAAATATCCCAATTCCCGGGCGATATTCACCACATTGACCATACTGCGCCCTACCACAGCCACTTTCCTTTTGTAACGGTGCGCCGTGGTGATGGCCTGCTGCAGTCTGTGTACATTGGAAGCAAAAGTGGCGATGATGATCCCTTCGGTTGCCTGTCTGAAACTGTCATCAAAGGTTTGTCCAACAACCCTTTCAGACATGGTGTATCCCGGTCTTTCCACATTGGTGCTATCACTAAGCAGGGCCAGCACGCCCTTTTCACCCAATTGGGCCAACCGGTGAAAATCGGTAACTTCTCCGTCCACGGGCGTAAGGTCGATTTTAAAGTCGCCTGTATGCACGATCACCCCCACCGGCGTTTCTATGGCCAGGGATACGGCATCGGGGATGCTGTGGGATACGCGAATAAACTCAATTTTAAATGGCCCAACCTGGATTACGTCCCGCGGTTTAACACAATTTAGCTTAACATCGTCAGCCAGGTGCCTCTCGCGCAATTTTTCCCGTAAAATACCGAGCGTCAATCGAGTGCCGTATACCGGTACGTTAATTTGTTGGAGCACATACGGCAGCGCCCCGATATGATCCTCATGGCCGTGCGTCAGAACGATGCCCCGTACGATATTTCTATTCTCAAGGAGATAAGAAACATCCGGAATTACCATGTCGATGCCCAATAAATCCTCTTCGGGAAACATCAGGCCGCAATCGATTACCAGAATATTTTCCCCGTATCTCACCACCATCATGTTCTTGCCGATCTCACCAAGACCCCCAAGGGGGATCAAAAAGATCTTAGGTTCACGCGCCATGTTACACCTCCCGCATATCAAGTATCGAAAAAGTAATCAGAATTCAGGTGAGAATTAGGAGAAGGCGGGAAAATATTCTGTTTTAAATAAAGCCGTTCAATAAACTTGCTTATACATTATACTTTATCCTATTGCCCTGAACAAGAAGGGTAAGCGAGTCTTTATTTTATCATAATCACAATCATAAATAAAATACCAAAGGAGCCTTTCAAGGCTCCCTTAGTGAAAAATTATTTTTTCAAAAGGCAATAGTTTTTGTCCCCGGCCGCTTTGGCGATTTGTATCCACCACGCTAAAGCAACTTGGCTTCCGCAAGTGCCTGCTTGATGGCTTCCTTTTCAGACTGGCTGGCTTCAACCAGAGGCAACCTGGGCCCGCCCACCTGCCAGCCTAGCATATTCAATGCCGCTTTAAGGGGCACCGGGTTCGAGGTGATAAACAACACTTTGAAAATGGGGAGCAGATTCCCGTGAATTTTGGCGGCCATGGTTACATTACCCGAATTAAAGGCATTGATCATTTCCTGGATCTGCGGGCCAATAATATGGGAAGCTACACTTACCACGCCCTTGCCGCCCAATGCCAGGATGGGCAGGGTCAATGAATCGTCGCCGCTATAAATAGCAAAGTGATCGGGCAAACTTCGCCGCAGTTCGCTTACCTGGTCAAGGCTCCCCGATGCTTCCTTGACAGCAATGATATTATCTATTTTAGACAGCCTGGCCACCGTTTGAGGCAAAAGATTAACCGCCGTGCGCCCGGGAACGTTGTACAACATCACGGGTAAATTCGTGCTCTGAGCCACGGTTTTAAAATGCTGGTACAACCCTTCCTGGGACGGTTTATTATAATACGGGCAAACCAGCATCACGCCGTCCGCTCCCACTTTTTCCGCCGCCTGAGTCAATTCCACGCTGGCAGCGGTATTGTTGCCGCCGGTTCCGGCAATAACCACTGCGTCCCCGCCTACTTCTTCCACCACCACACGAAACAGCTCGATCTTCTCTTCCTTGCTTAAAGTCGGTGACTCGCCGGTGGTGCCCGCTACAACCAGGCCGTCCGAACCCGACTGCACCAGATGGCGAGCCAGCTTTTTCACCTGCTCGTAATCAATCGTCATATCACTTTTAAAAGGAGTTACCATGGCCGTTAACACTCGCCCAAAATCAAATGCCAATTCTTTCACCTTCCTTTCAGGTTGACACTCACTATCTACTGGGCTAATTTAAATTGCCTGTGCAAGGCTCTGACAGCCTTTTCCATCTCCTCGCGTTTGACTAGCACCCAAACTGTTGTATGGGAGTCGTTGCACTGGAGAATTTGAATATCATCCTTTGTTAATGCTTCGACAATATCGGCGATTACCCCCGGAACCCCGGACATTCCCGCACCCACCGCCGAAACTTTGGCGCATCCCCTGATAACTTCCGGGACGTAACCCGTGTTTTCCAATACTTTGACCGCTTTTTCGGCGAGGTCGTCTTTAACGGTAAACAAAATCACTTCCGACAGTACATTGATAAAGTCAATGCTGATCCCGGCCAATGCCAGCGCTCTGAACATGCGCCGTTGTTGTTTTAAGCCCTCGGCGCCGGGGCTGATGCCAACCTTGAATTGGGCGATGCCCGAAATATACGTAATACCGGTGATGATTCGATCCTTGGTGATATCAATTGTCCCTTTATATACTTCCCCCGAGGTGGTAACCAGCGTACCGGGCGAATCCGTAAACGTCGAACGGACTCGCAGGGGGATGCCTTTTTGCATGGCGATTTCCACTGCCCTGGGGTGAACTACCTTGGCCCCTTCGTGGGCAAGATGACAAATTTCGTCATAAGTGATCACATCCAGGGCCCTGGCTTCTTCAACGATGCGCGGGTCCGCAGTCATAATCCCTTCCACGTCGGTGTAAATATCCACATAAGCGGCGTTTAACGCAACGCCCAGAGCCGCTGCGGTAGTATCGCTTCCCCCCCGGCCCAGCGTGGTTATTTCTCCGTCTTCCGTGGTTCCCTGGAACCCGGCTACCACCACGATATAACCTTCCTGCGCAAATTTCGTCACGTTTTGCGGTTGCACCTTTAAAATGCGCGCCTCGGTATATTTCTTATCCGTAATAATTCCCGCCTGGGCGCCGGTTAAAAAAACCGCCGGATAACCCTTGGCCTGAAGAGTTGCAGCCATGATCACCCCGGAAATAATTTCGCCGCAGGACATTAACAGATCCATTTCCCGTCCCGGCAGGTCCCGGTACGTTTGCTTCACCAAGTTAATCAAAGTATCGGTGGCGTAAGGATCGCCTTCCCGCCCGATAGCCGAAACCACCACTACGGGTACATAGCCCTCATCCTTGGCGGCGATGATTTTACCCGCCACCCTTTCCCTAAGTTCGGGAGAAACAAGCGATGTGCCTCCGAACTTAAGCACGATAAATTTCATCTACATTACCTCTTTCCAAGGCACCCGTATTTTATGACCAACTCCGCGATCTGTACCGCGTTGGTGGCAGCCCCCTTGCGAAGCTGGTCGGCCACCACCCACAGGTTCAACCCGTTGTCCAGGGAATTGTCTTCCCTGATTCTGCCCACAAAAACCTCATCCCGACCGGAGGTAAACAGCGGCATGGGATATCTTTTTTCGGCGGGGTCGTCTTCTACAATCACACCGGGGAATTTTGATAAAACTTCCCTGGCCTCATTGGCGGTCATTTTGCGTTTGGTCTCCACGTTAATTGATTCCGAGTGGCTCCTGTAAACAGGCACCCTAACGGTTGTCGCGGTAATGGCGATGGTATCATCTTGCAGGATTTTACGGGTTTCCTTAACCATTTTCCATTCTTCCTTGGTATAGTCCATCTCCTGGAAAACATCTATATGGGGAATCAGGTTAAAGGCAATTTGATACTGGAACTTGGACGGCGCAAACGTTTTACCCTCCAATACCGCCCCGGTTTGTTCGGTAAGCTCGGAAATACCCTCGGCACCCGCACCGCTGACCGCCTGGTAAGTTGACACTACCACGCGCTTAATGCCCGCAGCGTCGTAAATTGCCTTTAAGGGCACAACCATAATGATAGTTGAACAATTGGGGTTGGCTATAATCCCTTTGTGTTTTTTTACATCCTCCGGGTTGACTTCCGGTACCACCAGGGGTACTTCCGGGTCCAGGCGAAAATAACTGCTGTTATCGATCACCACGGCGCCTTTTTCGGCCGCCAGGGGGCCGAATTCCTTACTGGCCGCGCCGCCGGCAAATAAAGCAATATCCATACCTTCAAAGGAAGCCGGAGTGGTTTCCTCAACCTTGTAAGTTTTACCTTTGAAAACCATTTCCTTGCCGGCGGAACGGGAGGTGGCGCAGAGTTTCAACTCTCCAACCGGAAAATTACGCTCTTCAAGCACCTTCAATATTTCCTGTCCTACTGCTCCGGACGCACCCACAACGACTACTTTGTACTGAGCCAAAAATCTATCCCTCCAATACTATTACTATTCTTAATCTCCCGCCGGCACCCGCTTTTTAGTCGTAAGCTACCAGCACGGGCTGGATTTGTTTCCCCTGCAGGGCGTGTTCAATGGTATCCACCAACAAATTAATTTTGGCCTTTAATGAATTCGGTTTTTCGGCGGGATTATCCTGTCCAAAAGGCACCATGTAAATATTTTTAGCGTTTAACAGAACCCCTATGTTCTTGGCGTTTAAACCCAAGCCATCGTTGGTGGAAACGGCAAGCACCACCGGACGCTGATTGCGTAAATGGGCCTTTACGGCCATCAACACCGGTCCGTCGGTGATGGCATTGGCCAATTTGGCCAGGGTATTACCGGAACAGGGAGCCACCACCACGACGTCAAGCAATTTTTCCGGGCCGATGGGCTCGGCGCCGACGATACTTTTAATAATTTTTTGATTGGTAATTTCCGCAATCCGGTTTTTCCAGCGATCGGACGCGCCAAACCGCGTATCGGTTTCGTCAACGGATTCGCTAATTATAGGATACAAGACGGCGCCCTCATCAGCAACCCTTTTCATTTCCACCAGCACCTCATCAAGGGTACAGTGAGAGCCCGTTAAAGCAAATCCCACCTTGATACCCTTTAACTTCATCACAAGCACCTCCCGGGAAATCCGTAAAACTTAATGTTTTACCCTCTGCAACAAAATGCGCGGCACTACCTGAGCAAGTATCCTGCCAGCCGTCTTGGGCGCCACCTTACCCGGAAGACCGGGTGCCAGAATTGCTTTGACGCCTAATTCTTCCGCGCTGGCAAAATCAGTGCCGCCCGGAGCAGAAGCCAGGTCGATAATCAGGGTTGTTGATGGTACCTTTACTAAAACGTCTTTGTCAAGTACCGGTGCGGGGACGGTGTTGAAAATTACATCAACATCACTTAAACAGTTCATTAACTCGTTAAAATGAACCGCTTTGAGTCCCATGGCCACCGCTCTGGCCAATTGGGCCGGATCACGCGCCACTACCGTGGTCTGAGCATGCATTGCCGAAAGCAGCTGGGCCAGCGTCTGTCCGGTACGTCCAAAACCCAACACTATGGCTTTGCTGCCATGAATGGTGATCGGCATGCTTTCCATGGCCATTTGTACCGCCCCTTCCGCCGAAGGAATGGAATTAAGTATGGCCACTTCATCAAGTTTCATTAATTCCACCAGATCGAGACCAATGCTTTCCACCAGTTCACGTAAAGGCTTCCTGGCCATGCCAACCAGAACAGGGGACCCGGACGGCAACAATGCCAGCAGTTCCCCGGTTACCTTCAGCGGTCGTTCAAGATATGCCGAATGCAACTGCATATACTGGTTTACCCCAGGAACCGGTAAAATTAAAGCCTGAACTCCTGCCAAGCATTTTTCCGGTTCCCGACAGGGGATAATATTGCCACCGCTTACGGGTAAACCGAAGGTTTTTACCGTTGCGCCTGCGTCGGCCAGATGCTCAACTAATGTTACTTCCCTGGCGTCCCCGCCCATTACAGCCACAATCAGGCCTGTCAATTTTTGCATGGACGGCTAAACCCCTTCCTCAACCTTGTACTTACATCAATATATGAATCGCCGGTTTTAGAGGTGCTTGTATGAAGTTAGTGGGACAAACTATTCAAAGATAAGGTTTTCTAAACCATACACCACTCCCTCCAGGCGCATTACCGCGCGAATGGCGGTTAATACGCCGGGCATGAAAGACTCCCTGGATATGGAATCATGTCTAATGGTAAGCGTTTGACCTACATCTCCAAAAATTACCTCCTGGTGGGCGACAAAGCCCGGTAGCCTCACGCTGTGAATTCGAATTCCCCCGGGCATTCTACCTCCTCTTGAGCACTCGATTTTCTCCTCCTCCGCGGCCAAACCCTGCTGGAAATCACCCCGCCTTTGCAAAATAGCCTCGGCGGTCTTAATGGCTGTTCCGGAAGGAGCGTCCAGTTTTTGATCATGGTGTTTTTCAATGATCTCAACGTTGGGAAAATACTTGACCGCTTCCTGGGCGAATTTAATCATTAATAAAGCCCCAATCGCAAAATTTGGAGCTATAACGCATCCCAAACGCAATTTATCAGCGAGTTCCGATATCTCCTGCAAGTCCTCGGCGGACATGCCCGTAGTCCCCACAACCGGACGTACGCCGGCGCGCAAGGCGGTTTTTACATTATCCGCCACTGATTGAGGCCTGGTAAAATCAACCATCACCTGCGCCCCGGACAATGCAAGGGCCTCCGCAAGGTCAGCCGAAATTGTCACCCCAACTGGTTCACTTCCCAGCATGGAGCCGACATCCTGTCCAACATTTTGCACATCAATCGCGGAACACAGCTCGATATCATCAGCCCGCAAAACTGCTTTCAACACTTCCTGTCCCATTCGTCCAGAAACGCCACAAATCGCAACCTTAATCAAATTATTTACCGGTAATCACACAAGTTACCAGCTAAAAGCAACTTACTTGTTTAAGTTACCGGTATTGCCCCCCCTTCAAGCAATATTACTCCCCGGAAGAACCGAGCCGGGAAAAATATTAATACCAACTTAATTTAATTGTATATGGATTTTTACCCTTTATACTTCTCGTTTAAAGTTAATTTTCTTACATCTGTTTACTTATGTCAAGAATAAAACCTTTACTGGTTTTTTTAGTCCTCCTTTTGAAAGCTTTATCTTATATCCGCTGAACTGTCCTTTTCCTGGGGAACGATCAGGTTGCCGGCTTTTTTTGCAAACCCGTGAAAAAAATCCGCGGCGGGAACACCGGAATGTTCCGTTACCACGCAGTATTTCCTGCCCACTAGATTATAATTGATTTTAAACTCGCGGTCGTTTATATTTTCCGGAACCATACATGCACCCTCCCATCCTGTAGCTTTTTTAATTATACCGCCGGGCACCAGCCCTGTTTGTTAATATTGACATTAATTTGTCCAGTTTCGGGGTAATCTTTTCTTTCCACCACTCCGGAAAAAACAAAATAATCAGATCCAAACTCGGATTCCACCAGGCCGCTGGCAACCTTGAATTCGGTCCGGTTACCCCTCAATATTTCTCCGGGGTTAAAAGGCTCGGCCAGTTTCAACTCGGATGCTATATCCTCGTATAAAGCCCACATCAATGCGTTTAACTCGTCATCGGCGTAAATAACGGGTAAACCAATATCCTCAACCGCCTCCCGCCGGGCAATCATATGATTATGCGCATATAATTTTTCCGTCAGGTGATCAACAATATTTTGCACCTTTTCGTCGGAAAGCGTTTCCTTGCGCAGACCCAACATTTTATTGGCCAGGGACCGGATAAGCATCCAGTTCCTGTGCACATTTCCCAGCGCCAGGGGATGAATTTTTTCCGCCAGGAGTAAAAAAGCACGCGCAATGGCTTCCTCGTTATACAGGCCCATTTTTTGGGCAATCAGGGCCATATATGAGTAGACATCTTCAATATTGACGGGCAACCTGGCGGACGGGTTCGATGGATCCTGAGGATTAAAAGCGTTTATCACGCTGGGATCAATGGGCCCCAGTTCACCCATCTTACCCATGACGATTTCATCCGCCCCCAAGCATAACAATGTCCCGGCACTGTACGCGCGGAACGGCACCAGCACGCAAAAATGCTCCGTATATTCACGAAAAAGGTTGACCAGGCGCCAGGGGGTCAATACATCGCCTCCCCTGGTATAGATAAACAGGTCTATTGCCTGCCTGCGACCGATCATTTCCAGGTGCCTGTAAATGACCCGGACTACGTCGGGGGCAATTCTTGTGCTTACGTTTTCCCGGTCTCCCGTTATATATAACAATACAACCGACCCGCGCTTGCGACCGATTTTTTGCATGATGTCCAATCTTTGCGGCCGGGCCATAAATTACCTCCTTGGTTTTTCACTTATTATGGCCCAACCTGAAAAACTTTATCTAAAAAAAGCAAAAGAAAAAAATCAGTGCCCGGCAATCACTTAAAAAACTTAACCACCACCTGCTAAAGCAGGTGGGACTGGTATCGACTGAAAATCGACTTAAGCAGGAGTGCCGCAGACCCCCGACTTCAGCCGGGGGTAGTTGAACATTCTACCACTTCCCCAAAACCCCCGTTTTCAAACGGGGGTCAAGAAACAGATGCTAAAGCTTTCCGGCTGAAAACCGGAGGTTTTAGACCTGGCGGCTGGAAAATAAAAATCCGTGCCAAGACGGATTTAAGCCAAAAACTTGCCGAAACTTGGGGTAGCCTGGTCAAGCTCAACAATAATCACTTCCACCCCCACTTTTCTGACCGCTTCCCAGGGTATAACCAGTTCTTGCTTTTCGGCCCAGAAGTTCATGAAGCCCATTTTTCGAGGTAATACTATGGATTGTATTTGTCCCGTTTCCGCATCAATGGATAAGTCCGTTTCCCCTACGACGCCCAACCTTGCTCCATCATTGATGTTAATAATTTCTTTACCGGCCAGTTCGCCCAGTCTCACTTGGTTTAATCCTCCCTTACAGCATTAAATCAGCGGTATCTTTTCCCAACCCATAAACGAGTCGCAAACGGTTGGGCAATGGCCAGGGCAATTGAAATGGTGGCCAGAGGTTCGAGAGCAAAACCGCCGACATGCACGTATCTGGGCACGTCAAATTCCAGGAATGTTTGTACCAAGACCAGGGAAAGATAAATCCCTCCCGCTGTACCGACCAGGTTTACGATAGCTTGGGACAAAGGGGAGGACTTGGCCTCGCCAATGGCGTCCCAGTTTTTATCCCGCATTTGCTGCCACCTGATGCGTTCCCTCAAGGAAACGACGATTGATAAAAGTACTATTAAACAAAATAACAGTAGACTAAGTTTCATCTTATCACCCCCGTACCACATTTATATTTTAAAGATTGTAAAATATTCCTGAAACAAGCTGGTTTATCCCCAAAAAAAAAATAGACCCTAACTATCGCGTGTATAGCGGTATAGGCGTCTATCCTGAAAAATATTACCCGATACTCGTATCTGGCGCTCCGACGGTTTCTTCCGTTCGTTTCGCAACTGCATCTTTTTGGACGGAGTTGCTTGCGGTCAACGCTTGCAATCCCGCACTCAGCTGACCAGCTGAGTGCGGGACCAAACTACTACTTTACGCCCTAAAGGGTCAAAGACTTTTGGGACTATGACGGGCTAGGGACCGCATCCAGTGCTCCACTCCACTCACTCCAGAAAGCCGCCGGGTCGCCTGCCACTGTGGCGATTTTCATGTTGCCGATAATACCTCGTTAGTGGCAGAGATGTCTATCCTGTTAAAATGAACGCTTTTTTAACCCACCGGTGTCTCGTTGCTACACCAGGTTTTTAACGGCCTATCTACCGGTGGAACCGAAACCTTTTTCGCCGCGGGCCGAATGGGTCAATTCACCGGTAAATTCAATTTGGGCTCGGATTACCGGCACAAAAACAAGCTGCGCAATCCTATCGCCCGGCCTGATTTCGTATGGCTGTTCACCGTTATTTTGCACGGGGCAAATAATTTCACCTTTATAGTCGCTGTCAATCACCCCGACGGCATTGGCCAGGGCAATGCCATGCCTGGACGCCAGCCCGCTGCGCGGAAATACAAGACCGACAATGTTACGACCGGGTATGTCGACCGCAAGGCCGGTCGGAATCATGGCCCTTTCACCCGGTGCAATAACCAAAGGCCCTCGTAATGACGCTGCGAGATCAATTCCCGCCGCGCCAGCGGTAGCGTAATCAGGAGCGGGAATCACAGTTCCAATTTCCGGGTTAATCTTTTTAAATTTAATTATCATCGATGAAATTCCCCAAAGTTAGTTATTAAAAATCTCCTCAAGTACCTTCTCGTTTTCCCAGGGACCTACGCTGGCAAGGCAAAAATTATCCGGTTTTAGCATGGTCCTGGCAAGATCACGAATATCCTCGTCCGTTACCGCCATGATTCGGCGCACAATTTCTTCCGGCGGGATCACTTTGCCCAAGTACAGCTGGGATTTGCCCAACCGGCTCATCCGGGTGTTCACGTTCTCCATACTAAGTAACAAATTACCCTTGAGCTGGTCTTTCGCCCGCTGCAGCTCCGCAGGCCGCACGCCGTTGTTCTGGATATCGCGGATTTCCTTGATGATCAACTCCAGGGCTGCGGGGACATTTTTTTTACTCAACCCGGCGTAGATGCAAAAAAGCCCCGAGTCATGATAAGAGCTGTGATAGGAGAAAACCGAATACACCAGACCGCGTTGTTCTCTGATTTCCTGGAACAGGCGGGAGCTGAGCCCACCGCCCAAAATGGTATTGATAATTTGAAATACATAAATTTTTTCGTGGTCTATAGCCAATCCCGGCGTACCAAGGCAAATATGCACCTGTTCCGTATCTTTGGTTTTGCAAACCACTTGCCGGGCCGGTTCCGGAGTGGTATACAGGCGTTCCTTTTTCGCCCCGGTTAAATTTCCGAACGTGGCGGATAGGATACTCATCACCTGCTTGTGATCAAAATTGCCGGCCACGGTAACAATCATATTGCCGGGAGTGTAATATTTATGATAAAAGGACAGTAAGTCCTGCCTGGATAAGCTCCCCACCGTTCTTTCATCGCCGATGATCGGCCGGCCCAACGGATGCGCACGCCAGATGGTACTGGCAAAAATGTCGTGCACCAGTTCGTCCGGTGTATCCTCGTACATTTTAATCTCTTCCACGATCACATTCCGCTCCCGGTCGATGTCGGACGGGTCGAAGCGGGAATTTAAAACCATATCGCTTAACAAGTCCACTGCCAGAGGAAAATATTCATCCAGTAACCGGGCGTAGTAACAGGTGTATTCCTTCGTGGTGAAAGCATTTAACTGCCCGCCCACTGCGTCCAGTTCTTCTGCAATATCCTTGGCGCTGCGCCTGGTTGTACCCTTAAACATCAGGTGTTCGATAAAGTGAGATATCCCCGCCTGTTCGTCCCTTTCATCCCGCGAGCCAACGTCCACCCAAATCCCTACGGCAACTGAACGCACGTGTGGTATATGTTCCGTAAGCACCTTAAACCCGTTAGCCAGTTCGGCTACCTGTATCACACGGTTACCCCCCGTATCTATCTCATTCTCAACATCAACTTAAATTCTTGATTTTTGGTTAAAATCCTTGCAACCGGCGGTAAATTTATCACGCACTTTCCGCAACTCGTGATTTAATTTGTGAATTCCGGATAATTTATTTACACCGCACGCCGCCACAATATCTGCAGACCCTGCTTCATTTCCATTGATTAAAATATACATTTTCCCTACAGGTTGACCCTCTAAGACCGGTGCTTTCAAGGAGCGCCGCATTTGGACCTTCTTTTCTATCCGGTCCGTTCCGTCAGCGCGCATATTCAACATAACGGTGTCATCGATTTTCACGGGAACCGCATCCCTTTCACCATCCACAACCCGTACGCTGGAGTATATTTCCCCGGCATACGTCAATGTAACGGGTTTAAATTGTTCAAAACCGTAGTCCAAAAGCCGCCCGGCATCCTTAAACCGGTCATGGCCGTTAAGAATTACCGCAAGCAGACGCCTGTCCGCCTTACTGGCCGAGGCAATCAAGCATTTTCCCGCCGCCACGGTGGTACCCGTCTTAACCCCGTCGGCCCCCGGATATCTCCAGAGCAACTGATTGGTATTTTGCAGGTAATGAACCATGCCGTCCGAGCCTTCAATCATTTTCGAGCGCGTTTTGACAATCCGGTTGAAGGTCGGGTCATGCAGGGCGTAGCGGGCGATCAGGGCCAGATCTATAGCGGTGGAATAGTGGTCCGTCGCCGGCAAACCGTTGGTATTTTGAAATTTTGTGTTCCTGGCTCCAAGCAGCACCGCCTTTACGTTCATCAACAGGACAAAGGCCTTTTCCGACCCTGCCACGTGTTCGGCGATCGCCACGCACGCATCGTTGCCGGAACGGATCAGGGCGCCGTACAATAATTGCTCCAAGGTTAACTTTTCACCGGCCTTTATATGCATTGATGATTCGCCCACGGAGGCGGCCCGGGAACTTACCGTCACCGTGCCGTGTAAATCGGCGCCCCCCAGGGCGACAATCGCCGTCATCACCTTGGTGGTACTGGCCATCGGCCTCGGCTGCAGGTGGTTTCTGCAATATAAGACCTGGCCGTTGGTCACGTCCATCAACAACGCAGAATGAGCGCTGATTGCCGGCTCACGGGCAAATCCCGCCCAAGCTTGGTTGTATGGTGAACACAACAGGCAAAAACAAAAAAATAACGGCAGCACCGCAAAAACCATCTTTTTTAAACTCATTTACTCATCACCTCAGGCAACAAAACTGACTATCTGAATAAAATTTTCCCTGACCCTTCAGTTTTTATGATTAGATTGTTGCCTGAGCATATTTCCCACGGTTACCAATTCATATCCCTGGTCCCGTAACCCGTCAATGATGGCCGGTAAGGCTTGAACGGTGGGAGCTGTGGGGTGCATCAGCACAATGCCGCCGTTATGAGCCTTGTTAATGACTCTGTCCCTGACCACATCCGGACTGGGGCGCTGCCAGTCAATCGTGTCGATGCTCCACAATATCGTTTGGTAACCCATTTCCTCGGCCGCCTGCAGTACGGCCGGACCCCTCTCCCCGTATGGAGGAGCGTATAAAGCAGGTTTCTCCCCCGTCAGGTCCCGGATAATTTTTTCCGCCCTGGCGATATCACGTTTATTTGCTTCACGGGACAAATGATCCGGGTGCGGGTGGGAATATCCATGACTTCCAATTTCGTGACCTTGCAGGTAAATTTTTTTCACCAGTTCCGGAAATTTTTCCGCCCAAGTACCGCCAATGAAAAAAGTCATTTTTACATTTTTTTCTTCCAATATTTTCAGCATGCTGCCCACATACTCTTCTCCCCAGAAAATATTGCAGGTCAGTGCCATCGCTTTGATATCCTTGCTTCCCTGGTATACGGGTTCCGAAACGACGGGCGCATCCTTTTTCGAGGCTAATGATATCAAAACCAGTAACGCTGATAGCAAACAGAACCAAAATAAATACCATAAAATTCGGTACCGGCTGATAACCCAAATTATCCCGTACCCCTCCCCAGATTTATTTCTACAGTGGCGAAATGATGCAACCTAATTAACGTATATTCTCGTTTCGCCCCTTAAATGTTAATAAACCCGTTTTTTTCAGTAGCAGGTTTTAACAACTTAACCACCACCTGCTAAAGCAGGTGGGATTGGTATCGACTGAAAGTCGACTTAAGCATGAGTACCGCAAACTAAAGCACCGCCCCATGGCAGGCCGCCAAGAAACCCGCGGTTTCAAGGCGGTCGAATACCAATTCCAATCGCCGGTCAAGACCGCTCGAAGGCCACGACTTTGGCATGTCTCCACCAGAGTTCGGGCCGTTTGAAATCAACTCCATGGTCCAACCTGCAGAGAGACCACCTGTTTGGTTCCTTTAAAACCCTGCTGCGCCAGCCCGGGTATTCACCCCAGCTGGTACGGTCTTCCTCACCGATTAAAATATATGCCCGTATTGTTTCAGCAGCCCTGAAATCCCTGGTCCAATCTTCACCAGCCGGCATCCAGTTGCATATAACAAGCCGGGGCTGATACCTGGCGATTGCCTCCCGGTAGTTCATTTTTTGCGGTAAAAAGTCGCTGTTCAATACCCTTTCGGGCAACGGCTTTTTGTAATCATCCACCGCGATGATGTCAATACCCCTGTTACGCAGGGCCCTGGCCAGATCCCCGCTGCCGGCATTGACCTCTAAAACGGGTTTCAAGCCCAGCTGTTTTATTTCTTCCGCCAAGGCGTCATTAAATTCCCTGTTTAAAATCTGATCAATACCGAAGGCTTTGCAATAGGCCGCCAGCACGGATAGCCTGCAAATCACGGCATTTTCGCGCCAACTGGCCTCGGGATTATATTTATACGGGCAATCGGCGAAATTGTTTTTCAGCCACTTTTTCTCCTGGTTGATTTTTTCACGCAAGGTTTTATAACCAAATAGTTCCAGAGACATATTTACCTCCCGGAAGCAGAATTTCAAGTTTTATTTAATACAAAAAATAAAACCCCCAACATTGTTCGGGGCATTACATGTTAATTATGCCTGTTGTTGCTTACCCGGCGCTGTGAGGGGCGGTTTGAGCGGCGGTTTTCTCTGGTTTTTTCCCTGCCGTTTATTCCCTCGGGGGGCGGTGTGGCATCCTTTCTGGATAATTTTAACCGGCCCTGGTTATCGTAACCGATTACTTTAACCTCGATCATGTCTCCTTCTTTGACCACATCCTCTACCTTGCTCACCCGCTCATGGGCCAGCTGTGATATATGCACAAGACCTTCTTTACCCGGCAGACCCAGCACACCGGGAATTATCTCGACAAAACAACCGAAATCCGTAATCCGCACAACTTTGCCCAGGTAGATTTGACCGGTTTCCACGTCCCTGGTAATGGTTTGGATGATATCCAGGGCCCGCTTGCCCGCGTCGGGATTGACCGCGGCGATAAATACCCTGCCGTCATCCTCAATGTCGATATCTACTCCCGTTTCCTCAATAATTTTTTTAATGATTTTGCCTCCCGGACCGATAACTTCCCTGATCTTGTCCGGATCAATGACGGTGTGAATAATCCTGGGTGCATAAGGAGATAAATCAGGCCTCGGGCTGGCAATCACTTTGGTCATTTCGCCGAGGATATGCATTCGCCCTTCGTGGGCTTGGTTGAGCGCAACCTGCAAGATCTCCCTGTTGATCCCCGGAATCTTGATATCCATTTGCAGGGCGGTAACACCCTTGGCGGTACCCGCCACTTTAAAGTCCATATCGCCCAGGTGATCCTCAATCCCTTGGATATCGGTGAGAACGGCAAATTCATTTTCTTCCTTGATCAAACCCATGGCAACACCCGCCACGGGTGCCTTAATGGGAACGCCGGCGTCCATTAAAGCCAGGCAACTGGCGCAAACGCTGCCCATGGAAGTAGAGCCGTTGCTTTCCAGAACCTCGGAAACCAGCCGGATGGTGTAAGGGAATTTCTCTTCAGTTGGTATAAGCGGTTCCAGGGCACGCTCCGCCAGTGCACCATGACCGATCTCCCGCCTGCCCGGCGAACGCATCGGTTTGGTCTCACCGGTGCTGAAAGGCGGAAAATTATAGTGGTGCATAAACCGCTTGGATTCCTCTATCCCGAGGCCGTCCAGGATCTGTTCCTCGGAGATGGCGCCAAGCGTTACCGTGGATAAAACCTGCGTTTGCCCCCTGGTAAACAGGCCGGAGCCGTGAGTCCGCGGCAATATGCCGACCTCCACGGAAATAGGCCGAATTTCATTCAGAGCCCGGCCGTCGATCCGTACCCGGTCAACCAGTATATACCTGCGCATAATTTTCTTTTCCACGTTTTCCAACACATTAATTATAGCCTGGTCCTGTTCCGGGTAAGTTTCGATAAATTCGGCCAACAATTTTTCCTTCACTTCATCAAGCAAGGTTTCCCGTTCTTTCTTGCTAAGCTGCTTGACAATGCACTCCTGGATGGCATTCTTAATTTCATCCATGGCCCTTGCCGTAACGCTGCTCTCCAAATCCCCGGCTACTTCGGCCAGTACAGGCGTATACTTTTCTTTGGCCAGGTCCAGTTCCAGGGCTTCCCGCCTAAAGTCCCCGATGGCGTCAACGATTTCACGGACTTTGTCGTGGCCGAACATAATCGCTTCCAGCATCACTTCTTCGGGCACTTCCTTGGCGCCGGCTTCCACCATCATTACGGCGTCCCTGGTACCCGCAACCACCAGGTGCATGTCGCTTTTTTCAGATTCCGCCACATTGGGGTTAATGATGAACTGGTTTCCCACCCGACCCACGGTGACGGCTCCGATGGGACCGTTGAAAGGTATTTCCGAGATATGCAATGCGGCCGAAGCACCGACCATTGCCGCCATTTCCGGCGGGTTGTCCTGGTCCACGGATAAAACCAGCGCGATCACTTGTACCTCATTGCGCATTCCTTTAGGAAACAGCGGGCGAATCGGCCTGTCGATCAATCGGGAGGTGAGAGTGGCCTTTTCACTCGGGCGACCTTCCCTTTTGATAAATCCTCCCGGTATTTTTCCTACCGCGTATAGACGTTCTTCGTAGTCGCAGGTCAGCGGGAAGAAATCCAGTCCTTCCCTGATCCGCTTGGCCATTGTGGCGGTGACAAGGACCACGGTTTCCCCGTAGCGGACCAAAACCGACCCACTCGCTTGTTTGGCCATTTTGCCCGTTTCCAATTGCATAATTCTTCCGCCGATTTCAATTTCTTTTATTAATACTTTCTGCTGTTGCATATCAGGTCTTTATCCCGGTCTTAAAGATTCGGTAATTTAAAATTACCTGAAGCCAGACGGGTATACCTCCTTTCCGTCAAGGTTAATTTCCAGGCATAATTAGATTATAGCAACAAAATACTGTGATTCTACATATTTAGTATTATATCCTGCTTAAATTATAAAAAATACATGGCGTTAAGGCTGGATAACATAAAATGTAAAAAAGCGGGTATGACCCGCTTTATTTACGTAAACCAAGTTTTTCAATTAAAGCACGGTACCTGTTAAAATCTTTGTTTTTCAGGTAATTTAATAGAGCTCGGCGCTGGCCGACCATTTTTAATAACCCGCGCCTTGAATGATGATCTTTCTTATGGTTTTTTAAGTGCTCCGTAAGATGATCGATGCGTTTGGTAAGTATCGCTACCTGCACCTCAGGCGATCCGGTATCGGTTTCATGCAATTTGAAGCTGTCGATAACGGATTGTTTTTCATTTACCGATAAAGCCACGGTGCTCACCCCCTTATTATTTAATCGCTGCTAGCCAAGTTAATCGTTGGTGATAGACGCATTCCCTAGCTAACAGTTCATACCCAAAAGCTTTACTTGCCGATAATGGTAATAACCAACCGGCCCGCCGGAATATCCTTGGCTACAATATCAAACATACGCCCCGATCTGGCAAAAAAACCTCTGAACCGAGTTGCCGTAGGGATACGCCCTGGTATACCATTAGCGGCGTTGATGATATCGGCGGTGGTGATTTTATCCTGGCGAAAATCATGCAGCCGCTTACGAGCGTGCTCGGTAATAATTACTTTCATGTCCATTATATCTTAACTGGTTCCGGTCTGGCAAGAAAGTTCATCCTCTTCCTGTGCCAGAAATGCATACAGGGCGTCCTGAAAGGCTACGAGTTGGACATTTTCGATATCCGACTGCAGGTAAATTTTCTCCAGTTCCTTTTTTAAGTTTTGGAAATCCTCGCTAAGGCAAATCAGGGCAATATGATTAAGCCATTTTTTGATTTCTTCTTCCGGCGAATCAAACTTGGGTACCCCCATTACGAAACGTCTCCTTTCAATATATTTCGGGACGTTTACTGTAAAGGTACTGTGATATTGTAGCATAATCCGCCTTACAAGTAAACTTAATAAAATATATTAGGGCGGCTCGGAATTTATACTTGCCCGGAAGCATCCGCGCGGGCTTCATTGATATCCCTTTGAATCTGCTCAATTAATTCCCCGGCTGAATGAAATTTTTTTTCATCCCGCAACCGCCTTGTAAAGTAAACCCGGATGTTACTGCCGTACAAATTTCCCGAAAAATCAAGCAAATGCACCTCAATGGTCCGGTTGTAAGCCCTTCCGTGAAATGTCGGCTTGACTCCAATATTGGCCACACCCAGAAAAATATCTTTGCCTACTTTTACTTTAACCGAATACACGCCGTTGGCCGGGACCAGAATATTGCTTTCAACTTCTATGTTGGCGGTAGGAAAACCGAGGGTGTTGCCGCGCCTTTCCCCGTAAACCACTTCTCCCTCGATGAACGGGCAATAGCCGAGGTATTTTGCGGCCTCTACAATCTCTCCGTCGGCCAGTAAACTCCTGATCAAAGTACTGCTCACCGGCTGGCCATCTATAGTCACCGGTTTAATAACTTTAACCTCAAAACCGAGGTTTTTACCGTACTCTATCATTAATTCGGGCGTACCCCTGCCCATATGTCCAAAAGTATAATTGTAACCCACAAAAACGGCACGCACCCCCAGATGCCGGTGCAAAACAGTAACAATAAAATCTTCCGGGCTCATCCGGGCAAAATCAAGGGTAAAAGGTACCCAAATCAAAACCTCAATCCCCAGGTCCGCGAACATTTTTCGCTTTACATCCCGCGACAGGATCATCGGAGGCACCTCTTTGGGTTTTAGAACCTCCATGGGGTGGGGTACAAAGGTAAATACGGCCGGTATGCCGCCAACTTCCCGGGACCTTGCTACCAGGTCACCGATTAATTTCTGATGCCCCAGGTGTAGCCCGTCAAAATTGCCCAAACCAACAACAAGATTATTGTGTTTTTCTTTTAACCCCAACCAGTTGCTATATATTTGCACCGCTGAATAACCTCCACATAATATGCTTAAACCAAAACCTTAACCGGTTGAATTATGTAATGGCCGGGCTTATCAACATCATGACCGACCCTGGCCAGGGCCAGCAAACCTTCATGCCCTTCCAAGCAGGCCATCTGACCGGCAGAAAGCTTGTTTTCCACGGCGGCTCCGGGCAAAATTATACTATTCCCGTGTTGCACAGCGGATGCAAAATTTTCCTCCAGAAAAACCCGGGGTAAATGTTCCAGAGCTCTCTGGACCGGTATCAAGGCATTTTCCAGGGAACCGGCATCCAGAAGTTCTTTGAGATATTCCAATGTCACAGAGTCCTCCAGTTTAAAATTACCTGCCCGGGTACGCAACAAAAAAGACATGTATGCGCCGCAACCCAGTTTTTCGCCCACGTCATGACAAACGGTCCTGACATATGTTCCCGCGGAACAATGAATATCAATCAATGCCCTTGGCAAGCCGGACCGGTCATGGTAAAAATCAACAAGTGCGATTTTATATATGTAAACAGCGCGGGGCTTCCTTTCCACTTCTATCCCCGCCCTGGCCAATTCGTATAATTTTTTACCCCGGTATTTGATGGCCGAAGTCATGGGAGGTACCTGCTCGATTCGACCGGCAAAGTACTGCAGGCAATGCTCAACGTCGTTCACAGTTAGGCTTCCTGCACCGGCGGTCCCAACCACATCGCCGAAAGCATCCTGCGTAGTGGTGGTCAAGCCAAAGGCCACCTCCGCTCTGTAGCTCTTATCACCGGGCAGGTACTGAACAATCCGCGTCGCTTTCCCCAGGCAAACCGGCAGTACGCCGGCGGCCCCGGGATCCAGTGTGCCGGTATGACCAACTTTTTTTTGGCCGGAAAGCCCCCTAATGAAATTTACAACATCGTGACTGGTCATACCGGGCGGTTTTAACACATTGATAATACCGTTCATTTACTCCAATCCCTCAGGGCAATCAGTGCGGCTTCATATACCCGCTGTTGTATTTCATTCAGGTCGCCTTCCATGATGCAGCCTGCCGCCCGGGAATGGCCACCACCGCCAAAGAGGGAGGCCAGTTTGTTGACATCCAAATAATATTTGGAGCGAAAACTAATCTTATATTTATTATTTTCCATTTCCTTAAAAAACAAGGCCAATTCAACGCCTTTGATCATTCTGGGATAATTGATCAACCCATCCACATGCTCATCACTGGCATGCAACCTGTTTAGCGTATCCCTGCTGATAGACATCCACGATACTCTTCCACAAGGGCTGATGTTCAGGGTTTTTAGAACCTCCCTCAGAACCAGCATGCTCACCAGCGGTTTCTCTTCATAAAGCAGCTTATTGATGCGCGCGGCCGGTATGCCCAATTTCATCAATTCGGCCACCTGCAAATGCGTTTTCGGGCCGGTATTATCATAACGGAACGAGCCCGTGTCGGTTATAATGGCCACGTAAAGGCAAGATCCCATCTCAACGTCAATTTTCACGGGAAGCAATTTTAAGAGGTCGTAAATAATCTCGCCCGCGGCCCCTGCTTCCGGATCGTTCAGGTAGATATGTCCAAAAACAAAAGCGCCGGCGTGATGATCTACGGTGATAACACGCCCGGCCCGGTGCAGCAAATCCTTGAAATGACCCAGCCTATCCGGCACTGAGCAATCAACGGAAACAAAAACGTCAAACTCGTCCTGTTCCTTAACTTCCAGGCGTATTTCATCCGCTCCGGGCAGAAAGGAATATACTTCCGGCACCGGGCCGGGGCTTAATAACACCACGTCCTTACCCAACTTCTGCAAGGCCCGGCCGAGGGCCAGCACGGACCCCAGGCAATCACCGTCAGGCATAACATGCCCGCATACGGCCACTCTTTGGGAGTGGCATAAAGCGTCAGCGGCCGCGGAAAGCAATTTCTCCCGGTCATCCATTTGAACTTTTAACCTCTTCTATCAGTTCAATCACCCTGGCCCCGTGCGCCATTGATTCATCAAGTTTGAAAGAAATCTCGGGTACATGCCTTAACCTGATGCGCCGGCCCAACTCCGTCCGAATAAATCCCTGCGCTTTTTTTAAGGCGGTCATGGTCAAATCCCGTTCCTCGTCTTTGCCGTACACACTGACATAGATTTTGGCGTATTTCAAGTCACTGGAAACATCCACGCCGGTAATCGTAGCAAAGCCGATGCGCGGGTCCTTCAATTCCTCCCTTAATAGATCGGACATTTCTTTTTTAATGGCCTCGGCCAATCTTTCCGGCCGGTGGGACATGTTAATCCCCCCCTTTGCATGTGGTTTATCCAATCACGCCAGTTCCCGTTTAACCGCTTCCATGATAAAAGCCTCGATCTGGTCTCCTTCCCTGATGTCATTAAATTTTTCCACGGTCATACCGCATTCGTACCCCTGTGCAACTTCACGGGCGTCATCTTTAAAACGTTTCAGAGATTCAAGAACACCTTCGTGAATAACAATACCGTCGCGAATCACCCTCACCCCGGCATCCCTGGTTATCTTGCCTTCGGTGACATAGCACCCGGCTATGGTTCCTACTTTGGATACCTTGAATGTCTTCCTAACTTCAGCCCGTCCGAGGGTAACCTCTTTATATTCGGGATCCAGCAAGCCGCTCATGGCCGCCTTGATATCCTCAATGGCGTCGTAAATAACGCGATACAGCCGGATGTCCACTTTTTCCGTTTCAATAGCTTTCCGGGCATTAACGTCCGGGCGGACATTGAATCCAATAACAATGGCGTTTGATGCCGACGCCAGCATAATATCCGTCTCGGTTATCGCCCCCACGCCGCCGTGAATGACGTTAACCCTGACCTCATCCGTACTGATTTGCTGCAGCGCCTGCTTGACCGCCTCCACTGAGCCCTGAACATCGGCCTTGATGATAATATTGAGTTCCTTGACCTGGCCTTCCTGTATTTGAGTGAACAGGTCATCAAGCGATACCCTTGGCGCGGCTATCCTCAGTTCTTCTTCACGTTTTTTGACCTGCCGCTCGCTAATAATTTGCCTGCCCAGTTTTTCATCTTCCACGGCAAAGAACAGTTCACCCGCGGGCGGAACCTCGGAAAATCCCAGCACTTCCACCGGCATGGACGGACCGGCTTTTTTCACCCGGCGGCCGGTGTGGTCCATCATGGCCCGGACCTTGCCGTAAGCCACGCCGGCAATGATGAAATCACCGACCCGCAAAGTTCCGTTTTGCACCAGAACCGTGGCCACCGGCCCCCTGCCTTTATCCAACTCGGCCTCAATCACCGTTCCCCGGGCCGGCCTGTTGGGATTGGCTTTGTATTCCCCGATTTCGGCGACAAGCAGAATCATTTCCAGTAGTTCATCAAGATTTCTTTTTTCCTTGGCGGATACTTCGACAAAAATTGTATCCCCGCCCCATTCCTCGGCAACAAGGTTATATTCCGTCAGCTGTCGTTTAACCTTTTCCGGGTCGGCCTCTGGTTTGTCAATTTTATTTACGGCCACAATAATAGGTACTTCGGCCGCCCGGGCATGGTTAATCGCCTCTACGGTTTGCGGCATTACCCCGTCATCGGCCGCGACAACCAGCACAGCGATATCAGTGACCTTGGCCCCCCTGGCGCGCATAGCGGTAAAAGCTTCATGACCCGGTGTGTCCACAAAGGTAATCTTTTTGCCCTTGTGTTCCACCTGGTATGCACCGATATGCTGGGTGATACCCCCCGCTTCCTGGGCCGTAACGTTGCTGTGGCGGATGGCGTCAAGCAGCGAGGTTTTTCCATGGTCGACATGGCCCATAATAGTAACCACGCACGGCCTGGGCTGCAAAGATGCCGGGTCATCCTCCGGTTCCTGCAGCAGCAACGCTTCCTTATCCATTTCGACCTTGACTTGAACCTCAAAGCCCAACTCGTTGGCGACAAGGGTGGCTGTATCGGCATCGATTTCCTGGTTGATAGTGGCAATAACCCCGAGTTCCATCAATTTCTTGATTACCTCGGAAGAGCTCACGGCCATTTTTTCCGCCAGTGATTTAACGGTAATAGTCTCGCCAATGGAAATTGGTTTTTTCTCCCGCACGGCAGCAGGCTCGATATGCTCCTGGTGTTCCGTTCTCTTCTTCTGTCCTTTGCCGCCTTTCTTGTAGGCAACCTGCTTGTCGATTCGGTCTTCCCTGTCGAAATCCTTTTCAAATCTGGATTTGCTTTCCTTTTCTTTGAAAGCCTGCTTTTCAAATTGTTTAACCCGTTCCTGGGCTTTAGTCTTTTCCAAAGCTTTAATTTTATCCGGCTTGCCCTTCTCCGCCGATTTCAGCCTGCCACCTGCGCGGGGCACCGGCGAAACATTTTTGGCACCGCCCGCAAAGGGTTTCTGGTTCTTCGGTGGTTTGACGGCATCGTTTTTCCGTTCGGCCAAAGCCCTATCGGCAGTTTTAGCCCGTTCCTGGGACAAAACGGCCGCCTTTTGTTCCGGTTGGGCACCGGCGACGGGCTCGGGTTCAGGCGGCTGAACCGGACGAACCGGAGGCGCCTGTTTTGGTTGGTCCTGGTTGCCGGGGGCGCCTTTCTGGTTGACCCCGGGCTGGGCGCCCTGTTTTTTTTGCAACGCGGCTCCGCCCCTCGCTCCGCCGCCGGCAAGCGTGCGTAAAGGCTTTTCGGTAAACCTGCGGTCCGGCGGCCTGGCAGGAACCCGGTCCACCAACCCGGGGCCCCGGTCCTGGCGATGACGCCGCTTGCGCTGGGCTCCACCCTGCCTACCCGGCTCTTTTCCGCTGCGGGTCTGCACCTGCTCGCCTTCCGGCGCTCTGTTTTTAACATCAGCGGCTTTAGGTTTGCCGTAATGGTTTTTAATTCGTTCTATTTCCTCATCTTCCAAGGTGCTCATATGTGACCTGACATTGATACCCATTTGGTGCAGTTGCTGCAATATTTCCTTACTTTCTATGTTAAGCTCTTTAGCCAGTTCGTGGACACGTTTTTTTACCATGCAATCACCTCCGAATGTTTAGGACATACATAAGCCGGCCTCTCCCCTTTCCATCGCTCCGGCAATACCCCGGGCTAGCTGTTCGTCCGTAATCGCTGCCACAGTACGAGGTGCTTTTCCTAATAAAGTTCCCAGTTCGTTCTTTGAAGCGTAGTAGAAAACAGGGATGTCCTTTTCCTTAGCCAACTGCAAAAAATTATCTTGTGTGCGTTTAGCCGCATCGCGAGTTAAAATTAATAGTTTAACTTCATTTTTCAGGATACTGTTCCGAACGGCGGTGTCGCCGCTAACCACCTTTCCGGCGCGCCTGCACAGGCCAAGCATATGAGCAACCCCGCCGGCCATCACCGGTTCATCCTCTCCATTAAATCATTTTTAATTTCCTGGGCGATGGGCTGCTTTAATGCCTTTTCCAGCCTTTTACCCTTCAAGGCCTTTTCCAGGCATTCCGGGCTATGACAGATGTACGCGCCACGTCCGGAACGTTTGCCGGTGGAATCTATTTCAATTGTATCCTCCGGTGTTCTCACGACTCTGATCAATTCCTTTTTGGGCTTCATCTCCTGGCAGCCCAGGCACATTCGCTGCGGAACCTTTCTAACCTTCGGCAAGTTTATACCCCCTATTCCATAAACTCCTCGGAGAATAAATCAGCATAGTCGGGATATAACTCAGCCATCTGGCTTTCGCTTTTGATATCTATTTTCCAACCCGTCAGTTTCGCCGCCAGGCGAGCGTTTTGCCCCTCTTTGCCGATGGCCAGCGAAAGCTGATAATCGGGCACGATCACCCTGGCCACCTTTTCATCCTCCCAGACCTCCACCGCCACAACCTTGGCCGGGCTCAGCGAGCTGGCGATAAACTTTGAAGGGTCGGGGTCCCACTTAATAATATCAATTTTTTCTCCGTTGAGTTCATTTACAATGGCCTGCACGCGCATCCCCTTGGGACCGACGCACGCTCCCACCGGGTCCACGTTTTCGTCCCTGGAGTATACAGCTATTTTAGACCGGTATCCTGCCTCCCGGGCCACGTTTTTCAGTTCCACCACCCCTTCCTGCAACTCGGGCACCTCCAGCTCAAAGAGCCTTTTCAAGAGTCCCGGATGGGTGCGGGAAACAAATATTTGCGGACCCTTGGTGGTTTTTCTAACCTCAATAATATAAACTTTGATCCGGTCGCCCTGTGCATAGGTTTCACCCGGCATCTGTTCGGCCGGGGTAAGAATGGCCTCGGTTTTACCCAGCTCAATAAACACGTTTTTCTGTTCAATACGCTGCACTATTCCAGTGACAATGTCACCGTCCCGGTTGGCAAACTCTTCATAAATAATATTACGCTCCGCCTCCCGGATGCGTTGCACCACCACCTGCTTGGCGGTCTGGGCCGCAATCCGGCCGAAATCTTTCGGCGTAACCTCCGTTTCCACCACGTCATCCAACTCGTAACGGGGATCGATGGCCTTTGCCTCGGCAAGGGATATTTCCAGGCGCGGGTCCTCAACCTTTTCAGTGACGCTGCGCTGGGCGTAAACTTTACAATCGCCCGTTTCCCGGTCGATATGCACCTTGGCGTTTTGCAGCGATCCAAAATTTCTTTTATATGCCGAAAGCAACGCTGCTTCAATTGCTTCCAGTAAAACGTCGACCGAAATTCCCTTTTCCTTTTCCAGATCCCTGAGAGCCTCCAAAAACTCGGTATTCATTTACCGTTTCCCTCCAAAATTACATTGCCTCAACAAATTTGGAACCATAACGTATACCGCACCCCTTCCCCGCACCTATTCAATCAATCATGGGCACCAAGCGGGCCGAAGCAACCTGTTCCATTGGTATTTCCACATCATTGCCCCCGGTTTCCAGGATAATGGCATGGGAGCTCGCCGTAATTAACTTGCCTTTAAATTTACGCTTGCCATTAACCGGTACATAAGTGGTTACATTTACCTCTTTACCGGCAAACCGTTCAAAATCGGCCAGCTTTTTAAGCGGCCTGTCCAGACCCGGCGACGATACTTCCAGATAATATGATTGCGGGATGGGGTCTTTTTCATCAAGCAGCGGGTCAATTCTTTCAGAAACGCTCTGGCAATCCTCCAGCCCAACACCACCCGGCTGATCAATAAAAATTCTTAAAATCCACCGGCCTCCTTCTTTCAAGTATTGTATATCGACAAGCTCAATGCCCATGTCATCTAGAACCGGAGATATAATTTCCTCTATTTCCTGTACCACTTTGCTCTTTTTCACCGTTATCCCCCCGGTAATTATAGTAACAAGCGTGCCACTGATTTGTGGTTTTTCCATTAGTATAAGACGAAAGAGTGGGTATTACCCACTCCTTCAGCAATGATCTCATCCGGGAAAAACGTGGCTGCAAAAATAATTTTGCAAACGCACAAAAAAACAGCATTAAACTAAAATTTATTGTACCATAAAAGATAAAACTTGACAAGGTGCCACTAGACTCAAGTGAGTCTAAGAACCGCCCGCAGGTTACACGGCGCTAAACTATTGTAATTTTTCTCCGGGCATCTGATTAGAATTAATACGAGATGCGCTGGTCTTAAATAACTTTCAACCTTTCAACACCTGGCACCAGAGGTGAAGGAGATGGTACGCAAAAAGAAAGACCTGCTCACCTTGCTGTGGACCTTGCTGGCCGTATGTTTTGTGCTGGCCATGATCAACCAGCCAAGGGTGGTTTACCAGGGGGCAACCACCGGGCTCATAACCTGGTGGGAAATTGTGTTTCCGTCTTTGCTGCCGTTTTTCATTGCCTCGGAGATTTTAATGAAGCTGGGTCTGGTGCGCTTTATGGGGGTGCTGCTGGAACCGGTGATGCGCCCCCTGTTCAACGTGCCGGGTGCCGGGGGATTCGTCATGGTCATCGGGTTCACCAGCGGTTTTCCCATCGGCAGCATGGTTACCGCCCAGCTGCGCAAACAGGGTTTATGCACCAGGGTGGAAGCCGAGCGGCTGATGAGCTTCACCAACAACTCCAGTCCCTTATTCATGTTGACCGCCGTAGCGGTGGGCATGTTTAAACAACCGGAGCTGGGGATCGTCATCGCGGGCGCCCACTACCTGGCCAACATCTGCCTGGGGTTTTGCCTGCGTTTTTATGGCCGAAACGACCGGGAATACAGCTGCGCGGTGCACGGACAAGAATGGTCGCTAAAGCAGGCTTTTCACGCCCTGCTGGAGCACCAGCGACGGGAAAGCCCGGCGCTCGGGAAATTGCTGGGCGAAGCTGTATCCTCTTCAGTCAATAAACTAATCAACATCGGCGGTTTTATTATTTTATTCGCCGTCATCATCAGACTTTTCAATGAAGCCGGCATTATCGACCTGATCGCCTCGGGAATCGGCCTGTTGCTCGTCCCCCTGGGCTTTTCGCCGGAGATATTAAACGCGCTGGCCAGCGGTTTTTTCGAAATGACCATTGGAACTAAAATCGCATCCGAGGCCGCAACAACCCAGCTGCAAAGTTTGATGGCGGTGGGCATGATCCTGGGCTGGAGCGGGCTGTCCATTCACGCCCAGGTGGCCAGCATGATCGCCGGAACGGACATCAGTATGAAACCTTTCATATTCTCCCGCATTGCCCACGCCTTGCTGGCGGCCTGTTTCACCTGGCTGTTCTACAGACCGGCAACCGTCTCCGGCGCCGCGGCCCTGCCGGTCGTCGCCCCGCTGATCAATTCTTGCAATTGCTCTACGCCGGCTGTAATCGCCGTTTACCTGTCGGTTATGGTTTTATTGCTCTTAATGCTGGTTTTGATTTCGCTAATTATACAACTGTTCCTAATGGCATTACGGTTGGTGTCACGGGTGTTTTAATTCCGGTTGCGCTATGCAACCGGATTTTTTACGTTTATTCCGCCAGAACCGGAAACTTTCTATTTTTGGTGCCGGGAGCCGGTTTAATACATTTTCCGGCCCCTTGCGGGAAAGCATAACACAAACTGGCGTTAATCAAGTTTGCTAAGAAGGTGAAAAAATGACCGACCTGACCGGTTTTTTCAATCCCGGTTCCGTAGCCGTCGCGGGCGCTTCCAAAACACCCGGGAAAATCGGTAACGCCATTGTTAAAAATATTATCAGCAGCGGTTATGCCGGTAAAATATATCCCGTCAACCCCAAAGCGGAAGAAATTGAGGGCCTGACCTGTTACCCGGATATCAAGTCCATCGGCGAGCCGGTGGACCTGGTGGTGGTGGCGGTCCCCGCCGCCAAAACCATCGACCTGGCCCGGGAGTGCGGTGAGAACGGCGTCAAACACCTTGTGGTAATTACCGCAGGGTTCAAGGAAGTGGGCAAACAAGGCCTGGAACTGGAAAAAAAGCTGGTGGAAATCTGCCGCACATACGGCATGGGCATGCTCGGCCCCAACTGCGTGGGAATGATGAACACCCACGCACCACTAAACGCTTCTTTTTCCGCCACCTACCCGCCCGGGACGGGAGATATTACCTTTATTTCCCAGAGCGGGGCCATGCTGGTGGCCATCCTGGACTGGAGTGTCAAAACCGGGCTGAGTTTCAACAAGGTCATCAGCCTGGGCAACAAGGCTTATCTTACCGAGGCTCACTTTATCGAGGCCGCGGCAAAGGATCCCACTACCAGGGTAATTCTCTGTTACATTGAGGACGTGGCCAACGGCGAGCATTTTTTGGAAGCGGCCGAAGCGGCAACCAGGGAAAAGCCGGTAATCATACTTAAATCCGGCACCAGCCAGGCCGGCGCCAGGGCCGCCTCTTCGCACACCGGGGCGCTGGCGGGCAGCGACCTGGCTTATGAAACCGCCTTCCGCCAGTGCGGGGTTATCCGCGCCCGGAGCATGCCGGAACTGTTTGACCTGGCTGTTGCCTTTTCCGAACAGCCGGTGCCGCCGAACCGCAACGTCGCCGTGGTTACCAACGCCGGAGGCCCTGGCATTGTGGCCACCGACGCAATAGAGAACCAGGGCCTCGCCATGGCCAAGTTTTCCAAGGAAACAATCGACGAGCTCCGCCAAAATCTCCCGGCGGAATCAAATATTTATAACCCGGTGGATGTGCTGGGCGACGCCGGGGCGGACCGTTACCGGGTGGCCCTGGAAAAGGTGTTGGCCGACCCGTCCGTGGGCAGCGTGGTGGTGCTCGTTTGCCCCACGGCGGTCACCGACCCGCTGCCTACCGCCCGGGCTATCGTGGACTTGCACCGGCAATACCCGGAAAAACCCGTCCTGGCCGCGTATATGGGCGGCCCGATACTGGCCCCGGGCGCCGAACTGCTTTCCCAAGAAGGCATTCCCTGTTTTACCTTTCCCGAGCCGGCCATCAGGGCTATCAGCGGCATGAGCCGTTACGCCGAGTTCAAGGAACCGGGTTATGACAAGGACGAAACCGGAACCGACGGCGACCGGGAAACAGTGTCCGGCATATTTGATCATGTCAGGCAAGACGGGCGCCTGGTTTTACTCGGCAGCGAGGCCTACCGCGTGGTGGCGGCCTACGGGGTGCCGGCGGCGCCGGTGGAGCTGGCCACCTCCCCCGAAGAGGCGGTGGAACTGGCCGAAAAAGTCGGTTATCCCGTCGTGCTCAAAGTGGCCTCCCCGAAAATATTGCATAAAACCGATGTGGGCGGGGTTAAAATCGGGCTGGAGGACGCCGGGGAAGTCAGCCGTGGATACATTGAAATCAATGAAAACATCCAGCGCTATTTGCCCGGTGTGGTTATCCACGGCATAGAGGTTCAAAAAATGATGCCCAAGGGCACGGAACTCATCGTAGGCATGTCCAGAGATATCCAGTTCGGGCCGTTGATCGCCTTCGGACTGGGCGGCATTTACGTCAATTTGCTTAAAGATGTGAGTTTCCGCCTGGCCCGCAGGCTGACGCGCCGGGAAATAAAACAAATGCTGGCCGAAACCAAAGCGTACACGTTGCTTAAAGGTTACCGGGGGGAAAAACCCGCCGATATCGACGCAATAGTCGATATTATCTCCAGGACGGCCCGCCTGGTTACCGATTTTCCCGAAATTACCGAAATGGACATCAACCCGGTATTTGCATATACAAAGGGCGCCTCGGCCCTGGACATTAAAATAACAATATCGTGAGGTGTTGATAATGAAAAACTTGTTTGTTCTGGGAAGGGCGGGCAGCGGCAAAACCGCCGTTGCCGTGGGCCTGGCGCTTAAATTCAAGGAAATGGGCTATAAAGTGGCCTACTTCAAACCGGTGGCCAATTTATGGGGCACAGGCGAGAAAAAGGACGAAGATGCCCTGTTGATGAAACATGTGCTGGACATGCCCCAAAACCATGACGATATTGTTCCCCACATAGCGGGGCCCTCGTACCTTTCCACCTACCGGTACAATGAAACCATGGACCGGCTGCTGGCCGCCCACGAAAAAATATCGGCCGGTGCCGATATCGTCATCACCGGCGGGGCCGGTCATCCTTACATGATGTCGACCCTGGGACTGGACGCGGCCACCCTGGCCCGCAGGCTGAACGCGGCGATTATGTACATCATTAAGATCAAGAACGATTTCAGCCTGGACGAAGCCGTCTTTATGAACAACTATTTTACCGGGCAGAACATTACTACAATCGGCAATATTTTCAACAACGTCCCCCGCCCGCTGCTGGCCAAAACTGAAGGAATATACAAACAGAGGCTTGCCGACAGGGGCTACCGCACCCTGGGCATCATTCCGGCCCGGGCCGGCTTTGCCAATCCGACGGTGGCCGAGTGTTACGAGGCGCTTGGCGGGGAAATACTTACCGGCGAGGATAAAATGGACCGCCCCGTGGAGGACCTCATCATCGGCGCCATGACCATCGAAAGCGCCCTGGGGTACCTGCGCAGGTCTCCCAACAAAGCCTTCGTCACCGGCGGCGACCGGGCCGAACTGGCCCTGGCGGCGTTGGAAACCAGCACCTCGGTGCTGATCCTGACCGGCGGGCTGTACCCGGACGTGAAGGTAATCGCCAGGGCGTCCGAAAAAGGCGTGCCCATCCTGCTGGTGCATTATGACACTTATACCACTATTGAAAAACTGGCGGAAGTTTCCCGGCATATCCGACCGGGCGACCGGAAAGCGATTAACACCGCCAAAGAAAACATCGACAAGTATGTCAACTGGCAGGAGATTGTGGACCAGCTGAAAAAGTAGGAATAAATTTGCTGCCAGGCTGGTGAAATCTTCCGCTCAAAAACAATTACAGCACCCCTTATAACCTAACCAATAGGGGGTGCTGTAAAACTATTACCGTATATAAAAACGCTTCTCACTCAATAAGTAAAATCCGGGCATTCTTCCATGATGCTGCTTATTTCCCTTGCTTCATACCTTTTAATTCGTTCCTGCCTTCCTGGATCTGGGTCATAATCCGGCCCAGTTGTTCCTCCAGCCCGGCCAGTATTTCATCAGCATAATCCCTGGCGCCCTGTTTGATTTGCATGGCCACCTCTTCAGCCCGTTGTTGGATTTCCATGGCCCTTTCCTGGGCTTTTCGAGTGATTTCGGATTCATCGGCCCTTTTTTCCAACTGTTTCTCGGCGTCCTCAATAATGCGCAGGGCTTCCCGCTTGGAATCGGTGATCACCTTTTCCCTTTCTTGAATGACCCACCTGGCCTGGCGCAATTCCTCCGGCATGGATGTCCTGATGCGGTCGAGATAATCCAGCAACCTGTCCTCATCCACCAGAACACGCCTGGTCATGGGAACTTTGGGACTTCTTTCAATCAATTCCTCCAGTTCATTCAGAATATTAAACAACTCCACAAAAGATCCCCCCCGCCCCTTATCGGTTCTTGAATTTTTCCCGTAATCTCTCCGCAACAACCGGTGGCACCATATCCTTGACGCAGCCGCCGAAAGAGGCGACTTCTTTGACCGCGCTGGAGCTGATAAAAGAATATTCCGCCCTGGTCATCAGAAAAACCGTTTCCACCGAAGTCTGCAATTTTTTATTGGTCAGCGCCATCATAAATTCGTTTTCGAAATCGGAAATGGCCCGGAGACCCCTGATGATGGCCTGGGCCTCATTTTTCTTGGCAAAATTAACGGTTAACCCGTTAAAAGCGTCAACTATAACATTATAAAAAGGCTGCGTCACCTCTTTAAGCATGTCCATCCGTTCCTCAACGGAAAAAAGCGGTTGTTTACCCGGGTTTAAAGATACTGCAACAATTAATCTATCAAACAGGATCGCCGCACGCTCAATGATATCGAGATGTCCGTTGGTGACCGGGTCAAAGCTGCCCGGGTAAACGGCTATTCGCAATTTTTGTCCTCCTCCGCAATGGGTTTATAAAAAGCAAGCGCTGTATCCCCGTACTTTTCACGGCGCGCCAGCGTAAAGACCCCCGCTTGTTCGGGGACAGCCTCACCGGCGCCGGTTTCCAGGATAAAAATTCCGTTCTGGTGCAACACCGGGTACTTGTTTAACATATTCAATGTTTGACCCGCCAGTCCCTGCCGGTAAGGAGGGTCCGCAAAAATAATATTAAAAATATAATTTTTCCGGCACATCCATCTTAATGCGCTTTCCACGTCGCGCCGGATAATTTCGGCGCCCGCCCCCAGGCCGGTTAGTTGTAGATTTTCCCTTAAAACATCCACTACCCGCGGGTCGTTTTCCACAAAAACTGTTTTGCAGGCACCGCGGCTGAGAGCTTCAATACCCACTCCGCCCGTTCCGGCATACAGGTCGGCAAAGCAACTCCCCGGCACCAGGTTGGTGATGATATTAAACAGCGATTCCTTGACCCGGTCTGAAGTGGGTCTAACCGGCAGTTTTCCGGGTGATTTAAGTCGCCTTTTCTTTGCAATTCCGGCAATAACCCGCAAAAATTTTCCTTCCTTTCCACTTTAAACAGCATAATTATATCATAAACAGGCTTAAAAAATCGATTAATACCTTGCCCGGATTATTTTTTAAGTAAAAAAATGTGCATATTAATCCAATCAGGGGTAAATAAATAATATTATTAAACATGTTAAATACTAATTTATGTGATCTTATCAGACCAAACAGCTTGCAGAGGTGATTTTTCTGGACCGTAAATTCCTGCAAACCATGGGTGTCAACCTCGACCTGGCCCTGGAGGCCAGGGAAATCATCCGGGGCGAAACCGGGCAAGAAGTTCCGGGCGTGCGAGTTGATAAAGAAACTTACGACCATGCCACGGTCACCATTGTACATATCGAAGATGAAAACGCCCAGTCGATGATGGGCAAGCCGGTGGGCAAATACATTACCATCGAAGCGCCGGTGATCAGGGAAAACAACCCGGCCGCCCACCGGGAAGTGGCGGAAGTGCTCGCGGAACAGCTTAAAAAAATGTTAAATAACTTATCCATGGAAGCGAATGTACTGGTCGTCGGGCTGGGCAACTGGAATGCTACCCCGGATGCGCTCGGCCCCAAGGTGGTGAATAAGTGCCTGGTAACCAGGCATTTATTCCAATACGCTCCACAAGAATTACAGGGCGGTATGCGCCCGGTCAGCGCCATTGCCCCCGGAGTACTGGGTATAACCGGCATTGAAACCTCGGAAATCATCAGGGGCGTGGTGGATAAAACCAAACCGCAGCTGGTTATCGCCATAGATTCACTGGCGGCGCGCAGCGTCGACCGCATCGCCACCACCATCCAGCTGGCCGATACCGGTATCAATCCCGGCTCGGGAATCGGCAACAAGAGGTCGGGAATCAACGAAGAAACCATGGGAGTAAAAGTAATCGCCATCGGGTGCCCCACGGTAACACACGCAGCTATAATCGCCCAGGACGCCATCGAGAAATATATCAAGAGCACCACCGGCTGGGCCGGAGACCCCACCGAAGCCGTCAAGCAAGTGCTGGAACCGTTTGGAGGCAACCTCACGGTGACCCCCAAGGAAATCGACACCTTAATCGAGGACGTCTCGCATATTGTCTCCGGCGGCATTTCCATGGCCTTGCACCCGGGCGTTGACCCGGAAGATTACGCATATTACCTCCATTAATGCTTTATAAAAGCAAAAACAAGCGGCCTGTTAACCGCTTGTTGGCAAAGCCCCCCGCCAGGCAACTCTGCATTAACACCTGCTTCGAACAGTTACCTGACAGGGGCTTTGTAAACCCAACATTATATTATTTATTAAGGAGTCGGTTGTTTATTGGTAACTTGCGGGGTAGGAGGCACGGTCCCCTGGGCCAGGCTTTGTTCATAGGCGGCAATCATTTTCCGCACCATGTTACCGCCGATTGCACCGTTAACCCGGGAAGGCAGGTCGCCCATGTATCCTCCCTGGGGAACCTGGATGCCCAGCTCGGCAGCGGTTTCCCACTTGAATTGTTCCATGGCCTGAGAAGCCTGGGGGATCAGCTTTCTATTCCTGGTTTGTCCTTGTGCCACTTAATTTCACCTCCTTTTTATTTAACTGAGTCTAGTATTAATCTTTTTAAAAGCTTTTATGTGAGGTACTTTTTTCACCGATTGGTTCGGGTATAAATTGAACCAAGAAAAAACCTGCGCTATCAAAGCAATTCCATGGATAACGCAGGTTTGTCGGGCTGTTGTCAAAACCTTTTTTATTTACCATATAATTTGTCAAACAGTTTCTGAAAAAATTTAACTGGTACTCGTATCTGACGATCCGGCAGTTTCTTCCTTTCGTTTCGCAATTTTACTCTTGTGGCTGAAGCAGCTATTAATCAGCGCTTGCTACAAACAGCCCAACTACTTCTTCACGCCCTAAGGGGTCATGGCTCTGGGGATATGACGGTATCATTGGGGACATACCTCCGACCCCAAAGCTTTGCCCTAAAGAGGAGGTGTGTCCCCTGACCGCTATTCCGCATCCAGTGCTCCACTCACTCCAGAAATCCGCCTGATCGCCATGCAATTCGTGCGGCATTAGTGTCTGTCAACAAATATGAAAATAGTTTTCTTTAACACGATCCATGTCACGGAGGTATAGCTTAAGGGGCAGGTTATCCCCGGAGCCGAGCTCCGGGTCGGACTCCACCAACTCCAACGCGCGGCGCCTGGCCGCCTGCATTATTTCCCGGTCGCGGACCAGGTCGGCCAGCTTAAACTCGGGCAGGCCGGACTGCTTCACACCGGCCATGTCACCCGGCCCCCGAATCTGCAAATCCCTTTCCGCAAGATAAAAACCGTCCTGGCTGGCTTTCATGGCCTTGATGCGCTCCGCCGCCTCCCTGGAGCGCAGGCGGGCGGCCAGGATGCAATGCGATTGCTCGCTGCCCCGCCCCACCCTGCCCCTGAGCTGGTGCAACTGCGCCAACCCAAACCGGTCGGCGTCAATAATAACCATTACGGTGGCGTTGGGCACATCCACCCCAACCTCAATTACCGTGGTACTTACCAATACATCGATGCGCCCGGCCCGGAATTCCCGCATTACCCGGTCCTTTTCGCCGCTTTTCATCCGCCCGTGCAACAGCGCCACCCGGCAGTCCCGCAGCTCGCGCTCGGACAGCCTCCGGTGCAGTTCCTCCGCCGCCTGCAAATCCATTTTTTCCGATTCCTCCACCAGCGGGCAGACCACGTAAGCCTGACGGCCCGTTTTAACCTGCCCGGCCACAAAATTATATACCCTGGGCAGTTCTTCGGGGGCAACGTAATAAGTGCGCACGGGCCGCCGCCCGGGGGGCAGGCCGTCGATCACCGACACATCCAGATCACCGTAAACGGTCATGGACAGAGTGCGCGGTATGGGCGTAGCCGTCATAATCAGCACGTCCGGGCGCACGCCCTTTTCCTGCAGTATCGCTCGCTGTCTGACCCCGAAGCGATGCTGCTCGTCGATCACCACCACGGCCAGCTTTTGAAAAATCACGTCCTCTTGTAACAGCGCCTGGGTGCCCACCACGATGGGCAGGCGGCCGGAAACAATATCCTCCAGCATGGCCGCCCGCTCCCTTCCCGGCATCCCGCCGCTCAGCAAACCCACCCGCACGCCCAGGGATTCCAGCGCCCCGGACAGGGACAGGTAATGCTGTTCCGCCAGCACCTCGGTGGGCGCCATGAAAGCCCCCTGCAAGCCGCTTTCCACCGCCCTGAGCAGGGTCAAAACAGCAACCACCGTTTTACCGGAACCCACATCACCCTGCAGCAACCTGTGCATGGGGTATGGGCTGTCCATATCGGATACAATTTCCCCGACCACCCTTTGCTGCGCCCCGGTCAGTTTGAAGCCGAGACCGGCCAGGTAACGATTTCTCAGTTGATCACCCGCTACGTAACGGTGGTTTTTTTTCATCCGGGTAAAATTTTTACGCAACAGGGCCAGCCGCAGTTGGAACAAAAACAACTCTTCAAAAATAAACCTTCGCCGCGCCTGTTCCGCCCGGGCACGGTTATCAGGGAAATGTATTTGCTCCAATGCCTCCGGCAAAGGCATCAGGTTTTCGGCCGTGATCAGCCGGCCGGGTAAAAATTCCCGGTAAGACTCCCGCCATTGCCCCAGCGCCTCGTATACAAACGTCCTGAGCATCCGCTGGGTTATTCCCGACGTGGCAGGATAAACCGGCACGATTCTTCCCGTATGCAACATTGTACCTTCGCCGCTCATCACCTCGTAATCGTGCACCTGCACCTGGACGGCACCGTATCCCCGGTCCAATTTACCGCTGAGCAGCAATTCCACACCGGGCTTGACGGTTTTTTTTACGTGCGGCTGGTTGAACCACACCGCGTAAAAAATGCCCCGCCGGCATTCCAGTGCCGCCCTGGTTACGGTCAGTTTCTTACGGGGGCTGGTTTCCTGGACGTTCAGCGCCCGGCCCAAAACCGTTATCATTTCACCGTCGGCCCGGTCGAAGGGTGAAACCGGACGGCTGCGGTCCATGTATTCCCGGGGAAAGTGGTACAACAGGTCGTGCACCGTATGTATTTTCAACCTGGCCAGTTGCTCCGCCCGGCGAGGTCCGATCTTTTTCACGTATTTCACCGGGACGTTAAAAGGATTACCGGTTTGCGTGGTACTCATTGCGCGTTCTCTCCAAAACTAATTTCTTGGCAAAATCAAGCTTTTGTTGCGCCGCTTGCGGAGATCTGATAAAATATAAAAGTGTTGTGAAAAGGAGGTGTATACCTTGGCCAGGAGATGCGAAATTTGCGGCAAAGGGGTAGCCGTCGGTATGAAAGTAAGCCACTCCCACATCCGCACCAAAAAAGTTTGGGCGCCCAACCTGCAAAGGGTTAAGGCCATGATCAACGGCACACCTCGCAGGATTATGGTTTGCACCAGGTGCCTGCGCAGCGGAAAGGTGCAGCGGGCCATATAATAATTTGATATATTAAATGAAAGCAAAACAAAACGGCACTAAGCCGTTTTTTGCTTTGCTATAAAATTTTCTCCAGGCCGGCCGTCCGGGTCAGTCCCGGTATCCGCCCGCGCTTGGCCACCGGGCTGCCGTTCACTTCCTTGATGTCCATGGTCATGTCAATGGCCGGGGCGCCGGAAATGTAACTGCCCACACCAAACGCGTCCGCCCCCGCCTCGATCAATAGCGGGATGCGTTCCGGTGTAATTCCGCCGGATACGAGAATTTTCACCTGCGGGAAACCGGCCTGACACAGGCGGGCCTTCACCTCGCGCACCAGGCCCGGGGTAACCCCGCCCCGTTCGCTGGGCGTATCCAGCCTTACGCCTTGCAGCTTCTCTCCCAGTGCCTCCGCCACCCGCAGCGACTCCTCGGCTTCATCCTTGAAAGTATCCACCAGGATGATCACCGGCGCATCCGGCGGCATGATTTGCTGGTAAACGCGGGCCACCTGCACCGTGTCCCCCACGATCAACATTACCGCATGGGGCACCGTCCCCGATGGCTCCTGCCCGGCCAGCTTGGCCCCCAGAATGCAGCTGGCGCCGTCCGCTCCGCCCAGGATGGCCGCCCTTTCCATGACCGGCGCCACCGCCGGGTGCACGTGCCGGGCGCCGAAACAAACCACCCTTTTATCCCCCGCCGCCTCCCGGCATCGCCTGGCCGCCGTGGCCCAGCCGCTGGAACTGGCCAGGATACCCAGCAGGGCCGTTTCGTAAATTCCGAAATCGTCATAGGCGCCGGAAATGCGCATGACAACATCCTTTTCCTTGAATTCCGCCCCTTCGGGCAAAGCCCAGGCTTCCACCGGCAGGCCGCCCAGGAGATTCTTCACCTCCGCCACACCGGCAAGGATGCCCGGCCTGCCGGCAAAAACTTCCACCGTAACGGGAGTGCGCTCAAGTCCCATGTGGCGCAACAATTCCCTGGTGCGTATAAAATAGATATCAGTAGTTAACCCGGTGGTAATTTCCTCATGGGTGGCGGAAAACAGCCGCCCCTCCGGCGCCGCCTTATATGCCGCCACCTCCGCCAGGGTTTGCAGGGTTTTCTTGTTCATGTAATCCTCCCACAATTCTGCTATGCCCGTTTATACCAGGGCTTTAACCAGGTTGGCCATTTCTATGGCGGTTACCGCCGCGTCCCAACCCTTGTTTCCGGCTTTGGTTCCCGCCCGCTCAATGGCCTGTTCGATGGTATCCGCGGTAATCACTCCGAATATAACGGGTTTGCCGGTATCCAGGCCCACCTTGGCAATGCCCTTGGAGACTTCCGCGGCAACATAGTCAAAATGAGGCGTAGCCCCGCGGATAACAGCGCCCAGGCAAATCACCGCGTCATAGCGGGCCATTTCCACCATCCGCCGGGCCACCATGGGGATTTCAAAGGCCCCGGGAACCCAGGCCACCTCAACGTCCTGTTCCGCCACGCCATGGCGAAGCAGGGCGTCCAGCGCGCCCGAGAGCAGCTTCTGGGTGATGAATTCGTTAAAACGCCCCACAACGATACCGAATTTCAGGCCTTCTCCCACCAGGTGGCCTTCAAAGTGTTTCACCAATCAAATCCTCTCCTCCAAATTTTATCTACCTAGTTACTCCTGAAAAACTTAAATTAAGCAGGGCTTCGTGTTAATTGGAGGGTTGCATACGAGCTTAATTCAAAGAACGAGCGAGCCCGAGGATAAGCGCCGGTGCATGTTCGAGCGCCCGCAGGGCGCGAGTTCTCCGGCGCCCGAGGTAAAATATCAGTTTGCCCGCAATGGCTCTGAAACAAGTTACTATTGCGGTAAAGTGTTGCGAGCCATTGCCGTCCGAGTTAGCAACCCGGAAATTAACACGAAATCCCAACGCGGACTTTTTCAGGGGGAACTACCTAGACTGTGCCAGACGCTACTTCTCCACGACGGAAAGCAGGTGGCCCAGTTTGCGCTTTTTGGTGCTGAGGTAGAACTTGTTGTCTTTGCCGGGGCTTATCTCTATCGGTACCCGGCCCACCACTTTCAAACCGTGCCCTTCCAGGCCGGCGATTTTTCTCGGGTTATTGGTCATCAGCCGGATTTTACTTAATCCAAGATCGGCCAAAATCTGGGCGCCGATACCGTAATCGCGGAGATCGGCCGGGAACCCCAGTGCCTCGTTGGCCTCAACCGTATCTTTCCCCTCGTCCTGCAGCTTGTATGCCCTGATCTTGTTGGTGAGGCCGATTCCCCGGCCTTCCTGCCGCATGTAAAGCAGCACGCCCACGCCTTCGCGCTCGATCATTTCCAGGGCCCGGGCCAGTTGATCGCCGCAGTCGCAGCGGGACGACCCGAAAACATCACCGGTCAGGCATTCGGAGTGCACCCTCACCAGCGGCGCTTCCACGCTGGACAAATCACCCTTGACCAGGGCAATGTGCTCTTTTTTGTCCAATAAACTTTCGTAAGCGATGGCCGTAAACCTGCCGTACTTGGTGGGCAGCTTGGCCGATTCCACCCGCCGGATCAATTTCTCATGGCGGCGCCGGTACTTGATGAGATCGGCAATGGTGATCATCTTCAAGCCATGGGTTTTGCAGAACTCGATCAACTCGGGCACCCTGGCCATGGTGCCGTCGTCTTTCATAATTTCGCAGATTACGCCGGCGGGGTACATGCCGGCCAGCCGGGTTAAATCCACCGCCGCCTCGGTGTGCCCGGCGCGCCGCAGAACACCGCCCTCCTTGGCCCGGAGCGGAAAAATATGCCCCGGCCGCCTGAGGTCCTCGGGTCTGGTGTTGGGGTCGAGAATAGCCCGTACGGTGGCCGCCCGCTCGTGGGCCGAAATGCCGGTGGTGGTCTCCTTGTAATCCACGGACACGGTGAACGCCGTGCCGTGCGGGTCGGTATTATGAGTAACCATGGCCGGCAAGTCCAGTTCGTCGAGCCTGGACCCGACAATGGGCATGCAGATCAAACCCCTGCCGTAAGTGGCCATAAATGTGATGGCCTCCGGGGTTACTTTTTCCGCGGCCATGATCAGGTCTCCCTCGTTTTCCCTGTCCTCGTCGTCAACTACGACCAGCATTTTACCTTGTCGGATATCCTCGATGGCCTCTTCAATGGTGCTGAAAATCATATTGATCCTTCCTTCCTTTTCAGTCATCGTTCGATTGGCGATCCGGCGTATTTATATAAAACCATTCTCGGCCAGTAACTCAACGGTAACACCACGGGACCTTGCTTTTTTCACTTCTTTCCTATCCCTCGCCCCCATCCAGCGCTCCACGTATTTGCCGATCAAGTCCCCTTCCAGGTTGACCCGGTCGCCCGGTTTTTTTTCCCCCAGGACCGTGGCGTGGGCGGTATGGGGAATCAGGGACACCTGAAAAGTGCCCTCGTCGAAATCAACCACCGTCAGGCTGGTCCCGTCGATGGCCACCGAACCTTTCTTGATGATGTAGCGCATAACCTCATCCGGCGCGGCGATGGTAATCAGGGTGGCTATATCATGTTTTTCCCTTTTTACGATCGTGCCCACGCCGTCGATATGACCGCTGACCAGGTGCCCGCCAAGCCGGTCGCCCAGCCTCAAAGCCCGTTCCAGGTTAACCCGGTCGCCCGGTTGCAGTTCGCCCAGATTGGTTTTGGCCAGTGTTTCGGCCATGACGTCGGCGGTAAACGCGCCCCTGTCAAAGGTTGTCACCGTAAGGCAAACCCCGTTGACGGCGATGCTGTCGCCAATCTCCATGTCCTCCATAATCCGTTGGGCGCTTATTTTCAACCGGGCGGAGTCCGCTCCCCGGCGCAGGGATATAATTTGTCCTTTTTCCTCCACAAGTCCCGTAAACATGCCTAACCACCCCGTTTAACCAGGTAACCCTCGATACAGATATCTTTCCCGTACCGGTTTATAGAGATGTGATCAATCTCCGGGGCGTCCCGCAACAATGATACGCCTTCGCCCCCCACCGGTCCCGGCGCCCCGTCCCCACCTATTATTTTGGGGGCGACAAACCAGTAAACCTTGTCCACCAGGTTATGCTTAATGAAGGAACCATTGACCCGGGCGCCCCCTTCCACCAGCAGGCTGGTAATTTCCCGCCGTCCCAGTTCCCGCAGCAGCGCCGCCAGGTCAACCCCGTTGGCGTCGCCCGGCATTTCCATGATTTCGGCGCCGTTCTCCTGAAGCAACCGCACATTTTCCCGCGGCGCGCCGGGCGTGGTGACAATAATGGTGGGCGCCTCCGAAACCTGGTTGATCACCCTGGCATGACAGGGCGTCCGGGCGCGGGAATCCAGGATCACCCGCACAGGGTCCTTCCCTTCGCCTTGCGTCAACCTGGTAGTCAGGGAAGGATCATCGGCCAGCACGGTGCCGACCCCGGCCAGGATGGCGTCATACCTGTCGCGCAGGCGATGAACGAACTCCCTGGACTCGGGCCCGGTAATCCACCGGGATTCCCCGCCGGCGGTGGCAATTTTGCCGTCCAGGCTCATGGCGGTTTTCATCACCACGAAAGGCAGGCCGGTGGTAATGTACTTGATGAACACTTCGTTCAAACGCCGGGCTTCCTGTTCCAGCACGCCGCATTCCACCTGCAGCCCCGCCTCTTTTAGCCTTTGGGCGCCCTTGCCGGCAACCAGCGGGTTGGGGTCGGTCATGGCCATAACCACCCGGCTGACGCCCGCGCCAATCACCGCTTCGGTGCAGGGCCCGGTACGGCCGTGGTGACAGCAGGGCTCCAGCGTAACATATAACGTCGCGCCCCGGGCGGCGGACCCGGCTTCCCGCAGGGCATGCACCTCGGCGTGCGGGGTCCCCGCCCGCGCGTGATAGCCCCGGCCGACCACCCGGCCGTCGCGCACCACCACCGCCCCCACCATGGGGTTGGGGCTGGTGCGCCCCATCGCTTTGGCCGCAAGGTCCAGGGCCATCTGCATGTAATAAAGGTCTTCCGCGTGCAAAAATCCACCTTCCTTGCCTTAACGTCGAAAAGCCCTGAAGAAATAATCTCTTCAGGGCAATATCAAACAACAGCATAACTACCGCTTAAGGCGCGGTAACAACGCCTTGCCTAACACCAACCTTCTCCCATCCAGACTTTACTGTCGGCTCCGGAATTGCACCGGATCAACCCTTGCGGGCTCGCGGGCTTGGAACAATACTCACCGCCGGTACGGAATTTCACCTGTCCCTGAAGGTTTATATATTTTTTATGTTAATTATAGTTACATGTAAAAGGAGTGTCAATATTAATACTTGGAAAAGTGTACAGGAAAAATCCTGGACAAGTAATCTATCATTTAGTACAATGATCATGTGACAACTTAACATTAACACTTAAATTGCCTGCATATTTGTAATCACTTCACAAGATGTCTTATCTTAAAAAATTAAAGCAAAAATGGATTAGTATGTAATAAAAAATAATAATTTAACAGCAAAACCGGTACTTGTATCTGGCGATCCGGTGGTTTCTCCGATCTCTTCACAATTATCTTCGTAATGGTAAAGTTACTGTTTGTTAACGTTTACAAAACCCTACCGGAGCAATACTTTACGCCCTTTCAGGGTCAGGACTTTCGGGACTATGACGAGTTTTCTCACATGCCAGCGATTGGTATGAAAGAAGGTGATATTCATTGAGTAAAATCATCGTGGAAAATCTGGTTAAAATTTTCGGAGATCACCCCGCCCGCGCCTTAAAAATGCTTCAGGAAGGCAAAAGCAAGGAGGAAATCCTTAAGACAACCAAACACACCGTTGGTGTTTATAATGTTTCCTTCCAGGTCGAAGCGGGGGAAACCTTTGTGTTAATGGGTTTATCCGGCAGCGGCAAGTCCACCCTGCTCCGTTGCCTTAACCGTTTAATCGAGCCCACCAGCGGCAGGGTGCTGATTGACGGCGAAGATATAACCGGCATGGATGAAAACAAATTGCGGGAAATTCGTCGAAAAAAGCTCGGCATGGTTTTCCAGCGTTTTGCCCTGTTTCCGCATCGCACCGTAGTGGACAACGTGGCATACGGACTGGAGATTCAAGGAATCAACAAAGAAGAAAGGCTGGAAAAAGCCCGCCGGGTGCTGGAAGTTGTGGGCCTCAAGGAATGGGAGAACAGTATGCCCAACCAGCTGAGCGGCGGTATGCAGCAACGGGTGGGACTGGCCCGGGCACTGGCCAGTGACCCGGATATTCTCTTGATGGATGAGGCGTTCAGCGCCCTCGACCCCCTAATCAGAAAGGGAATGCAGGATGAGTTGCTGGCGCTGCAGGCATCACTGAACAAAACCATTATTTTTGTAACCCATGACCTGGACGAAGCTCTGAAAATCGGCGACCGCATCGCCCTGATGAAAGACGGGGCCATTATTCAGATCGGCACTCCCGAGGAAATTCTCACCAACCCGGCCAATGAATACGTGGAAAAGTTCGTTGAAGACGTGGATATTTCCAAAGTGCTCACAGCCGAGGGCGTAATGAAAAAGCCCGATGTCGTCGCAACCACCAAGGACGGCCCCCGGACGGCCCTACGCCGGATGAAGGAAAACGGCATCTCCAGCATTTTCGTGCTTTCCCGGGACAGGCAACTGGTGGGGTTGGTTATGGCCGAAGACGCTCTTCAGGCTATCGAAGAACACAAGGAAACCCTGGAAGATATCATTATCCGGGATACCCCACGTGTAGCCCCGGAAACCCCGCTAACCGACCTGATTCCCATGGTAGCAGGGGCCAGGTATCCCATCGCAGTCGTTGACGAACAAAACTTCCTGAAAGGAATTATTGTCAGGGGGTCCGTGCTGGCCGGCATGGTGCGAAAGGGGGAAAACAAACAAGGTGCTGCCTAAAATTCCGATCGGGTACTGGGTAGACCTACTGGTAAGGTGGGCCACTGACAACCTCACCCCGCTGTTTAACGCCATTGTCCTGGTTATCGACTCCATCGTGAGTACCTTCGGTTTTATCCTGATGACCCCACCCGCTTGGATAATCATCATCCTGTCCCTACCGCTGGTATGGTTTTTAGCCGGCCGGAAAACCGCGATCGGCACGGCACTGGGCTTGCTTTTGATTTATGACCTGGGAATCTGGGAACCATCCATGAATACGCTGGCCATGGTTATTTCCGCCACCATTGTGGCTCTGATCACCGGCATACCCCTGGGGATCTGGACGGCCCGCAGTGATACGGTGCATAAAGTCGTAATGCCAATCCTGGATTTTATGCAAACCATGCCACCGTTTGTCTACCTTATTCCGGCAGTGTTTTTTTTCGATATCGGCACCGTACCGGGTTTGGTGGCCACGGTGGTATTCGCCATGCCGCCGGCCATCCGGCTTACCGGCCTGGGTATCCGGCAGGTCCCCGTCGAGCTGGTTGAAGCAGCCGAAGCATTTGGTTCCACCCCGGCTCAAAAGTTGGTAAAGGTTCAACTACCGGTAGCCATGCCCACCATCATGGCCGGCGTCAACCAGTGCATTATGCTTTCCCTTTCCATGGTGGTCATCGCGGCCATGATCGGCGCTGGCGGCCTGGGTTCCGAAGTGTTGCGCGGCATCCAGCGCCTGGACGTGCCTACGGGCTTTGAAGGCGGGCTGGCCATTGTCATCATTGCCATTATTCTGGACCGGATCACGCAAAGTTTTACAACATAGAAAAAAATAGTAGCTCCGGTTGGAAAAAATTATTATTAAGGAGGAGGATATTGTGAAAAAACTGTTCAAGGGGCTATCCATCCTGGCCGTAGTGGCTCTGCTGGCAGCGGCGGTGTTCGGGTGTGCCGGAGGTGGCGGGAAAGGCAAAATTGTGGGGATTGAACCCGGAGCGGGTATCATGAAGGCCACCGAAAAAGCCATCGAGGATTATAACCTGGATTTCGAGCTCCAGGAAAGCAGCAGCGCCGCAATGGCCGCCTCTCTGAAGAAAGCCATTGACGCCAAAGAGTGGATTGTTGTCACCGGCTGGACGCCCCACTGGAAGTTTGCCAAGTGGGACCTCAAATACCTTGAAGACCCCAAGGGAGTTTACGGCGGTGAGGAGCACATCGCCACCATCGCGCGCAAAGGACTGAAGGAAGACAATCCCGTGGCCTATGAAATGCTTGACAACTTCTACTGGGCCCCCGCCGACATGGAAGCCGTGATGTTGGACATCCAGAACGGCATGACACCCGACGAAGCAGCTCAAAAATGGATCAAGGAAAACCAGGACAAGGTAAACGAGTGGATCCCGAAAGGCAAGGAAACCGGCAACAGCGGCAAGGTGACCCTGGGTTACGTGGAATGGGATTCCGAAATCGCCAGCACCCACGTGGTGAAAAACGTTTTGGAGAATATGGGTTTTGAAGTTGAACCGGTCGCCGTGGACGCCGGGGTAATGTGGACCGGCATCGGCAAGGGTGATTTTGACGCCATCGTATCGGCCTGGTTGCCCGGTACGCACGCTGATTACTACGACAAGGTCAAGGACCAGGTGGACAATCTGGGTCCCAACCTGGAAGGTGCCAAAATCGGCCTGGTGGTACCCACCTACGTGACCATAAATTCAATTGAAGAATTAAACGAAGTCAAGGACAAATTTAAATAATGATTATTTCAAACAGGGTGACCCGCTGGTCGCCCTGTTTTACTTTATTGGGGAAACTTTTCACGCTATCTCCGGCTTGCTGATGGAGCACCTGTACTTGTGCAAGTCGGAAATAACCCCGTTGATGCGATCAATGGTGGCTTTATATTTCCAGTAATCACCGGCTTGGGTGCACCTGTTCAGGCTGCCGTACAAGACACTTAAACGCAAATGCAGCCGCCTGGGCAAAAGGGCCACGTCCGCGCCCATCTTGTGCCAGGCCTCGGTGACAAATATGGAACCACCGCGGGACTCGCCGGCATACCCGGGCAATTCACCTTTCCCCGTGGTGATATTATTGATGATGGCCCGGTTTTTCTTTAGTTCCTCCAACAACTCATCAATTACAAACAGCCTTTTATCAGTTACTTCCTGAACCCTGACCGTCTGGTAATACCATACCGTAACAATTACGCCGAAAAGGGTCAACAGGCCGCCCAGCGCAGCCTCATTAAAGCCACGAGCAAACTCGGCCGTATTGACCTGTTCACCCAGGGCGTCGAACAGAAGGGGAAAGTTCCCCGACAGCCAGTTCCAGTTGGCCATGATCACAATGAGCTCCCTGTTTAAGGATAAAATCACCCAGATGATAAACGGGCTGAATATGATAACCAGGCAAATGATAATCTTTTTAATGCACTTGATCATTTTCCGGGCGATCCGGTTGAACAGAGCCTGTAAAGTCTTTGATGGTCGTACCGTTCCAAACCGGGTGCAATCGTTCAAATCGCAACCACCTCGTGCAATTCAATGAAAAAGCCACCGTGATGATTGGTACCGGCGGCTTTGTTATTATCCCTCTAAAAGTACTTTTTTATCCTGTACTCAATTCAAAACCTGGGCCAAAAACTCCCGGGTGCGCTCGTGGCGCGGGTTGTTAAATATTTCGCACGGGGGACCTTCCTCAACAATCCTGCCGTCATCCATGAAAAACACCCGGTCCGCCACTTCCTTGGCAAAACCCATCTCGTGGGTGACCACCACCATCGTCATGCCTTCCCCGGCCAACTCCTTCATGACTAGCAATACCTCCCCCACCAGTTCCGGGTCCAACGCCGATGTGGGTTCGTCAAACAACATGATTTTGGGGTTCATGGCCAGAGCCCGGGCAATGGCCACCCGCTGTTTTTGGCCGCCGGAAAGCTGGCAGGGGTAAACACCCGCCTTATCCGACAGGCCCACTTTTTCCAGGAGATACGAGGCCGTTTCCATCGCCTCCTGCCTGGGCATTTTTTTTACAAAAATGGGTGCCTCGATCACGTTTTCCAGCACCGTCTTATGCGGAAACAGGTTGAAATGCTGAAAAACCATCCCCACGTCCTGGCGTATTTTATTCAAGTCATCCTTTTTGGGATCTATGTTTTTGCCCATAATCTCCACCCGGCCGCTGTCGTTCAATTCCAAAAAATTTATACATCTTAAAAGCGTACTTTTTCCGGAGCCGCTGGCCCCTATCAAAACAACCACCTTGCTTTTATCCACAGCAAAATCGACATCCTTTAAAACATGCAGCGAACCAAAATATTTGTTCAGACCCTTTATTTTTATCACTTGGCATCCCCCCCGTTCTCAACGTTTAATTTCAGTTCCAACTTATTAACCAGGAAAGTAAATATGATCACCAGCACCAAGTAATAAAATCCCGCCACCAGGTAGGTTTCGAAGGGCTGAAAGTTTTCCGCCTGGGCGTAAAGGGCCGTGCCGTATATTTCAGCTACCCCGAGATAGGCCACCAGGGAGGAATCTTTGAGGCCGATGATAAACTGGTTGCCCAGGGGCGGGATGGCCCGCTTGAAGGCCTGGGGCAGAATAATGCGCCGCATGGCCAACGGATAACTCATACCCAGCGAACGGGCGGCCTCCATCTGCCCCCGGTCAATGGACTGAATGGCGCCGCGAAATATTTCGGCAATGTAGGCCCCGGCGTGGATGGCCAGCGCCAGGGAGCCCGCCCAGAAAGCGGGGAGAACCACAATTTTGATAATGCCAAAATACAGAAACATCAACTGTACGATCAGCGGCGTGCCCCGGATAACGGTGATATATAACTGGGCGATGCCGTACAGCACGCGGTTGCCGGATATTTTGAAAAACGCAAAAACCAGACCGATCAACATAGCCAGTAATAGCGACACAAAGGTCAGTTTTAATGTAACTGTCGTTGCTTGCATAAAAGCTGCGGCGTTTTCCATGAATATTTCATAGATTGCTGTCATTCCGTCACCTCTACTTGTTATAACTATCTAAAGCTGTGGTATTGCCCAACACTCACTCCAATGCTTCGCGCCGACAGCACCACGGCTTGCTTCGGACCGGATTAGCGGCGCTGCAAAGGCGGCATGATATATTTTCATATTTTTGACATATTGACATTAAAGCTTAACTTATTTAAATCGCAAATTGCTAATTAGCCGCTGGTTTCGCGCCGCTATCCGGTTACCCGAAACTTCGCCGGGTGCTGTTACCGGCGCTACGCAAGTCGTTCGCTTATGGGCAATACCACAGCAGTCAATTGTTTAAGTATGGCTAAACAAGCCAGGGGTACGTTAAAAAAAACGCACCCCAGCCAATATAACTTACTCGCCAAGAATACTGCGGCCGAACCACTTGTTGCTGATTTCCTCGTAGGTACCGTCCTCGATCATTTCTTCCAGGGCGGCGTTGATTTTGTTCAGCAGTTCGGTGTCGCCCTTTTTAACGGGAATGGCCATTTCGTCCACCCACAGCGGTTCGCCCACATCTTTAATCTCCAGCCCGTCCTTCATAGCCCGAAAACCGACCATCTGATCGGTGATGACGGCGTCAATGCGACCGGTGGTCAGGTCCTGCAGGGCAACGACGTCGCTGTCATAGCCGATAACCTTGTCCTCACCGGTGTACTCGAGGGCCACGTCCCGGAAGGTACTGGCCTTTACGACACCAATTTTCTTACCTTTGATATCGTCCGCGCTCTTTATGGTATCGTTGCCGGCGCTGACAAATACCTGGGCGCCCGAGCGGTAATAGGGCCGTGAAAAGTCAACCTGTTCTTTACGATCCTCCGTTATGGCCATACTGCCGATAATGGCGTCGTATTTACCTGCCTTCAAGCCCTGGATGATGGTTTCCCAGGGGTTGGTCACCGGGTTTGGCTCCATACCCATGCGCCTGGCAATTTCAGCGCCGATTTCCACATCAAACCCGACCAGCTTGCCGCCTTCCCTATAATTAAAGGGCTTATACAGCCCGCTCATGGCGTAAGTAAACTTGGCTTTTTCTTTTTCCGCCTGTTCACCGCCATCACCGGCTGAGCCCGCGTTGCCGCCGCAACCCACGGCCGCCAGCATCATCGCAGCGATCATGGCCACTATAACAACCAACCAACCTATTTTTTTCAAATCACCATCTCCTTTGCATTTTGTTTTTTAAATAACTGGCAAACGGTTGAATAACAGGGTTTGATAAAAACTTTCACCTCCCAAGGTAATTAAATCTAGTATTAACACCGTCAACCAGATTATAATATGAAACAAGTAAGTTGTTGCCAACTCTATTTATTAAAAAAGTTGTCGGATTGAATAAAAAAATAAACTCTTTAAATTTTAAATTTTTTTTATACAAAATATTATATTGAACCCCGGCAAAATTGTAAACGTCCTCTTTAAGCCCGGATTCGCCTTTACGGCTTAACCCATAAATTCATATCCTCCTATCTTCCGCCTAGGCAATTATTTAAAAATCGCCCACGCAGATATAATCGTGGTTATCGATATCTCGTTCCACCTCCGCCCTGAACTCCAGTTCGCCGGGCCGGCCGCGTTTTCCGCAAGCCGGTGAATTTGGCTAGAAAAAGCGCGGGAAAAATTATTATTTTCAACCCATCGGCTCGTGAGATTTGCCGGGCAAATTAGGGAATCCCCCCGTAATCATAGGGGGGATTCCTGAAACCCACATTATTAAATACTTATCAAGTTATTCGGTTTTCATCTTGGCGATGGCGTCTTTGATTTCGGAGATGGACGCCTCTTCCTCGATGGTTGACAGATCGCCCAGGTCCTTGCCGAGCCAGAGGGTTTTCATTACCCGCCGCATAATCTTGCCGCTGCGGGTCTTGGGCAGCGATCCCACAAACTGGATGTCCCGCATCACCACAATAGCTCCCATGGTGTTGCGCACGTGGGCGATCAGCTCTTTTTTCATTTCCTCGGAGGGCTCGTAGCCCTGCCTGAGCACCACGAAGGCGCAGGCCACTTCGCCCCTCAAGTCATCAGGCACACCGGATACGCCGGCCTCCACCACCGCCGGGTGCGAGATCAGGGCGCTTTCCACTTCCACGGTACCGATGCGGTGAGCGGCAATTTTGATCACCTCGTCGGAGCGACCGGCAAAGAAAATATAGCCGTCCTCGTCAAAGTAAGCCGCATCGCCGCAAAGATACTTGCCCTTGGTGGAGGGCAGGCGCTCCCAGTAATTGTACAGGTAGCCTTCCGGATCGCCCCACAGGGTGGAAACAAGGCCCGGGAACGGCTTTTTGATGACCACGACGCCCTTTTCACCGGGCGGCAGGGGCTGGCCGTCCTTTTCATCCAGCACCTCGGCCACCACACCGGGCACCGGAATATGCGCCGAGCCCGGCTTGATGGGGATCATCCCCAGGCCGTACGGGTTGGCGAAAATGGGGCCGGAGGTCTCGGTTTGCCACATGTGGTCCATAACCGGAATCCTGTTTTCGAAGACCTGTTCCTGCAGCCAGGACCAGGCGGGCGGGTTTAAAACTTCCCCGGCGCAGAAAATCCTTTCCACCGAGCTGAGATCGTGCTTGCGCGCCTCTTCGATGCCCAAACGCATCAGACCGCGCACCCCGGTGGGCGACAGCCACAGCGCGGTGGCCTTATTCCGCGAAGCCACGCTCCACCACATATCCTTGCGGGGGTAATCGGGCGTGCCCTCGTACAGAACAGTGGTGCAGCCGGTGAGCAGCGGGCAGTAAACGTTGTAGCTATGTCCCACAATCCAGCCGATGTCGGAGGTGCAGAACCAGACGTCGCTGTCCCGGAGGCCGTAGATCCATTTACCCATGCTGTAAACGTAAATCTGGTAACCGCCGTGCTTTTGTACCGTCACCTTGGGTTTGGCGGTGGTCCCGGAAGTGGGCAGCAGGAACAGCGGGTCATTGGAATCCATAATTTCATACGCGTCGCTTTGTCCCTCGCCGCCGGCCAGAAACTCATCCCAATAGATATCCCGCCCGGGCGTCATGGGGTATTCCCGCTCGGTACTCTTTCTCAGCATAACCACTTTTTCAATGGAACCCCCGGGACATTTGGCAATCCCTTCATCCACAATGGGCTTGAGCTCTACGGGTTTGCCCCGCCTGGAACCCTCGTCCTGGGTAAGAACATACCTGGCGCCTGATATTTGCAAGCGGTCCGCCACGGCATTGGAGGAAAAGCCGGCGAAAATAACCACGTGAATGGCTCCAACGCGGGCACAGGCCAGCATGGAAGCCACGGACTCGATCCCGGTGGGCATGTAAATGGCCACCCGGTCTCCCTTCTTAACTCCCATGCCTCGCAATGCCCTGGTATATTGTTTTACCAAATCAAAAAGCTGGGCGTAAGTAACCGTTCTGATTTCGCCCGTTTCACCGGACTCCGCCACTATGGCCGCCCGGCCCGCCCGGCCTTTTTCGATATTATAATCCAGGCAATTGTAACTAATATTCGTTTGTCCACCGATGAACCACTGGAAGGTGGGATAATCCCAGTTAAATACCTTATCCCATTTTTTAAACCACTTGATTTCGCTCATGGCCTGCTCGGCGGCGTGGCCCCAGAATCCCTCGGTATCCTCGGCCGCCCAGTTGATGAAATTTTTGACATGTGGTGGAATTAAGCCCGTACCTGCTCTGTTATAATCCATACTCAGCCATTCCTCCCCTTTAAAGTTTATTCAAGATAGCTTGATGTATATCAGCTAGCTGGTCAGTTAACACACCCGTAAAGGGTAAAAAATTACACCCACTGTTTTTCGAATTTTCTAAATTGGACTTTAATTCATTCTATTATAATCCTGCTGGTATCACAAGGATTTTACTGCTGGATTGCAAAAAATCATCTCTAAACGGTAATTTACACCGTTAAAGTACCCTATGGGCACCCGCCGCCGGAATAAACGGACAAAAAAAGAGCCCCTTAATTAATTATGATAGGGGCCCCCTATTTATGTCATTCCCGAGCCGTTTCCTGATCTTTAGCCGCTGTAAGCTCCTCTTCCCGTTCTCCGGCCTTGCGCCCGGCTGTTTTTTGGTAATCCCGAGCCTTTTTTTCAAGGTCCTTGAAACCCATTACCATACCTCCTTAGGTATTTGGAGGTATTATTGCCGGAAATATTACAGTTTATACATTGATTTCCTGCCCGGGAACGGGTTCATTTCCGGTAACCAGTTGATACACCATCCTGGCCGAGTCGTGAGTACCGACAACCATAAGCACGTCCCCGGCCTGCAGGGTGGTTTTGGCCTCAGGTGACAGGATTTCGTGGCCGTTGCGATAAATGGAAAGCACCGTAGCTCCCGTCCGGGCCCTGAAATCCGCTTCAGCCAGCGATTTTCCCAGCAGAGGTGAACTGGGTGGTACGGTAATTTCCTCCAGTTTTTGCAGCCGCCCGGCCATCTTAAAGGTATAATCCAGAAGCTGGTTGGTAAGCCTGTCGATTTCGGTGTTCAATTTTTCCCTTTCCCGCAGCAGGTCGGAAAGCCGTTCCTGGATATCCAGCAATACTTTTTTCTGGTTATAATCCGCCAGGTACTCACGGGCAGCCCGGTCTGATTTTACCACCACGCCCACACCAGGCATCACATCGACTATGTCCCGTTCCTGAAGAAGCGTCAGCGCTCGCCGGATGGTTTCCGGTGAAACATTGTATTTGCCGGCCAGCGTGGAACGGCCGAATATCTTTTGCCCGATCCGGTATTCACCGCGCACTATCCGGGTGGCTATATCCACGGCAATAGTAACATACCTGGCTAAATGGACTTGGGGTTGATTTTCTTGCATCCGTTTTCCCTACCTTATTTTTAATTATATTTTTACACCACACCCGGTACTCCATTCCGTTTTCGGAAAATGACCGGATCGCCCTTTACATTTTTAATCCAATTAGTTAGTTGCTATAAAGAACGCGGATACCACGCGCGGTTAAATCGTTAATCAAATCATCCACGCCGGCCGCCCTGAGCCTGAGCATAACCTGAACGGTGTTATCCTCTTTTTCCCGGCAGGCCACCCCCAGTACATTCAAACCGTACTCTTTCACCACCTGAAGCACGTCGGCCAAAGCACCCACCTTGTTTTCCATTTCCAGTACCAACCTGACCCCCGCCTTATGCAGGCCGAAAATACGGATTAACGCGTCGAATACGTCGGTCTGCGTGATAATCCCCTTCAGCTGGTCGTCTTCCACCACCAGCAGGCAGCGAATGCCGTGTTCGCGCATTTTCAGAGCAGCCTCTTCGATGGTGCAGGAAGGTTCCACAGTAACAGGCTCTTTGACCAGTACATCCTTGACGGTCATTTTGGACAGCAGGTAATTCATTTCAAATACGCTGAGGGTGGAAGCAGGCGAAGGCGTAACGGTAAGCAATTCCAGCTCGGTAATCAACCCGGCCAGTTTACCGCGGTTCATTACCGGCAGCTGGTGAATCTTTCTTTTTCGCATCGTATTGAGAGCTTCCAATACCGGGGTATCCACCGGGATGGTTATGGGCGACGTGCTCATGTAATCCTTTACAAACATGCGCAATTCCTCCAGGCCTTATAGTTGTTATTTTTGAGCTACTTTGAGCCCCCTGTAACGGTTAAACGCCGCTGCAATTTCATACTTCCGGGGTAGCGCCATATCCCCCGGGTGCTGCCCTTTAAAGGGCGAAACGACTTCCAATCCCCCCTTCTCTATATCATGCAGCACCGCCTGGATCACCTGCATCAACGTGGTCTTGCCGTCTATGTACCTGAGTGCCGCGTACTTGATGATGGCGGCCAGCGCGGCGGTTTGACTGTTGTCCACCAATTGTTCCACGTTTTGCAGATCTATGTTGTCACGGCCCAGTTGAATATCATTTAGCCCCCTGGCTTTTACTTTATCCCCCTGCAAGCGAAAAGCCTCGGGCAGCGGGATGCGCTCCCGCACCGTGGTAAGCGGACATGCGGTTTCCCGCCTTCGCCCGCCCCGGGTGGCGGCGGCGATTTCCCGGGCGCGGGCGGTAACGTCGCGGGGCAGGTAATTTTGCATCATAATTACCCGGTCCGCCACCTCGAAATAGTCCCCGGAACCGCCAACCACCAGAATGGTGGAGATATTAAAATTATCCAGTAAATCCCGCACGGTGTCAATAAAGGGGGTAATCGGTTCCATTTCCTTGGCGACCAGCTGCTGCATCCTGCCGTCCCTGATCATAAAGTTGGTGGCGCTGGTGTCCTCGTCCAACAAGAGCAGGGAAGTGCCCGTTTCCAGCGCCTCCACGATGTTGGCGGCCTGGGAAGTGCTGCCGCTGGCGTTGGCGGTGGAAAAATTGCGCGTGTCCCGGCCAAAGGGCAGGTTATTGATGAACCCGCTGATATCCACACCGGCCACGCTGCGCCCGTCTTCCGCCCTGATCTTCACGGCGTCGGCCACGGTGATGACCAGTTCCCTGCCGTCGCCCGGCAGGTGGTTGTATACGCCCCGTTCAATGGCCCGCAGCAAGGTGGACTTTCCATGGTAGCCGCCCCCCACGATCAGGGTGACGCCCCGCGGAATGCCCATGCCGGTAACTTCACCCCGGTGGGGCAAAGATATGGAAACAGAATATTCCGGGGGCGATTGAAACGGAATTACGTTTTTCCCCTTTAAAGGCAGGTCGCTGACACCGCTTTCCCGGGGCAGCACCGAACCGTCCGCCACGAAGGCCACCAGGCCCATCTCCGAAAGCTTTTTGCGCAGCGCTTCCTGGTCCTCGGCCAGTTCTACGTGTTCCCGCAGTTTTTCCCGGTCCAGGTTCCTAAAAATCAGGGTTTTTTTAACTATTTCAGGCACGTGTTCCATGAATATTTCCACGGCTTCACGGGCCATCACCGTTCTTCCCCGGGCCGGCAGGCCGATCACAAACCGCGCTTCCACGTATTCATCGTTTACAACCATGGAGGTCCGCTCCAGCACTTCCTGCCCGCATCGATCAATGGCAATGACACCGCTTGAGCCCGTGCCCTTCCTTTCCGAGCACGTCCGGGCCAGGGCACCGAAGCGCCTGGTCAAAAAATCCTGCAGCGCCACCCTCGCCGGGCGGGTTGCATAATACTTGCCGGGAAAACCGGCAATATCCCGGGGCACCCTGGCCCGCACCCGGCTGGGCGGGGCAAAGGGGTCGCTCTGCACGTGATCGACAAAAAGGGTGAAAAAATCGTATTTATACGCTCCGGCCAGGGATTTATATGCTCCGTATCCTTTATGGTCGATGCTGGTGATTTTTTGTCGTAAATCTTGGCTGGATTGCACGCCAAATCCCCCATACCCTAATTTGTGTTACGAAAAAGCCGGTTTTCCGATCCCCGGATCACCGGCCACAGCTTTAAATTACTTTTTCCAGGTTGAGCAGAAGCCAGAGTTCCTCACCTTTTTTAATCACACCCTTGAGGTAATCCACGTTGTCACCGGCCACCGACGGCGGTTCAACCTCATCACCGGTATATCTGCCCACTTCCTGCACGTTATCCACAATCATGCCTATTTTTTGCCCGTTGTATTCAACCACAATGATCCGCGACGTTTCGTCGTATTCCTTAACGGGAAGGCCCAGCCGGCGATTAAGGTTGATCACCGGAACAATATTTCCCCGGAGATTGATAATCCCCTCCACAAATTCCTTTGTATTGGGAACCTTGGTAATGTCGGTCATGCGGATAATTTCCTGGGTTTCCTGAATCGGTAGGGCGTATAATTGACCGGCCAGCTCGAAGATGACCAGTTGACCCTCACTTTGCACCGTAAACCACCTGCTTTCGTTTAATTTTAAACGATTATATTAAACGATCAAGCAGTATTTTCCTCTTTCCCATCCAAGAACCGGCATTATTTTTTGTCTTTTTTCTCCACGGGCTGCTTTTCCAGGCTTTCCCTGGGAGCATTGCAGGATTTGCATTTACCGGGCTTGCAGCGCCCTTCCACAATAGCCCCGCAGGATTGACATTTCCAAACGGCCATAAATTTTAACCTCCAATCCTGAATAATATTTGCAACTTTTTAAAAACAGAATCGTTTTAACCGCGGGCCGCTTCCCTGAGCCGCCGCACCGCAGCCGCGGGATCACCGGCCCCGAAAACGGCCGAACCCGCCACCAGCACCCCGGCTCCGGCCCGGACTGCGCCGGGTGCGGTTTCAGCGTTGATTCCACCGTCAACCTCCAGCAGCACCTCGGGTTTCTCCTTCTCCAACAACGTTTTAACTTGTCTTATTTTCGGCAACATCCCCGTAATGAATTCCTGCCCCCCGAACCCCGGGTTGACGGTCATCACCAGCACCAGGTCCAGGAGGGGCAAAACATACTCGAGCCCCTCGGGCGTGGTGGCGGGGTTGAAAGCCAGGCCTGCCCTCTTGCCCGCCTGCTTGATTGCCTGCAGCGTCCGGTGCAAGTGGGGACAAGTTTCCGCGTGCACCGTAATAATATCGGCGCCCGCTGCGGCAAAATCGTTAATATACCGGTCGGGGTTTTCAATCATCAGGTGCACGTCAAAAACCATGTCCGAGAGGGGACGCACAGCTTCCACCACCAGGGGGCCAATGGTTATGTTGGGTACAAAATGCCCGTCCATCACGTCGATATGTAAAAATTCCGCGCCGGCGCTTTCAACTGCCCGCACCTGCTCGCCGAGTGCCGCAAAATTTGCCGACAGGATTGATGGAGCGATTTTTACCAATGTTTAATGTCTCCTTTCCGCTTCCATTACTTCTTCCAACAGCTCGAGATAATGCTCGTAGCGCAACAGGGAAATCCGCCCGTCCTCCACAGCATCCTTGACCGCACACCCCGGCTCGCGATAATGAAGGCAGCCGGTAAACCTGCACCGCGGCGCATAGTCGTCAAATTCAGGGTAATAACCGGGAAGTTCCTCGCGGCGGACCGGTGGCAGGTACATGCTGGAAAAGCCCGGCGTATCCGCCACCAGCCCCCCCGCCGCCAGGGGAATCAGCTCAACATGCCTGGTAGTATGCCTGCCCCGCTTCAACTTGCGGCTGATTTCACCAGTTTTTAACTTCAGCCCGGGTTGCAATGCGTTGAGCAGGCTGGATTTGCCCACCCCGGACGGGCCGGCCAGCACGGAAATGCGCTCCTTGAGAAGTTCCCTTAAATCATCAATGTTGGTGCCCTTTTGGGCGCTGACCCGGAGTAATGGGTACCCTGTGGGCTCATAGTGCCGCAGTATATCGAGCTCGCCGGCGGCTGCCAGGTCAATTTTATTAAAACAAATTACGGGCTCGATTCCGGCCGCCCGGGCTTGCAGTAGAAAACGGTCCAGCAGCATCGTGTTCGGCCTGGGGTCGTTTATGGAAAAAACAATCACGGCCTGGTCGACGTTGGCCACGGGAGGTCTGACCAGTTCCGACGCCCGGGGTAAAATATCCTCCACCACGCCCTCGCCTTCACCGGCCGGGTTGACGCGCACCCGGTCGCCCACCAGCACCTGCCCGTGCCGCCGGCGAATTTTGCCCCTGATGACGCATTTTAAAATGCGGTCCCCGGTCTGAACAAAATAAAATCCACCGTAGGCCTTGATGATTATTCCAACCATAAAACCACCTATTGGGGCAATTCCTCTTCCATAATCAGCTTGCCGTCAATAAACACCTGCACCACGCCATGCCCGGTATAAGTTATCCTCTGATTGATTTTATCACCGTAAGTATGGGAATCGGAATACTGCACACTCCTGCCTTCCAGGTCATTCACCACTATCTCCACCAGGTGGGCCCGCCCGTCGTTTGGTATTTCATCTTTGATCTTGACAACGGCCCCTCTTTCCACCGGACCGGGGGCGCTGTTCAGCACAACGGTGATTGCCGTTCCCTCCTCAACCTCGGTGTTGGGATCCGGGATCTGCCCGATGATTTGGTTCCGGAAATAATTCGGGTTGAAACTATACTTTATATCTTTTTCGTTAAGCACAAGGTTCAAATCTTTTAAAATCTCCCGGGCTTCTTCGAGGGTCTTTCCGGTGAGATCGGGCACAACCTGCATCTTTGGCTCCGGCCCCATACTAATGGTAAACTGCACCGTCGATCCCTTGGGCACACTCTCCCCCGCGGCCGGGGACTGCTTGAAAACCCGGCCCGGTTCCATCTCGGGATGGTAGTCTTCCGCGGGCTGGGCCGGCACCAGGCCGGCCGCCCTGAGTTTGTATTCCGCGTCGGAAACCGTTAAACCGTACAGGTCGGGCACCTTGCGCAACTCCACCCCTTTACTGACCGTCAGGGTAATCACCCGGGGCGGTTTAACCTTGGGTTTTTCCGGGCCATAGTCCTGGGCGATGACGATTCCCGGTTCCTCATCGCTGTATCTTTCCACGGTTTTAACCTCCAGCCCGAGGGCTTCCAATTCGGCTTTGGCCTGCTCAACGGGTTTTCCGATCACGTCCGGCACTGTAATTTCGGGTACATTTAAATAATAATTATAAAACCCGTAGACTCCACCGGCCAAAAGCCCGGCCAGCAGGACCAGCACGGCCACCCATACCCACCTGCGTGACCTCGCCGCGCCGGCTTCAGATACGGCGTCCGCTTTCATTTCTTCCGTCTCCGGTCTGGCAGCAGCCGCCCTCCGGGCGATCTCTCCGGCGGGGATGACCACCGTGGCCTGTGATGTGTCGTCAAAGGCCATTTCCAGGTGGCGGGCCAGTTCCCCGGCGCTCTGGTAACGGTGCCGGGGGTCCTTTTCAATGGCGCGCATAACCACCGCGGCCAGTTCTTCGGGTACCTCGGGATTCACCTCGTTCACCGGCCGGGGTGTTTCCTGCACGTGTTTCAGGGCAACGGCGATAGGAGTATCGCCGCTGTACGGGTGCCGGCCGGTGAGCATTTCATATAACAGGATCCCGACGGCGTAGATATCGGACCTGGCGGTGGCGGTTTCACCCCGGACCTGTTCCGGGCTCAAGTAATGCACCGATCCCATGATGGTGTCCGTCCGGGTTATAGTGGCGGCGGTGGCCTCCAGGGCGATTCCGAAATCCGTCAGCTTGGCGCGCCCTTCTTCCGTGACCAGGATATTATGCGGTTTGACATCCCTGTGGACGATGTTGTTCTGGTGGGCGTGTTCCAGGGCTTCACAAACCTGGACTGTAAAACGCACGGCCTCTTCGGGTGAAAGGGGGCCGCGTTTTTTGATGATTACCTTCAGGTTGTCTCCGGGCACATATTCCATCACCAGGTAATGCACGCCGTCTTCCTGGCCCACGTCGTGGATGTTGACTATATTCGGGTGGGACAGGCTGGCCACAGCCTGGGCCTCCCGGCGGAAACGCCGGATGAAATCTTCGTCCGAGGTGAATTCCGGACGCAAAACCTTGATTGTAACCAGGCGGTTCAGGTAAGTGTCCTTGCCCTTGTAGACGATGGCCATCCCGCCCCCGCCCAGTTTTTCCAGTATTTCATACCTGTTTCCCAGCATTTTGCCGATCATAAAACATTCACCTCGGATATTTGGTACTATCCCTAACTGCGCTGCTCTTGTTTATTGGGCGCTCCGGCGGTTTCGCTCCATTCCTTTCACAATTCCACTCTCCGGGCCGGAGCTATAACCGGTCAAGTGCCCGGCGGATGATTTCCCGGGCAATGGGCGCGGCGTTGGCACCACCGGACCCCGCGTTTTCAACCAGTACGGCCACCGCTACCCGGGGGGCCTCCGCGGGCGCAAAGGCCACAAACCAGGCGTGGGGCTCGCCGTGCGGGTTTTCCGCCGAGCCGGTTTTGCCGGCCACCGTCACGCCGGGCAGCGCCGCCGACCGGCCCGTGCCCTCCCTGACAACGGCAATCATTGCTTCCTTCAAGACCCCGGCCACGGCCGGGTCCATGGCCCGGAGCCACACCTCCGGTTTATACTTCCTTCCGCCGCCTTCCGGGCTATAGTAACCCGCCACGAGGTAAGGCTTCATGATCACCCCGTCGTTGGCCACGGCGCAGGCCAACAGGGCCGCCTGCAACGGGCTGATCAGTATTTCGCCCTGCCCGATGGCAGTTGAGGCAACGGCCGGGTCGTCCATTTTACCGGCCGGCGGAATGCTGCCTTCATACACAGGCAGGGGGAAATCCGGTTTAACTCCCACCCCGAACTCCCGGGCCACCCGGGTAAGTTTTTGCGGCCCCAGGGCCAGCCCGTAGCGGCCGAAAGCCACGTTACATGATTTAGCAAAGGCATCCTGGAAATCAACCATTCCATGCGCCGCGTAGTCCCGCAGGGTAAAACCGCCAACAGCCAGCCTGCCCGTACAGTTGATCGTCTTCTCCGTTATACCCGGCGCCCCGGCCAGCACGCCCGCCGCCGTAACAATTTTAAACACCGAGCCGGGCGGGTAGGCCCCCTGGGCGGCCCTGTTTAAAAGGGGTGATCCGGCGCGGTTCAGGTAATCCGTCACCCTGTTCGGGTCGTAGTCCGGGTAACTGGCCATGGCCAGCACTTCCCCGGTGGCCGGGTTGATCGCCACAGCGGCCCCCTTTTTGCCCCGCAGCAAGCCGGCCGTGAATTGCTGCAGGTCGGCGTCGATGGTCAGGATCACATTGTTTCCCGTTGCGGGCTGGCCCAGGATGCGGTTAAATAAATTGGAAAGCTTATTATCATTTTCCAGACCCAACAACACCGGGGCCTGGGATTTTTCCAGCCCGGCGGAACCGTACCGGCTCGAATAATAGCCGATAATGTGAGCGGCGGCGGCGCCCAGCGGGTATTCCCTGGTATAGCCCCGTTCGGCCGGCACGCTGCGGGCCAGTACGCGGCCGTTTCGGTCCAGGATGTCCCCCCGCTTGATGATGTTTTCCCGGGCGGAAACCCGGGGGTCAACCGGGCCGGTCCCGGTGCCGGTGATATGGGCGATATATGGCGGTATCGCGGCCAGGTACAGGCAGATGGCCGCCAGCCCGGCCAGGATAAAGTAAGCCAGCCTGCGAACGTTAGCTTTCATCTGACACGGTTCCGCCGGATATATTCAGCAACATGCCCGCCAGGATAAAGTTTGCCACCAGCGAACTCCCCCCGTAACTAATAAATGGCAGGGTAATCCCCGTCATGGGCAATAATTTGGTTACCCCCGCGATGATAATGAGTACCTGCAGGCCAAGCAGGGCCGTAAAACCGGCCGCCATAATTTCGGAATAATCATCCCGCGACGCCAGTGATATCTTAAAGCCGCGATAGACCAGGATCATGAACAACATCAGGATTCCCGCACCGCCCAGCAACCCGGTTTCCTCGCAAATGGCGGAAAAGATAAAATCGGTGTGTACCGCCGGAATAAAACCGGGATAACCGGCTCCCAGGCCCGTCCCGAAGATGCCCCCCGCGTTGATGGCGTAGAGTGACTGGATGATCTGGTACCCCGCACCCTGGGCCGATGCCCAAGGGTTGAGCCAGATGGTTACCCGTGTATGCACGTGGCTCACCGCCATATATGCGGCGGCCGCTCCACCCAGGAACAGGAGCAATCCCAGGGCCACATAAACCACCCTGGACGTGGCCACGTAAACCATGGCCAAAAAGGTGGCGAAATAAATCAGCGCGGTGCCCAGGTCCTTTTGAAAAACAAGCACCAGCAGCGCAATCAGCCACATCCCCAACAACGGTCCCCATTGCTGCGCGCCGGGCAAATAATACTCCCGCCCGCCCCCCAGGCGCAGCGGAACCCGGTTTTCCACCAGGTAGGCGCCCAGAAAAAGCACCAGGAGCAGCTTGACAAATTCGGAAGGTTGAAAGTGAAACAGCTTGAGATCCAGCCAGCTTTTGGCCCCACCCAGCTCGATACCGAAGAAAACCGGCAAGAGCAGCGCCGCAATGCCGGCCAGGGCAATTAGATACTTGTAATCAGCCAGCAGGCGGTAGTTATAAACAAGGGCAGTGGTCAAGTACAGCGCCACCATACCGAAGACCAGCCAAGCCAACTGCCTGTACCCGTATGCGGGCTGAAGACGGAACAAGAAAACTATACCGGTGCCCGTCAAAAAACTAATTACCGGGGTAATATACTGGTCAAACCCGGGCCGTTTTTTCTGCCAGATATAACTTAACACCATAAATCCAATAAAAGTAACAAACGAAGCGGCTGTAACCAAAAGCCCGGCCGTTCCGGGTTCCCGCAAGTAAAGAATGATTCCCCCGGTTAGAGTATACAGAAAAGCAACGGTCAGTAATACCCGTTCCCTACTGCGGCTTCGCATTTAATCCACCGCCAGAAAAATCATGGTTATATTATCGTTACTACCGGCATTGATTGCTTCTGCATACAGGTTGCGTACCACCGCTTCCGGATCCGGCGAAGCCAGGATTAATTCTCCGATCCTGTCTTCCGCCACAAACCCGGTTAAACCGTCCGTACAGAGCAGCAGGCAATCGCCTTGCATAATATTATATTCGAAAAAATCCACTTCAACCCGCGGCCCGATACCGAGCGCCCTGGTTAAAACGTTGCGCTTCGGGTGGTTCATGGCGTCTTCCTCGGTAATGCTGCCGCCGTCCACCAACTCCTGCACCAGTGAATGATCACTGGTCAGTTTGCTGATTTTTTTGTTCCGCAACAAAAGCGCCCTGCTGTCTCCCACGTTGGCCAGGGTAAGCTTGTTCCCTTTTAGCAGGCAGGCGTTTATCGTGGTGCCCATGCCCCGGTGTTCCTCGTGCCCGGCGGCGGAACGATACACCGCTTCGTTGGCCCGCTGGATGCCGCCCGCCAGCAGTTCGCGGTCCGAATAACCCCTGCCGGAATTGTGCCGTACATATTCCTCCAATATTTCCAGGGCCAACCTGCTGGCGACGTTACCGGCCCGGTGTCCCCCCATGCCGTCGGCCACCGCAAAAAGGCCCAGCTCGGGACACGCGCACAGCCAGTCTTCATTCCTCCGGCGCACCGGGCCGCATTCGGTGATCTGACTCCACCTCATAACCCCACCTCACAAACTTCAGTGTTATATCTCCAATTTTGATTTGATCACCATTGGCCAGTACCGCGGGCCGGGTAAGGGGCACCCCATTGAGAAAAGTACCGTTTTTGCTGCCCAAGTCCTCCAACCAGTACTGCCCGTTTTGCAGGTAGATCCTGGCATGGCGGCCCGAAGCAAACCTGCCGGGCAAAACAACGTCGTTGTCATAATCCCTGCCCAGCCTCATTTCAGCGGCAAGATTGAATTCCGCGCCGCTGATGCCGTATTTATCGGGCGCAAGTTCCACCCTCAGCACACCCACTCCGTTTTCGCCGCGGGCTCGCCGGCGTAAAGGCGAAGCGCTCCCGGTCGGTATTACGGCAGTCGCTCCCCGGCGCGCCGCCCCGTTGTTCCCAAGTGAACCGGTGCGCTGCAAATCCCTGATCAGGTAATTCAGCAATATAAATATAAATACGTAAATCAACACTAAAAACGCGGTGCGTGCAATGAACAAAATAATATCCAAGTTTATTCCACCTTGAAAGCCAGCACTACTCTGCCCACCTTGATGGTATCCCCGGGCGCCAGCTCGGTTTGTTTAATCCTGACCCCATTGACATAAGTGCCGTTCGTACTTCCCTGGTCCTTGATCAGATACCGGTCGCCGCTGCGGGTGATCACGGCGTGCCTTCTGGAAACACTGTAATCGGGCAGGTAAATATCGCAAATTTCTCGGCGCCCGATGACCGCCAGGTTTCCGGCGACAACAAATTTTTTGGCCCCGCCTGCGCCTTCCACAACCACCAGCTCTGCTTTCCGGTCATGCCGGTACTGCGGCGTTTCCCGTGCGTGCACCTCCCGCACCGGGGTATATTGCAGCGTCTCTTCCGGTACCGCCCCGGCATCTTCCGCATTACCGGCGGTTTGGTCAAAGAAACTCTCCATCTTCAGTTGACCGGCCGCAACATCCTTGTCTTCCTGGAAATTGACCCTCACCGGCCCCAGCAAGGTGTATTTTTTTTCTGCCGCTCTGGCGAGTACAAATTCCTTCATTTCCGCAGATAACCGGTCAATAAGCGGTCGAACGGAATTAAAATCTTCCGGGTTCAGGTAGATTTCGTAACGGTTGGGCACGTAAATCTCATTTAGCCCGGCCCTGCGCCGGTCGCGCATTTCCCGGGCCAGCCGTTTGGCCACATCAACGGGTTGCAGGCCGCCCCCGAATTTATCCTTGAAAAATCCCTCAATATATTTTTCCAGGTTACCTTCCAGCTCCGAGAAAAAGCCCACCGCTTTCACCCCATTCCCGAGCTTAAATGATTTGAGTTAATTCTATTATATTATGAGACGCCCCGGCGGTTTCTTCCGTTTTGATCTCCGGCCAGAACCCGGCGCCTCAGCTGGCCGCAGGCGGCATTAATGTCCAGCCCCAGTTCCCGGCGCACGGTCACCGGGTAGCCGGCCCGCTCCAGTATTTCTTTGAACAGCCGCACATTTCCCGGCCTGCTGCGTCCCATGCCGCGCTCGGGCACCGGGTTGACCGGGATTAAATTAATATGGCAGTGAATGCCGGCAAGGATCCTTGCCAGTTCCCCGGCGTGTTCCCGGGTGTCATTGACGTTGTGAATCAAAGCATATTCGAAAGACACCCGGCGGCCGGTGGTCTCAGCGTAGGCGCTACAGGCGGGAAGCAGTTCCTCCAGCGGGTACGCCTTATTCACCGGTACCAGCCTGTCGCGCAATTCGTTGTTGGGAGCGTGCAGGGAAACCGCCAGCGTAATGGCCAGGCGTAGGCGCATCAAGTCGTAAATGCGCGGAACGATACCGCTGGTGGACAGGGTGATGTGCCTGTGCCCGATATTGAGCCCGTACCGGGCGTTCACCAGCTCCAGGAATTTAACGGTAGCCTCGTAATTATCCAGCGGCTCGCCGGAGCCCATGAGCACGATGCTCCTGACGCGCCGGCCCGAATCCCGCTGCATGGCCCAGATCTGGCCCAGCATTTCGCCCGGGCTGAGATTGCGCACCAGCCCTTCCAGCCCGGAGGCGCAGATTCTGCACCCCATGCGGCACCCCACCTGGGTGGACAGGCAGGCCGAATGGCCGTAGCGATACTGCATCAACACACTTTCCACCGCCTGGCCGTCGGCCAGGCCCAACAGGTACTTGATGGTACTGCCGTCCCGGGAAACTTTTTTATCCCAAACAGTGAGCCCGCCCTGGTGAAATGCGCGGGCAAGTTTTTCGCGCACTTCTTGCGGCAGGTTGGTCATTTCTGCAAAAGAGGTGGCCCCCTTTTTGTGCACCCAGTCCGCGACCTGCGCGGCCCTGTATTTTGGCAGCCCCATGGCGGTAATTTCCCTTTCCAGTTCAGCCAGGGTCAAATCCCTGATATGGGGGAGACCGGCCATTCGGCAATTCCTCCTCCGGCAAGTAGATATTTCTACGCCGATTGCGTTACTCCTCTTTGGTAGGGTCCGCCACGCCCCAAGGGGTCATGACTATTGGGATATGACAGGCTAAGCAACGCTTCCAGTGTTCCACTCATTCCAGAAACCCGCCGGATCGCCCTGCGAATCGTTGAACGGGGTGCTGCCCGCCGTTTTTCCTGAGCCTGGCGATAAAGAAACCGTCCAGGCCGTGGATATGGGGCAAGATCTGCAAATAGCCCCTGCTCATTGTGCCCGCGTGGTCCAGGTCGCCCGGCAACAGGCCGGTGAGCGGCTCGCAATGAAAATTTTGATGCGCCCGCAAAAAAGCCTCCACCTGCCCCAGGTTTTCCTCCCTGGTAATGGTGCAGGTGCTGTACACCAGTACCCCCCCGGGTTTGAGGGCGAATGCAACCGCGTTCAATATTTCGGCCTGCAGCTTCGCCAGGGCCTTGATCTGTTCCTCGCCCTTGCGCCACTTGGCGTCCGGGCGCCGGCGCAGCACGCCCAGTCCCGAACAGGGGGCGTCCACCAGCACGTAATCCGCCCAGCCCGAGTATTCCTTTGGAATTTCGCGGGCGTCGGCCAACATGGTGCGGGCGATTTTGACGCCCAGCCGGCGGCAGTTTTCCTCGATTAGCTTGACTTTATGTTCATGCACGTCCAGAGCTAAAATCTCGCCCTGGTTTTGCATCAACTGGGCCAGGTGGGTGGCCTTGCCGCCGGGCGCGCTGGCCACGTCGATCACCCTGGCGCCGGGTTCCGGGCTGACCGCCTGCCCCACCAGGATCGAGCTTTCATCCTGAACCTGAAACAACCCTTCTTGAAACGGGGGCAACCTCCCCAGAGAAATAAAACCGTCCAGTTGCAGGCAGTCCCGGGCATATCGCCCTTTTTGCGCCTTTACCCCCAGGGATCCCAGGATGTCCATCAACGTTTCGGTATCCGTTTTCAACATGTTCACCCGCACGGTGTTGGGCGCCGGCCGGTTGTTGGCCTCGCACAGGGCCGCCGTTTGTTCATAGCCGAATTCAGCCAGCCAGCGGCGCACCAGCCAGGCGGGATGGGAGTGGCGTAACGATATGCTCTCCACCGGTTGCTTCACGGGATCGGGGTAAGTTAGGTGGTCCTTGCCCCGGGCCAGGTTCCGCAGCACACCGTTGACAAATTTAACGATACCGGCGTGCCCGTGCCGGCGGGCCAGGTTGGCCGACTCGTTCACAGCGGCGGAATCGGGCACCCGGTCCATGAACAAAATTTGATAAGCGCCAAGGCGCAAAATATTCCGCACCGGAGCGGCCAAGCCGGACAGAGGGCGGCGCAGGTACTTACCCAGCGCCCAATCCAGCGTGTTCAGCATCCGCAGGGTGCCGTAAACCAGTTCGGTGGTAAAGGCCCGGTCCAGTTTACCGGCGCCGGTTTTATCCAAAACAGCCCCCAAAGCCAGGTTGGCGTAAGCCTCCCGCTCCTCCACATCAACCAGAACCCGCAGGGCCAATTCCCTGGCGCTTAACTGCTGTTTCAAACCTGATCACGTCCAAACGTATCTCTTGGTTTATTGTAAAAAAAACCTGATTGACTCTTCCACCCGCTGTACCGAAAATTTAGTATTAAAGCAGGGGCCGTTGGGTCTTAAATTGGTTACGCCCAGCACCGGTACGGGGTTGGCGTCGAGAATGCCGCTGGTCAAATCCCGCTCGCAAGCGATGGCCACAATAGCCTTGGGCCGGTAGTCGCGCACGTATTTACGGGCCAGGGTTCCGCCCGTGGCCATTCCCACCCGGATACCGTAACGGTCGCGCAGCTTTAATATATCGTTGACGCCGCACTTACCGCAACGGCGACAGTTGTCCACGTTGCCCGTCACCTTGTGCTCGCATTCGCTGTATTGCAGGCAATGCGGGGCCAAAAGCAGCAACTGGTACGGTTCGATTTTAAGTCGCCGGGCATGCACCAGGTCGTTGTTCACTTCAATAAACGATAGTTTGATCCGGTCCATATCGATTCTAAATATTTTACCCAACCCGAGCACCAGGGGGAAAAAAGTGTTCAGGGCTACCCGCATGGGCCCCTGCAGCAGGGCGAAGGGCCGCGAGCGGATAATCGTCAGCACGATCCCCGCCAGGCCGAAACTCGCCAGTAGAATGGCCAGAATCAGCACCGCCGCCAGCGCCAGCAGCACCAGCTTGTAAAACAGCGACCGTTCGGGGCTGAACACCAGGTACCAGATGGCCACCGTGAGCAGCCCCACCACCAGCAGGCTGGCGCCCAACAGGCCGATGTACAGGCGTTTTCGTTCCTGAACCTGCACCATGTTGTTCATAATCAATCATCACCCCCGGTTTGGCCCGCGCCCAGAATCGTGCCGGGGGCAACCGGATTCCCCCGTAGAAATTGGGCGGCATCCATGCTCTTTTTGCCCTGCAATTGCAATTCTTCGATAATGATCATGCCCCGGCCGGTTTGCACCAAAATGCCCCGGCCGGCGTCCGCTTCCAATACCCGGCCCGGTGGCCCGGCTCCCGCCGGGCGTTCCCCCGCCACGTTCACCCGCCAGATTTTCAGCAGTTTGTCGCCCAGGCTGGTACGCGCCCCCGGCCAGGGGTTGAGCCCCCGCACCTGGTTTTTAATGGAGCGGGCATCCCGCCGCCAATCGATTATTTCGTCCCCCCGGGTGAGCATGGGAGCATAGGAGGATTTGGCGTCGTCCTGCGGTATGGGCTGCGCACGCCCGCCCTTGATTTGCTCCAGTGCCCTGACCAGCAGTTCCCCGCCCAGCGCGGCCAGCCGGTCGTGCACCATCCCCACCGTATCGTCGGGTCCGATGGCCACCGCTTCCTGGATGATTATGTCTCCCGTATCCAAACCGGTATCCATCTGCATAATGGTGACGCCCGTTTCGGTTTCACCGTTGATGACGGCCCTGTGGATGGGCGCCGCCCCCCGGTAAGCCGGCAGCAGCGATGCGTGCACGTTGATACAGCCATAGGGCGGCATGTTCAACACGCCAGCGGGCAAAATTTGCCCGAACGCCGCCACAACTACCACATCGGGACTCAGCACGCGCAGCGTCTCAATAAAAGCGGGGTCACGAATTTTCCCGGGTTGGTAAACCGGCAGCCCGGCTTCCAGGGCAGCCGTTTTCACCGGAGAGGAGCGCATTTTTTTGCCCCGGCCTGCGGGCCGATCGGGCTGCGTAACCACTGCCGCAACCTCGTATTGATTTTTCAACAGGGCACGCAATGAAGGCACCGCAAAATCCGGCGTACCCATAAAAACAACTCTCATAACATTACTCCCCAACCACCAAAATCATACTTTTCTCAAGTTTGTTGCCTTATCGATAAACAATATCCCGTCCAGGTGATCTATTTCATGCTGCAGTGCCCTGGCAAAAAAGCCCTCGGCCTCCAGCTCGATTTCGTTGCCCTTGCGGTCAAGACCCCTGACCTTAACCCACGCCGCCCGGGTAACATCCCCCACCATCCCGGGAATACTGAGGCAGCCTTCAGCGTCGGTTTGCATTCCATCAACATCGATAATTTCGGGGTTGATCAACTCCACCAGCCCCTGCCCCACGTCCACAACAATAACTCGTTTGGATACCCCGATCTGCGGGGCGGCCAGGCCGACGCCCTTATTGGCATACATGGTGTCCCTCATGTTATCCAACAATTTTTCAATATTTCTGCCCAGCTTGGTTACGCGCTTGGCCTTCTCGCGCAGAAGATCATCCTCCGCTTCTACAATCTTATAAATGGCCAAAGATGTTCAGCCTCCTTGAAAATGTATATCCATCACATCATACTCATCGGGTCCACATCTATGCTCAGGTGCAGCCCCTTGCCGGGGGAAGCGCCGCCCGAGGCCCGCCAAAATTGTTCCATTACCCGGCGCAAACACTGGTAATCCGGGCTCCAGGCAATCAGGTGCCACCGGTAAATTTCCTTTAACCGGGCCAGCGGAGCCGGCGCCGGCCCCACTATGAATATTTTTCCCCCATCCGGCGCGTTCGCAAACCCGTCTATAAACCCGTCCAATTGTTCCCGGATTTTTTGCGCCGCCGCCTGCACGGCGGATTCATCCCTGCCCGACACCAATAGCCGCACCATTTTGGAAAAGGGCGGGTAACCCGTGGACTTGCGCAGGGCTATTTCGTGCCGGTAGAAGGCGTAATAATCATGCCCGGCGGCGGCCCGCACCGCGTAATGTTCCGGCGTGTAGGTCTGAATTAACACCTCCCCGGGCCTGTCTCCCCGCCCGGTCCGGCCGGCCACCTGGGCCAGCAATTGAAAAGTGCGTTCCCCGGCCCGAAAGTCCGGCATATGCAAGGTAATATCGGCATTAACCACGCCCACCAGGGTTACGCCGGGCAAATCCAGCCCTTTGGCGATCATCTGCGTGCCCACCAGAATATCGGCCGCGCCCCCGGCGAACGCGTCCAAAATCCGCTGGTGAGAGCCCTTGCGGGTGGTGGTATCGGCGTCCATGCGCAATATCCTCGCTTCGGGCAGAGCTTCCTGAAGCTCCCTTTCCACGCGCTGGGTGCCCGCCCCAAAGTAACCCACTTCCCGGCTGCTGCAATCGGGGCATAATTTCGGCGCCACAACGGTGTAATTGCAATAATGGCAGCGCAATCGCCCGTCAATGTGGTATGTCAGGGATATCTCGCAGCGGGGGCACTTCAGTACCAGCCCGCATTCCCGGCAAACCACCAGGGTATTCAGCCCTCTCCGGTTTAAAAAAACAATGGCTTGTTCGTTATTATGTATTTTTTTCCGTAATTTTTGCAACAGCACCCGGGAAAAAATGCTTCCGTTGCCCGCCCGCACTTCCTCGCGCATATCCACAACGCGCACCGCGGGCATACTTCTACCATCAATTCTATTGTCCAGGCTGAGCCGTTTATAAACGCCGCCGGGCAAAGCCCGGCAAAAGGTTTCCAGCGAGGGGGTTGCGCTGCCCAGCACCAGCACGCCATTATGCTTTTGCGCCCGGTACAGGGCTACCGCCCGGGCATGATAGCGGGGCGCCTCCTCCTGCTTATAAGACCACTCGTGTTCCTCATCCACTACCACGAGCCCCGGATCGGGCACCGGAGCCAGCACGGCAGAACGCGCCCCCAACACCACCCGGGCTTCGCCCCGCTCAATGCGGGTCCACTCGTCAAACCGTTCCCCGTCGGACATGCGACTGTGTAACACCGCCACGTTTCGCCCAAAGCGGGCCCGGTACAACCTGACCATTTGCGGGGTCAGGGATATTTCGGGCACCAGCGTAATGGCCTGCCTGCCGGCCCGCAATGCATGCTCAATGCTATGCAGGTAAACCTCGGTCTTGCCGCTGCCGGTTACTCCATGCAACAGAAAAACCTGGTGCCGGCCGGCTTCCAAACCCGTCCGGATCTCGCGCACGGCCCGCTCCTGTTCGGCCGTCAACCGCACTCTCTCCGTATCACCTTCTACCGGCACCGGGAACGGGTCGCGCCAGGGGATTTCCGTTTCCACCCGGAGCAATCCCCTGGCGACCAGCCTGTCGATGACGGACGGCGAGGCGCCGGCAGCAACCGCCAGTTCCCCCCTGCTCATCCCGGGGCGGGTAATGACCGCCTCCAAAACCGCCAGGCTCTTGGGCGCCCGGCGGGCCATTTCCCGGCGCAGGCCGGGCAATTCACCGGGGCCGGCGACACAGAAATACCGGGCAACCCGCCGGGCGGCGGTTTTTTTCAGTGCCGGTGCAATCACGGTTTGCAGCGCCTTGACGATGTCACAAAAATAATAACCGGCCATCCACTTGGCCAGGGCCAACTGATCAGCCCCAAAACAGGGCTGTTCGTCAACCAGCCCGGCTATTTCCTTGACGCCTGCGACCGCTTCATGCTCCCCGAAGCCAACCACAAAGCCGGTAACCCGCCTGCCGCCGAAAGGCACTTGCACCCGGTGACCAAATTGAATTCGCTGCACCAGTTTTTGCGGCACCCGGTATTGAAATGTTCGATCAAACCCAACCCCCGGCACTTCCACCAGTACATCGGCAAACAATTGCTCCGCCATCCACACCCCTCTGTATTGAAACAAACTTTTTCCCCAGGGAATATTTTTCATTAAATAAAAAAATCTTCAGTTGTTCAATATTATAATTATAGACCATAAAGTTATTTTCTCTCAATCCATTTTCTGGTTACCCGTTACCCAAGAAGTTTTCCTTGAATTCTTGTCGCCTTCCGCCGGAGGGTGCTGCGGGGCATGCACAATGGTCAAGCTGTTAAAAATTAATTCCTTTTCATATTGCAGCTGGTTATCCCGGTAATACCGCTGCCTGATTTCAACCCTGGGAACAAACACGGAAAACTCGTGAGGCACCGGCAGGTTTACCCTGCGGGCCATGGTTACCAATAAATCTCCTATTTTTATTGCCGCCACATCGGTTTGCAACTCGCAACACTGCTTACCGGTCCGCTTATCGCTCCTTTTCAACATTTTTTTGAACTTGTTAAAAATCATTTTAATCTCCCCGCGGCATTTTACCACCATATTATGACACGGGGAGTCTAGTGTGATTGCTTAAATATTGCTCCCCACAATGCTCGCAAACACCAAGCTAATAGTAGCCTCCCCGGAGAAATGGAACGGGAACCCAAAATGTTGCATAATAATTAAAACTAAAGCACAGGGATTTATTACTTGGGGATGACAAAATAAAAAGTACTTCCCTTCCCCGGCTTACTGCTGACCTCTATTGATCCGCCGTGGGCTTCTATGATTTTCTTGGCTATAGCCAGCCCCAAACCGGTTCCCCCACCTGTTCTGGCGCGGGATTTGTCCACCTTGTAAAACCTCTCCCAGATTAACGGCTGTTCTTCGGGAGGTATTCCCGGCCCCGTATCGGTAATAGACACTTGCACCATATCCTTTAATTCCGTCAAGTTTACTTTAACTTGGCCTCCAGGAAGGGTTACCCGCACAGCATTGTCCAAAAGATTAATAAGAACTTGCTTTATACGGTCTGGATCGGCTTTTACGGTATATGAACCAGGCGCAAAATCTAAGGACGCTATGATTTGCTTGTCTTCAGCCAGGGCTTGAAATTGCTCAAATACCTGGCTGACCAGATGGATAAGAGAGATTTTTTGCATTTTCATTTCTACCCGGCCTGCTTCAATTTTGCGCAAGTCCAGAATCTCGGCAACCAGCCTGCGCAGCCGGAGAATTTCTTCGTGAATATCCGCCAGGTATTTTTTGCGTTCTGCTTCCGTTCCGGCCATACCGTCTATTAGCGCTTCAGTATACCCCTGAATGATAGAAAGGGGTGTACGCAGTTCATGTGAAACATTGGCCACAAACTCACGCCTGGTTTTGTCCAGCCGCTCTAAAGTAGTAATTTTTTCTTGCAGCTCGGCCGCTAGGGCATTTAAGGAATGAGCCAGTAAACCAATCTCATCTTGTGATTTCACTTCGACCCGGCGGGAGTAATCGCCCCTGGCCATTGACTGTGCTGCTTGATGCATTTTTAGCAAAGGGCGCGATAAAGTACGGGATAACAAAAGGCTTAAAATAGTTGCTAGAGCAATGCCAATCAAACCGGCATAGAGGGTAATTCTCTGCAGAGCGCCGATACGTTCCTCAATCGGCGCCAGAGGCGAACTCAACATAACCGAGCCGGCTATTTTGCCTTCCTTGTATAAGGGCACCGCCACAGTTAATACATCTGTGTCCAAAAAATGATAGGCTCCCCGGTAAGAGATAGTTTTTCCCTGCATTATGGACTGTAAATCAGATTTCTTCCAAGGTAAATCATGATGACCTACCACATTGATCTTTTCGCCGGCAACGTTTTGCATGCTCATGCCCATGCCGATACAATGCACAATATAGCCTTGCTTGTCTATAACCATAATGTTGCCCTTAAAAGCTCCGGCCAGGGTATATAAAAGATTAACGTTCAAGTTTTGATCATGAATTTCTTTAATGGTTGATATATGTCTGGCCTCATTGGTCAGCTCTTCCAACTGCTGGGCATAGTATAATTGCTTCAACTTGGCGGTCTGGAGAACGCCGGTAAAATATAAAATTATCAATACCAGCATGACCATAAGCAGCCATAATTTTATCACGATACTTTTACGCAGGATGTTCATTTATTCCACCTCAAATTTATAGCCAACTCCCCAAACCGTCGAGATATAAGACGATTTATTACCTGATGCCTTTAGCAGTTTATCCCTTAAACGGTTTACATGTGTGTCTACCGTACGGGTATCACCCATGTAATCATAGCCCCAAATGGTTTCCAATAACTCTTCACGGGTGAAAGTGCGCCGGGGCGACCTGGCCAGTTGGTAAAGCAGCTCGTACTCTTTGGGAGTAAGGCTTACAGCCCGGCCATCAACCAATACAAGGCGCAACTCCGGGTTAATGGACAGCCCCGGAAATTGAAGGATATGAGCCTTGGCAGGCTGCTCCGAGAATGGCGCAACCTGGCTTCGGCGCAGCACCGCTTTCACCCTGGCAACCAGTTCCCGTGGGCTAAAAGGCTTGACCACATAGTCGTCAGCGCCCAGTTCCAGGCCAAGAACGCGGTCTATTTCATCGTCCCGAGCGGTGAGCATAATGATGGGTACATTGGAGTTTTTCCTTACTTCTTTACAAACCGCCCAGCCATCAATGCCCGGCATCATCAGGTCCAGGACAATTAAATCCCATTGTCCATCTTTGTACAAGTCCAAAGCTTTCTGCCCGTCGGCAGCTTCCCCGACCATAAAGCCCTCTTTTTCTAAATAAAGCCGCACTAAATCGCGGATTTTTCGTTCATCGTCCACAACCAGTATCTTAGTATTTTCCACCAACCCGGTCCAACCCCCTATTATTAGAGTCTTTAACACAAAACCACCTGGTTTCATAGATTTTCATTGAAAATAGTGTTAGTTAGAACTTTTCATGAAAGACCGGCGGCCTTGACAGCCCCAGGGCTGTCAAGGCTACCCTACGGCGCCTGGTGAATTAATTGATCTTTAAATTCCTTTGGGTATCTCTTGTGCTTCATTCTTATCCCTTTCTGCTAATTTAAAGTTTATCTTATTTGGAGATAAGACTCAAATTCTTTTAAGGGGCTATATAGAACCAACCTCCGGTGTTGATATAGTGTAAATACCGGCATGCGTAGGTTCATCCCAATACCGGATTAGCTGGTTTCGATAACTAAATAAATAACCCCTGCGTTGAACAGGGGTAGTTAGTCGATTTTTATTAGGGGATTAGTGCTTATGGCCGCGCATCATCAGCTTAATTACCCATCATCCCGCCAAATCCGTTATTTCCGCCAAAATTACCCATCATGCCTCCGAAACCCATCATACCGGAGCCCATCCTGGAACCCATCGGGCCAAAGCCGTTTTGGGTATGGAAATCACGCATATAATTGAAGTGATCTTACCAGGCTTTAGCCTGTTCCGGCGTTATACGACCGTCCTTTTGAGCTTGTTGCCACCGTGCACATCGCCAAAAGAAGTTGCCTCAGAGGCATATAGAGTTATTATAATGAACGTCACTGATTGTGACAAATTTGTTAAACTTCTGAGACCATTTTGTAAAATATTCATTCTATGATAAACCCATAAGGTGTAAGCCTTAAACGAACAAGATAAAAAGGAGGTATTTGGTTATGATGGGATTTGGATTTGGCGATGGCATTAGCTCATTGCTATGGGGTTTTTCCATGCTGTTTTCCATGCTCCTGCCTGTGATCATTATAGTTGGTGTAGTTTACTTGGTGATCAGCATGTTGGAACGAAGAAAAAAAATGTCAATTGGTAAATCTGGGGCACCGGACCCGCTGACTATCCTAAAAAAAAGGTACGCCAGCGGCGAAATATCCAAAGAAGATTTTAATAGCATGAAAGAGGATTTACTTACAAGGTGAACTTACCCAAGGTTTTAATTGCCCTTCCCCCAATTTAATTTTCCCTTTAGTAAAAACCTCATTTGCCGGGTAATAATCCACCCGGCTTTTACTTTTTTAGTTCCTTTTACGCATAAAAACCGAAACCTGGACGGTTCCGGCTCTTTCTTAAAGTTAATTTAGGTATGTTAATAGGTCGGCCTGTTTAATTTAACTCTGTCTACGTAGTTCCCCATACCTGGCAATTACATACGCCACAACCAGACCGTAAATAAAATAATTTATAATATGGAAAAGAACTGTAAGAGTATCTTTATCCATCTGCGGCATTATTTGCATCACGTGTACCATAAAACCCATGCCCCCCAGCAGCATAAAACCGGCCAGGGCCAGCCCTTTTAACCAGTATAAATCCTTCCCTGTATATTTCATATAGTGTGCCAGCAGCACTCCCCCTGCCGAGCCAACCATTAGATGGGATATAATACTGATAATAAAGCCTATAGGTGTATTAAGCTGATCCCTAGCAACAAATATTGCTCCCGATACTTGCAGTGTTGTTATCTTGACCAGGCCCATAAGTTTCCATATTTCAGAGAAACCATGCATGACCACTGTTCCGGTTGTCCCCGCCAGTGCACCTATGGCCAGGGTGTCACGAGTTATTTTCTTAACTAATCCCGTATTCGCTGTTTTTCCCGCTGAAGTATTCTCACCGGTTTTTCGTTTAATATTAACCGTAGCAAGCGACGGGAAAAGGGTTGGACTATCCAGCCACCCATTCATTTTTAGATATTTTACCATTTCATCCCTGAAATCCATTACCCGGGTTACATCCTCGATCAATATGGAACGCAATTGCTCGTCATGGCTTACCGGCTCCAGTGTGCGTGTCAGTAGGTCTACGTTCCCTTGTACCAGTAACAAGCTCTCGTTGGCAATTTGCCTGTCGCTCAACATTTGAGGGTTAATCGGGAACTGTGCATCTACGGCATGGCGGTCCAGTCCTACCAGGCCACGCTTGGCCATTTCCTCTTTTAAAACATCAATATTTTTAACTAAAAGCTCGCGATATCCTTTTAATAAAAATCTTAAATCCTGATCTTGAACATAATCCTCCAAAAAGCTTAAACGTTCTTGCGCGGTTAAGTTATATTTAATAATTTCCCATAAATTGCAACTTTCTGTTTTATTGGTATTACGCTGTTTAGTTGGCGGCTTTCTGCGTATACGTGGTATAGCCATGAATATAACCCCTTCTTTTTTATAAGAATTAAACTAAAGATATTTTTTGCTTTTTACCGGCTTTTAATCCACGTATAAAAATGAAATCAACCCCACCATGCATGCTATTTGGCGAGTACTACCATAAACCTGTCTATTTCTTTAATTGTCCTTGCACCGGAATTAGCCATTGTCACATCTATATCCGCCAGTAAATTACAGACCACCCTGATAACACCAATCATGAGGCTATGTCTTGAAATGTTCAATTAATCAGTTATCACCTTTCCCTTGTGCCAGCCAGTGGTTGCAGGAAATGGTCGAAATATGCAGAAAATGCTTAATGAGTAAACCGGTACGGGCATGAGCAAGGGGACCTTGCTCTGCAGGTTATTGCCAAAACAATTAAGACTAATGTGCGTATCACCGACGTGGTCGGTCGTATTGGCGGGGACGAGTTTGTGATTATATGTCCGGGTTTAAAAAGAGCTCAAAGCGCCGGTTTAGTACAGAGGATCAAAAAAGCTGTTGCGCATCAAGCCTGGAAATATCCTTTGAGCGTCTCGGCAGGTATTTCGGTGTACCCGGAAGATGGCCTGACAGCGGATGTGTTATTGTGCAGGGCTGATGAAAACATGTACCGCAACAAAGCCCAAAACTATTAAACTATATATTGAAGAAACTAAATCCATTTCTATGACAACCCCGGCTTGAAGCGCCGCAACCTGAGGGCATTGGTCACCACCGACACCGAACTGAAGGCCATGGCCGCCCCGGCAATCACCGGGTTGAGAAAGCCCAGGGCAGCCACCGGAATGCCCACTGTGTTATAAACCAGCGCCCAGAAGAGGTTCTGCTTGATATTCTTAATGGTGGCCCGGCTGAGCCTGATGGCGGCCACAATGCCCCTCAAATCCCCCCTCATCAGGGTAATATCTGCCGCTTCAATAGCCACGTCTGTGCCGGTACCGATGGCAAATCCGACATCAGCGGTGACCAGGGCCGGGGCGTCGTTGATTCCGTCCCCCACCATACCCACTACCTTGCCCTGCCCGCGCAGCTTTTCAACCTGTTGCGCTTTGTCCTCCGGAAGCACCTCCGCCAGCACGTTCTCAATTCCAACCTGCCGGGCAATGGCTTCGGCGGTGCGCCGGTTGTCCCCTGTAAGCATCCAAACCTCCAGACCCATTTCCTTTAAACGGCTTATAGCTTCTTTCGAATTTTCTTTAATGGTGTCCGCGACACCGATAACACCCGCCGGCTTGCCGTCCACCGCCATCAGCATGGCGGTCTTACCCTGTTCTTCAAGGTTTTCGACATCTGCGGTCAGACCGGATATGTTAATATTGTGCTCCTGCATCAGTTTTCTGGTACCCAGCAGAACTTTACTGCCTTCGATTTCCGCCACCACCCCGTGGCCGGGTATGGCCTTGAACTGCTGCGGGTCATTTAAAACGGCGCCTTTTTCTTTAGCATAATTTACAATGGCCTGGGCCAGGGGATGCTCGGAATTTTTTTCCGCCCTGCCGGCCAGCTGCAGCAAGTCTTTTTCGTACCCGCGGTACTCCGGCGCCGTGATCAGATCCGTTAATGCGGGCTCCCCCTTGGTGATGGTTCCGGTTTTGTCCAGGATGATGGCTGTCAGTTTATGGGCCTTTTCCAGGTATTCGCCGCTTTTGATCAGTATGCCGTTTTCAGCTCCTTTGCCGGTGCCCACCATGATTGATGTTGGCGTGGCAAGGCCCAGGGCGCAAGGGCAGGCAATCACCAGGACGGCGGTAAAGTTTAACAGAGATCTGGTAAAGTCGCCGGGAGCGCCATAGTAGAACCATGCGAGAAATGTAATCAGAGCCACTACTACCACAGCCGGTACGAAATAGGCGGAAATCACGTCAGCCATGCGCTGGATCGGCGCCTTGGAACCCTGGGCCTCCTCCACGATTTTGATGATCTGTGCCAGGGCGGTGTCCTTCCCCACCTTGGTGGCCTCGAACTTGAAAGTTCCCAATTTGTTAATAGTAGCTCCAATCACCTCGTCGCCGGTTTTCTTATCTACCGGAACACTTTCTCCGGTGAGCATGGATTCATCAACGGTGGAATAACCGTCTCTTACTACTCCATCCACCGGGATTTTTTCGCCGGGTCGAACCACCACCAAATCCCCCACTTCCACTTCCTCCACGGGTATCTCCATCTCCCGGCCGCCTCTGATTACACGGGCGTTTTTGGCCTGGAGGCCAATCAGTTTTTTGATGGCTTCCGAGGTCCTCCCCTTGGCGATGGTTTCAAGGGTTTTCCCCAGCAGGACCAGGGTGATGATAATGGCCCCGGTTTCGTAGTAAACTTCTGTATTTCCAATGCGTTCGGCAAAAAAGGTTGTTGCTACACTATACAGGTAGGCAGCGGTGGTTCCCAGGGCCACCAGCACCGCCATGTTGGCGCTCCGCCCCCGCAGGGCTACGTAAGCTTCCTTGTAAAAGTTAGCCCCTGCTATAAACTGAACCGGAGTAGCCAGGGCAAACTGGAAGTAGGGGTTAAAGAAAAGGGCCGGGGCCATACCGTGTAAATTCAAAACCATTGCCAGCATATAAACCACAAGAGGTGCGGAAAAAATAGCGGAAAAAATCACCAGGGATTTTTGCCGCCGAATTTCCCTTTCCCTTTCTTCCCGCTCCAGGTCAGCCGTAGTCTTGTCGTCCACTTCAGAAGCTTTGTAACCGATACCGGCCACAGCTTTTTTAATTTGCGGAACATCGATCTCCGCCGGGTTGAATTCCACCACGGCCTTTTCAGTGGCGAAGTTCACCGCCGCACGGGTGACACCGGGCAGTTTGTTGAGGCCTTTTTCGATCCTGGCGGCGCAGGCCGCGCAGCTCATTCCGGAAAGTTTCAATTCTGTACGTCCTGTCACCGGCCGGTAACCGGTTTCCTTGATCTTGTCTAAAATTTTCTCAGAGCTTACCGATTCAGATAGGTAATCCACGGTGGCGGTTTCAGCCGCGAAATTTACCCTGGCACTCTCGACGCCGGGAATTTTTGCAAGCGCTTTTTCAATGCGGCCGGCGCAGGCCGCGCAGGACATCCCGGCTATTTTAACCGTTAGTTTCTTTAATCCTTCCGGTTTAGGTCGGGTGGTAGCTGCTTGAATGTTTGCCATATAACTCCCTCCGAACTAATCAAGATTTTATAAAAAGCTTTAATAAAAGTTATTTTTAAGTAAGATACCCCGGAAAGCCGGGGCAATTCGCAACTTACAGTATTTAATTACTGGAATTGTTATTTCCCCAACCATATCCGTCCACCATCCCGCACCTCATTCGCAAAAAAAAATACAGGCAACCTCCGGGAGGGACCCGGTTAATTCCAAGTCTTCTTATAGTTATATTTTCGATCATGAAGCTCACCACCGCTAAGTCTAAATATCTTGTTAAATAACCAACGACACTGTCCACAATCCTTCTAATTTCCTGTTTTACTGCATTTTGGAATCAAATTTGCCAATTGGGTGTGATTTCTGTTATATTTACCCCTCAAACACCGGGGTGCTTAAGTATCTCTCGCCGGTGTCGGGCAGGATGGCCAAAACGGTTTTACCCGCGCCCAGTTCCCGGCCCACGGCCACTGCGGCATGCACGGCGGCGCCCCCGGAAATGCCCGTCAGAATACCCTCCTCGCGGGCCAAACGCCTGGTCATGGCAAACGCTTCCTCGTCGTCCACCGCATAGGGTGAATCCACCAGCGACAGGTCCAGGTTTTCGGGCACGAACCCGTCGCCAATGCCCTGGATACCGTGCGGCCCGGGTTTTCCGCCCGAAAGCACCGCAGATTTTTTGGGTTCCACAGCGTAAATCTTTATCCCGGGGTACTTCCCTTTCAACACCCTGGCCACGCCGGTCAAAGTGCCGCCCGTGCCCACCCCCGCCACGAAAGCATGAATTTCGCCGTCTACCTGTTCCAAAATTTCCCTGGCCGTCGTGTGTTCGTGAAAGGCCGGGTTGTCCGGGTTGGAAAACTGGTCCGGCATCCACGCCCCCGGGATCTGTCCCACCAGCTCCCGGGCTTTTTTTACGGCACCGCCGACATCATCCGCGGCTGGGGTCAATACCACCTCCGCCCCGTAAGCCCGGGCCAGTTGCCTTCTTTCCCTGCTCATGGAATCGGGCATCACCACGATAACCCGGTACCCCCGGACCGCTCCCACCATGGCCAGGGCAATACCCTGGTTACCGCTGGTGGGTTCAACAATCACGCTGCCCGGGCGGATTTTCCCCGCTTTTTCGGCAGCCAGAATCATGCCCAGCGCCGCCCTTGCCTTGGCGCTGCCGCTGGGATTGACCATTTCCAGCTTGACCACTATATCCGCGGCACAATCATCCTTTACCCTGTTCAGCCTGACCACCGGAGTGCGGCCCACCAGTTCCAGGATATTATTTTTGATATCGCTCACGGTGTCATACTTCCCCTCATCGTTGTTGACAAATGATTATAACAATCATTACAATTAAAAAAATGGAGGAAATTAATGTGAATGATTTAAACAACAGTCCCGGCCAAAACGAATCTTATCTGGCCATCAGAACGATCATTGAACTTACGCAAGCTTATGACCTTCTCGAGGACGTCATGGGCAGGCATTTTGCCCGTTTCGGCCTCTCCCAGCCAAAGTTCAACGCTTTAATGCAACTGCGCCAGGCGGGCGATCGGGGGCTGGCCCTGTCGGAACTGGGCGAGCGCATGTTGGTAAGCAGGGCCAACATAACCGGCTTAATCGACCGGATGGAAAAGGACAACCTTGTCGTCCGGGAAACCGACCCCCGGGACAGGCGCATTTTCAGGGCCAAGCTTACCCCCAAAGCGCAGAACCTGATTGAAAATATCCTGCCCATTCACGCCGCTTTTACCCGGCAAACCATATCCGGCCTGGATGCCGGGGAAAAGGAGCAGCTGATCAAACTACTGCAAAAGTTGAGAAAAAACCTTGAAAAGATGTGAATTTTAAGGTCATCTTAGTCCGCTGTATCTTTTTGACCGGCGTTTGCCCTTAATTGCAACACCTCGTCCCAGATCCGGTCGCTGAGTTCCAGCTTGTCCATCAGCGGCAGGGATTTAATGCGGCCGTCCGGGAAAATCAATTTGGCAATATTGGTATCGGTGCCGAAGCCGGCACCGGGCTGCATAACGTCATTGGCCACCAGCATATCCAGGTTCTTTTTAACCAGTTTGCGTCGCGCGTTATTAATCAGGTCCTCCGTTTCCGCCGCAAAGCCCACCAACAGCTGGTGCCGTTTATTTTTCCCCAGCTCCAGCAAAATGTCCACGTTTTTTTCCAGTTCCAGCACCAGCCCGTCATCTTCCTTCTTGATCTTTTGCGTTGCCGTCACCCGGGGGCGGTAGTCCGCAACCGCCGCCGCCTTGACCACCACGTCCACCCGGGGGTAAAGTTCCATCACCGCCCGGAACATTTCCGCCGCGGTTTCAACATGCACCAGTTTTACCCCTTCCGGGGGTTCCAGGTTGGTCGGCCCCGAAACAAGGTAAACACCGGCTCCCCTGTTTGCGGCCGCCCGGGCCAGGGCGTAGCCCATTTTACCCGAACTGCGGTTACTGATATACCGTACCGGGTCGATGGGTTCCCGGGTGCCCCCGGCGGTCACCAGCGCCGTAATTCCGGCCAGGTCGCCCTTCGGCGGGTCAAGCACCTGCCCGATTCGCTCCATAATTACCGCCACATCCGCCAGCCGCCCGGGTCCCTCATCCCCGCAGGCCTGGCGTCCCACGGACGGCTCCACGATAATGAATCCCCTCCGGCGCAAGCAACTTAAATTTTCCTGCACGGCCTGGTTCCGGTACATATACGCGTTCATGGCGGGACAGACCAGCACGGGGCAGACCATGGCCAGCACCGTCGTGGTGAGCAGGTCGTCGGCCATACCGCAGGCCAGTTTGGCCAAGATATTGGCGGTGGCGGGGACAATGACAGCCAGGTCCGCCCGGCGGGCCAGTTCAAGATGAGGATAACGCCACCCCGGTGGCGCCTTAAACGTATCCACGTGCACCCGGTTTCCCGATATTGCCTCAAAAGCCAGGGGCCGGATAAATTCCCGGGCCCCGGCGGTCATGATCACATGCACCTCCACCCCGGCCTTCACCAGATTGCTGGCCAGGTCGAGAGCACGGTGGGCGGCAATGCCGCCGGTTACCCCGATTACGATATGCTTGCCCTTAAGCATAAGGCACCCCCGCTATTTAATGCCTTGTTTCGTCCTTTTATACCGTATTTTTCCTTGAACAACTTCCTGCAACGCTGCCGAAACCGGCTTACCAAAATTTTCCGAGCTTTCTTCCGCGGCCTGCTGCAGCGCTATTTCCGTCAGCTGGCGCGCTCTTTTGGCCGCCACAACCACCAGGGTGTAACGGCTGTCAACTTTATCCATCAATTCATCCAGAGAAGGCTTGTGCATGGCCATATCACTATCCCCCCGATCATTAGTATTTATCAGTTCAATATATTACCAGTACTGTTGTAAAAATGAATCAATATCCAGTAATCCGGGACGACACCTTTCCGCGGTGATAATGGCACTAATCTTCCGGACGGCGGCAGTCACCTCGTCATTGACGACCAGGTAGTCATACTTGCCGGCCTGCTTAATCTCCTTTTCCACCCAGTTCAACCTTTGTTCGATAGCTTCGGCGCTTTCCGTTCCCCTGTTTTTGAGGCGGCGTTCAAGCTCGGCACGCGACGGGGGAATTAAAAAAATCAATACGCTGCCCGGAAACATGGTTTTTACCTGCAGCGCGCCTTGAACATCGATTTCCAGAACCACGTCCTTGCCCTGGTTGATAGCCTCTTCCACCGGGCCGCGCGGCGTGCCGTAGTAACAGCCGTATACTTCGGCCCACTCCAGAAACCGGCCACCAGCGATCATCTGTTCAAATTGCACCCGGGTCAAAAAATAGTAATCAACCCCATCCTTTTCTCCGTTCCGCGGCCCCCTGGTCGTTGCTGAAACGGACAGGTGCAGGTCGGGCATTTCCGCCAGCAGGGTGCTGCATATCGTGCCTTTACCGGAACCCGACGGCCCGGAAATGACGATTAAGTTTCCCCTGGTTTTCATATTGACCGGTCCGGTGCTACTCCTCATCATTTCCAGCGGAACCGTCCTTATTTACGAGCCGGTTGGCCACCGTTTCCGGCTGTACTGCAGATAGGATCACGTGGTCGCTGTCGGTAATGATCACCGCCCTGGTACGCCGTCCGTAGGTGGCGTCAACCAGCATGCCCCTGTCCCTGGCCTCGGTAATTATTCTTTTAATTGGCGCTGATTCGGGGCTGACAATGGCGATAATCCTGTTTGCCGACACAATGTTCCCGAAACCAATGTTAACAAGCTTTATATCCATTTCTTGTCCTCCTTGTAATTATTCTATGTTTTGTACCTGCTCCCTTATTTTTTCCAGTTCGCTTTTAACCTCGACCACAGTGCGGTTGATCAATAAATCCGAAGACTTAGAGGCAATGGTATTGATTTCGCGGTTCATTTCCTGCAACAAAAAGTCCAGTTTCCTGCCAACCGGCACATCACTTTCCAGGCACCCCGCCAGTTGGTTCAAGTGGCTCTTCAACCTGACTATTTCCTCCGCAATGTTTGAACGTTCGGCAAACAGCACCACCTCGGCGTCAAGCCGGGCCGGGTCCATGGTTCCGGCGTCGATTAGTTCCCGAACCCGCTGGCGCAGCCGTTCGCGGTACTCGTCCACCACCACCGGGGACCGCTGTTCTATTTCCTCCACGAAAACCGAGATTTGGCCGGCCCGCCGTTTAATGTCTTCGGCCAGTTGCCGCCCCTCTTGAATACGCATCGCCATCAACCCGTCCAGGGCCTGTTCCAGCGCATTTTCCAGGGCCGGCCACCATTGCTCCGCATCTTGCTCGGGTTCTTCCAGGTTAAAAACACCATTTAAGTGCAATAGTTCCGCAATTGTCACTTCGCCGGCCAGTTGCAGCCTCTTCTTAAGTTGCGCCACCGCCTGCAGGTAGGAAAAAGCCAGTTCTTCGTCAACATTAACCACCACCCTGTTGATACCGCAGAACTCCGTTTTAATATAAACATCCACCCTGCCGCGAGCAATTTTCTTTTGAATAAACCGCCTGATGCGGTCTTCCAGTACGTTCATCGACCGGGGCACCCGCAGGACAATTTCACAATAACGGTGATTGACGGATTTGATTTCAATGTTGATTTTAAGCTGGTCGGTGCATGTTTCCCCGCTGCCGAACCCGGTCATGCTTTTGATCAAATACCCCACCACCCACAAAATAGTTATACATTATAGTATTAACTTTGAAAACATAAAAATATATTTTTCTACCCGAAAAATGAAGTTCCTTCAGAATAGGGAATTGGGGTGTTATTCGCTGTAACGTAGAGAAATTCCTTTATATTCAACCAAAACTTTTTAATATAAGAGATTAGTCGTTACAACATAAAAAGCAGGGCCGGTACTGCCCCTGCTTAACGCCAGGATTCCAATTTTTCCAGACAAGACGCAAACTGTTCCATGTACATAGCGGGCTTCACGGGGTTAATCCGACAAAAACGTCTTTCAGGTTTATTTCCAACCCCGATAGAAGCGGTGATATTAACTTTTCTTCTTCATGATATGCGCCAAATAAATACCAGTTATTTTCACCGGGGATAAAGATTTCTACTGTTTTAAGATCGGGATCAATTATCCAGTATTCTTTAACGCCATGGGCAAAGTAGAGTCTGCTTTTTAACACTCTATCATGTTTAGCTGTGGATGCGGAAAGTATTTCAATCACTAAGTCGGGAGCCCCTTCAATGTATTTCTCTTTAATTATGTTAAGTCGTTCTTTGGAAATAAATAAAATATCAGGTTGCGGTTTATCAGTTTTAGTTAAAACAACATCGACCGGTGAGTATAGTACTTCCCCTAAATTATTTTTTAAGACAAACTCAGTGATCAGGTGATTTAATCTTTGGCTTACCCGCTGGTGAACGGTTTTCGGCGCCGGAACCAAGATCAATTCGCCCCCAATTAATTCATAGCGGTTGTCATCATCCAGTTTAAGGTAGTCATCATAGGTGTATAGCTTTTGATTTGTTTCAGCTTGCATGGCTACCCTCCTTTTCGCTTGATCTATGGTTAAATAATACAATAAATCTTTACCAAAAGAAAGATAACCCCGGCCAGGCGGCCGGGAACGGTTGGTCGACGGTTTATTCCAAACTGGTCAACACTTTTTCAATGCGGTCAAGCCCTTCTTTGATATTGTCCATGGAGGTGGCATAAGACAAGCGGAAGCAGGTATCATCGCCAAAAGCCACGCCGGGCACAATGGCGACGTGCATTTTCTCCAGGAGCACCCCCGCCAGGTCGGCGGCACCGTTAATTTTTACCCCGGCGTAGCTCCTGCCCAGCAGGGACTTGATTTCCGGAAAAACGTAAAAGGCTCCGCCCGGGCGGTTGCACTTAACCCCCGGAATGGCGTTCAGCCTTTCCACCATGTAATCCCGCCGCTTGACAAATTCAGCCACCATGCGTTTCAGCGACTCCTGAGTGCCTTCCAGCGCTTCCACACTGGCGGCCTGGGCGATGGACGTGGGGTTGGAAGTGGAGTGGCTCTGCAGGTCCGCCATGGCCTTGGCCACCGGCTGCGGCGCTGCGGCGTAACCGATGCGCCAGCCCGTCATGGCATGGGACTTGGAAACCCCGTTGATCACCACGGTCAGCTCCTTTAAGGCCGGGCTCAGGGAAGCGATACTCACGTGCTCGTTGCCGTCGTAAATCAGTTTTTCGTAGATCTCATCGGAAATAATGACGATGTTGTGTTTTACCAGCACTTCCCCCAGCGCCGCCAGTTCTTCCCTGGTATACACCGCGCCGGTGGGGTTGCTGGGGCTGTTGATGATAATTACCCGGGTATTGGGGGTGATGGCGCTTTGCAGTTCGCCCGGCGTCAACTTGAAATTGTTTTCCAACCGGGTGGGCACGATTACGGGCTTGGCACCGGCAAGCTTGATTTGTTCCAGGTAGCTGACCCAGTACGGGGCGGGCAGAATCACCTCGTCCCCTTCCTGGCACAGCACCTGAAAGGCGTTGTACAGGGAATGTTTGGCGCCGGCGGAAACCACTATCTGCGCAGGCTCGTAATTTAGCCCGTTGTCTTCCGCCAGTTTCTTGACGATGGCCCGGCGCAAGGCGTCTGTGCCCGCCACCGGGGTATACTTGGTCATGCCGTTCCGGATGGCCTTTATCGCGGCCTGCTTAATGTTTTCCGGCGTATCGAAATCGGGTTCGCCAACCCCGAAGTTGATCACTTTGATGCCTTCGGCGATCATTTTTTTGGCCTGGGCGTCAATGCTCAAGGTGGGTGATGGGCTGATATTCCCGGCTCTTTCGGCTAGTCGCATGTTTTTTCCCCCTGTCTTTTAAAACTTCACCGTGCCGATGTTTTTCTTCATCCGTTCCAGCGCTTCCACCAGGCGGTGTTTCTCCACAGTTAGGGCGATGCGGAAAAAGCCCTCGCCGTTCTTGCCGTAACCGGTACCCGGGGTAATCACCACACCGGCCTTGTCCAGAACCAGTTCCGCGAAGGATTCCGAGGTATGCCCGGCGGGCACCGGCGCCCACACGTAGAAGGTGGCCCTGGGTTTTTCCAGCTTCCAGCCCATGTCGTTCAGGGCGTCCACCAGTATATCACGCCGCTCCTGGTAAACCTTTCGCATCTGTTCCACGACATCCTGCGGGCCGGTCAACCCCTTGATGGCGGCGTACTGAACAGCCTGGAACTGGCCGGAGTCGAGATTGGACTTAAGGCGTCCCAGCGCCTCGACGACGCCGGGATGGCCGGCGGCCCAGCCGATGCGCCAGCCCGTCATGTTATATGTTTTGGATACCGAGTGAAATTCGATGCCTACATCTTTGGCGCCCGGAAACTGCAAAAAGCTGGGCGGCATGTACCCGTCGTACGACATTTCGGAGTAAGCGGCGTCGTGGCAAACCAGGATATTATATTCCCGGGCAAAGGAGATCACCTCGTTGAAAAACTCTTCACCCGCAACGGCGCCGGTGGGATTGTTGGGATAGTTGATAAACATCATTTTGGCCCTGCGGGCCACTTCGGTGGGAATGGCGGCCAGATCGGGCAAAAAACCTTTTTCGGGGTACAGGGGCATATAGTAGGGTTCCGCCCCGGCTAAAATGGCGCCGCCCGCGTATACCGGATAGCCCGGATCGGGCACTAGCACGGTATCGCCCTGGTTCAGGTAACACCAGGAGATATGCCCGATGCCTTCCTTGGAACCGATCAGGGACACCACTTCCGTGGCGGGATCCAGTTCCACGCCGAAACGGCTTTGGTACCAACCGGCCACCGCCTTGCGGTAGGCCGGCATGCCCACCGACGAGGGGTACTGGTGGTTGGCCGGGTTTTCGGCCTGCTGCTGCAATTCTTCAATTATATGTTTCGGGGTGGGCTTATCGGGGTCCCCGATGCCCAGGCTGATGATGTCCACCCCCGCCTTGCGTTTCTCTTCAATCAGTTTTTCGATGCGGGCAAACAAATAAGGCGGCAAGTTTTTAATTCTATGCGCTTCTTCAAACTGCAAACCCAAAGCCAAAACCTCCTTGTTCCTACAGGTTTTATTATATTTGAATAATATTACCCGGAAAGCCACCGGATCGCCTGCCACTGTGGTAATTTTTCATTCTTCTGATGGTACCACTTGCGGCATCCGGGTCTAATCTTTAATCACGTAGTCGCCTGTAAAGACTTCCTCGGCGGGGCCGGTCATATAAACATGGCCATTGCCGGCCCACTCGATATCCAGAGCGCCGGCGTACAGGTGCACCCGCACCTTTCTGCCGGTATGGCCGTTCAGCGCGGCGGCCACCGCCGTAGCGCACGCCCCGGTGCCGCAGGCCATGGTCGGGCCGGCGCCCCGCTCCCACACCCGCATGCGCACCTCATCCTTGCTCAACACCTGCACAAATTCCACGTTGGTCTTGCGGGGGAACGCCGGGTGTGTTTCGATGCGCGGGCCGAGAACATCAAGCGGTATTTCCGCCACACCGGGGACAAAAACGACGCAGTGCGGGTTGCCCATGGAAACCGCCGTCACGTAAAAAACGTCGTCGCCCACTAGCAGCGGCTCGTTGATCACCCGGCCCGCAGGGCCATGCATCGGAATTTGCTCCCGTTCCAATCGCGGCGCCCCCATGTCCACCCGGACGGCCCTGACCACCCCGCTCTCCAGCACCAGTTCGGGTACCATGATGCCGGCGCCCGTTTCCACCTCCAGCACGGTCTTTTTCACCAGCCCGCGCTCGTAGGCATATTTGGCCACGCACCGGATGGCATTGCCGCACATTTCCGCCTCGCTGCCGTCGGAATTAAATATTTGCATGGCAATGTCCGCCTTGTTACTGGATTTGATCAACACCAGGCCGTCCGCGCCGACGCCGAAGTGACGATCGCAGACCTTTACGGCCAGCCCGGCGAGGTTGCCCGGCAAATCCCTTTCCTCATCCGCGTTGACCAGGACAAAATCGTTTCCCAGCCCGTGTACTTTGGTAAAACGCAAAACCTGTATTCCTCCCCGACAATTTTCTCCCATATATTCTATACCATACTTCCCTTCCAGTCTAATCTTTCCTTCCTCAAAGTTTTAATGTATACAGGATATTTAGGTTGCGTCTTTGTTTTGAATTTTTTTGAATGCAGATGAAAACTCCCGGGTAAAATACGGTTAAATTTATAAAGAAGGGGGATATTGATGGCTGCAGAACTGGGAGCGCATGAGGTAATGCAATTGCATGAGGTTTTAACGGATACCATTGATGGAATTAATCAGTTTCAACTGTACCGGCCCCATGTTACAGACCCTCAACTGCGCACAATATTGGACAACCAAATCGGCTTTATGACTCAAGAGTACAATAATATGGTTCAGACTGTTACCCAGCATAGCAGGGGCGAAGCGGTTCCTTACCGAAGGGCGAAAAATGTGTCTCCGGCATATGGATTAAAAAATCCTTCGCCAAATGCTCCCAATATTTCACCCGATGAAATGGACGACAGGGACGTTGCCAGCGGCATGTTGGGGTGCCATAAAGCATCCGCCACGCTCAGAATGATTGCTTCGCTTGAATTCGCGGATCCCACTTTAAGACGGATGCTTCAACAAGGGGCAATTAACTGCAGCGAGCAGGCATTTGAGGTCTGGAACTACATGAACCAAAAGGGGTTTTACCAGGTGCCCACAATGAAACAAATGACTACCAGTACAATGGTAAATAGTTTTACTACGGCACAAATGCCGCAATTTAGTTAAACTGTTTAAGCAACAAAGGGTAAAATCAATATTACAAACAAAGAGCGCGGCCCATCGGGCTGCGCTTAATTTGTTGACAAACCCCCGTTGTTGAAGCTGTCGCGCGTATCCTCCGACCGGATTACATAACGGTGATTCTGGTCATCATACCTCCCGGAAACTGGTCTTTGTTCACCAGGTGATGATATTCTCTGTCATATAAGCAGTATTCGCCCGGAGTAGTAGGGGTCAATATTATATCGATTCTTTGCCCCGAGCCCAGGGTAACGCCCGTTTTCTCGTAAGTGGCATCTAATGACCGGGTTTTTAGGGGGAAACTGTCTTCGGCAACTATTCGCCCTGCGAAACCGCCCAGGTAAAACGTATGATTCTGGAACCCGGCGTTTATTATCCTTAATAACACCCGTTGTCCCACCCTGCAGTTTATTTGGGAACCGTAGGGCTGGCTGGAAATATTATCTCCCCTAATCGTATCCGGATAGGAACGACCGTTGATCACCCAGTAATCAGGTTTAAATTTAAGCATATCGTAATAAACATTCGGGAGAACGTCATTATGCATAATACTGTCGATTTCACTCAAAACCAGTATTTTTTCCACATCATAACCTGAATTCGTGCCGGCACCATAAGCAGTCATATAGTTGGGGTGGCCCGGGATATTAAAACCCTGCGGCCGTACTACTATAACCCCGTAAAGCCCCATCTGAACTTGTTTTTCAGGGTTGGTGCCGCTCTCATACAAGTATATACCGGGCTTTGTGGCCGTGAAACTGTATTCAACTATAATATCTTGTTTTTCATCCAGATAGTTAGTGAGCGATATCATTTTCCCCGAACGATACTGGGGTTGGACAGGTTCATATATAAAAGGTCCCCAGGGAATTTTTCTCACCATAACATTTTCCTGTCCCGGAAAAATTATTGAAAGCGGTTCTCCTATAGATGTTATGAAATTACGCATCAGCCAGATGATTAGTTGGTCTCCAACTGTTGCCTGTATCAAAGGACCGGGATTTTGGGGTTTGCCGAGAAAAACGTCGCCAAAGCCCCAAAATGGGATGCTCTTGTCCGGCAGGGATAATGACCCGACGGCCGCCTGGAGAATCCGTCCTACTATTGCCACGCCATACACTCCTTTCGAAAGCAGTTGCTAAAGCAATCCAACATCGGGGGAAAGTGACGGGTATATTGCTACCATAGTCATCATTCCGCCGGGAAATTCACCCCAGTTGGTGATCTGTAGTTCTTCGTGGGAGTGCAGCATAAAGTAATACTCACCGAACTCATTATACGAAACCACCCCTACCGGTATATCCCCTTTGACTCCGAGATAGGGGCTCCCGCTCCACATCGTCCACCCGGCATCGCCGACACCCATGTTCCGTAAGTTGGGCAAAGTTGTGGGGATGGGATTTTGGGGGGTATAGCCCAAACCATGCCACTGGTAGATTTGGTCACAGGTCCGGCCTGCTCCGACCAGCACGGTAAACCGTTTATAAGAGAGATCGATGCTTCCGTTTCTGAGCAGACGCCCGTCCACTGCCACAACCCTGGTGTGGGCGCCGTGCGGGTGCAAGGGGTGATTCTCAATCCCGGCTCCGACGTACCGCATCAGGATTTTCTCTCCGGGTAGCCCCATCACCATAGAACCGTATGGCTGGTGAGGAAGATAATCCACACGATCCATCAACATGGTGTCGGGTGCGCAGCGCCCGTTCAATGTCCAGTAGCGGGGCAGGTATTTACTGACAAGATATGGTTTACCATTTTCAACCGCCCGGTGCAGGTATGGGTCAATTTCCCCTGTTATCAGCAGGTATTCCCGGTCAAATTCCGTATTCGTTCCGGCACCATAAGCAGTTTTGTATTCTTTGATCTCGGGTTTGAAATCGGCGGGCCGTATCACCAGCCCCCCGTATAACCCCATGGGAACCTGCTTGTGCGGGTTGGTGGCGCTTTCATAAATAAAGGTTCCGGGGTTGGTGGGTGTGAAATTATACGACATCATGCCTCCGGGTTCGGCATGATTAACAAAGGACAAAAGCTTTCCGTCACTATACTGGGGCCGTACAGGCTGCCCCCCCGCAGTAACTCCCGGTTGACCGGGGAAAGTAATGGAAACCGGTTCGGACAATGTATTGTATAAGTTAACGGTAACTGTTTCACCCTGCTTTGCAATAATATAAGGTCCCGGTAGCTGAGCAGGGTCGGATTCACTTTTAGCAAAACCCCAAAAATAGATGCTGTTGCCATCAGGGGTACTTAAATAACCGTCTTTAGCCCAAAGGTTTATCACAGGCATTTTACTCTCTCCTTTTGGCTTGTACCCAAGTGTCCGGCCGCCGGCAGTTGTTCACTTGTTACACATATTAAAGATATCAAGGTTTGGATAAAACCCTTATTTCCGTAACCATGCCGCCGAATGCCGTCCCGGCAATGGTATTTTTATTATGATTGCGGTTGTAAAGGGGATATATTCCCGCACGCGGGGCGGTAAAGATGGCGTCTACCGTTTGACCCGCCGCAATATAGATTACGTCCCTCCCATAGCTGATGTCTTCACCGTTGTAGCCACGCAGCAGCCGGGCATCCAACCCCACGACCTTTAAAGGTATCCCCAGTACCTGAATGCAGTGCTGCTGAAACCCGATATTCACAAACCGCAGCAACACCTTTTCCCCTTCGTAAGCCTCAATAAGGGCTGAAAATGGCTGCTGGGGGAGAGACGGGTCATTTGCGGGTTTCACCGTGTCGGGATAGCTTCGCCCGCTAATCAACCAGTACTGCGGTCGATATTCCGTCCAGTCAAACGCCTGAACGCTGGCCACCAGGTGATGGGGTTTGGGATCCAGTTCTGTTAGGAAAATAAGAGCTTCCAGGTCAAACGCGGTATTTTCGTCGTTGTAAGCAAACTTTCGGCCCAGGTCTTTTTCTAATTGGGGGTGCACCGTCAAAGGACCGACCATGCCCATCTGAATGTGCTCCACGGGTTCGAAGTGGCAGTGATAGATATAAGTGCCCGGATCCAGCGGCTTATAATAGTAGGTAAAATCCCTGCCCACCGGTACGGAAAGGGAAGTCTCGGGAACACCGTCCCAGAGGGGAATTTGATTGGGGAAACCGTGCCAGTGGATGGTATGGGTGTCGTCCAAGTCCGGCCTGCCGGGAAAACCCAGGTTGGTCAGGGTTAAGTAAACCTCATCACCTTCATACACTTCCAGCAAAGGGGCCAGCAAGGTAGCTTTGCCCCGGTACTGGAAAATCTGATTTTCAGGCACACCGGTAATATCAACAAAACCAAATATATAGTGGCTGGTGCCGTCAGGCATGTTTACCCACCCGTCTGTTGCACCGAAACGCTTTTTTACTGTAGCCATCTTAAATGCTCCTTTCAAACGCCCCAATGTCGTAGCCCGCGCCCTGCGGTCTGGTATTTCCGTCAAAGTCTGTTTTTGGAGCCTGAAATGTTTCCTCTCCCCTGGTGACTTCACCAGTACCCCGGTCTATCACCGTAGTGGAACCACCGGTAAGGTGATAATCACCAGTTAGTTCTGGAACAACAGTCACTATCTTGACCGACTTGAAATCAGGTTCCATATTAAAGGCTACGGCTGTTACTTCGGTATCATATACACTCGCAAACACCGGGTCCCCGTAGACATTGTTGCCACCCCCGTCATAATGGTGTGACAGGCTGCAGTATTCAGGATTTAACAGTGCGGGTGTGCCAAACACCTCTAAATCCATCACGTTAACGGGCTGCGGGTCACCGGCAGCCCCAATACCGCTGATACCGCCCCTGCCCCCGTTAAGAGCCTGGTTAAAAGTGCCCGCTCTATTATCCCAGAAAATATTATTAAACAGGACCGGGTCACTGTAATTGGGCGAGCCCGGGCGAACATCATCGAGGTAAGCCTGGAAGGCCGCGCTGTGGCGTTCGCTTACCAGCCCGGCGGCATGGGGCAGGCCGTCACTATCCTCCGCCGTAGCAGTGGTAATGTTCTTGGCAATGGTATTGTTGGCTATTACGACGTTGGAGGCGTCATCAAGGGCGATGCCGCCGCCCAGGTCGGTGGATACATTGTTGACAATAACATTGTTATAAATATTGATCCGGTAATTCAAGGGTTGCAACAGCCGGACGCCCCCGCCGTCGTCGTTGGCGAGATTGGCCTGGATAAGATTATTGTAAATATCGACCTCCCCTGACCCGGCAGTCAGCGTTTCCGGTGGAACAGGCTGTTCTCCACCCACAAATATGCCGGCACCCTCGTCGAACGAAGCGTTGAACAGAATGCGGTTATGGTGGATTTTACCACCGGGGCTATATCCATAGTGAGAAATACCCCCGCCGTACTCAGCCGAATAATTGCCGCAAATATCGTTATATGCAATCTCATAGTTGTCGGCGCCGTTGAAGATGCCGATGCCTCCGGCCAAGCTGATACCACCGTTGTTGAGTATTCGATTGTGGTGGATCCGGATATTATCGTTGTAATTATCCCCCACATAGGCCTTGCCGATGGTAATCCCGCCGCCGAAACCACCACCGTTGCTTTGAATGATGTTATTACTAACGACCAAATGGGCACAGTGCGCATTAATGTATATGCCACCGCCTTCTTCGCCCCTGGCGCCGGTGATCTTAAAACCGTCCACCTGGGGTTTGAACGTGTCACTAAAAGCCCCCGCTTTGGCAACCACCGTTAAAACCTGTCCCCGGCTGATCTCTTTTACCTGGTCGGGCGGTACCAGTGCCGGCCCGTCAAAGTCAATACCAGCCAATTTATTAAGCCACTGGTTGGCATAGGAAAGGAAGAAACGTCCGTCGATAACGGACCCCGCGACCGCTGAGCCGTCAGGCCTTACGCCGCCCGGCCCCTGACCCTGAAGTTTGATATTTTTATACAGGATGGGGCTTTCGTAATAAGTTTCAGCCGGCACAACAACAATTGTCCCGTCGGGTTCATTGTCGATGGCATCCTGAATGGTAGTGTAGTCTGCGCCACCTTCTTTCCCCACTACCACAATATTGGGCCAGTACGCGCCTTCCCGGAGTATGTGGAAGGTAATTCCCACCGGGCTTGTTTTACCTGAGGCACTTGTTACCAACAACTGTACCGGACCCGGACCGGCAGCACTAAAACCGTGCGGCACAAGGGCCTGGATCCTCTGATCAGTCCATTCCAGGATGTCGATCTCTTGCCCGGCCAGTGTGACCTTGCCCTGCGGTTCACCAAATCCCGCGCCGGTAATACTAACCGCCCGGTTCTCGTCAACGGGGTGCATCACATCCGCATGAACGCGGCTTACCCTGAATATTTGAGGTGTGCCCGCCGGGATATTACATTGAGGAGGTTGTGCGAATTGTGCTCCCGGTGTCCCGACAAAAGCCGTTATCGGAAATAAAGCCACATCGGCGTATGTCGTTTTCCCGGGCCAGACGTCGAAGACCAGCTTTAAAGTCTGGTAATTGGGATTATAGTGTGCGTTAGGTTGATCCGGGTCTCCCGGATCATTGCCGATGACCTGGTACATTCCCGGCACCACCCCCGAGGGGATGGGTACGTTGCGGGTATAGGTGGAGGGCAGCAAAACTTCAAAAATACCGTTAATATCCGAGTGCACCGTGGTGATCAACCTGCCGGTAAAGTCTCGGATGCCCACCGGGGTATTGAGGATACCCCTTTTTTCACCGAAGTAGATAAAATTGGGATCGGTTTCCAGGTTAACATCGTCCAGCAAAAACCCCACGATGCGGCCGGGAACGGGGACGTCGGTATACAGGAAGAAGTCCGCTGTAGCATTCATGCCTTCTACAACATTGACCACTTTTTTATGGATATCAAAATCCGGTGGTATAGTGGGGAGATATGGAGGAGGGGGCATGCGATAAAGAGAAATGTTAACAAATTCGTCCCCCTGGTCCGTGTTGGTAGAGCCATCTATGTCCAACGCTTTGTATCCCGCGGGCGGCACCACTTCCACGATATACGTGCCGGAAGGAAGCGGTTTTTCCACCGCGCCGGGATGCCCGTAGTGGGGATCCCAGTAAGTTTCAAAGGCATAACCGCCGTCAAAAACGCCAGGCCTGATCTGGTTTGAAATGTTGGGAACCTCAGTACAATTTTCATCGGGATTGCCGTCCGGGTCCATACAGCCCGTGGGATGTTCCCAGGCTTCAGTAGTAACGGTGTTGATAAGGTCCCCCTGGACCACCTTACCTTCCACGTCTGTTACCGCCGCATAAAGGTTAATGGTTACACCGGGAATCCCGGGCTCGTATTGTTCAGCCACCGCAAACCTAGGGTCAGTCTCGTTGCGCATGGTGGCATAATAAACTATGCCGGAAATGCCGCCGTTAAATCCCCTGTCATACAGTCTTTTGCCCCAGTCTATCCGGTTGGTTTTGGCCGCCCACGTGAGCGCGGCAAGAGTCAATGCGCCGGGATGGGTCTCGGAGCACCTGACGTAATTGCCGCGGGCGTCCCGGCACAGAGCAGCAGGGTTGGCAGGATTAGGCACCGGAGTGCCATAGTCCGGAGTAGCCGTGGCCCCTGTGCAGGCAAAACGGGTGAAGCCCACTTCGGCCACTGCGAAACGCTCAAGCTCAAAGACCTCTTTCAGTTCGTAATTACCATGCATGTCTGTTATGGTGCTGTACTGGATACTGCCGTCCTTAAAGCGGGTGTTTACCTCGACATTGGGGATGCCGCTCTCTCCGGGGTCACGCACACCGTTACCGTCTAGGTCGTTAAATACAGTGCCCTTGATTTTGCCATACCATCTTGGAATACCAATATCGCCCAAATCGACGGTTTCACCCGGGCCCACCTGCACGGTGCGGAAGGAGATAATGTAATCCAGCGGTTCGTCCCAAATGGCCATCTGGTAAAGTCCCGGCGGCACTTTTTCAATAGTAAAGTTACCGTTACTGTCGCCACGCCCGGTATAAACCTGCTGGTCATTGGCTCCGATGTCACTGAGCGCTATCCAGGGGCGATCTACCGGGTCCCCCAGGGTCAGCGGCTTGAAAGGCGGAATAAACTCAATGATGGTGCGCACCCTGCCTGTAATTGTCCCGGTTTCCCAAGGACACGGCGGGCCAAATTCCATGGGTCTGACGAACCCGAACCATACCAGGGGCATCTTGAAGCCCTCCCGGGGGCTGTAACCGTCGTTACCTTCCTCGATCCAGGCATCTATGGTATGGGTTCCTTCAATAGTAGTCGTTTGAATCCAATCCGTGCCGTCCGGCGGGATAGCCTGCACTCCGTATTTACCGGGGGGAAGATTATCAATCAGCGCGTCCCCGTTTTCATCAGTAAGTATTTTTCCTCCGGTCCCCGGGATGGGGACGGGATTACCGGAGTCCAGAATCAAGTTGCCGAATTCATCCCGTTCATACTCCGTGCCCAGCGGGTTACCGAAGTAGTCCACCGTTACCTCGCCAACCGCGTCCTCAATTATGATCCTGAAGCCCTCCAGCCCGCTCTCCAGCGGGACATCGTCCTCGCCGTTAACCGGGTTGTTGTCGTGAAATACGTGCACCCTTATTTTGGACAGCGGCAGAGGATTTGAGTGCAGTTCAACTTCCAATATTTTATCAGTGCCGTCCATTGTCACCCAATTGCCGCCCATCTTGTAGCGGGGGGCCAGTACTGAAACCAGGTATTTGCCGTTAGGAAGCGACACTACCGGCTTTGAGGTGTCCGAAGCTTCTCCCGTGGCAACTACCGGGCTGTGACTGGCAGCGGGCTTTAATGAAGGAAACAAACTCGGGTCCCGTTCTTCCTCAGGTAGTTCGACTTGGGGATCTCCTACGTTATTTTCGTTAACTATAAATCTAAACGACGGAATGGGCTCCCCGGTAATAACATCTTTGGCCACAACAGTAAGGTTTGCGTTATTTCTTGTGCTATTAAAAGTAAAAGCAGGCTCATTAGTTAGATTATTTTTCATTTAGCAACCTCCTCGAGCCCGATTAAAGAAAATAAATTTATACTAGTTTATGAAGCTTGTTTGTATTTATTCATTTTTGATGCACAAACGTTACGATTTATCCACGCCAATCAAGGCGCCCTCCAAAACCTTGGTTATACGTCGCAGGAATTGTCCCAACTTACCCCCCTGGACATAAAACCAGAAATTTCCACCAAGCAATTTAATGCCCTTGTCAAACCACTCCTTACCGGGACAAAACCCCATGTAGTTTTTGAAACCGTCCATCAACGCATGGAAGCGGGCAATCCACCCGGAAGACCGGGAGCGGGTTATCGCCGAATGGATATTGATGTGATAAGAACGCGCAGGATTAATGGCAACCCTGCGCATTCTTTTTGTAATCTGCAATCAATAGCCATACCGGGGTCCGTAACCGGGCCTGTAATAACCCGGTACTTACACCTTCAGGTAAGTAACCCTTTCCTTCACGCGGACGCCCAGCCCGGCCAGCAGCAGGCCGGCAATTGACGGCAACGCAGCCGCGCCGAGGACCACTACCCAGTGCCCGAGGCCAAGCGGCACGGTGTGGAATACCGGGCGCAGGAACGGGACATAGGTAACCGCCACCTGTAAACAAGCTGAAAGCAGCACCGCCCCGACCAGGTGCGGGTTGGAAAACAGGCCCAGTTCCCGGATGGTTGCATGTTCGGACCGGCAGGAGAATACATAAAACAACTGCTGGAACACCAGGGTGTTGAAGGCCATGGTGCGGGAAAGCTCCATGCTGTGCCCGCCCGCCAGGGTCAGCCCGAACACCGCCACGGTCAAAAGCGCGATCACCGTGCCGCTGCTCAAGATCCGCCAGCCCAGGCCGTGCGAGAAAATGCTTTCCTGCGGGTCCCTGGGGGGACGGCGCATGATGTCCCTGTCGATGGGATCGACCCCCAGCGCCATGGCCGGTAAACCATCGGTGACCAGGTTCATCCACAGGATCTGGATGGGCAATAGCGGCAGCGGCAGCCCGCCCAGCACGGCCAGGAACATCACCATTACTTCCCCCACGTTACAGGACAGCAAGTAACGGATAAATTTGCGTATATTTTCGTAAATGCCCCGGCCCTCCTCAATTGCCGCCACAATGGTGCTGAAATTGTCGTCCGCCAGCACCATGGCCGAAGCCTCCCGGGTCACGTCGGTTCCTGCTATCCCCATGGCGATGCCGATGTCGGCCTCTTTAATCGCCGGTGCGTCGTTGACGCCGTCGCCGGTCATGGCCACCACGTGCCCGTTTTGTTTTAGCGCCCTGACGATGCGCAGCTTATGCCGCGGCGACACCCGGGCGTAAACGCGGACATCCCCGGCCACGCGGGCCAGTTCGTCGTCGCTCATGCGTTCCAGTTCCTCGCCGGTGAGCGCCCGGCCGTCCCGGCCGGCAATACCCATTTCCCAGGCCACCGCCCGGGCGGTCAACTGGTGATCGCCGGTAATCATCGCCACCCGGATGCCGGCGCGCCGGCAGGTGTGCACCGCGCTCACCGCGGCGGGCCTGGGCGAGTCGAGCATGCCGGCCAGGCCCACGAACACCAGGTTGCGTTCAACTTCCCCCGGGTCAACCCGGTCAAGGTCAATGCCGTGCGGCAATTCCCGGTAGGCAAAGCCCAGCACGCGCAACGCGCCCTCCGCCATGGAGGAATTGGCGTCCAAGATGGCGACGCGAGTATGGTTGTCCAGCGCCACCGGGCGCCCGTCCCTCAAATAGTGGGTGCACAGCCCCAGCACCACGTCGGGCGCACCCTTCACCAGGGCTTCCATTTTCCCGGAGCCGGCTTCGTAAATAACCGTCATCCGCTTGCGTTCCGAATCGAAGGGAAGTTCCTTCAAGCGCCGGTCCTTTTTCTCCAACCGTTCCCGCCAGAAGCCGGCCTTGGCCGCCATCACCAGCAGCGCGCCCTCGGTGGGATCGCCGTTAACCTGCCAGGAGACGTCTTTTTTCTCCCCCGGTCTTCTGAACAGGCCGCCGATGGAGAGATTGTTTCTGGCCAGAACGGCATTGTTGCACAAGGCGGCAATGCGCATCAGTTTGGTGAAATCAGCTCCGTTTATGATCCTTTCATCCCCCAGGAATTTTCCCTTGGGGTCGTACCCTTCTCCCGTTACCTCCAATTCCGCGCCGGCTACATGCACCCGGCGCACCGTCATCTCGTTCTGGGTCAGGGTTCCCGTTTTATCCGAGCAGATGAACGTGGCGCAGCCCAGTGTTTCCACAGCGGGCAGCCGCCTGATGATGGCGTTTCTCCTGATCATCCTCTGCACGCCGATGGCCAGGGCGACCGTCACGATGGCCGGCAACCCCTCGGGTATGGCCGCCACCGCCAGGCTGACGCCGGTAAGAAACATCTGGTAACCGGGTTCCCCGCGCAGGATGCCAACCACAACCACCACGGCGCACACGGCCAGGCAGAAAGCCACCAGCCCTTTGCCCAGCTGGGCCAACCTGCGCTGCAGCGGCGTGGGCTCCTGCTCGGCCTCCCTGATCATGCCGGCAATCTGTCCCATTTCAGTGGCCATGCCGGTGGCCACCACGATGCCCTGACCCCGCCCCCTGGTCAATACCGTGCCCATAAACAGCATGTTGCCGGCGTCGGCCGGCCCCACTTCCCGGTCCAGCGGGCGGGTGTGTTTGCGCACCGGGGTGGATTCCCCGGTCAGGGTGGCTTCCACCGCTTCCAGGTCCACCGTTTGAACCAGGCGGATATCCGCCGGAACCCTGTCCCCCGCCTCAAGCAAAACAATATCCCCGGGAACCAGCTCGGCGGCTGGAATTTTTCTCTCCAGCCGGTCCCGCACCACCCTGGCCTCGGGGGCGGTCAGTTCACGCAACGCCTCCATGGAGCGCTCGGCCCGGTATTCCTGCACCACTCCCAGCACGGCGTTGAGCAAAACAATGATGGAAATGGTGACGGCGTCGGACCATTCCCCCAAAAAACCGCTGATGGCGGTGGCCGCCAGCAGCACCAGCACCATGAAGTCCTTGAACTGGTTCAAGAACATCTGCCACATCGCTATATCCGGTCCTCGCTCCAGCATGTTCGGGCCGACCCGTTCCAGCCGGGCCCGGGCTTCCCGTTCCCCCAGCCCCCTGGCCGGGTCTACCTGCAGGCGTTCGGCCGTTTGTTCCGCGCTCAACGTTTGCCATATTCCAGGCATGTCCCTTCACCCCTCGAAGTTAATTACCTCATTACCAAAAACATATTCAAGGGACCAAGAAAAAATTACCATTATTTTGGACATGCAGGACATCACCTTCGGCTGCAAGCATTTTTTGTACTATTGATTTCGCTGCAAAAACCGTTACTTGTATCTGGCGCTCCGGCGGTATCAAGCGTTCGTTTCGCAATTTTACCCTTGAGGGGACCGCATCCAGTGCTCCACTCACTCCAGAAATCCGCCGGATCGCCTGCCGCCGTGGTGTTTTTGCAGTAAATCACTATTAAATTGTTTTCGGAAAAGAGTAAACTGTTTGACCCCCGCTTGATGCCGGTGATATACTGAATGGGGTAAATTGGTTGGACACCCGTGCAGTAAGCAGCACCATATAATATTTTTTAGGAATTGCCGGAGGAAAATATCATGCCTTTTGACGGCCTTTTTTTATATGCAGTGTGCCGGGAGTTGAATCAAAAGCTGCGGCAGGGGCGCATCGAAAAAATCTACCAGCCGGAACGGGAGGAAATTATCCTCGTCATCAGCCGGCCAGGTCAAAAATACCGGTTGCTGTTAAGCGCCAATGCCGAAAACGCCAGGGTGCACCTGACGGGGGAAACCCGGGCCAACCCGACCACGCCGCCGGTGTTTTGCATGCTGCTGCGCAAACACCTGGAAGGCGCGAAAATAAGTGAATTTTACCAGCCGGGCCTGGACAGGATTCTGGATATCCGGGTTGACGGCCGGGACGAACTGGGCCGCCCGGCGGTTAAATCGCTCATTTGTGAAATCATGGGGCGTCACAGCAACATTATCCTGGTGTCCCACCCGGACGACCTGATTCTGGACGGCATCCGGCGCTATTCCCACGCCGTCAGCCGCCACCGGGAGGTGCTCCCCGGCCGGCCCTATCTTCCACCGCCCGCATCCAACAAAGTCAACCCGTTCTCGCTGGAGGAAGAACAATTCCGGGAGCTGATCCTGGCCGGCAACCTGGACGACAGCCTGGCCGCCGTGATGCAGAAAGCCCTGGACGGGCTTGGCATCCCCACCTGCCGGGAAATAATCAAGCTGGCGGGATTGGAACAAGATATCCTTTTAAACCATTGCGGCGAGCATGAGCTGCGCACCCTCTGGCAATCACTGCAATCAATCCTCGCCGCCGCCCGGGAAAGCGGCCCGAGGGCCACCCTGGTTTGGCAACCCGGTGGAGAACCCGTGGATTTTTACCCCATGACGGTGACGCCCGGCGAGGATCTAAAATATATTGAGGGCGGGGCCAACGAAATCGCGGACCTGTTTTTTTCCCAAAAGCGGGCCCGGGAAGAATTCCGGAAACAAAAAAACCTGCTGCGGGGCTGGATCAACAAAGAGCAAAAGCGCCTGGGCAAAAAACTGGCCCTGCAGCGGGAAAGCATGGCCGGCGCCCAAAAGGGCGATTTGTACCGGCTCTACGGAGAGCTGCTCACCGCCAACCTCTACCGCCTGGAGCGGGGCATGCGTGAAATCGAACTGGTCAACTATCACGACCCGGAAGGCAAAACCATAACCATTCCGCTGTCCCCGGAACTTTCCGGTGCGGAAAACGCCCAGTCTTACTTTAAAAAATATAACAAAGCCAGAAACACCGCCAAAGCGGCCGGTCAAATGGCCCGGCTTACCCAAGAAGAATTGGAATACCTGGAAAGTGTGGCCGCATCGCTGGAAATGGCCGAAAATATGCAAGACCTGGAAGAAATCAAGCGGGAACTGGTCAACCAGGGTTACATTAAAGAAAGCGCCCCCCGGACCGGCAAAAAGCGGGAAAAGGACGCCGGACCGCAATCCAGGCCGCTGCGGTACATTTCCAGCGACGGGTTCGCCGTGCTGGTGGGCAAAAACAACCGGCAAAACGACACCCTGACTTTAAAAACGGCCGAAGATCACGATATCTGGCTGCATGCCTGTAAAATTCCCGGCTCACACGTAATCATCCGCACCGAAGGCCGCGAAGTCCCCGAAAGAACACTTTTGGAAGCAGCCGCCCTGGCGGCCTATTTCAGCAGGGCCCGGGAATCAGGCAAGGTGCCCGTGGATTACACCCTCCGCAAGTACGTAAAAAAACCGGGTGGCGCCAAACCGGGTTTTGTGATTTACGAAAAACAAAAAACCGTTTACGTCGATCCGCGGCCCGACGCCATGCGGGCAGCATCCCAGGATATACCGAAATAGAAAGACATGCCGGCGGTGCAATACTATAGCCACTGCCGGCATGTTTATTTTTTACACGTAATTTATAAACTCATCCCACACTTTTGCCACAATTTTAGCGCATAATTGTAAAAAAAGAAAGGAGGGGATGTTTTAATGAAGAAAAAGATTGCCGTGATTTTAACCACGCTGGCCCTGGCCGCCACCATGGCGGTGCCCGCCTTCGCGGACAACGCGGCCGACGCCAAAGCCTGGTTCGAACAACGGTTTAACGCCAAAAAGGCGGCGGTGGACCAGGCCGTAAAAGACGGGCGCCTGACCCAGGAGCAAGGACAGGCTTTGAAAGAGCATTTCGACGCCATGTACAAGCTCCACGAACAAAACGGCTTCACCTGCCCGTTTGGAACCCCGGGTCAAGGACCCGGCTTGGGCCGCGGCGGCATGGGGTTCGGCCGGCATGGCGGCATGGGATTCGGTCCCGGCGGCATGGGTTTTGGCCAAAATGTTCAGCAGTAAGTAAAACCGTTTCCAACAACATAAAAAACATAACCATGTGTTATGCCGGGTGCGCTGTAAACGAGCGCACCCGGTTTTTTTATCACTATAGGGCTGATAAGTTTGCTGAAAGCTTAAAGACGGAACATATTTGACGCGCCGCCGCAGGACTCCGGGCGGTAACGGTAGAATTAAAAGGGGGAATTAAGCGGCAAGCGGGAAAGCATTCCCGGCCGTCCGTGAACATATGAATACAAAAAATACTTTGAAAGCTGGTAAAGGCATGATTAAATCCGAACAATTCAAAGGGTTGGGCTTTATTTTACTGGCGGATTTGCTCTGGGGCCTGTCCGGAACGGTGGCAAAACACCTGTTTAACCAGCAGGTCAGCCCCTACGACCTGGTCCAGATCAGGCTGATTTTAGCGTTTCTTTTCCTGGGGACTTATCTTGCAATCGCCAATCCCCGCTCCTTGAAAATTGAACGCAAGGATGCCGGGTATTTCATCATCTTCGGCTTATTCGGCGTCGCCACCGTTCAGTTTACCTACCTTTACACCGTCAGTGAAACCAACGTGGCCACCGCGGTTTTCCTGGAATACCTGGCCCCCGTTTTCATCCTTTTATACGGCCTATTGACCCGCAAAGAAATCATCAGCCTGTTCAAGGTACTGGCACTCATTTTGGCCACAACCGGCGGGTTGTTGATTGTCAAGGGCACTACGGGCGCGGGCATGGCCGCAACCACGGCCGGTCTGATCAGTGGCCTGGCCTCGGCCGTCTCCTTTGCTTTTTATACTTTATACGGCAAATACGGGCTCGGCAAATATTCCCCTTGGACCCTGATGTTCTGGGGAATGGGCGTAGGAGGCGCGGCCTGGGCTCTGTACAGACCACCCTGGATCACTTTCACTTCCTACGGCGCCGGGGACTGGATTTTCTTTTTTTATATCGCTGTTTTTGCAACGGTTTTACCCTTTGGTTTCTTCTTTAAAGGTTTGAGTTACCTTACCCCCGTGGTTACCGGAATAACCAGCACCATGGAACCCGTTCTGGCCGGGTTGACAGCCTATATCATTCTGGGCGAAGTTCTGACAGGCATGCAGCTTCTGGGGTGCGCAATGATTTTAACCGCCGTGGTGCTGGTACAGCTAAGGACGGAACGGCAAGCGGCTTTCAATCAACCCGTTGACGAACAAACAACCGGGTAAGCGGGTATATTAAAGGGTATAATTATAACACAGAAATTCCCCTGCCGCTTGGCGCGTCACCAGAGGCAATTGCAGAGGCGATCCGGAGGCTTTGGAGTTTTATGGAGCCCCGTTATAGCCCAAACCAAGGGAGTTGAACATAAATGAAAATTGGGGATATCAACAAGATTAAAGAGCAATTGGGGGATTTATTGCAGGAACTGGTGGAAGTTCCCGGTGTTACCGGCTTTGAGGACGGCGTCCGGCAAAAAATCGCCAGCCTGCTACAGCCGGCCGGAGCGCAAATCAGCACCGACCACATCGGCAACCTGTACGCCACTATTCCCGGCCAAAACGGCGACGACGGCCATCCCCACGTGATGTTTTGCGCCCACATGGATGAAGTCGGGTTCGTGGTGAACAATATTGACCCCGACGGGTTCATATACCTGTATCCCCTGGGCGGTATTCCCGGTTACCTGGGACCGGGTGAATGGGTGGCGCTGCATACCGAAAACGGCGAAGTCCACGGCAGCGTCGGCATCCACCCGCCCCACCTGCCCGTATCCGGGTGCCGGGAAATTTTTGTGGATATCGGCGCCCAAAGCAGGGACCAGGTATTGCAAACGGGCATTTCGGTAGGCACCACGGTCACTTTCAGCCACAATTTCCAGCGACTGAACATAGACCGGGTCATGGGCAGGTGCCTGGACGACCGGATGGGTTGCGCCGCGCTTGTTCTCCTTTTACGGGAGCTTGCGAAAAACAGGCCCCGGGCTACCGTTACCGGCGTGTTTTCCAGCACAGAAGAGCACGGCATGCTGCCCGGCAGCGGGCCGGCGCCGGTGCAAGGCTCCCGGGGCGCGATGGTGGCGGCCATGAAACTGCGCCCGGGCTTCGCCGTGGTGGTGGACAGCATGGTGTGCAGCGACATACCAGGCATTCCCCCGCACTTGCGCCAGATCCGCCTGGGCGGCGGCGTGGCCCTGCGCCTGGTGGACGACCTGGCCATCATGCGCCCGCAAATGCGCTCGTTCTTGAAAAAAGTGGCGGCCGGGGCCGGCATCGCCGTGCAGGAGGGCATATCCCGCTCCTACACCGACGCATCGGTGATCCAGCTGGCAGACGTCCCGGTGGCCACGCTGGGCATACCCCTGCGTTACGCCCACTCGCCGGCACAAGTCGCCGACCTGGGCGACATAGCGCAAACCTGTTTATTGATGGAGGCCATTGTACAAAACGCGGACCGGTTCCGGGCGGTATAGGATCACCGGCTTGACACATACTAAAAATGGACCTGCCGGTCCCTATAAACCCAAAGGAGGTAGGCTAATATGGCCAGAAGGAACGGGGTTATGTCCGACCGACTGAAGATGGAGTTAGCCGAAGAACTTGGGGTTGCCGATATTGTGCGCAGGGAGGGCGGATTCGGCAGCGTCTCGTCCAGGGACTGCGGAAATCTTGTCCGCCTGGCCATCGAGAGGGCAGAAAGATCAATGGTATAGGGACGGCGGTCTAAGGGATGTGCCTGGCGCATCCCTTGTAGTTTTTCTAAAATATACAATTACAAATTAGTTGTTCAGCCACTTAAAAAAGTTTTACAATAGAGCTGTACCATTTTGGCACAAACCAAATGCGTTAAAGCGGAGGCTATCAATGAATTTATTTAAATTCGTCGCTCCCGAGATAATTTTTGGCATAGAAGCAATCAGCCAGGTAGGTGAAAGCGCCCTACGCCTGGGCGCCAAAAAAGTGTTCGTGGTCACCGACTACGGGGTACAAAGGAACAGCTGGGTCAATAAAGCCCTCTTTTATCTCGAGCAGGCCGGACTGGAATACAATGTATGGTCGGACATCACCAGCAACCCCAAGGACACCGAGATAACCAGGGGGGTCGAGGAATACCTCGCTTCGCAATGCGACGCCATTGTGGCCGTGGGGGGAGGCAGTCCCATTGACGCGGCCAAGGCGGTTGCCATCCTCGCCACCAATGGAGGCAAGATTCAGAACTATGAAGGTGTTAATAAAATTACCAGGCCGCTGCCGCCCATGATCATGGTTCCCTCCACCGGCGGGTCCGGTTCCGAAGTCTCCCAGTTCGCCATCATCGTGGACAAGCAGCGCAAGAAAAAAATGGCCATTATCTCCAGGTCGCTGGTGCCCGATATCGCCATCATCGACCCGCAGCTGTTGCAGACCAAGGATGCCCGTCTGACGGCGGCCACCGGAATAGACGCCCTCAGCCACGCCATTGAATCATACGTCTCCCTGGCCGCCAACCCGCTGACGGATGTCATGGCGCTGGAAGCCATCAGGCTGATATCGGAAAACCTGCGGGAATCGGTGGCCTGCCGGACCAACATGCAGGCCAAATCAGCCATGGCCATGGCCAGCCTGCAGGCGGGCCTGGCCTTCTCCAACGCCATCCTGGGCGCCACCCACGCCATGACCCACCAGGTGGACGGTCTTTTGGACCTGCACCACGGTGAAACCAACGCCATCCTGCTGCCGCACGTAATGGAATTCAACCTGATCTCCTGTGCGGAAAAATATCGCCAGGTGGCCATCGCCATGGGTGAAAACGTGCAGGGGTTGAACAAGCAGGACGCGGCGTGTAAGGCCATCGAGGCCGTGCGGCGCCTGGTGCGGGATATCGGCATCACCTACGGGCTATCCGCCATGGGCTTGAAGGAAGAGGATATCCCCGAGTTGAGCAAAAATGCCCTGGAGGACGCCTGTATCGTCACCAACCCCAGGGATGCTACCGCGGAGGACCTGGCGCGAATTTTTCACAAAGCGTTATAACCCCCGGAGCCCGTCATAGCCCCGAAGCCATGACCCCGAAAGGGCATAGAGTAATGCCCGGCAGTGTTTTGCAAGCGTTAACCGGCAGTAGCTTTATGCGCGATAATGATAGTTGCAAAGTGAGCGATTGATACCACCGGAGCAAAAGATAAAAGTAACGCAAATTTGTTTTTAGGAAAGGAGGCGGGGCCAGTGGAAAACCAGCACCTGATCAACGAAAAAATGCGCCTGATCGAACACCTGACCGGCGTCAATTCCTCAAAAATCAACTACTACACCGAGGTTAAAAAGAGGAACGAGGAAATCATCAAACAGAATAACCGCCTGGAAATTATTCACCAGATCATCAAGGACATCAACATTGACATGTCCCTGGCGGACATCATCGAGCGGGTCTACCAGCGCCTGCCGCTGGTCATACATTGCGAATTTCTCGGCCTGGCCCTGATGCAGGACGACAATCTGGTGATGACGGCCATGGTGCCCAGCTGCGACTGCACCGGCCGGCCCGTGCCATTCAAGTCATTGCTTTGGCACGCCATCCGGGAAAGAAAAAGCATGGTCTACTCGCTTGACGAGGAGCAGCGGGCGGTTCATGATTGCCCGCCAATCAAAAAACTTGACCTGGCATCACTGGCCCTGGACCCGTTGATCGTCAAGGGCAACGTAATCGGAGTGCTGATGATCGGCAGTTGCACGGAAAACGCCTACCGGGAGGACGAGGTCAACTTCACCCGCCAGCTTGCCGACCAGCTGGCCATTTGCATTGAAAACGCCCGCCTTTATGAACAGGTGCTGAAAAGCAAAATTGAATGGGAGGAAACGTTCCGGGCGCTGACCGACCCGGTCCTGATCATCGACCAAAATTATAACATTGTTCGCTGCAACAACCGGCTGGACGGCCTGCCCGGCAAAATCACCGGCAAACCGGAAAAAAGCAAGTGTTACAGTTACGTGTGGGGCCGGGATGAAAAATGCGAGTTTTGCCTGCTGGATGAAGTCAACAAAAACCGGGCCCCGGCCTACCGCCGCATTCAGTTGGAGTCCGGCAAAACCTTTGACGTGCATTATTACCCGGTGTTCAAGGGCGACCGGGAAATTTATTCCGTAATTCATCACATCAAGGATGTTACCGAACAAATTAAAATGGAAGCGCAGCTCATGCAATCGGGCAAGCTGGCCGCCATCGGGGAAATGGCGGCGGGTGTGGCGCACGAGCTGAACAACCCGATGACGGTGATTATCGGCAATTCACAAATGATTATGCGGGACGCCGGGATGGATGAAGGCAATTTGGAACTGTTGCGGGATATTTACAACTGCGGGCTGCGGTGTAAGAAGATTATTCAAAACTTGCTGACCTTTTCCCGGCAGGACCCGCGTCCCAAGTCCCGCACCAGCCTGAACGACGTGGTGGAAAGGGTATTGACCCTGATCCGGTATCAGATTAACCGTAATAACGTGGATATTGAACTCAACCTGGACCCGAATCTGCCGGAAGTACTGGCCAATGAACAGCAGTTGGACCAGGTGCTGATCAACTTCCTCTTGAACGCCCGGGATGCCATGGAAAACCGCCGTCAACATAAAAAAATAATTATTTCCACCGGGGTGAGAAAAACCGGGGACGGTGAATACGTGGGAGCAACGGTTACGGATAACGGCGAGGGCATCCCGCCGGAAAATATCATGAAAATATTCAACCCCTTCTTTACCAGCAAGGAGGCCGGCCGGGGCACCGGGCTTGGTTTATCGGTCAGCCTGGGCATAGCCGAGGCGCACGGGGGAACGATTGAAGTCGCCAGTAAACCGGGCCGGGGCAGCAGCTTTACCCTGCTCATTCCGGTGGACCCCCATGCCAACGCAACAACGCACATACGGTACCAGGGGAGGTGATTTTATTGCCCTGCAGCAAAAAAATTCTGGTAGTTGACGACGAAGTGGAGGTGGGCAGCTTTTTTCGCCGCCTGCTGGAAAGAAAGGGCTTTAACGTCAGCCTGGCGCATACCGGCGCCGAAGCCAGGAAAAAAATCGAATCCACGGATTTTGGCGCCGCGCTGATCGATTTAAAACTCCCCGACACCGGCGGGCTGGATCTCTTGCAATACTTAAAGAACCACCAGCCAAATTGCGAAGCCATCATCATGACCGGCTACGGCACCACCAGAACCGCCGTCAAGGCGATCCAGCTCGGCGCCTTTGATTACATTGAAAAGCCCTTTGAAGATATTTCCGAAATAGAGGAACTGATCGACAGAGCGCTGGATTTTGGACGCCGGGCCACCGGCAAAACCGGCGGGCAACCGGAATGGCAGGCCATCGCCGAACAGACCGGCTTTATTGTGGGCAATACCCCGAAAATGCTGCGCCTGGCAACTGTCGCGGATAAAATCGCCCGTAAAAATATCAACGTGCTCATCCAGGGCGAAACCGGCACGGGAAAAGAGGTGCTGGCCCGGTTTATCCACGCCGCCAGCCCCCGCCACCGGCAAACCTTTATTGCGGTCAACTGCGGCGCTCTCCCCGAAAACCTGCTGGAAAGCGAACTGTTCGGCCACGAAAAGGGCGCCTTCACCGGGGCATCCTGCCTGCGCCGGGGGATTTTTGAGATCGCCGACAACGGTACCCTTTTCCTGGATGAAGTGGGCGAAGCCAGCCTGTCCATTCAGGTTAAACTGCTCCGGGTACTGGAAACGGGTGAATTTTTACGGGTGGGCGGCGAAAAACCCGTTAAAACCGACGTCAGGGTCATTGCAGCCACCAACGTCGATTTGGAACAGGCGGTCCGGGAAAAGCAGTTCCGCGAGGACCTGTTTTACCGGCTGGACGTGGTCAGGCTGGATTTACCGCCTCTGCGGGAGAGAAAAGAAGATATTCCCATGCTGGTAAATCATTTTATCAACCGCGCCGGGGATAAGGAATCAAAACCGCTACAGGTATCCCCCGAAGCAATGCGAATATTGATGAAATACAACTGGCCGGGCAATATCCGGGAGTTGGTGAATATCGTAGACCAGGCCATTGCGCTGTGCGACGGGAATATGATCCTCCCTGCGCACCTACCGAACAAAATTATTTCCGCCGTTTTCGGTTCCGCCCATATCCCGGTTACGGCCGGCCAGGGAAACGGCGGTTTTTCGGGAACCCCCCGTACACTGGTGGATATACTTGACGAAGTGGTAAACAATGCCGAATTTACAGAAACTTTGAACAAGGAAAATATTCTAACAGCATACCGGTTAAGCAAGCAACTGGAAGAAAAATTGCTCAAGCGCATGGAAACCCTGGGCGTTCCGGGCCCGCTTCCCCCCAGCATGGAAGAAGTGGAAGTGCGGACCATCACCCGCACCCTGGCTTACTACAGCGGCAACATAACCACCGCTGCCCGCTCCCTGGGCATCGGGAGAAACACGCTCTACAGAAAAATGAAAGAATACGGCATTAAAGCCACCACAAACTGACATGACCTTTTTAACCCCGGCGGCAATAAACATGGCATTGGCCCCTAAGCAGGCACGGACGGCATCATTACGTCCGCGCCGATTACTTTTGATCAAAAGGTTGATTTCGCTGCAAAAACCGGTACTTGATCTGGCGATCCGGTGGTTTCTTCCGCTCACTTCGCAATTATCTTCGTAGTGGTTAAAGAACTGTTTGTTAACGCTTACAAAACCCTGCCGGAGCAATACTTTACGCCCTTTCAGGGTCAAGCTCTGGGGATATGACGGGCTAAGCACCGCACCCAGTGCTCAGTTCGCTCCAGAAAACCACCGGATCGCCTGCCGCTGTGGTATTGTTGCAGTTAAGTCAATGTTAAGTATAGGGAATTATGCCACGTATATACGCCCCGCCCGTGTTCCGTTTTGGGACCCTTGTCCCGGAATAGAACTTATTTTTTAACTTTTCAAGCAATCCCAGTGTCATTTTGGATCAATTTCAACTAAATTCACAATATTTGTTTTTCTGTTTTGCCTTGACGTATCGGGGAAAACTAAGTTTGGCATGCCTCTTGCGTTAAAAATACTCAAAATAAATTAAATAATAGGGAAAATTAATTTTCCCTGAAAAATCAAGGAGGTATTTTTTCATGGCACTGGGAGAACAAGTTTACGGCTACTTTATCCCCACGGTCAACCTGATGGGCATCGGAGCGCACAAGGAAACTACCAACCAGGTAAAAGTGCTGGGCGGCAAAAAGGCGCTGATCGTTACCGACGCGTTTCTGGCCAAATCCGGTATGGCCGGCGAGATCAAGGACCTGGTGGAAGCGGCCGGGGCCGAAGCCATCGTATGGGGCGGCGCCGAACCCAACCCCACCGACATCAACGTGCACGACGGTCTTAAAGTATTCCAGAACAACAACTGCGATATGATCATTTCCCTGGGCGGCGGCAGTTCTCACGATTGCGCCAAGGGCATCGGCATTGTGGCCACCAACGGCGGCCATATTCGCGACTACGAAGGAGTGGATAAATCCAGCAAGGCCATGCCTCCCTTTATCGCCATCAACACCACCGCGGGTACGGCCAGCGAGATGACCCGCTTTTGTATCATCACCGACACCGACCGCAAAGTTAAAATGGCCATTGTCGACTGGAGGGTCACCCCGAACGTCGCCATTAACGACCCCCTCCTGATGGTGGGCATGCCCCCGGCACTCACCGCCGCCACCGGCATGGACGCCCTGACCCATGCGGTGGAAGCCTATGTTTCCACAGCCGCCACGCCGGTTACTGATTCAGCGGCCCTCATGGCCATCAAGTTAATCTCAAAATACCTGCGCAGCGCGGTGGCCAACGGTACGAACATGGAGGCCAGGGACAAAATGGCTTACGCGGAATTCCTGGCGGGGATGGCTTTCAATAATGCCAGCCTGGGTTACGTCCACGCCATGGCGCACCAGCTGGGCGGCTTCTATAACCTGCCCCACGGCGTGTGCAACGCCATTTTGCTGCCGCACGTCTGCAACTTCAACCTGATCGCATCCCCCGAGCGCTTCGCCGATATCGCCGCGGCCATGGGGGAAAACATTGAAGGTTTAAGCGCCAGGGATGCCGCCGACGTAGCCATCGAAGCCATCCAGCAGCTTTCGGTTGACGTGGGCATACCAACCGGGCTCAGCACACTGGGCGTCAAGGAGGAAGACCTGCAGGTAATGGCTGAAAACGCCATGAAAGATGCCTGCAGCCTGACCAACCCGCGCCTGGCCACCCTGGAGGACGTAATTCAAATTTATAAAAACGCCATGTAATTTAACCCGCAATATTGTCCCGGTTTGGAACGCTTGTTCCAGAAATAAACGCCATCGTTGTGCCGTTTTAAAGCACAACGATGGTGCTATTATAAACCCGGCAGTGTAATATATAAGCCACCGCGGCGCGGGTCCGTTACCGGAGTCTTCAGGCACGATTCTTGCTTAATTATATTCATAATTAAACATCCGGTTTGTGAAATATTAAACTTATAGAATTTAAAATTATTAATGACTAAGAAAGGGGTTATAAAATGTCAAAGTTTATCCGGGTTAACATGACTACCAGAGAATTGGCCATTGAAGAAGTACCGGAGCAATACCTGGCGCTGGGCGGCCGGGCATTAACTTCCCAGCTGGTGGCCGACGAAGTGCCCCCCACCTGCGACCCGCTGGGGCCGTTCAACAAGCTGGTCATCGCCCCCGGCCTGCTCTCGGGTACCAGCGCGCCGTCCTCCGGGCGCCTGTCCGTGGGCGGCAAGAGCCCGCTCACCGGCGGCATCAAGGAAGCCAACGCGGGCGGCATTACTTCGCAGAAACTGGCCAACCTGGGGATCAAGGCCATCATCGTTGAAGGCAAGCCAGCCGGTGGCGATTTCTCCCTGCTTAAAATCACCCCGGAAGGCGCTGAGCTGATCCCCGCCGGCGATCTGGCCGGCAAGGGGACCTACGAGGTGACCGCCATCTGTCGCCGGCGCTACGGCGATAAAGTTGGTGTCATTACCATCGGCCCCGCCGGTGAAATGCTCATGCTGTCCGCCGGTGTGACCAATAACGACAGCGACGGCAACAGCAGCCGTTACGCCGGGCGCGGCGGCCTGGGCGCCGTGATGGGCTCCAAGGGCCTGAAAGCCATCGTGGTGGACTGCCCCAAAACCTTCGACGCGCCGGTCAAGGACCCCGAGCGGTTCAAGGCGGCGGCCAAGAAGTTCGCCAAAATCCTGCTGGACCACCCGGTCTGCGGCCAGGGCCTGCCCTCTTACGGCACCAACGTACTGATGAACATTATCAACGAGGCTGGAGCGCTGCCTGTACGTAACTTCAGATTCGGGCGCTTCGACAAAGCCGGCGAAGTAAGCGGTGAAAAGCTGGCCGAGGTGGCCGTCGCCCGCGGCGGCAAGGCCACTCACGCCTGCCATCCCGGCTGCGTCATGCGCTGCTCCAACGTGTATCCCATGCCGGACGGCAAGGTCTGCGCTCCCATCGAGTACGAAACCGCCTGGTGCTTTGGACCAAACCTGGAAATCGGCGACCTGGACGTGATTGCCAAATTGAACTATATCTGCAATGACGTGGGGCTGGATACCATTGAAACGGGCTGCACCCTGGGCGTGCTCATGGAGGCGGGCGTGATCCCCTTCGGTGACGGCCAGGCCGCCATCGCCGCCCTGGAGGAAGTGGGCAAGGGCACCCCGCTGGGCCGGATTATCGGCAGCGGCGCCGCCAACGCCGGCAAGGTGTTCGGCGTCACCCGGGTACCCGCCGTCAAGGGCCAGGGCATCCCGGCCTACGACCCGCGTTCCTGCAAAGGCAACGGCGTCACCTACGCCACCACCCCCATGGGCGCGGACCACACCGCAGGATACGCCGTCACTGCCAACATCCTGAAAGTCGGCGGCTTCGTGGACCCCACCAAGAAGGACGGCCAGGTGGAATTGTCCCGCAACCTGCAGGTGGCCACCGCCGCCGTGGACTCCACGGGCCTGTGCCTGTTCGTGGCCTTTGCGGTACTGGACAACCCCGAGGGCTTGCCCACCATCGTGGAAATGCTCAATGCCCAGTACGGCACCGCGCTGACGGTGGATGACGTGGCCGCCCTGGGGCAAAACGTGCTCAAGGTTGAGCGCAAGTTCAACCGGGAAGCCGGCTTTACCAGGGCCGACGACCGGCTGCCCGAGTTCTTCACCACCGAAGATTTGCCGCCGCATAATACCAAGTTTGACGTAAAGGCTGAAGAACTGGACGAGGTGTTCAACTTTTAATTAATATATTGTTTAATGTTTATCAGCCATTTTTAAAAGCCCCCCCTATTTGTGACTATTAATTTTCCCACCTCTCGGTTTAAAACAATCTGCCCCAGGCGTCCCGCGGGACCCTGGGGCTTTTTTTTTCAGCCAGGCATATTTCCGGCGCTTTATTACCTTAATAAACGGCATTATTGATTAAACGGCGTAATTGGGACAGCGGAAAACCTTACCCTCCCAGGTCCGGATCATTACATGATCTTTCCCCATGGATAACAGGTACTGCGGAAGCAGGGGGGTCTTACCGGCGCCGCCGGGCGCGTTGATAATATATTGCGGTATGGCCAGGCCGGAGGTATGTCCCCGCAAGTTCTCCATAATGTCCAGCCCTTCCTGGATGGCCGGCACGAAATGAGTGGTGCCCTTGACGGGCTTGGCGTGGAAAATATAGTACGGTTTAACGTGAATTTTAAGCAGTTCATGATTCAGTTTTTTCATCACATGCACGTCATTGTTGATCCCCTTGAGCAATACCGCCTGGTTGCCGAGCTGAATGCCCGCCTTGGCCAGCATCCTGGTGGCTCGTAGCGCCTCGTAAGTAACTTCCTTGGGATGATTAAAGTGGGTGTTCAGGTATAGCGGGTGATGCCTTTCCAGCATATCGCAAAGCTCCTGCGTAATCCGCTGGGGCATGGTCACCGGGATGCGGCTGCCGATACGTTTTATTTCCACGTGTTCGATACTGTCAAGCTCGGTAAGAATCCAATCCAGCCAGTCATCCGACAAAGTCAGCGGGTCGCCTCCCGTAATCAGCACATCGCGAATTTCCGTATTTCGCCGGACATAATCTATAGCAGCCATAATCTCTTCCACCGGGGCCGGTTTATCCACTTCGCCGATATTGCGCCTGCGCTGGCAATGGCGGCAAAACATGGCGCACTGGTTGGTTACATTAATAATCAACCGGTCGGCGTAACGCCGGGTTACGCGCGGCGCCGGAGAGGTGAACTCCTCCCCCATGGGGTCTTCCTTGCCCCAGTTGTCCTGGAGTTCCAGAATGCTGGGCAACCCCTGCATCCTCACCGGGCACTCGGGGTTGCCGGGATCCATAAGGCTCAGGTAATACGGCGAAACCGCCCAGCGATATTTCTTGCTGACCAGTTCAATCTGACCGGCCTCTTCGTCCGTCAATGGTATTAATTCCCTTAACCTTTTTACGCTGCTGATCCTGTTGCGCATTTGCCAGTGCCAGTCCAGCCAATCTTTCTCCGTGGCACCGAAATATTCCAATATACGCCTTTTCCTTTGCTGGTACTCGCTTTCCAGCTTAAAACCCGTGGGTATAGTTTGGGATTTCTCCAGGTAATCGCTGATGCGCTGCTTTAATTCTTCCGCCCTTTTTAATGCCAGCTGGCGCTTTTCATAATCAAAGTAGCTCATATTGCTTTTTTTGCTGCTGGATGCGTCCATTCATTCACCTCCATCTGCATTACATTTTTCATATAAAGATACATATTTTTGCAGCAACTTGTATTACATTGTAAGTTGTTTGTTGCCCCGCATGTATTGGTTACATTTTTATTTTACTAATTTTAATTGACAGATGGAAGTTATTTATTAAAAAATTTTTATGATTTTTATGGGTTATTTGGAACAAATCCCCTCTTGTCTGCAACCAATTTAATTATTTTTCAATAACATTATTTTCGGTATCGCCAGAACCCCAAAAACCCTGCATCAACAAATCAAAACACATTATCCCTTTGTTGATTTCGCGGCTAATGCGACTTGTTTTACATTTTATCCGAAAAACAGTAAAATTTAAGAAAAAAAACACCGGGTGGTGGTGACAGTGAGTAAACCAGCCACAGACAACCGCCTTTATAGTTACAGCGACTATTTGACCTGGCCGGCAAATGAGCGCTGGGAGATTATTCAAGGCCGGCCGCGGGTCATGTCGCCCTCGCCGGGCCTCAATCACCAGGTGGTTTTGCTGGCGCTGGCCAGCCAGTTTTACAGCCAGCTGCAGGGCAAGGCGTGCCGGGTGTTCATTGCCCCGTTTGATGTGCTGCTGGCCGATCCGGACACGCCCGACCAACAGGTTACCAATGTTGTGCAACCCGATTTGTTTGTAATTTGTGATCAAAGTAAACTGAGCAGGCGGCGAGTTAAGGGTGCTCCTGATTTGATTGTGGAAGTGCTTTCACCTTCCAGCGTAAAGCATGACCGGTACGAAAAATTTCTGCTTTACGAACAGGCGGGAGTGCGGGAGTACTGGCTGGTGGAACCGGAAGCCAAACTGCTCACTGTTTTCCGTTTAAATGAAAATGGCCGCTACGGGCGGCCCGATCTGTACGCCGCAAGTGGCCCGGTTTGCGCCGGTGTTCTGCCGGAACTGGTTGTTGACCTGGAGACAGTGTTTGCCGGTGTGGAATCACCTGAGGATTTGCCATAAAACTATTTGGTTTCACCCAGCCGGTATTTGTTGATTTTCCGGTAAATGGTGGCCCGGCTGATCCCCAGCGCGGCAGCGGCCCGCATTTTACCCTCGTCCGTCCAGCCGTAGAGTTCCAGCGCCCTGGAGATGACTTCCTTTTCCAGCTGTTCCAGGGGTTTGATTTCCACCGTGTTGACGGGCAGGGACCGTTTTTTCTCTTTTTCGTCACGCAGGCGCGGGGGCAGGCTCTCCGGTAAAATCCGCGGCCCCTCCTCCAGGTTGATCGCGTATTCCACAGCATTGATCAATTCCCTGATGTTGCCGGGCCAGGGATATTCCAGGCACAACTCAAGCGCTTCTTTGCTGAAACCCTCTATTTTTTTACCCAGCAACCTGGAGAACCGCCGCATGTAATGATCCAGCAACCGGGGGATATCCTCGCGCCGCTCGCGCAGCGGGGGGATCACCAGGGGGATTACGCTGAGCCGGTAATACAGATCCTCCCGAAAACGGCCCCGGCGCACCATATCCTGCAAGTCGTTGTTGGTGGCGGCAATCACCCTGATATCCACGGGAATAACCTGGGTGCCGCCGACCCGCTCAATTTGCCTTTCCTGCAACACGCGCAACAGTTTAGCCTGCAAATATAGCGACATGTTGCCAATCTCATCCAGAAAAATTGTGCCGCCGTTGGCCAGTTCAAATTTGCCCGGTTTGCCGCCACGCCGCGCCCCGGTGAATGCCCCTTCTTCGTAACCAAACAATTCGCTTTCCAGCAAGTGCTCCGGTATGGCCCCGCAGTTAATGGGCACAAAGGGCTTGTGGCTGTGCGCGCTGGCGGTATGAATGGCCCGGGCAAAAACCTCCTTGCCGGTGCCGCTTTCTCCCACGATCAGCACGGTGGAGTTGCTGCGGGCGATCTTGGCGGCCTTGGCCTTGACTTCCAGGATGGCCTTGCTTTCACCGATAATATCGTTAAAATCCAGCATATCTTGAGCGGTAATAATCTGGTAGGCCAGCTTCTGGGCTTCCCTGAAATCCCTGAATGTGGCCACCACCCCTGCGCCGGTGTTGTCCCCGGAACGGATCAGCCTGGCGGTGACCAGCAAGTGCAACCGCTTGCCATGAAAATTGATGAAATATTCCCGGGCGTTAAACCCCTTCCCTTCCCTGAGCACGTCCAGCAGGGGTACGTTGCCCAGTGCTTCCTTCACCGGCAATCCCATCACATTTTCCTTTTTAATCCCGAACATGCGCTCCGCAGTACGGTTGAAGTGGGTGATTACCCCCCGCTCGTCGATGGCCAGCACCCCTTCGTAGACGGAATCCAGCACCGCTTCCAGCTTGCCCGCCATTACGATTTTTTCCCGGACCATCTCCCGTTCCAGGACTTTACTGGCAATCAAGTCAGCCATCCGGCCAACAAAGTCGATCAGCGTTTCAGTATTGGCGGTCAGGTTTTTTTTCTGCTCCTCGTCAAACGCCACCAGGCTGATGGTACCGATCACCTTGTCTTCCGCCTTGATGGGGTAAACAATATAGGCCCGGTAAAAACAAGTCCCCGAAAGGGGACACTTCAGGCATATGGAATGGAATCCCGGCTCGTTGATAAAGACAGGCTCGCCGGTTTGCAAAACATGCTTGTTGACCAGGCCGCGCAACAGGCGGTTGCCCACACCGGCGCGAACTTGACCCGTACCCGCCACCCGGACCAGGTCGGCGTCGATGATTTCAACCTCCACCTTCAGGGCGGCGGCGATGGCGTCCGATACCCGCTGCTCGGTTTCCTTCACCTGCATCAGGCTAAGCATTTTTCTAATCCTCCAGATATCTATTGATCTATATTCTATCATATGGCGCCCGGCCCGAGTTCGTAATCGACATATAAAAAAGGAGGCACTTCTCCATGCCTCGGGGACAGCACAACAATATTATAACATGAGAACTGTTGTTTGGGAAGTATTTGTCGCCCTGACGGGCAACGACCCTTTTATCCCACGGCTTCCAGTCCCGTGGGTTTTCAGGGGTGATTTTCTATAAAAACAAATTAGTGCAGGATTTTTTCCGCCATCTCCCAGCCCAAATCCAGCGCCTTGCGGTTCAGTTCCCCGGTACCCCGGGGGATTCGGGCAAGTAAAGCCTCCGTCAGCGCCTGGCGGGATACGACTCCGGTGATCCGGGCCATAACCCCCAGCGCCACCACGTTGGCCACCATTTCCTTCCCCACTTCCTCCCGGGCCGCCAGGCTGATGGGCAATTTATAGACCACCCCGTCCACTTCGGGTATGGTATGCACGTAGGTGGAATCGGCAATCAGCACACCGCCGCGCTCCAGGTCGCCGGCAAACTTGTCGCAGGCCTCCTGGCTCATCACCAGCAGCACGCCGGGCCGGGAGACTTTGGGATAATCAATTTCCTCGTCACCGATAATCACCTCGGCGCGGCTGGCCCCGCCGCGGGCTTCCGGGCCATAGGATTGGGACTGAACGGAATTCTTGCCGTCCCGGATGGCCGCTTCGGCAAGAATAATCCCGGCCAGGATCAATCCCTGCCCTCCCTTGCCGCCGAGCCGCAATTCACTCTGTTCGCCCACGGGATTCACCTCCCTTTAAGGGGGTTAACGTGCCCGGCCCGCTCTCCTCCCTGGCCCGGGCAATGATTTGATCATACACAAAGGTATATTCCGGCGTTTCTTTTTTATGTAAAAGGCCAATCACGATCTTCCCTTCCAGTTCCCCGGGGGACATCTGTTTAGTCTTTTGTACATGCACCGCGTTGTCCCGCTGCCACAGCAGCATTTCCGCACCGCCCTTCATCTTGTTACGCCGCCCGAAATTGGTGGGACAGGCTGTAATCGCCTCCACCAGGCTGAACCCTTTGTTCTCGATTCCTCCGGCGATCAGGCTGGTGAGCAGGTTGGTATGGTAAGTGGTGCTCCGGCCGACAAACGTGGCACCAGCCGCCCGGGCCAGTTCCGCCACGTCAAAAACCGGCTCAATGGTGCCGTGCGGCGCCGTGGTGGCTTTTTTATTAGCCGGGGTAAGGGGTGAATATTGTCCCCCGGTCATGCCATAAATATTGTTGTTGAATAAAACCACGGTCAGGTCGATGTTTCGCCGGGCGGCGTGAATAAAATGGTTGCCGCCGATGGCCGTGGCGTCGCCGTCGCCGGTCACCACGATCACATTCAACTCGGGCCGGGCCAGCTTGATGCCGGTGGCAAAAGCCAGAGCTCGCCCGTGGGTGGTGTGCAGGGTATTAAAATCCAGGTAGCCCACGGCCCTGGAAGAACAACCGATCCCCCCGACAATAATTGTTTTGTCCTGTTCGAGCCCCAGTTTTTTGATGGCCCGCAGCAGGCACCCCAGGACTATTCCATTGCCGCAGCCCGGGCACCACATGTGGGGAAACCTGTCCCGCCTCAGGTACTTCTCCAGTTCCTGCATCATCTAGACCACCTCCCGCAGGAGCGCCAGTATTTCGCCGGGCGTGATGAGCTCGCCGTTAACCCGGTTGACGCCTCTCACCCGGTCCCGGTCCCCTACCACCCGTTCCACTTCCAGCCTGTACTGCCCCAGGTTCATTTCCGGCACAATGATAGTATGCACTTTTTCCGCCACCGCCGCTACCCTTCGGGCGGGAAAAGGCCATAAGGTCAACGGGCGGTATAAGCCGGCTTTAATCCCGCTGTTTCGTGCCTCCCTGACCGCCCTTCCGGCCGAGCGGGCCGTAGCGCCGTAAGCCAGCACGACCACCCCGGCGTCCTCCAGGTGCATGGAATCATCCATAATTATATCATCCAGGTTGCGGTTGATTTTTTCGTGCAGGCGCAACAGCAATTGTTCCGCCACCTCGGGGTTGTTGGTTGGCAACCCCAGCTCATCGTGAGCCAGCCCGGTAACATGGTAGCGGTAACCATCGCCGAAATTGGCCATTGGCGGCACCCCTGTTTCGTCCGGGCGGTACGGGAGATAACCGGCGGGCGCCACGCCGGGTCCCTTGCGGTTGACAATTTCCAACTCCCCCGGAGCAGGCAGGATCACCTTTTCCCTGAGATGCCCGATTACTTCGTCCAGCAGCAAAACAACGGGCACCCGGTATTTTTCCGCCAGGTTGACCGCCCGCACGGTCAAATCATAAGCTTCCCGCACCGACGAAGGGCTAAGTACAATCACCGGGTGGTCGCCGTGGGTGCCCCAGCGAGCCTGCATGACATCGCCCTGGGCGGGCGCCGTGGGCATCCCCGTACTGGGGCCGCTGCGCTGCACATTGACGATGACGCAGGGCACCTCCGCCATGGCCGCAAAGCCGATATTTTCCTGCATCAGGGAGAAGCCCGGCCCGCTGGTGGCGGTAATCGATTTGACTCCCGCCAGCGAAGCACCGATCACCGCCGCCAGGCTGGCGATCTCATCTTCCATCTGGATAAATTTGCCACCCATCCGGGGCAGCCGTTCCGCCATGATCTCGGCAATTTCCGTAGACGGGGTGATGGGATAGCCCGCAAAGAAACGAACCCCGGCCACAAGAGCCCCTTCGGCCACGGCCTCGTTTCCCTGCATCAACCGGGCCATCTCGACTACTTGAGTCATAACGGCACACCTTCTTCCGCACGTTCCAGTATATTATACCCGCGCGCCGTCCACGCGACCCGGCGCGCGGCCGGTGTGCGAAAAGTTTCCGGCGTACACGGCGATCCTTTCTTTTTCCGCGTGCCGCTCAACCGAAATGGCAAAATCGGGGCAATGGGACTCACATTTGCCGCATCCCGTGCAGGAAGCGGGGTAGGCCGCCACCGCCTTGCCGCGGTTATCCAGCAGCAGCACCTTGTTCGGGCAGAGGGCGGTGCAAATGCCGCAGCCTTTGCACCAGTGCCGGTTAATGCGAATGCTATAATCATCATAATTGAAAACAGGTCTGGCCATGCGCGATCACTCCAATTGCTAAATAAAAAGCTATTTGCCCTCACCGGTTCGCAACTACCGTGCCAGCAGGCCATAAAAATTTTTTTATCTCCCAACACCAGTACCGGCAATGCCCGGTTTTCAACCTTGAGCAAATTTTGTCCGGTATGATTAATCAATCTCCCGTCATCCACCATCTCAAAATGACACAAAAAGCCCGCACGGCCAGTAAAGCCGCGCGGGCTCTCATTTTGATACAAATATCATTCTGATATCTGAAAAGCAGGAATTAATTTAATCCGGGGGTACTATTTACTGAAAAAGTCTTTAAATAACTGGCGCAGGTCCCGCTTTAAGATCTTTCCGCTGGGGGTTTTGGGCAGCTGATCCATAAAGATCACTCCCTTGGGCACTTTGAACGCGGCCAGGTTTTCTTTGCATAGATTGATTATTTCCTCTTCCTTGATGGTTTGACCGGCCTTGGGCACGACAATGGCCGTCACCCCTTCCACCCACTTTTCGTGTGGCAAGCCTATCACCGCCACCTCGGACACCCTGGCGTCCCTGTAGATTACCTCCTCCACCTCACGGCTGGGCACGTTTTCTCCCCCTGTTTTAACCATATCCTTTTTCCGGTCCACCACCGTCACAAAGTTGTCCCCGTCCAGCACTCCGATATCCCCGCTGTGAAACCAGCCGTGAGCCAGGGTGGCCTCGGTTTTATCGGCTTCTTTAAAATACAACAGCATGGCATGGGGACCGCGACCGCAAATTTCTCCGGGCATCCCCGGGGATGTAACGGGCGCGTGGTTGTCATCCTCGATCCGGGTTTCCATGTTGATACCGCCCTGGCCCGCCGCCCCGGCCTTGGAAATTTGAAATTCGGGTTTTAAAATAGTGTGGTAAGGGCTCAGTTCCGTCTGCCCGTAATAGTTGTAAAACCTTTGACAATTGGGCATGCGCAGTTGCAGCTCCTTCAGCACCTCCACCGGCATAATGGAAGCGCCGTAGTACCCCTTGGTAATGGAACTGAGATCGTACCGTTCAAAATCCGGGTGCCGCAGCAAGCCGATCCAGACCGTGGGCGGGGCGAAAAACATGGTGACCTTGTATTTTTCAACGTATTCCATGATCTGCTTGGGGTCTGCCTGGAGCAGCAGCACATTGGTGGCCCCGAGCATCAGGCAGGGGTTGAGAAAGACATCCCGCTGGGCGCAGTGAAAAATGGGCAGCGCGTTCAGGTTGATGTCGCCCGGGGTGTATTCCCCGTCAATGATACAGCCCGTATATTCGGCCAGGAGGGACTGGTTGGTCAGGATAACCCCCTTGGGCAATGTCTCCGTGCCGCTGGTGTAAGTCATTTGCACCGGATCCTCGATATGCAGTTCGACGTCGGGTTCTTCAGCCGGGTATTCGCGATACCAGGCGTCAAAGTCTTTAAACCCGGCGGGGGCGGGTTCACCTTTGCCCTGGTTGGACCAGATAAATGTTTTTACCGGGGGCATGTCGTCCAACACGTCCCGGACCAGGTCGTAGAGGGCGTCTTCCACGATAAAAACTTTGCTTTCCGAGTGATTGATGCAATAACTGATGTCCTTCCCCCTGAGCAGGTAATTGATCGCCAGGTAGATGCCGCCCGCCTTGGCCGTGCCCAGCCAGGTTATCACGTGGTGGATCGTATTGTGGGCCAGCACGGCCACCCGGTCGTACTTTTGTATGCCCAGGTCCAGCAAGGCATTGGCGAACCGGTTGCATTCCGCTTCCAGCTGGGAATAAGTGAGAGTGATATCGTTAAAAATCAAGGCCGGTTTGTCCGGGTAGCGGTAAGCGCTCCGGCGTACCATGTCGGCGACGACCCAGCGGTTGACTTTGTTGTACCTGCTGCGGATAAAATCAATATTTTCTTTGTTGATGACATTAAATCTTTCCTTGTCCTTTTCGCTGAGCGGCGAAATATTCATTATAGTACCCCCTTTATGAAAATTAGAAATGGGCAAAATTTTAGGAAAATTGGGGTTGAAAGTGAAAGCCCTCCAGCCCGAGGCTTCCACTTTTTTATTCACATTACCCGATACTTATATCTGGCGTTCCGCTGGTTTGTTCCGCTCTCTTCGCAATTATCCTTTTAATGGATCAAGTTACTGCCTGTCACTGTGATGATTTTTCATTCTTCTGACGAGCTGCTGGCGACATGGACTCCTAACCCAGTAAATTTTTGGCGATCACAACCCGTTGAATCTGGTTGGTGCCCTCGTAAATCTGGGTAATCTTGGCGTCACGCATCATGCGCTCCAGCGGGTATTCTTTCATGTAGCCGTAGCCGCCCAGCACCTGCACGGCGTCCACCGTCACCTGCATGGCCACGTCCGAGGCGAACAGTTTGGCCATTGAAGAAAACCGGCTGACTTCACTGGCGGGTACATTATTCTTTTTGGCGTTTTCAATCAGGAAAGCGGCCTTGTATACCAGTTGCCTGGCGGCTTCAACCTTTGTCGCCATGTCGGCCAGCATGAACTGGATGCCCTGGAAGGAAGCAATCGGCTTACCGAATTGAACCCGTTGCTTGGCGTAATTGACGGCATAGTCCAGGGCGCCCTGGGCGATGCCCACGGCCTGGGCCCCGATAACGGGGCGGGTGCAGTCCAGGGTCATCATGGCGATTTTAAATCCCCGGCCTTCCTTGCCCAGCAGGTTTTCCGCCGGAACGGGGCAGTTGTCAAAAATAATTTCCGTGGTTTCCGAACCCCGGATGCCCATTTTATGCTCCTTTTTGCCCACGCTCAGGCCGGGGTAGTTTTTCTCCACGATGAAAGCGCTCAGGCCCTTGAGCCCGGCCTTGGGATCGGTGGTGGCAAACACGGTAAATACGTCCGCGATGCTGCCGTTGGTAATAAAACATTTTTGTCCCGAAAGCAAGTACTTGTCGCCTTCCCGGACCGCCCTGGTCTTAACGCTTCCGGCATCCGAACCGGCGTTGGGCTCTGTGAGGGCGAAAGCCGCAATCTGGTCGCCATCGGCGATGCCCGGCAGGTATTTTTGTTTTTGTTCCTCGGAGCCACTCAGTAAAATGGGCATCATTCCCAGCTCCTGGGCGGCAACGATCAGGGACGCGGAAGCGGAGACCTTGGCAATCTCTTCGACGATCAAGCACACCGAGGGAAGCCCGGCGCCCGTTCCGCCGTACTCCTCGGGTATCCCGGCGCCCAGCAATCCCTGCTCGGCAATCATTTCTTTCAGGTCCCAGGGGTACTCATCCTTTTCATCAATTTCAGCGGCCCGCGGCGCCACTTTTTCTTCCGCCAATCTTTGAACTGTTTGACGCAACATTTCCTGTTCTTCAGTTAACTGGTAAGACAATTTAAAACCCCCTATCTTTTATACTTTTTAGTAATGCATGTTTTTGAATTTCACCGGTTTCCGACCCGGGCAGTTGTTCTACAAATTCGTATTGTGCGGGAATTTTATAATCGGCCAATTTATCGCTGCCCCTTAAAAAAGCGTCAACTTCCTTTGCGGTGAGAGCTAAATGCATCAGTGTGCATCACCAAATTTTTTTACCCCTTGGATTCAATTGCTCGATCGCTTGCATAACAAGAGGTTGGAGTTGTGGAAATATTTAGTTTTATTTAAAAATAAATATCGTGAAAATTTACTAACGCAAAATCTATACCAGAAAACAAAATTTCCATAAACTTGGAATTTACGTGTTTTTAAATAGCAATCCCAACCAGAAAGGCGCTAAAATCAGTTTTCCACATCCCTTCGGGGCATACCCGTTCCGGGTACAGGCGGGTCGCGCGCTTTTCGGTGTTTGATTCCTTAGCCCTGGCCATAAATTAGACCAGGCTACTTTCATGAAGCATAAAAACATGTGCTTGCATCACAGGCGCATCAAGGCGCATCGCATCACTTTCAAATATTTTTGACCCCAAATCAGCGATTGCCGGGCTTAATGTTATATTTCTTCATTTTTCTTACTACAGTTGATTGATGAACACCCAATGCTTCGGCAACTTTCCTGGTGCTGCGCAATCTGTTGTATAATTCTTCAATAAGTTCTTTTTCCGAACCAAATCCCTTTTCCGTAAATCCGGGATGCAAATTCCGGCCCGGCTGCAAAAAAATGGTGGGCAGGTCTTTGGTGGTAATATTATCGTGAGCGTTTATCACCACCAGCCGTTCGATTAAATTGGCAAGCTCACGCACATTTCCGGGCCATTTATAGTTAACCAGGTATTCCATTGCATCGGCGGCAATGCTTTTGTTCAATTTATATTTCTCGTTATACTTTCTCAGGAAATGGATGATCAATGCGGGTATGTCGCTGCGCCTTTCACGCAACGGAGGTATGGTAATGGGAACCACGTTTAAGCGATAGTATAGATCGGCACGGAACAGGCTTTTTTTTACAAGGCTATCCAGGTTCTTGTTGGTGGCCGCTATCAAACGCAAATCCACACTGACGGGCCTGATGCCGCCCAGCCTCGTAACCTCGCCGTCCTGAAGCACATTGAGCAGTTTGACTTGCAAAGAAAGGGGCAGTTCGGCAATTTCGTCCAGGAACAGGGTGCCTCTGTGCGCCAGCTCCAACAAACCCGGCTTTCCCTCTCGCCTGGCCCCGGTAAAAGCTCCGGGTTCGTACCCAAATAATTCCGATTCCAACAAATTCTCCGGTATCGCCCCGCAGTTAATCCTGATAAATGGCGCCCGGGCGCGCCTGCTGGCTTTATGAATCAACCTTGCCACCACATCTTTCCCCACCCCGGATTCCCCCTGGATGAGAATGGTGGAATCAACTCTGGCCACCCTGATCGCCAAATCCAGAATATTGCGCATAGCCTGGCTGTTACATACGATTGTGTGACCCAGATATTTTGTACGCAGTGTTTCCAGTTCCTGGTGATATATTTCCGATAATTCCTTGCTTGTTTCTACTTCGCGCCGCAAGCTGATTAATTCGGAAATATCCCGGCAATTAATTACCACTCTGTTTATTTTACGGCTGTTTTTATAGCGAACCGGGTTTGCCGTAAGGAGAATTTCCCTGCCATCCGGAAAACGGTGGACCAGGGTCACGGAACCGCTTTTGTTGATAGCCTCCTTGCTGATGCTGTTTATTATTGCATCAATATCCAATTGCATTTTGTTGTAGGCTGCGTTGCTTTGCATCAAATTGCCATTTTCATCTACAACAACAATGCCATCGTAGGACGAGTTGATGACAGCATTTAATTCTTCATAAAGTTCCGTGGTTTCAGTAAGTTCCCGGGATATTGAAGCCAGCTCGGATATATCCTGGATTACCACCACCGCCCCCATAACACCGTCACCGGTAATGATTGGAGTCCGGTTTGCCACCACCAGGTTTCCGTTAAGAAGCATTTTCTTACCGAATTGTGGTTTACCGCTTGCTATAATTTCCATCACACCGGGATCGAACTTTAAATCAATAACACTTTTACCCAGTATATCGGCTGATTTATATCCAATCAGGCGCTCAGCGGCCTTGTTAAAGATAACGATGATTCCGTTTCTGTCTATGGCATAAATACCGTTATGGGTGGAATCCAAAATGGCATTTAAGCTGTTGATAATTTCCAGCATTTTATGCTCAAATGCCTTGACCAGATTTGTCCTGGTCATCATGGCCACAAGGTTACCGCTATCATCGGTGACGGGCAGCCGGCCCACCCCTTCCGTCTGCGCAATTTGCCATGCTTTCTCGGCCGAGCTTTCCACGCTAATTGTCCGAATATCCTTTTTCATCAAGAGGCTGACCGGGGTATCGGAAGTATAATCGTTAACGTAAGCGCGGTATAAATGAGTCTTGGTAAAAATGCCCTTAATCTTTCCCTGCTCATCAATCACCGGTGCCCCGTCTATGGAATGTTGGATAAAAATTTCAACTGCTTGCTTGAGGGTGTGGTGCTCCTTCAGCGTTATTGGGTTGTGAGTCATAAACTGGGAGATTTTCATTTCATCACATCCCGCACAAGAAAAATGTAAGGTTTTGTTTATAATTAGTTATTTTTTTGTTAAATACCTTTATTTCACTCGTGTTTTAAGATAAATTAATTACCATAATTTATTGCGATTAATTAGTCAGCTGAAGGGGTGATGCAATAATGGGCATGGCAATTTTTAAGCAAAGCAATGGAATGTATGCCGTTAATATTGTGGCATCATGCGGGGTTTTGACCCCGGACCAGCTCGCCGGCCTGGGCAAGGCGGCCCGGGATTGCGGGGTGTTCCGCCTCAAGCTTACCACGCGACAAACCATCGTGGCGGTACTGGACAAGGAGCAAATCCCCCGCCTGGTGGAACGCCTGCCGGAACTGGGCCTGGCGGTTTCCCCGTATGGCGGCGCGGTGCGGGCCGTTAAAGCCTGCGCGGGCAACGCGGCCCTTTGCCCCCGGGCACTCGGCGACGCCCTGGACCTGGGCATTGCCATTCAGGAACAATACCTGGGCCGGGAAGTTCCCAAGGACGTCAAAATAGCCGTGGCCGGCTGTCCCCGCGGTTGCACCGACCCGCTCTGCGCGGACTTCGGCATTGTTGCCCGGGGCGCCGGCACTTTCGACGTATTCCTGGGCGGTCGCGGCGGTAGCGCCAAGCCCGTCCATGGACAATTACTGGCAAACCGGGTGGCAAGGGAAGACATCTTCCCTTTGTTGAATCACGTATTGGAGCGCTATACCGCCCTGGCCCAGCCCAAGGAACGGTTGTCGGCCGTCGTTGCCAGGCTGGGGCTGGATCCGTTCCTGCCGCCGCCGGGCCTAATTACTGCAGATGACGCGCAAGAAACCGTAGATGAAGAATTTTTGGCCTTTCTGGGCGGGAAAGGAAGTGATCAAAGTGGGTAGCACGATTCGGACCTCCGACCAGGTGGACCTGGGCGCCATGATTACTCCGCTGCAAAAAATATGCGCGGAATGCGACCGCTACCAAACCGGGGAGTGCAAGCCGCCGGCATGTCTGGTGGGGTTTGCCCTGCGGTCGTTGCAATTTGCCAAGAAAAAAGGCATCATGGACATTCCCGGTGCGGCAAGCCACATTCCACACACCGACCTGAAACACTACTTCGTGGAAAACATCGTGCCGGCCCTGGCCGAAACCTGCCGCCAGTGCCGGGAATGCCGGGACAACCACTCCCCTGACTGCGTCATCGCGCTGGCACGAACCTGCTTGGAAAACGCCGTGCTGGAAAAGAATATCCCCTACCCCGGCAGCGTGTTCATGTACCTGGCCATGGTTAAAAAACAAAACCCCGCCGTTGCGGAGTTGCTGGCCAAAGAACTGCAAAACAAGTAACGCCGAATTTGACATTATTACCGGAAACACTCTACCAGTTTGTGATAAAATAATTATATTCATGCACAAACTTACGGAGGGGAATTTGAATCATGTACGCGGACAGCGTTAAAAACATCAAAGGTGTGCACTTGAACGCCCCGGGAATAGCCAATGTTTTCAAGCAATCTTTATCTGCATCGTACCCGAGGAAGGAGACGTTTAAGCCCTTAAATCGAAGGATGCCGGAGTGTTGACCGGAGTAAAACCCTCGTCTGCTTAAAGAAGAGGGTTTCTTTTTATTAAGCCCATCCCAATATTCAATATTGATAATTTGCTGATCGCAATGATAAAACATTTTAGGTTTATTTAGGGCCTAGTCTCAATTAACCCATACCTCACAGATGAATAAAACTTTCTTTTATATTTAGTTCAAACGTCATTGTTTTCATCTTTATTTGCTTGTTTACTTTTTTTGGTACGCGATAGTGAAGTAAGCCAACATCCAAAAAATTGAGGCTAAAATGATAATCTTGCTTTTATTCCGGCGGGTACCGGAAATGTCCGGTGATTTCCCAGCGGGTAAGGCAATCTTCCTCCCGAGCCACGCCAGCGTTGTGGATAACCAGGGGTAGACCCCGCCTGTTTTTACGGTCGCTTACTATGCCACAGTGTTCTAAACCGTTGGGAAACTTCCAGTAGACCACGTCGCCCCAGTGCCATTCGGATAAGTTTTCTCCTTCCACGGAAATAGTGAGAGACTGACCGTGCCGCTCAAAAAATTTCATCTGGTTTGGCACCCGGCGGTGGTCGATATTGGAGTCCGGCCCTTTAAGACCCCAGTTTTGCGGGTATTGTTCAAAGTTTGCCTTCATGTCCTCATGAATCAGTTTTTGCAGGTCAATGCCGGCGCGGCGGAAAGCACGCACCACCACGTCGGTGCAGGCGCCCCGGTCCGGCGGCACGTCACCACCTGGATACTCGATTTTTTGGTAGGTGGCATCGTAGACTACCTCTTTAACCACTTCTTCCCGCGCGCCAATCACCACCCGGTCATATACGCTCCGCTTTGCCTCGGGGATTTTTTCCACCGGGGAGGGTCCGGGAAGCCTCGTTTCCGGCATATTGCCCGCCCGCCGCTGTCCACTACCGGTTGTACACCCGGCAATAATCACCATTAGCGCCAGCAGCAGGGCATAAATAATATACTTCCGGCTGTACATTTTGATCCTCCCCGCCTATATCGACCGTGTTATAATTAACCGCTCCGGCTCTTTTAGAACGGTTTATTGTTGCCTCCGGCGGTGACAACCTCCGGCGCAGCGACCACCTTCCCGCCGAAAGCAACCGGGCCACGTCCGGCTTTTCCAGGCCGGCCATTTCCGCCATTTCCGCGTAAGTTAGGCCAAGCACGTCGCGCAACACCACCATCAATCTTTCCATGACCGGCAAGTGCAGCAACGCTTCCTGTATTTTATCCGCATTATTGGCGTTACAGTAAATCGCACTGTTTTCTCCAGCCGGGAAATTTTCGCTTGAATTACCGGAGCAATTTTGAATAAACGTCGAACAGAGGCCCTTTAAGGCTGTAATTGAATCAAATTCCCTGCACCCGTTTAGTTTGGTCACAGCTCCCTTAACCAGTTCCGCTGTTTTGCGGTGATTACCGGTCAACCTGAAGCCGGTATTATAAAGCAAGTTAAATATCTGTTCGGGAGACCCGGCTTTAGTTAAAGCCCAGCCCGGGTGAGACACGGCTGTCCCCCCTTTAAGATTTATTGGTTAATTGGCAAATGGTATATCAGGGCGTGATATTGATTTCAAAACCGATCCCGGGCAGTTTTTCCCCCACGCTCCTTAGTTTCAATAACACTTTTTCATCTTCGGGCCGGGGGAAAGTAACTTTAACGTGTTCCTCGTCCGGCCATTCCAGGCGAATATGTTCCTGCCAGAACCCCTGATCCTGAATCCGGAAGTCGGGCCGGTAATACTGGTGCGGCTTTGCCTCATCGCCTTTAAACTTAAAGTAAAGAGCCAGCTGTTTGTCTTCCACGGCCGCCTTTTCCAGGGTAAATGACACGGGCCCCCTCTTAAAAACATGGTCTATGGACTGTTTGTCCTGGCGGGACCAGGTCAGTTCCATAGTCTGCTCCTGTTCCGGGAAACGGTACAGGTACAGCGGCGGGGAGGTTAGTTTCAACTGCCTGGCCGACGGGTCCACCGGCTCAAAGTGGAAAGATCCTTGAATGCCTCCCGTCAGCGTATCGGTTTGAGTGCGGGTTTCCTCCAGCTTGACCCTCTTGCCGTTGGTTTCATCCACCAGGTCGGCCCAGAAACCGGGCGGGAATGCTCCCGACCCCTTGATCATCGCAGCGGGCGGCATCCGGCTGACCCGGCCCTCCGCGCTGGTGGGGCCACCCGGCCCCATGGTGGTGTGCATGGGATGGTCAATGCCGATTCCGACTCCGGCAATCTCCGGGTCCCGGGGCCAGCGGATGCGGAAAAAGACGATGCTTTCCGATAGGCCCAGCACGGCCCGGTCCACGGCAAACTCCACCGGACCGGCATTTGCCTTAAGAGCCGGGTAAATTTCCCGGGTTTCCTGGGCCACCGTGGTGGGATCCACCGGAATTTCGAACCGGGCCTCCCCGGGCATTGCATCGGTGGTAAATGTCAGCGTAATTTTTTCGGCATCCAGGTTCACCGGTTCCAGATCATAAACAAAATCCCTGCCGTGCAGTCCCCTCCCGCCGCGCGGGTCGTAATGCACGCCTTTATCGTCCAACATGCCGACATTTAAATTAACTTTATCCTGCAATCCTGGTTCAACCCGGTAAAAAACAGTGGTTCTGGCCGTATCCAGCAACACTCGGTCCACGGTAATGCGATAGGGTCCCAGTTCCCTGGACTGGTTAACCTCGGTGAAAAGGCCCATTTTCTCGGCCTGCCGGAAAGACGGGTCGCGCAGGGCCATGTTTCGTCCCGCGTGATATGACGCCCAGGCGATGGTGGAAGTAGCGATAACGATACCGGCCAGCAACACCACCGCCAGCCGGCGCAACCTGAAACCAAAACCATTTCCATCCAAATAACCCGTCTCGTTTTCCGGCAACCCGGGAAGCGCGGGCTCCCGGTATATTTCAAGAAGTTCACGGCACCGGGCGCACCCGGACAGGTGCCGTTCCACCAGTTCAAGGGAGGCATCGCTGGCCACGCCGTCCGCGTACAAGGGCAGAAGATCCTCTATGATTTCACATTCCCTGTTGGTCATTGCCATCACCTTCTGCTAGTTGATTAAACACCTGGCGATACTTTTGCCTGGCGCGAAAAAGGGTCACCCGGGCCGTGGCGGGAGATTTGCCCAGTACCGCCCCGATTTCGTCGAAGGTCATTTCCTCAATTTCCCGCAAAATGATCGCCGCCCGGTATTCCACCGGCAGTTTCTGCAGGGCCAGCCGGGCCAGGCGCCGGTTTTCCGCGTCCTCAACGCTCCGGGCCGGATCGCGGGCACTGCTCCCGTCCTCGATGTCCCGCTCCAGGGGCAAATTACGCTCCCGGGGGTGGCCGCGTAAATACCCGGTATACACGTAAAACGCAATGCGAAACAACCAGGTGGACAGGGCCGATTCGCCGCGGAAACCTTGCAGGGAGAGAAAGGCCCGGTAAAAGGTCTCCTGGGTCAGTTCCTCCGCCAGGTGATAATCCCCGCCCATGCGGTACAAATAACGAAAAACTGCAACCCGGTAGCGATGGTATAGTTTTTCTATGATCGACATGGCCATATCGAAAACCGCTCCTGGTATTCAGTGTCCAATCAGGGGAAAATGTTACACCGGGGAATAAAAACCGGCTAAAAAATTTTAGCGGCAATGTTTATTTTGCCGCGCTGAACAAGAACAGCATATATATTGATTTACGGATAACTAAATAACACATCAGACCTGCTAACTTAAACAATTTAAGAAAATTATCTTGCACGTAAGCTATATTCTCTCCGGCGGTGTAAACGGCGGTCCCGGAAGCGCCATTTGCCCTGCCGGTCAGGTACACTCCGGTAATGATCAACACGCCGCCCAGGAGCTTGCCGGGCATAATTTTTTCGCCGAGAAAAATCCAGGCCCAGCAGCATTGTCCACAGGGGAACCATATTGATAAAGATCGAAGCGCGCCCCGCGCCCGGGGCGAAACGCCAAAAAGCAACAGAAAAGGGCGAAACCTCTCCCACGGTAATTACCCTTTATGTTGATTAACTCCACCTTGTTCCACCACTTAACCCGGCCTCTGCAATTTCGGCGAGGACGGCGGACGCGGCCGCTGCGCGGTCCGGGGCACCGGTTACGGGACGTCCCACCACGATGTGACTGGCGCCCGCCCGCACGGCCTCACCGGGCGTCATCACCCGGCGCTGGTCGCCCAATTGGGCGCCGGCCGGCCTGATACCGGGGGTAATGATTTTAAAGTCCGGCCCGCAAACATTCCGCACCAGCCCGATTTCCCTGGGGGAACACACCACCCCGTCCAGGCCGGACTCCCGGGCCAGCAAAGCCCAGGCCTTCACCCGGTCTTCCACCTCGCCGGGAAAGCCCAATTCCCGGTTAAATGCTTCCCGGTCGATGCTGGTAAGCACCGTCACCGCCACCACCAGCGGCATGGGAAGACCCAGCCGGCCGGCCTCCTCGCAGGCTGACTCCCGGGCGGCCCGCATCATGGCGCTGCCACCCGCGGCATGCACGTTGATAATGGATGCGCCGGAGCGCACCAGTACCCGCGCCGCCCGCCCCACGGTGTTCGGTATATCATGCAGCTTCAGATCAAGAAAAACCTTTGCCCCGGCGTCAATAATTTCCCGCACAATTCCGGAACCGGCCCCGTAAAAAAGCTCCATCCCCACTTTGAAAAATCCCACCTGCCCTGCCAGTTCCCTGACCAGGGCCAGGGCCCCGTCCCGGGTATCCACGTCCAGGGCCACGATCAGCTTGTCCCTCGGCATTTTCTATCCCTCAATCATATCCATTCCTATTGCAAATTTCTTACAAAAAATAACAACACCCGTACCACTTTAAAAAGGGCACAGGTGTATTATACCATGCGAGCATATGTTTAGGAATATCATCACATAGAGCCGCAAAACACTATTCCCGACCGCTACCGGCCATCCCCTTTACGTCGGCGGGGTGCCGTGGTACTTGTTCCTCGGAGGCAGTTTTTCCCTCTTATTTTTTGTGAGCCGAAGAGCTTCGATAATTTTTTTCCTGGTTTCCCCGGGTTCTATGATCTCGTCCACAACCTGCGCCGTCCAGCACTTGGCCACTTCAAAAACGTCCAGCTTTTCCCTGGCCCTGTTCAGGTAGCCCTCGTAAGCGCCGGCTTCGATCCCCATTCCGCCGCGCACATTGCGGTAATCCATCTCCGAGGCCTCAATAGCGAACCGGGCGACCGGCCAGGCGTAGCACAGGTCAACCCCCATGCCCTTGACCCCGCCCATGATGATACTCCCGGCATCACCATAGGCTTCCCTGAGGATAACACTGATTTTGGGAATGGTGGCGGTGGCATATACATCCAGGATTTTGCCGCCGTGCCGTAATAGCCCCCTTGCTTCCTGGCTTTCCCCCGGCACAACGGGCGGGGTATCCACCAGGGTGACCAGAGGAATGTTGTAGGCGTCCAGCACCTGCAGGAACCGGTAATACTTGTCGCAGGAATCAATCTCCAGAATACTGCCGGGTTGCGCCGGGTTATTGGCCACCAGGCCCACAACTTCACCGCCCATGCGGGCGAAACAAGTAATCAGATTTTTGGCGTATTCGTTTTTAAGTTCAAAGTATTCACCATCGTCCACCAGCAGCTCGATTACCCTGTGCATATCGTAAGTCTCGCCGTAATCATCGGGGACGATTTCGGCCAGTTCCGGCACTTCCCGGCGCGGATCATCGCAGGTTGGCTTGTAAGGGGCCTTTTCCCTCCAGTTGGACGGCAGGTAGCCCAATAACAACCGCGCCTTTTGAATGGTTTCGCGATCATCCTCGCCGACCACGTCGCAGGTGCCGCTGAATTCCATGTGATAATCGGCGCCCCCGACGTTATCACCGATCTTTTCCGAGGTGGCGGCCTGCACCATGCGCGGACCGCCCAGCCAGAGGTGCCCGGTCTGCCTGCTCATGAGCAAAAAGTCGCACAGGGTTGGTGCGTAGGCCTGGCCGGCGATGCAGGGCCCCATCAGCACGTTGATCTGGGGGATGACGCCCGAATAGCGGGCTTCCAGGGCAAAATACCAGTCTATACCGGCGGTAAGCAGTGTGCTGCTGCCCAGCCTGCCCCCCGAAGAATCCAGCAACCACACCATGGGAATACCCCAGGCGGCGGCCATTTTAATCAGCTCCGCGCACTTTTGCAGGTGCTGGCTCCCAATGGAGCCCCCCAGCACTGTAAAATCGCTGGCGTAAACCGCCACCAGCCGGCCTTCGACTTCCCCGGTGCCGATCACCGCCCCGTCGCAGGGAGCGTCTACCTCTTTCCCGTCGATGCGCCTGCTGTTGGTATTGACGCAGGAACCCAATTCCGAAAAAGTGCCCGGGTCGACCAGGCATTCGATCCTTTCCCGGGCCGTCAGTTTGCCCCGGGCGTGCTGCCTTTCAATGGCTTCAAGTCCCCCGCCCGCCAGGTTTTTTTGCCTGATTTCCCTTAATCTTTTTACCGCATCTTCCATCGCTTTGCCCATAATCCATCCCCCTTTAAGCCGGCTTGATGGAGCGTTTTTTCTCTGGCCACGCCTCGTGTTTGTTGGCAGTGGCCTCCAGGGCTTTAATTATTTTGTTACGGGTTTCCCTGGGGTCGATGATTTCGTGCACGGTGTAGTACGTGGTCCAGTGTTTGCCCATCTGGAAAACGCTGAACATTTCCTTCAGTATACCAAGGTAGAAATTGAACACCTGCTCGTAATTGCCCTGCTCTTTGGCCTTGGCCAGTTCCTTGTTGAACACGGCGTGCACCACCGTTTCCGGGCCGGTGGGGGCGAATTCCATGGACGGCCACCCGTAGATAAAGTCCGGGTTCATCCGGGAGCAGCCCATAACAATGTTCCCGCCTCCGTAGGAACGCCGCAAAACAACGGTGATTTTTGGACAGGTCAGGTGCGCGTAAGAATGCAGCAGTTTGGCCCCGTGCCTGATCACACCGAGCCGCTCCCACTTGTCCCCCGGCACAAAGGCGGTGGTATCAACCAGCGTCAGCAGGGGTATGTTGAAAGCATCCAGGAAATTCATGAACCGGTCCATTTTGTCCGAGGAATCAGGTTCAAAAATACCGCTCAGTTCCTCGGGGTTGTTGGCGATAACCCCGGCCACCCTGCCGCCGAACCTGGCGAAACCGGTTACCAAGTGCGGGGCGTAGTCCGCTTTCAGTTCAAAAAACTCGCCGTTATCCACGATTTTTTCAATTATTTCATGAATGTCGTAAGTAAACTTGGGATTGTCGGGCATGATATCCAGCAGTGATTCGTCCTGCCTGGCAGGGTCGTCCCCGGTTTCCACCAGGGGAGATTGCTCCCAGCAGTTTTGCGGCAGGTAATCCAGCAACAGCTTGAGTTGCTCCAGCGCCTCCTCATCGCTGCCGGCGACCAGATCGCACTGCCCGCTCCGGGTCATGTGAAATTCCGCCGAACCGGCGCCGGGTGTTTCCATCTCGCCGCCCAGCCATAGAAAGGAGGTTTTCTTGTTCATGATTAAAAAATCCGACAGCACCGGCAGGTACGCCGGTAGGCCGGTGCAAGGACCCAAAAGCAGGGTGATGCGGGGAATGACGCCGGAGTACAGGCAATAATTTCTCAGCAAATTGGCCAGCCCGTTGAAGCCCACGTCCCCGTTTTTCATGCTCAGCCTTTCTCCGGCCGAATCGATAATTCCAATTAAGGGGACCCTGAATTGACCGGCCATTTTAACCAAATCGGCCAGTTTCCAGGCAGCCTGGTCACCCAGGGCGCCCGACATTACCGTAAAATCAACGGCGTATACCAGCACCTGCCGGCCCTTAACCTTCGCCAAGCCCATCACCACACCGTCCCCCGGGCTGCAGCGGGATTTGCCGTCATAAGGCGGTCGGGTGTCCTCCACCGCGGACCCCAGTTCTTCAAAGCTGCCCGGGTCAACCAGCCCGGCGATTCTCTCCCTGGCCGTGAGCTTGCCCAGGCCGCGCTGCACCTCAACCCGTTCATTGCCGCCTCCCTCAAGGCTTTTCCGGCGCAGTTGCACGAGCTTGTTTAAATAGCCGTCCATCCACTTGCCCATGACCTACTCCCCTTTACCAAAATACTGAATTGAACCATCAATCTTCGACTTCTTCCGGTAAAAACTTCTTCACAAAACCGGTGTCGAACATCCCCCCGGCGAATGATTCGTCCGATAGTATCCGCCTGTGCAGCGGAATGGTGGTCTTGACGGGCGCAATGGTAAACTCGTCCAGGGCGCGCAGCATGATGCTGATGGCCGTTTTACGGTCGGGCCCGTGGGCCACCAGTTTGGCCAGCAAGGAATCGTAATAGGGCGGAATTTGGTAGCCCTGGTAAACGTGGGTATCCAGCCTGACGCCAAAACCGCCGGGAGGGCGATACGTTTCAATCACGCCCGGTGACGGCAGGAAAAACCTGTCCGGGTCCTCGGCGTTGATCCGGCATTCAATGGCCCAGCCCCTGGGAGCAAGGGATGTATAATCGTAATCCACCCGCTCGCCCAGGGAAAGCCTGATTTGCTCCCTGACTATATCGATGCCGGTAACCATTTCGGTCACCGGGTGCTCCACCTGCAGCCGGGCGTTGATTTCCATGAAATAAAAGTTGTTTTCCTCGTCCAACATGAACTCAACGGTTCCGGCGTTAAAGTAACCAATTGACCGGGCCACTGTTACCGCCGCCTCGCCCATTTTTTTTCTTAACGCGTCATCCAGTGCTGGTGAAGGCGATTCCTCGATCAATTTCTGGTACCTTCTCTGCACCGAGCACTCCCGCTCACCCAGATGCACGATTTTGCCGCCCCTGTCACCAAGGATCTGGATTTCTATGTGTCTAGGGTTGGGCAGGAACTTTTCCAGGTACAGGGTGGGGTCGCCAAAAGCCGACCCCGCTTCGGCCTTGGCGACGGGGAATTCCTCACGCAGTTCCTCTTCATCGAAACAAACCCGCATGCCCCGGCCGCCGCCACCCGCACTGGCCTTGATCATCACCGGGTAGCCCGTCTCGCCCGCCAGCGCCGCGGCTTCCTCCAGGGAAGTCAGGCCCCGCCCGCTACCCGGGATAACGGGCACGCCGGCCTGGATGGCCTTCTCTTTGGCCTGCAGCTTGTTGCCCGCCAGCCTGATGCTATCAGGCTCCGGGCCGATGAAAACAATACCCGCTTCGGCACAGCTTCTGGCAAACACCTCGTTCTCGGCCAGGTAACCGTAGCCGGGATGAATTGCCCGGGCGCCCTTTTCCTTTGCCGCCCGGATGATCAGGGGTATGTTCAGGTATGTGTCAGCCGGTTTAAAACCGGGCAGGCAAACTTTCTCGTCGGCCAGGGCCGCGTGCAGGCTGTGCTCGTCTGCTTCGGAATAAACGGCCACGGTCTTAATGCCCATCTCCCTGCAGGCCCTGATAATCCGGACCGCGATTTCTCCCCGGTTGGCGACCAATATTTTTTTAAACATAACCGATCATTCCTCTTCAATAATCATCAGCACATCATTGTCGGCCACGGGATGCTCGTTTTGTGCGGCAATTTCGACAACTTTGCCGCTAACGGGCGACTTGATTTTCTGAAAAACTTTCATGGTTTCCAACAAACACAATACCTGCTTCTTGCGCACGGTGTCACCCACCTCGACATATGGCGGTTCCTCGGGAGAAGGTTTGCGGTAAAACACCCCTGCAATCGGAGCCCTGACTTCCACTCTGCGTTCACCCACCAATTTTACCCCCTTAGTATTTTTTTGACCAATCAGTCATTTTTTAAATATTAGCACAAATTTTTATCTTCCGTAAATAATTAATTTAAATCCCGGGAGTTTATTCCCGGGATTTATCACGGACCAACAGGGGCTCCACCAGGTAATCCGCGTAAAACTGTGATATTTCCTGCAGCGTCATCGGCCCCTCCGGCCGGAACCAGCGGCCGATCCAGTTGGCCGCGCCCATAATCAGATTAATGACCACCTTAACCGGCACGTCCCGGAAAATTGCTTTCTCTATACCATCCCTGATAATGCCGGCGATTATACCCTCGTATTCGTCTCTCTTATTGATAATGATCCTGGCATATTCTTCTTCGAGCTCATAGTCGCTGACCAGCATTACGGTTACCAGGTTGAACTCGCTCATCAATGTTTCTATGTGCCCCTTGATCACCTCCTTGAGCATGAGGTCCGGGGCCAGTCCCAAATCCCTGATTCTATATATATTGTCCAGCAGCAGGTTCATTGCCAGTTCATGGCACTGGAAAAGCAGGTCTTGTTTGCTGTTGATATAATAATAAATGCTCCCCTTGGTATATTTTAACTCCCTGGCGATTTCCTCAATGGTGGCGTCATGATACCCCTTCTCACTGAATAGTTTGGCCGCAGCTTTGAGGATGTTCAATCTCCGTTCCGCTGCCCTCGCTTCCCTGAAATTCATCTTTTCCCTCCTGAAGATATTTATTGAAAAGCCGTATCTTGCAAAGCCCCCGGCTTATTTCAAATTTTTCAGTATCTTTTGAATTGAAGCACCATTCACCCTTATTTTTTTACTTTCCGAAGTCTGGTTTTGACCGGTGGCTCCCAGGGGTATTTTAAATTCATATCAATTATCTTACAATACAATTATTCAAAGTTCAACCTATGAGTTAAATTTTAATTTCAAAGTTAAAAAATTGCCGAAACGTAGAATTTTAAATTTTATTTGCCAGCGGTTTAACGCATGCCCGGGATTAAGACATGGAACATAAAGCGTCAACGGCGAGAAACCACGAGAGCGCCCGCAGGATTGGAATACAATGGTTTTTTGAAAGGGGGAATTAAATGAATTACGAACAGGTTGCCGTGGAACAGGAGGGCCGGGTCATGATGGTATCCATGAACCGCCCGGAAAAGAGAAACGCCCTCAGTGAAAAGATGACCGCCGAGCTCATTACAGCCCTGGAGGAAGCCTGCGCTGACCCGGACGTGGGAGCGGTGGTGTTAACCGGCAAAGGGCAGGCGTTTTGCGCGGGCGCGGACTTGGCCGATTTCAGCGGGATGGCCGCCAAAACCGCACCGGTGCTGCACCTGGAAGGGGCGGCTTCCACCGAACTGTTTAAAATGGGGCAAAAAATGACCAAGCCGCTCATCGCTGCTGTGAACGGTCCCGCCATGGGAGGTGGTTGCGGGCTGGTTGCCATGTGCCACCTGGCAGTGGCCAGCGAGAAGGCCAAATTTGGGACGCCGGAGATCAGGGTGGGTATTTTTCCGTTTGTTATTTTTCCGCTGCTGGCCAGGGCGGTGGGGCCTCGCCGGGCCCTGGAAATGGCGCTTACGGGCCGTTCCCTTGACGCGGCGGAGGCCGAAGCAACCGGCCTGGTTCACAGGGTTTTTGCCGAAGCGGATTTCCAACGGAAAACACTTGAACTGGCCACGGAACTGGCGGAAAGAAGCCCGCTGGTAATGCGTCTGGGGCTCAATGCCTTTTACACATCCACGGACATGGAAATAAACAAGGCTTTTGACTACCTGAACACTCTGCGGGTAATCGATTTTTTGAGCGAGGACCTGCGGGAAGGAGCCATGGCGTTCATTCAAAAAAGACCCCCCCGGTGGAAGGGACGGTAAAGTTACTTTATCCCCCGGAAGATAGCTATTGCGTAGCTGACGGAAGGAAACCACCGGAGCGCCGGGTGGAAGTGGTGTAAAAAAAACCAGTACCTGAAAGGAAGGGTTTCCATGAAATACGGCGTGTTTACCGAAGAACACGAGGCGGTGCGCAAAACCATCAGGCGGTTCGTGGAGACAGAACTGGTTCCGCATGTGGAAGAGTGGGAAAAACAGGGCTACTTTGCCGACTGGGTAATCCCCCGCATGGGGGAACTGGGTTTTTTGTCGCTGCGGTACCCGGAAAAGTACGGCGGCGCGGGCGGCGACTACTTTATGGGCATTGTCCTGGCGGAGGAACTGGCCCGCTGCGGTGCGGGCGGCCTGCCCATGGCGGTGGCGGTGCAGACGGATATGGCCACCCCACCCATTATGCAGTTTGGTACTGAGGAACAAATTAAAAAATACCTGATCCCGGCTCTTAAAGGGGAAAAAGTGGCCTGCCTGGGCATCACCGAGCCCAATGCCGGGTCGGACGTGGCCTCCATCCAGACCAGGGCGGTGCGGGACGGCGACCACTGGGTGATCAACGGGCGCAAAACATTCATCACCAACGGCGTGAGAGCGGATTTCATCACCCTGGTGGCCAAGACGAACCCGGACCTGGGATATAACGGCGTGTCCCTGTTCCTGGTCGATAAGGACACCCCCGGTTTTTCGGTAACCAGAAAGCTGGAAAAGGTGGGCATGCGCTGCTCCGATACGGCGGAATTGCTGTTTGAAGACTGCCGGGTACCGGCGGAAAACCTCCTGGGGGTGGAAAACCGGGGCTTCCACCAGATCATGTGGGAACTGCAGGGGGAGCGCCTGATCGGGGCCGCCGGGGCGGTGGCCGGGGCCCAGTATACCTTCGAAAAGTGCCTGGAATACGCCCGCCAGCGCACCCAGTTCGGCAAACCATTGATTCGCCACCAGGTGATCGCCCACAAGCTGGCGGAGATGGCCACGGAAATCGAGGCGGCCAGGCAGCTTGTTTACTCCACCGCCAGAAAATTCGCCGCGGGTGAATACCCGGTCAAGGAAATTTCCATGTGCAAGCTGGTGGGAGGCCAGGTGAGTTTCCGGGTGGCCGATGCCGCCCTGCAGATTTACGGCGGTTACGGCTACATGATGGAGTACGGCGTACAGCGCTCGTGGCGCGATTCCCGGCTCAACCGGATCGGCGGCGGCACCGACGAGATCATGAAGGAAGTTATCGCAAAATCCCTGGGATTGTAACAATCCCGTGCAAGGAGGAATGTGGCATGGCCCACTGGCTGTTCCAGGAGGAACACGAAATGCTGCGTAAAAGCGTGCGCGGCTGGGTGGAAAAGGAAATCAAGCCCCACGTGGAGGAATGGGAACAAAAAGGTGAATTCCCCCGGGAGCTTTTTTACCGGGCGGGCGAACTGGGCTTTTTAGGCCTGACCTACCCGGAGGTATACGGCGGCAGCGGCGAGGATTACCTGGCCGGGGCGGTATTTGTGGAAGAATTGGCCCGCTGCGGATCGGCCGGCGTCGCGGCGGGGCTCGGAGCCAGCGTTGTTATCGCCGGGCCGCAAATATATAAGTTCGGCAGCGAGGAATTGAAACAGAAGTTCCTGGTGCCCACCATCACCGGGGAAAAAATCGGGGCGCTGGGCATCACCGAGCCAAACGCCGGGTCCGACGTGGCCTCCATTTCCACCACGGCCCGGGATGAAGGCGATCATTACGTGGTCAACGGGAGCAAAATTTTCATTACCAACGGAGTAAGGGCGGACTACGTTGTCACCGCCGTGAAAACAGACCCGGCGGCGGGGTACAAGGGGATCAGCCTGCTGGTCATCGAAAAAGACACCCCCGGTTTCACTGTGGCCAAAAAGCTGGAAAAACTGGGCTGGAACGCCTCGGATACCGGGGAGTTGGTCTTTGAAGATTGCCGGGTACCCAAGGCCAACCTGGTGGGGAAGGAAAATATGGGCTTTTACTACATTATGCAAAATTTTGCCTGGGAAAGATTGGTAATGGCCCTCGAGGCGGTGGCGGCTGCCGAGCTTGCCCTGGAGGAAGCCATCCGCTACGCCCAGCAAAGGATTCAGTTTAAACGGCCCCTGTCCAAGTTCCAGGTGATCAGGCACAAGCTGGCCGACATGGCATCCTGGATCGAAACCGCCCGCAGCCTGACCTACCATGCCCTTTCCCTGTTCGCGTCCGGAGAGGACGCCGTCACGGCGGTGGCCATGGCCAAGGTCTACGCCTGCGAAACGGCCAACCGGGTGGCCGACGAGGCGCTGCAAATCCACGGCGGATACGGGTATATGATGGAGTACCCTGTGCAGCGTTACTGGCGGGATGCCAGGGTTGGCACCATCGGGGGCGGTACAACGGAAATCATGAAACAGATTATTGTAAATAGATTGATTAAATAGTGGTAAAGGGGGTTGTTTGATGCTGGACAAATATTTTGATGAACTGGAAACCGGTACAAAAGCTGTTTCCAGGGCGCGCACCATTACCGAGGCCGATCTCGTAATGTTTTCCGCCTTCAGTGGCGACTGGTACCCGCTGCACACGGACGTGGAATACGCCAAAGGCACCATCTTCGGGCAGCGCGTCGCCCACGGCATGCTGGTGTTGAGCGTGGCCACCGGCCTGGTCCCCATGAAACCCGGCGTGGTGGTGGCATTTTACGGCATGGACAAAGTTCGCTTTACCGCCCCCACCTTCATCGGTGATACCATCCGGGTGGAGGCCGAGGTTGTGGATAAATCAGACAAGGGGGCCTTCGGGGTGGTCACAATCAAGCAGGAAATCAAGAACCAGCGGAACGAGGTCTGCTGTACCGCCGTTTTAAAGGTAGCGCTGAAAAAAATGAGCAGCTCTGAGTGACGGCGCCATGAAGTTCAGCATAGGTGTCTGAGTTATTAAATTGCTGCTTTTTACGGATAGCGGTTAAGAAGGAGGAGTTGTTCGTTGAAGAGTGTGCGAATCGGGGCGGGGCAGGGTTTTTGGGGCGACTCCCCCTTCCCGGCCCTGGACGTGGTGCGCGCGGGCAACGTTCAGTACCTGGCCTGCGACGCTCTGGCCGAATTGACCCTGGCTATTTTACAAAAAGCCAGGCAAAATGACCCGGCCAAGGGGTACGTTGAAGACATGTTTTTCAACCTGCTTTTGCGCCCCTGCCGGGAAAAAGGAATCAAAATACTGACAAATGCCGGGGGAATCAACCCCCGCGGAGCCGGGCGAATGGTATATGAGCTGGCCCAAAATATGGGACTCAAAGGGTTGAAAATAGCCGTCATTACCGGTGACGATATTATGCCCAGGCTTGGCGAACTCCGCGCCCTGGGAGTGGACCTGTCCGACATGGAGAACGGTGAAGATATCTCAACCATCGAAGACAGAATACTGTTCGCCAATGTCTATCTCGGGGCAAAACCAATGGTGGACGCGTTGGAAATGGGCGCGGACGTGGTCGTTACAGGGCGCACCTCGGACCCGGCCCAGTTTCTGGCCCCGATGGTGTTTGAACTGGGATGGCGGTGGGACGACTGGGACCGCCTGGCCGCCGGGATTCTGCTGGGACACCTGATGGAGTGCTCAGCCCAGAGTACCGGCGGGAACTTCAGCGGCGACTGGTGGAACATCCCGGGCATGGAAAGGATAGGCTACCCCGTTACCGAGGTTTATGAAAACGGCGACGCCGTGCTGACCAAACCCGAGGGAACCGGCGGGCGGGTCGATCTGCGGACTGTTAAAGAACAAATGTTATATGAAGTGCATGACCCCACGGCCTATATTACGCCGGATGTGATCGCCGATTTCACCGCTCCCCTGCTGGAACAGGCCGGGCCGGACCAGGTCAGGATAACCGGAATGAGGGGCAAGCCGCGGCCGGATAAACTGAAGGTTTCCATTGGATATAGCGACGGCTGGCTGGGCGAAGCCATGATCAGGTACTCCTGGCCCGATGCCATGAAAAAAGCCCGCAAAACGGAGGAAATTATCCGCAAACAGTTCACCGCGCTGGGACTGCACTTTGAAGAAATCTTGACAGAATACATCGGTTACAATTCCCTGTCCGGCCCCCTGGCCTTCGGGGACGGTGAAGACCTCAACGAAGTAGGTTTAAGGATCGCGGTGCGCACCCGGAATAAACAGGACGCCGCCAGGATGCCCCGCTTGCTGCCCCCCTTGGCGTTAAACGGCCCGCCCACGGCCAGCGGGGCCGGCGGGATGCCCAGGCCCCGGGAACTGATCGGCCTCTGGTCGGCACTGGTGCCCAGGGAAGAGGTGGAAAAGCAGGTCAAAGTCGAGCTGATGGAGGTGTAACAGGTGCCCAGGATACTGCTTAAGGAACTGGCCCACGCCCGGTCGGGTGATAAGGGCAACACAGTGAATATAGGGCTGTTTCCCTACCGGGAGGACGACTACCAGCTACTCAAGGAAAAGATAACCGCGGAACGGGTTAAGGAACATTTCAAGGGATTGGTGGAGGGCGATGTGGTTCGCTACGAGGTGCCCAACATCAAGGCTTTCAATTTCGTCCTCAGAGGGGCGCTTAACGGGGGAGCATCCCGCTCCCTGCGCAGCGACAACCTCGGCAAGTGTTTCGGGGCCAACCTGCTGCGCATGTACGTGGATATTGACTAAGAATACAAATTACAATTGCCGGGACCGGTGCCTGGCGGTACCGTTCCCGGTCTTTAAGTTTAATCCCACCGGGCAAGGCGTTACTTAAAGAAAAATACCTAAACGAAAACCATTGAGAAATAAGGCATATTGACTGAGTAATAAGATGTATAAACTACATTTCGGTGCCCTGCAATGTAATGATGAAGGGCGAGGAACTGGCCTACATCCTGAACGATTCCGGCGCTGAGACGATGAAGGGAAAAAGCGCAAAGAAAGTGCTAATAGCCGTTTAAATATTTATATAATGGGAGGGTTAAATATGGACCCGATGCTCGGCAAAAACCTGATCCAGCGGGTGGCCGTAGGCGATATCCTGCGCCGGTCAGCGAGGCGCAGACCCCAAAAAGAAGCACTAGTTGAATACCGGAGTGGTCAAAGGAACAGTTTAACCTATTACCAGCTTAACGATGCTTGCAACCGTTTTGCAAGGGCCGTCCGTGGCCTGGGCTTGCAAAAAGGAGACCGGGTAGCCGCCGTTTGCTTGAACTCAACGGAACTAGTGGTTTCAATTTACGGCCTGGCCAAGGGAGGGTTTGTTTGGGTGCCGGTGAACCCCGGCCTCGATCCCAGGGAACTGGCCTACGTTCTGAACCATTCAGAAGCCAAGGCGCTGGTTCTTGATGATGCTTTTGTTCCCGTCTTCAGTAAATACCTGGACCAGCTTTCAAATATCAAGCATTTTATCTCACTTCCCGTTACCGGACAGCAGGTGACGGAGCCATTTATAAATTTTAACGCCTTTATAGACGGTATGGACGGGACCGAAATCGAAGATGTGATCATCGAAGACAGGGATATAGTTCAAATAATGTATACCAGCGGCACCACCGCCATGCCCAAGGGAGTTTTAATCTCCAACCTCAACGTGTATATCGCCGCCCTGCAGAACACCATTGAATTGAGAATAGACCCCAGTAGCATTATTTCAGTCATGATGCCCATATTCCACTGCGCCCAGCACACCCTGCTCAACACCGGCCTGCTTGCCTGTTCCACCGTCGTGGTGATGCGGGGCTTTGACCCCGAAGGGCTGATGAAGACCATCCAGGCTGAAAAAATCAACTGGTTGTTCGCCCTGCCCATGATGTTCAGGAGTATGATCGACCACCCGGCTTTCCACAACTACGACCTGTCCAGCCTGCAAGTATGCCTGTACGCCATGACACCAATGGATAAGCGCACGCTGGCCGAAGCCAGGAAACGGTTGAACGCCACGTTCATCCTGGGCACCGGCCAAACCGAGGCCTACCCCGCCACCAACTATTACAAACCAGACTGGTATCCGGAAAAGGAGGGCAATATCTGGGGCATGTCCTCGCCCGGCTATGACACGGCAGTCATGGACGACGATGGCAACATCCTACCCCCTGGTCAGGTCGGGGAAATAGTCTGGCGCAGCCCCGGCATCATGGAAGGATACTTCAAAGATGAAGCTGCCACCGAGCAGGCCAGGAAGTTCGGCTGGCACCACTCCGGAGACCAGGGCTATATAGACGAAGACGGCATGCTGGTATTCGTCGATCGCAAGAAAGACATGATCAAGACCGGCGGTGAGAACGTGCCCTCCATCAAGGTGGAAACGGTAATCCTGGCCCACCCCGAAGTAGAGTCGGCCGCTGTTATCGGCCTGCCCCACCAGCGTTGGGCCGAGGCGGTGACCGCAGTGGTGGTGCCCAAAAAGGGCAGCAATCTAACCGGGGAAGAAATAATCAACTGGTGCAAGCGCGAACTGGGCGGTTTCCAGGTCCCCAAGTCAGTCATTTTGGTGGATGAATTACCCCGCACCACCACCGGTAAAATTAAAAAACATGAATTAAGGAAACAATTTGAACAGTATTATAACAACCAGCTTTAATACAAAAACCCCCGGCACCCGCAACCGCGTCAAACCGGGGGTTTTTTATGTTAACTAAAAGTTGCTCCAGCCATAAAGGTAAAATTGCGAAACGAACGGAGGAAACCGACGGAGCGCCAAATACAAGTACCGGTTTTTGCAGCAAAATCAATGTTTCATTGGATTCCATTTAGATTCCTGGAATGATAATCCAATTCCTTTTAAGGGTTACACACCCGGCAGGGCTCGTAACCTGCGTTCAGAGCATCATCCACGGTTTTAAACTTGACCAGGTTGGCCGGTGCTATTTTTTGGCCCCACTCGCAGCCGGGCCGGTGAAACTTTTTGCTCCGGGAGCTCGCTACGTAATAATCCTCTATCTTGCCCGCCTTTTCTTGTGTGGTAAGGCCCCACAGCCCTTTACCGGCTTCCCTGGCTTCCCGCTGCAGCTCAACAAAAAAATCAGCATATTTTACGTTGGGTGGAACGGTCATAACCTGGGCGTAACCTTCCTTGAGCAATTCAGCGTTAAACATCTTGTCCCGTGCTTCCGCTTCAGTATCCCTTACCGGCTGTTCCAGCCAAATGTAAGCCAGCAGCCTGCCGTAGCGGTCACGTTCTTCCGCATCCAATTCCAGCCAAACCTTACGTCCTTCCAAACGGCTTTTGGTATAAGCTGATGCCTCCTTCCCGTAGGGTTCGATTTCCTTTGTAGATTCGGGGGTGTCAACTCCAATCAGGCGCACTTTTTCTTCCCGGCCGCGGGCCAGTTTAACTTCAACCGTATCACCGTCCACCACGTGTGTAACGGTAGCGGAAATAAGTTTCCGTGCTGTAGCACCGGTTTGTTGGCCGGGGGAATTCCCCGGTTCATTTGCATGCCCGGTTTTCCCGTCAACCTGTCGACCCGGTGTTTCCCCCGGCGCCGGTGCATTCTGTTCCTGGTCCCGGTGTTGCTCTTGTTGCAGTGTTACACCCGTTTTTTCCGGCTTGTCGCTTGATGTACTTTCCTTGCCGCATCCCGCAGCGGTAAGAAGCAGGAAAACTGATAACAGCCCGATTATAAGTGTGTACCTGTTTAACTTCAGCACCCGGATTCACCCCTTTTGCTATAATATCAAAGCCCCTGGCCCGCAACCGAGTAAAACCCGGAGCTATAATTTAAAGAAAATGTCGTTAACATGATGCTAAAATCCGGAAACATTCCCATTCTTACCTCATTTTCAAACATCACCACATAAAAAAATTATATCGCAAGCATTATACCATATATTAGAATTGCACACTATTATAAGAATATTTCCCCGCGGTTTATCGCCTACTGTGCCGCAAGGTACCGCGCGGTTGCCGGCCGGGACGGACCGGGAATCCCCCGGCTTGGCCGGAGGAACGACCAAAGTTGGCTATTGACTAGATGCTCTTTTCCTCATAAAATTAGATTTAAAGGGGAGTAGCTGCCCGGACTAACGGGTTGCCAAATCGTCAATACGGCCAAAGGCCCGGTTTGGCGTAGCTTTTTGAAGATGGCTAAGCGAGACCTGCACGAGATTATTCGTGAGGGTCTCGCTTTTATTTTTAACCATTACAAAACAAAACCTTTGGAAAGGGTGAAAAAAATGTCAATAATAGTTTATTTGATTGGTGGATTGGCACTGATTTTGTTTAGCGCGGAATTATTTACAAATGGGATCGAATGGCTGGGCAAAAGACTGAAACTATCCGAAGGCGCGGTGGGAAGCATACTGGCGGCAGTGGGAACCGCCCTGCCGGAATCCATGATACCTGTTATCGCCATTTTATTTGGAACCGGGGAAGCAGCGCACGAGATCGGCATAGGCGCCATCCTCGGAGCGCCATTTATGCTGGCCACGCTTGCGCTGTCCATCACAGGCATCGCCGCCCTTTTTTACACGGTTAAAGGCAAGCGGCGGGAGCATATGCTGGTCGACCATTCCATTATGAAACGGGACCTTGGTTTCTTTCTGCTGGTATACTCGCTGGCTATCATAGCCGCTTTTTTACCCATGGCGTATAAACCGCCCGTGGCAATACTATTAGTAATCACTTACATTTTTTACGCCGCCCGTACTCTCAGAGATGGTAAGGCCCTTGGGGAAGCTGAACTAAAACCCCTGTATTTGGCCAGGAAACAACAAGAGCCGGCTTCCCCCGTAATCGTGCTTCAAGTGCTTACAGCCTTGGGCGGCATTATTGCCGGGGCGCACCTTTTTGTGGACGGAATCACGCATGCAGCTGAAATTCTGCACATTTCGCCTTTTGTTTTATCAATCTTTATCGCACCGATTGCAACGGAATTACCGGAGAAATTCAACAGCCTGATCTGGGTGCGCCAGGGCAAGGACACCCTTGCTTTGGGCAATATAACCGGGGCAATGGTGTTCCAGAGTTCCATTATCCCCGCTTTGGGCATAGCTTTAACTCCCTGGGCGCTGTCTGATTTGGCCTTGATCAGCGCTATTCTGGCCCTTGCGGGTGCGGGACTGGTTTATTTAAGCTTAAAGCTGAAAAAGACAATCCGTCCCATAACACTGGTCTCTACCGGAGCGCTTTACGTGGTATTTATTATTTCGGCCTTTACGATTTAACATAATCACAATCCAAGCCCGCCGCACCTGAATGCAACCGGCGGCACGGAGGCGGCCTTTTGGGCAAAGCATTTTGAACCATATTTCATGGTATGATATGGTAAATATCAAAAAAAGCAACATAAAGGTGGCATCTAGTGTGGCACTTTCTCTTTGGAATATGCAGCAAATCAATACAAATTTGAATAAATTCTAGTCCATGGTTCAAACTAATAAGCATAAATGGAACTGTAAAGAACTACTTACAGGAGTGTTGTTATATAATGCAATTTATAAGTTCATTTTGCAATAATACAAAAGAAAAACCTCATTGCGGGGAAGTATTTTGCTTATGGCAACATCTTGCTCAGAGATATGATACTTTAGAAATAACACAAATTTTTCAGAACTTCGCCCACGATAATGATTTTAAAGCTATATTAACTATGGGATTAAAAATCCTCAATAATGAAATAGAATTTATCGAAAAACAAATGAATTATTTTGCTATTCCTTTACCCCCAAGACCACCAAAGTCAGTAAACACTCCTACTAATACTGAAATATTACGAGATGAAATAATGTTTCGCATCATTTATTCGGGAATACAAAATTTTATAATTCAGCAAACAAAAAGTATATTAGCGGTCGAAAAAGAACATTTAAAAAATATGTTTATTAAAATGCTGGAAACAGAAATAAATCTATATGATAAACTTACCTCTTACGGTAAATCAAAGGGCTGGTTATATGTCCCACCCATGTGTGACAAAAGAAGTTAAGCATACTATTATTACGCAGTTTAAGACATAAAGCGCAGGTTTTAAAGTTAACCCCTGCGCTTTATATCTGACTGCGATTTGCTTAACACCCGGCCACATTGCGCTGGGCCAGGCCGGTCAGTTCGTTTATATCCGTAAAACCGTTTTCCCGCATGTATTGTTCGATACCTTCCACCACCTCCACGGTGGCACGCGGGTTGACGAAATTTGCTGTTCCCACCGCCACCGCCGTGGCTCCGGCCAGGATAAACTCCAGCGCGTCCCGGGCCGTCATGATGCCCCCCATGCCCAGGATGGGCAGCGAAACCGCCCGGTATACCTGCCAGACCGCCCTTACCGCCACCGGGCGCACCGCCGGGCCGCTCAGGCCCCCGGTGACGTTGCCCAGCACCGGCCTGCGCCTGTCCACGTCGATAGCCATGCCCAGCAGGGTGTTGATCATCGACAGGGCGTCCGCCCCGGCTTCAGCCACGGCCTCGGCCATGGCCACAATGTCGGTGACGTTGGGTGAGAGCTTGACGATTACGGGCAACCCGGTGGCCGCCTTCACCGCCCGGGTCACCTCGGCCGCCGAACGGGGGTCACTTCCGAACTGAATGCCACCCTTCTTAACATTCGGGCAGGATATATTCACCTCCAGCCCCACCACCCCCGGCGCGCCGTCCAGTTTCCGGGCCACCAGGGCGTAATCCTCCACGGTGTCCCCGGCGATATTGACTATTACCGGCGTGCCCAAACCCGCCAGCCGGGGTAAAATTTCCTCCACCACCCGGTCTACGCCCGGGTTCTGCAGGCCGATGGCGTTGAGCATACCCGAAGGCGTTTCGGCAATGCGCGGCGGAGGGTTGCCTGCCCGGGGCGACGGGGTGGTTCCCTTGACAATAATTGCCCCGAGACGCTGCAGATCGATGTAGGGTTGGTACTCCAGGCCGAACCCGAAGGTACCTGAGGCTGTGGCAACGGGGTTTTTCATTTTAATGCCGCCTAAATTCACCGCCAGGTTCATCACCAGACCACCTCCCCCGCCGGGAATACCGGACCGTCCACGCAGGCCCGGCGATAGGTTTCCCGCCCGCCGGCGTCGCGCACCCGGCAGGCGCAGGACAGGCATGCGCCCACGCCGCAGGCCATCCGCTCCTCCACCGAAACCTCCCCGGGCACTCCGGCCTCGGCCAGCAGGGCGCAAACCGTCTTCAACATGGGCGCCGGCCCGCAGGCATAAACAAAACCCGGATGCCGCCGCAGTGCATTCGCCAGCAGGCCGGTTACCGGCCCATGGTGCCCCGCCGTCCCGTCATCCGTGGCCACGTGCACCACAAAACCCATTTTTTCCACTGCTTCGCGAATCAAGAGCTGCCCGGCGCTGCGCGCGCCCAGCAGCACTGTGGTTCGCCCGGACTCGCCGGATCCAGCGATTTCCTGCAGCAAAAAATGTAGCGGAGCGACTCCGATTCCGCCCCCCACCACGATAATATCGCCGGTGTTTCCAGTGCCCGCCGGGGCGTTCCCGCTCGAGTTATTACAGTTACGACAGGCCTGACCCCTGGAAAAGCCGCGGCCCAGGGGGCCCATGACGTCGATCATACCCTCCCCGCTCCGGGCCAGCAGGGCGGTGCCCCTGCCCACCACCTGGAATAAAATCCTCACCAGGCCGTCCCGCCGGTTCACAGCGTGAATGCTGATGGGGCGGCGAAGCAGGGGGTCGCTACCCTCCCCGCAACGGATATGCACGAACTGCCCGGGTTGTGCCGCCCGGGCCAGGGACGGCGCGTAAAATTCAATCAGGCAGAACCCCGGCGCCGGTTCTTCCCGGCTAGTGATCCGGGTCCGAACTAATTGGGACATTGGAAAAACCTCCAAAAAATTTAATATTATTTTCATTGACATTTTACATAACACTGTTATATTGATAGAAAAAGGAGGTGTTACATGATGACCGACAAAGAGCATGCCGTGAGCGCACTGACCGAAATGATCCGGTCCAACGCGCAAAAGGCCGAAAAACAACGGGAACTTAAGGAATGGTTCAACAACCTGAACCGGGACCTGATGAAAGCAGTGGAAACCTTGAAAAAAGGTGCTTAAATCGGGTCCTTTTTATTCCCCCTGACATATCCTCCGGGCCGCGGCCCGGTTAAGATAAACCCCGGATGGGTTTGGATTGGCAAACCCGTCCGGGGCTTTTAGTTTAATGTAAATGGCCCGACCACCGGCGACTGGCGATTGACGACTAATTCAAGTACTCCTGCAGGGGGATCAACGAAATTTCGGAACCCTCCTGGAAGTCGCTCAGTACCTCCAGGATGGCCCGGGCGGTATCCAGGGAGGTCAAGCACGGCACCGCCAGTTCCACCGTAGCCCGCCTGATTACGAAACCGTCCCGCTCTGGCGCCTTGCCCTTGGTGAGAGTGTTGATCACCAGGTGTATTTCTCCCCGGCGCAGCAGGTCGTCAATGTGCGGCGATCCCTCGCGCACCTTGTTCACCCGCGTCGCCTTGACCCCGTGCTCCTCCAGGTAACGCGCCGTGCCCGCGGTGGCCAGGATGTTGTACCCCAGGCTCGCAAAGCCGCGTGCGATGGGCAGCGCTTCCTCCTTGTCCTTGTCGGCCACCGTCATTAGAATGTTGCCGCGCTGCGGGAATACCACCCCGGAAGCCAAAAGCGCCTTGTACAGGGCCACGGGGTAACTGGCGTCCACGCCCAGCACCTCGCCGGTGGACTTCATTTCGGGACCCAGCGATATATCCACCTGCAGCAGCTTGGCGAAACTGAACACCGGCGCCTTCACTCCCACCAGCTTCGTTTCCGGGTACAGCCCGCCCCGGTAACCCATGTCCGCCAGCTTTTGGCCCATGATGATCTTGGTGGCCAGGTTCACCATGGGGATGCCGGTGATCTTGCTCATGTACGGTACCGTGCGGCTGGCCCTGGGGTTGACCTCCAGCACGTAAATCTGCCCGTTGTAAAGCACGTACTGGATGTTGATCATGCCCCGCACGTTCAGTTCCAGCGCCAGCCTGGTGGTGTAGTCGACGATCTGCTCCCGCACCCGCTGGTCCAGGTGATTGGCCGGGTATACGGCGATGCTGTCCCCGGAATGCACCCCGGCCCGCTCCACGTGTTTCATGATCCCCGGGATGAGCACTGTTTCGCCGTCGGCAATGGCGTCCACTTCGATTTCTTCACCCAGGAAGTATTTATCCACCAGCACCGGGTGCTCCGGCGTTACTTTCACCGCGTTCTCCATATAGTTTCTCAAATCGTCAAGATTATAAACAATTTCCATGGCCCGCCCGCCCAGCACGTAGGATGGGCGCACCAGCACCGGGAAGCCGATGCGCTGGGCTATTTCCTCCGCCTCGGCCACCGAAGTGGCCGTGCCACCCGGAGGGCGAGGGATGTCCAGCCGGGCCACCAGGGCATCGAACCGCTCGCGGTCCTCAGCCCGGTCGATGCTGTCCAGGGATGTGCCCAGGATGTTGAAACCGGCCCGGTGCACGTGCGCGGCCAAATTGATCGGGGTCTGGCCGCCGAATTGTGCGATTACGCCTTCCGGCTTTTCCTTTTCCAGGATGTTCAATACATCTTCCGGCAAAAGCGGCTCGAAATACAACCGGTCGGCCGTGTCAAAGTCGGTGCTTACGGTTTCCGGGTTATTGTTGATGATAATGGCCTCGTAGCCCATTTCCTTCAACGCCCACACCGAGTGCACCGAGCAGTAGTCGAACTCGATGCCCTGGCCGATGCGGATGGGACCGCCGCCCAGCACAACCACCTTGCGGTTGGCGGTGGGCTCGGCTTCGTCTTCCTGATCGTAGCAGGAATAATAATAAGGCGTGACCGCCTCGAATTCCGCGGCGCAGGTGTCCACCATCTTGTAAACCGGCTCAATGCCGTTCGCTTTCCGGAGCGCCCTGACCTCGTCCACCGTTACGCCCGCGACCTGGGCCAAGTAGGCGTCGGCCATGCCCATTTGCTTGGCTTCCAGGAGCAGCCGGGGCGACAGGGCGGCCTTGCCCCACCGGCGCAGCTTGTTCTCCAACTGCACCACGTTGCTGATCTTCTGGATAAAGAACCGGTCTATTTTCGTTAAATTAAAGATGCGGTCAAAAAGCATGCCCCGGCGCAGCGCCTCGGCCAGTACGAACAGCCGCTCGTCATTCGGCTGGGCAAGTTTTTGCTCAATTTGTTCATCGGTTAATTCGGCCATGCCCGGATAAATCAGGCCGGGCACCCCGATTTCCAGGGAACGGATGGCTTTCAGCAATGCTCCCTCCAGGGTGCGGTCGATGGCCATCACCTCGCCGGTGGCCTTCATTTGAGTGCCCAGGGTGCGATCCGCCAGGGCGAACTTGTCAAAGGGCCAGCGGGGAAACTTGATTACGGTATAATCGATGGACGGCTCAAAACAGGCATAAGTTTTGCCCGTCACCGCGTTCTTGATCTCGTCCAGGTTCAGGCCGATGGCGATTTTGCTGGCCACCTTGGCAATGGGGTAACCGGTGGCCTTGGAGGCCAGGGCGGAAGAACGGGACACCCGCGGGTTGACCTCGATGACGTAATAAGTATAACTGTTGGGGTCCAGGGCAAACTGGATGTTGCAGCCGCCCTCCACGCCCAGGGCCCGGATGATCTTCAGCGCGGCGCTGCGGAGCATCTGGTACTCCCGGTCGCTCAGGGTCTGAACCGGGGCCACCACGATGCTGTCTCCGGTGTGCACGCCCATGGGGTCGATGTTTTCCATGCTGCAGATGGTAATGCAATTGTCCGCCCCGTCCCGCATGACCTCGAACTCAATTTCCTTCCACCCCACCACGCTGCGCTCGATCAGCGCCTGGTGGATGATGCTCGCCTTCAAACCACGGGTGCAAGTGGCGACAAGCTCGTCCATGTTGTACACCATGCCGCCGCCGGTGCCGCCCAGGGTGTAGGCCGGGCGGACCACCAGCGGGAAGCCGATTTGCTTGGCGAACTCCACGGCCTCTTCCACTGAACTGACGATTGTGCTCTCGGGTACGGGCTCATTGATTTTTTCCATGGTGGACTTGAACTGCTCCCGGTCCTCGGCCCGCTTAATGGCTTCCAGCGGGGTGCCCAGCAGTTGAATCCCATACTCGTCCAGCACGCCCAACTCGGACAGCTGCAGGGCCATGTTCAGCCCGACCTGGCCGCCCAGGGAGGGCAAAAAACCGTCCGGTTTTTCCTTTTGAATTACCCGGGTCACGAATTCCGGGGTAATGGGCTCGATGTAGATTCGATCCGCCATGTTGGCATCGGTCATAATGGTAGCCGGGTTGCTATTGATCAGCACCACTTCCAGGCCTTCCTCGCGCAACGCCCGGCAGGCCTGGGTGCCGGCGTAATCGAATTCAGCCGCTTGGCCGATGATAATGGGGCCGGAACCCACCACCAAAACTTTCTTGAGTCCTTTCTTAATTGGCATGATTACTGTTCCTCCCCGCGCATCATATCCATGAACTGGTCAAATATATAGTCGGAATCATGCGGCCCCGGTGAAGCCTCGGGATGATACTGTACCGCAAACACCGGCAAATACTTGTGCCGGATCCCCTCAACCGTATTATCGTTTAAATTGATGTGCGAAATCTCGATATCCAGTGTTTTTAACGATTCCTCATCCACGGAAAAGCCGTGGTTGTGCGAGGTAATATAAACCCTGCCGGTATACAGGTCTTTTACCGGGTGATTGGCGCCGCGGTGCCCGAATTTCATCTTATAGGTCCTGGCCCCCAGGGCCAGGGCGATGACCTGGTGCCCCAGGCAAATGCCGAACAGAGGGTATTTACCGATCAGCGCCCGGGCGGTATCAATGGTGCCCGGCACATCCACCGGATCACCGGGGCCGTTGGATATCAGCACCCCGTCGGGTTCAAGCTCCCCGATTTGTCCGGGAGTAATACCCGGCGGCACCACGATTACTTTGCAATCCCTTTGTCTGAGCCGCCGGATAATGTTTTGCTTGGAACCCAGGTCGATCAGAACCACCCGGGGGCCGTTGCCTTCAATTGTATATGGTTCTTTGGTGGCCACGTCCGCCACCAGTTTTTGCCCGCTGAGGTGGGGACAGGACCCGGCCTTTTTCACCAGCTCGGCCGGGTCCACCTCCGCGGTGGAAATAACGCCCCGCATGGTACCATAACTGCGCAGGTGCCTGGTCAGCGCCCTGGTGTCCACTCCGCTGATGCCCGGAATTCCCTCGCGGGTCAGAAAATCACCGATCCGGTAACCGGCGCGCCAGTTGCTGGGGTGGTCGCAGGCCTCCCTGACCACGAAGCCGCGGATATACGACCTTTTGGCTTCAAAATCTTCCCTGTTGATCCCGTAATTACCGATGAGAGGGTAGGTCATCACAATGATTTGACCGCAGTAGGAGGGGTCGGTCAATATTTCCTGGTACCCGGTCATGCCGGTATTAAATACCACCTCGCCCCACTGCTCCCCCGCGGCGCCAAATGACTCTCCCGTAAAAATTGTGCCGTCTTCTAGGGCTAAAACAGCTTTCAAGCTAATACACCTCCGCAGTTACTAAGTAAGTCTATTTAAAATAAATGATTATCCAAATCGCAACAACGCAACACCTGGCACCAATTATCTCCGGTATTTAATCTCGCCGGCCACTATGGTCATCACCGGCAGGCCCTTGAGCCTGCGCCCGGCAAAGGGCGTATTTTTACCCTTACTGGTAAACTTTTCCGGGTCCACGGTTTCTTCCAGCCCGGGATCGATAATGGTAATATCAGCCGCGGTCCCCATGGCCAGGGTACCGCGTTTTAGACCCAGAATGCGGGCCGGGTTTAAAGATAATTTGGCCGCCGCCTGCAGCGGCGTGAGAATGCCGGTGTGCACCAGCTCGGTCCATACCAGGCCCACCGCCGTTTCCAGGCCCACCATTCCGAAGGGGGCCAGGTCGAACTCCACGTTCTTTTCATCAAAAGCATGCGGCGCGTGGTCGGTGGCGATGGCATCGATGGTATTATCGGCCAGGCCCTCCCGTACCGCCTGCACGTCGGCCTCCCCGCGCAGCGGCGGGTTTACCTTGGCCGCGGTATTATACCCGGCCACCGCCCGGTCGGTGAGGGTGAAGTGATGGGGCGTGGCCTCCGCCGTTACCGGGATGCCTCTTTTTTTAGCCTCCCGCACCAGGGCCACCGAACCGGCGGTGCTGATATGCGCAATGTGCACCGGGCAGCCTGTTTCCGCAGCCAGGATAATTTCCCGGCTTACCATAATTTCTTCGGCGGAAGCGGGAATCCCTTTCAGTCCCAGGATGGTGGAATAATATCCCTCGTGCATCACCCCGCCCGCCGCCAGGGTTTTATCCTCACAGTGCGATATGATCACCGCGCCCAGCATTTTACAGTACTGCATGGCCAGGCGCATGGTCCCGGCTTCCATGACCGGATGGCCGTCATCGGAAAAGGCCACCGCCCCGGCGTCCCGCATATCCGCCAGCTCCGCCATTTCCTTGCCCCGGCTGCCCCTGGTGATGGCGCCCACCGGGTAAACGCCGGCCTGGCCGGCTTCGGCTGCCCTTTTGCGAATAAATTCCACTACGTAACGGTTGTCGGCAACCGGGTTGGTGTTGGGCATGCAGGCCACGCCGGTAAAACCGCCCCGCACGGCCGCAGCGGTGCCGGTGGCAATGGTTTCTTTATATTCATAACCCGGTTCCCTCAGGTGTACGTGCATGTCGATCAACCCCGGCATCACAAGTTGGCCGGAGGCATCCACAATCGCAGTGCCGGCGTCAGCTTCAAATTTATCGCTGATCAACCCGTCACATATATACAAATCAGTTACTTCATCCCTGCCGGAAGCCGGGTCCAGTACCCGGCCGCCTTTAATGATCATTTTCATGTCCCGCACCTCCCCCGGCCAGCAGGTACAGCAGCGCCATGCGCACCGCCACCCCGTTGGTCACCTGTTCCTCGATCACGGCCCGCGGGCCGCCGGCGATGTCGGCCGTAATTTCCACACCCCGGTTCATCGGGCCGGGGTGCATGACCAGCACGTCTTTGCGCGCCAGCGCCAGGCGCTCCCGGTTTAACCCGTACATCCGGGCATATTCCCGCAGGCTGGGGAACAAACCTTGCTGCTGCCTTTCCTTTTGGATGCGCAGCATAATAATGACGTCGGCATCCACCAGAGCCTCCTCCATCCGGTGGAAAACCTTGATGCCCGCCTGTTCCAGCCCGGGTGGAATCAGCGTCGGCGGGCCGCATACCCGCACTTCCGCCCCAAGTTTGGTAAACCCCCAGATATCGGACCGCGCCACCCGGCTGTGTAAAATGTCGCCCACGATAACCACCCGCAGGCCGGAAATTTCTCCGCGATGTTCCCGCACCGTAAACAGGTCCAGCAGGGCCTGGGAGGGGTGTTCGTGCGCCCCGTCCCCCGCGTTGATCACCGCCGCCGGCACCGCCCCGGCCAACAGGTGCGGCGCGCCGGCCATGGGATGGCGCAGAATGATCACATCCGCGCGCAGCGCCTGCAGCGTGCGGGCGGTGTCGTAAAGGCTTTCCCCCTTGGCCACGCTGCTGGAGGAACTGGATATGTTGATGCTGTCCGCGCTCAAGTATTTGGCCGCCAGTTCAAACGAACCCCGGGTGCGGGTGCTGTTCTCGTAAAAGAGATTGACCACCGTGCGGCCTCGCAGCGTGGGCACTTTTTTAATCGGCCTGGTGATTATTTCCTTCATGGGTACGGCCGTATCCAGCAGCAGCTCAATTTCCGCGGCGGTCAGGTCCTTGAGCCCCAACAAATCCTTGCGCTTAAACACTTTAACACCCCTAACCTAATAAATAAGGCCTCCCGGGCTGCAAGTGCATCCCGGCGGAGGCCGGCAGGGCGAACGTAATTGTTGGTCCCCCTTGCCGGCCTCGCAGGACCGCTTTAAAGGATGGCACCATCGATCATGTTTTTTCCTGGATTACAACTTCGTCCTTCCCGTCCGTTTCCTCGAGGCGTACCTCCACCAGTTCCCTGCGGGAAGTGGGGACGTTTTTGCCGACGTAATCCGCCCTGATGGGCAGTTCGCGATGTCCCCGGTCGATCAGGGCCGCCAGTTGAATGTTGTATGGGCGGCCCAGATCCATAATGGCGTCCAGGGCGGCCCGGATAGTGCGGCCGGTGTACAGCACATCGTCCACCAAAACAACCTTTTTACCCTTAACGGGAAAATTAACCTCGGTTTGCCTGACCACGGGCTGGTGGGCCAGGGTGGACAAATCGTCGCGGTACAGGGTAATGTCCAGTACGCCTACCGGCACCAGGCTGCCCTCAATTTCTTTAATTTTTTCCGCCAGCCGCCGGGCCAGCGGAACGCCGCGGCGCCTGATGCCGATTAACACCAGGTTATCAGTGCCCTTGTTGCGCTCGATAATCTCGTGCGCGATCCGGGTCAGGGCGCGCCTGATACCGTCACTATCCAGAATCCGGGCTTTCTCCTTGAGAGTTTCCAAGATAATGCACCCCCGGCTACAGATGGCATGAAAAAAACCTGCTTTTACCGGTAAGCAGGCATAGACAGGCGCATTGCGCCCCCGTTTCGCATCTATGAATCCTTACCGGCCTCACGGGACCGATTTCAAGGTGGTTTTACATTTAACTTATAGTAACAAAAACAAAAAGCGGCGTCAACTTTTTTTTTGCCAATATATATTGCAAAAGCGCAAAGCGCTACAGCTTGTTAATGCCCAGGAAAATCAGCGCCACCCCCAGCATGATGGAAACCATTCCCATCAACGATACCTTGCCGGCCAGACCAACCAGTCCCAGGGAAGTGACGGTGATCAGCGCCGTGGGTCCCACCAGGGCCAGCACGGCATTTATTTTAAAGGCGTCCTCCACCCTGTTGAAGTACAGCATCAGCATGGCCGCGCTGAATTCAATGGTGGCCGACAAGAAGCGCACCGCCGCCATGGCCATGACAATTTTATCAAAAATAAAAAACAAGCTTATTCCCCCCTTTTTTTACTACTTTTTATTATGCAGGTGCAAAACCCAAAATGCATACCTTGACCGGGGCGGAGGCAAAATATCGAATGTTCATGAAAGGATGTGAAACGGTAAATGGGGGCGAAAGCCGGAACCGCCACAATTGCCGCCATATCGGGTGTGCCGTTCATCATGGTGCTGGGCAATTCCATGCTCATACCGGTGTTGCCGGATATAAAGGAAGCGCTGCATTTAAGCCAGCTTAAAGTCAGCATGATCATTACCGCATTTTCCGTACCCGGCCTGCTCATTCCGCTGGCCGGCTTTTTATCCGACCGCATCGGCCGTAAAAAAGTGATTATCCCGGGATTGATCCTCTATGGACTGGGCGGAGTCATCGCCGGGCTCGCGTCCATATTCCTCCAGGAAAGGGCTTATAACTGGATTGTGAGCGGCCGGATCGTCCAGGGCATCGGCGCCGCGGGCACCACCCCCATCGCCATGGCCCTTACCGGCGACATCTTTGCGGGGAAAAAGCGCAGCAAGGCCCTTGGGGTGGTGGAGGCCGCCAACGGCATGGGCAAAGTACTCAGCCCCGTGCTGGGCGCCGCCATCGGGCTGATCGCCTGGTACGCAACTTTTTTATTTTTCCCCGCCGTTATCGTTCCCATTGCGCTGGGCATCTGGTTTCTGGTCAATGAACCGGAGGGCAACCGGGCCACGCAAAGTATACCCCGGTACGCGCAGTCCATTAAAAAGGTGTTTCAAAAAAAATCGGCCATGCTGCTGGCCTCTTTTCTGGGCGGCATGACCGCGCTGTTAATCCTGTTCGGCATTTTGTTTTTCCTGAGCGATTACCTGGAGAAAAGAATGGCCATTGACGGAATTCTCAAAGGTGCGGCCCTGGCCATTCCCGTGCTGTTCATGTGCACCACTTCGTATATCACCGGCCTGCTCCTGAAAAACAAGGTCAAGCTGATGAAATGGCTGGCCGTGACGGGTTTGGGGTTGGTGGCCCTTGCCCTGGCCTCTTTGAACCTGTTCCAGAACGTTTACTATTTCTTTACCGCAATATCCGTGGCGGGCACCGGCACGGGCCTGCTGTTGCCCTGCCTGAATACAATCATCACCAGCACGGTGGACTCAAAAGAAAGAGGACTGGTGACATCCCTGTACGGCAGCGTTCGCTTTTTGGGCGTAGCCGCGGGTCCCCCCCTGTTCGGCTACTTGATGGATTTGGGTAACGCTTACATGTACTGGGGCGGTGCCGGCCTGGCCGGTGTGGCGGCGCTGGGGGCGCTGTTTTTCATCCGGGTGCGGGACATGGTCCGGCAGGGGGAGGGCCCGGAACCGGACCGGCGGCCGCCGGAACAGGCGGAAATGGCCGAATTCGTTTTTACACCGGCCCGCAAGCCTTTGCCGGATAAAAAACAAATCAAAGGGGAAAATTAACCTGAATATTTTTCATAAGGCAAACCCCGGGTAATTTTTCCACCGGCTTGCTTGTTTACTCACACGCGGGTCAAAAATGCTCAAAAATTTACAGCTTCTCTTCAAGTAAATATAAAAGTTTATCCTGCATGTTGTAAAACAAGGGCGCCACCAGTATTTTGGGGTAACGGTTACGCAACCGTTTGGCCTCGTTCAATACAAAATCAATCTCGTTGCCGATTTCAAACATGGGCACAAAATGCATAAAATGCTCCTCCGCCAGTTCCCTGGGCCAGCCCGCCCTTTCCACCAATCCCTGGACAAACCTGTCCTTTTTGGACATCAAGTTCACCATGCCGCAGTTATCGTGGCCGATCAGGGCAATGGCTGAAACCCCTCCAATGGCGATGGCGTAAGACAATTTGAACTCGCTATAACGCAGATTGCCGCCTCCCGTGCGTAAAACGTAAGCAAAATTGTCGGGTATGCGCAGGTGTTTACGGTAATCCATGCACATCCCAATCAGCAATTCGGCATGGCCGTAAGTGTCAAAGGGATATTGCAAATTGTGGTATTTAAGCAACTTTTCAATGGGCGTACCGCGATACTCTTGAAAAATATCCTCCATTGAGGAAACCGGCACCAGGTTATTCATTTTTCCTTACCCCCCATTTTTTAACCAATCAAGAATAGTTATGTACTATAATTCACTTGCCTCGGATCAAAAACTTTGTTCCGGCTGCCCTTTGCGATTGTCGTCCATGCGGATTGTGATATTTTTTACTATATTATTTAATTCGGCTAATCAGGCAGTTATTCCTCCTTGATCATAATTATTTTTGTCACATCACCCGAGCGCTATTTTACCGCCAGGGTGTACCGGTCCATGCCGATACCAGCAAAAGCGTTCCCAGCCAAGTCCTCAATTTTACCCGCCGGGTTAATTACGCTGTATACACCCCCGGCTAACGGTTTGACGCCGTTCATCATGAAAAACTGATCATCACTCCCCGCATATTTTTTGGTGAAATCGCCACCTGTCCTTATATACACAGGACAGCCGTTATTTGGCAGGTAATCCGGGTAACCAACCAGTCATGCTTTGAATAATTTTAATCAAATAACACCGAACCTTTTCCGTTGGAACCGTAAAAGGAGGTGACTGTTTGCGCTCGCCCTTCGGGATGAGTGACAACGGGAAAAGGAGTTGATACTTTGTCCGGGCATGAAAATACCGGCACCTGGCGGGATATTATTAACTATCCCCTTGGTTCACGAGAAATGAAACCAAGAAAACGCGGCTTAACCATGATCATCGACAAGGGCATCGGCATAGGGGAAACACGGGATCTCTTGAAAATCAACCACGAACACGTTGATTTTATCAAGCTGGGTTTCGGAACCCCGGCGCTTTACGCCGGAGGCACCTTGGAAGAGAAAATTCAACTGGTGCGCTCTTACAACATTGATATTTACCCGGGGGGCACATTTTTCGAAGTGGCTTTAAGGCAGAACAAGGTCGGGGAATTCCTGGCCAAATGCAAATCCCTGGGTTTCACCGCCATCGAAATCAGCGACGGCACCATTTCCATGAGCCGGGAGGTGAGAGAGCGGGCAATTTTTATGGCTGCGGAAATGGGTTTCACAGTCTTAACGGAGGTGGGCAAAAAAAACAACGGCCCCGAGATATCGGTGCACACGCTGGCCCGCCAGGCCCTTAGTGACCTTAAGGCGGGAGCTTACAGGGTGATAATGGAGGGCAGGGAATGCGGTCTTAACGTGGGACTTTACAACGCCAAGGGTAAAATGATGGATGAGCACATGCAAGTAATGCTGGACATGATTGATGATCCTTCATTTATTATCTGGGAAGCGCCCCTGAAAATTCAACAGCAGGACCTGATCACCCGGTTCGGGCCGGATGTTAACCTGGGTAATATCCCCCCCCAGGAGGTATTGGCGCTGGAGGCGCTGCGGGTGGGATTGCGGGCGGACACCCTGCAGCTGGTGATCGATGACATGGAAATCCAAAAAATAGGCTAACCTGATCCTGGTAATACGTTTGGCGGAGGTGGCATATATTTACTACAACCTATACTAGCGAGGCGAGCCGGCCATGAATGGAGTTTCGCTTTTGGTGGCACTGCTCCTGGTGGGGATCATCGCCCGTTCCAACCTGATCGCCACCGCCGCCTGCGTGTTGCTGATCATTAAATTCGCCAATTTGAATTTTATTTTTCCCATCCTGGAAAAACGGGGCCTGGAACTGGGCCTGCTGTTTTTGCTGCTGGCGATTCTCGTCCCCGTGGCCAAAGGCCAGGTAACGGAAAAAGAACTGCTCCTGACTTTCACTTCGTTGCCGGGAATACTGGCCATTGTGGGGGGAGCGCTGGCCACCCACCTGAACGGTGAAGGACTGCAGCTGCTCCAGATTGACCCGGAAATGATTTTTGGGCTCTTAATCGGCTCGGTGATTGGAATCGTGTTTCTGGGCGGTATCCCGGTGGGCCCGTTAATGGCGGCCGGTCTCACCGCCCTCTTTCTGGAGACGATCAACCTGTTTAAATAACCGGCGGTTCCAGGCCCAGCTTTTCCAGAACCGCAGACAGCTCTTCCGGCAGCGGGGCTTTGAATTCCAGGTATTCGCCGGTCCGCGGGTGGACAAAGCCCAGCAGGTAGGCGTGCAGAAACTGGCCGTCAAGGTTAAAATGAGGCCGGGCCGGGCCGTAACGGGTGTCCCCCACCAGCGGGTGGCCGGTATAGGACAGGTGGACCCTGATTTGGTGGGTGCGCCCTGTTTCCAGGCGCAGTTCCAGCAGGGTATAATTTTGCGCCCGGCCCAGCACCCGGTAATGGGTTACCGCCCGCTTGGCGTTGCGCCCGGTCACGGCCATTTTCTGCCTGTCCCCGGGATCCCGGCCGATTGGAGCGTCCACCACCCCAATGTCGTATTTTAACGCGCCGTGGGCCAGCGCCAGGTAGCCCCGGGTAACGGTGTGTTCTTTCAGCTGTTCGGCCAGGCGCTCGTGAGCCTGGTCGTTTTTTGCCACCATCAAAAGGCCCGACGTATCCTTATCGATTCTATGCACAATGCCGGGGCGCAGCACCCCGTTGATGCCGGACAAATCCCGGCAGTGGTAAAGCAGGGCGTTTACCAGCGTACCCGTGTAATTGCCCTCCGCCGGGTGCACCACCATGCCCCTGGGCTTGTTAATCACCAGTACGTCCGCGTCCTCATAATATATGTCCAGGGGAATGGGCTCCGGAAGCACGTCAAGTTCCACGGGCGGCGGTATTGCAACCGCCACCTCGTCCCCTTCCTTCAGCCGGTGATTGGCCTTGGCACCCTTGCCGTTAACCAGGACCAACCCCTCGCTGATTAATTTCTGCACAAAAGACCGGCTCAGTTCCTCCTCCATGGATGCCACGAAGACATCCAGCCGCTTGCCGGCATCGCCCGCCCCAACCAGGTAAGATTCATTCCTCGGCACCGGTATCCATCCTTTTTTTACCTTCTTTGTCCGAACGCCAAACGTCGATAATCAGCAAAAGCGCCCCGATCACAATCGCGGTATCCGCCAGGTTAAACACCGGCCAGACCCGAAAGTCGAGGAAATCCACAACCCTGCCCAGGCGGATCCGGTCGACCAGATTGCCCAGCGCGCCGCCCACAACCAGACCCAAGGCGTTATGAATCCACGTTCTTTCCCGGGGCAGGTACCGGTAACCCGCCATCACACCGATAATAACGAGAAACGAGACGAGGATGAAAAAGTTGGTGCGGTGGGCCAGCATGCCGAAAGCCGCCCCGGGATTCAACACGTAAGTAATGTAAAATACCGGTGGGAAAACCGGTATTGATTCGCCCGGCATCATGTTGGTATAAATGATATACTTGGAAACCTGATCCGCCACCAGCGCCAGCCAGGAGATTAAAATAAAGCGCAAGCTCCATTACCTCCTCCAATATCCCATTACATGATATAATACCACATGTTCGGGTGGAAAAAACCGGAGCACGCGTAAAAAGGAGTGTCTGCCATTGTTAGCATGGATTCCCGCCATCATCTGGATGGCCGTAATTTATTACCTGTCCGGCCGCACCGGCGGCGAGTTGAGTTCGCTTTTCCCCTTTATCAACAACTTTGACTTCGGCCATATCATCGCTTATTTTATCCTGGCCGCATTATATTACCGGGCGCTGTACAAAACGGGCCGGCCCCGCCCCCACCTGCTTTCCTTTTTATTATGCCTTGGTTACGGAGTAACAGATGAAATTCACCAGTATTTTGTGCCCGGAAGGTTTCCGGATTTCCACGACCTGCTCAGGGACCTGGCCGGCGCAGGCCTGGCCCTGGTTTTGATTTATTTTCTAAAGAAAGAAAAAAAGCACCGTGCTTCCAGCAGATAATTATTTTATATAAAATTATTAGAAAAGCAGGACTTTTTGAAAATTAAGAAGAAAATTAACTAAAAGACCATCCAGCCAAGATCGTGCTGAGACAAAGGAGGATTTCTTATGCGGGACGTAGTGATAGTGGCGGGAGCCCGCACGCCGATCGGCGATTTCGGCGGAGCCCTGCGTTCGGTAACCGCCGGCCAACTTGCCGTGACGGCGATTCAAGAAGTAATCAAGCGCTCCGGGATTAACCCGGCGGAAATCGACGACGTTATCCTGGGCTGCTGCGCCCAGAGCAGCGACGAGCCCAACGTGGGCCGTACTGCGGCGCTCATGGCCGGTCTGCCCAACAGTGTAACCGGCATGACCATTCAAAGGCAATGCGCCTCCGGCCTGCAGGCCATCATCTGCGGGTACCAGCAAATAGTCACCGGCGACTCGGAAATCGTCCTGGCCGGCGGCACCGAGAGCATGAGCAACGTCCCCTACGTGTTGAAAAAAGCCCGCTGGGGCATGCGCCTGCAGCACGGGCAGATTACCGACGCCCTGTGGGAAACCCTGACCGACCCCATCCACGGCATCCTGATGGGTGAAACCGCCGAACGCCTGGCGGACAAGTACGGAATTAACCGGGAAGAACAAGACGTTATTGCCTACCGCAGCCACAAAAACGCCATCAACGCCATCGAAAAAGGATACTTTAAGGAGGAAATCGTGCCGGTTGCGGTGCCCCAGCGCAAAGGCGACCCGGTAGTGGTCGACCGGGACGAACACCCCCGGGCCGACATCAGCATGGAAAAACTGGCCAAGCTGCCCCCGGCCTTTCGCAAAAACGGCACGGTTACGGCGGGCAACGCCTCCGGCCTGAACGACGCCGCCGCCGCGGTGCTGCTCATGTCCGAAGAGAAAGCCCGGCAATTGGGCCAAAAGCCCCTGGCCCGGATTGTCAGCCACGCCCGGGCCGGCGTGGAACCCGACCTGATGGGCTACGGCCCGGTGCCGGCCATCAAGAAAGCGCTGCAGCGAGCGGGCCTTACGCTGGCTGACATCGACCTGATTGAGTTGAACGAAGCCTTTGCCGCCCAGTACCTGGCCTGCGAAAAATTGCTGGACTTAAACCGTGAAATCGTCAACGTCAACGGCAGCGGCGTCGGCCTGGGCCACCCGGTGGGATGCACCGGAACCCGCATAGTCGTCACCCTGCTGCACGAAATGGCCAGGCGCAACGCCCGTTACGGGCTGGCTTCATTATGCGTGGGCGGCGGTATGGGCGTCGCCATTGTAGTGGAAAGGGAGGTATGAGCAAATGACCATTAAAACCATTGGCGTTGTGGGAGCCGGCACCATGGGTGCGGGAATCGCCCAAGTGGCCGCCGTCGCCGGCTATGACGTAATCATGCGGGATATCACCGAAGAATTTGTCAACCGCGGCAAAACCGTGATCCGGAAAAACCTGGACCGCAGCGTGAAAAAAGAAAAAATGACCCGGGAACAAGCCGACGCCGTTTTGGCCCGCATAAAAGGCACCACGGCGCTGGAAGACCTGGCTCCCTGCGATTTTGTCATTGAAGCCGTCATTGAAAAAATGGACCTGAAAAAGGATGTATACCGCCAGCTGGATCAAATCTGCAAACCCGAAGCCTATTTCGCCTCCAACACCTCGGGCTTGAGCGTAACGGAAATGGCCGCGGTAACCACCAGGCCGAATAAATTTATCGGCATGCACTTTTTTAATCCCGTGCCCGTAATGAAACTGGTGGAATTAATCCGGGCCGCCGAAACGGATGACGACACCGTCGAAGTGACCAAAGAACTGGTGCAAAAAATGGGTAAAGAGTATATTATGGTCAATGAAGCGCCCCTGTTTGCCGTCAACCGCATCCTGGTGCCCATGCTCAACGAGGCCATGTTCGTGTTGATGGAGGGAGTGGCCACGGCGGAAGACATCGACAAGGGCATGCAGCTGGGCGCCAACCACCCCATTGGTCCCCTGGCCCTGTCCGATCTGATCGGGCTGGATACCCTGTTGATGGTATGCGAAACCCTGTACATGGAAACAGGCGATTCCAAGTACCGCCCCTGCCCTCTGTTGCGCAAGCTGGTGCGGGCCGGACACCTGGGCCGGAAAACCGGGCGCGGTTTTTACAACTATAGTTGATAGTTGATCAGTAGTTAATTGGCCCCGCAATTATATCATAGGGAGGGGAAAACCATGGAACAAAACCAAAAATACAACCCGGCGGAAGGCGGAACTTCCCCGATTGTCAGCCACAGATTCACCATGCGACAGGTGGAGAACGCGTTGTATGAACATTCCGGGGTGGACGAAGTGGCGGTTTTCTTCGTTACCGGTGACGATGGAGTGGAAAAATTGGTTGCCTTCGTCGTGCCGCGCGCACCCGGGTTAACCGAAGCGGAAATCATGGACTTTCTGGCGCAGAGCGGCCAGTTGGGAACGGAAAGCCTACCCCATGCAGTCAAACTAGTTCCGCGGATTCCCAAGTCCCCGAGCGGAAAAGTGCTCAAGCTGAGACTGCTGGAGGGAATTTGTCCCTGATTTGAGCTTGTGATATAAAACCTGCGGAAATCCGCAGGTTTTTTTATGTATTTACCGGGTTCGGGACAAAATATTACCGGAAAGCACGCATTAAAAAAGCCGGGGACCAGTTTGGGAATCCCCGGCTCCTGCCTCGATCAGCTTTAAAGGTGGATAAAAAATATGGAAACAGCCTGCTTCCTCTGCAATGCCCTGCGGACAATTACACCTGAATGTTCCTGCGGTGAAGTTATGCTTGATTCAGGTCCGGTTACCGATTACACGGGGCCTTACAGCCCTTACTTCAACGTAAGTTTTGCAAGCGAATACTGCCTGCACTTGTTCACCTGCCCCGCCTGCGGCAACGATCAAATCATTGCCGTGCCGCTTTGCGTAATTCGAGAGCCGTAACGGTACGGCATGGAAAGATGTGTAAAGTAATATCGCCAAAGTCCTTCACCTAAAAACAACTGCGGCATATTATAAATAAAAAGCCTATTCAAATGAAAGGAGGACAATACAGTTGGCGAACAAATTTAACCCTAATCCCTTTACCCTATTTTTAATTTTAATTTTGCTTGCTTTAAGTACAGATAAATATGCCGCCGATAAACTGGGACTCGTCAGGGGCATTATTGATCAAACCTCGCGCACCGTCAGCACGCTCAGGGAAGGCATTTTGGCCATGCATCAAAGTTTTGAGCACGCACAGAATCTGTTTGTAAACATGGACCCCACCAGTGATGCCGGCGACATTAAAAATTAACCGTGAATCAGCGACGGAAGGCATTTGGTACATACCCAAATGCTTTTGCCTCCTTTACGGCACGGCAGCACGGCAACCTGGTCCTCGTTGCGACCGCAGTTAAAACAAACCTGGGGAATATAATTTCCCGGGTTTTGTGTTATATGTTCCTCCACCGCCTGTTCATCAAAGGCCGGGGCCTCCCGGTATTCAACGGAAAGCGCCCCCTGCGGGCATACCCCGATGCAAAAGCCGGCGCCGTCGCAAAGCGCCTCGTTTTTCACCCTGGCTTTACCGTTTTCTATGGTAATGGCGCCCTCCACGCAGGGGCTTACACATAAACCACACCCGTTGCATTTTTCTTCATCTATTTTTACGATCTGCCTTTTAGCCACTTCAATCACCTCATTTTCTGTTGTGCACTATTAATATATACAATTCAGCTTGTTTTTAAAGTTAACTTTTTCGCAACGGGGATGTGATATTGCTCACATTTCTTTTACCAGGTAATAGTCCAGAACTCTGCATGTTGCGGTGATCACGTCCTCCACATCCGATATGCAGCCCCGCCGCGCCCGAGGATACGGCCACGGCGTACCTGGCGCCAACGTAGCGGGCCACCGCTTCTTCAAAGCGCTTCACCATTTCTCCGCTCCCCAGTTGTCCCCCCCGCAACACCTCGCTAACTGCACGGATATCTTCTTCATTAATGGAAGACCCGGCCAGGGGCAATAGCCGGTCCCGCACCGGCCTGCCGCCGGCGATTGCTGGTTTGTCCGCCATATTGAACGGGCTGTTTGCCCTTCCCCTCCCCACGTAAAAAAATTATTACGACCAGGCCTGCTCATGGTCGGAACTTATTACACCCATGATACCAACGCGTTTAGAAACCCGCAATACTCCGGCGTTTTACGGGTGGCACCCCGGATGGTGAGGTGAGCACCCCTATTGTGGACTTGCTTAAAATGAAATTATTTTTGTAGGTTGGCCAAATATATTGTTGCAGGTATTTTCGCAACAAAGCAAGAAAAATAAATATGTTACCCGGTCCACAAAAAAATGCCGGGGCGGTAATTTTACCGCGCGGCATGACAAGGAGAGTGATTATCTTGCCCATTGCGCAAAAAATAGAAGGATTTTTGTCCGCCTCGTCATGGATCCGCAAAATGTTTGAAGAAGGCGAAAAGCTGCGTAAAATATACGGTGCGGACAAGGTCTACGATTTCACCCTGGGCAACCCGAACGTGGAGCCGCCCGAAAGCTTCCACCGGGAGCTGCTGAAACTGGCCACCAACCCGGTGCCGGGGATGCACAGGTATATGAGCAACGCAGGTTACGTGGAAACCAGGCAGGCCATTGCCGGCGTGCTGGCGGAGGAAACGGGAAAACCCGTCAAGGCGGACCATATCGTGATGACCTGCGGCGCCGGCGGCGGGCTCAACGTGGTCCTAAAAACGCTGCTTAACCCGGGCGAGGAAGTGCTGGTTCTCACGCCTTATTTCGTGGAATACCGTTTTTACGTGGACAACCACGGCGGCAGAATCCGGGAAGTACCCACGCTGCCGGACTTCCAGCCGGACCTGGAGGCCATAGCCGCAGCCATTGGGCCTCAAACCAGGGCTCTGATCATCAACTCGCCCAACAACCCAACCGGCGTGGTTTACCCGGCCGAAACGCTGGCCGCCCTGGGACGGTTGCTGGAGGAAAAGGAACGGGAACTGGGCACTACCATTTACCTGATTTCCGACGAACCGTACGCCAAAATCGTCTACGATGGAGTTACCGTGCCAAACGTGTTCAGTCATATCAGGAACTCCATCATAGTAACCTCGCACAGCAAGGACCTGGCCTTGCCCGGAGAGCGCATCGGGTACGTCGCCATCAACCCGGACATCCGGGACGCCGCGCTTATTTTCGAGGGCCTGGTTTTCTGTAACCGCACCCTTGGATTCGTCAACGCACCCGCGTTGATCCAGCGCCTGGTTACCCCGTTGCAGCGCGAAAGCGTTAATATTGACGGTTACAGGGAAAAGCGGGACCTGATTTATAACCACCTGACCGAACTGGGGTTCGAGATGGTCAAGCCTCAGGGCGCGTTTTACTTTTTCCCGCGCTGTCCCATCGATGACGACGTGGAATTCGTCCGCCGGGCGCAAAAATACAACCTGCTACTGGTCCCCGGCAGCGGGTTCGGAAAACCAGGATATTTCCGGCTCTCTTACTGCATCGACAGGCAAATCATCCATAACTCGTTCCCGGCCTTCGCCGAACTGGCGCGGGAGTTTAATTTGCCGCAAAAGTAAAACTAAATGCCTTTTCCAAACCACCGGAGCGCCCGGTAGAAAAAGCAGGCCATTTGACTAAAACCCGTACTTCTTCTGCTTGGTGGTCAAGTTATTGGGCGGTGTCTTGTAGGGATTTTGCCGCAAGGCCTCGCCCTTTTCATCCTTGTCCCACAGTTCGCGCGGGGATTCCTCGCGCACCAGCTCGTATTTGAACGTTTTCTTGTCATCCTTCATTTCATTCCCCACCTTGTTGTTTTTTAATATTCTCCCTGAATAACAACCAGCCCATACAATGAAAAAATCCCCGCAGCTTTAAAACGGGGATTGACCCGGTACCTCATTCTTCCTCGGTCAACAGGATCAGTTTTTCATGCATGTGCAGGTTCAGTTGCTCCAGCACCTTTTCCAGCGATTCTTTGTCTTTCAACTTAAAGCCGTTTTCCCAGCGTTCAATCAAATATTTGATAAATTCCATATAACCGTTAATCATAGTTAAAGTGTACAGGTCCTTGAAACGGTTGTTGCTTTCCGGCTGGCACTTGCGCTCGGGCGTGTTTTTATGTGACAGCGTAAAATTGGAAAGCGTGTTATTGTCCCTGGTCCAGGTAAGGATTCCTTCGTGAACCGCAACTTCCTCCCCGCATACATCGCAAACAAACCTGGACATTGGCGCCCTCCCCCTTAGAAAAAAAGATATTATAATTCCTCTATGTTATAATATATCATAACACCAACATGCTAACCAGAACCTAAATCAGGTAGTGACAATCTTTTTAACCATCACGGAGGCTATTAAATGAGATACTGGTATATTGAAGACGCGGGCGGTGGCTGCAGGGCTTTTTCAGAAGTGCTGGTGCTTGTCTGTGAAAATCCCCGCCGGATTTATAAGAGTTTTCTCCCCCTGACCTGGGACCGTAACGTTACAATGGAGGAAATGGCCCGCCGCAAAGTAGTGGAAATGATGCGGAAAGCGGAAGTCACCCGGGACGACTACCTCTACGTTTGTTCCGGCAATATTTTTTACGGCCTGCACAGGTGGCTGACCGAAAACGGCTACCGCTGGGAAACCGTTAAAATGGACGGCCTGGCCCACGAGATTGCCGAAACGGCCTTCCACCGCCAGATCATCGCCGCCGGCTTTCCGGCGGAAATCAAACTGGAGGATCGCAATTACAGGGATTTTTACCGGATGGTGGATAGGTGGCTGAAAGAAGATCCCAGCCGCAGCCGTTTTTTCAAGGACATGGAAGTGCGCCGCAAACCGGAACAATTGCGCTACCTGTTAAAGGGCAACTCCGCCCACACCCGCCTTTGCTCGCGCTGCCGAAAAAAGATTTTGCCCTACACTCCCATTGTCCAATACCGTTACAGGGAAAACGGCAAAAAAAAGAACTGTTATTTCCACCCCGCCTGCTCGCCCGTCAGGCCGCATAAAAACAAGCTGGAACAGGTTCGCGTGCTTTGGAAGGGTAACCCGGTGGAGGGTGTGGTTTTACCGGTCCGCCAGGCGAAGCCCTGCATGGTGTGCGGAGTGGAGATCCCGGCCGGTCCCAAAGCCCTGCATGCCCGCAGCGGCAAGGAACTTGTCTTCGGACACCCGGAATGTTTCGTCAAGGCTGGTGATAATTCACAGCGCGAGGATTAATTTGGGGGTAAAATCAAGGTAATCGGCACTGGTCAGGTAAAAGTTGATGCCCCAGGCCCGGTCGGGCAGCCTGTACCGGCAGGCCTGGGCATGCAGGTGACCGTATACCACGGTTTCCACTCCGTATTTTTCGAACAGCTCGATAAACCCCGAATATTCATGTTTCTCATTGGTGGGCATATAATGCATCATCACAATTTTTCGACCCGTACCCGCGCTGCGCAGCGAATTCTCCATCCTGATCAATTCGCGGCGGTAGATTTTTTCGTCCTCTTCTTTGAAAAACGAACCGTTGGGACAAATCCACCCCCTGGAACCGCATATATTTATACCCGCCAGGGCGGCATGGTCGTTTTGGATCAAGGCCACGTTGGGCGGCACCGCCGCCCGAACCCGGGAAATGCTTTGCCACCAGTAATCGTGGTTGCCCTGCACGCAAATGATCCGGCCCGGCAATAACCCCAAAAATTCCAAATCCGGGCGGGCTTCCTCCAGCCGCATGGCCCAGGAAATATCGCCCGGCACAAGCACGACATCTTCCTTGGTAACTACCCGGCGCCAGTTTTCATAGATCCTCCGGGCATGATGGCGCCAGGACCGGTCTATTACTTCCATTGGCTTGTACTCCGCATTTTCATCCCATTTATCGACGTTCACGGGCTTGCTGAATGACAGGTGCAGGTCGCCGATGGCAAAAATCCTCAAAACTTATCCTCCTAATATAGATCAAAAATATCCCGCGGCAGGGAGGTGATATTTTGAATGAATACAAGCTTGTTACCATGGTCGAAACTAAAGAATACGTTTATATTCGCTTATTTATCAACGGCATCCTGGTCAACCCGGAAGGACTGATCCGCCTGAAACACGAGGAACTGGACCGGCTGTTCCGGGACCTGTTTAAAGGCTCCAGGGGCAGGTGCGTCCGGTTAAAGTGCGTGTACTCCTAAGCCAGAATGTTACTTTCTACCGGGAGGGTGCTTATTCCTGCCTTAAAATAATTGTATTATAATTATTATTTACATGACCGTGCTCCACGTGCAGTAAACAACAAGATATAATTACAAAAGTATTAAGAGGATATACCTTGGAAATGATTTCAGGGTATATCCTCTTTTTTTTGGCACCGAAAACGCCAAAGCCGGGAAAAATTTTTGGAGTTGCCATGTACAGCAACTCCAAACCGCGTGCTTTATTTACTTCTCGAAGCCAACTCCGCCAAAACCAAAGAAGCCTGCGCCGAATACCAGCAGAACCAGGATCAGAAAGAGGATAAAAGCAGGATAGAAGCTAATACCGCCAGCCATTGAAAATTCCTCCTTTTTAATATTTTTTACTGCATAAACGTAGCCAGCCAGCGCGTTAATGCCGCCAGTTAATCATTACGTCTACAAGATGAGTTGCCAACCGGTTACTTCTCGAAACCTACGCCGCCGAAGCCGAAGAAACCTGCGCCGAATACCAGCAGAATCAGGATCAGAAAGAGGATAAAAGCAGGATAGAAGCTAATACCGCCAGCCATTGAAAAATTCCTCCTTTAATATTTTTTTATCGCATTAAACGCACTTATTTAGTGCGCCATGCTGCAACTTTGGTGTTTCTTTTCGCCCTATATCTACATGCTATTCAGAAACATTTTGAAGTGTTACCAGGTTATAGATTTTTTGGGCTTGCCCGGTCAATGTACCACTGTACGTCGGCTACATTTACATGCTATTCACCAATTCCACAAAGTGTTACTTACCCGGTTGTTCTATTACATCACCGCTACAGCCCGTTAAATGCCAACCGGCCCGGCAGCAGGGGGTAAAAATACTTCTTAGACAAGTAACAAATTGCCTCAGACACTATATTATGGTAATAAACAAAGGGGGGATTAAAATGGGTTATGGTTTCGGTCCCGCGCCCGCTCACGGGCCGGCTAAAAAAGGTTTCACACCCAAAAAGGACGCCGCACCCGGTTCCGGGTCGCCAAAAAAAGGCGCCTCACCTAAAAAGGGAGTCGCACCCGGCAAAAGTGGCAAGAAAGGGGCTTAACATTTAACAAAACAACTCGCTTGTAACATCCACCGGCGTTGACAACAAAACTGTAAATACCCCGTGCACTAAATCCACGGGGTATTTATATATAAAGATACCCGGGGAAAAACCCTGGTATCTTTATAGAATCCGTTTTAAGTAAGGTCACGCCGGTACACCCGGTAGATTTTTGTAACATCGCCACCAAATATGGGTTTTATGATCACCCTTTTGACAGTGTCATTGCTTTCGGCGACCTGGGAAGCCTCTCCCTCAGTGTAGCCCAGTCTCCGGCATATTTTATAAAATACTCCCAACCCTTGCCTGTGCAAGCCTTTTTTTCTGAATTCGGGCACAATTCCGGCGACAGCCAGCCTAACTTTTCCACCAGTGCCATCTTTCTTGGGCTTTTTATAAGGAATAGATAAAAACATGGCTGCCGGTTTTCGGTCAACTTCAATAATAAGAAATAAACTGCGCGGAATATGCTGCCCCGCTCCCATCATTAATCCCTGGACATCACCAAGGGACATGGGGATAAAACCCCACATTTCCGAAAAAGCCTTATTATAAATTTCCTGGATTAACCTGGCGTCCCTCAACCCGGGATTCACCGGCCGTATAACTACATTTTCCAACCGTCCTTTTTTTTCAAACGCATGGGGAATTGTTTCAGGCAGCTTCCAGCTAAAACATTCCAGATCCTGTATTTTAACCAACCCCGCTTCTTCCAACAAGTTTTGATAATAGGGGGGGTTATAAGGAAGCTCATTTTGCATTTCCTTGTCAAAACCTTCAATTAATATTCCCACTTGCTGGTTGGTATTTAAAGTTGCGGGACCCACCATGACGGTTTTATTTTGCTTTTTCAGCCACCCGGCCGCCGCGTCTAGAAGAGATCCCGCCACCTCCGGGCTGTCAACACATTCGAAAGAGCCGAAAAAACCTTCTTCCGGCCGCGGGTTCAAACTATCAATAGATGCGGTTATTCTTCCTACCGGCTGCCCCTCCTTGATCGCTACAAAATTGGCGAACCGTATATGTTCCAATCCCGGGTTGAACAAGGGCGAAAACCGGGCACTGGTCATAAAACTGGCGGCTGAAGGCGGGACAGCCTTCTCACCGTAAACTTTGTATGGCACTGCCAAAAATGCCTGCATGCCGGCGCTATTGCCAACCCTTTTAATCTCGATATTCATGATTTTCCCCCATCATATTAATTTTCCCACCCATTGCCTCATCTCCGCATCTGATCTTTAAAACTATATTTCATGCTATTCACAAACTTTTATTGATGATACACTTTAAACTTGTAACACATTTCATCCGTAGCTATATTATGGGTAAAAAAGAAAACAAACCGGGTTATGACAGTAACTTAAGGTAAAAAAATACCCGGGTAATTAATGCCCGGGTACACTTTTGTAAAGGAGGTCGCGTAAATTGGATTTTTCCATTAACGCCAATCCTTATGTATTATTCTTAATCCTGATCCTGCTGATCCTTAGCACAGAAAATCAAGCGAAGGCAGAATTGATAAAAAAGGCAAACCAAACGCATTGTGTCGCACGGCCCACGTCTTATGGCCGGCAAGCGCCCGCAAGGCTATGGCAATCAACTAACAACCCTGTGATTTAAACGCAGCTGCCAGATATATCCCGGCCATTTTCAGGGTGACCGGGCCGGGTTTCCCGTTGCCCACAGGCAAATCATCCAGCCTGGTAACCGGCATTATCCCCATTAAGGAATTGGTAATGAAACACTCCTCCGCCCGTTGCAGTTCCAAGCGGGTAAAATTTACTTCTTTGCACACCAGACCGGCTGTTGCCGCGCCTTCAATTACCAGGCGACGGACGATGCCCGGCAGCAACCCCGCTTCCACCGGGGGCGTCAGCAGTTCGCCATTTCGCACCATAAATATATTACTCACCGTACCTTCCGCCACCCGGCCGCTGGTGTTCAGGAAAACCCCCTCGTCATATCCCCGGCGGCGCGCCTCGAGACGTCCCAACAGGTTTTCCAGGTAATTGGCCGTTTTGTGTTTAACCAGTGGAGACCTTTCGTTGCGGGGAAAATGCAGGGTCATTAATGAAACCCCTTTCTCATACTGGTCTTTCCTGTAAGGTATGGCTTCCCGCACCGATATTATACTGCAACCATCCTCTTTTACGCCGGAGCCGGCGGTGACAGTCAGGCGCAACACACCTTCAATTACGCCTGAGCGGCCGACTGCGTCACAGCACAAAGCCGCCAAGGCGGCACGCCCACCGGGTAACCTTATGCCAAGCTCGGATGCCGAACGGTCTATTCTCTCCAGGTGGTGGAAAAGCAGCATGGGTTTGCCGTTTTTCACCAGCATGGTTTCGAACAGGCTATAACCGTAAAGCAACCCCCTATCCTTTATACTTACCCCCGCCGTTACAGCAGAGGCGGGTTTGCCGTTAACCAGGTAAAATTCGCGCAAAAAACCACCCTCTTTTTAAACTTGTTGCTCCAACGCGGCTTCCAAACCAAGCGCTCTAGCCAGGGCCCTGGCTTTGTCCAGGGTTTCTACGTATTCCTTGTGCGGGTCCGAGTCGGCGGTAATGCCTCCGCCAACCTGGAAGTAAAGTTTGCCACCGCGGGCCAGGATGGTTCTGATTACAATATTCAGATCCGCTCGCCCGTCGAAACCGATGTACCCGATGGAACCCGTATAGATGCCACGGCGTACCGGCTCCATCTCCTCGATGATTTCTATAGCCCTTATTTTAGGCGCGCCGGTAATGGAACCTCCCGGAAATGAGGCGGCCAGCAGGTCGGTGATGTCCTTGCCGGGTAGCAGACGGCCCTCAACTGTGGAAACCAGATGAAAAACCGTGGCATATTCCTCCAGGCGATAAAGCTCCGGCACCCTGACCGAGCCAATCTCACAAACCCGGCCCAGGTCATTGCGTTCCAGATCCACTATCATCATCAACTCCGCCCGGTCCTTCTCACTGTGCCACAGTTCCCGGCGCAAACAATCATCCTCTTCGGGTGTCCGTCCCCGGGGCCTGGTACCTTTTATGGGCCGCGTTTCCACTTTATTCCCTTCCAACTTTAAAAAACGTTCAGGTGATGCGGATAGTACCTCGATCTCACCACAGGACAAAAAGGCGGCAAACGGGGCGGGATTGATGTCCCTTAACCTGCGGTATAATTCCCAGGCATCAACGGTTTGCGGCGCGGAAAAACGCTGGGTCAAGTTCACTTGGAAAATGTCTCCGGCAAAAATGTATTCAATAGCCCGCCTCACCATTTCACAATAGCGCCCGGGAGTAAAATTGGAAACAAGCAATGAAGGATCTTTCCGGGTGTTATCCTGTTCCCGGCGCAAGCGCGGCCCGGGAGTTCCACGTAAATATTCCTCCAGATTGTTCAGCCGCAGCAATGCCCGGTCCACAGCAGCGGCTCCCCGCTCCGGCAGCCCGGTGGATATGATAAATACCTCGCTGGTCCGCACATCCACCGCCACCAAGACGTCATAAAACCCGAGAAAAAGATCGGGGGTTTGCAGATCATCAGCAGCCAGCACCGGGATTTTTTCAAACTGCCTGCCCAGGTCATAACTAAAAAAACCGACCGCCCCGCCATTAAAGGGAAACAAACCGCATTCCGGCGGCATGGCAAACCGTGCCAGCAGGTTTTTCAGCACTGCCATTGGCGAACCGTAAAAAGTGGAAACCCTGTTTCTCTCTTTCAGGGTAATTTGCCGTCCCTTGCTAATCATTACCATAAAGGGGTCCGCCCCCACAAAAGAATGATGCCCCAGGCCGTTGACCAGCATGCCGGTATCCAGTAAAAACGGGTAGGGTAACTCTTTAATCCTCTCGAATATTTCCGGCGCACCCGGCTGCACGGACAGTTTCTTATATACAGGCAATTTATCCGGCATAAAGCATGTCCCCTTTAATGGTTTGCAGGTAATTGGCCAGAAGTTTTTTACCGTAAGTAGTTAAAATCGATTCCGGGTGAAATTGAACCCCTTCCACCGGCAAGCGGCGGTGCCGCACCCCCATGATTTCCCCTTGTACAGTGCGTGCGGTAATCTCCAGGCAACCGGGCAGGCTGCCGTTTTCCAACACCAGCGAGTGATAGCGACCCACTTGCATGGGATTGGGCAGGCCGGAATAAATACCCCTCCCGGTGTGCGTAATCCATGAAGTTTTACCATGCACCGGCCTTGGCGCCCGCACCACCTTCCCCCCCAGTGCCTGTCCGATCACCTGGTGTCCCAGGCACACGCCAAAGATGGGGATTTTTCCGGACAAGCGGCTGACCAGCTCCAGGCATACACCCGCCTCGTCCGGCGTGCACGGCCCCGGTGAGAGAATAATGCATTCCGGAGCCATTTCCTCCACATCTTCCGCAGTTATCTCATCATTTCGATAAACGTTTACCTCTTTGCCCAACTCGGACAAATACTGGTACAGGTTGTAGACAAACGAATCATAATTATCAATGAGTAAAATCATGTTTACCCCCCCCTTTTGGGAAATAAAAAAAACCAGCACAAAACGCTGGTTCTCACCCCGTGTCTCCGAGTCGTCTAATCTCTTCCACCTCAACCAACTCCACTCAGCTCAGCTTTCAGTTGTCGGGAATATGTTAATACAACATTGCTTAATCTGTCAATACCCTGCTAAAAATCGCTGGTCCGGCCGGAGACCATTACCGGTACGCCACATTCCAAGCCTGAACGAACTGGAGAAAAACTCCTCCCAAGTGGCACTTGCTTGCGGTGATGAATATCATATAATTATAATTCTTAATACGCGTTAATACGAGGTGTTTATAGGTGGAGTCCAATCAAAAACGTGAAAACATTAAATACCCGTATTATACCTGTGATTCCAGCGAAAATAACCCGAATCTCCATTACCAAGCCATGGAACTGAGCCCCGAAGTATTGCAGCTCATTACCCGGATTTTTTTCGCCGTCACCAGGGAGTTTATAAATTACTTGGAAAGCAAGTCCATTGGATATTTTAATAAACCCAAATAAAATAACCCCTATCGTTGGTGAAGGGGTTACTTTACTTTGCTGCTTAAACAACACTTCCTTTGGCCGAGTTTGAATCACTTACATCTTGGTCGTTAGCTATGTTCAAGGGCGCTATAGTGGTTGTTAGGTCCCCGTTTTGCTCGCCAAAGCCCTGGTTGCGTTTAGTTGAAAGATAAATATCAACTTCCTGAACAGGACCAAAGCTAAGTATGGAATTACGCTCAAGCAGGTTTACCTTAAAACCAAGCAAGTTGACCACCACAGGTGAAAATATGACCAAATTATCAGTCCTCCTAAAAATCAAGTAACGGCAACCCCGGGGGTAAGGATTTTTTCTGGGAAGGCGAGTCGATCAGGTCTTTATCATCAACGATACTTTGGGTGCCGATAAACCCGCTTTTATCTCCATAATTTTGACCGAATCCCTGGTTTCTCTTATCAGAATTAGTCCAATCCACGAGATAATTTTGTCCCACGTTGAAAGCTGATGCATTTTCAATGGAATTAATTTTTATAAAAAAAATATTAATTGTAACAGGTGACATTTTGACCCCCCCGGTATATTTTAATATATGCAACTGCTGAACAAAAAAATCACCTGCCTCGGGAGGCGAGGATTAATTGGATATGGATAAATTATTGCGCTGGCGGGATTTGGCCCAAAAAATGCACGGTCGGGATTTCTGGTCCGCAGTGTTTGACAGCCCGCAAACAAAAGATTTCATGTCCAGTTTTTTAAAGACTTTTGACGCGGAGTCCAACTATCCGCGCGCGGATGTTTATCAAAAAGAAACCGAGATTGTAGTATTAATTGAAATACCGGGTATACGTAAAGAGGACGTACAACTAACCGTTACGGGAGATCGCTTGCAAATAAAAGGAACTGTGCATCCTCCCTATCCCAAACATACCAATGTAACTACGGAAAGGTTTTACGGCCCTTTCGAACGGACAATTCAGCTTCCGGAAATCGTTCAAAAGGAAGGGGTTTCGGCAAAGTTTGTCAACGGCCTGTTGGAAGTGCGTTTGCCGCGTGATTTAAAAGCAACCGCAACAAGCATAAATATAGAATAAAATTTTCCAAATGTAGGGGTCAGCATGTCATGTAAAATTATAGAAAAAATTAAGGGTTTTGCGGATTGCTTGTGGCAATTAATTTTTGGTGATGACCGGGATATTATTGAGAAAAGAGTCTGTGAACTGGAAAAAAAGGTTCAAGATTTGGAACAGCGCTGCAACCAGGAACATGCAAAAATTCACCCCCCCATTGTGATAGAGCAGTTTTACGTCGAAAGAATAGTGGTTGATAAAGTTGAACATACAAATAATTTTGGTTCGCTGGGGATCAAAGAATTAAGCGGAATGCTCAACATCGGCGCCAACTACGGCATTGGAACCGCACCTAAGGGTAAGGAAAAGAAAGATCTGGACACCCAGCCCCCGGTAAAAGAAGGCAAAGAGGAAAAAAAGAAAAAACAATCCCACCAGGGCACAGGCCCCAAATTAACCATAAATTACAAGGAAACACCGGGTGGAAAGCAGGCGGATAAAAACGGTAAAACAATAGTGAAATAAAAGAGAAATACCAATGATAATGCCCGGGAACTTTTAACTATTCCCCTCCATCAATCATACTATGGTTATAAATTCGATCAGAGGAGGAATTATTTTGGCTCTGCCGTTTCCAATTATAAATTTCGGGCCGTTCAAAATTAACGTGGTGCAAACCGGTGCTTTGATAAATATGTCACCCGTCAACATACCGGTAGGGGTTAACAGCCATAACAAGACTAACAGAATGGGAGATAATTTCGGGGATGTTTCTTGCACTTCGACACTTGCTCCCATCCTGGTGGATCAGGATATATTTGATTTTCTGTCGAGTGACAGTGATTTAATCGTATAATTATAATTATAATATAATGCTTTGGAATGGTAATTATGAGAAATTTTCTTCCGTGTCCGGTGATTAATATTGGTATTATAAAGATAAATGTTGTTCAGACCGCATCCATGATTAATATTGGAATAAACCTGCCCATGGAAACCAGTAGCTATAACAAGATAAACCGTGGTGTCGGGGATAATTTTGGGGATTATGCCGTGGTACCCGCCAGCAAAGTGTACTTTTCCGACAACGACCGGGAGGATTTCCAGGTGCATGACGGCAACATTGCCAATGTTTTGGGCTATAAAGCTAAATAGGGCTGCCAATATTATCACCCTTCAGCCAAACTTAGGAAAAGCCGAGGATGGTCTTCTTAACCTATCCCCGGCTTTTCTTTTATAAGATTTCTTTTAAACGCAGCATGGGAAACAAACGTATAAAAACAGCAATAACGATAGTGGAATTATAAGGAAACATCATTATTGCAAAAATGTAAATACATAAAATGAAATACCGTCACATGGCAAAATAATTGGCGCCCCTCCATGGGGCGCCTGTTAGTTGTACAGATTACTTGGGGCTACTTCCTGCTTCAAAACCAACGCCGCCAAAGCCGAAGAAACCTGCGCCGAACACAAGTAACACCAGAACCAGGAAGAGAATAAATGGAGGGAAGAAATCAACAAAACCCGGTACTGGTGCCGGTGGTACCGGAAATCCCGGAAACGCCATGAACACATTCCTCCTTAACAAGTTGTATTTTGGGGCCCCTAGCTAAATAATATGCTCACCTGGTAGAAAGTGTTAATACATGAACCAACAATGTCACACTCGAAAATATAATTGGCACCCCTCCTCGGGGTGCCCGCTGATTGTGCAGAATACTTGCCACTACTTCTCAGCCTCATAACCGATGCCGCCAAAACCAAAGAAACCTGCGCCGAACACAAGCAGTACCAGAACCAGGAAGAGAATAAAAGCAGGGAAGAAATCAACAAAACCCGGAATTGGTGCCGATACTGCCGGGGGAACTGCGGGAAACGCCATTAACAATCCCTCCTTAAATATATAAGTTTTTGCAGTAGCCTGGTTTATAGTATGTTATCCTGGTGAAAGGTGTTACTAAGACATGGGAAAACAGTATAAAAAACAGTCTACAGGGATTTAATTGATTTAAACTGGCACCAATTCCAACACCATAAAATAGACTGGAAGAGGGGCATACCGGAAGGGCAGAAATAACCCCCGGCTGAATGCTTATGTAAAGAATGGTATACCGGCGCAGAAAAAGATTTATCAACACAAGGCAAAGCTTGCATCTTACAAGGGGGATTTAAATGGATAGTAAAAATGAATTATCCCAGGTTAAATCAAATATGACCCGGGCAATGGCTTTAATTAAAGAGGCAGTGGATACCAGTTTGCCGCTTTTAAAAAACGAACAAAAAAGAGCAGTAATCCATCTCTGGGAGAAATTTTTAGGTGAGTTTTTCTTTCATGTCAAAAAGAAAGGCCGGGAAAGCGGTTCCAACCTGTTCTCACATATTTCTTTGTGGCGCATCCGGGCTAAATAGAATTCTTCGCAAGCTTAATTGCCCTTTTTTCTTGTTTGACCACATGAAAAATGCCTCGCCGGGGCGAGCGGGGCTTTGCGCCATAATTATTCATCAATGGTTGCTGGAAGAACTAAAAGTAGCAACTTTCAACCTGGCGCTTTAGCGAAGTGATAATTAAAAAAAATACCCCGCGAGGGGGGTGCTTTACATTCCCTTTTCTTATTTGACTTAGTTAATAAAGCCAAAGAAGAAGGGGAATAAGAAAAAGAAAAACAAGAATGGGAAAAAGAATAACAATGGGAAAAAGAATGGAATCCCCGTAGTTTTAGCCTTGCCGCCAGGAGTAGCTCCGTAGCCCATAAATACATACCTCCCGTTTCAAAGGTTTTTTTAGATACTTCATAGTATTCAAATATAATGGGAGGTGTTACCAAGACTCGCGAAAAAAACCAAAAAGCGGCAGATTCCCACCGCCAAAATTATACCCCGCCTCAGCTGCAAGGGGTATTTGCATGACACTCCGGGCGGGTTAAAACCGCCGCAGTTCGCTGCGCAGGAGGTTGATCACAACCTGATCGGTGGGAAAGGCCAGCGGCGGTATATCGGATAGTTCAAAGTAAGCCACCCTGTCAAGGTCGTCCCCGGCTACAGGCTCACCCCCGGTCACCCGGGCCCAAAACCAGATGCCGACGGTGTGGTTTTCGGGATCATGGAAGTTGGACTGTACAGTAAATACCCGCACTATATCAATATCCAAATTGGTTTCTTCTTTAAACTCCCTTTTGACGGCATTGTACACATCTTCTTCATATTCCACATAACCGCAGGGAATACACCACAGCCCGCCGTACCTGCCCCCTTTCCGGCGGCCCAGTAAAATCTGGTTCTGATCATTGACGACGACGGCAGCCACGCCCACTACCGGGTTTTCATATAAAACATATGCACACAAAACGCAGGTCAACCGGGGTCGTCCCCGGTGATCAAGGTAATCCAGCTTTCCCCCGCACTTGGGGCAGTAAAAAAACCTCTGCTTTCTTTTGGATGACAAAAGATCACTCCCGCCTCCCAACAGCGACACCCCAAAAGGCGCCGAGAATATATTCTCTCATATCACATCACCCGTAATATAAATTCCACAACCATTTTCATTTGCCTGCCGAAAAGTAAAAAAACCAACCTTTCGATGCGGGCTGGTTTTGTTATAAAAACTGCTTTTTTCACTGCAGTGCATTAGCCAGGCACATCCACTTGGCCGAAACACCGTTTAACCGCTGCAGGTCATTAACCAGCAATTGCGCTTCATCAGCCTGTGTCTCCATAGTTAAAGTAATTATCCCACGATCCTTGGTCGGGTCGGGTATACCGGACCTGCTGATGATCTGCGAACCATATCTGGTTATTACCTGTTGCACTTCCGGAGCCTGGCTGGCCCTGTTTTCCACAAGAATCCCCACTATGCAAATATCCCTTGGCATAAGATTCCTCCAGAAAAGATTGGTTAAAATTATTATGTATTGGGCCGGTTAAAAATATTCAAATCCGTACCAGCCATTGTTGAAGTTGCGAATATTCGTAAAGCAAATTGGCAACGATTGAGAGGAGAATCCTCCCGGTGCGGGCAAAAAATCAACCCCTACCATTATTGTAGGGGTTGATTTATGTCAGCATGTTTTTACATTTTTCTATGCTGAACTGGCTTAGCCCCGGGCACCCGCCGGACCACCGGTAAATGCATTTGCTGCATTTATCACATATTTTGACTCTTTTCTTCGCCGCCATATTTCCACCTCCTTACAGTAAATATCTTACTTTATTTTTATACCCTCTTGGTTAACATGTTATAAAAAATATGTTACGTTTTTGTTAAAATCTAAAGTTATTGTTGTGCAATAATTTTTTCCATGGATAACACATCTCTCATTTTAGGCCGCTGTAAAAGAAAAAACTCCCGTTAAATCAAGGAGTTTACCAGTATACCTTCTACTGTGCTACGAAAATTTAAAATTATTCTCATCCAGTTTCAAAATATGGGCTGCGGCAACCATTTTGGCGTACAACACATCCGGCGTCTGTGTTTTGGCCAGCTCGGCCTGTCCCTTTACGGAAGCGTTGCCCCTGACGCAGTTATAAAGTTCATCACTCAGCGTATTACGTGATTCCTCAAACTTCGCGAAACTAATGGCGGCCGAGAAAACGTCGCGCAGTAAATTCCTCTCCATTTCGGGATCAAACTCGGGCAAATAAACCATATTACCCCTATAAATCTCAATCAACGCGGCAAGCAAATACCGGGAGTCATTATTTTTCCGGGTGTTTTCCATCGGTTCAGCTCCTTACTCAGTTACTTTATTTATTAACACTGCATCAATATTATATATTCCTTTAGGCATTAAGGTAAATATGCCATCCTAAACACGCTACCCTGTTAAATTACCTGCAACATAATTATGTTAGAGTTGGGGGATGATGCCTTACGAAGATATAAGCTTTCAACTAATCGACACCCCGCCGGTTACCGCCGGCATGATGCCGGCCGGGTTGGCGGGGGTTTTGCAATTTAAATCAACTGAGAAGATTGATCTTTGAGATGGCCCAAGTCATTAGAGTGTATACCAAGGTGCCCGGCAAGGAACCGGATATGACCAGGCCGTTTGTATTACCCCGGGGCAGCACGGTGCTGGACCTGGCCGTTTCCATTCACAAGGATTTCAGCAAAACTTTGAAAAACGCGCGCATCTGGGGTTCCGCCCGCTTTGACGGGCAGAGCGTACCCAGGGAATATATTTTGCAAGATAAGGATATTGTGGAACTGCATGTTTAAGTAAGAGCACATTTGGCATTCATACCTTTCCAGAGAGCGGTCAAACTATATTTACAATAGTTTGTTGCAGACTGGAAAGGGGTTGTCGTTTAATGACCATAAAAATCGGTATCAACGGTTTCGGTCGCATCGGGCGCAACGTTTTCCGGGCGGCTTTAAACAACCCGGAAGTGGAAGTGGTGGCGGTCAACGACCTCACCGATGCCAGAACGCTGGCCCACCTGTTAAAGTATGATTCAGTGCACGGCGTTCTTAATGCCGATGTCAGGGCGGAGGAAGGCAGTTTTTCTGTAAACGGGAAAAAGGTACGGGTTTTGGCCGAAAGGGACCCGGGAGCATTGCCATGGGGCGAACTTGGCGTAAGCATGGTTGTGGAATCCACCGGGCGCTTCACCAAGGGGGAAGAAGCCGCAGCACACCTGCGGGCCGGGGCCAGGAAAGTGGTGATCAGTGCTCCGGGTAAAAACGTGGATACCACCATAGTAATGGGCGTGAACCACAACCAGTATAACCCGGAAAAGCATAATATCGTGTCAAATGCCTCGTGTACCACCAACTGCCTGGCTCCCGTCGTCAAGGTGCTCCACCAGCGGTTTACCATTAAACACGGGATGATGACCACGGTACATTCCTATACCAACGACCAGCAAATCCTGGACCTGCCGCATAAAGATTTGAGGCGGGCCAGGGCCGCCGGGGTTTCCATCATCCCCACCACCACGGGCGCGGCCAAGGCCGTCGGGCTGGTTATTCCCGAACTACAGGGCAAGCTTAACGGCCTGGCCATGCGGGTGCCCACACCCAACGTTTCGGTGGTGGACTTTGTCGCCGTGGTGGAACGGCCCACATCGGTCGAGGAGGTCAACGATGCGCTACTCGCAGCAACAAGAGGTGAACTGAAAGGGATAATGGCTTTCAGTGACGCTCCGCTTGTTTCCAAGGATTATTACGGTGACTCCCACTCATCCATTGTTGACGGACCCTCAACCATGGTACTGGATGGTAACCTGGTCAAGGTGCTGGCCTGGTACGACAACGAATGGGGCTATTCCTGCCGGGTGCTGGACCTTGTGCTGTACATGGCCAAACGGGAAGCGGGCAGCGTGCCCAAGATCACCTGGACCGGCATTACCCGGGAAAACATGTACCGCAGCGTCACCGCGGCGTACGTGCCGCATAGTACCGGGTAACATTTTTCCGGACAGAACCGGTAAACTATTTGGGCCAATTGACAAAGGGGTTGGAAGCGAAAAATTCCAACCCCTTTTTTAAAAAACTTTCCTTCAAGCTTCATAAGATACAAAGTTTTCACTGGTTTTTTAAGCCGCCGAAGCGGCGCTCCCGCCTCTGGTAATCAACCAGAGCACTTAATAAATGCCGGCGCCGGAAATCGGGCCAGAATTCATTGGTAAGCCAAATTTCAGTGTATGCCAATTGCCAGAGCAAAAAGTTGCTGATCCTGAAATCACCTGACGTCCGGATCAATAAGTCCGGGTCGGGCTGCCCGGCGGTATACAAGTGATCCGCCACCGTCTGAAGATCAATACGGCTGGCCTTTAATCGCCCCTCTTCCACGGCGGAGACGATGGCCCGAACAGCCTCGGTTATTTCCAAGCGCCCCCCGTAATTCAAGGCCAGGTTTAATATTAACCCGCAATTGTCCCGGCTGCGCTGAGCAGCCATGGCGAGAGTTTCCCGGGCTAATTGAGGCAATTCCTCCCATATGCCGATCGGGTTGACCCGGACACCTTTTTTACATAACTCTTCAATTTCTACGTTTAAAAATTCAACCAGCAAATTCATTAGATTCTCTACCTCTACCCGGGGCCTGTTCCAGTTCTCGGTGGAAAACCCGTAAACCGTGAGCACCTCAATTTTTAACTCGCAACAGATGTTTACTATCTCTTTGAGCGATTCCACACCGGCCCGGTGGCCGAAAGAACGTGGCAGTCCCCGCTTTTGGGCCCACCTGCCGTTGCCATCCATTATAATGGCTATATGCCTGGGCAGCTTTTGCCTGTCGATAATTTTTAACAAGTCTTGCTCTTGCGGCTGTGCTTCAGCTTGCTCATAACAGGCAGCATGATTTTCCATTATCATTTAGCCCCCCTGCTTAACAATTAAATTTCCGAAATTTTACCGGCGCCTGAAAAAGTTCCTGTTATCAGTGCCAATAATTAGTAATGGTGGATAACATATAATATGTAATATCGCGGTGGAATGCTTAACCAAAGTAAAACAAAATTAATATCTGGCATATTATGTTATTATCATCCAAACCGGGCATTTTGGGAAAAATATGAAAGGAAGAGCAAATAGAGATGATTAAACACGTCATTTGGGATTTTGATGGAACGATAGTTGATTCAAGATATCTGGCCGTAAAATTGCTTAACGAACTAGCCGAAAAATATAAGTTTCACAAAATAAAAGAATCGGAATACGAGTACATGCGATCCTTATCTATCCTGGAAAGATGCAAGGTTATAGGAGTACCTTTGTATATGATCCCCATACTTGCAGTCGAGCTAAAAAGAAATTATCAAAAATCAATAGGTTCGTTAAATACCTTTAAAGGGGTTAAGGATACCATTAGAAAACTTAAAGAAAAGGGGTTTGGGCTCAGCATTATATCCTCAAACTCAACCGGTAATATTAGTGATTTTTTAAAGAAAAACAATATCGATATTTTCGACGGCATTTATTCTTCAAGCAATTTTTTGGGCAAAGAGAAGGCCATTCAAATGTTTTTGCGCAAAAACAACCTAAAACGGGAAGAGGTTGTTTACATCGGAGATGAATGCAGGGATATTGTTGCATGCCAAAAAAATAACGTTAGGATTATAGCCGTGCCCTGGGGTTACGATTCCAAAAATTTATTAATCAAGGCAAAACCTGATTTTATCGTTAGTAACCCCCAGGAAATCGTCAATTTAATTACCTTTCAGGGATAAAACAGTTTCGTCACGCATGTCTAGCCATCACGCTCCATAACATGCAACTTCCCGGGGGATGCCGGCACGCGCGGTGGTAAATAAAAAAGACCGGGAACATCTCACGGCCTTCAGGTTTGAGTTAAAATGTGATAAAATTTGCATAAAGTAGTTTGGGTGAACAAATGAAAAAGAGTCGCTATAACATTTATTCCGAACACTTAATTAAAAAATTCGGCGGGAAAGTATATAAGCTACCGGTTAACCTGCCCGGCACATGTCCCAACCGGGACGGCACCCTGGGGTTTGGCGGCTGCATTTTCTGTGACGAGCAGGGATCCGGGTTTGACGCCCTGCCCAACACGCTGACGGTGTGGGAACAGTTGCGCCGGAACAAGGATTTTTTTCGCCGGCGGTTCAACGCCGAAAAGTTTATTGCTTATTTCCAGGCTTTCACCAATACTTACCTGCCGCTGGAACAGTTCGCCGCCAACATCGGGGCGGCCGCGGCGGAAGAAGACATTGTGGGCATATCCGTATCCACCCGCCCCGATTGCATCAACGAAGATTACCTGAATGTATTAACCCGGGTTCGGGATGAAAAAAACCTGGACATCAATATTGAGCTGGGCCTGCAAACGGTCAACTACCACACGTTGCGTAAAATAAACCGGGGCCATACCCTGGCGGAATTCCTGGACGCGGTGCTCCGCATCCACCGGAGGCAATTTGAAATTTGCGCCCACCTCATTTTAAACCTTCCGTGGGACGATATGCAGGACGTGATTGAAAACGCCAAAATCATTTCGGCCCTGGGCGTGCGGTATGTCAAACTGCACTCGCTGTACATCGTCCGGGGCACCAAACTGGGCGACATGTATGAACGCGGTGAAATCCGGCTGATCTCACTGGAGGAATATGTGCGGCGGGTGATCACCTTTTTGGAATATCTCGACCCGGAAATAGTTATCCAGCGGCTGGTGGGTAAAGGCCCCAAAAATGAAGTGCTATTTTGCAACTGGGATGCCAGCTGGTGGAAAATAAAAACCGAACTGGAACGGTTACTGGAAGAGGAAGACACCTGGCAGGGCAAGAAATTCAATTACCTGAACGGGTGCCGGGCCTTGCGCCGTTGGGATTAACGGCAGCCTGCCCGTGCTTTATTTAAAAACTTCGGGATTGTCGCCCAAAAGCACTTTAACCAGTTCTTTCACTTTTTCATTGGTCACCTTGTAATAAACCTCGGTGCCGTTGCGCACCCCGTCCACAATGCCCTGCGCCCGCAGAATAGCCAGTTGCTGGGAGACGGTGGATTGAGGCAGGGCCAGGCAATCCTTCATTTTGTTCACGTTGCAGGTATCGTTCAACAGACCGGCAACAATGCAGAGGCGGGTGGGGTGGGCGAGCGCCTTGAGCAGCCTGGCCGGTTCTTCATAATTTGTTAGATTCTTCAATTGCCAACACTCCCGAGCATCTTTTGTAAACTAATATATTATAATATTATGTTTAAAACAATACTATTTTATAAATCTTTGCCTGATGGCATCAACTTCTTCAACTTTTAACAACACCAGCACCAGCAAATAAACAATTCCCGCCGCCCCCACCGCCAGCGTCATGCCCAGCAGCTGCCCGGCCAGGGAAAGCCCCGGGGCGAAAAGCCCGGCATACCCGCCCGCCAGCCGCAAGACGAGGGCGAAAACCAGGGTGGCAACGATTATTTTCAACTGGTCCGTTGCCTGTCGCCGCCAGTCAAACCCCGGAAGACGGCCGGGCAGGAAAACCAGGAAAAATACCACGGTGACGAAAAACCCGGCAGTGTTGCCCAGGGCCAGGCCGGCATGCTGCATCCGCCCGACCAGCAGGTAATCCAGACCAATATTGACCGCCAACCCGGCCAAACCCGCCCACAGCGGCAGCATGGCGTCGCGCAGGCTCAAAAAAGTGTAGGTTAGTACGGAATTGGCCGACATGGCCGCCACGGACAGGGCGTAAAACCACAGGGCGGTCGCGGTGGCGGTGGTGGCCGAGGCGTCAAAAGCCCCGCGCTCGAACAACAGGCGTACCACCGGTACGGCCAGTACCATTAACAGCACCGAACCGGGGTAGGTCACCAGCGCCACCAGCCGCAGGCCCATGGCGGTCCTGTCCCGCAGCGACTGCATGTCCCGCCGGCCCGCGGCGGCGGCCAGTGCCGGAAATAAAACCGATGAGACAGCCGCCGTAAACATACCGTAGGGCAGTTCGCGCACCCGGTTGGCAAAATTAAGGGCGGCGATGCTGCCCTCCGCCAGATGGGAACCGAACCAGCGGTCCACGAACACGAATCCCCTGGCGGCCAGGGTGGTAAGAATCACCGGAACCGCCAGCTGTAGTACCCGGCGGGCATCCGGGTCCTTAAGATCCACAAGCGGGCGCAGGGGGATGCCGAAGCGCCTCATCGCCGGCAAATTATACACGTAAAATACCAGCGCCCCCGCCAGTGTGCACCAGGCCAGCCCCGGCCCCATGTACTTGGCCAGTGGAATGATCATCACTAAAAAAATTACGTTTTGCCACACCGGCGCCAGCGCGGGAACGGTAAATTCCCGGTGGGCGTTAAGCGCCGCCTTGGCCAGAAAGCCAATGGTTAAAAATATTGTGGACGGCAGCATGATCCGGGTGCATAAAAGAGCCAGCCGGCGGGCTTCCCCGGTGAAACCCGGGGCCAGTAAATCCACCACCCGGGGGGTGAAGATCAAACCCAGCAGCGTTAAAACGCTAACCAGGGCGCCGGTAAAATAAAAAACCGTGGAGGCCATGCGGGCCCTGTTTTGATCTTGAAGCCTTCCCGTATAAATAGGCAGAAAGGCGTTTCCCGCCGAAACACCGAGAATATAGGAAAAAGTAAACGGGATGGTGGCCGCAACCACGAAGGCATCCGACTGCGCCGATGTGCCCAGCAGCGCAGCGATCACCTGCTCCCGCACAAACCCCAGCACCCTGCTGGCCACAAATAAAATTAACAATATTGAAGAAGCCTTGATGAACGTTTGCTTTGACATATACTTAGAATAATCATATTCATCTTTCTTGGCAAGGGGGGAGATCGCCATATATCCGCAAACACACGTTTACTTTGCCGAGATGGTGCTGGGCCGCACCTCGGACGCCATCACGCTGGGAAGTCTTTTCCCTGATATGGTGATCAGCTCGAAACTGAACCACGCCCGGGCCCACAGTATGGGACAGGAATTGTTTTACCTCCTGAGGGATAACCAGGAGTTGGCCGATTTTGCCCGGGGCGCCATATCACACGGTATCTCCCCCTGCGGCCTGGACTACTTCGGAGATGAAAAATACCCGGGCTACGAGCGCGGCTACTGCTTTGAAAAGGGCCGCGCGCTGGTGGCGGAAACGATTGAGGCGTGCAATATCCCTCCCCAAATGGGCTGGTGGAAAGCGCACAATATCGTGGAAATGGGTATCGAACTGCGGGTCAGCGCCCTTGATACATACGGGCGGACAATTCGCCGGGCCTTTAACAATCAAGAACTGATTGATAAGCTGGGCGACATCCTGGCGGGGCTGACGGGAAACGACGCCCGGCACCTAAAATCACGCATTTCGGGGTTCTCCGGGTATATCGAGGTTTTCCGCGCCACACCCCAGTCCCTGGCCAACAAATACCGGATCCAGATGTTTGCCCGGCATCGCATCAATATCAATACCGCCAAAGTGGCCCGGCTGATTGAAGCCGCCGCCGAGCGGGTTGAGGACGATCTCGAGCACTTTTTCCTGTTTGCCAACAACAAGGTGCTGCTGGAACTAACAAACCTTGAACGCCAGATTATAAATAACTCATTTAGAAGGTGAAAAACAATTGAACGAACCTGGAACCCAAACAGTGGACGGTCATACTATTTTGGTGAACACATTTGCTTATTCCATGGAAGAGGTGGAAAAAGCGGCCGGGTCCGATGCCGACGGGATCGGCCTCTTGAGCACCGATTTCATGTATTTGAACCGCAACGACCTGCCGGGGGAAGAGGAACAGCTGGAAACGCTGTTGCAAATCAACAGGAAGATGAACAATCGGACGGTTACGGTGCGCACCCTGCAGTTGCCCGCCCGTTGCATACCCGCCTTGCGGGACGCCGGGTTGCCGGATGAATGCCGGGGCGTGCGCCTGGGACTGGCCCACCCGGAAATACTGGAAACCCAGCTCAGGGCCTTGATCAGGGCCGGCGCGGAAGGCAGTTTTCGCCTTATGCTGCCCATGGTATCCGACGTTTCGGAAATCCTCCGGGTCAAGGAAATGATCAATAAAATCCACAGCGAATTCACGGAACAAAATATAAGTTTTGACTCTTTTATCGAGCTGGGGGTGGAGGTGGAAACCCCGGCGGCGGTGGTGATGGCTCCGGTGCTGTCCTTTGAAATATCCTTTTTTATCGTCAGCGAAAAACTAAAAGGCCATACCCTGGCGACGGGCGACAACGGCGCCTCTAATTGCAACGAGCTGCTGCACGACTATACCCCTTCCTTCCTGTTTCAACTTGAAAGCCTGGCGGCAGAAGTGCGTAAACGGCGCAAGCCGGTGGGCGTCGCGGCTCCCCTGGCCGGGCAGCCGGCGGCAATACCCCTGCTGGTGGCGCTGGGGGTGAATGAACTGGTGGTGGCACCGGAGCAAATCGAACAGGCCCGGCGGATTATCGCCCGCCTCACTATACCCCGGGCCAAACTTGTGGCCTCCAAAGCCATGTCCTTCTGGCATCCCGGTGAAATCCGGCGCTATGCCGAAGAATGCCTGCCCCGCCTATTGAAGTAAGCTTCGGACACCTGGCGCCGGAACACCGGTTCATCAAGCAACCCTACCAAAAAAACAAACCCTTAAAGGAATCAGGATGCATTCCCTTAAGGGTTTTAAGTTATTAATTTACGACCTGGTTCCGTTCGTGATCCCATTCCGCCCTTGCCGGGCGCTATAATAGTTCACCTTTCAACTTAATCTTTTCCGCCTTTGGATCATTAATCGCTTCATAAGCGCCCATTGCCGCCAGAGCAACCAGGATACCGTTTAGCCCGGCCAGCCCCGCGGATTTTGCAGTGAAATCATGCCGCGCATACAGTAAATAAGCTTGCAGCAACCAGGCCCAGCCCAGACAATATAAGCGAACAACCCAGTCCGAAAATTTGTTTTTAATAAATCCCTTGGTAAATTGCACCACAAAGAGGACTAAGCACATCATACCGAAGAATATTGCCGGGTAGCCCATCGTGAAATTGTGTGACATACCGTATCACCCCTTCCAGCCCTGGCCTCTGTCAGTATTTTCCTGTCAATATAACCTATGCATCCCATTATTACTTGGTCATTAACCGGATAAAAAAATTCGAGTGTTACTCGTTAGGTACATTATCTTTAATATCTAACGTAGCTACTACTTTTTCGATATGCTTCCCTTCCTCTTCAATATTTTTTAATATTTGGATCAACATTTTCATTTGATTTGCCCCTACTACGGCATTAGCCGCCAATAACAATAGTTGCAAGTCATTTTCAAAATTTAAAAGGAGTTCGCTCACTGATGGAGGGTGTGAAAAACGTAAAATTAAAATAAAAACTAGAGATGCCCAAAAAAACCACATATTTCCGGTTAACCTGCTGACAATTTCCGCTATTCGTTCATTGAAATCGTCAACCCGGCGAAAGTTCATAACTATACCCTCCCCCAAAACATTTACGGTATTGGAAGACCACAAACGCTTAGCCCCCGGCTTTAAACAAGCCCGCATGAGTTATGCATTATATACTACTGCCAGCCTTTTGATTTTGTTCCTATTTTTCCCTGAAGAAGGCATCAGGACGCTGCATCAAATAATTCCGGACCCCCGGCCCCCAAAAATGGGTCATACCGGCCTTGAATGTTTAATATATTCCAACAAGGGGACTTGGACATCCTTATGTTTTACGGGGGTTTTATTTTATGCAAAACCTGGATAAATACTTCGCGCGCGTTGACGAGCTGAGGGAAACTTTCACCACGCCCCGGGACGTGCCGGCCGTCGCGTTTACGGGGCCCTACAACACGGGCAAGTCCACTTTGATCAACAACATGCTGGGGCAGCAAATCTCGCCGGTCGACATCATCCCCACCACTTCTTCGTTAATCCGCTTCAGTTACGGCGAGCGTTTCCTGGCCCGGGTACATTACACCGGCCGCCAGGTTACCGCGCTGACGGTTTCCGAACTGGCCGGGCTCCTGGCCAAAAAGCAGGCGCCGGGCCGGGAGATTCAGAAGGTGGACGTGCAGTTCAAGCATGCTCTTTTACAAAGACTGCACCTGATTGACTCTCCCGGCACCGACGCCGTCAACGGCCCGCCGTCCCTGCCCGGCGGGCTGAAGGAAGCCGACCACATTGTTTACTTGCTGCACCAGCGCGGCCCGGGTGAAGCGGACCGGATCGCCATCCGGGAACTGGTGGAGCACCGGGGCGCGGCCCGGATCTCCTTTTGGATCAACTGCAACCTGGGCCGGTGCGACGGCAGTTCCCTGGAAGAATCCCGCCGGGTGCTGCGGGAAATATGCGGCGGCGAAATCACGGTTTACTTGATCAACACCATGGACCCCGGTGACGTGGAAAAATTCCGCTATTTCATCGAGGACAGGGCCGCGACAACAACTTTACAGCGTGTAAACGGAAAATTAAAGGAACTGGACAGCCGGATACCCGGTCTGGTCGCCGGTTCCTTGCGTGAATCCGGTGATTCCGCGTTCCTGGTCAAGTTTTGGGAGGCCCGGGAGTGCGCCCGCCGGGTTATCCACGGCCAAAACCTGGTCAAATCCATCCCACCCGTTTCGCAGCAAATTAGAACCATGCTGGAGAAACCAACAGCCACGGCAAAACCCCCGGGCGGAGTTCAGGTTGTATACGCGACAGCCGGCCGGGCTCCCGATCCGGGAGAGGTAAGGTCCAAAATCAAGTCCCTGCTGGAAGGAATCATGGCCGACCGGGCACTGTCCTCCTGCCCCGGTGCCCTTGACGAGCTTAAAGCCCTTGCCGCCAGGTTGGACCGGGAGCAGTACCTGGTTGCGGCCGCCGGAGGTTTTTCCAGCGGCAAGTCCACCTTTTTCAACGCCATTATGGGCGAAAATCTGTTGCCCGCAGAAAACCGCCCCACCACTTTTGCCATCACCCTGCTCAAGCACGGGGCGGTAAAAAAAGCCACCGTCACCTACGCCCGGCGTGTGGTGATCCCCACCCATTACAGGGACGGCGATCACGTCATCATTTGCCGCCATGAATTGGCCACTTTGGAGCGCTGGTTGACCGATCCCGGGTTGTCCGGCCCAATCACCGCTCTGGAGCAGAGCAAAAACGGTGTTTTATCCGGGATTACCGCCGCCGGGGTGTTGCGGGAGCTGGAACAGTTGAAGACGGCCTTCGCCAGGGTAAAGCGAAGCTTTCATAACGGCAAACGTCCCTGGAAATCGCTGTTTAAAAAAATCCCCGTCCAAAAGTTCACTGGTAGCAACCTGGCGGATGCATTCATTGTTCATTTCCAGAATGCCGAAAAAACCGAGTTAAACCTGGAAACCGAGGCGGGCCGCCTGGCTCTGGCGGAAATCGCCGGGTCGCACCTGGCGCTGCGGGTGAAAAATATTGAAATCAGTCACCCCGCGGAACTGTTACGGGCGGCCACGTTTGTGGACACGCCGGGGCTTGATTCCGTCTATCACCGGCACCGGGAACTCACCGCCCGCTACCTGCCGGCCTCGGATTGTTTTCTCCTGTTTCTCAACGGCAAGCATATTTTAACCAAACCGGACCTGGGGATTGTGCGGATGATTATAAACGCTTTTTCCGGCGACAAGGCTTCGGCCCGCAAGTTATTTGTCGCGGTCAATTTCGCCGATGCCCTGACCTCCCGGGAGCAGGAAAAAGTGCGCAATTTCCTGCACGAGAACATGGTTAAACCTTCGGCCGGCACGGTGCGCCCCGACCGGATTCATTTCATCTCCGCCCTGGATGCCCTGACCGGGCGCGACAGAGAGAATTTCTCCCGGTTGATAAACCAGTTGAAGAACCAGATCTGGGAATCGCGCTGCGAGGATAATTACCGGCAATACCTCCGCGCGGCCACAGGTATCTTGGATTCAATAATATCCCGCACCGCACCGGAAACAGACACAAACAATTCACAATGGGAACAGTTCGAACCGGCGGTGGAGAAACTGCTGGACGAAATCGGACAAAATCTGGCGGCGTGGCGGGCAAAAATCGCTGCTTTCAACAGCCCGGAGGATTTTCGGGGCTTGCGGGAAGGCAGGCAGGTGGTGCGCAAAGGTCTCCTGGGCTTGTCCCGCAAGGTGAATCCGGTTCCCTCCTGCCGGGATCTGGCCGGTGACGTCAATTCAAGGCTGGCCCGTTTTCACCGGGAGTGGTTTGGGGAAACCGGTATAAACATTCCCGGTTTTAACGCCGGGGACATGGAAAGGGCCATCGACCAGCTGCTGGAAAGTAAATTCCACCTGCCGGAAGCCCGGAATGCGCTTTGCGAAATACTGACCCGGGAAGAATCCCGCATCCGCAACGCTTTTCACCGGGCGAGGGAGCAATGGGAAAACCGGTTTAAACAACCGGCCCGGGTATTGCGCCCCAATAAACAGCAGTCCCCCGAGCTTTCCTCCGCCGTCGAACGCCACACCGCCGCCATTAAAGAGCTGGAACGATACATTTCTTCCTTGGGAGGGATCAGTCATGGAGAACGCCAGAGCGCTGGATGACAGGCTGCGGAAAATCATCAGGGAAGTCAGCGACAGCACCGGACAGGAAATTAAGCGCGATCTGGTTCAGGAATTGGCCCGCCTGGTAAACGAAAATCATACCAGGGAAATATATGATTTGTTAAATTCCCTCAACCGGGCACTGAAAAAAATATAAAGGGGAGGAATTTACATGGCTTCCACAGGCATTTTCAAGGGGCAGAACGACGATGTGCAGCAAATTTTAACCGAAATTTTAACCGGCCTGAAGACCAAGTTTATTCAGCCCGTGCTGAACGAAAACAGCAGGCTGCTTAATACCATGGAGGAACTGAAAATCCAGGACCGGGCCGGAATTGAAGAACTCAAGGATCGCGTATCCCGGTTGGAACAGAAAGTGGAGGAAATCCCCCTGCTGGTCCTGACCGCCATCCGGGACGCCGTAAACCAGGCTTCCGAGGGGGTGTAACCGCGTGGCCAGGCTATACGACATGCCTCGGGAAACAGCCGGCCCCGAATTGACCACCTCGCTGGCCCAGTCGCTGAAAAAAGGCCTGCTCCTGCCCACGGAACAGAAATTCAACCTGCTGGAGCAAGACATCACCGCCCTGCGGCAAGAAATCGAAACCGGCACGGCCAAGTTGACCGTGGAAGTGGGTGATAAATTTGCCCGGCTTGAAGCCAGGCTGGCCGTGCTGCACAAGCTGCTCCGGGCCGGGGCGTCGCTTTCCCTGGTCACCCTGGCGTGCGTGATCGCCGTGCTGGTTATTCTCGCCGGCCGGTAGGCCCCGCGATAAAGCACAGCGGTTAAGGGGCGATCCGGCGGATCAGCCGCCTCATATCCCCGGGCAAAGGGGCGCGCAGTTTCACCGGGACACCGGTGCGGGGATGCCTGAAATCCACGGCAGCGGCGTGCAGGGCCTGCCTGCCGAAGGCGGTGGCATCCCCTTCATGTATACAATAAACTAAATCTTTATTGTTCACTCGATTCCCTCCGTTTAGTATAATATATCTTAAGTTGATGATTTTAAAGCAAACAACGGGTCTTTTAAAAGGAATTAAAGGGGATTGGAAATGATTCAGGTTGGCAACGTCTGGACCTATATCTTTGCGCCCGATGTGGACAATAAAGTGGCAGGCAAGTGGATTTACGAGGGCAGCGCCGATTTTTTCAGAGCCCTGGCGCCGCGGCTGGACGAACTGGCCAACAGCGGCGCGATCAATATGGCCAAATTTGCCAATAAATACCCCAAGTGCGATCCCTGTCCCTATATCAAGCACTCGGTGCTGTGTGTTTACACACACCGGCCCCGCGACGAAAAAATCAGGCAATTAATTAAAGAAAAACTGAACCTCTGGACGGAGACATACAAAACGGAGGAGCAAACCAGGATGGAATGGCGTCCGGGGGGCAAATTATACGAAGAATATATCCGCTACTGGAAGAATAAAAGAGGTTTTCTATGAAATACCTATTTAATCCGCGGTGCGGAGTAAAAACGCCCGTTGACCCAGGTCGGCGGGCTTAAATATGTTAAACCATGAAAAGAGGTAGCCCATGAACATGCAAACAATTGTCAACGCTTTAAACAGCCTCACCCTTTACCGCAACATTTTGCATGATCCCGTGGTACGCGCCTACATGGACCATCTTGCGGCGCTGGCGAACCCCGGCGGGCCGGCACATCCCGCCCACACTTACGGCAAGCTGTACCACCTGCTGGCCCAAACGGCCAACCCCACGACCGGCGCCGACGCCTGGCAAAACCATTTGCTGGACCTGATCCTGGATGACGTCAACCCCTTCAGCCTGGCGGCCTACAGTTCCAATATCGACTATACCGTTTTCATGCCGGCGGTGGAAAGGGACCTGGCTATTTTGCGCCTGGTTTTTGAAAACGGCGCCGAAGCGGTGCTGGAAGCAACCACACGGGAATTGCCCCGCCATCCCCCGCTGCCCGGGCACCTGGCGAGGCTGCCCCTCCCGGCGGCACCCCCGCCCGCCGGAGAACAATCCGCCGCCTGGCTGGAAGTGCGGGTGCGGTTCAAGGAAGAAATGGCCGCCGCGCCGCGGTGGGACAAGCTGGCCGGTCCGCTGGCCGCCCATTACGCCGAATTTGGCTGCGGCCTGTTCGGGCGCCATATCGCTTTCAAGTGGCAAAACGGCTCCCTGTGCGGCGTCAGCCGGCCCGACCCGGTCACCCTGGACGAGCTCATCGGGTACCAGGATGTCAGGCGGGAAATTATCCATAATACCCTGCAGTTTTTGCACGGCCTCCCCGCCAACAACATCCTGCTGTACGGCGACCGCGGCACCGGCAAATCCTCAACGGTCAAGGCGCTGCTCAACGAGTACTGGCCCCGGGGCCTGCGCCTGCTGGAAGTCCCCAAGCAGCAACTGGTTGAATTTCCTCACATTATCAAGGAACTGCGCCACCGCAGGCACCGGTTTATCCTGTTCGTGGACGACCTGTCCTTTGAAGAAAACGAAACGGGTTACAAGGACCTGAAAGCGCTGCTGGAGGGAGGACTGGAAGCACGGCCCACCAACGTGCTCATTTACGCCACCTCCAACCGGCGTCACCTGATCCGGGAAAATTTCACCGACCGCGAACCGGGCGCAACCGGCGGGGAAGTGCATGGCATGGATTCGGTGCAGGAAAAATTATCGCTGTCCGATCGCTTCGGCATCACCATCATCTTCCCCACCCCGGACCAGGAACTGTTCCTGAACATTGTCGCCGGGCTGGCCGGGCGGAGAAACCTGTCCATATCCTCCGAAGACCTGCGCCGGCGTGCGCTGCAGTGGTCCGCCTGGCACAACGGGCGCTCACCGCGTTCGGCCCGGCAGTTCATCGACCACCTGGAAGGGGAACTGGCCCTGGAAAAACTAAACCCTTAGCTCGGATACCGACTGGACCACGGCATCGGCAACGGACAGCTGTTCCCGGGTGCAAACCCCGGAAAGAACACCGATGCTCCCCGAGCCCACGCTTTTGGCCATGAATACATCCCTGGGGGTGTCCCCGACGACCACCGCCCGCTCGGGCTTCACCCCCAACCGGGAACAGGCCAGCAGGGCCATATCCGGGGCGGGCTTGGTTTCCTTGACCAGGTCGGCGCCAATTACGGCATCAAAGTAATCGATTAGTTGTAATGACGCCAGCGAAAGCCTGGATCTTTCGGTAACGTCGGCGGTGACCACCGCCAGCTTGAATTTACCGCGCCGCAAGTTGGCCAGCTGTTCCTCGAGCCCCGGCACCGGCCTGGTTAAAAAACCCCAGTCCATGGCCGTCTCGGAGCGCCGGGCCACGTCCGTTACCAGCCCGTGCGCCGCTTTCCCGCTCATCCCGGCCTGTTCCAGCACATGCACCAGGGCGTCCCGTAACCCGGTCATGGTGCCGCCCGCCAGCGGGCCCTCCGGGTCCACGTGCCAGCCCGCCAGGTCGACCCCCATGGCATCCTCCAGCGTTTTTCGCGAAACCGCTTCCCATTTTAAGGCGGCCATAATCTCATCGATAATATACCTCGACCACTCCAGCCACATCACCTTGAAATCAAGCAGGGTACCATCCTTATCCAACAGAATGGCATCACAGTCAAATACCCTGCCGTCCGCGTGCAGCAAAGGCAATTGGCCTCCTCCTTTTCTTACCATTTCTCAAATTCAAGCCGGCGAATGTAGTTTATTATATGCGCCCGGCCGAATCCTATTGCTAATGGTACCACGGAGGCGGCGCGCAGTCCACCCAAAACCGGTTTTATAAACTTGCTGGCGGTGAAATAATAAACAATAATAAATTACCAGGGGGTATTCAATTGGCGTACCGGATTGCAGTAAGGGTTGACCCGGACCATTCCGTCGACCCCAGTTATATTGTGCACTACCGGGTAACGGACGACGGGCGCATGGTGGGCGATGGCATCGTCCAGTATCACAGGCTGGCCGGATACAACGACATTCCCGTCAACGAAAACATTCCCCCGGAGGCCCGGGAACAAGTCAAACGGCACATCATCAATTCCGTAACGGATTATATCAATTATAAGCGCGGATAATCCGGGCCACCTTAGAACAAAAAGCCCCTGCACGGGGCCTTTCAATAATCGACAAAGTCTATAGTTCCAGCGCCTTGACCAGTTGCTGCCAGTCACAGTACCGGTTGACGTTGTCCCGGGCGACGTCTATGCCGGCCTGGTCGTTGGGTTTGAGGTGCCTCGACACCTGGCCGAGCATTTCAATGACAGTGTAGGTGTCCTGGTGTGTCAGCAGCACGGGCACTCCCTTTTCGCCCGCCCGGGCCAGCACTTTCACGTTTGGATACAGCCCACCGGTAAGGATCAACACCGAGGTGTGGGTTTCCAGCGCCGCCAGGGCCAGGTCCGACCGGTCCCCGCCCAGCACCACCGCTTTGTTGGCCGCCCGGCGCAAATAAGTCAGCGCGCTCTCCATGGTCATGGCGCCCACCACGACGTCCTCCACCAGCCGGTCCATGTTTTCCTGGCCCACCAGGACATCGGCGCCCAACCTTTCCTGGTATTCACTGACGGTGGGAGCGGAAATTTCGGGGCGGCTGGGGATAACGCCCAGCGTTTTAAATCCCGCCTCTTCCAGGATGGGCTTGAAAACCCCCTCGGTCTTGGCGAGCAGCGGCCTGGGCACGTTGTTGAACACCGTACCGGCCAGGGTTTGCCGCTGGGCCATGTAACGGTTGTAAAATATCGCCTGGTCCAGGCTGAAATCGTTTTCCACCTTCATTACCGTAATGATTTGTGAGCCAAACTCCCGGGCCAGGGTTAAGGGATCCAGGCCAACCGAAGACATGGCGTAAGGATATATCGCCCCTTCCACCAACACCACGTCACAGTCGCGGGAAATTTCATCAAAGGCCGACCTGATCTCCCGCAGCGAAGTCATGTTGGCGCCGGGCCTGCTTAAATAGGAAGGCCCCGCTTTAGCCGGGCTGATCAATCCCACCGGCGCTTCCATTTCCAGCACATGCTTCATCAACACGGCATCTCCGCCGGGAATTTTGCCGGAAGCCGATTTTCTCCCGGTATCCACCGGTTTGAAATAGCCCACCCGGTAACCAAGCTCCTTGAACTTTAAAGCCAAACCCAGGGCTACCGCCGTTTTACCGCTATCGGGGTTACCGATAATATAAAGATTTTTCATCAGCGAACACCTCACGATATGGTGATTTTGATATCCAGGGCGGAAATTCCATCTTCATAAGCAAAAACAGGGTTTATATCCATCTCGGTAATTTCCGGGAAATCATTAACCAGTGCGGCCACCCGCCGTATCACGTCCACCAGCGCGGCAATGTCCCGGGGTTTTTCACCCCGGTAGCCCCGCAGGAGGGTATAAGCCTTGGTTTCCCGCAGCATGTTTTCAATCTCCCGCTCCGTCAGTCCTTTAGCCAGCCTGAAGCTGACGTCCTTGAGCAGGTTGACGTAAATGCCGCCCAGGCCAAAGGCGATCAGGGGGCCGAACTGGACGTCCCGGGTCATGCCGATGATCAGTTCCGTTCCCTTCGGCATCATTTTCTGCACCTCGATGCCGTAAATAACAGCCTGGGGCATGTAACCATGCACGTTATCCATGATTTCCATGAACGCCTGGCGCACTTCGCCGGCGGAGCCCAGGCCTATTTTTACGCCGCCCACGTCGGTTTTGTGCAGAATCTTTGGCGAGGCTACTTTCAACACCACCGGGTAGCCCATCTTTTCGGCCTCATCCACGGCTTCCTCCGGGGAAGTAGCCAGCGCCACGGGCGCCGCGGAGATGCCGTAACACCGGGCAACTTCAGCCGCTTCGCTACCCAGCAATACCAGGCGATTATCCTTGATTACATCATAAAATATAGCCTTGACTCCCTTGCGGTCAATACCCTGCAAACCGGCTGCGGCTTCCTCCACCGGGCTATTCACTATTTCATTGTACTTCACCAACCCGCTGATTGCGGCAATGGCAGGTTCCGGGAAAGTAAAGCAGGGCACCCCCGCCCGGGCCAGCATGGCAGCGCCTTCAGCCAGGCTTTCACCTCCCATATATGCCGCAAAAATGGGCTTATCGGGAAATTCTTTCCGGGCCTCCAGAATCGCCTCGGTGGTTTCAACCGGTTGCGTAACCCCCACGGAGCACATTAACACAACCACGCTGTCCACGTTGGGGTCGGCGCAGACTTTTTGCAGGGCGAACCTGTACCGGTCGGCCTTGGCGTCGCCCAGCACGTCCACGGGGTTGTAAATATTTGCCTCTGCGGGTAGGTTTTCTCGTAATTCTTCCAGGGTCTCCTTGGTAAAGCGGGCCATTTGCAATCCCCTGTTTTCCACGTTGTCCGTGGCGATGATCCCCGGCCCGCCGGAATTGGTGACAATGGCCACCCGGTTACCCCCGGGTACGGGGGACTTGGCGAAAGCCACGGCCAGTTCGAAAAGCTCGGTCATGGTGCGGGCCCTGATGATGCCGCACTGGCGGAAGGCCACATCGTATGCCAGGTCGCTGCCCGCCAGGGCGCCGGTATGGGAGGAAGCTGCCTGCGCTCCGGCCTGGCTGGTGCCCGATTTAATCACGATGATCGGTTTTTGCCGCGCCGCCCGCGACGCTACTTCCACGAACCGGGGCCCGTCCACGATGTCTTCGATGTAGCACATGATGACCCTGGTATTGGGGTCGGCGGCGGCTTCTTCAATAAAGTCAATTTCGGACAGGTCGGCCTTGTTGCCGAGGCTGACCACCTTGCTGAAACCCAGCCCCACCGAGGCGCTCCAGTCCAGAAGGGCCACCAGCATGGCGCCGCTCTGCGACAGGAAGGCGATTTCTCCCTGTTTGGGAAACTGCGCCGCAAAGGAGGCGTTAATGGGAGTATGCGTATCAATAAGTCCCACCACGTTGGGACCCAGCATGCGCATACCGTAATCGCGGCAGGTCTGCAGGAGCTTTTTCTCCAATTCCAGCCCTTCAGCCCCAACTTCTTTGAAACCGGCAGTGATCACCACCAGGTTTTTGACCCCGGCCCGGCCGCACTCTTCGGCCACGCCCTGCACCCGGGCAGCGGGCACGGCAATTATGGCCAGATCCACTTGTTCCGGAATGTCGGCCACCGACGGGAACGCGGCCAGGCCGCAAATTTCCTTCTCCCTGGGGTTGACCGGAAAAATTCTGCCCTTGTAACCGCAATTGATCATATTGTTTATTATAGTATAGCCAATTTTTCCAGGTTTTGGGGAAGCGCCCACCACGGCAACCGTCTCCGGCTTGATCAAGCTTGTGAGTTCGTTCACCATCCTCACCTCGACAATGCTTCAATGTAATTTTAAACCAGTTGTCAAAAAATAAATCTAAATTTTGTTAATTAGCTTGTTAACATTATATCCAGCGAGGTTTAAATAGTAAACGGACAGCCGGAAAGTTCATCTTTTAAAATTATTGTTAATTGAGAGAATATGCAAAATACTAACAAGTAAAATCCCTGGGTATCACCAGCCAGGCAATCAGGTAAACCAGAATGCCGGGAAATGCGGCGGAAACTACGGAAACCAGTACATAAACCAGCCTGACCAGGGTCGGGTCTACGCCAAGGTATTCCGCCAGCCCGCCGCAAACACCACCGATCATGTAATTGCGGCTGGAACGGTATAACCTTTTTATTTGTCTGGCCATGAACACGTTCTCCTCTGATCATTTACTTCAACGGCAGGTCAAACCCTGTCCGGTTTAAAGCCGGGGAAATTACCCCCGGCTTTTTACACTTTTGTTGCTTGTTACGGCCGGTAATAACCCCTGACCACCCGCGGCGCCATCATCTTGATTAACAGCATGCCCATTAAAAACCCGCCCACATGGGCCCACCAGGCCACCGGGTTGGCGGCGCCGCCCAGGGAGGCCACCCCGTTGAACAGCTGGATGAAAAACCACAGAGCAATAAAAATTACCGCGGGGATCTCCATCAAGGTAAAAATAATTATAATGGGCACCAGGGCCAAAATGCGGGAGCGGGGAAAGGCGATGATGTAAGCCCCCAGCACTCCGGCCACGGCGCCGCTGGCGCCCACAACCGGAATGGTCGACGCCGGGTTGGTGATAACATGAACCACCCCGCCCGCAATCCCCGCCAGCAGGTAGAACAACAGGTACTTGAAATGTCCCAGCCTGTCCTCAACATTATCCCCGAACACCCAGAGAAAGAGCATGTTGCCGATAACGTGGACCCAACCGCCGTGTATGAACGTGGCGGTGATGAAATTTATCAACACCGGTGTCAGCGGCGCCCCCGTGAAAATCGTGTTCAATACATCGGCCGGGATTAAACCGTATGTATAAAAAATCTGGTTGAGGCGATACGGCTCAACTGTTACTTCCTTAAAGTAAATCACCAGGTTTAAAATAATGATGGCCAGGTTGACAACGGGAAAGGTTCTCGACCTGGCGCTGTCCCTTAACGGAATCAACAGGCTTTCTCCTCCCGGTGGGTAGTTCCCTTTAATAATACTACAATATACAACAAAACGTTACCATTTTTTAATGCCTTATTCCTTTTCTTATTCTGTGCAGTTGAGTTAAAAAATAAAAACGGGAAAGTTTTTTTCACCTGCCTCCCCGTTTTTTTATAACCGCCCCGGTGGTTCAACACACTCCGAAATAACGCCGGATCGCCTCCGCAACCGACCATTATGATTAGGGAATCACCTTATTAAGGGGGTATTCGATAATATCCTGGGCGCCGGCCCGCTTTAAGGCGGGGATCAGGTCACGAACCTGTTTTTCCAGCAGCACAGCCTCGATGGCCAACCAGTCGCTATTGATCAACTGGGATACCGTGGGGTGCTTCATCGCCGGCAATATGGCCAGCACATCGTCCAGCTTGTCTTTGGGCACATTCATCTTCAGCCCCACTTTGGAATCGGCCAGCAGCGCGCCCAGCAACAACACCGCAAGGTTCTGCAGTTTTTCTCTTTTGAAGGGGTCCTCCCAGGCCTGCTTGTTGGCATGCAATTTAGTGGTGGATTCCAAAATGGTGTCGATGACCCGCAGCTTGTTGGCGCGCAGGGAGCTGCCCGTTTCCGTGATGTCAACGATGGCGTCAACCAGGTCGGGCACCTTGACCTCGGTTGCGCCGTAACTGAACTCCACTGTGGCGCTTACGCCGTTTTTAGCCAGGTAATTACGGGTCAACCGCACCAGTTCGGTGGCAATGCGCTTACCCTGCAGGTCCTGAACCGAGTTGATGTTGCTGTTTTCCGCCACCGCGATCACCACCCGGATGGGATTGGTGGTTTGCTTGGAATAGACCAAATCGGCCACTTCCACCACATCGGCCTCGTTTTCCAGGATCCAGTCCAGCCCGCTGAGACCGGCGTCCAGCACCCCTTCGTTCACGTAACGGGGAATTTCCTGGGCGCGCATGAGCACCACTTCAATTTCCGGGTCGTCTATGGAAGGATAGTACGAACGGCTGCGTACCGAAATATTGAATCCAGCTCGTTTAAACAGCTGAAACGTTGATTCCTGCAGGCTGCCCTTGGGCAGGCCCAGTCTCAGTTTCTTCAAGCTCATAACTTCAAGTCCTCCTTACTTTACCTCGTTATCTATTTAGCATGTTAAAGCATACTTTAAACAGTATATACCCCTGCGCTCTTGCTGTCAATATAAAATATTGCCCCGGTCCGAATCCGGAGAGATTTTTAACTTCCCGGACGAGAAGTCCCTGCCCGCCAGGGCTATTTCACCTGTTGTTTTGCTTTGGATCTTCTGATACGATGTATCTATGAAGACGTTATCGCCAACCAATGAATACCATCTTTCCATTACCAAAATAACCAGGTGCCATGTTTTTTTCAACCTGTTCGTAAACGGTTATCTCGCCAATACCGACGGTTATATCTGCCTTTCCCGGGAAGATTTCGACCGCCTGTACAGGGACCTTTTCCGTTCCTCCCACGGCCGCTGCATCAAAAGCTATAGCACCAACCCGCCAACCGAATTTTATTATTAGCCCTTTCCCTTAAATACTTTTACTTTGATTTTGCTGCAAAAACCGGCCTGCATCTTGCGCTCCGGCGGTTTCTTATGGCAAGCCTGTATTATCCCGGTTTATACCGGAAAAAATGACATATAGTTGCACAAACAGCTTGCTATGGTGAAGGGAGAATGGATCGTGCGAGTGGTTGCAGCGGCAACGGCGCTGGCCATAATACTCAATCTTGCATTCCTTGCGACAGCCGGCGCAGAATTAAATCAGGATCTAAACGACACCCCGGAAAGCGTTATTATCCTGTGGACCGACGGGCCAACACTTAAAGCGATCAACCTGACTTTTTTCCCCGAAAAAAACGGTCCCGTCGGAATTGTATCCGTGCCAAAGCATACACTGATTGACAGCGAACGGGGATCATTAACCGCGGAGGACTTTTACTACCGGTATGGCCGGGAAAATCTTGTCCGGCAGCTGGAAAAGTTGTTCAAGACTTCCATCGGGGCTTTTATCAGCGTAGATCAGCGGACGCTGGTGAATATCAGCGGCATAATCGGCCGGATTGACATGAACGGTAAAAAAACCACTCTTGTGGACGTTTTTGAAGGCAATTATATCAACGGCCCGGTGAACCTGCAGGTTGAAATAAGGCAGCTGGCGGGCGCCATGATCACGCCGGCCTTGCTGCTAAAGATTCCCAAGGTGGTCTGGATTTTCAGTTCCCAGGTGGACAGTGACATCGGCCCGAGGCATTTAATGGCCTTTTACCGGGTGATTCGCTACCGCGGACCGGAAGTGCTGCAAAAAAAGGCGGTGCCGGGCCAAATTCTTGTAAACGGCAGCCGTAAATATCACCGGGTCAACCCCGACGCCTGGACGCGGACTTTAAAGGAGGTAACTTCGTAATTTGTGGCTTGGTCTGCTAATGTATTTCAGAGATTAAAAGTGGGCAGATGCTTCAACCTGCCCACTTTTTTGATATTTACTTGACCACGATATTCACCAGCTTGCCCGGTACCGGGATTATTTTGACCACCTTTTTATCGCCGATGAGTTCCTTGACCCGCTCCTGCTGCATCACCAGTTCCTGCATGGCGTCGGGTTTGATGCCGGCCGGCACCAGCATCCGGTCGCGCACCCTGCCGTTGATCTGCACCACGATGGTAATTTCATCCTCCACGATGGCCTCGGGATCGTATGCCGGCCAGGGCTGGGCGTGAATGCTGCCCTCGTGCCCGGTGATCTCCCACAGTTCTTCAGTGATGTGCGGGGCAAAGGGCGCGAGCAGCAGCAGCAGCGCGTCCACCGCCTCCCGCATTACCCCGGGGTCGCGGTCGGACTCGGGCACCTCCCGGAACTGGTACATGGCGTTGACCAGCTCCATGATGGCGCTGACCGCCGTGTTGAAATTAAACCGGTTGCCCACGTCCTCGGTTACCTTCTTTATGGCCAGGTGGGTCATCCGGCGCATATCCCTGTTAACCCCCACCAGCCCGGAGGGGTTTGCCAACCCGGCACCGGCCAGGGAGTCGCCCAGGGGCGCCACCAGGCGCCAGACCCGGTTCAGGAAGCGGTAGCACCCTTCCACTCCCTGGTCGCTCCATTCAAGGTCGCGCTCGGGCGGCGAGGCGAACAGGATGAACAGCCGGGCGGTGTCGGCCCCGTAAGCGGCCACGATGTCTTCCGGGCTCACCACGTTGCCCTTGGATTTGCTCATCTTGGCCCCATCCTTGAGCACCATGCCCTGGGTGAGCAAATTGGTAAAAGGTTCCTCGTTGTCTACAAGCCCCATGTCGTACAGCACCTTGGTGAAGAACCTGCTGTACAAGAGGTGCAAAATGGCATGCTCCACACCGCCGATGTACTGGTCGACGGGCAGCCAAGCCCTGACCTTTTCGGGGTCCCAGGCGTTGTTTTCGTCCCGGGGGCTGGTGTAACGGTAATAATACCATGATGAGCACATGAAAGTGTCCATGGTATCGGTTTCCCGGCGGGCGGGGCCCCCGCAGGCCGGGCAGGTTGTGTGCACGAAGGCGGGATGATCCTCCAACGGCGACCGCCCCGTGGGTTTAAAGGCCACGTCCATGGGCAGCAGCACGGGCAGATCCTCCTCGGGCACCGGCACCACGCCGCACTTATCGCAGTAAACGATTGGGATGGGCGCCCCCCAGTAACGCTGCCTGGAAATCAGCCAGTCGCGCAACCGGTAATTGACCGTACCACGCCCCACTCCCTTTTCCTCCAGAAAGCGGATAACGGCGCCGATACCCTCCTTGTTCGGGGTGCCGTCAAACGGCCCGGAGTTGACCATCGCCCCCTCGCCGGTATAAGCTCCGGTCATGGTATCGGGGTCGAGGGCTTCGCCCCGGGGTTGAATCACCACCCGGATAGGCAGGCCATATTTGCGGGCGAATTCAAAGTCCCGCTGGTCGTGGGCCGGCACGCCCATCACCGCGCCGGTGCCGTATTCCATCAGCACGTAGTTACCCACCAGGATGGGCACCTTCTCCCCGTTCACCGGGTTGACGCAATAAGCGCCGGTAAACAGCCCGATTTTTTCCGCTTCCGTGGAGGTGCGGGCCAGTTCGCTCAGGTTGCGCACCCCGGCTATAAAATCCCTGATTTCTTGGGCCTGCGGTTTTCCTTCGATTAATTTCTCCACCAGCGGGTGCTCCGGGGCCAAAACCATGTAGGTGACGCCGTAGATGGTATCCGGCCGGGTGGTAAAAACGGTGATGGTTTCATCTTGCCCCTCGATGTCGAAGGTGATTTCCGCGCCCTCGCTGCGGCCGATCCAGTTTTCCTGCATAATTTTAACCTTTTCCGGCCATCCTTCCAACTTGTCGAGATCGGCCAGCAGCCGGTCGGCGTAATCGGTAATTTTAAAGAACCACTGTTCCAGCTCGCGTTTTTCCACGTCGCTCTTGCAGCGCTCGCAGGCGCCCTCCTTGACCTGTTCGTTGGCCAGCACGGTGGCGCAGGAAGGGCACCAGTTCACGGCCGCTTTTTTCTTGTAAGCCAACCCCCGGTGGTACAACTGCAGGAACAGCCACTGGGTCCACTTGTAATAGCCGGGGTGGCAGGTGGCCACCTCCCGGTTCCAGTCGTAGCTGATGCCCAACTGCTTTAGCTGGGCCCGCATGGCATCGATGTTGTCCATGGTCCACCGGGCCGGGTGCAACGCGCCGTGCTTGATGGCGGCGTTTTCCGCCGGCAGCCCGAAAGCGTCCCAACCCATTGGGTGCAGCACGTTGAAACCCTGCATTGTTTTAAAGCGAGCCACCACGTCTCCGATGGAGTAATTGCGCACGTGGCCCATGTGCAGCTTGCCCGAAGGATAAGGGAACATCTCCAGGCAGTAGTAGTTGGGCCGGTCGCTGAAATCCGGCACCGCGTACATATCTTGTTCCGCCCATTTTTTTTGCCATTTGGCTTCGATTTGTTTAAAGTCGTAACGGTCTATCATGGCTTCCTCCCGTTTCACCTTGAACTGAAAAAATTACCAAAATTAAAACCGGCTTCCTGTTTTAACTACCGGTCGAAAACAGGCCTGCCGGCTCGGATCCAAGAAGCGATATGGCTTAACGGCTTAGCTACATTTTCATCTCTGTATATTATCATATTTTGTCACAATAAACAAATTCTACGGCCATACTCCGGGTTCACCCGGTCAGGCCGGTATAAACGAAAACCGGGCCGGTTCCGCTCAGGCGGTGCCCAGCATATCTTCATCCAGCCGGGCCAACTTGATGCCCATTTCCCGCAGTTTGAACTTCTGTACCTTGCCGTTGGCGGTGGTGGGAAAAGCGGTTACAAAATGAATATACGAGGGTATTTTATACCGGGCTATCTTACCTTCACAAAATTCTTTAATCTCATCCTCGCTGACCATGGCCCCCTCCTTCAACTGGATAAAAGCCATCACTTCCTCGCCGTACTTAGCGCTGGGCACGCCGACAACCTGAACATCCTTCACCTGGGGATGGGTATACAAAAATTCCTCCACTTCCCTGGGATAGATATTCTCCCCGCCCCGGATGATCATATCCTTGATCCTGCCGGTAATGCGCAGGTAACCGTTTTCGTCCATAATGCCCAGGTCGCCGGTGTGCAGCCAGCCGTCCTCGTCAATGGCGGCGGCTGTGGCCTCCGGCATTTTGTAGTAGCCCTTCATCACGTTGTAACCCCGGGCGCAGATTTCCCCCTGGCAGCCCGCGGGCAACTCCCGGCCGGTTGCCGGGTCGACCACCTTCACCTCCACGCCTTCCAGCGCCTTGCCCACCGTGGATACCCTTATTTCCAGGGGATCGTCCACCCTGGTCATGGTGATGCCCGGTGCGGCTTCGGTCTGACCGTAGGTAATCACTATTTCCCGCATGCCCATTTTTTCCACCACGGCCCGCATCACTTCAATGGGGCAGGGCGCCCCGGCCATGATGCCGGTGCGTAGCGATGAAGTGTCGTAGCGCCGGTTTTCCAATACCTCCAGTTCCGTGATAAACATGGTGGGAACCCCGTGCAGCGCGGTGCACCTTTCCCTTTCCACCGCCTCCAGCACCGTTACGGGGTTGAATGATTCAATCATTACCATGGTGGCCGAAGCCGTCACGCAGGTCAGGGTGCCCAGCACGCACCCAAAGCAGTGAAACAGCGGCACCGGTATGCACAGCCGGTCATCCGGTCCGAAATTCATGCATTTCCCTATGCTCACGGCATTGCCCACCAGGTTTTTATGCGAAAGCATGACTCCCTTGGGGAAACCCGTGGTTCCAGAAGTGTATTGCATGTTGATGACATCATCCGGATCGAGGGAATCCTGCCGGGCCGCCAGCTCTTCATCGGAAATCCCCTCACCCATTTCAAGCATTTCATCCCAGGTGAAAATCCCGGGCGCCGGGTTCTCACCGATAAACACAACATTTCTCAACATGGGCAGTTTTTTACTGTTCAACCTGCCGGGCATGCTGTTTTCCAGCTCCGGGCACAATTCACAAACCATTTCCAGGTAATTGGAGTCCTTGATCCCGGCGGAAAATATCAATGTCGTGGCGTCGGAGTGGCGCAGCAGGTATTCCAGCTCGAATACCTTGTAATTGGTATTGACCGTAACCAGCACGGCGCCCATCTTGGCGCTGGCAAACTGAGCCAGCACCCACTGGGGCAGGTTGGGCGCCATGATGGCGATATGCTCGCCCCGCTTGATGCCGAGAGCCATCAATCCCTTGGCCACCCTGTTGCACTCGTGCTGAAATTGGCGGTATGTATATCTCAAGTTTCTACCGGGGTAGACCAGCGCTTCATTATGCGGGTACCTGCCCGCCGAGCGGTCCAACAAATCCCCGATGGTGATTTGTATGTTTTCTCCCAAAGTTGTCATCCCCCATTCTCAGCAGAAAAGTTATCCTGAAATCCGGTTTATCCCATAAAAGCAAGTAAACCCCTCATCCTGTTTAGGGACGAGAGGTTTACCCGTGGTACCACCCTAATTGATAAAGTCAAACTGGTGGAGCTGGCGGGACTCGAACCCGCGTCCTCTTCCATGCCAAGGAAGCGCGCTCCCTCTGCGCCACAGCCCCGTGACTTTAACCACTTAACGTAAATAACGGCATACACCGGCCCGGAATACTAAATTCATCCGGGCAACTCCGGGGCGAGTTCATCCGCTTGACCCACCGCCTCGCACCAACCGGCGGCTCTCTGCGAGCGCCGCGAACTAATACTCCCCTTCACTGTTTTTCCCATATTTCAACTGTGGTTTATTATAAAATAATCAATAAATAAAGTCAACGTCGAATAAATTGATTTTACAAACTCAGCGGGGTTTCCACCACCGGGGCGTCCCCCCACAGGCGTTCCAGGTTATAAAAAGCACGCTCCTCCTCATGGAAAATATGGATTACCACCGCGCCGTAATCCAGCAAAATCCAGCGGCCCGCCCGGAACCCTTCCACGTGGTGCTTGTTATAGCCGTGCTGTTGCAGGCGTTCCTCGACGGCATCGGCAATGGCCCGGGCATGTACGGGCGACCTGCTGCTGCAGATAATAAAATAATCAGCTACTATGGAAACACGCCCGATATTCAGCACAGTGATGTCCATGGCCTTTTTGGACTCGGCCGCCTCGACGGCAAGCTGCGCTATAACCTGAGAATCATTGATCAAAAAGCAATCCCCCCGTAATTTTGTATATATTTTTATTCGACCGCGGTCAGAAAGTTCCTGCCGGCGGGAAAATTCTTATTATAACAGCTATGCCAACCATACTGGCGGCTTGCAGGTCCCACGTTGATCGTTAATCCTTGTTCAACGCAAGCAGCAACCTGTTGCGGGCATTAACCGTAACGGGGTGAACCGGCTCCCCCGCCCGCAGGGACAGGCCGATGGCCATATCGAAACAGCCCAATAGCGCCCGGCCCAGGTCACGCCGCGCCGCTTCCCTGATGTTCTCCACGCCGGGGTAACGCCGTCCCGGCTCGATTTTATCGGCAACAAATACAATCTTGTCCAGCAGGGTCATGCTTTCCCCGCCCAGCGTGTGCAAGGCGATGGAACGGAGCACGGGAATATTGTCCACGCCGAATTCCCGCCGGGCCAGCTCGGCGCCCACCGGGGCGTGCAGCAACACAGGCAGCGCCCGTTCCACCCCGTTGACGGGCAGGTCAAATTGCCGCGCCAGCGCCAGCAACTCGTCGCCCGGCATATCCCTGGCGCAGTCATGCAATAGGCCCGCCACCGCCGCCTTGTCCCGGTCGGCGCCGTACAATTCCGCCAGCCGCACCGCGGTGTCCATGACCCCCAGGGAGTGCTCGAACCTTTTTGTATCCAGCATTCCCCGCAATCGCTCCAAATAAAACTTCATACGCAAAAAATCTTCCCTCCGAAGAATATCCAAGAACAGCTATATATTTTTTAAATCACTTCGGCTCAAAACCTTTGGCCAAGGAATCTTTCAGCGTGCTAAGCAATGTTTCATTATCTTCAGTTAAATCGGGAACAATGGGTACGCCTTCCGCATTAAGAATCTCGTTCATCTCGAAATAATCAACGCCCAGCATATCAGCACACTGCCTGATAGTCATCCTGCCATCGCGATAGGCCTGAATGGCTTCCTTTTTATTGATTTCACGTAAGGCGATAGAAACCAGTTGCTGAATAGCGGTTGACCGGTCCGCATATCTTTTGGCAGCATAGGCATCGACTCTTTTTAAAAGTGCCGGGTCAAAATGGGTAATTATTTTCATCCCTTTTTCCATCGCTTTTTGATCTCCAGATACATTTTAGCAGCGTTTTCGCTAAGTCGCTTATGCTTAACCAGCCCATTTAGGACAGCGGCAAATTCGTCGTAATTAAGAAAATATATCAACAGTTCCGGGGTGGTAAAGGTTTTAAGTTTTATATCATAGGCCTTTTTCCTTAATCTTATATCATCAGTTAATAACACGGCTTCTCTTTGCGCTGCCAATGATAATACACTATCATCAACGGGTGATATACCTCTGGTTCCCAGGCGGTTGTTTACACTAATAGTTTTTACTAAATTAATCCAAAACCTCTTTATATATCATTTAGTTGGTGTAAGATGACGGGGAATTGCCGACCCTTTTACCCAACGGGCCAGTTGGAATATTTGAGTGGGCGAAAGGAATTTGTGGCAACGCGTAGAAATATGTGGTGTCACCGGGTGCCGACATAAGCAAATCCGGTGATTTTGTTTTTAATGCGTGACTAGGCTAGACTACGGGTTTTATTAAATTGGTATTTAGAAAACACAAATAAACAGCTTGCCAATAAAGATATCACGTGCCTCGTGACATTTTAAGCTGGTCCGTTAGGCGTATGTTTTAACAAACAATCCTTTTAGGAAGACTAAGCTATTTAACTTTTTTTCACAAAAATATGTTTAAATTCCTGCTAGGTAATACTAGGGATGTGCTTGACAGCCCAGTAAATTTTTGGTATCTTGAAAACATCAGTTTATATTAACTTTATTTATAATAATATTAAGGATTAGAGGAGGGTAGAAAAAAATGCACAGGATATCAATCACTGAAATATGCCTCGCGGCCATAGTTTTTACATCATTGATATCCATCGTTCGTACTGTCTTTTAGGTTCTTCGCGGGTATTGAGGTGCCCCCCTCAGTGCCCACACTTTATACATTCTATATTATAACTCAATTTCAGATTTTTTAATAGATATTGCTAAAATTTCTGTTTAAAAAATAGCCAGTGACATGATATTGTCCGTGACCCAAATTAAAATTTGTAGTAAAGACAATTCACAAGGTGGTGATAGCGTGGGATTTTTAAGTGCCGTACGTGATATAGGCACCCTTGCCGCCGGTACCGGCTGGGAGGCTTACTTGAAGTTTCCGCTGGAGGAGAGTAATGCCCGGGAGCCGGGCGAGGGAAACAAAGTTATCCGTGTTTGGCTGGTTGTGCAGAACCCCGGTGCGGATCAACTGGATGTGCGTGGCGTGGAAAAAATGGATCTGGTTGATTACATGACCGGTCCGGAAATGAAACAAAAGTACTTGTACCGCGATCCTGTGGGCAAAAACACTTTTTGGGGCTTTACACCTTTATTTAAAATGGGTAAACCCAAAAAAGATGTGAATGCACGCAAAAAAGCCCTGGTGGGCGAAGACGGGAATTGGGAAAACAATACCAAATCAATTTATAATAAATTGAAGTACAGGCTGTTGAACGCCTATGAAGCTTGTGAAGTTTTTTCACCAGGGTCGGTGGACAGGATTATGGCTTTTTTAAGCGGGCACGTGGATGATTTGGCCAGCCTGCACCAGGGAAAGGGTTCGTTTTTGCTTGTTTTCGGGGTGGCAAAAGACGGTTTGTTTTGCTACCCGGGGGAAATACCGGCTTTTGTAAAATACTTCAGGCGAAAGCTGGATGAACACGTGCAAAGGAAAGGGGGACAAGACGGGGTAGAAACCGAGTGCTCCTGCTGTGGCGCGCGGACCGGCGACCCGGCGACTGTGGACAAGGTTTTCAAGTTTGCCACTTTTGATAAGGTGAACGTCCTGCCGGGCCTGAATAAGCAAAATCTACTCAAGGTGCTGCCGGTTTGCCAGGCTTGCCTGGAAAAGCTCACCGCGGGCAGGGAAATAATTGAACGTGAACTGACCGACAGCACCACCATTTGGGGTATCAATATCTGGCTGGTGCCCGAGCTGGTGGGATTTGGCGGCGACAGCGGGCTGCTAATGAATGTCATCGATAAACTTAACGTGGATAAAAAAGGCGCCAGGGGAATGGGCCAAGAAGGTGAACGCAGGTTTTTCCGCCAAATGGCCAAGGCGGACCGGGGCGTAGTGTTCCACTTTTTGTTCTGGGAGAGCGTGCAGGCCCAGGAACGGGTCCACCTGATGGTGGAGGATGTGCCCCCGTCCCGCCTGGCCAAACTGGCGGAGGCGTGGCAAAAAGCGCTGGAGATTTGCAACTTGGAATGGGAAGACGATCTTGATACGGGATTGAAGACCTTTTATGCCGCTTGTATGGCGCTTTCGGGAAAAAGCAACGAGGACAAGAATGTGATGCGCGACTACGTGATTAAGCTCATCGGGCGCATGCTGAGGGGGGAGCGTATCCCGGCGGGTTCCTTCAAGACGATGTTTGTACGGCGTATTCCCAAACTGGTCTTCGACAGTGACAGCTGGGGTAGTGTCGGAAAAGCGAGCAAAAGGGGACAACTGGTGGTGGAGTTTATGGAACAAATAAACAGGGAGGTGGTCCAAGATGAAGCCGAACTTGGAGTTTCTTGATGTTTTCGAGGACAAGTATTTAAAAACGCAGTACGGCAAAGGGGTTTTTTTGGCGGGAGTGTTGCTCGGCTACATGGCGAGGTTGCAAGTGGCTAAAAATGATGATATTCATAACGCGCCATTGTTCAAACAATTGAATTTTGGCAAGGTGACCGCGCGGGACCTAAAAAAGCACCTATCCCGGGTGCCGGAACTAATCAAAGCCTACCGCTTTAAGTATTCCTGGCATTTGCAACAGCTGGCCAACGTTGCCGGTGCCCTGCTGCTCCAGGGCGGCGGCAAGGAATTGGGGGTGGATGGCAACTTTGCCTTTACCGTAGGCTTTGCCAACGCTTCCGACTACTTCTGGAACTATATATTTGAGAAGGAAAAAGATAACCAAGATTAAAAGGGGGATGCCTCATGTCTTTTGCCAATAGAAGGGAAATTTTATTTGTATATTCGGTTAAAGACGCCAACCCGAACGGCGATCCTTTAAACGCCAACCACCCCAGGTTTGACGAGGATACGGAACAGGTGTTGGTTTCGGACGTGCGGATCAAAAGAACCATCCGGGACCAGTGGCTGCGCGAGGGGAAACCGGTGTTTGTCGACGGCGAACCAAAGACACTAAAAGGGCGTTTTGAGGAGCTGAAAAAGGAAACCGGCCTGGCAACCGGGCGTGAAATCATGGCTTCCTGCCTTGATACCAGGCTGTTCGGGGTTACCTTCGCGCTGGGCAAGGAGTCCTTTTCCTGGACCGGGCCGGTTCAATTCAAATGGGGACGCTCGCTGCACGCAGTGACGGTGGACTTTGTGCAGGGCACTTCCGCCTTTACCACAGAGGGCAGGGAAGGCCAGGAAAAACAACAGCGTTCGTTCCGTAACGAGTACAAAGTACCGTTCGCCTTAATCGCCGTCTACGGAATCGCCAACCAGCATGCTTCGGAAAGAACGGGTGCTTCCGGCGAAGACCTGGAGTTGCTGCGGGAGGCCCTTTGGACGGGTACCGAAAACCTCATTACCCGCAGTAAAAACGAGCACATGCCCCGTTTTTACCTGGAAATTGTTTACCGCCCAGGTTTTGCGGGAAAAATCGGGTCCCTGGATGAGAAGGTCGTTTTAATAAACGAAGCCGGTGAACCGCTGTCCAAGGATGAAGGGCGGGCTCTGCGTAATCTGAAGGGATGCCGGTTGGATATGACTGAACTGGTGCGGGTGGTTGATAACTTCAAGGAACATATAGAGTCAATAGTTGTTCGCAGGGACAGGGATCTGGAAGTACAGGGGCTTAGCGATTTAAAGGGCCTGGGATTGAAAACAAACGAACTGCAGGGGTGATGGCATGACCCTGGTGTTTGAAGTAACCTCGGAACTGGCCATGTTCAGAAAAGGGTATACAACCACATCCATGGTTTCCTACCCCTTTATGCCGCCCATCGCTTTGGCCGGTCTGATCGGGGCCATTACGGGTCTTGACAACGGGGCGGGTGAAACCGCAGAAGGGGCGCAGTTTTGGACAAAACTCCAAGGCACACAAGTGGCGGTGGCGATCAGGTCTCCCATCAACTGGTTTATTACCGCTGTGAACTTGCTAAAGTATAAAAGCGGCAGCGGCGAGATGGGCGAACACATTCAGCCCAAACATCAATTTTTGAAGCGCCCGCGCTACCGGGTGTATGTGCGGGGAGGCGATATTTACCAGACCTTGAAAACCCAACTGAGTCAAGGTGAATGCGTGTTCACTCCCTATTTGGGAGTGGCGTATGCCCTGGCGGATATTAAATTCCTTGGAGAATTTCAGGAAGAAGAGGTAGATGCCCTTTCCGTTGACGTGCATAGCGTGGTGCCTGTGCCCGTAAACTGGGGCAGCCTGGATATTGACATTTTAAAAAGCAGGGCTGTTTACAAAGAAATAGTACCGGTCAAACTGGACGAAAGCAGGGCTCTTTTAACATCCAGCCCGGTTTTGTACAGCGACATAGGAAAAGCGGGCGTGATTTGTTTGCGCAATAAAGGAGATTTACAGATAAGCAAGGTGGGAGATGATGTAATTGCCTGGTTTGCCCCCTGGTAAAACTGAAAGCCATCCCGGCCGCGCTCTGGAAGATCACCTGTTACATACCGCCCGCCTGGCGGAAGGAATCGCCCGGGCAAGTCTTGGTTGGACGCCCGGCAATTTGTTGGCAACTTGTCTTCTGCATGATGTTGCCAAAGCCCACCCGCGTTTTCAGTCCCGCCTGGGAACGGGCAAAGGACGTTATGCGCACGCCGAGCCTTCCGCCTACATTACTCTTCTCGTCACCCGGGATATTATTGCCGCCGAGGCAGTACACCGCCATCATAGCAGAGCCAGGAACAGTTTTACCAGCTACTGGTATGACCTTGGCCACAAGGAACTTTGTGATGTGGTAAAGGATATGCCCCTGTGGCCGGGATGCGTAAAGGTATTCGAAAAGCTGGGGATGAACAATATCACCGGGTGGGGGGATTTGCTTCCGTCTGCGGACGAGCTGGATGACTTGCTGGAGGAAGCATACGAGCTATCTTTAAATGAACAGAACTGGCTTAATTTCAGGCTTATATATTCCCTTTTAATCGCAGCGGACCGCATGGACGCCGTGAGCGGCGGGACAAAGGAATTGCTTCCCCCCACTTTGCAGGTTCCCGGCGATAAAGTTGATCATTATTTAAGGTCTTTAAAGAGCACACAACTAACAAGCTGGCGCCACAGGGTGAGGGAAAAAGTATTGCAACATGCTGAAAACTTGCTTTTAGGCCCCAGGGTGTATACCCTCACCCTGCCCACCGGGGCGGGAAAGACTTTACTGGGCCTGGAACTGGCAATGAACATCGCAAGACGGGAAAACAAGCAAGCGATATTTTACGTGTTGCCTTTTATATCCATTGTGGAACAAAATAGCAAAGTCGCCAAGTCCTTGTTGCCGCAAGTTCAAGAGGACCATTACCTGGCTTACGGAAATGAAGAAAAAAACAAGGATGATGAAGAGGGTGACACGCATAAAAAATTCATGGCTTTGTTTAGATACTGGTACGAACCAGTGGTGGTAACCACCTTTGTGAAGCTATGGGAGGTATTGTATTCACCCCGGGGCAACGACGCCATGTCTTTTCACCGCCTGGCCAACTCGGTGGTTATCCTGGACGAGCCCCAGAGCGTTCCGGCCCGGCTTTGGAAAGGGTTCGGCGAAACTCTGAACTTTCTTTCCCACAACCTGAATACCACTTTTATTCTGATGACGGCGACGCAGCCAAATATTGCCAGCGGTGTGGAACTGGCCCCCGCCGCAATAGAACTTCCCCGGTCGCGTTACAAAATTCATTTTTATCGTGACAAAGGTGACTTGCAACGGATAATTACATTACTGGACGAACACGGCTTTCCTTCCCGCAGCACCCTTGTGGTGGCCAACACGCATCGTGCCGCGCTGGAAATTTATTTTTTACTTAAAAACATTATTCCGGACGGCGAGGAAATATTTTTTCTCTCCAGCTGGGTAACCCCGCACGACAGAAAAAAAATCATGGACAGGGTGAAGGAAAAGGAAGAAAACAAACAATTAAGGTACTTGGTATCCACGCAAGTGGTGGAAGCCGGCGTGGATCTTGACTTTGAATTGGTGATCAGGGATTTCGCTCCCCTGGACAGCTTGATTCAGGTGGCCGGCAGGTGCAACCGCCACTCGGACATAAACGAGGGACAAGTTCTGGTGTATGAAATGTGCGACGATAACGGCAGAAGCCTTTCCATGCTGGCTTACCGGGACCCGGTGTTGTTAAATGCAACCGCGGAGGTTTTCAAAGAGTTGAATGATAGTAATCCTGTATCTGTTAAAGAAGCCGGCATGCCCGGCGTTTTGGAAAAGTACTATGATAAGTTGACCACATCACTGGAAAAGGACGGTCCCTGGTACAAAATTCAACAAGGTCAATGGGAGTACTGGAAAGGTTTAATTGAAGAACATGCCGATGAGCAAACGGTTTTTATTGACCGGAATGGGAAAATCAGGGGCAAGTTGGATAAGTTATCCCAAATGGACAAAGGAATAGACAACAGGCATAAAATCAAGGAACAATGGAATCAGATTAAGCAACATGCCATCAGCGTGCGAAAAAAAGAATTAGATGACTGGTTGGAAGCAGAAAAGGGTTTCATCGTGGACGAAGAAATAAGAGCCATTGAAGAATACAAAGATGGTATGTGGATAATAAATCCACGGGGTTTGCAGCGTATTTACCTGTCCGAATTGGGGTTTATCCCGCGAGACATATATCAAAAGTATTTAGTTAATGAGGGGTAAAAAAATTGCACATGTACCTTGTATTTAAACCGGTGAGTGAAAATTTTCCCGTTCCTATCAACTACAACTACCTAGTCCAATCGGCCATTTATTCCAGCTTGGGTAATGAGTTGGCGGAACAGCTGCACGACGAAGGATATATGGTAGGCAAAAGAAAATTAAAGCTTTTTGCCTTTTCCCGGCTGATGGGCCGGTATGAATTGGACCGGGAAAGAAAAACAATTAATTTTCCGGATGGCTTTAAACTGGTTATTTCCTCGCCGGACCATCGTTTTCTGGAGTCGCTGGCCCAAAACCTGTTGCATTCCGGTTTGCTGCGCCTGGGGTTGTCAATCTTCGAGTTACAAGGAATTGAAACGCTGGACTATCAAGTTGATAGCGACCACATAAAGGTGAGAACTATATCCCCCATTGTGGTTTACAGTACTTTATTGAAACCCGAAGGCGGTAAATACACCTGTTATTACCAGCCAGGAGAGCGTGAATTTGCCAATCTTTTAGCTAAAAACTTGCGTAAAAAATACGAAGCTTATTATAATCAAAAAGCTCCGGAAGGAGAAGTTTCACTTAAGCCGCTAAGTAGGCCCAGGTTACATGTAACCAGTTATAAGAACACGGTAATTAAGGGATATTCCTGCCGTCTAATAATAAACGGGCCAAAAAAATTATTAAAAATAGGTGTGGATGCCGGGCTGGGCGCCAAATGCAGCCAGGGATACGGGTGTATTGAAATTTTTAAAACAATGAAAGGTATCACGGATTTTAGTAAATATTGTGATTATTAAACAAAGGTAATATAATTTAATTATAGATAACGAAAGCTTAAAACGAGTAGTAAACTATATTAAAGTTACCATTTTTAGTAAATATCAACGGGCTATGATTATGGTAATTTTTTTTGGGGTGCTCGAAAAACCAACGCCAGCAGCACCATATTATGTACACCGGAGAATTATGATCTGTATTTGAGCAGCCAGGGACCATGATAATAATTGAAAACAAAGTTTATCAAATCTGTCGTCGATTACCGGTAGCGTAAAAAAACCGGGACAACGACGACAACTAAAAAAACCTGTAGGCCTTGTGATATAAGGAAAATGTTAAAATATAATGTTGATAAACTGTCCCGGTCTCTTATACAAAGAGCTTATTTTTTGAGACTTATAACGGGTTTTTAGCCTGCCTATAAGGAATTGAAACCCAGTCGGTCAAAAATTCTTTAAAAAGCTCCTTCAAAGTTTTTAGCCTGCCTATAAGGAATTGAAACCTCCGGGTACGCTTCGGTCACGTACCCGCTGCCGGCGGTTTTTAGCCTGCCTATAAGGAATTGAAACAATAACGTGGAATACCCACAGCAGCGCTAAAATAACCGTTTTTAGCCTGCCTATAAGGAATTGAAACAAGCATGCGCGGATTGGGGAGTGGCTACGAAGGAAGGTTTTTAGCCTGCCTATAAGGAATTGAAACCAAATTACGGCGGGGCGCGTGATTATATTGATACTGGTTTTTAGCCTGCCTATAAGGAATTGAAACGTGTAATCAGCGTACATTCTCTGAATGGTGTCAATGGTTTTTAGCCTGCCTATAAGGAATTGAAACATAGAAATATCACAGAAGAAAGGTTTTTTGGGTAGGGGTTTTTAGCCTGCCTATAAGGAATTGAAACTTCCGTTCTCGTTCCGTTCAATATCGTCACTTCTACCGTTTTTAGCCTGCCTATAAGGAATTGAAACATCTTTCCAGGTTTTTAATCCGCTCTTCCAGCTTCGTTTTTAGCCTGCCTATAAGGAATTGAAACCCTTGCAGCCAGCTTTCATATCCAGGCAGAAAAGTTGTTTTTAGCCTGCCTATAAGGAATTGAAACAGAGCTTCCTCACGGCTATATACTATTTCATAGTCTGCGTTTTTAGCCTGCCTATAAGGAATTGAAACAGAGCTTCCTCACGGCTATATACTATTTCATAGTCTGCGTTTTTAGCCTGCCTATAAGGAATTGAAACTGGGTGTGATGGTAGACAGTGTAGCGATGTACGTCGCGGTTTTTAGCCTGCCTATAAGGAATTGAAACTTTCTGTTCTCTGCCAGGTATTGCCTAATAATCCGTGTTTTTAGCCTGCCTATAAGGAATTGAAACCCAGGTTAGGCGGCAGGTCATGGGTCTCACCGGTAACAGTTTTTAGCCTGCCTATAAGGAATTGAAACCCCAGATCATAGTCGAGATTAGCGCCGCCATCCGCCGTTTTTAGCCTGCCTATAAGGAATTGAAACACATATCGTAGGTCTTTTCGATGATGAGCAGGCGTTCGTTTTTAGCCTGCCTATAAGGAATTGAAACCCGGTCTCTGGAAGTGCTCCATGACGAAGGAGATGTGTTTTTAGCCTGCCTATAAGGAATTGAAACACATATCGTAGGTCTTTTCGATGATGAGCAGGCGTTCGTTTTTAGCCTGCCTATAAGGAATTGAAACACTGCATTTGGTGCAGGGCCAGGTTGTGGTATGGGTTTTTAGCCTGCCTATAAGGAATTGAAACTGGTAGGGCAGTTCACCATACGAAGTAGAGATCCGGGTTTTTAGCCTGCCTATAAGGAATTGAAACCTGACTACCTCGCCGATTCGGCCTTCGTTCTCACCGTTTTTAGCCTGCCTATAAGGAATTGAAACTTCTATATAGTCATCGTATATCTGAACGAGTACAAACGTTTTTAGCCTGCCTATAAGGAATTGAAACCCAGGAGCAACAGGAGCAGATAGATGTTGCGGACGGTGTTTTTAGCCTGCCTATAAGGAATTGAAACGATAATTGACATCATGGGTGCACCTATGATATTCTTCTGTTTTTAGCCTGCCTATAAGGAATTGAAACACTTCTCGTTCCTGTTCCTTTTTCCGGGCCTTTTTAGTTTTTAGCCTGCCTATAAGGAATTGAAACTTGCACTTTTGCCAAATGGGCCGGTAAAGAACACGGAGTTTTTAGCCTGCCTATAAGGAATTGAAACGTGGCGGCCGGGGTGACTGTAGGGACTGTAGAGGGGTTTTTAGCCTGCCTATAAGGAATTGAAACGTGCTAAATACCGGCCCCAATGCCTCTGGTATACCAGTTTTTAGCCTGCCTATAAGGAATTGAAACTTGGGGATAATGCGCCTCCTGAAACAGCGTTCTTCGTTTTTAGCCTGCCTATAAGGAATTGAAACAATATCCCTGCACCATTGCCTATATCGTATGTAGGTGGTTTTTAGCCTGCCTATAAGGAATTGAAACCCTCATATTCCGCTAAATCCCTTATTTGTCTGTCGTTTTTAGCCTGCCTATAAGGAATTGAAACTGGGTGAGGATCAGGTATCTGCGTATGTTCCCGAAGGTTTTTAGCCTGCCTATAAGGAATTGAAACACATGGAAAAAGCGGGACGGCGTTGGGTGCATGGTGTTTTTAGCCTGCCTATAAGGAATTGAAACCAAATAAGTTTCCCTTTTCTCTGCCATGGGATTTAGCGCGTTTTTAGCCTGCCTATAAGGAATTGAAACTCCAGACGTGGCCTACTCCTTCACTGAAAAACGCCGCCGGTTTTTAGCCTGCCTATAAGGAATTGAAACGTTATATTTTTTCTGGTAAAGTGTTGCAAATGTGAGTTTTTAGCCTGCCTATAAGGAATTGAAACAACGTCTGGACGCAACAGGCTACCCGGTGGATTAAGTGTTTTTAGCCTGCCTATAAGGAATTGAAACTTCAACTCGCCTATGACCTGCTGGCCATTTTTATTGTTTTTAGCCTGCCTATAAGGAATTGAAACCTGGCGCAAAAAAGGCGGCTGGTTGAGCTGCTTGAGTTTTTAGCCTGCCTATAAGGAATTGAAACGACTGGACCACAAGCAGATAACGGGATTGGAAGCGGGTTTTTAGCCTGCCTATAAGGAATTGAAACTGCCTAACAAAATGCACTGAAATCCAGTATTTAGTTTTTAGCCTGCCTATAAGGAATTGAAACAAAATTATTAACAAATAACTCAGCCGAAACGCCGCCGTTTTTAGCCTGCCTATAAGGAATTGAAACGAGATGCAAAAATCAGCGGGCAAATCGGAACACATAGTTTTTAGCCTGCCTATAAGGAATTGAAACAAAAGGCAACATTCACCACCCTAGAAGCGGCAATAGTTTTTAGCCTGCCTATAAGGAATTGAAACCTATTGCCGGTATATCCCATTCCAATGCCAGCGCTGCGTTTTTAGCCTGCCTATAAGGAATTGAAACATGGTTTTGTCGTTTTTATTTAGTATTGCGGCATACGTTTTTAGCCTGCCTATAAGGAATTGAAACAATGGTCTGGAACCGGTTACGTATGCAATAGCAGTGCGTTTTTAGCCTGCCTATAAGGAATTGAAACAACGGTATCTCCTGCCCGCTTAACGCCGTTTCCTGGTTTTTAGCCTGCCTATAAGGAATTGAAACAACACCATATATAACTATATATATCACACATAATAAGTTTTTAGCCTGCCTATAAGGAATTGAAACTGTAGCGAATTACCTCTTTTGCTTTTGTAGTATTTAGTTTTTAGCCTGCCTATAAGGAATTGAAACGAGACCACCCGCCTTTATGCGGCACTCTCTGGCCCGTTTTTAGCCTGCCTATAAGGAATTGAAACGGAACTAGATCAAGTTGTTTATAATGCCCTTTACAGTTTTTAGCCTGCCTATAAGGAATTGAAACCCCCCCCGTTGGCAAAATCGACGGTTTACGGGCTGTTAGGTTTTTAGCCTGCCTATAAGGAATTGAAACATTGGGGCAATGGCGTATACACCACAGTTGCCGCATTTGTTTTTAGCCTGCCTATAAGGAATTGAAACAAAGAGATCGAAGCGCGGAAAGGCCGGAAGGGAATCGTTTTTAGCCTGCCTATAAGGAATTGAAACGATCAGTACAATGACGGTACAATGACTAATTACCGGTTTTTAGCCTGCCTATAAGGAATTGAAACCTAAAACCGGCTTCATCCAAGGCCAGCGCGTCCAGTTTTTAGCCTGCCTATAAGGAATTGAAACAAGCGTCGCTGAAGGGTATAAGCCTCTCTGAGGCTAGTTTTTAGCCTGCCTATAAGGAATTGAAACTGGGTTAATCCTGCTGCAAGCCTTGCTTCTCTTAGCCGTTTTTAGCCTGCCTATAAGGAATTGAAACCTCTAATTCTACCACAAGTACGCGTGCTTGCAATAGGACGTTTTTAGCCTGCCTATAAGGAATTGAAACCCTGATATACCCGCAATAACTAATAAATTCCCCTTTTCTGTTTTTAGCCTGCCTATAAGGAATTGAAACATGGAATTATGTTTATGTAAAAATTCGCGCGTCCCTTCGTTTTTAGCCTGCCTATAAGGAATTGAAACTTAGCTCTGTCACACTGTACACCCCCTTTGCAAAAGTTTTTAGCCTGCCTATAAGGAATTGAAACGTGGACTGGACCAGCTTCAAAATGCTGATGTCCGGGGTTTTTAGCCTGCCTATAAGGAATTGAAACCATATTTTTCAATCCTATCCCCCCGCACAGCGCCGGGTTTTTAGCCTGCCTATAAGGAATTGAAACATACTTTACCCGAGCAGGACCGGGGAAGGCTGGGCATAGTTTTTAGCCTGCCTATAAGGAATTGAAACTAAAAATCCCCGGGTAATTTTTTTCATTCCCTCATCCGTTTTTAGCCTGCCTATAAGGAATTGAAACGAAAGGGTAATTAATAAAGGAAGTCATGTAATGGGGTTTTTAGCCTGCCTATAAGGAATTGAAACAGAGACTGTTCTAGCCCTTTACCGGTGCCGCCGAAGGTTTTTAGCCTGCCTATAAGGAATTGAAACAGCGCCAGTATGCGTTCAGTAACCTTTTGGGCATCGTTTTTAGCCTGCCTATAAGGAATTGAAACCCTCTCCGGGTGCAACCCCCCTCAGTCGCTTATCAGTTTTTAGCCTGCCTATAAGGAATTGAAACACTGCCCAGCGAACGGCGTCCTTTTGGTGGGGCTTTAGGTTTTTAGCCTGCCTATAAGGAATTGAAACTCGCCGACCTGGCGACTAGACGCAGAATCATCGAGGCGTTTTTAGCCTGCCTATAAGGAATTGAAACAACGGCGTCTATTAACTCGTAAAATTAGGCACGGGGGGTTTTTAGCCTGCCTATAAGGAATTGAAACAATAGTTCAATCGCTTTTGTTCTGCTGAATTTTTGTTTTTAGCCTGCCTATAAGGAATTGAAACATGCTTTGGCTATGTGGCACAAGGTAACGATGTTTGGGGTTTTTAGCCTGCCTATAAGGAATTGAAACCATCATGCGAGCCATAACAAAATTGATACCCACTACGTTTTTAGCCTGCCTATAAGGAATTGAAACAATTTCATCAGCACCAACTGGCCGTTTTCATAGGTTTTTAGCCTGCCTATAAGGAATTGAAACCAACCTGGGGAAGTGACACTTGGAAATAGGCAATTGGCGGGTTTTTAGCCTGCCTATAAGGAATTGAAACCCGGGCTAACGAAGCTGAAATGCTCCGCGGCACTAAGGGTTTTTAGCCTGCCTATAAGGAATTGAAACACCTTGATAGGATCTTTCTCTAATAGCAGGTTTTTAGCCGTTTTTAGCCTGCCTATAAGGAATTGAAACTGTATTAACCCAGGGGCCCTGTGCCGGCTGTCGGCCCGTTTTTAGCCTGCCTATAAGGAATTGAAACATTTTGGTTACATATAATGTTTTCATTTTATACTCCGTTTTTAGCCTGCCTATAAGGAATTGAAACCTTTCATCTCGGTAACATATAACTCACGGTAAACATACGTTTTTAGCCTGCCTATAAGGAATTGAAACTAAAATCATCCGGCCCCTTTTCTATGGCCGTTGGCGCCGTTTTTAGCCTGCCTATAAGGAATTGAAACCGAAGGGTAATGGAAGTACAGACAAACAGAATAGATGAGTTTTTAGCCTGCCTATAAGGAATTGAAACTGGTCAAACCTTCCCGCCGTATCAGCGGCGGCAACCCGTTTTTAGCCTGCCTATAAGGAATTGAAACTTTCTGTATTTCCGGTCAAGTATTGATAGGCATCATCGTTTTTAGCCTGCCTATAAGGAATTGAAACAAATCAGCTTGAGAGCCAGCTGCGCCCCCTGCCGGGTTTTTAGCCTGCCTATAAGGAATTGAAACGAATGTGAAAAAGGAGGTAGAATATGACGTCGTTAAGTTTTTAGCCTGCCTATAAGGAATTGAAACTCTTTCTGACGCCATGCCCGGAATTAAAAATGCCGTGGTTTTTAGCCTGCCTATAAGGAATTGAAACGGGCCGGCCTATATTTCGCCTGCGTGCGCAAATAAAGGTTTTTAGCCTGCCTATAAGGAATTGAAACTGTAAGGAGGGATAACATGTCCGATGTCTACATGCGTTTTTAGCCTGCCTATAAGGAATTGAAACTCTATGGCTTCCGTGATTTCATTAACCGTGTAACCTTCGTTTTTAGCCTGCCTATAAGGAATTGAAACTATCAGCGACCTGTCAGTTTCAATTCCTCATAGGCGTTTTTAGCCTGCCTATAAGGAATTGAAACCAGTGCTGGCATACTCATTACGTAGCGGATCTTCGAAGTTTTTAGCCTGCCTATAAGGAATTGAAACCGCCAAACACGGGAGAAGTTGTACAGCTCAGGACAGGTTTTTAGCCTGCCTATAAGGAATTGAAACTCGCAACGAGTTTTGACCCTCTGCCGGGCGAGTTTTATGTTTTTACATTTAGGACATTTGTCCGGCTAAAAAACTCTTAGTATCACAGAATATCTTGATTTTTCGGCATCCCCACCTTTCATCCACACTAACATTTCGTGATGGGGACTTGCCGGTGTAGGCGGGATGTAAGGAGCCCGTAGGGCGACTGAAATCCCGCCTACACCGCGCGGCGCACGGCCGGGGGCCGTCGTCTCCCCTCGACGGATACAGCGTTTTTTAGGAATACAACCGTGCGGACATTTGTCCGGTTAAAAAACCTTGCTATTACTCGGTTTTTGGGGAGCCCCCGGCGCCGGTGTCCGGACATTTGTCCGGCGCTTGCCCGGTTTCAAAGAGTTCCGGGTGATGTTGCCTGATAATCTCCAGGTGCTGTTTTACCACTTTTTTGCCCCGTCCGGTAAGGTGGCTGATTTCGACGAGACCCATCCCCCGGCGCACCAGGAACTTGATCCGCTCGTAGTCTTTGATGTACCGGTCTACGGCTTCCTGGCTGTGGTTGACCTGCCGGGCAATATCCGGCGGAGCGACTTTCTTTTCGTACAGTTCAAGGATAATCCGCTTGTGGGTGATCCCGGGCCCCATGTCCAGCTTGTTCCCTTTGATCGGCAGCACGACCTGGTGCTCTTCCTGGTATTCTTTGATCCGCTTGGACACGGATGTGGGTGTCCTGTTTACCATCAGGGCCAGTTCTTCAATGGTTAGCAGGCCCCCCTGCTCATAGGCGGAGTTGATCAGCCGGACGATCTTTGCTTTGTCCCGCTCTGTGGACGGCAGGTTCTCCATCATCCGGAGGTCTTCTTCAGCTATAAGCGGTAGCGATATGCGGGTGTTTTTGTAGTCTTCGACCCGCTGGCCCAGTTTTGGCTTCTTGTTGTCACTGGAGGTGGTGATCCAGGTAAGATTACCATAGGCTTCTTGACCGGCTCGCGGGTAAAATTCGTCTCTTAACTGGCAGATATCGTCGGCAATGAGCTCAATGACTTTGTGACTGCCGATAAGCTTGTATTCCCGTTCGAGCATTTCAATGAGGGCGCTTCGAAACGTGCGTTTTCTTATGGCATTTTCTTTATTGTTAACCATTTTCATGAAACTGCAAGGCCCCCTTTTTGCTCTTCACTTGCTACGTTGCGGCTTGCTTTGGTGATCAGATCTTGTAGTCTTTCGGCATGTTCGGGGGTGTTGTGGCGCAGGTAAAGTCCTGCGTATTCCCTGGCCAGACGCTCTGATATGCCGGCGATATGGGCGGTTTCCGCCAGGTTCAAACCTTTTTGGATACACAGGACCACCCGGGCAAAGTCCATGATGTATCTTTTAATGGAAGTGGTTGTGTGCCGGGTTGTCCGGGCGATCTCGGAATAGGTCTTGTAGTCGAGATACAGGCTGACAATCCACGCTTTATGGGATATGCTCGGGCCTATGTCGTGATATAGGCCGCGGGTTTGCACTCGAATGCCGCGTTCTTGCAACTGCTTGATGGTACGCCTGATGGTCCGGACGTCTACCTGGAGTATGTCGGCGATGTCTTCCTGGGTAAGTACGCCGCCCTGTTCAAGGGCTTCTTCGGTCATCCGGCAGATCTGCACTTCGCGCAGTCCGGACGCGCCATGTTTGCGAAATACCTCCTGATCTTCGGCGCCGGCGTCAACGGTTAGCTTTACGGTTACTTTGGGCAGTTCGCGCAATCTGGGCCCATGCTTTGCTTTTATGGAAACAACCTCCGGATTACCCGACCGGTTTCACACATCCGGTCGGGGTCATAGCGGTCGAGTTCGTAGATCTCTTTGACTGTATTGATCTTGGATCCGGCAAGTAGCCGGCTCAAAAAACCGCAAACCCTTGAAAACAAACAACTTTTTTCTCCATAAACCTGCAAAAAAATTGACAAAAAAAGAGGAACACCTTTCCTCAAAGAGAAATTGGTA
>NZ_JADNRQ010000039.1 GCF_015594625.1 Desulfallas sp. Bu1-1 | reverse complement strand
CGCAAGCGTTTCGGTGCCGAAGCCCTACAAGAAATCAACGAAGAAATCTGCCGTGCCGCCAAGGAAGCTGATAAGAAAAATGACGATGATAAAAAGCCCAAGCCGCCCATGGGTGGCAATAAAGCCGTAGAGGAAGAATCCAATAACCCGGATAAAGCTTCTTCCTTTGAAGTATATCCGGCAAACAAAGGCAAGCTTATCTTGGATGCCACCTGCGCCCCGGCAGACATACGCTATCCCACTGACCTATCCCTGCTCAACGAAGCCAGGGAGAAGCTGGATGACATGATCGATATCGTGCACAAAAATCTTGGCAAACCCGGTAAAAGGCCGCGCACTTATCGACGGGTTGCTCGTAAGGATTACCTAAACATTATCGGAACAAAAAGCCCGGGAAGAAAGCTCTTCGCAAAGCTATTGGTAAGCAACTGCGCTATGTGAATCGGCATAATAGATGGGTTTTTTGGCGGGGGTTTGGATTTAACCTATATGGGGTGAAAAGTATGTCCCGGGGAGAGTATCCTCATACCGTTTTTTCAGTTTGGATTTAACCTATATGGGGTGAAAAGGCGAACATCCAGGCTTCGTCCACCACCACCATTTTGGGTTTAGATTTTAACTTATATAGGGTGAAATGTTGATGAGGGGGCGATGAGGCCGGAAACCACTGGATCGATCCGCTGAAGCTATAGGGGACGAAAACATCTTCTCTACACGCGCCCACAGTTCCTTTTCGTGAGTCGTTTTGACCCGTGTGTTTGGCAAGTAAAAAATGATGAATTTGGCAATCAAAAAGTGCAGAGTATAGCCATCACACTCGGTAATTTTGCTCCCTCGAAGCTCCGGGGAAATTATAGTTCGCCGTATTTGTAACGCTGTTCTCTTACTCCTCCGATTGGTTGATAACTATGGCTGATAGCGCCCTTTGTAGCCGATAGCTCTCCCCTTCAAAGGCAAGGATATGGGCATGGTGGACCAGACGATCAATGAGGGCTGCTGTAAGGCGGTTATCCCCCAGGACGGTGTTCCACTGGCCAAATTGTAAGTTGGAAGTAACAATGATGCTTCGCCGTTCATACGCTTGAGCCACAACGTTGAATAGAAGTTCAGCCCCCTCACGGAGAAGTGGCACAAAGCCGAGCTCATCGATAATAATCAGTTCGACCTTTTCCAGCTCTGCCATCAGTCGCTGTAAACGCCCCTGACGGTGACTTTCCAACAGGGCGTTGATGAGATCGAGGCAGCGGTAGAAACGAACGCTTCTTCCTTCCATACAGGCCCGAATCCCCAGGGCGACAGCCAAATGCGTTTTACCGGTGCCCACGGCCCCAAGCGCCAATACGTTTTCACGGCGCTCAATGAAGGTGAGTTCTGTCAGATCGCCGATAGTAGTGTTGGTCGGTAAGGTCACGGGCTTCCAATCAAAACCATCCAGCGTCTTATGAGCCGGGAAACCCGCCCTCTTAATGAGATGGCGGACTCTATTGGCCCAACGTGCCTCCAGCTCGGCGGCGAAAAGGTCGGTCAGGTATTGTTCCCGGTCATGGCAGGTGATCTCCAGGTAGATGGACGGGATATATCCCAGTTTTAAAGTCTTACACTGCTCTTTCAATGACAACCTACTCATGGAGTTCATCTCCTTTCCCGCCCGCCTGTGGTACCAGCCGGTCATAGACGTTGACCTCGGGTATATAGCGTCTGACACTGTCCGGCGTATAGGTCTCGTTCAAGGCCTCCAGAGGAGCGTCCGGGAATGTGATGCGGTACAGTTTATGGCGGATTAAGGCGCTATCTACCGCCGGGTATTTCATGGCTTCCTCCATGGCCCGGGCTATAACCTCGATGGTGAACCCCTCTTCCAGGAGGGTATGGATGAACTTGAGCCGTTCCCGGTATGCTTTTGGATCACATGCTTCCAGGTATTGACGAACCGGCTCGGGGAGAAACCGGTACATGGTCGCATGCCGGGCACCCCTTGGTTTACGGGTGAAAATCCTAAAGTATCCTTTCCAGTCAATGGGCTGAGTTTTTAATGTGTAGTGGCGAGGGAGATGGGCTAAACGCTCTTGAGTGCGGCTGAAGACCTCCACACGGTCCCACCAGAGCTTGAGAAGCACCGTCTCTCCAACCTCGGCGCTTGGCACCGTATAAACTTCCCCACGGCATTGCACCTGGCCATACTTATTCACCCGGGCAGTCTCGAACCGGACTGGTTCAAAGGGGGTTATGGGTAGGGAAAGGAGCGCTTTTTTGTCCTCTTCCCACAGTTCGGCAATTGTAACGCCTTTCTCGTAGTGGGGGCGCTGCATATCCTCCAAGGCCCGCCGGTAAAGCTCAGCCGTTAATTCCTCGTAACTTGAAACTTTCGGGTATGGTATGAGCCAATTGCGCCGTGTATAGCCCACTTTATTCTCAACGTGGCCTTTTTCGTTGCCTTTGCCACTGTTACAGAACTTGGCCTCGAACCGGTAGTGGAGCATGAACCGGTGAAAGATTTCAGTTAGTTTTCGTTGTTCGCCTTTTCCCACACTTATAACTGCTGCCGGGAGGTTATCGAACCAAATTTCCGGTGGAACGCCGCCTATCCACTCGAAAACCAGGATCATTGCGTAGAGCAAGCATTCCGCATTTTCGCTGGGCACCGGTACACAAAAGCCGGCATTGCTATACGGGAAGGAGAACGCTAAATATTTGATTTCCCTAAGTACTCCGTCCCATACCATGTGGCTCGTCCCGAAATCCACCTGGGCTGGTCCGGGTGGGTGTTCCAACCGCAAGTATTTTTCTTGTGCTTCAGTATGGAGTTCTTTTTTACGGCGGGAAACGTATGTTCGCACCGTTCTGTCCGACCCCTGGAAACCATATTGGTCACGTAGTTGCCGGTAAATGGTAGCCGCACTGCGGCGCTCCTTGCGGGGTTTGAGTTTGTCCTCCATGAGCCAGGTATCCACGATGTCCGCAAAAGGCTCCATGATTGACTGCCGACGCTTGGTCTGCATCACGGGCTGATTCCAGTCGTTCTGTTTGGCATACTTAGCTGCTGTTCGCCAGTTGATACCTACCCGCCGGCTAATTTCGGCAATACTACACTCTTCTTGTTCGTAAAGGTATTTGATATACTGTTGTTGGGCCATTGCTATCACCTCTTGTATCCCCTCCTGCTTTTGCCCAAATCAGAAGGGTTTATTCTAGAGCGTGATGGCAATGCCCTTTTTTACCTGTGCCAAGCTATGCACTTTTTGGCTGCCGTTTTATGCATTTTTATTATGCCAAAAACAGACCCGAGCTATAGGGGACGGAAACTTTATTGTCATTGAACCAATAATAAATCCCACCTATCAAATAGGAAAAGGTGGGGTTTATTGTCTCTTAAAATTAGAATTTTATTGGCAAATGATTCGTGAAAATATTAACATGGAAACTTTAATTCTAATGAAATAGCCAAAATACCTGCCATCCAATGCTAACAATAAATATAACGAAAGGGGGTGAATTTATTGTTTGGTCATCACCATCCATTATCACAGCCAGCTCCTGCCGGGAAAATTATCTTCGGCCTGACCCTTCCCCAGCTGGTTGTTGTGTTGATTGGCGCAAAGCTCAGTTATGACTTTTCAAAAATAGTTCCAGCCCTACCATTCAATAACTTCATATTTGCCCACATACACCACATGATTCCGTTTTTTATAGCTGTCTTTTTACTGGTTGCCAGGAACACCAAAACAGGGTTGCCGGTTGCATTATATTTCTATTACTGGTTGTGCTTCAAGATCAGAAAGAAAACATTTATTTGGAGACGCAAGGAGGGGTAAAATGGCGTTTCTTGATTTCCTGCTTTTAAGCGCCGGTGCCGGAGCCGCATATTATCTGCTCAAACCACCCCAAAAAATTGATTCCGTTCAGGAATTACTGGATTTTAAAGATATTACTCCATCGGGAATAATAGAGCTTCCCGGCAATAAATACCGGCTGGTCATTGAAGTTGAACCCATAAACATGAACCTGCGGTCCATTCAGGAACAGGCGGCCATATGGCTCGGTTTCAGGAACATGGTTAACGCGCTTACCATACCAGTGACATTTTTAATCCAGACCAGGTATTTAAACCTCAAAAATTACTTCGATGAACTGCAGAGGTTTAACGCAAACCGGCCGGAGAAAATAAAAAACCTGGCCATGGAACACATAAAACACCTTCAGCAGAAAACCGAGGGGAAACATCTCAGGGATCGCCGGTACTTTATTATCCTCAAAGTGGACAGCGCAAGCCAGGGAGTCGAAAGCGGGATTCAAATTGAAAACCAGCTTATTAATACCGTAATTAAGGCCATACCAAACCCGAACAGACAAAATATCTCGCCCGAAGTTGCTAAAAAAGCGGCCACCGATGACCTTTTTGAGACGGCCTCCATTATTATGAGCTCCCTTGAAGCAGTTGAGATAATGTCGATGATATTGGATAAAAAAGCTGTTCTCGAAATGCTGTATCAAACGTTCAACAGGGATTTGGCCCCCTTCATGACACTGGAAGACGCTGATTCAATGGGAATGTTTTCGTTGTTTGTGGAATCTGTGACACCTGAAAAATTTGAGGAATATTTAGATAGTTCCCAAAAACCAAATGCAAGCTAGTGAGGTGTTAATCATGCAATTATTCAAAAACAAGAAAAAGCAAAATAATCTTCCCGGGAAAAATCAGCCGGATATTTTTTTAGGCGCTGCAAGCCCCAAAGACCTGATCGCCCCTTCAATTATCAAAGAGGTGGACCCGTCTCATGGAGATTACTACGTTGAGGTGGGTTCAACTGTGGAATCTGTACGGTACTTCAGGAGCTTTTTTGCCGCCCTTACGGGCAATTCAACTTTTTACGGCATGATGAATTCACTTTATGCAGGGGACTTCGGGGAAGCGGACTGCGATACCGCCATTCACCTGATCCCCCTTGACCCCGCCAGGACGTTATGGCAGTTGGAACAACGGATCGCCCAGCTTGAGGTCGATTACGAAGAAGAAAACAACGCGGCCCGGAGAAAAACAATCCTTAACCGTATCAATGACCTGACGCGAAGGCACCAGGCAATCATGCAGAGCATGGAAAGGCTCTTTATGGTATCAATACAGACCACGGCTTCAGCAACGGATCTGGAAGTGTTTAAACGGTTCTGTAATCTCCTGGTCAAAAAATTCGGCAGTAAAGGAATACAGCTCAGGGCCGCCGACACGCGCCAGCTTCAGGCGCTGTTCGGCATGACCCCTCTGGATAAGGAAATCATCAAGGAACCATTCAGGGATATGGAAAGCTCAAACATAGCCGACCTGTTCCCCTTCGGCCAGGGCGGTCTAAGGCACAAGTCGGGAATTATTATCGGGCACGACGTCCAGGGGGACCTGATTTTCTATAATTGCTGGGAGCCCAGCCTGGGCAATTACAATATTGTGATATTTGGCCGTTCGGGATTTGGCAAGAGTTTTCTTGTCAAGCTCATCACCGAACGGTCAACTTTTATCGGAATAGTAACGGCAATAATCGACCCCGAAGATGAATACGAAAACCTGATGGCCGGTATGGGTTGCCCGTACATTAAACTTCACCCCAACAGCAAATACCGCATAAATATTTTTGACGTGGATGAGGAAGAAGATGAAAACGGCAATGTCTTTGTCAATCTTGAAAGCACGATCAAAGCGGCCCAGGCCGTCGTTTTCAAAATGATTCGCACCTATGAACCGAACGCTTTAACGGGCCAGGTGAAAATTGCGATTCAGGAACTGATCAAGGAATTATATGAAGAAAGAGGGATTAATGAAAACCCCATGAGCCTGTATCAAACGGAAACCAGGGGCAATATCATCAGCGTGGCCGAAGTAAAAAAGAAAATGCCCACGCTGTCCGATTTGTATGTAAAAATGACCCCAAAGCACGACCTTCAGCAGGCCGCCATGTTTTTAAAACCTTTCACGAGGCATGGCTCAACCCCGGCCCAGGCCATTTTTGACTGCCAGTCCAACGTCACCATAAAGGATGTACCGGCTTTCGCCATATCGACCAAGGAGCTTGATGAAGATATTATGAAACCCATCGGATTGTTCATAGCCACGAAATGGGTTTGGGAGAAGTTCGGCAAAAACCGGAGGCTGAAAAAAAGGATCGTCGTGGATGAAGCGCAGAAAATGATGGACGACAGTTCAATTGAGCTGGCAAAGTGGCTTGAGGACGCCTACAGAACCGCGCGTAAAAGGAATATCTCAATGTGCGCGGTAACGCAGGGTTTTGAGGTATTTCTAAAACTGCCACAGGGAATGGGTATTCTTAAAAACGCCAGCACCAAAATCCTGATGCGGCAGGAATCCATTGATATTGAAGCCGTTCAGGACAAGTTCTCCCTGTCCGAGGGCGAATCGGCATTCCTGCTCAATGCCCCCAAAGGATGGGGTATTATTAAGGTCAATAACGACGCCTCCATATTTTTTGCCGATTCCACGGAAACGGAATACAGGATGTTTACCAGTGACCCGAATGACCTGGTTGGGGGTGTATCATCTTGAAAAAATTATTTATCCTGCTGGTAACCGCCTTTATTGCCAGCCAGCTTTTTGCCGGATTGGCTTTCGCAGGTGAATTATACGCCCGCACCGTAAAAAATTTGAGCGGTTCATACGACCCTGAAACCAATTCCATCACGCTGAAATGGGAAACAATAGTTACTTCCAGGAAGGATTTAAACACGGACACAATTACCATATCAAAAGGGACAAGCGATTACGACCTGAAGAAAATTGGTTCAGTAAACATCAACAGCATTGTAAAAGTAGATGATCTCCCGCCGGGAGAGCTGTATGATAAAACACATGAAATAACCTTTACAGATACGAACGTAGAACTGGATAAAGAATATAAATATGTTGTTTCCTGCGGCTCTGTATCTCACAAATGGCAGGAAATTTACGTTGTGACCAGGAGTCAGCTGGAAGAAAAGAGTGGCGAAGAAACAGCCGCAGACCGAAGGGAAAAGTATGAGCAGAACGCGGACTGGCCCGAAAAGCTTGGGGGAAGTATTTTACTGGCCATCCCCAATTATATAGTCAGCGTCATTGGTCTTGATGATCCTCTGGAGTTGATTTACCAGGTTGAAGTTGACGATCCCGGTTTTAAGTTTTCCAGACCCCAGATAGTAATTGAGGATAAGGGCGGCTCAAATAATGACGTGTATTTGCACACTTTCACCAAAGATGAATTTGGTGCACTGGCGCAGTTTTACGACCGGCTGAATGAATTTGTGCCGGTCTCTCTTGTCGTGGTGATAGTCCTGCTTGGCGCGGGATTTTTGTTTGTTTCTGTCAGCCCCAACACCAGGCTCACCGCCAAAGACTATATAATCGGCATACTCATCGGGCTGGGCATTTTGAAGTTTGGCATATACTTAATAGCAATATTTTTTGACCTGAACTACATGCTGGTGAAGTTTTTTCACTGGATCGTCGGGAAGCAGCTTTCAGCCTCATTCCTTGACACGCTGATTGACCTGGAATCCAATGCGATCGGCTCGGCCATAATAACGTTTCTGGCCATATTTTCCATAGGGATTATCAACTGGCAGTACACGTTGCGCAAGGTTGTACTCGCGCTGTTGATAGGTTTAATACCAATCGTCGCGGTAATCTCGATAGCGCCATCCAAAAGGAGTGCCATGGAATACTGGTTGCGGGAGTTTATTGCCCAGGTCTTTCTGCAATCATCCCATGCTGCGGCCCTGACTTTGATTATTTTACTGATCCATGCCAACACCGGTTTTTGGGTCAGCCTCGTCGGGATTATGAGCCTCCCGGCCATTGCGAGTATAGTCAGGAGGGTGGTTGGGGCCGAGAGCTTTGGCACGGGAATCGCCTCGGGTATAGGGACGGCTCTGGGACTCGGTTCACTGTTTGCCATAAGTAAAATGCTGAAGCCCAATGGCAGAGTCGCCAAGCCTCCGCTTGATAATGCAGGCGGTGGTTTGGTTGAAACTGCGGGGTCGGCTACCGGCGCTTCCGGCGGTTTTATGGGGAATATGATCAGGACCGGCTTTAGAACGGCAGCGGGATTGACGGCGGGCGTAGCGGGAGGATTGATTACCGGCGCGGCCACGGGCAATCCCGGTTTCGGGTTGGTCACAGGGATAGCCGCCGGGACTGCGGTGGGTAGCGGTATTGTCGATACCGCGCAAAGCGTAATTGATAATTTTAGAAAATCACCGGCTGAAAGGATGGAGGCGCACGGGATAATTGACCCGGCTCAACTTGACGACCCGAACCAGGCCTTTGAATACGGGAAGAAATTGTTTGGCGGTGGTGCAATAGGCACGGTAGCGGGCCTGGGGATGGCCGCAGGAAAAAAGGTGCAGTCTCTAATGGGCCATGCAGACCCGGGCATTGCCAGGCAGGTTAAGAGCGCAGTTGACCAGAACACGGCAAACTTATCCAGGGCCAGGCAAGAGTTGGCAAATTATAAACCTGTTTACGATGAAGCCAGGGCAAGGTTAACATACGCCAAAAGCATGTTCAGCCCTGATTCGTCTTATATGCAGGATTTGAAACAGCAGGCCAGGACATTGGAAACCAAGCTGCACGAGGCGGAGCAGAGGTATGCCGATGCTTATGATGAATGGCAAAACAACTGGGAAGACAAGATAACCAGCCCGTCATCCATGACTCCAGCTGCTGTCGCGGCCCTGCAGAGGGTACAGCAGGCCCAGGAGGAATCTGCTGGTTTGAGAAATCAGCTACAGGAAGTACAGGAACGGATTACCCTGGGAAAACAGGAATATCAGGATGCACAGGCAAATTTCCAATCGGTTGAGGCCGAATACGCGCAAAGACAGGAAGCTGTAAGCTACTTCCAGCAGAACCTTACACGGGCCGGAATAAAGCAGGAATTTGAAAAATTAAAAGCACAAAAACTGGAAACTCGCGGCGATATTGATTCATCGTGGCGTTGATTAAACCCTGGCCAAGCGGCCAGGGTAAATTTTTGGCAAAATATAAGCTATATGTTCAATTATTTAGTTGACATTAACCTAACAGTTCACTATAATATACCTAATAATAGACAAAACACCTATGTATGAATAAACAGGTAACTGGGGGTGGTTATTTATTGCCATCTTAAAGCAAAAAAAATGTTCCGATTTGTTAACAAAGATAAATGAATTGCAAGCACATGGTAAAAGTCTCCAGGAAATAGCCAATGAACTCGGTATATCCAGAACATATTTGTACCAAATTCGCAAAAACCATAATATGCCGGAATCCAGACGGGGAAAAAAATCAACGGTTGATACGGAACAGCTGAAAATGCTTCACAGTAAAGGGTTAACGGACGAAGTAATAGCCCAGCATATGGGAATATCCCGCTCCAGGGTGCTAAAAGCCCGCAAGGAAATTGGGCTTCCGGCCAACCGCAGGGTTGGGGAGCGCGGGCCGGGCAAGCTCCGTGATCAAGTCCCCTATATTCAGGAAGTTCGGAGGGTTATGAATGATGCCATGATAGCCCGAATTATCCGCCAGGCTGCCCGGAAATACAGAGAGGACGGCGGTGACGAAGAAACAGCCTGGGCCGCAACGGTTATTGAACCGCGCTCCGTATTTCACCCGGCTCCCGGAAGTTACTGTGTGAAAGCGGACAAAACCAACTTAACCCACGTGAAATATGCAGTCCAGGTGGAAACAATGGCGGATTTTGCCGGTATATGTGGACTGCCCGGTGTTGAACTGGTTGAGAGGGCTTTAGAAATCAGAGGTTCGGTAGAGTTAGCTCCCACCCTTGCGTGCCTAGTTTCCAGTTCGGGTTATATGGGAACACATACAACTACAGCTCAAGCAAAAAATAGAAATCCTGACAGCGTACATATTTGGAATCAAATCTGGGGGTCATACCGGAAGGAATCCGAGGAATGGGCACCGGTGAAAGAGGAAAGCAAGAAAAAATTAATAACATATGGCGAAAAAGGTTCAATCTCAAACGGCAAAAAAGGTAAAGGTGGCGGGTATCAGAACATCCAGGCAAGACAAGCATATATGGGCGCGTTAGGTTATTAAAGTACGCGCGTACCAGAGGCCGACCGGAGTTAACGGTCGGCTTTAAATTTTTCAGGGGTGGTATTATTCGTCAGTACGATGATGATAAGCTGGCTCAAGAACTACTAAACCGGGGCGCATGGCAAGCCATCAGAATTGCAATTAATATCGGCAGATGGCTTGTAAAAAAAGTTATACTCAAAATAATGGCCTGGCTTCTGCCCGTAATCGCGCCTTTTATGGTAATGCTTGCGGTTTTTTTACTCATATTCGGGTTTGTTTACTTTTCATTATTTATGATACCCAAATATATCGCCGAAGGGTCGGGGGCTCCCGGGGTAATTTATAACTGGGGAAACAAGGACATCTGGTCACTGGAACGGGACATCAAACTGATTGACAAATACAAAGACCTGGATTACAGCTGGTTGAACCAATTCGAGGACGCTGAAACCCTTGCCGGTGAAAAACCCGATACCATCAGCGGCAACGGGGCCGATTCCAACGCAACCGTGGGTAAAATATGGGGATCATATATGGCGGTGAATCTGGTAACACCCAACCTTTCAACAAATAACGAGTTCGATTCCATCTTCCAGGATAAAGCGGAAAAATACAGCCTCGAACCGGAGTTGTTAAAAGCACTGGCATGGGCGGAATCATCTTTCGACCCGGAAGCGGTATCGTCAAAAGACTGCAAAGGGTTAATGCAGCTCTCACCCGCAAAAATAAAGGAATACGGGATAAAAGACCCCTTTGACCCCGAGGAAAACATTGACGGCGGCGCAAGGTACTTAAAGGAACTGCTTGACAGGTTCGACGGCATAGAGCTGGCCATCGCAGCGTACAACGCCGGCCCCGACGCTGTTGAACGGTACGGCGGCATACCGCCTTACCCCGAAACTCAAAATCATGTAAGGAAGGTCATGGCGGCGTACCGTGGCGGGCAAATGGCGGTTCCCGTTCTGGAGAAAGGCAGCAACATCGTGGCCGAGCGCGAGCAGGTTGAACCGCACCGTGTCCCCTGGGCGCTCCTGGGGGCTTTGGACAGGGTGCTGGGCGACCCCATCGTGCACG
>NZ_JADNRQ010000038.1 GCF_015594625.1 Desulfallas sp. Bu1-1 | reverse complement strand
TTCTACGCTTAAAACTTTCAGTTGCCTGAACGTCTCCAAGAACTAGCTACAGGGCTGCTGGTTAGGCATTACCCTGGTGGGGCTTTCACCCACTAGAATTAACGACCTTGCCCGGCCGCACTACACACAATTTGGGACTTGATCGCAGGCTAAAAACTGTTTGTGATGAATGTTTGCAAAAATATATTAAATAGTTTCAATTCCTCATAGGCAGGCTAAAAACATTATGCTCCATCTGTCATGATGCCCCAAAATATCAGTTTCAATTCCTCATAGGCAGGCTAAAAACGCAATGACGTATCTGTCAGCGCCAGTGACATCAATGTTTCAATTCCTCATAGGCAGGCTAAAAACTTTCAGAGAATGGTAGCAGTGTTCGAAAATGCAGGTGTTTCAATTCCTCATAGGCAGGCTAAAAACACCCCGAGCACCCTCCCGGCGGCGTGGCAGTGTGTAGTTTCAATTCCTCATAGGCAGGCTAAAAACGGCGAATAGGTTTTGGATGTTTCGATTTTTACCCTGTTTCAATTCCTCATAGGCAGGCTAAAAACTATGGAGGGTCGTTGGCATGTGGTTGCTGTAGCATGGTTTCAATTCCTCATAGGCAGGCTAAAAACTTCTAAGAGTCCTTCCTCTGTCGGATTCGAGATAAACGCGTTTCAATTCCTCATAGGCAGGCTAAAAACGCTTGGATGGCGGAGCAAGAGAGAATTTCTGCAGCCAAGTTTCAATTCCTCATAGGCAGGCTAAAAACGTACTGACCTGCCGCGCAAAGATGCAGTACCCGTAGTTTCAATTCCTCATAGGCAGGCTAAAAACGGGGCGGAAGAACAAACGCTACTTAACTGGTGAGTGTTTCAATTCCTCATAGGCAGGCTAAAAACGTATTTGTTGATGGAAAGCAGCTGAACGTTTCAACCACGTTTCAATTCCTCATAGGCAGGCTAAAAACGCAATCAGCCAGTCAAAGTATCCACGGTCCTCTTTAGTTTCAATTCCTCATAGGCAGGCTAAAAACCACAGGCATCCCTCCTTTTTGGGGATATTTTACCAGTTTCAATTCCTCATAGGCAGGCTAAAAACCCGGTGGGGTTACGGCGAGGAAAAGCCGTACTGCATGTTTCAATTCCTCATAGGCAGGCTAAAAACTGAATACGACACAAGCGAAGGTTATAGTAAGCCGGGTTTCAATTCCTCATAGGCAGGCTAAAAACCAGTCGAACCGTGGTCTGGTCTTTGGTCGCGGTCAGTTTCAATTCCTCATAGGCAGGCTAAAAACATTCACGGGGAACAATCTTATCTTTTACCATTTCCTGTTTCAATTCCTCATAGGCAGGCTAAAAACTTTGGCCACTTTTCCTTCCTTCTCCGTCTCTCGTACTTCGTTTCAATTCCTCATAGGCAGGCTAAAAACGGAGAACATCCGGACGTTGTTTTCATGTCCCCGCCGTGGTTTCAATTCCTCATAGGCAGGCTAAAAACAAGAGCCATAATTCACTGTTTTTTTCATCACAGGCAGGTTTCAATTCCTCATAGGCAGGCTAAAAACACCCGCCATCCATCACTTGCGAAGTCAATTCCGAAGTTTCAATTCCTCATAGGCAGGCTAAAAACGATACCACATTCCCCGAATTTTCCAGAGTTCCCACATTTGTTTCAATTCCTCATAGGCAGGCTAAAAACTTTGGTTTATTACCAAAAAGGGTGGCCCGCAAACTGGTTTCAATTCCTCATAGGCAGGCTAAAAACGTGGAACTACTGGCCCAACGGAAGCATCATCAGTAAAGGTTTCAATTCCTCATAGGCAGGCTAAAAACGATGATTATAACCACCAGGAAAGACGTAGCGAAAAGTTTCAATTCCTCATAGGCAGGCTAAAAACGCAATTAGGTGCCGGTAAAACGACACGTCGATACCAGTTTCAATTCCTCATAGGCAGGCTAAAAACGGGTATATGGCGGGGCGGGTATTGTGAACCTGGAAAGTTTCAATTCCTCATAGGCAGGCTAAAAACAAGAGCGAGAGCGCCAAGCCATCCGTGCATACGAGATGTTTCAATTCCTCATAGGCAGGCTAAAAACGTTTACCGGTCACGCAAAGACCGGTTTTACATAATAGTGTTTCAATTCCTCATAGGCAGGCTAAAAACGGGAAAATAAACTGCGGGAGGAAAAACAGCGGATCACGTTTCAATTCCTCATAGGCAGGCTAAAAACGCGACTTTGACCGTTGGCCAGTTGGCAGAGCGCCTTGTTTCAATTCCTCATAGGCAGGCTAAAAACTTAATTTTAATTTAAGGGGATGAAATCCGTGACCAGTTTCAATTCCTCATAGGCAGGCTAAAAACCCTGGGTAGATTTGCGTACACCCCGGACCAGGTACAGGTTTCAATTCCTCATAGGCAGGCTAAAAACGTGAGCTGGAGCAGGCGAACCGGGCACTTGAAATAGGTTTCAATTCCTCATAGGCAGGCTAAAAACCTTTTTGGCTCACGGAAACACAACGGTTAACATTAGTTTCAATTCCTCATAGGCAGGCTAAAAACCCGTCGCGTTTCCCAAAAAATAAGGCTTCTAAATTAGGAGCGCTATCGTGGTTATGGTGCCAATATTCCCGGGGACCTCACACCACAAGTTTTTTTAAATTCCGGGGTGTCGTCGATCCCCCGGCGTTTATACGCTACTGGAGATCGACGCAAAAAATTTAACTGCTCTATCCTTCGTTTTAAATTATATTTTCATCTCCGCCCTTTTTCAAACCCATTATTTCCCTTGAAGAATATTTCGTTGTCCTCAGATAGTAAAATATTACCGAGTCTTCGTCTTTTTTTATAATTCTATCCAATTCCATTTTTAATTTTTTTAAATTCGCTTCGGAAATCTCACCCTCAAGAACCGAATTTTGAACCCAGTTAAGGTATTGGCGGCATTTTTTCAGGACTTTAGCCACCCTTTTCTGGTTAACATCATACACCAGGATGATAAACAGATCAACTTCACCAACCCTTTATCAGTTTTTTACCACCTGGCTACAAAAGCTTGATATTCTCTTTCCCCCATCAAGTGTTTTTCCAGTTTGTACAACTCCAGCCGGATCAATCTGCGGTAAGAGACCGGGCGTCCGATATCCCTGTGATTGATGGTTGTTTTTAGTTTTTCATCCAGGTTCTCGACAAAACATTTTCTGGCCTTTTCTTTCATCATTATTCCTTCTGTCCCGCGGTCGAAATCATCCTTTGTAATCATCTTCTTCCCGAGCAATGTAAAGATCAGCCTGTCCACTATTATCGGCTTGAATATTTCAGCTACGTCCAGATTCAGGGTAAAGCGGCGGAAATTAGTGGCATGCAGGTAACCGATACGGGGATCAAGGTGTGTCTTATAAATCTCGCTTAGGCAGATCGTATACATGATGGAATTGCCGAAACTGATCAATGTGTTCATGTAATTTTTGGGCGGGCGCCGGCTTCGCTCCTGGAAGGCGAAGTCCGGGTTGCCTACTATCTCGTCAAAGGCCTGGTAGTAATGGTCGCGGATATTTCCCTCCAGGGCCATTAAAACCGAAGTATCCCTGCATGATTCAATAGAAGCGGTTAAGTTTTCGACGGCATTTAATTTATCTCCCACATCCTTTTCCCGCCCGTGATAATATTTTAAGACCTGGCGGATGTTTTTAGCGGCGCCGCGCACAAATTCCCTGGCTATGGCCAGGCGCTTTTCCTCATCCAGGTAATGCTCCGCCTGTTTAAGGGTCATGTATCCTGAATTCAAGTGTTCGCGCGGATAATAGGATCCCATGTAATAGCCATGGTAATTGAAAAAGTGCAGGACGATCTCTTTCATTGAGAGAAATTCAAGCAGTTTTTTATTTATTTCCACCTCACCGAAAATCATTATCTCCCCGGTGTCCTCAACCGGGATGAAACGCCTGCCTTTCTCCGTCTCGAAATACAGGGTGTTATCTTTCCGTGAAAGCTCGCCGTTGGAGAAAATATAAAGGGTTTTTTTCATGTGGAAACCATCTCCCGCATGTCTATAAAAGCTATGACCAGCAAAACTCGGCGTATGCGCATTTCCTACAAAAGTTTATTTTCTTTGGCTCCGGCGGCCGGGGCAGGTAGAGAATGCGCAGTATCTCCCGGCATACCCTGTCCAGTTCCCGCTCCGTTTGTTCATCCAGCACAACTTCCTCTTTGCGCTTTTCCCTGGGAAAGCGCAGCTCGCCCATGGCCCTAATGCCACGCTGTTTCAATTCGCTCAGGTAGAACGCCAATTGCATGCGGGCGCTGTTGCGGTATTTGGAGCTTTTTTTAACCTCTCCTACAACCAGGCCTTCTTCGCTTACACGAAATACGTCCATCTTGCTGTGACCCACCAGCAATTCCTTGCGTTCCCGCGGGTAAGAATAATCCTGGATGAATCGTCCCAGGCTGACGTTGGCGTCGTCTTCGTCCGGGTTGATCTGGTGTCCGATCAACCAAACCTCCCTGGGGCAGATGTAATAATACCATACCAGGGTGCCGCTGACGTTGATTTCCCGGTTATCCACTTTAAAAACCTCCCATGGGTCAAATAAAAATAACATTTTCCAGGTCCATAAAGTGCTTGTCACTGGTGACAACCCGGTAATTCAAAGTTTTTGCTGTGGCGTACACTATCGCGTCAGCCATCGGGAGGCTGTGCTTTATACTAAGTCCGGCAGCCAGCAGCGACAGGCCGGCAGTTAGTTCGACAACCTTTGTACTGTTCATTTGTGCGGCGACTATAAGAGCAGCTTCCTCGCCAAGTTCCCGCAAGACTTTTTTGTATACCTCATAGATCACAATGGAGGGGGTGACAATATGGCAGTAATCCGTCAGATATTTCGCATATTCACCGGATTTTTCCCCGTTGGTAAGGAACTCAATCCAGCCACATGAATCGACAAGAATTATAATCTTTCCTCATCTTCTCTGATTCCGGAAGTATCCATTCCTTTCAAGAAACCCCTCATTTCAGAAAGGGGCACTTCCGGCACTAGGCTAATCACCCGGCCCTTCACCACTACCTTCAGCTTTTGACCCGCCTTTAGACCGAGCTGTTTTCTTACTTCCCGGGGGATAACGATTTGAAATTTACTGGATATGGTTACTTCACCCATATAAATCACCTGTTTTACTTTTTTTATATCGATAAATAAATCGTACTACATGTTTATTATCCATGCAAGAAGTCAGGCCGGCTATGGATTTTTTGCTGCAGAAACTATCCCGGTCCCCAAGGACAGCAGCTTGGAGTTCATATAAAATATCCATATCCCACGGAAGTTTTGGCCCCAATTCCCTGTTCCCGCATCGCCTATTCCATCCATTCAACAGTAACCGCCGGTGGTGTATTGTTAGAGGCCTTTACCATATCTGTGTTCCTTTCTCGGCAGGTTTTAATAAGGCGCCAATAGAATGATCGTACTCCAAATCACAAAAGCACAGACCAGTGCTTAACGCTTTTTTATAATTCATGAAATACCAGAGGGGCACTTTTACTTCATACCATTTTCTTTCACTTGGGGCAAGATTAATCACCTTTTCATAAAAACAATAAGGTATCACTGAAATGGTGTCATATTTCGACTGGCGCGTCACTTCCTGCTCATCTTCACCCAACCTGTTGTCAAAAAGTGCCATCCTCCGTTTTTGTGTTTGGCGGTACATATCTGCGGCAATACGAAAAGGTTCAGTCTCGTCAATCCGGTATCCCGAATAAACCTTTTCCACAATCTCAATTAATTCCCTTTCACAAAGCCGGCCTTGGCGGGTTTGAAAGGCTTCATATGATTTTTTTAATAATTCGGGATTATCTAGCGGGTTATAGATTTTTCCTGACTGGCGCGAAGGCTGATAGATCATTACCCGGCTATCCCGGTCCCGCTCCCGATAGCGGTTCACACGACCAGCTCGCTGAGCTATGGCATCCGGGGGTGCACACTCAGTAAACAGCCAATCGAAATCAATATCTAAAGAAACCTCAACTACCTGGGTGGCAATGACAAAACGGCTATTGCCAAGCCGTTCTTCTATTTGCTTGCGATCTTTTAAGATAAAACGAGAATGGTAACATACCGGCTTTAGACCGGCAAAATGCTCCGCTAGTTGCTGGCACTTCTCCACTGTGTTGACCACCACCAGCACCTTCCGGTTGGCTGAGACGGCGTCAATTATATCATTTTCAGCTCCTTCTATGGGCGCATCAACCACTTGATAAACACTGCGGCTAGCATTTAGAAGGTTTTCTTCTTTTACGAACCCGATATCGCTTAATATACTCTTAAGCAGGTCGACCAGTCCTTGTGGCATGGTAGCGCTCATCAACAAGAAACGGCTACCCCTAGCGGCAAAATGACGGATAGCGGATGTGATCAGCCCCAGGGTCCAACCATCATAAGAATGCACTTCATCTAAAATAATTACGGCATTGGAAGCGTTAATCTCCTTCAAGACCCAGCGTCCGGCGTTAAAGCCGCAGGTCAACCACTGGTCCACGGTGCCCACCGTTACCGGTTTAATAAAAGATTGATGGAGCAGCAAATCGCGCCTATCCCCCCAAGAATCCCCTTCACCTTCTTCGTTTTCCCCCGCCATGAACAGATTCGCCATAGAATGGGTAAGGCCAACATTTTCCTCGCCAAATATTTCGGTAAGACGCTGCCATATCTGGTTGGCCGTATTCATGGTAGGCAAAAGATAAATTATTTTGGCTCCCCCCATCTCCCGGGAATTTTTCAACGCCCATAAAAGAGACCCTTCCGTCTTACCACTGCCGGTGGGGGCAATAGCAAGGAGGTGTCCTGAACACTGGCCCATGCTGCGCTGGAATGGGCGCAAACCGGTAAACGGGATTTTTTTCTCCCTGCACCGTCTGAATAGGTCATCTTCAAGCTGCTCAGGCGACTTTTCGACAGAGTAATTAACCCTGGCTCTGCCTGAAGCGTGCCAGTCGGCATAATGTAAAATGCCTTTTATAAGAATATATAGGTCCCTTGCCCTGTCGTAGCCGTCCCTATCTAGCAGCTTACCGATAATATTTTTAACCGGGTCTACTAGTTCCGCCAAACGGTTGTACGGTCTTTCTTGCGTTGTTTTTTCATCTATCACCGGTAAACGCCAGCCCTCGCGGACAAAAATTTCCTCCGCCAGGGCCAGTGCTTCCTTTAAACCGTGCGGGTCGAGAGCAGGAGAGGGAGACCTGCTCTCCCTCTCAAATGAGGTTAGGTCACTGTTTAAGGGCCGGTGATGGCCAGCCACAGCTAGCGCTTCCACCGGCACTTGGGTTAAAGCCCCTTCTTCTTTATTTAAAACAATTGCAGCTATTGCTGTGAAAACGAAGGATATCAACTCGTGCCTATAATTGTTTCTGCGGTTGAATTTTTTACCCCCGCGGACTGCATCCATCATCGCCTGGAACGGGTCGCTCATCTTACCCAGGTCGTGTAGGACCACCGTAAGCAGAGAGCTTTTCAAAAACCTCTCCACGGAAAGGCCATATTGCATGGATATCCTTTTAATAAGCTGTCTTTTGGCGGCGATAGTCTCTCGCCAAGCCCTGTAAGCGTCTTCGATATGCTCGCGGTAAGTCTGGTCCGGCTTAGCATAAAAACAGGTCATAACAGGGGAAACACCTTCCCTTCCGCAGCAATGGCCGGCACCGGCTCATTTAAGGTCACCGGAGTGTCAATAAACGTAAAATGAGCCCGGCTTCTTACCCGTCGCTCCTCTCCGTTAAAAGTGAAAGAGACCGGCAGCAGAAAAACACGCGGCGCCCGGACGGGTTTTCTCAGCGGCAAGTTGTCCAGATTTATAGAGGATTCGAAATTTCTGCTATGGTCGCCCGGCAGGACGGTGCACTCGCAATGCCGGCAAGGTTCAGCCCTGGCTTCACGCACTTCCCCGACCCGCCGCAGTTTTATGAGATCATCGCTCGTCCCGGCAGACAGGGCATAAACCGGACAGAGAAACGCCTTCCGGAGTTTTTTGACTTCTTCCTTATCCTGATGAGCGTAGACAACATGCAGTTCCAGATCGTAAAGGATTTCCCTGGTCAGAACGGCAGAGATAACTTCCCCGGACTTTATTTTTTGAAATTTCCAGAGGTCGCTGGCCTCCCCGCCATGCCTGCCCCATATGCCGCATAAAAGGCCGTCCTCCCGTAAGCCCATTGCCAATTCAAAGTTGAGGCCCAGCGCCGCTCCGGCTAGTCCCACCAGAGCTGTAACCGGCGGTAGGGGAAGGGTTTGCTGAAATGTGTGTGTTTCCGGCAAGCGAAAAGAAGCTGTAGTGGCATAAGCCTCAAGAGTAAAGTAAAACATTGAATCACCTTGGTTTCATTTAAAGATAGTAATTGTCCACCCAATTTTCCATAGCAACAAAGGCGTCACCCAAGGAAAGGGTATCCTCAGGAAGGACTTTGAACAGCTCTTTTCTGCCCCCAAATACCACCGAGAGAATCTCACTTTTAAAATCTTCTACCGTTTCTGAAAGCAGCCTCGTGTTGATGCCTTCATTGGAGGGAAGCACTGACTCCAAAAAAATAGGGTTCTTAACTTTCAGCAGGGCCGCCGCAACAAACTTGGGGGAAATATCAGCCAAAAACCTGGTTTGACGCCCGGACGACCAGAGATTTTTTAGAGCGGTAAGCAATGCTTTTACTCTCTTAGCCTTTTCGTCAGGTGGCAATTCCTCTTTAAAACCTTCACCGGACCCGACCCGGTCCAGTTCAACCAAAACAGTCCCCCGGTAGAAGCCGGAATGTATCTCAGTCTCGAAGATATTGGGGGTTCCACCGGCAGCTACACTCATATAGTTGGTGCCGAAATCAAGGTCGCCCATGTACCTTTCAAGAGAAACAAGCGGCGAAACACGAACCGGCGAAGTACGCTTCGTAGCAGATCCTTTTTGGTTATCACCACCTTTTTCTGTTCCCATGAAGCCGAAAAGGTCGTCGTCAATATATTTATCCGGCTCTTGCCGGGTGGTAGCAGCTCCTTTGGCAATATTAGCCGCGACTCCTTCGGAAAGGTCCCAGCCCAAGTTGGCCAGTTGCTCCCGTAATGCTCGCCGCACCCACTGGGCTGAACCATATGGATATTGCTCAGTACCACGTGTAAACTTTTTGATGCTGGAAATATTGTCTGCCTCTTTGTCAGAACCATTTAAGCTGGCCAGTGAGGTTTGGACTAAATAAGTAACGGTAAGCGCTTTTGCTTCTTTCATTGAAACAAAACCTCCTTACTTCTTTGCTTCTGCAGTGGCTGCATTAAAACTGTTTAATGCGGCAATCATGCAAAATTGCTTAAACTCAATAAAATTTTCGTCGTTTAATTTCCCCTCATAAACATCAGCCGGCACCACAAATTCGCTGCCCAACTTGAATTGAAGTCTATTGATTTGTTCAAGAAAATCCACTTTTTTCCTGGCTTTGCGTAACGCGTAAAGGTCACCTTTTTTGCCGTCTTCGCTCTTGGCCACAGCCATGCCAATCCGCCTACCAAGGGCCACAGCAGCATCCTGTTCTTCCCTGGTCATACTATCATCCTTTCTCACTTCAGGTTCATAAATTACTAAAAAATCCACAATTGGCTTAATGTAGTTTTTCTCCGCTCTGTAAACAAAGACCTCCACCTGGTCGAGAATTGATTTCTTTTTTAAAATTCTTTCGCAGATTCGGTTGCGCATAAGGGTGGTATTTTCGTTTTTCTGCTGGAAATCCACCAGCAGGCGCATTACTTCCTTCATGCTTACACCGCTTTTTTCGACCTGATCCAACAGGCGGTAGAAATAAACCGTCTCGCGAAATGGCCACAATGTCTTGACTGAAAATGTGTTGCCTTCCTTCCGTGCGTGCATCGTATAGAATTCCAAGGGGGCTTTGTTAACCGTCAGGGCATAAAACCTTTCCCAATCCAGGACGGTAGGCTTTTCCTCCCCCTTTTGATGCAGCAGCACCTTTTTGTACAAAGTGTATAGGAAGGAAAAGGTAACCTCAAAGGTGTGGTAAAAATAACCTTCCAGGATATTGTCAAAGTTACGGTAATAATTGGGGTCCTGGTACTCCGCCTCGTGAAGCGGCGCAAAAACATCCAGCATTTTTTCTAGGGATGATGAATAGGGGAAAAAGGCAAAAATATCGTCGCCGCTGGTGTAATAAAAACCGTTAACCGGCACGAACTTGCCCAAAAAGGAGCATTTCCAGCAAACTTTTTCTGGTTTTTGAGCCATGGAGTTAAATGACAGAACACCGGAGGTGCCGGTGATAAGCGGAAAGGTAGTCTGTGTCGCTTCCTCGAAAGTATCGAACGGATGCCCGCAGAAATAGCAGTAACCTTTTATCTTTTTAGGTTCGGGGCCGGCTTTAATATTTACTTTGGGCCTAACAGCATAGGGCCCATCTACTAACAAGCCGGCCGTGGTTATGTCTAACTCATTTTCGTTTAAAAATTCATCCATTCTTTCCTGCAAGTGAGCATGAGAATTAGGCAAACGGACCAGGGTACGCTTTATTCTTTTTCCGTTATGCTCAAACTCCACTTTTTTATCACTCTTATATGCCCATTTGACCGATATTCCTGTGGGCCTGGGCGCCTTGTTGTAAATTATTTCCGCGATACCGCACGATTTCTTTTTGGGGAAACTATAAAAACGATCTTTTTTGCTGTCATAATAAAAGTTATATGCCTTAGTATCTTCTTTTTGTTTCTTTGTCGAGATATTATAATACCGTTCCACCAGTATGTCGAAGGCATTCTCTAGGGTCCCTTGAACAATGTCCTTAGGCCCCTCTATAATTAACTCATTTTCCTTTTGTTGAATATGCACTTCCTTACCTATTTCGTCCAGTATTGTTTTTAACCCAACCAGACCAGAATCAAACCAGAAATGACCAGCCTTTGGAAAAACCAGCCGGATACTTTTTCCTTTTTGTTCCATAATAATTGGGGCTATTTAACATAAAACCGCCCGCCTTAGTCACCTCCTTTTAATTTGATTATGCTGTGTTATAGATGTTAACCAAATTTTATTTCACTAACTAAATTATGTCAAGCATTTTTATTGCAAAAGTAAAACAAATCTAATATTATTAGCTCAGGTTAGGTATGGTTAAGTAAAATATACCCAAAATATACTTACAGTTACCCAAAAACCACAAGGGTTAATTTTATACCGGTAGCTTACCTTAAAGGCATTGAAATATTTGCTTATGTTGTGTTAATTAGTCTACCTATAAGGGCTCTAGTTTGCTTTTTAACTTGATATTTAATTTTTTCAAAAACGGAAGGTGATTCCTTGCCCTTAGACAAAAGCCGCCAAAAAGCCCTCTTCTGGAGAGTACCGGATAATGTCCTGAACGACTCGGCCTTTGCCACATGGCGGGCCAAAACCATCCTTTGTGAAGGCTCGGCCGCAGATGTCGGCGAACTGGACGTTCAACAAATTGAACAAACTCTGGCCGATAAGTTTTTGCCGCCTAAAATAAGGAAAATGTGGTCAGAGTTTTTCCAGAGCGAATCGCAGAGAAAGGTGCCCAAAATGCGACTTTCACCCCTGCAGAAAAAAACATTAGAAATATTCTCCAGTGTAAATAGGGATAGTAATTTCCACTTTACAAGAGGGACCGCCCTGGCCATTTGCTACCTCCAGCAACGGGAGTCGGAAGACCTGGACTTATTTACGGGCGATGCCGTTTCTCTCGCGCCAACAGCGCAGGAATTCGAAAGCCAGTTACAGGCTGCCGGGCTGGATGTACAAGTGGTAAGACGGCAGGCTACTTTTGTCAGACTATTAATAGCAAGAAAACTCAATGTAAAAAAATTTTACATGGAACAACGGATCAAGCTACTGAGGCGTATCAACGGTAAGCCCGGCAATAATTAAAATATGTTGCCGGGCACGAACGCCCGGTAGATTAACAAAGAGCCGGCGGGTAATTAAACCTTCTCCACACACCCGTACCCCTGACTCCCCTTCCCTCCAAGGCCGGCGTCCAGAGCCATTTGCAGAAGATCCCGGGGGCCGTTTAACCTCAGGCGGCAGGTGTAACCTTTTACTACGGTGTCTTTGTAGGACGTAACGTGCAGTCGGGGCCTGTTCAGGGGGCGGGCCCGGATCTCCCCCTCCGGCGCCCGGCGGCCGTGGAAGGCCTCGTACTTTTTAGCCAGGTTGGCCGTGATCAGCCTGTCGAACTCCCTTTCCCCCGGCTGGTAGTAGCAGGTATACTTGCCCCCTTCGGGCCTCAAGAGAGTGCTATAGGCCACCACCGGTGAAAGAGTGCGCACAGTCAGAACATCACCCTCCGCCTTTTGCTCATCAAAACGCACTTCTTCCACATAAAAAAGGGATTGTCCGAGGCGGACGGAACTTTTTGTGAGCAGGTTGTTGATCAGCGAAAGGAAAAATTCCGTGTCCGGTGAAGTAATTACCAGGGATACTCCTTCCGGAAAGGCAATGGTCCCCGCGGTTCGATCGAGGGAAAACCTGCCCAGCAACCGGGAAAAGGAAAACATTTTAAAACTGCGCTTGCCGCTTTTAAAGCCCCCGTCATGGAGACGGGAGGCCATGTCCTCCGGCAACGCGGCATAAATAGCCGACTGGATAAGATAATTATAGTGAATGGATATGGCTGGCGAAGACGAGTCCATCCTCAACTTGATGTATGCGTGCAAAACGAGCCTGGTTCAAAAAAGCTCACAATACCTAACAAGCTGTTAGTTTTTGTGAACCCGGCCTCCCCATTGACCAGGTTTTCGCTCCTTTTCGGATTGGATTTGCCTACCCCCGGGAGCAGGCTATAGCGACAGGGAGACCTCGGCCCCGGGAGTCCCACCCGGACGGGAGCGCTGCACAGCCGGGGCGCAGAACACGGGCTATTGGAGAACTACGCAGGTCCCCGTCCCGCGTTGGCCC
>NZ_JADNRQ010000037.1 GCF_015594625.1 Desulfallas sp. Bu1-1 | reverse complement strand
TTTAAAATGTTTTTAAAAAGGTCTATTTGTCATGCGCTTTTTTAGGCTCTTGCTTACTATGCTTGCTTATCATTACAAGTCTCCCTATATATTACATTTGGGATTTATTGTTTATCGAATACACTCATGGTTATCATGTTGATTTAAATGCAAAATTACCACAGTGGCAGGCATCGTATGGTTTTTCGGAGAGAACGGGGCTCTGGATGCCGTACTTAGCTCGTCGTAGCCCCGGAACTGGCCTTGAAAGGGTGTGGAGTATTTCCCCGGCAATGTCTATAATTGCTTTGCACTGCCGGCTACCCTGTGATACGAAAATCTTTGAATTGCTGTTCCGTTGCTTCGTCGATCACTTCGACGTTCGTAACGCTCGCGCCGGGCGAACCCTGGTGACACCAGGAGATTATCTTGTCCAGCACATCGTCCGGCCCTTCAAACACGGCTTCCACCCTGCCGTCGGGCAGGTTTCGCACCCAGCCTTTCACTCCAAGTCTTTCCGCCTCTCGCCTGGTGTATTCCCGGAAGTATACTCCCTGCACCCGGCCCGAGATAAATACGTGCTTCCTGGCCAATTTTTCCTACCCCCAAGGGATAAATAATTATTGGATAAATCCTTTGATAAAGAATATATCATAGTTTTAGTGCGTTTTTCCACCTTGCACTTGGTAATATAAATTATCCATATCCGGTAACTATATGGAATCCGCCTTCCCCGGCTCAACCTACCCCCAGTACTTTCTTTCCATTCCCCGGTACTGGACCGCTTCAGCAACATGTTCCACCTGGATGTCATCGCTCCCCGCCAGGTCGGCTAGCGTGCGCGCCACTTTGATAATCTTGTTGTGGGCGCGGGCGCTCAGGTTCAACTGGTCGAATGCCGAGCGCAGCAGCTTCGTCGCCTCTTTGGTCAAACGGCAGAATTTCTTGATCTGGGCGGGTGACATTTCAGCGTTGCACATTTCCCGGCCAAAGCGGGCGGTTTGTATATTTCTGGCTTCTTGTACCCGCCGGCGAATGGATTCCGAATCCTCGCCCGGCGGGCTTTGTTCCAGGTCCTGAAAAGTGAGGCGCGGCACGTCGATCTGCAGGTCAAACCTATCCAATAGCGGGCCGGAAAGGCGATGTAAATATCTTTGCACCTGCAGGGGGGAACACGAACATTCCCGCTCCGGGTCACCCAAAAAGCCGCACGGACAGGGATTCATCGAAGCCACCAGCATGATCGAGGCGGGAAAGGTTACCGATGAATGAACCCTGGAAACGGTGATGGTGCGGTCTTCCAGGGGCTGGCGCAGCGCCTCCAGGGCGTCGCGTTTAAACTCGGCGATCTCGTCGAGGAAAAGGACACCCTTGTGCGCCAGGCTGATTTCACCGGGCCTGGGGAATTTACCACCACCCACCAGGGCGGAAGTGGACACGTTGTGATGCGGCGCTCTGAAAGGCCGCTCGGTGACCAGCGGCCGGCCGGGGGGCAGCAGGCCCGCCAGGCTGTACAGTTTGGTAATATCCAGCGCCTCAACACGGGTCAATTCGGGCAGTATTCCGGGCAGGCGGCGGGCCAGCATGGTTTTGCCCGATCCCGGGGGACCCACCATCAACACGTTATGTCCGCCGGCGGCGGCAACCTCCAGTCCGCGTTTGGCGGCAATTTGACCCCGCACTTCCGACATATCCGCGGACTGTTTATTGTTCCCCCACAGCGCAGCCGCGTCCACAAAATGAGGTAATATGGATTCCTCTCCCTGCAGGTGCCGGATCAACTGTACCAGGCGGCGGGCCGGGTATACCTCGATATTTTGTACCAGTGCCGCTTCGTCCGCGTTTTCCGCCGGCACCACCACCCGGTGATAGCCGTCCAGCGGCAGCGTCGACACCCGGGGCAGCACGCCGCTAATGCCCCGGATGGACCCGTCCAAGGAAAGCTCGCCTAAAAAAATATACCCCTGTAAGATTACGGGGTCGATTTGCCCGGTGGATGCCAGTATGCCAAGGGATATGGGCAGGTCGTAGACCGGGCCTTCCTTCTTCAAGTCCGCCGGGGCCAGGTTGACGGTAACCCGCCTGGGCGGAAACTCGTACCCGGCGTTTTTCAGGGCCGCGCGTACCCGGTCCTTGGCCTCCCGCACGGCGGGGTCCGGTAATCCAACAATGTCGAAACCGGGCAACCCGTTGGATGCGTCTACCTCCACCCGCACGATATAGCCGTCAAGACCGTTTAAGGCCAGGCTTCTGACAATGGTTAACATTTATCAACCCCTCCGACATTTCTTTTCGCGGGGCCAGTAAAATTTTCCTGCCTTAAAATGGTTGTTTGAAAAATATTAAACATTTACCATCTCGGACAGGTAATTGAGCTTCAATGTTGAATTGTCAAATAGAATAATTGGTGCCAACACTCAAGCGTATTTGATTACGGGCTTTTTGGTGGGCGGCTATCGGGGGCACTGTTTTCCAGCCGGCTTATCATACCCGGTTTCCGGGAAGCCCATGTCAATCATAATAGAAGATAAAACATAGAAGATAAAGCGATGCCGGGAGGGTACACAACATGATCCTGGGATTTGGCAAAAACAAAAAAACCGTGAAGGAACTGCGCAAAAACCAGGGGCTTACCGCCAAAGAACTGGCCGAAATGTTGAAAGTCGATACAATTGATATTTTAAAGATTGACGATTTGCAACTGGGTGATGTGCCCGAGCCATTGCGAACAAAAATTGCACCGGTGTTAACGGGGAAGTATATGGATAAAATTCCCTGGTAAAACGATCTAACTTTCCGGTGTGTCATAACCGGAGGGCTGGAACCGGCCTGCCGCTTGCCCGGTAGTTTTGTCAAAAAATGAGGTTTTACGAGCCTTGCTAATGAAAAATTCGCTATATGGAAGGAATATGCATAGATATGTAGAAATGGATAATATTGTCACCGGGTTCAGGCATAACGAGCCCGGTGATTTTGTTTAGTCCGGGTTTACAGGTGTTTGATCTTCGATTATTACTTTATGTGTTTTTTGAAGCAGTATCATTGGATGGATGGTTAACCGGGCCAAACAAAATAACCTTGGGATAAAAGTCGCAAGGTGTTTGTGGTTGGTCTTGTAATTTTATCGTTTTTTAACAATATGAGGTGTTGTAGGGTGAATAAAGTATTGGTGCAATTGGATCAGCTGGTCCGGAACCAGGGGCGAAAGGCCTGGCTGGTAGGCGGCTTTGTGCGTGATTTACTGCTGGGGCGGCCCAGCCAGGACGTGGATGTGGTGGTGTCCGGCTCTGGGATGGAGTTGGCCCGGGAACTGGCCGAACTCACCGGTAGCACTTTTGTGCCCCTGGATTCCAAGAACGATGTCTGCCGGGTGGTATTCAAAACAGGGTTCCGGATGGTGCAACTTGATATTACCGGCCTGGGGGAAGTGAGCTTACTCGCCGACTTGCACCGGCGTGATTTCACCATTAATGCCATGGCTCTGCCTCTGGGCGTGTATCTAGCCTGTGCGCCGGGTGTATCGAAGCAGGGTGTGGCTGAAACAAATACCAATGTGGTGGATTGCCCGGTCGGTGCTACTGTGTTTGCGGGAACCGGTCTTGCACCCGATATGCTTGTCGACCCCCTGGGCGGCTTGGCTGATTTGCGTAGTGGCATTATTCGCGCCTGCAGCCCTCGTTCTATAGCCGGCGATCCCCTGCGTGCGCTGCGGGCGGCCCGTTTTGCCGGCCAGTTTGGCTGGCGTATCGAGGCGGATACGGTGCGCTTCATCCGGGGCGCCTCCCTGGACACCGTGGCTTGGGAACGGGTGCAGGAGGAGCTGGTACACATACTGATGCTGCCCTGTGCACACGAAGTGATACAAATGCTGGATGTTGAACTGGGCATTTTGGAACAGCTCTTTCCGGAAATCCTCCCCATGCGGCAAACGGAGCAAAACGGCCATCACGTGGATAATGTGTGGGTGCACTGTTTAAAGACACTGCAGTGTTGCGAGGTGTTACTGGCTTCTTTCTCTACTGATGAAACCATCGTTTCCGGTGGTTTGTTTGCACCGGTGGCTGGCGGCAGGCGCTGTACTGAAAAAAATAATGGCTTTTACGGTGAATACCCGGATGGAAATCAAAGGGACGCCGGTACCGGCCGTCCCGGTTCGTTTTCGGAAGGTCCGGCTTTTTATGGAATGGCCGGGGAACCGCCTTTCCCGACCCCGGGCGTGTCCACCCTGCCCCCGGCGGCGGCCGGGCCGCTAGCCGTTTACCTCAATTCTCCCATCACCCGGGCCCGCAGCCGGCTGCCGGTGCTGAAACTGGCCTGCCTGTTCCACGACGTGGGAAAGCCGGCCACCCGCGCTGTGGCGGTGGACGGCCGCTTTACTTTTTACGGCCACCACACAGCGGGTGCCCCGCTGGCCGCTGCCATCGCCCGGCGCCTGCGCCTGTCCCGGTGGGAGGAGGACTTGCTGGCCACCCTGGTGCGCGGGCACATGGACCCGCTCTTTTTGTATAAATCCCGCCCGGTGAGCGGCCGCGCGGCCTACCGTTTTTTCCGCCGGTTAGGGGAAGATGTGCCCGGCTGCCTGCTCTTGAGCATGGCCGATATATCCTCCAGCCGGCTGGCCGCCGGGGCGGCGCGTGAAGCGGCGGCGTACCGGGATTTCATTGCCGGCATGCTGGAGCGTTATTTTAAAGACCCGGCGGTTTCCGGCCGCTCTCGCCCGTTGATGAGCGGCCGGGAAATATGCCGCCTGCTGAATATCCAGCCGTCACCCCTGGTGGGCCGGTTGCTGGAGGAACTGGCCGCCGCCCGAGCGGCAGGCGAAGTGCGCACCCGCCGGGAAGCGGTGGAGTGGGTGAAGAAAAGGCATCTACGGGAGACGCGATAAAGGTGCAACTGTATTACGGGGGTGAGTACCGTCTTGTCTGTGGGGGAAAAATTCAGCGCCGGCGTCTGGAAATTTTAAAGGTACTGGACGTTCAACTGGGAGGACGGGGTGCTTATGCGGAACTGCACAAAAGCTGGTCTAAGGAGGAGCTATGCAAGAAAGTACGGGTTACGGGGTGGGGGTGTGATTTAGGGTTGAAAAAAACACTTGTTACTTTTATTGGTACCAATGATTACAAAGAAACTATTTATCAGAATAGTGAGATCAGCATAAAAACAAAATATTTTCCGGTTGTGGCCGCCCTTTTTGCTTTTCCGGAGCGGATACTGGTGGCCCAGACACCGGAAGCAAGTGCAAAGCACTGGGAGTCCCTGCGCGGGGAACTGCTTGAGCGTGGATTGCCGGAGCCGGAGGAATTGCCCATCTTTAGTGGAGAAACAACGGCCGAATTGTGGGAAATATTCAGGAGAATCGTAGCGGCGGTGGAAAAAGGGGATGAAGTTGTTTTTGACATTACTCATGCCTTTCGTACCATTCCGCTGATCTCTTTCCTCAGTGTGGCCTACTTGAAGTTTGTCCGGGGAATTGACATCACCGGTTTATATTACGGTGCCTATGAGGCGCGGGATATAGAAAAAAACATCAGCCCGGTATTCGATCTGACTGGTTTTTGCGAACTGCTGGACTGGATTGTGGGAGTCAACGCCTTCGTCAAGTACGGTGGGGCACAGGAATTGGGCACCTTGCTGCAACGGGCACAAAAGGTAAAAAAATTGTCCGGTGATACGGGTCCTTGTGAATTGAACAATTTCGGTCAGTTAATCAGCGACATCTCCGATGCCCTGTTGACCGTGCGTCCTTTTGAAGTGCTGGAAAAAACCGCAAAGCTGGAAAAATACCGGGCCGGTACGGGATCAAGGCACCAGCTGGAAAACGATATTAAAAACTGGGCGCCTCCGTTCGGCATGCTACTGGATCAGTTGTTAAACGACTTTCTTCCCTTTTCAGGGGATGGGGATCATATAAAGGAATCCAACCTGTACAGGCAGCTGGACATGATCCGCTGGTACGTTAAACGGCAGTATATTCCCCAGGCGCTTTCATTGATGCGTGAACTGGTGGTCAGTGAGCAATTGCGCCGAGAGGGTGGACTTGCGGGAGGGCTAAAAATTAAAGTACGGGAAGAAGTTTCGGGCAGGCTGAATAGTCGATACAGGAAAGGAGATAAGACTGCTTTAGGCCGGCTTTGGAGTAGATTACCTGATTTGCGTAATGATGTAGATCACGCCGGTTGGCGTGAGGGTTCCCGGTCGGCGAAAACCATTCTGAGACAAACAAAAGAATGCCTGGAAATACTGGAGGAATACCTGAGGTATCCAGCCAAGGGACCCCTGGATGAGGAAAATATGGAAAGTGAAAACCTACAATCTCATTCGGAAAACCGGGAACTGAAAGTGTTGATCAGCGCCCTGGGCATGTCTCCGGGACTGCTCTACACGGCCATTAAAAAGGTTGAGCCGGGTTTCTTGCTGGTACTCACTTCGCAGGAAGCCGCCACCTCCCTGGAAGAGATACTGGTTCAAGCCGGCTACACAGGCAGATATGACGTAATAATCGTCGCCGACCCCCACACCGGTTTTGACCGGGTGCCGGAAATGCTGGCGGAAGTAAAACAATGTCTCACCGGACTGCCCCGGCATCACCTGTATATCAACCTGACCGGCGGCACCACCTGCCTGCAGTATATCATTTCCCATGTGGGCAAGGTGCTTCCGGATACATGCACGGCGGTGACCACGGTGGCCATGATCGATCGCCGTCCGGCGGCCGAGCAGAGGGCGAACCCGTATGTGCCGGGGGAGATGGTGGTGGTGGAAGGGGTGGAGAGTTGAAATGGCAAGTAATGCGGGAGGTGAATCAGATGAGGCGTGAACTGGTGGCGACATATAAGTTGACCACACCCCTGTTCATGGCCGGCGCGGATCAAACAAATGCCGAACTGCGCGCACCTTCGATTAAGGGCGCCCTGCGCTTCTGGTACCGGGCCGTAGCCCTGTCCCGCCCGGGCGGCTGGCAGGAGGTGAAGGAAGAAGAATGGGAGATATTTGGCAGTTCCAAAACCGGGCAGGGACAGTTTTTGATTACGGTGGACGGGAATGGGTTGCCCAAACCGGAAACTTTTGATTTTAAGCGTGATCGGGCGGGAATCGTTTATCTCGGCTATGGTTTGAAAGATGCCGCAAGAAAATACTTTAAGCATGGCCCGGATATTACAGTGAGGCTGCTTTTCAAGCCGGATTCCGGTGAAACGGTGATCGAGCCGGTCAAGAAGGCGCTGATTGCCCTCGGCCTGTTCGGCGGGCTCGGCGCCCGTGCGCGGAACGGCCTGGGCTCGGTGGCGATAACTTCCCTGCGGCTCGACGGTGTCGAAGAATGGAAATGCCCGCAGGATGAAAAAGAGCTGCAAGAAAAAATAGGCGAGTTTATAAAAAGCCTTGCACCCCTGCCGGTAGAATTGCCCGCATACACCGCCTTTAGCGCGCAAAGCCGCATCGTTGTCGCCGAAACGGGCCGCGATCCGGTTAAATTGCTGGATGGCATCGGCAGGACAATGATGGCATACAGGCGCGATATCAAAGACGATTCCGCCCTGATTAGAAAATTTTTGAACCACGGTGACAAATCCGCGCACCCGCGCCGGGTGGCTTTCGGCCTGCCGCACAATTACTTTTTTAAGTCCGACAAAGCCAAGGTTGATGTTAAAGCTGTCCGAAAGGAGCGCCGGGCCGGTCCCCTGTTTATCCATGTCCATGCCCTGGCCGGCGAGCGGTACGCGGTTGTGCTCACTTTGCTGCCGGCGGTATTTCTGCCCGGGGATGAAGAAATAAAATTATCCGGGTCCGGCAGGGATAAAACTGTACCCTGCCGGGTGGATTACGGGGTTATTGAACAGTTTATGCAGGAATTTTCCAACCGGTTGGAGGTGATTCCTTGAGCACATTGCATTTCACCCTGGGGCCGGTGCAGGGTTTTGTGGCCCGGGCCCGGCGCACCCGGGACCTGTACGCCGGTTCATTTCTGCTTTCCTACCTGGCCGGGCGGGCCATGTACGCCGTTATCCGGGCTAAAGGGGAGATTATTTTCCCGGCCGTTTACGATGGAAACAAACAAATCAGCGATCCCCTTTTAAAGGCTATAATGACCGTGGCCGAAGGGAAAGGGACAGTTGAGCCCGTTCCGGTGATTGGCACGCTGCCCAACCGCTTCAAGGCGGATGTTCCGGATGGTTTTGATCCGGACTGCTGCTTTCTGGCTGTGCGTGAAGCCTGGCGGCACATCGCCGGTGTGGTGTGGGAGAAATTTGTCGGCGAAGTGGCCGGGCAGGGCAAAGGGGTCAGGGAGATCTGGGATCGGCAGGTGGATGGCTTCTGGGAAATCAACTGGGCCGTCGGCGGGGAAAATAATCTGCTTGACCGGCGCAAAAACTGGCGCAGCCACGTTCCGACCGTGGAAGCGGGGGACAAGTGTACGGTCATGGGCAGCCTGCAGGAACTTTCCGGCTTTACCTGCGCCCGTGAGCGGGAAGGGCAGGACGCCTTCTGGTGGAAGCTGGGGCAAAACCTGCCTGGTCTGGAACTGCGGGATGATGAACGGCTGTGCGCGGTTTCCCTGATCAAGCGGTTGTACCCGCTGGCGGCCGAAGAGGCCATCGGCTGGGCACTGCCCCGGCATTACCCTTCCACTTCCTACATGGCCGCGGTGCACTGGATCGCCCGCACCATTGAACAAAAACCGGACTGGGCGGAAAAATTCGCCGAGCAGGCCAAAAGGTGCGGTTCCGGGGCCGGAAAAATGAACCGGGAGTACAGTGCAAGCATCAAATGCATCGCGGAAGCGGTGGATAAGCAACCCCGGGCGGCCGACCTGGCCAGACTGGACGGCAATTGTTTCTATGACAGTACTCTGGAAAATGACCGGTTGTGGCAGGAAAACATCGCCGGCTGCCGGAAGGAACTGCGCGAATTACTGAAAGAGTGCAAAGAAAAGCCAGCTCCTTTTTACGCCCTGCTGCTCATGGACGGTGACGAACTGGGGGCCCTATTGCGGGATAATGACGGTGTGCAGGTCAGCCGCTCGCTGGCCGAATTCAGCCTCCAGGTCAAGGACATTGTGGAAGCACATAACGGGATCACCGTCTACGCCGGCGGCGACGATGTGCTGGCCCTGCTGCCCCTGGAGGACGCCCTGGCGGCGGCGGTGGCTCTGCGGCGGACTTACAAAAATGCCTTTAAAAAGGCCGGTATGGAAAAAGCCACCATTTCCGGGGCGATCATTTACGCCCACCATCACGCCCCGCTCAAGTCCGTGCTGGCAGAGCTGCACGACCTGCTGGACAAAGTGGCCAAAGACAAAACCGGCCGCGACAGCCTGGCCGTGTGCGTCTGGAAAGGGGCCGGCCCGGTACTCACCTGGTCCGCGCCCTGGGATGTGCTGCTGGAGGAACCGGATCGTCCGGAACGGGGCGCCGCGCGTGACGGAGGGCGGTCAAATTTGATTGACCAACTGGTTGACGCTTTCGCCGCCGAAGACGGGAAAGCCGGGGAATACAACAGTTCCTTTTTCTACAACATCCGGTCCCGCTTTGACATTCTGGCGGAGGATGAGGAAAAAGACAATAGCCGGGTCTCTTTCCGGTCGTTTGCCGGCGGGGAAAATGCATTGCTGAAAAAAGATGAAGATATCGTTGCCCTGCTGACCGCGGAATATTTGAAAAGCAGGGAGCGGGAGAAAGACGGGGTGTCCGTTGACACGGTCAAAGAGCGCATGCGGCGCCTGGTGCGCCTGTGCCGCCGTTCCTGGCGGAAAAACGGCAAGTTGCATGCAGCGGAAGGCCCGCTGACCGTGGACGGCGCTCTGCTGGTGCGCTTTCTGGCCACAAAGGGGGTGCGTGAATAGAGATGGATTTCAACGACAGGCTCTGGGTGTTCAAGGCCCTGGACACCTTTTTCTTCCGCGACGGCTCACCCTATAACGCCGGGGAGAGTGGGCAGACCGGCGCGCGGAGCGTGTTTCCGCCGTTTATGAGCACATTGCAGGGTGCCGTGCGCATCGTGCTGGCCGCGAAAAGGGGCTGGACGCCCGAACGGCCGGAAAAATGGCCGGCGGAGCTGGGCACACCCGACGATCTGGGACGGGTTGAACTGCGCGGGCCCTACCTGCTCAAAGGGGGAAAGTTTTTATTCCCCATGCCGCTGCACATCCTGCATAAAGAAGATCCTGCCGGCGGGGAAGGAACTTATACCCGCCTGCAGCCGGGTGAAGCGGTGGAATGCGACCTGGGCCGGGTGCGTCTTCCCGTACCGCGAAACAGCCTGCCCGGAGCGAAACCACTGGAAAACGCCTGGCTGGATGAAGAAGGAATGAGTACCGTATTGAATGGCGGGCTGCCCGCCGAGGGACAGGTTCACTTGAGCGATGAACTGTGGCGGGAAGAAAACCGGGTGGGCATTGAGCGGGACAGAAACAAACGCACCGCTGCGGATAAAAAATTGTACTCCTGTGTGCATGTGAGGCCGCAAAACGATCTCGGGCTGGCCGTGCTGGTCGGCGGCGTCCCGGAGGACTGGCATCCCGGTGATGTCCGGGTTGTGCGCCTGGGCGGCGAGGGCCGCCCGGCCCGGGTGGAGGTGAGCCGGCAGATGGTGAAGTTGCCCTCCCCTCCGGAACTAAAACCGGTAGATGGTGTGGTTCGCTTCACAGTGACCCTGATTACCCCCGGCCGGTACGCGGACACGGAAAAGGTGATCAAACACGGCCCGCCCGGCATCCCTGGGGAATGCGTCAGCGCCTGTATCGGAAAATTGCAGACGGCGGGCGGCTGGGACTCGGAGAATCGCTGCCCCCGCCCGGCCGAACCGGTCATTCCGGCCGGGAGCACCTGGTTCTTGGAAGCGAAAGAAAGCGCCCTGGAAGAAATCAAGTCCCTGCACGGCAAAACCGCCGGTGCCGCCTGGGGATACGGGCAAATGGTACTGGGTAGATGGGAGGAATGAACAAATGAAATCCGTTATTTTGGGTTTGCTGGCGGAAACTGGTTTGCACCCGGGAACGGAACAAAGCGCCGGGGTGATCGACCTGCCCGTGGCCCGGGAGGCGGCCGGCGGGTACCCGGTGATTGCCGGCTCGAGTTTGAAAGGGGCCTTAAGGGATCTGGCGGAACAAAAATGGGATCGGGAAGATCCCCGGATTAAAAAGATATTTGGAAAACAGGATAACGCCGGGGCGGTGGCCGTGACCGACGCGCGGTTACTGCTTTTGCCGGTGCGTTCCTTGACCGGCCACTATAAATGGGTGACCTGCCCGTACCTGCTGGAACGCTACCAGCGCGACCGGGAACTGGCCGGCCTGCCTTGCGATTTTAAGATACCTGGTGTGAAGAAAGAACAAGCTGTAATCCACGCTGACGGCGGGAATGGTGAGCGGGATCCGCTTTTCCTGGAAGAGCTGGTCTTCAATGTGGAATTGCAGGACCTGTCCGGTTTAATCGATAGCGTTGCCGGGTTGATCAGGCATCAATCGGTGCAAAACCGGCTGGCTGGGCAACTGGCGGTGATCAGCGACGACGATTTCGCCTATTTCGCCCGGTACGGCCTGCAGGTGAACGCCCGCAATGTTTTGGACAACGAGACCAAGACCAGCAAAAACCTGTGGTATGAAGAAACCATCCCGCCGGACAGCCTGTTTTACGCCCTGCTCATTCCCCGGCCGGGGGCGAGCGATGCGCTGGCGGAACTGCGGCAGTTGTTTGCCGAACGGTCCTACCTGCAGGTGGGGGGCAATGAAACAGTCGGACAGGGCTGGTGCGCCGTGACCTGGCTGGACGGGAAGGATGGTAGGCGATGAGCAGGACACTGGAGCAGAAACGGGCCGCCCATGCTCTGGAAAAGGTTAGGCAGATAGAAAATTTAAACGAAGATGAACAGAAAAAATACTCTTCCTACGTCAAAAGCCTGCCGGGCGCCATTTTGATGAACGGGCTGGGACAGGCTGCCGCCGGCCTTTTGGCCCGGGCCAAGGGTAATAATAAGGATATGCACGCCGTGCTGTTCGACCACCTGGAGGAATGGCTCTGCCGGGAGAATGAAAAATCCCCCTACCGGGGAGGGGAAGGCCTGATTGCGGCAATCACCGCCCGGGATCGCAACGCCTACCTGCGTGCCCAGGCGGAAGCGCTGGCCTGGCTGCAGTGGTTGAAAAAATTCGCCGCGGCCTATCTAAAGCAGCCGGAGGGTGGTGAGGATTGATGTTGCCAGATTTCAAGCGACCATTTTACAAGACCGAGCATGAAATACCGGAAAACCTGCCCGCCGGCGGCCACTCGGGGCTGTGGTACGATAAATTCGGCTCGCAGTGGAAACGGAATAAAAAAGACGGCAGTCCGGTCTTTGAGAAATTGGAATGGATTAAAACTGTGACCAAACAAAACGCGGGCCGGGCGGAATTGATCGCCGAAATGAAGGAGCGCCTGAGCCGGCTGGCCGTCGCCCGGGGCGGTAAGGTGTGCTTTTTTAAAACCGGCGGTCGCTTTGTCACCGGCCTGGGCCGGGAACACCCGGTGGAAAACGGCTTTACCTGGCATTTCCTGCTCGGGACGCCCTTTTTGTCCGGTTCTTCCGTCAAAGGCCTGGTGCGGGCCTGGGCCGAAAACTGGCTGCGGGAAAAACCGGAGCGGATTGATCGTGTCTTTGGTCCCCACAACAATAAAGGGAGAAACGCGGGCAGCGTCATCTTTTTCGACGCCCTGCCGGTCGAACCGGTCAAATTGGAGGCGGAAGTGATGACCCCGCATTATATGGATTATTACCAGGGCAAGGAGCCGCCCGCCGACTGGCACAGCCCCAATCCCATCCCCTTTTTGACCGTGGCCGGCGGCCAGACCTTCGTTTTCGCCCTCGCCCCCCGGCGGCCGGAAAATGAGGGTGATCGGGCAGATATGGAACTGGCGGCCGGGTGGCTGGAAGAGGCTCTGCTCACCACGGGCGCCGGGGCCAAAACGGCGGCCGGTTACGGGCGTTTCATCCGTGCCCACAAGGAAGAGAATGCCTGGAAACAAGCCCGGGAGCAGGCCATTCGGCAGGAGGAGGAACAAAAGCGTGCCGCCGCTTTAGCCGCCATGAGCCCCGTACAAAGGGAAATGGAAGCAGATGGTTACAGTGCGGATGAGAACAACTTCATGCAGCAAATGTCTAAAAAATGGCTTGCCCGCATGGAGTCTCCGGATGTCGATCCGGATACGCGCTGCGAAATTGCCCGGTTGCTGGCTGAGTGGTACATGAAAAATAAAGTCGATCAGTGGAAAAAGCCGAATAAGAAAAACCGGGAAAAGATCGACAGAATAAATAAAGTTTTGCGGTCACTGAAACCAATGGTAGATTGAAGTCCGGTGACATTGGGCCGATTGCTGTAGAAATATTCAAATTTGTTAAAGAAAATGCATATTGTGGAAGGAAAATGTATGGTTATGTAGAATTGGATAATATTATCACCGGGTGCAGGCATAATGAGCCCGGTGATTTTTTTAGTCTGGATTTATTTGTGTGTGGTTTGCACTTTAAATAATTGCTTTATGTGGTTTTAAAAAAAATTTTTCCGACCTGTTATTTAATAGTGACATGTATTTGTCTTGATGCCTTGTTAGTATAGAAATACATAAAATTTTTAGTATATAGGAGGTATGTAGCAGCTGCTAACAAGCCAACAAATATTGACAAAACATAACAAAATAACTACCATAAATTCATGGAACTTTTAACCATCAGTAAAGCGGCAAAAAAGTTGGGCGTCCACCCCAAT
>NZ_JADNRQ010000036.1 GCF_015594625.1 Desulfallas sp. Bu1-1 | reverse complement strand
TGCCCGGCGACAACATCAAGATTGAAATCGAGCTGATCACCCCCATTGCCATAGAGGAAGGTTTGCGTTTCGCCATTCGTGAGGGCGGCCGTACCGTGGGCGCCGGGGTTGTTACCAGCATTATCGAATAAGACTGTCAAGTTTAGAAAGTTAAAGTTAATGTAGGATAAGGAATTGGCGTATGTCAATTCCTTATCCTTATCTTGACACTGTTTTTGAATTGTGATAAAGTTGGAAGGGTAATTTTAAAACACCAGTGGCAGTCTTTTTTTTTAGTTTAGGGAGGTGAACCAGGTGCGAGTGGGAGTAACACTGGCCTGCACCGAATGCAAGCGTAGAAATTATACCACCACTAAAAATAAAAAGAACGACCCCAACCGGATTGAAATGAAAAAATACTGCAAATATTGTCATACACACACCGTGCACAAGGAAACAAGATAAAATGCTGTTGCCGTATTTTATTTAAGGATGTGGCATTATGGCAGAAGCGAAGAAACAGGAAAAGGCGAATAAGAAGGACAAAGGTTCGGGGAAGGAACTGGTCAAAAAAGATAACCGCAAAGAGGTAGCCAAAAAAACTGCGACCCCTAAACCCAGCCGAATCGAACAAGCCAAATCGTATTTTCGAGGGGTGCTGAATGAGCTTAAAAAAGTTCACTGGCCCACTCGCAGGGAAACCATCATTTATACTTCGGTAGTCGGGGTTTCGGTAACATTTGTCGCCATTTTGATCTGGATCTTTGATGTCATTCTCGGTACGGTTATGGGCGCGATAATAAAATGATCGAGGGGGTGAGGGACCTGTGTTCACGCCGGGTCCCTTGTGTTTATGAATAAGCGCTGGTATGTTATCCATACCTATTCCGGTTACGAAAACAAGGTTAAAGCGAACCTGGAAAAGCGCATAGAATCCATGAACATGGAAGATAAAATATTCCGCATTTTGGTTCCCATGGAAGACGAGATTGAGATTAAAGACGGCAAGAAGAAGGTTACCAAGCGGAAAGTATTCCCCGGCTATGTCCTGGTGGAAATGATCATGACCGACGATTCATGGTACGTGGTGCGCAATACTCCCGGAGTCACCGGGTTTGTCGGCAGCGGTTCCAAACCCATCCCGCTTAACGATGACGAGGCCCGGCAGATTATCAGGCAAATGGGTATTGAAGAGCCGCGCACCAGGGTTGATTTTAATGCCGGCGAACAAGTCCGGGTGGTGTCCGGGCCTTTTGAGAATTTTAGCGGAGTTATTGAGGAAATACTGTTAGATAAAGGTAAGCTCAGGGTGTTGATTTCCATGTTTGGCCGGGAGACCCCGGTGGAACTTGAATATAATCAGGTTGAGAAAATCAGCTGAGCAGCGCAAGGAGGTGTGACGTTATGGCCAAGCGAGTGGCGGCGGTTGTTAAACTGCAGGTGCCGGCAGGAAAAGCCACGCCCGCACCGCCGGTAGGTCCCGCCCTGGGTCAACACGGGGTAAATATTATGCAATTTGTCAAGGAATATAATGAACGCACCGCCAAACAGGCAGGTTTGATTATCCCGGTTGAAATCACCGTATATGAGGACAGGAGTTTTACTTTTGTCACCAAAACTCCGCCGGCGGCTGTTTTGTTGAAAAAGGCGGCCGGCCTGGAAACTGCTTCCGGCGAGCCCAACAGGAAGAAAGTCGGCAAGGTGACCAGCGCCCAGGTGAGGGAGATCGCCGAATTGAAGATGCAGGACTTGAATGCCGCCAGTGTGGAAGCGGCTATGCGCATGATTGAGGGCACCGCCCGCAGCATGGGCATAGAGGTAGTCGGCTAAACAATGCGTGGGAGGATTAATCCGTTAACACCACAAGGAGGTTGAGTAATTATGCCGAAACATGGAAAAAGATACCAGGATGCGGCCAAACAGGTTGACCGCACCAGGCTTTACGAGCCGGTCGAAGCCATGGAGCTGTTGAAAAACCTGGCCTCTGCCAAGTTCGATGAGACGGTGGAAGCCGCGATCAAGCTGGGTGTAGACCCGAGACACGCCGACCAGCAGGTCCGCGGTGCCATGGTACTGCCGCATGGAACTGGCAAAACGCGCACCGTGCTGGTGTTTGCCAAGGGCGACAAGGCCAAGGAGGCCGAGCAGGCCGGAGCGGATTTTGTCGGCGCGGAAGATATGGTGGAAAAAATTCAAAAGGAAGGCTGGCTGGGGTTTGAAGTGGCCATTGCCACCCCGGATATGATGGGTGCGGTGGGGCGGTTGGGCCGTATTCTCGGCCCGCGCGGTTTAATGCCCAACCCCAAAACGGGCACGGTTACCTTTGACGTGGCCCGGGCCGTTCAGGAAGTCAAGGCCGGTAAGATTGAATACCGGGTGGATAAGGCGGGCAATATTCACGCCCCGATCGGGAAAGCTTCCTTTGACGCGCAAAAACTGGCCGACAATTTAAAGGCCCTGGTGGAACAGTTGATCAGGGTCAAACCGGCAGCAGCCAAGGGCCAGTACATCAAGGGGGTTACGGTAACCACCACCATGGGGCCCGGAATCAAGGTTAACCCCCAAAGGATAACCGCATAACCATACAACCGCATAATTGAACCTAGCCGTAGACAGCAGGCGCCCGCAGGGGCTTAATGGCCAAGTGCCGCCAGCCGAGGCCGGGAGGGTTGAACCTTAAGCGTTTCGCTTACGGGCCTCTGGCATGCTGTCTGCGCCGGAGGCTTTTTTAGTTGTCAATTACAAGCATGCAAAAAGTTCCCTGGTGATCCGGCGGATTTCTGGAATGAGTGGAGCACTGGATGTGCGGACCCTGGCCCGTCATATCCCCGAAAGCCATGACCCCCGGATTACCCCATCACAACGACTCTGGTGAACGTTGGGAAGGAGGTGTACATATTGCCGATCAGCAAGCAGGAAAAAGAACAGATGCTGGAAATGCTCAAAGAAAAAATGGGGTCATCCAAGCTGATTGTTTTAACCCATTACCGGGGTTTGAACGTAGACGCCATGACCAAGTTGCGCCGGAAAATGCGGGAATCGGGCAGCGAGCTGAAGGTGGCCAAAAACACCATCACCAAGATTGCCGCCCGCGAACTGGGGCTGGAAGGGATTGATCACTACCTCGAGGGACCAACCGCGCTGGCTTTCGGTTTTGATGACCCGGTCGCCCCGGCCAAGGTGTTGAATGATTTCGCCAAAGAATACAAGCAGCTGGAAATCAGGGCCGGTATCCTGGAGGGCCGGCTTGTGGACACGGCCCAAATTAAAGCCCTGGCCAACCTGCCGTCCAGAGAGGTACTGTTGGCCCAGGTGCTGGGCGGCATGCAGGCTCCCCTGTATGGCTTTGCCGGCGCGCTGCAGGGCCTGATCAGGAACCTGGTTTATGTGCTTGACGCCATCCGGGAGAAAAAAGCCGGCGAAGCCGCAGGCTAGGTTGGGCGCCGGGCTAATCCGGCAGACCCTTTCTGATCTCATGTTAATTCAATAAATTAATACTTATTATTTAAGGAGGTTTATTTAATGTCCAAGGTACAAGAAATTCTGGAAGCCGTTAAGGGCTTGACCGTGCTGGAACTGGCCGAGCTGGTCAAAGCTTTTGAAGATGAGTTCGGCGTGAGCGCCGCCGCTCCCGTTGCGGCAGTGGCCGCCGTTCCCGCCGCGGGTGCCGCCGCAGCCCCGGCCGCGGAAGAAGAGCAAACCGAGTTTGACGTAATTCTCACCGCTGTCGGCGACAAGAAAGTCAACGTCATTAAGGTGGTACGCGAGGCAACCGGTTTGGGTCTGAAGGAATCCAAGGAACTGGTGGACAGCGCCCCCAAGCCGGTCAAAGAAAAGGTCAGCAAGGAAGAGGCCGAAGCTCTCAAAGCCAAGCTGGTGGAAGCCGGGGCCACTGTCGAAATCAAGTAGCTTGCTATTTATTAAAATAAGCCACCCTGTTCGGGGTGGCTTTTTAGTCACCGGTGGACGGATAAATTAAATTTTGATTTCGCTGCAAAAACCGTATCTGGCGCTCCGGCGGTATCAATCGTTCGTTTCGCAATTTTCCCTTTGTGGCTAGAGTAGCTTTTAGTCAACGCTTGCAACTTACCGCCTAACTACTTCTTCACGCCCTAAGGGGTCATGGTTCTTGGGATATGACGGGCTAATGTAATAAAATGTAACGTTTTTCTTGACAGGGGAAAAATCGTATGGTATAATCCAAGAATGTCGCGTAACAACCTTTATAATCTGTCTACTTTACATTATTATACCATAATTTCATACCTGAAATTAAAAATTTTTTACACGCTAAGAAAGAATGTATCCACCGTTAAAATCTTGGAAATAATATCTTGGATAGGGTTTTTTTATTTTAAAAGGCGAGGGATTGTAGAAAGGACAAGACCTTGCTTTTCGCTGTTTGTCCTTTTTATGGATACCTTTTTTATTATAGCGGGGGTGTGGTGCTGTAGATGTTTCCTGAGCAACTGGGTACCAGAACCAGGTGGAATTTCGGCAGACTGCAAGAGGTTCTGGAACTGCCCAACCTCATTGAGGTCCAGCGCAACTCTTATGAATGGTTTTTTCAGACGGGCTTGAGGGAAGTTTTTCATGACATTTCCCCCGTCCAGGATTTTACCGGCAACCTGGTGCTGGAATTTCTGGATTACAGTCTGGGGAAACCAAAGTATACCGTTGAACAGTGTAAAGAGCGCGATGTCACCTACGCCGCCCCGCTGCGGGTCAAGGTGCGCCTGATCAACAAGGAAACCGGCGAAGTCAAGGAGCAGGAAGTCTTCATGGGCGATTTCCCGCTGATGACCGAAAAGGGCACCTTTATTATCAACGGGGCTGAGCGGGTTATCGTCAGCCAGCTGGTGCGCTCGCCAGGTGTATACTTTTCCGAGACGCAAGATCCCAGTGGCAAAAAATTATACGGCGCGACGATTATTCCCAACCGTGGCGCCTGGCTGGAATTTGAGACCGATGTTAACGACCAGGTGTTCGTGCGCATTGACAGAACCAGGAAAATACCGGTAACCGTGTTAATCAGGGCGCTTGGTTACGGTTCCAACGCCATGATTCTTGACTTATTTGATGAGAACAAGCATATCCAGGAGACACTGGCCCGGGACAACACCGATTCCGAAGACGACGCCCTGGTGGAAATTTACAAGCGTCTCCGCCCCGGCGAACCACCTACGGTGGAAAGCGCCCGTTCTCTGTTGGAAACGCTCTTTTTCGATCCCAAACGCTATGATCTGGCCAATGTAGGCCGCTATAAACTGCAAAAGAAACTTAAACATGGAATATTATACCGCTATCCCGAAACCGATAATACCGCGACGGAATATGACCCTTATCTCAAGACTGAGGTTCCAGTGGTCAGGGAGTTTATCCGGGAACTGACCCCCCAGGATATCATTGAAACCGTGCGTTACTTGTTGCGCCTGATGGAGGGCGAAGGACAGGTGGACGACATCGATCACCTGGGCAACCGGCGCTTGCGGTCGGTGGGGGAACTGCTGCAAAACCAGTTCCGCATCGGCCTCTCCCGCATGGAACGGGTGGTGCGCGAGCGTATGACCATTCAGGATGTGGACGTGGTCACGCCGCAGGTGTTGATTAACATTCGCCCGGTGGTTGCCGCCATCAAGGAATTTTTTGGTTCCAGCCAGCTAAGCCAGTTCATGGATCAAACCAACCCGCTGGCGGAATTGACGCACAAGCGGCGCCTTTCGGCGCTGGGACCCGGGGGCCTCAGCCGTGAGCGGGCCGGTTTCGAGGTGCGGGACGTACACCACTCGCACTACGGTCGCATGTGTCCCATTGAGACCCCGGAAGGTCCCAACATCGGATTGATCGGTTCCCTGTCCTGCTATGCCCGGATCAATGAATTCGGCTTTATTGAAACGCCATACCGCAAGGTGGACAAGGAAAATAAGCGGGTTACCGATGAAATTGTATATCTTACCGCCGATGAAGAGGAAGACAAGATTATCGCCCAGGCCAACGCCCCGCTGGATGAAAACTCTTATTTCGCCACCCCGCGGGTAAACGCCCGGCGCGGCAGCGAGATTCTGGTATCGCCGGCGGAACTGGTGGATTATATGGACGTTTCGCCCAAGCAGGTGTTCAGTGTGGCCACCGCCATGATCCCCTTCTTGGAGCACGATGACGCCAACCGGGCGCTGATGGGCGCCAACATGCAGCGCCAGGCGGTGCCGCTTTTAAAAACACAGGCCCCCCTGGTGGGAACAGGCATTGAGTACAAAGCGGCCCGTGATTCGGGAGTGGTCATTCTGGCCAAAAATGACGGCGTGGTGGAAAGGGTTACGGCCAATGAAATTATCATCCGCGCCGACAGCGGCGAAATAGAAAAGTACAAGTTGTTGAAATTTGCCAGGTCCAACCAGGGCACCTGTATCAACCAGCGGCCTTTGGTGAATAAGGGCGACCGGGTTAAAGCCGGGGAGGTCATTGCCGACGGGCCATCAACCGACCACGGCGAACTGGCCCTGGGGCGGAACGTGCTGGTGGCCTTCATGCCCTGGGAGGGCTACAACTACGAGGACGCCATCCTGGTTAGCGAAAAGATGGTCAAGGAGGATTATTTCACCTCCATTCACATCGAGGAATACGAGTGCGACGCCCGGGATACCAAGCTCGGCCCCGAGGAAATCACCCGTGATATTCCCAACGTGGGTGAAGAAATATTAAAGGACCTGGACGAGCGGGGTATCATCCGGACCGGTGCCGAAGTTCGCCCGGGGGATATCCTGGTGGGCAAGGTGACGCCCAAGGGCGAGACCGAGTTGACCGCCGAAGAACGGCTGCTCAGAGCCATTTTCGGAGAAAAGGCCCGTGAAGTGCGGGACACTTCCCTGCGGGTGCCGCACGGCGAGGCCGGCAAGGTGGTCGATGTCAAGGTTTTTTCCCGGGACAACGGTGATGAGCTGCCTCCCGGGGTCAACCAGCTGGTACGGGTGTATATCGCTCAGAAACGTAAAATCTCCGAGGGTGACAAGATGGCCGGGCGCCACGGCAACAAGGGCGTGATCGCCCGCATTTTGCCCGAAGAGGATATGCCCTTTTTGCCGGATGGCACGCCCATTGAAATTGTTCTCAATCCCCTGGGGGTGCCCTCCAGGATGAATATCGGCCAGGTGCTGGAAACTCACCTGGGCTGGGCGGCCCGCGCGCTGGGTATTCATGTTTCCACCCCCGTGTTCAACGGGGCGCGGGAAGAGGATATAGTTGAACAACTGGAAAGGGCCGGTTTGCCCAGCGACGGGAAAATCACCCTGTACGACGGGCGGACGGGCGAACCGTTTGATAACCCCATTACGGTGGGTTACGTGTATATGCTCAAGCTGGCCCACCTGGTGGACGACAAAATCCACGCCCGCTCCACCGGACCATATTCACTGGTTACCCAGCAGCCGCTGGGCGGCAAGGCCCAGTTCGGCGGGCAGCGGTTCGGTGAAATGGAGGTCTGGGCGCTGGAAGCGTACGGCGCAGCCTATACGCTGCAGGAAATACTTACCGTCAAGTCGGACGACGTGGTTGGCCGGGTAAAAACCTACGAAGCCATTGTCAAAGGTGAAAACGTACCGGAACCGGGCGTTCCGGAGTCCTTCAAAGTATTGATCAAGGAACTGCAAAGCCTGGGGCTTGACGTCAAGGTATTGTCCGAGGACGACCAGGAAATTGAAATCAAGGAGACCGAGGAGGACATTGCCGAAACCGCCAAGGACCTGGGTATCGAACTGCACGAGGACCGGGGACAGCGAAAACGGGGCGCTGGTGAAGAAGACGCCTCCGGAGACGATGAGGAAGACGAGGCCGATACCGGTGACCTGGATGAGGAGGCTTACCTGGACACGGACGAAGAAGAAAGTGACCTGGAAGATATTGATGAAATGGAAGACATAAGCGACATGGATGACATGGTGGATATCGATACGGACATGGCCGATTTGGACATCGATGAAGATGATTACGGAAACGAGGATTTCGAAGACGAGTAGAAAACCCGGAAGGGAGAGAGGTCCTTGCTGGACTTGAACAACTTCGATCGGATTCGTATAGGCCTTGCTTCCCCGGATCAAATCCGGGCATGGTCAAGCGGTGAAGTGAAAAAACCGGAAACCATCAATTACCGCACTCTGAAGCCTGAACGGGACGGGCTCTTTTGCGAGCGCATTTTCGGCCCCACCCGGGACTGGGAATGTCATTGCGGCAAATACAAGCGCGTTCGTTACAAAGGTGTGGTATGTGATCGCTGCGGGGTCGAGGTGACACGCTCCAAGGTGCGCCGCGAAAGGCTTGGTCATATTGAACTGGCCGCTCCGGTTTCCCATATCTGGTACTTCAAAGGCATTCCCAGCCGGATGGGCTTGCTCCTGGACATGTCGCCCCGGGCGCTGGAGAAGGTACTGTATTTCGTCTCCTATATCGTTATCGACCCGGGTGACACGCCCCTGATCAAGAAGCAATTGCTTACCGAAACCGAGTACCGGGAACATCGGGAAAGATACGGCAATGACTTTAAAGCCCTGATGGGCGCGGAGGCAATTAAGAAACTGCTGGAAGAAATCGACCTGGATGAAATGAGCCGGGAATTGCGCCAGGAACTGCGGGATGTGACCGGCCAGCGCAAAATTCGCGCCATTCGCCGCCTCGAGGTGGTTGAGGCTTTTCGTAAAAGCGGCAACCGCCCGGAATGGATGATCCTGGACGTGGTGCCGGTGATTCCGCCCGAGTTGCGCCCCATGGTGCAACTGGACGGCGGTCGTTTCGCCACGTCCGATTTGAACGATCTCTACCGCCGGGTGATCAACCGCAACAACCGCTTAAAAAGGCTTTTGGACCTGGGCGCACCGGACATCATTGTCCGCAACGAGAAACGCATGCTCCAGGAGGCCGTGGACGCATTGATCGACAACGGCCGCCGGGGTCGCCCCGTTACCGGGCCCGGCAACCGGCCGTTGAAATCCCTCAGTGACATGCTGAAGGGCAAGCAAGGCCGCTTTCGCCAAAACCTTCTGGGCAAGCGGGTGGACTATTCCGGCCGTTCCGTGATCGTTGTGGGGCCCAAGCTGCAACTGCACCAGTGCGGCTTGCCCAAGGAAATGGCCCTGGAGTTGTTCAAACCCTTTGTAATGAAGAAACTGGTCAGCGAAGGCTATGCCCACAACATCAAGAGCGCCAAGCGCATGGTGGAACGGGTGCGGCCCGAGGTCTGGGACGTGTTGGAGGAAGTTATCAAGGACCACCCGGTGCTGCTTAATCGTGCTCCCACCCTGCACCGCCTGGGCATCCAAGCCTTCGAGCCCGTGCTGGTGGAGGGACGGGCCATTCAGATTCACCCGATGGTCTGTACCGCCTACAACGCCGACTTCGACGGCGACCAGATGGCGGTGCACCTGCCGCTGTCCGCGGAGGCCCAGGCCGAGGCAAGGTTGCTCATGTTGTCGTCTTACAATATTTTAAATCCCAAGGACGGCCGGCCGGTGGCCATACCCACCCAGGACATGGTGCTCGGTAGCTACTACCTGACCATGGAAAAACCCAACGCCCCCGGTGAGGGCAAGGTGTTCAGCAGCCCGGAGGAAGCCGGTATGGCTTATGAGAACGGCGCCGTGAGCCTGCACGCCCGGGTCAAGGTGCGGTGGCGGGGGGAACTTTTGGAAACCACCGTGGGCAGGGTTATCTTTAACCAGGCCTTGCCCGAGGAAATGGGCTTTTTCAACGGGGTGGCTGATAAAAAGGCCCTGAGCAAGCTGGTGGACGACTGCTACCGCCGGCTGGGTTTAACCGCCACTCAGAAGCTGCTGGACGGAATTAAAGAGCTGGGCTTCCGCTACGCCACCAGGGCGGGGGTCACCATCGGCAGCGCGGATATCATTATCCCCAGGGAAAAGAAAGAGATCCTGGCCGAGGCCGAAAAGCAGGTGGAGAAGGTCGAGGTTCAGTATCGCCGGGGATTGATTACCGAGGAAGAGCGTTATCGCAAGGTGATCGGCATCTGGAACGATGCCACCAGGCAGGTTACAGATGCGCTGATCAACACGCTGGATAAATTCAACCCGGTGTACATGATGGCCAACTCGGGCGCCCGGGGTAACATCCAGCAGATTCGCCAACTGGCCGGTATGCGGGGCCTGATGGCCGACCCCTCGGGCCGTATTATCGACCTGCCCATCAAAGCCAATTTCCGCGAGGGCTTGACGGTGTTGGAATACTTCATTTCCACCCACGGCGCGCGCAAAGGACTGGCCGACACCGCGCTGCGCACGGCCGACTCCGGTTACCTGACCAGGCGCCTGGTGGATGTGGCCCAGGATGTGATTGTGCGGGAGGTTGACTGCGGTACCGACGAAGGGATCTTCGTAGAGGAAATCACGGACGGCACCGAAGTAATTGAAAAACTGGAGGACCGCATTGTGGGCAGGGTGGCCAGGGAAGACATCGTCCACCCCGAAACCGGCGAGGTGATCGTACCGGAAGACAAGATCATCGAACACGAGGATGCAGAAAAAATCATCAAGGCCGGGATCAAAAAAGTGCATATCCGCTCCGTGCTCACTTGCAAGACCAGGTACGGCGTCTGCATCAAATGTTACGGGCGTAACCTGGCCACCGGGCACATGGTGGATATCGGCGAGGCGGTGGGCATCATCGCCGCCCAGTCCATCGGCGAACCCGGCACCCAGCTGACCATGCGCACCTTCCACACCGGCGGCGTTGCCGGGGACGATATCACCCAGGGCTTGCCCCGGGTGGAGGAATTGTTTGAGGCCCGCAAGCCCAAGGGTCAGGCTATTATCGCCGAAGCGGCGGGCGTGGTTGAAATCAGGGAGGTCAGGGGCCGCCGGGAAATCGAAATCACCTCGGATTCCGGTGAAAAATTCAGTTACCTGGTTCCTTACGGCGCCCGCTTGAAGGTGCGGGAAGGCGGCCGTGTCGAGGCCGGCGACGAACTGACCGAAGGCTCGGTCAACCCCCACGACCTGCTTAAAATCAAGGGCCCCAACGGAGTGCAGCTTTACCTGTTGCAGGAAGTGCAACGGGTATATCGCCTGCAGGGCGTGGATATCAACGACAAGCATATTGAAGTGATGATCCGGCAGATGTTGCGCAAGGTCCGGGTGGAAGACCCCGGGGATACCACGCTGTTGCCCGGCGGGTTGATTGACATTCTGGAATTGGAGGAGGAAAACCGGCGAGTCGAGGCGGAGGGCGGTGAACCCGCCGTGGCCAAGCCGGTGCTGCTGGGAATTACCAAGGCCTCCCTGGCCACGGATTCCTTCCTGTCGGCGGCGTCGTTCCAGGAGACCACCCGGGTGCTTACCGAGGCGGCCATTAAGGGTAAGGTGGACCCGCTGCTGGGACTCAAGGAAAACGTGATCATCGGCAAACTCGTACCCGCCGGCACCGGCATGAGCCGGTACCGGAACATTGAAGTGGACGTGGCCGATTACACCCTGGACGTAGATCGTGAAACAGCCGCAGCCAGGGAATAGGGCTCGGAAGAATAACAAATAACCGCAATGACAGGCGAGTTGGGTCTCCCGCACACAACTGGGCAGTTGAGTGCGGGATTGCAAGCGTTGGTTGTAAACCGCAAACCGTTTTCTGTTTCCGGCGGAAAACCGTGCCGGAAACAGAAATTTATTGACTTTGGTTGCCGGTGATGATATGATATTCGAGTGTGTGGATTTCGGAGGTTGATTGGTTATGCCCTATAAGCGGCTGCAGGCGGCCAGGGGGAAGACCGTAGGTACCAAGCAGACCTTCAAGGCGATCAAGAAAAACCTGGCCAAGGTGGTCTATGTGGCGGATAACGCCGAAAAGCACGTTATTGAACCCGTTATCAGGGCCTGCGAGGAAAAACAGATACCGCTCATCAGGGTGGATTCCATGAAGAATCTGGGCAAAGCCTGCGGAATCAAAGTGGAGTGCGCCACGGCGGCCATTACCGAAGAGTAATTTCAGCTTGATATTTGGTTTTAAATTTTATGCATGTTTCCACACAGACTTGACGTAAAGGAGGTGGAAATAAATATGCCGACAATCCACCAGCTGATCAGAAAGGGCAGGGAAGTGCAGGTCAAAAAATCCGCGGCCCCGGCACTGAAGGAATGCCCCCAGAAACGGGGTGTCTGCACAAGGGTATACACCACCACGCCCAAGAAGCCGAACTCGGCTCTGCGTAAAGTCGCCAGGGTCAGGCTGACCAACGGTATTGAGGTAACCTCCTACATTCCCGGCATCGGGCACAACTTGCAGGAACACTCGGTGGTGCTGGTACGCGGCGGCAGGGTGAAAGACCTTCCCGGTGTCAGGTATCACATCATCAGGGGGGCGCTGGACTGCGCCGGAGTGCAGAACAGGAACCGCGGCCGTTCCAAGTATGGCACCAAACGGCCCAAGAAATAAAATGAATACATTTTGATATACCTGTGTTTGGACAACAGTATTTATGCCTGTATACTGGAACCATTGCCAATTTCCGCGCAAAGGGGGGAAATTAATGCCGAGAAGAGGTGCTGCGCCTAAACGGGATGTTTTACCCGATCCCGTGTACAACAGCAAGGTGCTGGCCAAATTGATAAACCAGGTCATGCTGAATGGCAAAAAAGGCCTGGCGGAAAAAATCTGCTACGGTGCATTTGAGATCATTCGTGAGAAAACGGGTAAGGATCCCATGGAAGTTTTCGAACAGGCCATGAAAAATGTCATGCCCGTTCTTGAGGTCAAGGCCCGGCGTGTCGGCGGCGCCAACTACCAGGTGCCCGTTGAGGTGAGGCCCGAACGCAGGCAGGCGCTGGCCATCCGCTGGATTGTCAATTACGCCCGGCAGCGTACCGGTAAACCCATGCAGGAATGTCTGGCGGAAGAAATCATGGATGCGGCCAACAACACCGGCGCGTCCGTAAAGAAAAAAGAAGATACCCATAAGATGGCGGAGGCCAACAAAGCATTTGCCCACTACAGGTGGTAATAAAGGGGGGTCTTAATGGCGAGGCAATTTCCGCTGGAGAAAACTCGAAATATAGGTATCATGGCACATATCGACGCCGGCAAGACCACCACCACCGAGCGCATCTTGTTTTATACGGGTAAGGTGCACAAATTGGGCGAAGTGCATGACGGCGCGGCGACCATGGACTGGATGGTTCAGGAACAAGAGCGGGGGATAACCATTACCTCCGCGGCCACGTCGTGCCAGTGGCGAGATCATTGCATCAACATTATAGACACACCCGGGCACGTGGACTTTACTGTGGAGGTGGAGCGATCGTTACGGGTGCTGGACGGAGCGGTTGCCGTTTTTTGCGCGGTGGGCGGGGTGGAGCCCCAATCCGAAACGGTATGGCGGCAGGCCGACAAGTACAGGGTGCCCCGCATTGCCTATATTAATAAGATGGACCGCATCGGCGCCGATTTTTTCGGAGGCATGGAAATGATGCGGAAGAGGTTGGGCGCCAATCCGGTGGCGGTGCAACTGCCCATCGGAGTGGAAGAGAATTTCCAGGGCGTTATAGACCTCATTCGTAAGAAAGCCATTAAATATGTAGATGATTTGGGCACCAGGAGCGAAGAAACCGGCATTCCCGAAGACATGGCGGCACTGGTCGATGAATACCGGGATAAGCTCCTGGAGGCGGTGGCCGAGTTTGACGAAGACTTGATGATCAAGTACCTGGAAGGGGGAGAGATCACCCCCGAAGAGATCAAGGCGGCGTTGCGCAAGGCCACGCTGGCGGTAAAAATCATCCCCGTGCTTTGCGGTTCGTCCTTCAAGAACAAGGGCGTGCAACCGCTGCTGGACGCCATCGTGGATTACCTGCCCGCGCCTGTTGACGTGCCCGCCATACGCGGCATCAATCCCGAAAGCGGCGAGGATGATGTGCGGGTGGCCGACGATGATGCTCCCTTTTCGGCGCTGGCCTTTAAAATTATGACCGATCCCTATGTAGGGAAACTGACTTATTTCCGGGTTTACTCCGGGAAGATCAGCAGCGGCTCATATGTGTTCAACTCCACCAAAGGCAAGCGGGAGCGGATCGGCAGGATCCTTCGAATGCACGCCAATCACCGGGAAGAAGTCAAGGAAATCTATTCCGGCGACATCGTTGCAGCCGTAGGATTGCGGGATACCACCACCGGTGATACCCTGTGCGACGACAAGCACCCCATCCTGCTGGAATCGATGGAGTTTCCCGAACCCGTAATTTCGGTGGCCATTGAGCCCAAGACCAAGGCCGACCAGGATAAAATGGCAGTTGCCCTGCAAAAATTGGGGGAGGAAGACCCTACCTTCAAGGTGCACATTGATCCCGAAACGGGCCAGACCATTATCAGCGGCATGGGCGAACTGCACCTGGAAATCATTGTGGACCGCCTGTTGCGCGAATTTAACGTGGGAGCCAGCGTAGGCAAGCCGCAGGTGGCTTACAAGGAAACCATTCGCGGGAAAGCGAGGGCGGAAGGCAAGTTCGTCCGCCAGACCGGCGGCCGCGGCCAGTATGGCCACGTGGTTATCGAGGTGGAACCCGCCGAACCCGGTACGGGTTTTGAATTCGTTAATAAAATTGTCGGCGGCGTGATTCCCAAGGAATATATTCCCGCAGTGGAAAGCGGTATCCGCGAGGCCATGGATAACGGCGTTCTGGCCTCTTACCCGCTGGTGGACCTCAGGGCCACCCTGCTGGACGGATCATATCACGACGTGGATTCCTCCGAGATGGCCTTTAAAATTGCGGGCAGCATGGCCCTGCAAAACGCGGCCAAAAAGGCCGGGGCGGTGCTCCTGGAGCCCGTAATGAAGGTTGAGGTTGTGGTCATGGAGGAATATATGGGCGACGTGATCGGTGACATCAACGCCCGCCGGGGGCGCATTGAGGAGATGGAACCCCGGGGAATGAACCAGGTTATTCACGGTTTCGTTCCGCTGGCGGAGATGTTCGGTTACGCCACCGAGTTGAGGTCCAGGACCCAGGGACGGGGCACCTATACCATGCAGTTCAGCCATTACGAGGAAGTACCGCAAAACATTGCGGAGAGCATAATTTCCAAACGATATTACGGATAACCATAATTCGAGTAATCAAGGAGGAATTAAAACATGGCGAAAGCTAAATTTGAGCGGACCAAGCCGCACGTAAACATCGGCACCATCGGCCACGTGGACCACGGCAAGACCACCCTGACCGCAGCCATCACCACCGTGCTGGC
>NZ_JADNRQ010000035.1 GCF_015594625.1 Desulfallas sp. Bu1-1 | reverse complement strand
CATGTGGATCAAGGCTTTGGCTTATAATCTGCTGAACTGGTTTAAATCAGCGTTGATGCCCCAAGAACACAGGCACCATGAGGTAGCTACCATAAGGCGCGTATTGATTAACGTGCCGGGTAATATTTGATCCGGTTTGGTTTGTTGTGCCTATTTTACTGGCTATTTTAAGGGGTGATTTGGCACTTGGCTAAAAAAACTAAATTGTAACTGTATTTCCAGGTGATTCTGGTATTTTTTTGCAATGTTTTTTCGGTTAAGGTGGTTGTTATTACTTACTTTCCGAATTCAAGATGAAAGAAAAGCCAAGAGCCGTACATACAGTAAAAGTACAGTAAAGTACCAGTGACATGTCATTTTTTCTATGTTAAGCTATGTTTAGCTTTGAAGAATTATATGGTGATCCTTGAATCTCTAAGTTGGGAAGTATCGGTAATGTTAAAATTAAAAAACGTTGTTCTGGTCAGAGATAAAAAAACAATTTTACATATTGACGATTTCCAGTTGGCCGAAGGGGAAATGCTGGCTGTTATCGGCCCCAATGGCGCCGGCAAGAGCACCCTGCTGAAAGTGCTGGCGCTGCTGGAAGAGCCCACGGAGGGGGAAATTTTTTTCCGGGGGGAAAGGGTGACCGGGAAAAACGCGCTCTCCATCAGGCGCCGCATGGCCGTTGTTTTCCAGGAACCGCTGCTTTTAAACACCACCGTGTTCAACAACGTGGCCCAGGGGCTGAAGTTCCGGGGCGTGGCCGGGCCGGAAATCGAGCGCCGCGTGAATTACTGGCTGGAGCGGCTGGGCATCTCCGGCCTGCGCAATCGCACGCCGCTGCACCTGTCCGGCGGCGAAGCGCAGCGGGTCGGCCTGGCCCGGGCCTTCGTGCTGGAGCCGGAGGTCATCTTTTTGGACGAGCCCTTCTCGGCGCTGGATTTTCCCACCCGGGTCGACCTGCTGGAACAATTAAGCGAGCTGCTGGCCAATACTGGCACCACTGCCGTTTTCGTCACCCATGATTTCACGGAGATTCCTTACCTGACCGGCAACGTGGCCGTTGTGGACGGGGGGACGGTGGTATACCGGGGCAAGCTGAAAGAAATCATGAAGGAAGCGGCGTCAATTCCGGTAATCAAACACCTGTTGAAGCCGCTGCAAAAAAGCATGCTGGTCCAGGATTATTTCCAGGAGGTTTAGTTATTGCCGCGGGCATGGGTAGTTCATTGCCGGTCCTCCTAATATCCGCCGGCGATAAACGCCTCAATGGCGGACCTGGCCGTGCCCGTTAAATCGTAGTTTCCGGCCTCCTCCAGGGGCACCCAGCGCACCTCCAGCGTTTCTTCCGAATTTTCCGGAGTTCCGGACAGGTATGCGGCGAGATACACAATGATCAGGTAATGGAACCGGACCCGGTGTTCGTGATCATAAAAGATGGCGTTTGCCGCGTTGAGCAACCGGGTTACTTTAACCCGGACGTTGCACTCCTCCATTACTTCCCTTGCCGCGGTTTCCTCGGCCGTTTCTCCCAGTTCGATTTTTCCTCCGGGCAAACTCCACTTGCCGGCGCCCGGCTCAAATTTTCTGCGGATAAGTAACAGCGAACCTTGATGACAAACCAGCGCGGCCGCGGAAGGCACGGGGAAAGGGGGGTATTCCCTGGTCAATCTTGTCACCTCTGTACTTGAATTTCATTTTTTGATATTATACCATTGACTAAACGGCATAAACTTGTATAATTAACATAAATCTAAAATAAAAAATATTCCTTGGGGAGCTCATGTTATGGGCTGAGAAAGGGCTGTAAGCACCTGACCCATGAACCTGATCGGGGTAATGCCCGCGTAGGGAAGGCACTAAGCTTTTTTATAGCGCACCTGACCTATGGGGTGCGCTTTTTAATTGCTGTTCCAGGGGGTTCGACGGACGGCGCGTGATTATGCAAAGTAAAAGTAAGCGGCCAAAGTTCAACGGGGCCATTTTCCGCGCCAGGATAATATGCAAAACATAAAAAGCGAAGGGTGGTGAATGATGGAAATTATTTTAAACGGCAAAACCGTAGACGTTGCCGAAGGGTTGAGCATTGCCGACCTGGTGGCTCAAAAAAAGTTGAACCCGCAGGTAGTGATTGTTGAATATAACTATCAGCTGGCCAACAAGGACTCATGGCCTGATATTAAACTGCGAAGCGGGGACCGGTTGGAAATTTTGCATCTGGTAGGGGGAGGTTAATATGTCGGATCCTTTGGTCATCGGCGGCCGGGAATTGACCAGCCGCCTTTTCCTGGGCACGGGAAAATTTGCTTCCAACAGGCTGATACCCGGTGCGGTGCAAGCCTCGGGCGCGCAGGTGGTTACGGTGGCGCTGCGGCGGGTGGACCCCGACTTTCCGGAAGAAAATATCGTTAATTTTGTTCCGGAGGGCTGCATTTTAATGCCCAACACGTCGGGGGCGCGCAATGCCCGGGAGGCCGTTCGCATCGCCCGGCTGGGACGGGCCGCGGGGTGTGGGAACTGGGTTAAAATCGAGATTATCACGGACAACAGGTACCTTTTGCCCGATAACTTTGAAACCATTAAGGCCACCGAAGAACTGGCCGCCGAGGGGTTTGTGGTTTTGCCGTACGTCAGTCCCGACCTGATGGTGGCCAGAAAACTGGCGGAGGCCGGTGCCGCGGCGGTAATGCCGCTGGGCGCCCCCATTGGGAGCAACCGCGGGTTGAAAATGAAAGAAATGATTAGAATCCTCATTGAAGAAATATCACTGCCCGTGATCGTGGACGCCGGGATCGGGCGCCCCTCCCAGGCGGCCGAAGCCATGGAGATGGGCGCCGCCGCGGTGCTGGTGAATACCGCCATTGCCACGGCGGGCGACCCGGTGGCCATGGCCCGGGCTTTTGCCCTGGCCGTGGAGGCCGGCCGGACCGCGTTTCTGTCCGGCCCCGGTGAAGTGCAGCAGTACGCCCGGGCTTCATCGCCGCTGACCGGGTTTTTAAGGGACGAATAGGTTTTGGTTATAATCTTGTGGAACCGGCGCAAGCCGAGTTATTACAGTTACGAAAGGCCTGACCCCTATGAGTTTTTATGAAGTGTATCGCCGCTTTAAAGATTTTGATTTCACGTTTTTTTTCAACCAGCTGACTGATAGTGACATTTTAAGGGCCATCGGCAAAAGTCGCCTGTCCGAACTTGATTACCTGGCCTTGCTGTCACCCAGGGCTGAAAATTACCTGGAAGAAATGGCGCAAAAGGCGCACCATCTTACGGTGCAGCATTTCGGAAAAGTCATCTTGCTTTATACACCTCTGTATCTGGCCAACTACTGTGTAAATAGCTGCGTGTACTGCGGTTTTCGGGTCAAAAACGACATTGAAAGGAAAATACTTTCCTTTGAAGAACTGGAAGCCGAGGCGAGAGTAATCGCGGGTACGGGATTGAAACATATTTTGATTCTTACCGGCGAGTCGAGGAAACATTCCCCGGTGGCCTATATCAAGGAATGCGTTGGGATATTGAGAAAATACTTTACTTCTATAGGGATAGAGGTTTATCCCCTGGATGAGGAAGAATACGCCGAGCTGATCTCCGCCGGAGTGGACGGCCTGACCATTTACCAGGAAGTTTATGATGAAGATGTTTACCTGGAAGTACACCCGGCGGGGCCGAAACGGAATTACCGTTTCCGGCTGGACGCCCCGGAGCGGGCCTGCCGGGCGGGTATTCGCTCCGTAAATCTCGGCGCGCTGCTGGGGCTGCACGAATGGCGCAGCGAGGCTTTCTTCACCGGGCTGCACGCCAATTATCTGCAAAACCGGTATCCAGATGTGGAAGTGAGCATGTCCCCGCCGCGCATGCGCCCGCACGCGGGGGGAACCGCCCCCAGGGTGGTGGTAAGCGACAAAAACCTGGTACAGTACATCCTGGCCTTCCGGCTGTTTATGCCCAGGGGGGGGATCACCATTTCCACCCGGGAAGGGCCGGAGTTGCGGGAGCATTTAATCAAGCTTGGCGCAACTAAAATGTCCGCCGGGTCCTGCACGGCGGTGGGCGGGCGCACCGGGGCTGAAAAATCCACCGGGCAGTTTGACATCTCCGATGAGCGGGACGTGGCCGCGATGACCAGGGTGATCTACAGCCACGGTTACCAGCCCGTTTTTAAAGACTGGCAGAGCATATAAGTTAATATAAACTGCAAAATCACCACAGCTGCAGTTGAATCAAATTTAAGAAAGGGATAAGTTGGTGATTGATTATGACCCGTAAACCCGGATTGGCCGGGCTGCTGGCGGCCGACATTTACGGCATTACCGCGGAGGAACACTCCCGCGGCAGGAGCAACATTGAAGTGGTCCGGCAAATGATTGCCGCCGGGATCAAGGTGATCCAGTACCGGGAGAAGGAAAAAACGCTGCGCGAGAAATACAGTGAATGCCTGCAAATCAGGGAAATGACCCGGGAAGCCGGGGTCACTTTTATCGTCAACGATCACGTCGACCTGGCCCTGCTGGTCGACGCCGACGGCGTGCACGTAGGCCAGGATGACCTGCCGCCGGATCAAATCCGCAAACTGGTGGGGGATGGCATGATTATCGGCATGTCCACCCATTCCCCCGCCCAGGCCCGGGCCGCTGTAAACAGCGGCGTGGACTATATCGGCGTCGGGCCGATTTTCGCCACCAAAACTAAAAAGGACGTGTGCGAGCCGGTGGGGCTTGAATACCTGGATTATGCCGTAAACAATGTAACCATACCGTTTGTTGCCATTGGTGGAATCAAGGAACACAATATAGCCGAGGTTGCCCGGCGTGGCGCCCGCTGCATTGCCCTGGTAACGGAAATTGTGGGGGCGCCCGATATAGAGGCCAAGGTGCGCGCCCTGCGGGCCGCCATGGGCCGGAAGGAGGACTGAACGTGCATTATACCACTCAGATGGATGCCGCCCGCAAGGGCATAATAACAAAAGAAATGGAAATAGTGGCCCGTAAGGAAAACGTGGATGTGGCTGTGTTGCAACAGCTGGTGGCCGGGGGCCAAGTCGTCATTCCGGCCAACAAAAACCATGCCTCCCTGGACCCGTGCGGGATCGGTCAAGGTCTTCGGACTAAAATTAATGTTAACCTTGGCATTTCCCAGGATTGTTGTAACGTGGATGCCGAAATGGAAAAGGCGCGTTATGCCGTGGAACTCAAGGCCGATGCCATAATGGACCTCAGCTGTTACGGTAAAACGGAGGAATTCAGACGCCGCCTGGTGGCCATGTCGCCGGTGCCCGTAGGAACCGTACCTGTTTATGATGCCGTGGGCTATTACGACAAGGAATTGAAACAAATTACCGCGCAAGAGTTTTTGGGCGTCGTGGAAAAACACGCGCAAGACGGCGTTGATTTCATGACCATCCATGCCGGCATCAATAGAGAAACGGCGGCTACATTCAAGAAAAACCAGCGCCTGACCAATATTGTTTCCCGGGGCGGTTCCCTCTTGTTCGCCTGGATGGAAATAAACAATCAAGAAAATCCCTTTTACGAGTATTATGACGATTTGCTGGAAATATGCAGCCGTTATGATGTGACCGTTAGCCTTGGTGATGCCTGTCGCCCGGGGAGCCTCAAAGATGCCACCGATGCGGCCCAGGTACACGAACTGATTGTCCTGGGCGAATTAACCCGCCGGGCCTGGGAACGGGGTGTACAGGTGATGATCGAGGGGCCCGGGCACATGCCCCTGAATGAAATTGCCGCGAACATGGTTCTGGAAAAGAAACTGTGCCACGGCGCCCCGTTTTACGTGCTCGGCCCGCTGGTAACGGATATTGCGCCGGGCTACGATCATATTACCAGCGCCATCGGCGGGGCCGTCGCCGCCGCCAGCGGAGCGGATTTCCTCTGCTATGTGACACCGGCTGAGCACCTGCGCCTGCCCACGCTGGATGACATGAAAGAGGGAATCATAGCGGCCCGGATTGCCGCCCACGCGGCGGATATCGCCAAAGGAATCACCGGTGCCCGGCAGTGGGACGATGCAATGAGCGAGGCCAGGCGCAACCTGGACTGGCCCGGGATGTTCAAGCTGGCCATTGACCCGGAAAAGGCCCAAAGATACCGGGCTGAGTCGCAGCCCGAACACGCGGACTCCTGCACCATGTGCGGCAAAATGTGCGCGGTGCGGAACATGAACCGGGTTCTGCGGGGGGTGGACCCGCTATAAATTCCAATGCCGGAATCGCAACAACGCAACACCCGGCACCAGTATTGCGGGTGATAGACGCCAACTTGAACCGGTTGCGCGAGGGTTTGCGGGTAATTGAAGACACGGTGCGGTTTGTTTATAATGATGGTGATAAAACGCTGGTGTTAAAAGAATTCAGGCACACCCTGGGGGAATTTGCCCGTGAATTGCCCGGCGGGCAGGCGGCGCTATTGAGGGCCAGGGACAGCGCAGGCGATATTGGAGCCATGCTGAACACCCAATCCGAAATGACCCGGCTGACCTGCGGGGAAATTCTTACCGCCAATTTCAAGCGGGCCCAGGAATCCGCCAGGGTACTGGAAGAATATGCAAAAATGTTTTCTTCCGCCCATGCGGCTGAAATAAAAAAAATCCGCTTTGCGCTCTATCAATTGGAAAGGGAATGCAATCCGGTGCCGGGTGGCGCCGCAGGTAAGGAGGGATTTTCCATGGCTGAACTGAAAGTGCTTTTTCATGTCAACGAACCCGAAAGGTGGCCAAGGGCGCTGGTCAATATCGGCAATTTTATCAAAGATGTGGGGCAGGGGAATGCGAAGATAGAGGTTGTGGCCAACGGGGCCGCGGTTACGTCCTACGTGGCCGGGGATAAACTTAATCAAGAGATGGCCGGTATGGCTGATTTGGGAGTAAAATTTGTTGCCTGCCGAAACGCTTTGCGGATGCACTCCCTGGAGGAAAATACGCTGCCCTCTTTTGTTGCGGTGGTTCCTGCCGGTATTACCGAGATAGCCAAAAAGCAAGCCGAGGGTTACGCGTATATCAAACCATGAATCGCAACAATACAACACCCGGCACCAGTGTTTTAAAGGCTATTGACGATTGGTCAATAGCCTTTGATGTTGAAGGGAAGCTTTCACTGCCGACATGATTTGTTCATCAGTAAAGCCATTCAAGTTAATAGCGCCCGAGCGGCAGGATGATGCGCAACAACCGCAGCCCTGGCATAAGCTGCTGTTTACACGGGCAACTGTTCGTTCGGCTGCCTGACCCCGGGCTTTGTCAGGTATAGTTTTTCTTTTAATTGCTTTGTACGGGCAAACTTCCCGGCAGTTCAGGCAACCTGTGCAAAGTGCCTCGTTAACTTCTGCAATCATGGGATCTGTAGCTATTTCTTGCTTGGCAAACAAAGCGCATACTTTAACCGCTGCCGCGCCGCCCTGGGCCACCGTATCCGGAATATCCTTGGGCCCCTGGCAGCTGCCGGCTAAAAAGATCCCTGCGGTGCCGGCTTCAACCGGGCGAAGTTTGGGATGGGCTTCCTGGAAAAAGCCGTCTTTATCGGTGGAGAAACCTACAACCTGTGCTAACTGGCGGGAATTTCGGCTTGGTATCATGGCTGTAGCCAGGACAACAAGATCCGCTTCGATTTCCACCTGGGTACCCAGTAAAGTATCCGCACCCTTAACCAGTAACTTATCGCCCTGCCGGCATATCTTGGATACCCGCCCACGGATGTAGCGGGCTCCTTCATCCACCGTGCGCTGGTAAAATTCCTCGTAGGCTTTCCCGGGTGCCCGGACATCCATGTAAAAGACAAAGGCCTGGGAACCGGGGATTTTTTCCAGGACCTGATGGGCATGCTTGGCTGTATAAAGGCAGCAGACTCTGGAGCAATAAGCTTTGCCTTTGGCTTCATCCCTGGAACCCACACATTTGATAAATACAACGTTTTTAGGTTCTTTCCCGTCGGAGGGCCGCACAATTTTCCCACCGGTGGGCCCGGAGGCGTTAACCATTCGTTCAAATTGCAGGCCTGTTATGACGTCGGGAAATTTACCATAACCATATTCGCCATAAGCTGTTGTCCAATCAAAAAGATCGTAGCCGGTGGCTATAACAATAGCCCCAACTTCCAATTGCAGGATTTTATCCCGGTCTTCGTAATTAATAGCCCCCACCGGACAAACTTTGGCACAGACGCCACATTTTTGTTCAGTTATGCGGCGGCAACTGGCGGCGTCTATGCAGGGTTTGTTGGGAACAGCCTGGGGAAAAGGAATATAAATAGCCTTGCGGGTGCCCATATTCAAATCAAATTCACTCGGTACTTTTTGGGGGCATTTTCCCCAGCAGGTGCCACATCCGGTGCATTTTGAATGGTCCACGTAACGGGCTTTTTGTCTGACCGTTACAGAAAAATTACCGATAAAGCCGGTTACGCCTGTAACCTCGGCATATGTTAAAAGTTCGATATTGGGGTGTTGGGCTACCGCGACCATTTTCGGTGTGCTTATACATGCCGAGCAGTCCAGGGTTGGAAAAGTCTTATCCAGCATAACCATTTTGCCGCCGATGGTTGGTTCCCTTTCCACAAGAATTACCCGGTACCCGGCGTCGGCAATATCTAAAGCGGCCTGAATACCGGCAATCCCTCCGCCGATAACCAGCGCTTTTTTGGTAACCGGGATACTCCCTTCGTAGAGCGGCTTTAAATGTATTGCTTTTGCCACAGCCATGCGCACAAGGTCAATGGCTTTGGCGGTGGCTTGATCCGGTTCCTTGGCATGTACCCAGGAGCACTGTTCCCGTATGTTGACCATTTCCAGTAAATATGGATTTAAGCCTGCGCGAGCGATGGTTTTACGAAAAGTAGGCTCATGCAGGCGCGGGGAGCAGGATGCTATAACAACCCTATTTAATTTGTATTTTTTGATGGCTTCAATAATCATTTTTTGGCCCGGTTCCGAGCAGGTATATTTATAGTCCATGCTGTGTGCAACATAAGGGAACCGGGCAGCTTCTTTCGCTACCCTTGGTACATCAACAATGCCGCCGATATTTGACCCGCACCAGCAGACGAAAACTCCCACCCGTATCATGTATCATCGCTCCTATACTTTTTTTAATTCATTGCTGTAATGTTTTAAACAACGAAAAAAACTAGGCAATCAGCTTAATCACCTCTCGGGTGTCAACAAAATGAGTTTCTAGACTTAACTCACCTGGCTTTAGCCCGGTAGCCAATCCAATTAATTGAGTAAAATAAAAAACAGGCAGATGATAATTGGTGCCAAAGATTTTGTTGATTTTTTTCTGGCGCATGTCCAAATTAAAGTGGCAGAGCGGGCAGGCCGTGACGATGCAGTTGACACCGGCGTCGACCGCTTCTTTTAGAATTTTGTTGGTTAACCTTAACACTATATCTTCATTGGATATGGCCAGGCCTCCCCCGCAGCATTCGGTTTTATAGCTCCAATCCACCACTTCGCCCCCTACGGTGCGCATCAATTTATCAATAATTTGAGGGTTTTCCGGGTCATCCACTTGAATTTCTTTGGGCCTTACCATCAGACAGCCGTAATATACGGCCATTTTTAAATTTTCAAGGGGTTTTAACACCCGGGCTGTAATTTGTTCCGGTCCCAGTTCCGCAACAACTTCTACGATGGATTTAACTTTTACGCCCCCGTGGTACGGCTTTCCAGTAATGCAGTTGATTTTTTCACAAAGCTTCATATCGTTTTTCATTTCCATGTTGGCTAAAGCTAAACGCTGGTAGCAGGCTGCACATGAGGCGGTGCAGTCCAGGCCCATTTCCTCCACCAGGGCCAGGTTGCGGGCGGACAGCGCCACTCCAAGCAAATGACTGGTGCTATGGCCGGGAGTGGAGCCGCAGCAGCTCCAGTCGGGAATGTCAATTAACTCAATGCCCAGGTTTTTGCAAACCGCCCTGGTTGATATGTCGTACTCTTTGGCGCTGGTATGGTCGCAGCATCCCGGAAAGTAAGCATATTTCATCAGCATTTTTCCTCCATTTCTTCAATTCTTTCAAAGATTTGCGCCAGATCTTTGTAATTTTCGTTTTTTGTGGGGATTAACTTTATTTTGCCTTTTGTAAACATGGCCAGGCCTGTACCGGCATCCTTGAAAAAATGCCCGGTTTTCAGGTTATAATTAAGCATCATGCCCAATTCATAAAGTTTACCATTGCGCTTGACGGTATCCAAAAAGCAATCATAAAACAAGGCAATTTTTTTGGCCCGTCCCTCCAGCTGTATGCCTTCCCGCCTGGCCATACCGCGTAAACAATCCATTACCCGGGCCAGGTTTACATTGCGCGGGCACCGTGAGGTGCAGGTGGAGCAATAGGCGCAGAGCCAGATAGCCTGGCTTTTTAGGACATGTTCTTTTAAACCCAGCTGCACCATGCGGATAATGCGGTTGGGGGGGTAATCCATGGCAAAGGCAACGGGACACCCCGCGGTGCATTTGCCGCACTGGTAGCAATGCTGGACCGGCTGCCCGCTTTCTTTACTGACATGCATGATAAAATCAAGGTTGTCTTTTACATTAGAAGTTAAATTTATTGCCGGCATATACAGGACCCCTTTTGGTGTTTGTTTATGTCACAGCGCACCAGTATATTTCGCTGGTATTTCGCTGGAATTTCGCTATAATTTGCCGGTTAGCTGTCTGATAACACTGAATATTACGCTTATATAATTGTTGCTATAGTATAATTTAATACAATTTTAATATAATTATGTTGAATGAACATGTCAAGGATTGACACAGTATGTCAAAATTTTAATACTCTTGAAAAAAGATCAAGGATGTGTAGGATGCGTCATGTGTATTGACTTGGTAATAATGAGGCTATATAATTTACCAAAATAGTTGAAAAGTCTCTGGCTTGAGCCGTGGGGAGCGTCAATGATTTAAAAAAATAACTGAATATAAAATTTGGGGGGAGCTCATGTTATGGGCTGAGAAAGGGCTGTCGAGCACCTGACCCGGGAACCTGATCGGGGTAATGCCCGCGTAGGGAAGTATAAATAATCACGCGCATCTGGCCCACCCGGGTGCGCTTTTTACATTCTTAAGTACATATGTTTGACATGAAGGTGAATAGATGCGCTGTGTAATCTTGACCGGAGGTACTGTTGATAATTTATCCTGGCTGGCCGGGGTTTTAAAAAAGGACGACCGGGTTATCTGTGTGGACGGGGGTTCCCGGTATGCCGCCGCCCTGGGGATTGTGCCCCACGTGATCGTGGGGGATATGGATTCCATTGACCGGGAAAAGCTAAATAGTTTTTCCGGGCAGGGTGCGGTGATCAGGGAGTACCCTGCCGACAAGGACGACACCGATACTGCCCTGGCCCTGGCCGAGGCGCTGGCGGGTAAGCCTGATGAAATTGTAATCCTGGGCGCCATCGGCACCCGGTTCGACCATTCCCTGGCCAATGTGCACCTGCTGCGCGTCGCCCTTGACCACGGAGTGCCGGCCCGCATCGTCAACCGGTATAACGAAATCAGCCTGGTGGCGCCGCACCGGCCCGCCGTGGTGGAAGGCGAGCCCGGCGACCTGTTTTCCCTGCTGCCCCTTACCGAGCGGGTCACCGGAGTACATGTGCGGGGCGCCCGGTGGCCGCTGCGGGACGCCACTTTCGTTATCGGCAACCCGTATGGCGTGAGCAACCGGCTGGCCGCCGGAAGGGCCGAAATTTCCATCGCCTCCGGGCTGCTTTTATTAATCAAAGTTAACGAGCGAGGTGAAATGAGTTGCCGGTAATCAACGTGAGCTTCCAGGTTATTCCCCAGGTGCGGGGCGGGAACAGCTACGAAGTGGTGGACAGGGCCATCGAAGTGGTGCAGCGGTCCGGGGTGAAGTACGAGGTTGGCCCCATGGAGACCACCATGGAGGGCGAGCTGGACGAATTGTTGGAAATAGTCAAGCGCGCCCAGCAGGCCTGCATTGATGCGGGCGCCGCCCGGGTGATGACGCTGGTGAAAATCGATTACGCGCCCGGGGGCGTCACCATGGAAGAAAAGGTGGGCAAATACAGAAATGTTCCGCCGGAATAGAAATATCGCGGCACCGCTCTTATTTTTGCTGTCATTTATCGCCACCTGGCAAGCCTGGGTCTGGTGGTCCGGGGTTCCGGCCTGGCTACTGCCGGCGCCCGGCCAGGTGCTGGCCGCCCTCTGGGAGATGCTGCCCGTGTTGTTCCGGCACACCCAAAGCACTGTGCTGGCCGCGGTTACGGGCTTGCTGGCCGCCGTGCTGCTGGCGCTGGCACTGGCGGTACTGATGGATTTTTCACCCTGGGTCAGGCGGGGGATGTATCCTCTGCTGGTGTTTTCCCAAACCGTGCCCATCATTGCCATTGCTCCGCTGCTCATCATCTGGTTTGGTTACGGCATTTTACCCAAGGTGGTGGTGGTTGCGCTGGTTTGCTTTTTCCCGGTGGCGGTAAGCATGGTGGAAGGCATGGAAGCCGCCGACCCCGGTATGGTTGACTTGCTGCGGGTCATGGGTTTCACCCGCTGGCAGTTGATCAAGCTGGTGCGGTTACCCGCCGCCCTCCCGTCGTTTTTTTCCGGCCTTAAAATAGCGGGCACCTACGCCGTGATGGGGGCGGTCATCGGCGAATGGCTGGGGGCGACCAGCGGCCTGGGCGTCTATATGACCAGGGCCACCCACGCCTACCAGACGGACCGGGTTTTTGCTGCTATCATTATTATTTCGCTGGTCAGCTTGTTATTGTTCGGGCTCATTAATTTACTGGCCCGGCTGTCCATACCCTGGTATTTCAAGGAAAGGAGTAACGATTGACATGCTTAAAAAATGTTTACTGGCGCTGCTTATTTTGAGCCTGGCGGTGGCGGCGGGATGTTCCTCCGGCGACGAAACCGCCAAAAGCGCCAGGGCTGATTTGCAGGACGTTACCGTAATGCTGGACTGGGTGCCCAACACCAACCACACCGGTTTGTACGTCGCCCTGGACAAGGGCTGGTACCGGGAAGAGGGGCTGCAGGTGGAAATCATCCAGCCCGCCGAGGGCGGTACGACCCAGTTGGTGGCCACCGGCAAGGCACAGTTCGGCGTGGGCTACCAGGAGGATGTGACCCAGGCCAGGGCCGGCGATGTGCCCGTAGTCTCCATCGCGGCGGTGATCCAGCATAATACCTCCGGTTTTGCTTCCAAGCGGGAAACGGGCATCACCAGGGGCCGGGAAATGGAAGGCAAGCGGTACGGCGGCTGGGGCTCCCCCACCGAGGAGGCGGTGCTCAAAGCGGTGGTGGAGGGTGACGGCGGCGATTTTTCCAAGGTTGAGATTCTCAACATCGGCACTGCGGACTTTTTCACCGCCATTGAGCGCGACATTGACTTTGCCTGGATTTATTACGGATGGACCGGCATTGAAGCCGAGCAGAGGGGCATAAAATTGAATTTCCTGGAGCTGCGCAAACTGGATGAGGCCCTGGATTACTATACCCCGGTGTTGATCACCAGCGAAAAGCTGATCCGGGAGAACCCGGACCTGGTGAAAAAATTCATGCGGGCTACGGCCAAAGGATACGAGTTTGCCATCGACCACCCCGGGGAGGCCGCCCGGATCCTGCTTAAATACGCGCCGGAACTGGACGAGCAGCTGGTGCTGGCCAGCCAGCAATACTTGAGCCCCCGGTACCGGGACGACGCGGCGCGCTGGGGCGAACAAAAGGCGGAGGTTTGGGAGCGCTACGCCCGCTGGATGTACGAGCGCAAGCTGTTGCCCAAAATGATTGACGTGGATAAGGCGTTTACCAACGAGTTTTTACCCGACAGGTAGAAGATTAAAGTACACGCTTGTACGGGGGCTGGCGATAGTGGAAATAATTCTGGAAGACATCGAAAAAAGTTACATGGTGGATGGCGAGCCCCTGCCCGTGCTGGGCGGTGTTTCCGCCGCAGTGGGGGAGGGGGAATTTGTCAGCCTCATCGGCCCCAGCGGCTGCGGCAAAAGCACCCTGTTCAACATCATCTGCGGCCTGACCGGCCCCGACCGGGGCCGGGTGGTGCTGGGCGGCAAGACCGGGGCGAGGGCCGGGGAAGTGGTTTCCTACATGCCCCAGAAGGACCTGCTGCTGCCCTGGCGCACCGTGCTGGACAACGTGATCCTGGCCCGGGAGGTGGCCGGGGAGAACAGGGAAACGGCCAGGCGGGAGGCCCGGGAACTGATGCCCCTGTTCGGCCTGGCAGGGTTTGAAAACAGCTACCCGGCGGAACTGTCCGGGGGCATGCGCCAGCGGGCCGCTCTGATGCGGGCGGTGCTGGCCCGGCGGCGGGTGCTGCTGCTGGACGAGCCCTTCGGGGCGCTGGATGCCATCACCCGGACCCGGATGCAACAGTGGCTGCTGGAAGTTTGGGATAAATTCAGGCAGGCGGTTTTTTTCGTCACCCACGACATCGACGAGGCCCTCATCCTGTCCGACCGGGTTTATGTGCTCACCCCCCGGCCCGCAAGGGTGTGCCTGCACCTGGAAGTGGGCCTGCCCAGGCCCCGCCGGGCCGAAACCTTGACCGACCCGCGCTTCCTGGCGCTGAAAAGGCAAATCATGCGCGCGCTGCTGGGTTAATTGTACCGCGTATGCGCGTTAGGAAATTCATTTAACCGGGACAGGTTTTCCCTCCCAAAGCTTTTTTAATATATGACTTTGTTTAGTGCCGTTTGGATTAAGTTTTTATAAAAAAATTTATTTAAGGCTTTCAGCCATTTTAATTATTTCCCCGGGGTCGGCTTTGCCCGCCAGCCGGTAACTTAAATGATCATCTTAATCTTATCTTTTCCAAAAAGTTTACAGGACGAATAATTTGTATCCCTTGAAATTCGGCAAGACCTAATAAATGGTCATCCCCGGAAATGATTATTTCTGCTTTAGCTTCTACAGCACATTCCAAGAAAATATTATCACCGGGGTCTTCACTAATAACGTCAAGGTGAAAATCAGGGTTAACTATTATGGTGTTATCCAACTCTACCAGCCCGGCTATAACTTCGTACCTGTTTTTAGCTGATCCCAAACGGGTAAATTTGGGTCTGAGCAATACCGCTATATATTCCTCAATTATTTTCGAACTTAGACATACTATAATTTCATCAGCTACCCATAAATCGATAATTTGGGCAGGCGGACCAAAGGGTGAAATTAAACCGGAAATAACGACATTGGTATCAATTACTACTTTCATTTGTTTTCTCCGCCCATTTTGGAGTTTCTGTAGTTCATTATTTCTTTGGATATGTCAGTTTCGGAAATATCTGTGTCTTTTTCCCGACCCCTGAGTTTTTCGAGTGCCAGTTTTAATGCCAGGCGTTTATTTTCCTGCTCTACCTTGGAAAGTCTCAAATATTCATCGTACCTCATAAGAACACTTTTTGGTTCTGAATTTACGGTGATAATTATTGGTTTATCCAATGCTTCGATAATTGAAGACAGCTTTGGCCTGGCTTCATTGATGCCAATTATCTTTTCCATAAGGAAAACCACTCCTTATTAATATATTTTTACATTATTGTATCACTGTACCCCCTGAAATTAAAAATAATTTTGGCCTTCAAAAAACAAAAACCTGGTTTTTACTTTGGCCCCAAAAGGCCCCAAATAAAAAACCAGACCGTGTTTCAGGTGGGATTGGATCACCCGTATTGGCCACGGTGAAAACATATTCCCCTGGTTGCCTGGTAATTTCCAGCCTTACGGAGCGGTGTGCCCCTGTATAAGCAGCCGCTGCCTCAATGGCGTTGTCCAGCAGGTTTCCCAACAGTGAGTTGGCCTCCATGGTGCTTAAAGGTCCACCTTGCAGGCTGCAGTCCACTGAAACGCTGAAAGGTATGCCCCGGGCTTCGGCCTGGCCCGCCTTGGCAAATAACATGGCGCTGATACCGGGATTGTCGGTTTTAACCACTTCCGCCGGGTTGGAGATGTCTAAAAACATTTGTTTTACGTAATCAACGGGCTTTATTGCAGGAGCCGACTTCCAAAAGACCGTAAACCGCCTGCAGGTGGTGGTTGAAGTCATGGCGTTGTTTCCTAATGGTTTTGATTAACTTATCCAGGTGGACGATGGTTTCCCCGGCTTGACGGGCCTCGAGTTCTTTTTCTTTGAAGATGGATATTTTTCTTAACATACCCATTGATAACACTGTTATGGTAATAAGTATCAAGCCAAATGAGGCTGTGAACAGGTGAAAATATATATTAGGAAAAGCGCCGGTTTGGGAAACGAACAGCACAATATTTAATACGGCCAACAACAGTACGGGCAATAACACCAGTATATACAAGTTCAAATACGCCTTTTCGGTCTTTTTTGCAATGCCATCTTTGGAAGCCCGGTCTTTTAGTTCACCGGCAAAGTCCAGCAGGTGAAAATTATAGCGCCGGCAGGCAATGATAAACAATAAGATAAAAGGGAAGTTTGGTAGACGACCTGGACCAGTTAATCATTCAAGTTTATACCGCCGGTTATTATCTGACCGGGCGCCGGGAGAAGGCGGAACGTTTATGCGCCCTGGTTTTCGATAAATATGACCGGCCTGGTTTGGGGACGCATGAAAACCTGGTGTGGCCTTTATTTTGCCACATTTTCTTGCAGTGTTGCGATGAGCAAGAGGAAATTGGTGGGAATACCAGTTCCCGGCCGGACTTGTTGCCTGGTGCGGAAGCGATACAGAGAGCTTTACTGGAGTTGCCGCCCGGGGAAAGGATGGCGGTGATGCTCAAGTATAAGGTGGGTTTGGATGGCGAGACCATCGCCAGGTGCATGGATTGCTCGATAAGCCGCGTTTCACGGTTGCTGGCGGCGGGGAAGGAAAAATTACGCAGGAAGTGCTTTGGCCAATGAACCTCCTCCTAGACAAGCCCGGGGGGTTCTCTGCGAAGTTTTCTCATGTCATTGGAATGCCGCCTGCCAAAGTTGTTAGCGTAAAAGAATCAGCAACCAGCTCTATGAAACAGTATCCTGCCGCCAGAGATTCAAGAACTACCGAAAGAACTGGTTAGAGTGGATGCTTGATTAAACGACGAAAGATTTTTTCTTCCATGCGTTTCGATACCAGTATCGGTCGTCAAACCGTACCGGTTCAATCATATATCCGCATGATGTATCTGAAATTAACAAATTGTAAGATAGAAAATATTTTAAAAAGTTTAGTTTATAAGGAGAGATATTAATATGTATAATTTTTTGGTTGAAGTAAATTCTAACTTAACTAGTTTTGGAATAGGTGTTCTATTATTTGTTTTAAGTTATATTGTTGAAACTGAAAATATAGTTATTAATAAATTAAGTAAAACTCTTGGAATAGTATTAATGGTTTTATCCTTTATTTTATTAACAGAAACTATTTTAAGTAAAGTATTAACTCTTGTATTTGGCTATTTTTAATTTAAAACAGAGTAAAATTCTTAAAGGTGATAATATATAAATTATTTTGTGTAGTGCGGCCGGGCAAGGTCGTTAATTCTAGTGGGTGAAAGCCCCACCAGGGTAATGCCTAACCAGCAGCCCTGTAGCTAGTTCTTGGAGACGTTCAGGCAACTGAAAGTTTTAAGCGT
>NZ_JADNRQ010000034.1 GCF_015594625.1 Desulfallas sp. Bu1-1 | reverse complement strand
CTATTGGGGTGGACGCCCAACTTTTTTGCCGCTTTACTGATGGTTAAAAGTTCCATGAATTTATGGTAGTTATTTTGTTATGTTTTGTCAATATTTGTTTGCTTGTTAGCAGCTGCTACATACCTCCCAAGTAAAATATATATTAATAATTTACGTCAAACCGTTAAACAATCCTGCCCAATTTCAGGTATTTCATAGATAAATATTTTTACATAAAATACCAGCCAGTACGGGAATACTGGGATCATACAATATTCAAAGCCCTTTCGGGGGCAAGGCTTCGGGGCTATGACGGGATATAAGAATAATAAAAAACAGCCGGTCCAAACCAGGTACCGGCTGTTCTGGGATGTTTATTCAACTTTGGGCCTGGGATAAAGACCGCTTCTTTCCACGATTTCCGGCACGACTTCCTCCCAGGCGATGGCCATAATGTGCACACCGTGTACACCCTTGATATTTTCTTTAATATACTTAATCTGCTCAATGCAGATTTCCACGCCCTCGCGTTTGGGGTCCTCGGCGTTTTTCAGCCGTTCCACCAGTTCATCGGGCACAATCATGCCGCTGACGTTGTTCTGGATGTACTTGGCTGCGCGCCAGCTCTTCATTGGCGTTACGCCGGCCAGGATGTGCACCCTTTCGTGGATGCCCCGTTCCCGGACCATTTCCATGAAGCGCTCGAATCGCTCCATATCGAAGATACACTGGGTTTGGATGAATTGAGCGCCCGCTTCAACTTTCTTTTCCAGGCGGGCCACCCGGAATTCAAACGGGTCGGCAAAGGGATTGGCCACGGCTCCGATGAAGAAGCGCGGCTCGTGTTCCTTAATTTCCTCACCCGAGAAAAACAGTTTTTCATCCCGCATACGGCGCAGGTAGTAAATCAGCTGCATGGAGTCAATGTCGTAAACGTTCTTGGCTGTCGGGTGATTACCGAATTTCTGGTGGTCGCCCGACAGGCAAAGCACGTTGCGCATCCCCAGGCTGTATGCCCCCAGCAGGTCGGACTGCATGGCGATCCGGTTGCGGTCGCGACAAGTCATCTGGACAATCGGCTCAATTCCGCAATCCAGCACATGTACGCCGGCGGCGATACTGGACAGGCGGACGATGGCGGTCTGGTTGTCTGTGATGTTTGTGGCGTCTACGTAGTCCTTCATCATTTGAGCATGATGGCGAATCCCCTCGGCGGAGGCATGCTTGGGCGGTCCAATTTCCGCAGTTACCGCAAAGTGGCCGCTATCGAGCAGTTTTTGTAATTTGCTTTCCGTTTTCAATCGATCATCACATCCTCCCTGACAGCCTTGCGCGGTCCGCCGTCACGGGACTTGGACCAGTCTTTGGGCGGCTGGAACTCCATCAGTTTATCAAGCTTGCCCAGCGCTTTCATTCTGTCATAGATAAGCTGCCAGGCGCAGTCCACGTCCTTGCTTATCTCGCATTTGCCGTACTGTGACCCGCCGCAGGGGCCGTTCAAAATGCTCTTTGAACAACGGATAATGGGGCAGATACCGCCTGTGCGGTGCAGAATGCATTCGCCGCACAGACCGCATTTTTCTTCCCAGTTACCATGTACGGTGGAGCCGCCGATAAATTTTGTATCCAGTGCCGGCACAACCCACTTATCCGTGAATCGCTCGGCAAGATATTGTACCCCGACGCCGCAGGCCAAAGAGACAATAGCGTCAACATCCCTGGTTAAATTGTCCAGGGCGGCAACATATTCGGGATCACACTGCCTGGTTGCAGTGTAGGTTACCGTTTCCAGCGGGTTATCCTCCATTTTACGCATAATACGCAACGAGGAAGCCAGGACTTCGGTTTCCTTTTCACCGCCGGCCAGACAGACGGTCACGCAACCGGCACAGCCAACCAGCAATACCTTTTTGCAATCGCTAATCATAGCGGCAATGTCTTTAACAGGTTTTTGTTGGGCGATAATCAAGCTGCGCCACCTTCTTTCTTGGCTTTCTTGTTCAGGGGATTGGGCCCCAGCTGTAATACGCGCTCGGTCATTTCCTTGACAATTTCAGCAAAACGCTGCCCCTGGGCGGCGGAAAGGTTGAAGAAATCGAGGCGGTCGCCGCCAAAGCCGATTTCATCAAGGATTTTCTTAACCTGACGCACACGTTTTTTGGCCCGGAAATTGCCCTTGAGGAAGTGGCAATCACCCTCCATACAGCCGGCCACGAATACTCCGTCAGCACCGTCTTCAAAGGTCTGCAGGAGCACGCGGTGATCTATGGTGCCTGAACAGGGCATTTCAACTATTCTAACGGTGGGGGCATACTGCAATCGCATCGAACCTGCCAGGTCCGCGGCGGAGTATGCTCAGTAATGGCAGCAAAACGCCACAATTTTGGGTTCAAATTCAGCCACCTTAACGCACCTCCTTGAATAAACCGTCGATCATCTTCAGGTACATGCGATCATTGTAACCTTGCAGGGTGATGGCTTTATTCGGGCACTCACCGGCACAGGTTCCACACCCCTGGCATAACACCGATTCGATTTCCGCTGCATAGTTATTGACGTGGGGTGCGCTAAAGGGACACAACCTTACGCAGGTCAGGCAGGCTGCGCATTTGTCCGGCTGGACCACCGCTACCACGCCGTGGGATTCCAGGGCGTCCTTGCTCAGAATGGTGGCGGCGCGTCCCGCCGCGGCCTTGGCCTGTGCTATGTTTTCTTCCATGTTCTTCGGCCCGTGGGCGATGCCGGCCATGAACACGCCTTCGGCGGCGGAATCCACCGGGCGGAGTTTCATATGCGCCTCCAGGAAGAAACCGTCGGCGTTCAAGGGTACTTTGAACAACCGGTTCAGTTTGGTGTTGTCTTCCGGTGGTAGTATGGCGGCGGCCAGTCCCACCACGTCGGATTCGATAATGATCGGCAGGCCGAGCACATGGTCTTTAACGGTCACTTTGAGGGTATCTCCGTCCTTTTCTACAACGGGTTTGTCATCGGTGGTGTAGCGGACAAAAATGACGCCCTTGGATCTTGCTTCCTCGTACAACTCTTCCAGGAAGCCGTATGTTCTGATATCCCGGTAAAGGACAAATACGTTGGTCTCCGGGTTCTTTTCTTTCAATTTTAGCGCCAGGCTGATGGACTTGGAACAGCAAACCCTGCTGCAATATGGTCTCTCTGGTTCACGGGAACCCACGCAGTTGATCAACACTACGTTCTTGGCATCCTTGACCCGGCCTTCGGCAATGGCTTCTTCCAACTCCAGGTGGGTCATCACCTTGTCGCTTTCGCCGTACAGGTATTCCGTGGGCTTGTATTCCCGGCCGCCGATGGCGATAACAGTTACGCCATGTTTGATGATCGTACCGTCGGTGAGCTCGGTGTTGAAATTGCCCACGTAACCGGAAACATCTTTGATTTCCGCGGAAGTGTATATATTAACCAGCGGGTTGTTGGTTACTTTGTCAATTAGATCACTGACAAACATCCCGATATCTTCGCCCTTGAAACCTTTTTTGATCCTCCTGGCGATGCCGCCAAGTTCCGCCGATTTTTCCACCAGGTGTACTTCGAAGCCCTGATCTGCAAGGCTTAAAGCGTTGGTCATGCCCGTTACGCCGCCGCCTATCACCAGGGCGGACTTGGTTACACCCACCGACCCTTGCTTGATCGGTTGGAGCAGGGTGGACTTGGCCACAATCATCTTAACCAGGTCCTTGGCCTTCTCGGTGGCCTTGTCCGGTTCGTGCATGTGCACCCACGAACACTGGTCGCGGATGTTGGCCATTTCAAACAGGTACCTGTTTAACCCGGCTTCCTTCAAGGTTTCCTGGAACAGCGGCTTATGGGTTCTGGGGCTGCAAGAAGCAACCACCACCCGGTTCAGCTTGTACTCGTCAATAATTTGCTTCATGTTTGCCTGGCTGTCCTGGGAACAAACATACAGGTATTCACCGGCGTATACGACATTGGGCAACTGCTTGGCCATTTCCACTACCTCGGGGACCCTGACTACGCCGCCGATATTGATGCCGCAGTTGCACACAAACACACCGATACGGGGCTCCTCACCGGCTACATCCCGCTCGGGCGGGAATACCCTTTCTTTGACCAGCGTACCGCGTACGTCGCCCAGCAGGCTTTCGGCGGCGGAAGCCGCGGCACTTGCCTGCATGACAGTTTCGGGTATATCCTTCGGACCGGCGAAAGTACCGGCCGCAAAAACCCCGGGCCTGGTGGTGCCAACTCCTGTCAGGGGAGCGAGTTCGGCAAAACCATACCTGTTCATTTGCAAGTCGAACTTTTGGCCCAATTCGGCGGCTTTCTTGGATGCCTGGAAGCCTACGGACAGTACGACCATGTCAAATTCTTCGGTGCTAATGCTTCCGTCTTCGTTGGCGTAGCGAATGATAAGGTTTTTGCTTTCATCCCCGGATTCGGTGATTTCAAATATGCGCGAGCGTACAAATTTTACGCCGTGCTCGTTTTTGGCTCTCTCGTAATACTTTTCAAAGTCCTTGCCGTAAGAACGCATATCCATCATAAAGATGGTGGTGTCAAGTTCTTCCGCGCTGTGTTCCTTGGCAATGACCGCTTCCTTAATGGCGTACATGCAGCAAACCGAGGAGCAATAATTATGCTTGATTCTAACGTTCCGGGAACCGACGCACTGAATCCAGGCGATCTTGCGTGGTTCCTTGTGGTCATAGGGCCTCACGAGGTGCCCGGCAAAGGGTCCCGAGGCGCTCAAAATACGCTCGAACTCAATACTGGTAACCACGTTGGGATATTTTTTATAACCAAAGTAGTAGAGGTCGGTGGGATCGCAAATTTCCGCGCCGGAACTGAGAATAATGGAACCCACTTCCACCTCGATTTCTTCATCCTGCATGTTATGGTCGATAGCCTCGCGCAGGCAGGCCTTGACGCATTCGCCACATTCCGAACAAACGGAACAATTCAGGCAACGCTCGGCTTCCCGGCGTGCTTCTTCTTCGTTGATGCCCAAAGCCACTTCGTCGAAGTTATTGATTCGTTTTTCGGGTTCGACGAAATTACCGTTGGTCCTGGGAGTTGAAACCATAACCGACGGGGCATGTTTCGGGAAGTCAGCCACGTTTTCCCGGGATGCCCAGTTAAACTTAATGGTGGCTTCCTCGCCCCTGAGGTAGCGGTCGATGGAACTGGCTGCTTTTTTGCCCGCGCCGATTGCGTCTACCACTGTGGCCGGTCCGGTGACTACGTCTCCGGCGGCAAATACGCCTGGTATGTTGGTGGCCAGGGAATCACCGTAAACAACGATAGTATTCTTTTTGGATAATTCAACGGCGCCGTTAAGACCCGATACGTCCGGGGTCTGCCCGATGGCGACAATGACATTGTCCACGTCGATGGTGAATTCACTGCCTGCCACAGGCACGGGACGACGACGCCCGCTTTCGTCCGGTTCGCCCAGTTCGTTCTGGATGCATTCCAGCCTGGTAACTTTGCCGCCTTCACCATGTACCACTACGGGACTGGTCAGCATTCTGAAAATGATGCCCTCTTCCTTGGCCTCCGTTATCTCTTCTTCGGCCGCGGTAATCTCCGACTCGGAGCGGCGGTAAACAATGGTTACCTCTTGAGCGCCGCAGCGCAACGCGGTACGGGCTGCGTCCATGGCCGTATTGCCGCCGCCGATCACAGCGACGCGTTTACCCAGTGTCACCTTTTCGCCAAGGTTGACTCGCCGCAAGAAATCGACACCGGAAATTACACCGTCCAGGTCCTCACCGGGAATATTCAGTGGGACGCCCTTATGCGCACCGATGGCGATAAACACGGCCTTATAACCCTGATTTAACAGGTCGTTGATAGTTAGCTGCGGCCCCAGCGGCGTATTAGTCTTGATTTCTACTCCCATTTTTTCCAGGAGGTTAATTTCCAGCTCCACAATTTTCTTGGGCAGGCGGTACTCGGGAATACCTACCCGGAGCATTCCCCCTGCTACCGGCAAAGCTTCGAAAATAGTTACCGAATACCCCTGCTTGGCCAGCTGGTAGGCGGCTGACAGGCCGGCGGGACCGGAGCCGATGATGGCAACCTTGAGGCCGTTGGCGGGGGCGACTTCCGGCAGAGGCAGCGTGTCCAGGTCGCGGTAAGCGACGTCGGCGGCAACCCGCTTCAGCTCCCTGATGCTGACCGGCTTATCTACGCTTTTGCGGTGACATTCCGTCTCGCAGGGATGGGTACATACCCTGCCGCAAACTGCCGGCAGCGGGTTATCCCTGTAAATTAACTGCCAAGATTCAATAAACTTGCCGTCTTTAATCAGCTGCACGTAGCCCTGGGCGTTGACTCCCGCCGGGCAGGCGGCTTTGCAAGGGGAAGTGCCCTTCTTTTCAATGGAATAGGCGGCGGGCATGGCCTGAGCATACATTTTATAAATGGCCTTTCTTTTGCCCAGATCGGCGTCAAACTCGCTTGGAACCTCCACAGGGCAGACGCCGGCGCATTCGCCGCAGCCGGTACATTTTTCCAGGTCAATGTACCGTGCTTGTTTGCGCAATTTTACCTTGAACTTACCCGGCTCACCTTGAACGTCAACAATGTCGGTCAACATGTGTTTTTCAATGTTCAGGTGTCTTCCGCACTCTACAAGCTTGGGAGAAAGGATACACATGGAGCAATCGTTGGTCGGAAATGTTTTATCCAGCCTGGGCATGGTGCCGCCGATGGCTGGTGATTGCTCCACAAGATATACATAATAGCCGGACTCTGCAAGGTCAAGTGATGCCTGGATACCGGAAATGCCGGCTCCTACTACCATTACTGCTCCCACTTTTTTATTATTCATGACATCACACCCGTCCTCTCGGTTTAGAGTCCATCCTGGCACACATATATTCCAAAACAAAACAGAAAATGGTTTAACCGAGTTGTTCACCGGGTTTTTCTATTCTTTTTCCGGCAAAATCAGGGCTCTTTCCATCAATGAGCACATGTGTACGTTTTTGGACTTGGCTTTCTCGGGATACCACTTGTTCAGGTCATTAAACTGGTCCATGCAGTTGTGGCAGGGCACTACCACGATTTCGGCGCCGGTAGCCACCACCTGGTCCACTTTCCGCTTACCCTTGGCTTTACGAATTTCGTTGAATTCCGGCATAGCCATACCGCCGCCGCCGGCCCCGCAACAGTAATTCATTTTGCCGTTGGGGTTCATGTCTACAAAGTTCTTGACAAAGCTTCTCAACAGCTCCCGCGGTGCTTCCCATACGCCTTCCTTGCGGGCTGTGTTGCAGGGGTCGTGGTATGTGACCACTTCGGTAATGGCGTCGGGGTCAAGTTTTAATTTGCCCTCTTTAACCAGTTCGTTCAGCAGCTCAAGAATGTGGCGAATGGGAAACTGTCTTCCCTTCCAGTAAGTTCTGTAGCCCCAGCGCATGGACCGGAAAGCGTGTCCGCACTCGGTGACGATCAATTCTTCGCATTCCAGGTCCGCAACCTCCTGCCACAGAGGCATGGAGATGGCTAAAAAGTCATCGGTTTGACCGGTGAACAGCGCGATATTGGTGGCGTCCCAGCGCTTGGTGCTGATGGTGTAATCAATGCCGGCGGCATAGAACAGCTTCAACGTGGTTTGCAACTCGTTCGGATAATATTTGATATCCCGGGCGTTGAAGCCGTAGAAATACTTGGCGCCTTTTTTGTTCAGCGGGATCTCGTAATTGGGATCGCCCAGTTCTTCCCGCAGCTCGTCCTGAATCCAATCCAGGGTTTCCTCGTAGTCCTCCTGGCTAACGTTCATCTGGTTGCCGGATTCTTTGTGCTCTTCGGCAATGGTCTGCAGGTAGCCGGGGATCTTATCCTTGTCCCAGGTGCCTCGCAAGGACCGCACCAGAGCGGCAATATTCACGTTCATGGGGCACTCGACGGTGCAACGCTCGCACATGGTGCAGTACCAGATATACGGATCCTTAAACACCTCCTCTTTCATGCCCAGCAGTACCTTGCGTAAGAACTTGCGCGGGTCCTGGTGTTCATGAATGTCGGAAAAAGGACAACCGGCGGTGCACATGCCGCAGGCCAGGCAATTAGTGAAATCGTAGTTATTGAGCAGGCCGGCGACCTCATCCCTGAACTTGGGGTTTAATTCGGCAGCTTTAATCGCTTCCATTTGAATTTAGCCTCCCTCCGGGTCTTGGCATACAAAACGGAGTATTTTTGTATAGCGCCTCCTAATTTGTGATTAAGAGGCGCTATATTTATATGTTTAATTAATATTCATTGGGTAGTTCGTTTAGTTGTGCCCGCGTAAAAACGGGGCCGTCCTTGCACACGTATTTACCGCCCACATTGCACCTGCCGCACATGCCGATACCGCACTTCATCCGGTTTTCCAGCGACATGATGATTCTTTCCGGCGGGAAACCGAGTTTTTCCAGTACGGGCATGGTGAACTTGATCATCACCGGCGGGCCGCAGATGATGGCATAAGCGTTATCCGAACTGGGTGCCACTTCTTCGGTGACGGCGGGGATAAATCCGACCCTGCCGGTCCAGCCGTCAACCGCGCGGTCAATGGTGGTAATCAAGTTGATATCGGGGCTCTTTTCCCAGGCGGCCAGTTCTTCTTTATACAGCAGCAGGCCGGGGTTACGGGCGCCGTAAATCACAGTTATATCGCCGTAATCGCCGCGGCGGTCGGGGTGCAACATGTAGGTGGCCAGAGAACGCAGCGTTGTAAATGCGAAACCACCGCCAATGATGACCACGTTTTTACCTTTGAATTCTTCCACCGGGTAATAATTGCCCAGCGGGCCGCGTACACCCACAATAGTGCCCTCTTCCATCAAGTGGAGGGCGGTGGATACAACGCCCACTTTGGCCACCGAGAACTTGAGGAACCCGGGTTCAGTCGGTGAAGAAGCAATGCCGAAGGGCGCCTCTCCTTTCCCGAACACGCATACCTCGGCAAACTGGCCCGGCATGTATGAAAAACTTTTTTCATCTTCTTCACTCAGGTACTGCAGGGTGAAGGTGTGGATGAGCTTATCCTCTGTTTCAGTAAAGTTTTTTACCAGTTTCATTGGCAGCGGTAGATATGGATTTTTCATTAACTATCCAACCTCGCTTCCGAACCCCGAATATCCTCCAGTACCACCCGGATGTCCATATTAACGGGGCAGTTTTTAATGCACCTGCCGCAACCTACGCAGGCGATTTCGTTGAAATTATCAACGAAATACTTGAACTTGTGCATAATCCTGTTGCGGTAGCGCTCTTTATTAGTACTGCGCGGGTTGTGACCGGAACCGTGCAGGGTAAAGAGCGGGAAGGCACAGGAATCCCAGTTGCGGACCCGGCAACCGTTGCAATCCACGGCGTCGTCCACGATGTCGAAGCAGTGGCAGGTGGGGCAAAGGTAAGTGCAGGCACCGCAGCCCAGGCACTTTTCATGGATCCTGTCCCAGATGGGATCATAGAAATTGACGTCCAACTTGGCTTTTAAACCATCGGTATTGACCCGGCAGCTTACCACAGCCTCTTCCTTGACTTTGGCCGCGGCTGCTTTATCAGCGTCCGATGCGGCGGCGAAACCGGCTTTTTCGGCCAGCTCCTTGCCCTTATCTGAAACAGGTTCCACCACGTAGGCGTCCCCGGTGTCAACCAGCAGCAGATCCAAACCCTTGGTGTCAAACGGCCCGCCGTTGACCGAGGTGCAGAAGCAGGTGCTGGCGGGGCTGTTGCATCCGATGCCGACCAGGATGGTGTTGTTGCGCCTGGTCAGGTAATAGGGATCCTGGTACTTGTCATTGTTAAAAACGTTGTCCAGCAGGGTCAGGCTCCGGGCGTCGCAGGGACGAACGCCGAAGACCACTTTTTTCCGGTCGTCCACCGGTGCTTCCAGCTTGGCGCCTTCATTGGTTACATTATAGCTGAACAGCTTTTCAGACTGCGGGAAAAATATTTCCTTGACGGGAAGCTTGGTGATTCCACCGTCCAAAACCGCGTCAGTTCCGGAACAAATTTGTTTAAACAGTGTATAGCTGCCTTTTTGGACGGGCGCAAAAACCTGGTAGTCGCTAATTAATTTATCCAGGAAGCTGGGTATCTCTTTTTTGCTTACTATCATCGATTTCACCTCATTCCTTCACCAAGAAAGGTTCTGGGTCATCAGCTGTGAATGTGGCAAGGGCCGCCTTGTCTTCCATATTGACGCCGGCCTCGGCGTTAAACAGTTCCTTAACGTCCTTAACCAGTTTACGGGTTAAAAGACGCAGGTTGATACCCATGGGGCAGGCCCTCTCACAAGCTCCGCAATCGGCACAACGACCGGCACTGTGGAATACCCTAACTGCCTGGAATAAAATATTGTCCTGGATGTCCGCCGCACTTTTGCCGATCCACTGCGGCGTGCTGCAATCCACGAAGCATTCTTCGCAGTAGCACATCGGGCAAGCGTTGCGGCAGGCATAACACCTGATACATTTGCTGAATTCTTCGGCCAGGTACGCACGGCGTTCCGCCGCAGTTTTGGCCTCAAATTCCTTGATCTCGGCGAAATCGTCTTCGCCCTTTTCCGGAAGAAGTTCTCCGATGAGTTCGTCATAAACCACCGGGTTGCCGTAGCGGCAATCCTGGCAGGAATTGTGCAGCAGGTCGGCTACCCGGGCGGTTTCACTAAAATCCTTGCCTTTGATTACAACGGTATCGCCGTTGTCTTCAATTTCCAGAACATCCTTGCCGCCCACCAGCTGGTTGACCTTTTTGCGGTCAATCATGCCGCTGCACGGCACGCCGATGATGTACAGGTTATCCCGGTTGATCTGGTTTTCCTTGACCAGGGCAACAATGGATCGCACGTCGCAGCCTTTGGCCACCACGGCAACCTTGCCTTCCCTTTTGCGCAGGTAATTGGCCAGGTTGTTTTCGCAACCCCTGTTCCAGGTAAGTTTATCCGCTTCTTCGGGGGTACGGGCGAATAAAGGCGTTCCGCGTAGTGGAAGGCTGCCTTCGGCAAAGCCCACCACCAGGTCAACTTTCTTCTCTTCCAGCAATTTTTTGGCTGCGTCTTTTATTTGAGCTGCTAGTTTTTGCATCCGCAACACCCCGATTCGCTACTAATTAGACCCTTGTTGGGGCCGATTTCCTTGACTTTTGCCGTAACTCCCCTGACCAGTTCGGCAAAACGCCCGCCTTCAGCCGCTGAGACCCAGGAGAAATTGACGCGGCCTTCGTCCACCCCGATATATTCCAACAGGTTTTTCAGCAAGGCAAATTTCCTACGGGCCACCAGGTTGCCACTAACATAGTGGCAGTCACCGGGGTGTCACCCGGAGGTGAGCACGCCGTCAGCGCCGTGACGGAGAGCACTGATAATGAACAGCGGGTTGATTCTTCCGGTGCAAGGTATGCGTACCACCCGGATATTGGGCGGGTACTGGATACGACCTATACCGGCCAGGTCGGCGCCGGCATAACTACACCAGTTGCATAGGAAAGCCACAATTTTGGGTTCGAATTCCATATCCGTTTCCCTCCCCCATCTATAGCGCGTTGATCATGGCCACTAATTGCTGGTTGGTGCAACCCTTGACGTTTATTGCTCCGCAACGGCAAGTGGAGGCACAGGCACCACACCCTTTGCAAAGGGCTTCGTTGACCACGGCAACTTTTTCTATCGGATCTACCTGCACGGCCTTGGCCGGGCATACTGATTCGCAATCGCCGCAACCGGCGCACTTCTTCTTATTGACAAAGGCGCATTTGCCTTCAACCGAAATGGACTGCTTGGCCAGCACTGTACATGCGCGTCCCACGGCTGCTTTGGCCTGGGAGATATTCTCCTCCAGGTTCTTGGGACCATGGGCCAGGCCGCACATGAATACGCCGTCGGTTCCAAAATCCACGGGACGCAGCTTCATGTGCGCTTCGAGGAAGAAACCTTCCTGGTTGAGCGGAACCTTGTAGAACTGGCTCAGCTTGCCGTTGGTTTCCTTGTCGGCAACGATGGCAGCCGCCAGTCCAACCACATCGGCGTCTATTTCCACGGGTACGCCCAGAACATGGTCGGTTACCGTTACTTTTACGCTGTCCGGGCCGGCCTGTACAACCGGTTTGTTTTCAACGGTATAGCGGATGAAGATAACACCCTTGTTCCGCGCTTCACGGTACATTTCCTCGAAGAAACCGTAAGTCCTGATGTCGCGGTAAAGGACGAACACGTTGGCATCAGGGGTGATTTCCTTGATTTTCAGGGCCTGCTTGACCGACTTGGTGCAGCAAATCCTGCTGCAGTATGGGCGCTCGGCATCGCGGGAGCCGACGCACTGGATAAATACCACGTTCTTGGCGCCGGTTATCTTGCTGTCCTTGGCGGCCAGGAGACCTTCCAATTCGAGGAGGGTCATCACCCGGTCGTTTTGCCCGTACAGGTACTCGGTGGGCTTGTATTCTTGAGCACCGGTGGCGATAATGGTTACGCCGTGTTTTACAACCTCACCGTTGCTCAGAGTGGTTTCAAAGTTGCCGACGAAACCGTGCACTTCGGTAATCTCGACACCGGTGTAGACCTTGATATTTTCATCGGCATTGACCCGGGCCACGAGGTCGTTCACGAAACCGGGCACATCCTCGCCCCTCATGCCGAAACGCAAGCGGTTGGCGATGCCGCCCAGGGAATCGGTTTTTTCCACCAGGTTAACCTTGTAGCCCTGCTTGGACAGGTTGATGGCGGCCGTCATGCCGGAAACACCACCGCCGACCACCAGGGCGTCGTGGTTCATATCCAGGGTAACGGGATAGATGGGCTCGAGCAAAGCGGCTTTGGCCACGGCCATTTTAACCAGGTCCTTGGCCTTGGCTGTAGCCTTCTCGGGCTCGTGCATGTGCACCCATGAACACTGGTCGCGGATGTTGGCCATTTCAAACAGGTTGGGGTTGAGGCCCGCTTCCTTTAATGTCTCCTGGAACATCGGCTCGTGTGTCCGGGGACTGCAGGATGCCACCACAATCCTGTTCAAGCCGTGCTCTTCAATGGCCGCTTTAATCTGGGCCGCCGTATCCTGCGAGCAGGCGTAAAGCTTATGATCTGCAAATACTACACCAGGCAGTGTCTTGGCATATTCCACCACTTCGGGTACGTTGACCACGCTACCGATGTTGATGCCGCAGTGGCAGATGAAAACGCCGGTTCTGATGATTTCACCGGTTACATCCTTTTCGGCCGGGTACTCCTTGGCCTTGGTCAGGGTGCCGCGCACCGCCGCCAAGTCCGCTGCCGAATCCGCCGCCGCTGCGCTGGCCTGCATTACGGTTTCGGGAATATCCCGCGGGCCGCTGAACGCGCCGGCCACGAATATGCCCGGTTTACTGGTGCCTACACCGGTAAGATTGGGCGGTTCGCAGAAATTGAACTTGTTCAAGTCCAGTCCCAGCTTGCCGGCCAGTTCCACCATTCCGGAAGCCGGCTCCAAACCGAGGGAAAGCACTACCAGGTCGAAGTCCTCATAGCTGATGGAGCCGTCTTCGTTGGAATAGCGAATGCGGCAATTGCCCGAACCGTCGTCGGCTTCCGTCACTTCAAACACGCGGGAACGGATGAAACGCACACCGTGCTCCAGTCTGGCCCGGTCGTAATACTTTTCAAAATCTTTGCCGTAGGTGCGCATGTCCATATAGAAGATGGCGGTATCCAGCGGGTAATGGGTATGCTCCTTGGCGATAACGGCTTCCTTGATGGCGTACATGCAGCAAACCGAGGAGCAGTATCCGTGCTCGATCCTGCAGTTGCGTGAACCGGCACACTGAATCCAGGCTATTTTTTGCGGTTCCTTGCCGTCCGAAGGTCTTTGGAGATGCCCGCCGAACGGTCCGGAAGCACTGAGGATACGTTCAAACTCAAGGCTGGTCAGGACATTGGGCAGTTTGCCGTACCCATAGTACCATAACTGGGTTACGTCGAACTTCTCAAAGCCTGGGCAAAGAATAACGGAACCAACCTGGATTTCAACAGTTTCATCCTGCATCTCGTGGTTGATTGCGTCAGCCTGGCAGACCTTGAGGCATTTGCCGCAAGCCTTGGGATTTTTAATTTTTAAACACTTGGTGGCATCAATGGCGTAAGCATTGGGATACGCCTGGGCATAAAGCTTGTAGATGGCCTTTCTTTGATTGAGACCCTGGTTGAACTCGTCTCCCACTTTCACAGGGCATTCCTCGGCACAAGACCCGCAACCGGTGCATTTTTCCGGATCAACATAGCGAGCCTTTTTATTGATGGTGACATTGAAATTGCCGGGCTCACCCTGAATGTCCACCACTTCCGCATTGGTCATAGTGTTGATGTTCAAGTGTCTCCCGCAGTCAACGAGCTTGGGAGACAGGATGCACATGGAGCAGTCGTTTGTGGGGAAGGTTTTGTCCAGCATCGGCATGGTACCGCCAATAGCGGGTTTCTTTTCCACCAGGTATACATAATAGCCTGATTCCGCCAAATCAAGCGATGCCTGTATACCGGCGATACCTGCGCCAACTACTAGTACGGCTCCGATCTTATCAGGTTTTGTACTCATCTAAGCATCACATCCGTCCTCCTAGTTTGGCATCACAAAATTAATAAACTTTCCGCTGGGCCGGGAAAATTCCGCGAATCAACCGGCTGCCCGGACCGGTTGCCGAAGGTATGAGCACAATCACCGTTGGGTTTGTTAATCGCTTAACCAGGCATATGGTTAATCAACTGGCTCTTTACGGGAGTTGGATGATGAGAGCTTTTTGGTTTTGGAAGCATTGGTCTGAATAATCTTGATACTGTTTGATATCACGAGATTGTGTATACCTGTCCATAGTATAATATCTGGTGCTTTCGCTGTCAAACAGGTTTGAGCCTACTTCCCCCGGCATTCAGCGGCCAAAAAATGTTATAAAAAGGCGGCCACGTTAGCCGCCTTTTTATAACAGGACCGGCTGTTTAAGTCGGCCTTAATTAATTCTTAATTAATTATCTTGAACGGAAAGTCTTGAGGAACGAGTCGCAGTAAATATCCTTGTTCAAAAGTATATTGGCTGCCGCCACGGCGTTGAGGAGTTCATCGTCATCAACGTCCGCGATGGCCGAATCAAGCCCGCAGGCCATGCTCATGATCAGGAATGTGCGGTTGATCAGGTGCCTGTTGGTGCAACGCTGGGAAGCATTGCTTAACCCCATGGTGGTACGCGGCGGCGGGTCGGCCAGCGTTTTAATCATTCTGAGGGTCTCCAGAACCTCCACGCCGTGCTCCTGGGCCACGTTGCAGGGGAGCATCAGCGGGTCGATATACAGGTCTTCCATGGGAATACCGTGCATATCACAGTTGACCACGATCTCCATGGCCAGGGCGATGCGGTCGGAAGCGCTTTTAGGCACGCCTTTTTCGTTCATGGCCAGACCGATAATGGCTGCGTTGTACTTGGCGGCCATCGGCAGGTAAATATCCATCTTGAACTGGTCCGCAGTCGTGGAGTTGATCATGGCCTTGCCCTTGTGCACTTTTAACCCGGCCTCAATGGCGTCTGGGTTGGTGGAATCAATGCAGCACGGCAGGGGAGCCGCCTCCTGCGCCGTTTTAACCAGCCATTCCATTACGGCGGGCTGGTCGGCCGCTTCAACGGTAGGGCCGGTATTGATATCCAGATAAGCGGCACATTGTTCGTACTGGCGCCTGGCCCAGTACCTGACGGGTTCCGGATCCCTGTTTACAATGGCCTCCCGGATATCCTTGAACATGCCATTGATCCGCTCGCCAATAAGGATCATGCTCTTTGCCTCCTCTTATTTTTAATAAGCATTGCTTTCCATCATTTTGTCAATGTGCGCTTTCACCTGTTTAACCGATTCAGGGTGACGCAGCACCAAGATGGAACCGCCAGCTTGAATGAAAGTGGTAGCAGTAATTACTTCCCAGAGAATGGCGCGACGCTCCTGGGCGCCCCATTCCGGAGTTTCGTCGCTGGGGCTCTTGGCTTCCTTAGCTTTCCATGCTTCTTGTCCGACAAAGCAGATTACAGGCATGGCCAGCATCTTATCGCCCATCAGGGCGCCCATTCTGGCCCTTTCCATGATGGAGTAAGCGTATTCAATGCCGTAACCCAGCGCGCCCACCAGCGGGTCAATGGCAATCCGGTTGGCCGGCAGGTTCATTTCAGTCATCAAAATATTTAATTGCTTGGCCAGGTTAATGTCCAGCGGGCTGGAAGCAATAACGTTGTGGCCGTTAACCATGGCGGTCGCGGTGATGGTCTTGTAATTTTTCTCGGTTGCGCAACCGATCAGGCAGTTTTTGCCGTTCAGAGCCTCACCCACTTTTTCCAGGACCTGGGCGTCCTTTTCCTCAACGCCACACCCGATTACGATCAGGGGTACGTTAATGGCGTCGGCCACCGCCTTAGCCGTTGCCGCGCAATCTTCCGGTGAAGCGTCTTTAAAATCCGGATGCGCGCTCATTAAACGGAGGGCAACTACATCAGCGCCGTATTCCACGTTTTTCTTGGCCCAGGCCACGGGATCCCCCAGCACACCTTCGAATGGCTGCTTGAGAATTTCCGGCCAGTCAGTGGGCTCAAGGTCCCAAACTTCCAGGGCCATAACCGGTTTATTGGGTATTTCCCCTTCAAAGTGCAAGAAGGGCAATGTGCTTTCTCCGCCCACTTTAACAGCGTTGGGCTCGGTGCCCAGCACCATTTCGCCCACCTTGCTGGTCCATTTTTCCTTAGCTATCGTAACAGCCATTGGTTCCGCTCCTTTCTGCATTAAAAGGCAAATTTTGCGGTTTTACAGGATGGCAGCATTTTTTAAAATTTCATTCACCGCTGCCACCACCGGTGAGTCATCGGGCAAATCAATCAAAGGCTTGCCTAACAGGTCGAATTCCATTACTTGTTCGTCGGCAGGTATAGTGCCGATTAATTCGAGACCGGTTTTTTCGATCTCGGGTGCCAGGGAGTCGAAGTTATCCGGGTTCACCCTGGATACAACCAAGTACATTTTTTTTATGTCGAGCTTCAGGTTTTCCACCAGTTCGCGGACCCTGCCGGCTGAGCGGATGCCCCTTGCGGAAGCATCGCTGGTGATAAAAAGCACGTCAATATTCTGGGTGGTCCGCCTGCTGAGGTGTTCAAGGCCCGCTTCGTTATCCATAACCATGTAAGGATAGTTTTTACTCAGGTCGGCGACAAAACCTCTCAGGAGGTTGTTGGCGTAGCAGTAACAGCCTGCACCCTCGGGACCGCCCATCACCAGCAGGTCGACATTATCGCCTTCGGACAGCGACTGGTGCACTTTGTATTCCACGAATTGGTCTTTGGTCATACCTGCCGGCAGGGGTTCAAGGTTGTTGTTGATGCGAACCAGAATATCCGCAATGGAACCCTCTATTTCCATGCCCAACGCCTCGTTGAGATTGGCGTTGGCGTCCGCGTCCACGGCAAAAATAGGCTTCTTGCCCGCCTTGATTAATTGCCGGATTATCAAAGAGCATAATGTGGTTTTTCCTGTGCCACCCTTTCCAGCCACTGCTATGTTGAATGCCATAAATGATTCCTCCCCTGTTTATTATTTGATAACATTACCGTGTTCAATTCAGGTTTACACATACCCACACTTGCTCTAAATATTATAGGGTTGTGTTACGCGCTCCAGCGCTGCTTGATGAACGACGGGATTCCGGCGGATTCACGCGGGCCGACCAGTACCTCCCAGCCGCTCAGTTCTTGCAGTTTGCCGCTTAACACGGCTACGCCGCCCGGGATGATTACCTTCCTGTGGGAAACTTTATCGGCAATACCGCAGGTGTTCAGCATTTCGGTAATCTTTTCCGGAGTGAACTTGCCGGCGGCCCAACCGGTCAGAACGGAGATTCCGTCTGTATCCACCGGTAGAATATAAGCATCGATCCGGCCGGCTTCCACGTCACCCTGCACGCAGAAATAGGTGAGCGAGAAGTTGGTGGTTACAAATACCGGTGCATCCGGACCGGGGTTGCCGACTTCGTAAATCTTGGATTCCACCGCGATCGGCTTCTGCGGGTCGGTGTAAATGTTCAGGCGCAGGGTAATCAGCGGTAACACGTCGGCGGGATCGGCGGTATTTAATACCACGATGCCGGCGTACTTGGCAATATAAACCCCGGCGTCCACAATGGCCTGAATGGGATCAGGATTGTCGGCAAAGGTGATCGTGGGGTAACCGAACGGCCGGAATCTTTTCAGTGCCTGGCGGCGGATTTGGGTCTGGTCGGCCAGAACCTTGTTGACTTCGCGAGCGCCCGAGTCAAGAATAAGTTTCTTGTATCCGGCTTTTTCTACAAGCGCGGCCAGTTCTTCCAGGTTGGCCCCTTTGATTACTACGGGTGCGTCATATTTTTTGGCCAGACCGATCATGGCGTCAAAATTGGCCGCATTGGCACCGCAAATCAGCGGTGCGTTCGCACCCGCCACTTCCAGCGCTTTTTCCATGGCCGCCGGGTCTTCACTAATCAGTACCAGCGGGAATTGGGTATTGTCCTGTACGGTTTTAACCGCTTCGGCAAACTTAGCGGCGTCACCGGAATTGTTCACCACCGCGACCAGGTTGACACTGTGAACCTGGCCCACGCGGTCAAATACCAGCTTGTTGATTTCCTGAACTTTGGATGCGATTTCCGCATCGGAGTCACTTACGGAAATGGCAATACCCGTGGGATGTTCAAACCGCTTGTCGTGGCGGAAAAGAACGGTCTCGTTGCCGAGCTCGAGTTCTTTTTCGCCTTTGCCGATTTTAACCAGCGCCACCGGCGGGGCAGAAGCTGAATCCAGCGCTTCTTTTGCGGCGTCGCTTACGTGGGGGCACTGGTCCAGGCTGGCCTTGCCGCTGGCCAGTTGCATGGCAAAAGCCAGGCAGGTGGGTTGCCCGCAATCTTTGCAGTTTGTTTTCGGCAACTGTTTAAAGATTTCTAAACCTGTTAAACCCATTACTCCATACTCCTTTCTCTGGATCACTTGTCGTATATATGGAACACACTCCGGCGGAACCTTTTTAAGGCTCCGCCTATGTGTTCCTGTAACTCGAAAGGAAATGCCGACTACCGTTAACAGTTATTACATCAACGGATCCATGGTCAGCGCGGGGTGCCCCTTCTCCTCGAGGAAGGGCAGGATCTCCTCGCCGCTGGTGCCCACGGTTTCATCGGCGATCTTATCCACGAAGTCCTTGCCCAGCCCGGCGTTCTCGGCCGCCTCTTCCAGCGCGGCGCGCAGCTCTTCCTTCAGTGCCTTGGGCATCCACACCAGCCTGCCCAGTCCGCCGTCGGCGGGCACAAACTTGGGCGAAGCCAGGTAGGACTTACCGATACCCATGAAGCCGGGCATCTGAGCGCCGCCGCCGATGGTGCCGGCCAGCGTGCTGAAGGTCATCCCGGACGGGGTCATGCCGCCGTGTTCCCGGTTGACCACCATGAAGCCGTTGCACTCGGGCACCATGGCCAGGATGCACTCGAAGCAGCCGCAGGAGGTCATCGGGTATTCCATGATGGTGTAGAAGTTGACGGCCTCGATGTTGCGCTGCG
>NZ_JADNRQ010000033.1 GCF_015594625.1 Desulfallas sp. Bu1-1 | reverse complement strand
CCAAATGATATTTGGGCTCAAGCCCTGATATCATCTTGGGAGATTATGCAAAGTAAATCCATAAAAAACTACATAAACATCGGCAGTTCAAGCATTTACTTTGCATAACTACTTTCTTTGCATAAGGTGGAATAATATCCCCCCTTTTAGCCAATGTCTACCTTCATAAACTCGACCAATGGATAGTACGGGAATGGGAAGAAAAGAAAACCAAACACAAGTACACTGGATATAACCGAACCACAGCATTAAAGAAAACAAATCTCAAACCCGCCTATCTAATAAGATATGCTGATGACTGGATATTGATAACAGACTCTAAAACCAACGCCGAAAAATGGAAAAGGCGCATTGAGAAATATCTGGACACAAAGCTTAAATTAAAATTAAGCCCTGACAAAACACTAATAACCAATATTAGGAAACGCCCTATCCACTTTTTAGGTTTCCGCTATAAACAAATCCCAGGCAAATCCAAAACAGGATGGATTCCATGTACAAGACCAGATGATGAACGTCTAAAAGCAAAAATAGACGAACTAAGAAAACAAATCAAACAACTACGCAAATATAACGGAGAACAATTAATACACCAAATTAATGTAATAAATAGCGCCATAACCGGTATAGGCAATTACTACAAACCGGCAACCATGGTAAACATTGAACTAAATAGATACGCCGACTCCTTAAAATATACGGCATACAAAGCACTAAATGAAAAAGGTGCCCAATGGACGCCTGCCAACGAAGTAAATAACTTAATCAACAGACATGCAGGATACACGACAAAAATCCCAACAATAAAATACAACGAACTAACAATCGGAGTAACCAGTCTAGGATTTGTCAAATGGGAAAAGGCATATCTCAAAAACCCAATAGAAACGCCATACACGCCGGAAGGTAGGAATGCCTATTACGAACGCACGTCGAAGAAACATTCATTGCCCAGGGACGACATAACAATGAGCCTAACACTATCCGAACTAATAGCCAAAGGACTAAAAGACCCAAAATATAACTTCGAATATCTAATGAACAGAGCCTATGCGTTCAACCGGGATAAAGGGAAATGCAAGGTATGCGGCAAGCCAATAACAGGACATGAACTTGAAACACACCACATAAATCCCAACTTACCACTAGACCAGGTTAATAAAGTGCCTAACCTTGCGTCTACCCATAAATGGTGCCATAAACAAATTCATAGCAACACAGACGTTTCTTATCTGACTAGCAAGAAAGTCTATCAAAAGATTCTCAAATTCAGGGAAAAGCTCAATCAGAAACCTAAAGTTGTTTGATGGAACGCCGTGTGCGTTGAAAGGCGCACGCACGGTGTGAAGTGGGGGAAAAGGAACCCGGACGGGTAATGCCGTCGGAGTATCCTTACCTATCACTATCGGTAAGGACCCGCTCCGTTAATATGTCGGTAGTTCAAATGTTAAAAGAAGAAGTCTGCAACTACGGTATCGACAATGTTGGTATATCCGGGTTAGTAGCCGTTATACTGGATTGCAACATACCTGATAAAACCATGAGTATATTACTCGGTAAAAACCTGCGGGAACTGGCGGAAATGACCCCGGAGGAACTGATGGCGCTTCCAGGCATAGGCAGAGCAAAGGCCATAAGACTTGCGGCTGCCTTTGAACTTGCCCGCCGGTTGGCCAACACCATGCCGGAAGACAGGCCCTCCATAAGGTCGCCGGAAAACGCAGCTGTTTTAGTAATGGGCGAAATGCGGCACCTGGACCGGGAACATTTCTGGGCATTGCTGCTCAACACCAAGAACCGGGTGATTGCCCGGGAAGTGATCTCTATCGGCACACTTAATTCCTCTGCTGTCCATCCAAGAGAACTGTTCAAAGCCGCAATCAGGCGCAGCGCGGCGGCGGTAATCCTGGTGCATAATCACCCCAGCGGGGACCCCACGCCCAGCCAGCAGGACATTGAGGTTACTAAACGCATGGTGGAGGCAGGAAATATTGTAGGTATCAACGTCCTGGATCACCTGGTTATCGGTGATAACCAGTTTGTGAGTTTAAAGGCGCAAGGTTTGATGTAATATTAGCTTTAAGAGAGGGATGTAAAAAATGAGCGCATTAAAAGAAGCCCAAAGCTTCATTCAAAAAGTATTGCTCCAACAGGAAACAAATCGTTTAGCTCACGGTAATCCTGAAGCAGATGACATGCGTCAACCCCTGGACTGGGGAATAATTGTTGCCGAGCATACCGGGCACCTGTTGGGCGCGCTCAGGGAGGGCAATATTCAAGCAGTTGAAAAAGAAATTTTCCACGTAGCCGCTCCACTGCTCGAATTATATAATTCATTAATTACGCAAACTCCAAATCTTTGGACATTTAGATGCTTATCTTGCGGGCAAGTATTTGATAAATTAACCCAACCCCAAACCAAATGCCCGCTGTGCGAAGGAAAACTGGAAAGAATAGAAGCGCAGAATGAAAAGGCTTGGCAAACGACCCCTTGAAGGTTCCGGTTTTTAAACCGGGGTGCGAAGCGGGTATAATTGTTTAACGCTATTAAAAGGCCGTGTTCAACTACTTGTTGGGCGCGGCCTTTCTGTTTTTTACCCGGACAACCAGGGTAAGAAAGGAGTGTAATGATGCCGGCAAATAGTTTATCCAAAATTGATGTATTTCACCTGGTTAAACAGATCCCCATGTTGGCAGTCATTAGAAAGTACGGGCTACTTGAAGTTAAAAAGTGTGGTTCCCGGTGGATGGCTTGCTGCCCCTTTCATGAAGATAACTTTCCCTCGCTTGTGGTGTATCGTGATGGATGGAAGTGTTTCGGGTGCGGCGCGCATGGTGATATCACGGACTTTGTGGCCAGAATACTCAACGTAAAACCCCTGCAAGCCGCCAAAATGATAGCCCGGGATTTCGGTCTGTACGCTGGATCTCTTACACCTCCGGTAAGAAAACGCCTGGCGCGACTGGAAAGAAAGCGAAAGGCTGAACAAAAATTCCGCCAAAGGGTGGATGAAGCGCACCGGCGGCTTTCCCTGCTGGTGCGCACAACCGAGAGGGTGCTGGCCCTTGACAGGTGGGAGGCGTATAATCAACTCGATTCTCTGGTGCACAAACTGCCGTACTGGGAGTTTTTACTGGAGTGCATGGTCCACCCTGACCCTGAAATGCAGAAAATTGCGTTAGATAGTGGTGAAGTGCGACGGTTTCTGGGTATTGTTAATTTGAGAGAGTGTTAATACTACCTTATTGTTAGATGAAAACGAGATTCGCCAGCTTATCCTAAACTTGGCGCTAAACGGCCTGGAATCAATGAAAAGCGGGGGTATGCTTATCATTAACACACAAAGCTTTGTTAATAAAGTGGTTCTATCTTTCAAAGACCATGCACAGGCATACCTCCTATAATCCAAAGTAAAATTGGTACCCCTTTTTTACTACCAAAGCTCATGGAACGGGTTTAGGACTGCCTATCTGTCGTAGTATCGGCGATAGGCATGGTACAAAAATTGACTTTGCAACAGGTCCCAACGGAACAACTTTTTACGTACGATTTATTGCTCCTTCATAATTAACATTGGTTGTGTCCGGGAATCCAGAGATCCATCCAGCCTAAGGGGTCAGGCAAGCTAGGGCGGCAGCCCCGCTGCGGAATGTTGAGGCTTTGCCCGTGACCAGGGATAGATGCCCTCCATTGTAGTTGAGGAAGGATTTATGACCTCATAATGGAACTTGATGAATTGCGCGAACTGATTATAGAAGAATCAACTGTTCAGGATGTAATTCAGAGTATTTTCTTTTCCTGGCCGGTGAGACAAAGTTTAGTAGCCAGGCGGTTAGTAATAGCCGTCTGGCTTTTTATTTTGGGTCAATTTGATTTAGGGAAAGGAGGTTGGGAAGAAATTGAGGTAACCAACTTATTAGAATTTTTCATCAAGGGTTTTAAGGGCCAGAAGAGGGGGTGGTAAAGCAGAGCATAAAACCGGGTAGTAGGGCAGCTCATTACTTGAACATATAACTTGATTCGGTAGCTAAAGTGACAATCCGCCGTGGACAATTCGCCGTGAGCTAAAGCTAAGCGGGTTTTTGGGCACTCGTGTTTACTCGCTTCTTAAAGTTATGGCCCCGTGGGTTTACCACATTGAAAGCGTAGTGGGTGATGTATACCCCAGGTGGTGCTAGGCCTAGCCTGATCCTCGTTTGCGATTGATTAAATATTTACTGAATCATTATTGAAAAGTATCTACTAATATGATACTATATATAAAACAAGATTATGGAACGCCGTTCCATTGTAGGGAACGTCATAGTGAGGTACAAATAATGAACAAACCTACCAATACTATAAAAGCAGTTGAGCGAGTAATTGACATTTTGGATTGCTTTACACTGGAGAAATCTGAACTAGGCATTTCGGAAATAAGCCGTCTTACAGGAATGTATAAGAGCACCGCGTTTCGCATTGTCCAAACTTTAATTAATAGGGGGGTGCTTGTTCAGAATCCAGAAAGCAAGAAGTTTATGCTGGGATTCAAGGTTTTTGAACTTGGAGCGGTAGCCAGTGCCAATATCGAGATAAGAAAAGTGGCCAGGCCCTTGATGGAGGAACTGGGGAATCGTACCCGTGAAACCATTAACTTGAGTATTGAACACTTAGGTGAGCGCGTCTGTATTGAAATGGTTGAAAGCAAGGAAGCGGTCAGAAACTTTGTACAGGTCGGCATGCGGGGTCCTTTACATGTGGGCGCCACAGGCAAAGTGTTGCTGGCTTTTTTACCCCCGGAACAATTAGGGCAGATTGTGCAAAAGGTTGATGAATCCGTTGACCGGGAGAAATTACTCACTCAGCTGTCAGAAATAAGGGACAAGCACTACAGCGTTTCTCATGAGGAAAGGGTGGTGGGTGCGACGGCGGTAAGCGCGCCCGTTAAAGATCACAGCGGCCGGGTGGTGGCGGCATTGACGGTTTCAGGGCCGTCTATGAGATTCCCCGATGACCGAGTCAACGAGTTGATCAACGAAGTGAAGGAATGTGCATTAAAAATATCAAAACGGCTTGGCTATGCTGGTGATTTTTAAATAGGTAATGAATTAAAAAAGAGAATAATTTTTTTTGATAGAATAATTGTATTTTTTATAATTTTGGGAGAAGGTAAAAAATGGAACAGAATAAGTTATGGGTGGTTGCTGAAAATGTAGATGAAGGGTTGAGGGAAGCTTCCTTCGAGGTACTGACGGAGGTGGCTCGTCTGGCGAGCCGGCGCGGCGACCAAATCATGGTGTTGTTTTGCAGTGCCCCGGACGCGGATGTGAATAAAATTGGCGTTGAGCTGGCCAGCTATGGTGCTGATGCGCTGTTACCGCTGGAAGTTGTACCAAATTCGTCCCGATGTGTGGGGGGCGCAATTGCCGACCTGGCGAAAGAATGCCGGCCTGATGCCATTTTTATAGCGGAAACCATTTGGGGGCACGACGTGGCGGCCTGGGTTGCGGCCAAACTGAGGACCACGCTGTTGTCAAACTGCGTTGAACTTGGTCTCGGTCCGGATCAGGAACTTACCGTAACCCGCCATGTTTACAGCGACACCGTGGCAGTTAAATACGCCTCCCTGGGGGAACAGACCATGGTGATTACGATACAACCGGGACTGTTTAACGTTAAAAAGGCCTTTCCGGGGAAAACGATCAATTTGCTCGAACGGCATGCGGCACAGGCCCAAAATCCAGATCCGGTTCAGGTACTGGGGTTTATTAAGGCCGACCCTAGGACGGTGGACATTGTCGATGCCGAAAGGCTGGTGGTTGGCGGCAAGGGCATGGGAACCGCCGAAAACTATAAGCTAATTCATGAAGTGGCCGAAATTTTGGGTGCCGCAGTTGGGGGGACGAGAGTGGCTCGGGATAATGGCTGGGTGACCTTGGATCGCCAGATCGGCCAGACCGGTAAGACTGTTGCCCCCGAATTGCTCATTTCCTGCGGGGTGTCCGGAGCCATCCAGCATACCATGGGTCTCAAAGAAACAAAGTGCTTGGTGGCCATCAATACCGACAAGCACGCGCCCATTCACAAACTGGCTGATTTGAGCATCGTGGACGATGCTCCTAGGGTTTTAAAGGAATTTATCGCCAAGATCAAGACCGGCTAGGAAAGAGGGCATTAATAATGAAGGTAGTTGTTCTTATTAAGATGACTACGGTAATCCGGGGAAACCCTAACCGCGCTGAAAACCTTGAAGCGATTTTAGATCCGGGAAATGTGGCCCTGGACGTTAACAGTTACGATCTGGCCGCCCTGGAGGAAGCACAGCGGCTTAAAGAATCAATTGATTATGTACATATTACCGCCGTAACCGTAGGCCCGGAATCCGCGGTTAAAGCACTTCAGATTGCACACGGTATGGGCGCCGATGAACTGATTTGGGTTGATGCGCAGTATGAGGGCGGCCGGGAAATGGAACTGGCCGGGCTGCTGGCTGAAGTGGTGTCAAAACAGGGTTTTGATCTGGTGTTATGCGGGCTGAAGTCTGACGACGTCGGCACGGGCCTGGTGGGTATCGGAGTGGCGGAAATTCTGGGTATACCAGCTGTGACCCGTTCGGTGAAGATAGAGATTTTGCCTGATGGTGGGCCGCTACAGATTCACAGGCACGTCGGCAAGGGCAACCGGGAGGTTGTGCATTGCCCACTGCCTGCTGTTATTACTGTGGAACGGTCGCGCCGCATGCCGCGTTACCCCGGAGTGGCCCGTTACCTGGCCGCCCGGAAAAAAATAATTCGATACGCGGTTGAACAGCAGCCCGGTACGCAAGTATCGTTACGGCATGTGGAAACCAAAAAAGCCCAGCCGCGACCGAAGAAAATCTTTACCCCGGACGACAACCTTTCGGCCGCCGATAGAATGAAAATGATTATGACCGGTGGCATGGCGCGGAAGAAAAAGAAAAAGGCGCAAAGTGTAGTTTCCGGCTCGGAACAACTGTACAACTTTCTTGTTAAAAACGGGTTTCTAAAAAATAAGGCTTGATATAATTTAAAAACCATTCATGGGAGGTCTTGCAGTATGTTTCCGCGTTTATTTACGCCACTTACCATTAAAAACGCTACCCTACCCAACCGGATCATCGCCACGGGTCACCTGACCCACTTCGCTTCTACCGACGGTCTGGTTACCCAGCGAATGATCGACTATCACGAGGCCCGGGCCAGGGGCGGCATAGGTATGATTATTACTGAATCTATGGCCGTACACCCTACAACAGCCCAGTCCCAGTACGTGGTGCACCTTTATGACGACAAGGTGCTGCCCGGGTTGACCGAACTGGTGAGCCGGATCAAACAGTACGGCACTGTCGTAGTTTGCCAGCTTCACCATATGGGCAGGGAAATGATTTCGGTGGACACCATGCGCCCGATAGTTGCGCCTTCGCCCATTATGGACCCGATGAAGCGCGAAGTGCCGCACGAACTGTCCAGAGCGGAAATTAAAGAAATGGTCGAATCTTATGCCGCGGCGGCAGAACGTGCCGTCAAGGCGGGTTACGACGGGCTGGAAGTGCACTGTGCCCACGGTTATTTAATTCAGCAGTTTTTATCCCCTCTGAGCAACCAAAGGGACGACGAATACGGCGGCTCTTTTGAAAACCGCCTGCGTTTTGCCCGCGAAGTCATTGCGGCCGTTAAAGCCGTGGCCGGGGACAGGTTCGTGGGCATCAGGATTGACGGCGATGAATTCGCCGACGGCGGGCTCACCATGGAAGACGTCCAACAGATTATCCTGGCACTCAACGCTGACGGCCTGGATTACATCGGGCTGAGCGTTGGACATTGTCTGAACTATCCTACCATTTTCCCAAACATGGATTTTCCACTTGGTTGTTTCACCTACTTGGCTTCCAATATCAAGCGACTGGTGGATACTCCGGTTTACACTTCACACCGCATTAACGACCCGGCCTTGGCCGAAAAAATACTGGAGGACGGTCACGCCGATATGGTGGCGATGACCCGGGCGACTATTGCCGATCCCGAACTGCCGATCAAGGCGAAAGAAGAGCGGATCGATGATATCAGACCGTGCGTGGCCTGCCTGCAGCGTTGTTTCGGACGTCTGCGCATGCGGGCACCCATTTCCTGCCTCGGCAATCCCGCAGTGGGCCGTGAGCGCGAATTCGCCATCACCCCGGCAACTAATCCAAAGAAAGTGGCGGTTGTGGGCGGAGGTCCCGGCGGTATGGAAGCGGCGCGGGTACTTAGCCAGCGTGGACACAAGGTTGTACTGTACGAAAAAGAACAGGAATTGGGCGGCATGTTGAAACTAGGGTCCTCGGTGCCCAACCGGGAAGAACTGTTCAACATCGCCAGATGGCAAATCATCCAGCTTCAGCAAAGCAATGTGGAAATAAAAACCGGGTATGAGGCAACCCTGAACGATCTACGGGCGGGCGCCTACGATGCGGTGGTATTCGCCACAGGCGCAGAATACGGTGAGCCTTCAGTGGTGTTCACCGAAAACGTACCCCACATCAACCTGAAGCAGGCACTGGAACTGGCCGATGATCAGGTGGAAAACAAAAATATCCTGGTTATCGACCGGGATTACCACAACAAGGCGCTGGGCATCGCCGAGCAATTGGCTGAGCGTGAAGCCGCCAGCGTAGTGGTGCTGTCTTCCGAAGTGGACGTAGCGCTGGACATGGAGTCCATCAACAAAATGATGGCTTATGAACGCCTGAACGAGTTGGAGGTTAAATGTCTTTCAAAAGCCAAAGTGGAAAGAGTAAACGGCAAGGATTTCATCGTGTCCCACGAAGGCTGGGAGGTTGTTTTGCCGGACATTGACCTCGTGGTGGTTGTTGATAAACCAAAGGTTAACACTATGCTAGCCAAACAAGTGGAGCAGGAACTTCCCCAGTTGAAGACCTACCTGGTGGGCAACTGCGCCTCTCCGCGTCTTACGCCGGACGCCATTTTCGACGGCTACCGGATCGCCTTGGAAGTATAGCATTTAGTTAAAAAATTGAAAACAGGTGAATCTTAATGGGAATGACATTAGTGGAAAAAGTCTTAGCTCAGGCGGCCAATCTGCCGCAAGTCAAGCCGGGGCAGTTTATCACGGCCAAAGTGGACAAAATTATTGGGCATGACATTTCACTGGCCGCTTTTCGTGAACTGGAGCGGATGGGTGCTACCCGGGTATTTGACCCGGATCGGATCGCCATTACCTGGGATCATTTCGTACCGAGCCCGACGGTGGGCGCGGCTAATCAAAACAGGGAATTAGCCGGTTACATCAATAGGTATAAGATCAAAAACTTTTTTGAAGTTGGGCGGGGTGGCATTTGCCACGCCCTGTTCCCCGAAAAAGGCCTGATCTGGCCCGGTGATGTTGTGGTGGGCAGCGATTCGCACACCTGCACCTATGGAGCACTGGGCGCAGTGGCCATGGGCATGGGTAGCACAGACGTTGCCGCGGCAATGGCCTTGGGAGAGGTCTGGCTGAAGGTACCGGAAACGATCCGGGTACATTTTGCCGGGGAAAGGGGCCCCTGGACTACCGGCAAGGACCTAATTCTCTATACCCTGGGCCAAATCGGTACTAAAGGGGCGCTTTACAAGGCATTGGAGTTCGCTGGGGAAGCCGTTTACGGTCTGAATATGGATGAACGCTTCACCATTTGCAACATGGCCGTGGAGGGGGGCAGCAAAACGGCGGTGATTGCCCCGGACGATACTACACGGGAGTACCTGGTCGGCAGGGTTCCTCCCGGTGCGCAGCTCCGGTTTTACAGCAGCGATCTGGATGCGGTTTATGTGGCCGATTATATATTTGACTGCAGCAAAATCGAGCCCCAGGTTGCCTGCCCGCCTTCTCCCGCCAACGTTCACCCGGCCGCTGGGCTAACCGGGGTTAAAATTGACCAGGCCGTGCTCGGTTCCTGTACCAACGGTCGGTTGAGCGACTTGCGCGTTGCGGCGCGCATCCTGGAAGGCCGGAAAATTAAGCCGGGAGTGCGTATGATTGTGGTGCCGGGCACCCAGGAAATTTACCTGACCGCCATGCGGGAAGGTCTCCTGGAGACCTTTGTCCGCGCCGGTGCCCTGGTCAGCCCGCCTACCTGCGGCCCCTGTTTCGGCGGGCACATGGGCCTGCTGGGGGATTCGGAAGTGGCGATTTCCTCAACCAACCGGAATTTTACCGGCCGCATGGGAGCGGTGAACAGCCAGGTTTACCTGGCGTCGCCCGCTACGGTGGCCGCATCGGCGATAACAGGCTATATCTGCGATCCGCGGGAGGTGATGTCGGCGTGAAAAACGGCCGGGTGTGGAAATTTGGCAACGATGTGGATACGGACGTGATCATTCCGGGCCGGTTCCTGGCCGACTGGAACAAGGAACCTGAAAAACTGGGCCAGTATTGTTTTTGCAGTATCGATCCCCAGTTTTCCACGAAGGTTCAGCCCGGGGACATTATCGTGGCCGGTGAGAACTTCGGCTGCGGCAGTTCCAGGCAGGCCGCGCCCGTGGCCATCAAGTACGCCGGTATCGAGTACGTGATCGCCGTCTCCTTTGCCCGGATTTTTTACCGCAACGCTATTAACATCGGGTTGCCCGTGCTGGAGTGTCCTGCCCTGGTGGAAGAAGTCAAGAAAGGGGATCGCCTGGCGGTGGAGCTGGATAAAGGAGAAATAAAGAACCTGGATACCGGAAAAGTATATCATTTTGAACCATTAAATGTAATGGTGCAGGAAATCCTGTACAGCGGCGGTTTGGTTCCTTATGTAAGAAATAGATTAAACAGTTAAAGGGGTAATAGGAGCGTGTGAAACGGGTCGGCGGTGCAATGCCTCTCGCCGGTCCCAAACAACAAGTGTTTGGGAAAGAAGGTTGGATCATGAAACCGACGCAGAAAATGCGCCAGCTATTGAATCAGGATGGGATCCTCATCGTCCCCGGGGCGGCCGACGCCCTGGTGGCCAGAATCATTGAACAGGCCGGTTTTCCGGCGGTGTACATGTCCGGCGCGGGGGTTTCCTACCTGACCCTCGGCAAGCCGGATGTGGGCCTGATCACCATGAGCGAAATGGTCCAAAAGGCTGCCTACCTAGCCGAAGCGGTTTCCGTTCCCGTAATTGCCGATGCCGATACGGGCTATGGTGGAATACTCAACATCAAGCGGACGGTAACCGAATTTGAACGGGCCGGGGTGGCGGGAATCCAAATTGAAGATCAGGTGATGCCCAAAAAATGCGGACACTTGCGGGACAAGCAGGTGGTTTCCCGGGAAGAGGCCCTGGCCAGGGTAAAGGCTGCTCTGGACGCGCGGCGGGACCCGGACTTTATCATAATTGCCAGGACGGATGCGCGGGCCGTGCTGGGGCTGGGGGAGGCCCTGGAACGGGGCCGGGCTTTCGCCGAAGCCGGTGCCGACGTGATTTTCGTGGAAGCCCCCCAAAGCGTGGAAGAAATGCGCGCGATTACTACGGCCATTGATAAGCCGACGCTGGCCAACATGGTGGAGGGCGGCAAAACACCGCTTACTCCGGCAGCGGAACTGGCAAACATCGGCTATAAAATGGTGATCTTTCCCAATTCCACCACCCGTATGATGGCCAAGGCGGCGACAAAACTGATGGCGGAACTGAAGCTAACCGGTACCACCACCGGACTGTTGCCGGAAATGATGAATTTTACCGAGTTGAACCAGCTACTGGGGTTACAGGAAGTTGAACAGTTAGACAAACGATATGAATATTAAGCACCCGATTGCCAATGCCGGTTTGCTGCTGCAGTTTTTTATCCTAATCGGCGTCTGCACCATGGTTCAATTTTCTTACTCGTTCATGAACCCCTTTCTGCAGGCGCACTTCAATCTAGACAAGCAGCAACTGGGCTTACTGGCGGCGGCATCGTCAGGCGGCAACCTAATTTTTTCACTGGTTTCCGGAGTCTGGGTGGACAGTGTGGATTTTAAAAAGGCCATGTTCACCGGCGCAGGGTTGATCGGCGGCGCGGCGCTGCTGTTTACCCTGGCCGCAAGCTACTATATGGTGCTTGTCCTGACCTTTGTCATCGGGGTGGGTTACAGCATCATTTTACCGCTCACCAACAAGCGGGTGGCACGCCTTTTTCCGGCGGATCGCCAGTCCTTTGCTATCGGTCTGAAACAGTCCGGGGCCCCCCTTGGCACCGCCGCGGGTTCGACGTTATTACCCCTGTTATCCATCCATTGTGGCTGGCAATACGCATACATGGCCATGTTTGTCTCCGTGCTGGCGGTGGCCATGGTGGTGGGCGGGCTGTACAGGACTTTCCCAGCCGGCCGGGAAGGTTTTGTCGACGTGGGTGTTAAGTTCAGTACCGAACCTGCCACGGCGCGGTCGGCTTATCGTCGGGTGTACAATTCCAGAAACCAGAGTTTAATCGTTGTATCCAATATTTTTATCGGTATGTCCTTTTCTATAACCCAAGTCATTGCCATGACCTTTTTGGTGCCATTTTACCACGAGCAAATGGGCATACCGTTGATTAGGGCCACCACCCTGTTAGGAGTGGTGCAGTTGGCCGGAGCTTTAGCCAGGCCCGGCATGGGCTGGCTAGCCGACTGTTGTGTGGGAAGAAAAAGGCAGGTGCTGGGCGTTTTAGGCTTGTGCAACGCCGCCATTCTGATTGCGCTCGGTTGGCTGCGCCATAACCCGGGCTGGCCGGCCCTGTGCGTCCTAAGCATTTTATTGGGCGCTACGGCCATGGGCTGGTTTGGGCCCGTGTACAGCTTGATGATTGATGAAATGGGACCGGGACGGGCCGGCAAAGCCAGCGGCCTGGTGGCCACGTTTAATTTGATCGGGATGACGCTGGCGGCGCCGTTTTTTGGATATTTGTACGAAAGGGTTGGTAATTACCAGTTGCCGCTGTGGTTTTTCGCCCTGCTCATGCTTGCGGCGACGCTGCTGTTTTTGACCGTTTGCGATCCCAGGCGTGAGGTTGCAGATTGAAAAGCTTGCAAGCATTTTGTTATACAAAAATTCAAAGGGAGGTAGTTGGAATGGCAAGAATTTGGGACGATGTGCTCACTGATTTAGACAGGCTGGTAATTGAAAAGGGCGGTTACGGAAAGAGCCGCGGCCTGGGCAAAAAGCCGCTGCTCATGATCATCGATGTCCAGTATAACTACGTTGGAGACGATGTGCCCCTTGAACAAAGCCTTGAGAAATGGCCTTCCGGCGGCGGCAATATTGCCTGGGCTGCCATCCGCAACATCATCAAGGTGAAAAAGGCTGCAGAGGAAGCGGCTATCCCCATTTTCCAGTCCCGGAACGTGCAGAAACAAACATTGGCCTTTGATGGCTTTAGCACCAAAACAAATCGTGACCAGACCAAGTACTTGGACGGGCGCCCGGAAACCCAGATCGTCAAGGAACTGGCCCCTGGCCCCAACGAGATTGTAATCGACAAGGCTTACGCCAGCGTATTTTACGGCACCCCCCTCCAGAGTTACCTGGTAAAACTAGGGATTGATACCATAATCATTGTGGGCGGGTCCACCAGCGGGTGCTGTCGGGCCACGGCGGTGGACGCGGTGACCAGAAGCTATAACGTGGCCATGGTGGAAGACTGCCTGTACGACCGCATCAGCATATCCCACAAAGCGGCGCTGCTCGACTGCTGGATGAAGTACTGCGACGTAATGAACAGCCAGGAGATTATCGAGTATTTCAATAGTTTTAAGAAATAACTGGTTGTCGGGCAGATTGAAAGGATACACAACAAGTGTGGGGGAAATCCGGTGGTATTCCGGAGTTAAGTGGAGTACTGATTGCGGTGCAAAGCCCGTCATAGCCCTAGAGTCATGATCCCTTAGGGCATGAAATGTCGCCCGGCAGGTTGTGGCAAGCGCAATTAAAAAGTGTCTCTGGGTACTCGGGGAAAATTGGGAATGTACGAGGAAACCACCGGAGCGCCTTTAAGAAAGGAGTATCGCAAATTATTAAGGAAGGTGACATCATGGTTGTTGATCTGTTAATTAAAAACGGGTCAGTTGTCTTTCCCGGCGATAAAGTGCAGAAGGTAGACGTTGGTGTGGTTAGTGGAAAAATCGCCGGTTTTTATGCCAACAGCGACGGCATTGAGGCCAAAAACGTTATTGACTCCACCAATTTGCACATCTTTCCCGGCGTGATTGACCCGCACATGCACATCGGTATTTATAACCCCCTGGAAAGGGACTTTGTTGAGCAAACTCGGGCGGCGGCCATCGGGGGTATCACCACCCTGGTCAACTATTTCCGGGGCAAGGAATCCTATCACATTTATACTCCTCAATTAATTGAAACAGGCGAGAAAAACAGCCTGATCGACTTCACCTTCAGCTTCGGTGTGCTCACCAAGCGGCATCTCAGCGAGTTGGAAGAAATCATCAAGGAGTACGGGATTACATCTTACAAGTTCTATCGCAACTACCAGGACAATATCGGGAAAATCTTTGGCGTGGACGACCCGCTGACGCTCGATGCGGCGGACATGATGGAAATTCTGGACCTGTTCAAAAAGACTTCCGATAAACTGGTTTTATGTGTGCATTGCGAGGATATGGATTTGCAGCGCAGCGTGGTGAAAAAGCTCAAAGAGGGCGCAGTCGGCGACACGCTGGAGTTTTTCTCCAAAACCAGCCCGGATTATGCCGAGACCGCTTCGGTGATGCAGGCGTTGTATCTGAACAAACTGGTCAACGGCAACATGTATATCGTACATTTAAGCGCAGGGTCCAGCGTAGACATCCTGGAGAAAATGGATTGGCTGATGGAAGAAGGAGTTACGTTGGAAACATGCCCGCATTACCTTGTATTAAATGAAAACTCCTCCTGCGGACTCCTGGCCAAAGTCAACCCGCCTATTCATACTAAAGAAGACAGTGAAAAACTTTGGGAAGGAATCAGGAAAGGTTTAATTAAAACCATCGGCTCAGACAACTGCCCCTGTGATTTGGATAAAAAGTACGGTAAAGGTCAATCTGTATGGGACGTTTTACCAGGATTTCCGGGAGCTGGTATGATTTTGCCTGTTTTAATTAGCGAAGGGTATCATAAACGGAACATCCCGCTGGAAACTGTTGCTGCGGTAACCAGTTTTGAAACTGCTAAAGCCCTTGGTTTGACCGGTAAAGGAGCGATGGAAATCGGCGCGGACGCGGACTTTGCCGTTGTTGATTTGGAACTGGAGAAGGAAGTTAAACCTGAAGTTTTTGGCGGTAGCGACTACTCCGTGTATGACGGCATGAAGTTAAAAGGCTGGCCGGTGTACACAATCAGCCGAGGGGAAGTGATCCAAAAGGACGGCCAAATCACCGCGGAACAGGGAAGAGGTAAATTCATCAAGAGGTAGGTATTAATCCCCCGGGAACCGTTTTCCCAGGCCAATTTATAGCAGGGTTTCGCCTTCTGTGAAGGATATGTCGTTTTGACAGAGGCCGGCGTAGAGGGCCGAAACCCCGAAATGTACATAACAAGTTGTTATGTTAATGCGATAAGCAGATAAGACCTTCTATGTCAATAGGACAATTTAGAAAATTAGGCGGTACAAATGTTCGGTCTTTAAAAAAGGACGGGCTTCGCCCGTTCCGCCCAGCTACGGGCCGGATTAAAATCCTGTCCTCGCCGGCGGCTAAAAAACATTGAAAACCGAATATTCAACATTATGCTGCCCGATTAAGATGCCTGGCGCGGGCTGCTATAAACGTGGCTTCGTCGTAGCAAGTACGGTTTTTCCACATGGCAAAAATGATCCGCACCCAGATATTTGCCAAAGCCCGCAGAGCTTCATGGTGGGTTTTGCCCTGGTTTCTCTTGGTGTTGTAATATTCCCGTGCCCAGGAAACCTGCCTGATACTCTGGAAGGCGAACAGGTGCATAGCTCGTCGGAAAGGCTTTACGCAGGATTTGCGCTGCCTAGCAAAGCGGTACTTGCCGCTTTGAAAGAGAACCGGCGAGGTACCCGCTAAAGCCTGGGTCACGGCCGCATTTTCGTAACGTTCCCGGTCGTCCCCCCACTCCGCCAGCAGTCTTGGCGCGAGCCGCCCGGCCGCCCCTGGCAGGCTAGCGAAGATCCTGCTGTCGGAATGCTGCTGAAAAAGGCGGTTGATCTCCTCGTCGTAAGCAGCAACTTGCTCCCGGACCACTTCCAACTGTCTCACCAGGGCGAGCATTAAGCGGCCTTTTGCCCGCACGGTGGGAGCGCTGGCCCGAAGCTGCGGCTCCTGCGCCTTCTGCCAGATAGAGACGGCCGTTTGATTAGGCCGGGGATGTTTATGACTCTTAAGAAAGGCGGCTATCTCCGGAACGGTAGCTTCCCTTACCAGATCCGGGGTAGGATAGCGCTTGTAAAACTCCAGGGCTACCGGCAGGGTTGGCTTCGAAAAGAAACCTAAAGCTACCGGGTAATATTCCTTCAAGCAAGCAATGAGCTTATTGGTAAGGCGCGTGGATTCCTGGATCAGGCCGTCCTGGTCTCGGGTCAACATCTTTAGTTCCGCGATTAGTTCCGCATCCGGCTTAAGCCTCTTTAGCTGCGCCAGGTCGGAGCGGCCGATGTTGGCCAGCAGCCGGGCATCGATTGGGTCACTCTTCGCTCCGGAGGGCTTTCGCCGGTAATCCACAACCTTCGGGTTTAAGGGGTAAACCGGAAAACCGGCTTCCAACAGAAACTGTACCAGAAGACCGTTTTTGGTTTCGAGCAGGCAGGCGAAGTTTTCCGGTTCGGGATCGATGCTCAAGAGCCTTTCCTTTAATAACTCCATGCCTTTCCTGTTGTGAGGGATGGTGAAATACTTAAGTTCTTGACCCTTTTCATCGAGCACGGCTACGTCATGATGTAAGTCAGACCAATCAATACCTACAAAGTACATGATCAAAACCTCCTCGATGAATTTTGTTACAGACTGACAGTGGGCCTTATCTAACGTGGTGCTCGAAGCACAACCCTTCTATGAACTGCAGTCTGTAAATTTGATCCGGGAAAGGTAGCTCTTTCTTAGGCAGTCGAATTGCCAGGAGGAGAAGTCCTTTTCCCGGAAAGTTTTAACTCAAAAAATTTTTGCCAACTTGGGTGAGTATTCCTGCTTCCTAAGTTGAGTTTAACAGATAAGGGGGATTGGGCACAAGCAGGCCGTCGGGGCCGCTTGTGCCACTCAAGCATGTACATCACCACAACCAAAAAGGCTCTTGAAGAAGCCATCTACGCCGCCCAGCGCGTAGCGCCGACAAATCCTCCCCTGCCGGTACTGTCAGGGGTTTTATTGTCGGCAAAGGGTGAAAAGTTAACTATCACTGGAACCAGCTTGAACACGACCATAATAAGCTCCATTGCCCCTGAAGAAATACTTGACGAAGGTGAGGCCGTACTGCCGGCAAAACACTTTTATGAGCTGGTAAAACGGCTTCCGGACGGCATAATTACCCTGATAAAAGAAGAAGGCCACGTGAAAGTTTTGTACGGCAAACAGCAGGCCAACGTAAAATACTCCCCGCCAGAAGAATTTCCAGTATTGCCGGAAATAACGGGCGTGGAAGTTGAAATTGATACCGAATCCCTGCGCGGTGCGCTGCAAAAAGTGACATTTGCATGCGCAACTGATGAAATCCATGGAATCCTTACCGGAGTCTTTTTCTGCGCCACGCCCTTCGGAGTGGAGTTCGTGGCCAGCGACAGGTACCGGCTTAGTTATGTGAATGTTGACATAGCGGTGGGGGATAGCGAATTCAAAGTTTCAATTCCCAAAACCGCCCTGGAGCAACTCAAGCTGTTTCCGGACAAAAAAATAAAAACCGTTATCGGCGAAAACATGGTTGCTTTCCAGGGTGAAAATTTGCTGGTGGCTTCAAGGCTCTTGACCGGTAAATTCATAAATTACAATGCTTTCTCAAAAGAATTTGATTCCGAATGCGTTGTTAACAGCCAAGAGCTTCTGGATACACTGAGCCGTGCCGCTCTCTTAGAGAACCGGGTTATCCTTGAAGGAGATGGCAGTTCCCTGCTGGTCAGCACCGCAGGCGAGAAGGGTTCATTGTATGAAAGCATAGCGCGCGTTGTTCCTACACAACGCAGGCAGTAATGCCTGAATAAAAGTAGGCATTAGGTGCAAACCTGATGAACTGTGTTTCCGAATCGCCGGGTGAAATCCCCGGATGCGTGGAAGGTTGGCCACGCAGAAAGGCTAATACTCCGACATGCCCTGATAATTCGATGGTGAAAGTGATTCAGGGTATGAAGCTCGGTGAAGACGGCGAAAACCGGACCTGAGAAGCGGTTAGGGAAGTAGCCGGGCCGCCATAAAACGACCATGCCGACTCACCATAGGAACCTGCGTCTGTACGGCTCGAAATCATAGGGCAAAGAAAATGAACTTTGTCACACTCGAAAGAGTGCGAGGAAACGGTCAAGGTATTTATGCTTACCAAGACTGACGCTCTCCGCAACGGAAGCGTGCCTAGCCCTCCAACCACGGGCAAAGGCTGAACTCCGGGTCATAGCAGGCGGCTAAAGTCGTATGTAAGGCTAGGAAACACGGTACAACGGAACCCTGCAAGACTGAGTTAATCGAGACTATGAAGTCCAACCGTGTAGGAAATGACCGGTGAATGCAGGGGGCAGCAGCCCGTAGTAGCAATGAAGCAGGGTAACGCCTGCAGAGCCAAGGGGCATAGTCAAGCAACAAACGGTAACATGATTGAGCCTGACTGGGAAGCCGTTGCGCACACCTGGCTAACCCACGACATCTCCCGAAAGGAGGGATGCCGATGGCTCACGAATCAGTCTACCCGAAACTGGAATCTGAATCAGACCTGCAATCCATCCTGGACTACCTATACGCAACAACCAAACAGGCAATTGAAGAAGACAGATTACCAAAATTTAAGGGTCTATTAGAACTGGCAAAATCTGAAATAACAATCATCACGGCTATTCATAACATCAAATCCAACCACGGCAGCAAGACAGCGGGAACCGACGACGTAATAATACCAGACATTCTGAAACAACAATATCCAGAAGTCATACAAATGGTTAAAAACGCATTAGACAACTACAATCCACGCCTTCTTAGAAGAATATGGATACCTAAACCAGGAAAAGACGAAAAGAGACCATTGGGCATACCGGCAGTCATTGATAGAATTATCCAGGAAGTCCTGCGTACTATCATTGAACCAATCATGGAAGCACAATTCTTCAAACACTCATACGGCTTTCGACCCATGAGAGATGCACACATGGCACTAGAAAGAACAACCAATATATGCCACAAAACAGGATACCACTGGATAATAGAAGGAGACATTAAAGGCTGTTTCGATAATATAAACCATACCAAACTAATCAAACAACTCTGGCACATGGGCATACATGACAGAAGGATACTCATGATAATCAAGAAAATGCTCAAAGCCGGAGTAATGGACGAACTAAAAACCACAGAATTAGGCACACCACAAGGAGGATTATGCTAAGCTTTGCATAATCCTCCTTATGCAAAGAAAGTAGTTATGCAAAGTAAATGCTTGAACTGCCGATGTTTATGTAGTTTTTTATGGATTTACTTTGCATAATCTCCCAAGATGATATCAGGGCTTGAGCCCAAATATCATTTGG
>NZ_JADNRQ010000032.1 GCF_015594625.1 Desulfallas sp. Bu1-1 | reverse complement strand
TTTCCATGGCTTTCATTTTGGGGGAATCCACAGGTTCCACTGTGCCCAATTTAGCGGTGTATGTTTTCCCTTGATCTTCAGATTTATTGGCGTTTTCCGTAGATCCCTGGTTTCCGCCACACCCGGCGAGTACTAACAGAGCAATAAGTAACATAGATAGTAACAAAATACCCTTTTTCTTCAATGTAAGCCCTCCCTGCTAAATGTTATTTGTTGGTTGTTCAGCTGAAATATTAATTATTACTAAACGCCCGGTAAATGCCCACCCCCTTGATTTTTTTGATTTATCTCAAGCAAACTTATAACTTATTTATAATATAAAAATAATATAAAAAGCCGGGCAAAAGGTATATTAGCCAAACCTTTTGCCCGGCTTCATCGCCGAAATTATCAGGCATAATTGTCGGTAATAAATTAAAAACCCGCGAACAAATGAAAACAAAACTTTGCTCGCGGGCATCTTTGCCTTAATACATCGTTGTATAATATTTAATTGTAATTGTATTATAATCAACCTAAAATGGAAAATCAATATTTAAAAACTAGAAATGAATTTTTTCTAAATTTGCATTTTTGTCACTAAGGTACAACCAACAATGAAAAACCGTGCCCATGGGGGAGTGTTTTATCATTAATGCTTTGTCAGGTGCGAAAGTTGATTTATAAAGAAGAAATGCTTTCAGTATTCTTTTTAAAAACTTAAAAAAAATTGACTAATTAGCAGGAATATGTATTTTTAGGCAGAATATATATTCCATGTCGTTATACTTAATAAAATATAACGATAACTTTTTTAAAGGAGGTATCATATATGAAAGTAAATTTTAAGTTAATTCCGATGATGATCATTATTTTAACCACCGTCCTACTGGGCGGGTGTGGTCAAGAAGTGGCTGCGCCAGGTTCCGGGGAAAAGGAACCGGTTTCTCTGACCGTTTCCGCTGCGGGCAGTTTAACTGATGCCATTAAAGAAGTGATAAACCAGTATGAAAATGAAAATCAAGGTGTAAACATCACATTGAATCTGGGTTCTTCCGGGTCGTTACAACAGCAAATAGAACAGGGAGCCCCGGTGGATGTTTTTATTTCGGCGGCTGCTGAGCAAATGAACGCATTGCAAGATAAAGGTCTCATATTGCCGGAGACCCGGGTTGATGTCCTGGAAAACTCGGTAGTTCTGGTTGTCCCCGGAGATTCCACCATCGACGGTTTTGATGCACTTTTGTCCGGTGAAGTAAAGCAGGTGGGTATGGGTGAGCCGGAAAGCGTTCCGGCCGGTAGATATGGTAAAGAGGTGTTAACCCACCTGGGCCTGTGGGACAAGTTGCAATCCAAGCTGGTTTTCGCCAAAGATGTTCGCCAGGTTTTAAACTGGGTGCAAACCAAGAATGTGGATGCAGGGATAGTCTATTTAACCGACGCCAAACTCTTTAACGACGTCAAGGTTGTTGCTGCTGCCCCCGCAGATTCTCACTCCCCGGTGGTCTACCCGGCAGCCGTTGTGAAGGCAACCAAGCAAACCGATGCGGCAAAGGCCTTTGTAAACTACTTGACCAGCGACAAAGCCCTGGAAATTTTCGAGAAATATGGCTTTTCACGGGCTGTGAACTAAAGGGGATACAATATATGAATTTGACGCCTCTTTGGATTTCCTTAAAAACTGCAACCCTGGCCACTATTGTTGCCTTTGTACTGGGGATATTTTGTGCCCGCTGGATGGCCTTTTCCCGGGGGAGGGGGAAATGGCTACTGGACGGGATATTCATACTGCCCCTGGTTTTACCTCCTACAGTGCTGGGCTTTTTACTGCTGGTGGTGTTCGGCAAGACAAGCCCCATAGGACACTTCCTTTCCAGTATCGGGATTACGGTTATTTTCACCTGGCCGGCCACGGTAATCACCGGCTCGGTAGCAGCTTTTCCCCTCATGTACCGTTCGGCGAGGGGAGCCTTTGAGCAGGTGGACACAGATTTGCTGGATGCCGCGCGCACCCTGGGGGTTTCCGAATGGGAAATTTTCTGGCGGGTAACCATACCCCTGGCCTGGCCCGGGATTGCTGCCGGGACAATCCTGGCCTTCTCCCGGGCTCTGGGGGAATTTGGGGCCACATTGATGCTGGCGGGCAATATTCCCAATAAAACACAGACCATTCCCATAGCCATCTATTTTGCCATGGAGGGCGGCAACCAGGAGCAGGCCGCCATCTGGGTGTTCATTATCATGGTCATATCCCTGGTGGCCATATTGGGCCTCAATTATTGGTCGAAATTTCAGCAGCCTTCCAAAACTTTTCCCGGGGGAAGGTAATCTAGATGAAACTTATTGTGGATATTGAAAAAGAAATGGCGGATTTCAAGTTGGCCGTTTCATTTATAGCGGAAACGGGAAATACCCTTGGGCTTTTGGGAGCCTCCGGGTCCGGTAAAAGTTTAACTTTGCGCTGCATTGCCGGGCTCACAACTCCAACCCGCGGGCGGATAGTGTTAAACGACAGGGTTCTATTCGATTCCGATAACGGTATAAACCTGCCCTGTCAAAAACGAAATATCAGCTTTTTGTTTCAACACTACGCTCTTTTTCCGCACCTGACGGTGGAACAGAATATAGGGTTTCCCCTTAGAAAGCTGGACATAAAAGAAAGGAAAAGAAGAATTAAGGAAAATCTGGACTTTGTGAAATTAACGGGCCTGGAGTCCAGGTACCCGAACCAGATTTCCGGGGGGCAGCAACAGCGGGTGGCCCTGGCTAGGGCGCTGGTCGTGCAACCCGATGCCCTGCTGCTGGACGAGCCCCTCTCGGCATTGGACCAGCACTTGCGGGGAGAGATGGAACGCCAGCTCCTTGCATTGCTTTCTTCCTTTCAGGGATTTTCCATTTATGTTACCCATAACTTGGAAGAGGCTTACCGGTTATGCCCGGAGCTTGTAATTTTGGCCAATGGCAAAGTTAACGCCAGGGGTTCCCGGGAAAGCATTTTTCTTCACCCGCCTACTTATACCGCGGCCCAGTTGACCGGCTGCAAAAATTTGTCAGTGGCTCGGGCCGTATCCCCGAACTTTATAGAAGCGGTGGATTGGAACTGCCGGCTGCGGGTCGCTCAAGCCTTGCCTGGTAACCTGAGTCACGTAGGCATCCGGGCACATCATGTGGTTTTTGTGGACCGTCAAGAAGGCGTTAACGTCTTTCCCTGCTGGCTTAAGAGCAAAGAAGAGTCCCCCACTACCGTTACTCTGTATCTTAGCCTGCATAATCAGCAGGAGGAGCGGCAAACTTACCACCTGCTAGCGGAAGTATCCAAAGAAAAATGGATGTTCATGAAGAACCATGTGTTCCCGTGGTTTGTGCATTTACCTCCCGAAAGTCTATTTTTAACAACTGGTGAGTAAGTGCTCTGTCTTCCAACATTATCGAGGCCATTACCCGGGGTACTAAATTAAATCATGATTTAACTGCAAAAACACCATAGTGGTAGGCGATCCGGCGGATTTCTGGAGTGAGTGGAGCACTGGATGCGGTCCCTAGCCCGTCATATCCCAAGAGCCATGACCCCTTAGGGCGTGAAGAAGTAGTTGGGCAGTAAGTTGTAAGTGTTAACTAAAAGTTGCTCCAGCCATAAAGGTAAAATTGCGAAACGAACGGAAGAAACCGCCGGAGCGCCAACTACAAGTACCAGTTTTTGCAGTGAAATCAATCATAATATTGACAAAAAATATTAATAGAGATATTATTTAAATAAGGCTATGTTTATATAAATAAGTATTAATAGAGAGAGGATCAGCCAATGACCATTAATAAATACGTTAAAATATTTAAAGCCCTGGGTGAGCCCACACGGTTGAAAATACTGAAGCTGCTGTCCGTCAGGCCCATGTACGTCTGTGAACTGGAGTCGGTGCTGAACATGAGCCAGCCGAGGATTTCCCAGCATTTGCGGACCATGAAAGAAGCGGGCCTGGTTACCGAAAAAAAGGAGGCCCAGCGCACCTTTTACAGTCTGCAAATAGACTATCTTGATGAATGTTTTGACAGTTTGATTGCCTTTTTTCATGCGGATTTAGCCGGCCTGCCCCAGTTTAAAGAGGAATACTTGCGGCTGAAGCAGGTGGATAACGATAGGGAGATATCGTTATGCAAAGAAGGAAAAATTGAGGCCGTGCCCTGGAAGCAGGAGGCCTGAAGGCCGTGGGCAGGGCACCCTTTAATACGACCTCTTGTTTGGAAGCATCGTGGATTAAATACTGGGGCTGGTTGCGGCTTAGTGTCTTAAGCGGATCCAGTTCCCCGCCTGACCGGGGAACTGTTATGAGCCAAAAAATAGTTTAATGGAGGGTAATATCATGGAAATTAAAGTTCTGGGACCCGGCTGCAAGAACTGTAAAGCCCTGGAAAAAACGGTTCTGGAGGCCGTGGCGGAATTGAATATCGACGCCAGCGTGGAAAAGGTGGAGGATCCGGGCAAGATTGTGGAAGCCGGGGTAATGATGACGCCGGGGCTGATCATTAACGGCAAGATCAAGTCAACGGGCAAAGTGCCCAAAAAAGATGCTGTTAAAAAAATGATCCAGGAGGAATTGTAAACGTATTATATCTAAAATCAAACGATCTTGATAATTGGCCTTGTGGCCCAGGCTGCTCTAAATGCTGTGAAGAAAACTTTTTTACTATAACAAGTATAGAATGTGAACTAACAGCCGGGATAACTGACAGTGCCCGGCTGTTAGTTATTTACTGTTCATTATTTATCATATATGGATTTATGCTAACCAGCCCTTCAATAAATCTAAAATGTCTTTTATTTAAGGTAAACAATACTGCTTCGTTAACATAAGCTGTTGCTGCGATAAGGGCATCCATTGGGTTAAGACCATGTGAAGCCCGATACATTGATAAGAATTTACCTGCGGTAGCCGCTATTTTTCTATCAACAGATATATGTTCAAATATTTCAAGTAGATTTTTGATTGTCTCGTAACGTTGTTCGGAAATTTTTGGTGCTGAAAGAAGCTCCATGATTGTAATTGTGGAGACTAAACCTTCAAATACCCCATTTTCAATATTCTTCAGCTGCTCACGTGCCTCGGGCAAGCCTTTTAAGTGATCAATTACTATATTAGTATCAACGACCACTTTCATTGGCATCTAACCTTCTTCCGGAATCCTTGCGTAATTCATTAACATAGTTTTTTAAATCATAATCCAAATCAGATAGCAGACCGAAAGTTTGATCCACTATTCCTTTCTTAATTTTCGCTTGCTTGGGTTTGCTTTTTAATACAATTTTTTCGTCTTCGATATAGACAGATAGTGTATCACCTTCTTTTAGATTAAGGCTGTTTCTTGCTTCCGCCGGAATCACTATCTGTCCCCTGGATGAAATTTTGACGACATACATTACTTACACCCTCTTACCTTATCTTACTTAGCATATTATATCTTAATGGTATGTTGGTGTCAAATATTCCATGCAAGATGCAAAGTTGCTGCTTTGTGCTGGTTGCAATATAATATACTATACCATAACGTGCATCATATTGAACAAGGCGATGCTTAAAACAATGGCTGCCCGGGGAAGCGGCTGGAGCTTCTCCGGACAGCCATTGCTTGAGTAGAGGTGGTTGTGGGGTATTGTTCAATAATTCGGGCGCCATAGTTCGTAAAAACTTTTCGGGTGGGCACAGGCGGGACATTTCTCGGGGGCGCTGGTGCCTTCGTGCAGATACCCGCAGTTGCGGCAAAACCACGTCACTTTCTCATCTCTCCGGAAAACTTTTCCCTGCTCAATGTTTTCCAGCAGCGCCAGGAAGCGTTTTTCGTGTCCTTCCTCCGCCCTGGCAATAGCCCGGAATACCGCGGCAATTTCAGCAAACCCTTCTTCTTCCGCCACCTTGGCGAATTCGGGATACATGGCGGTGTGCTCGTGGTTTTCCCCTCCGGCCGAAGCTTTTAAGTTGGCCATTGTATCGCCGATAACCCCGGCGGGGAAGGAGGCGGTAACTTCCAGTTCACCACCCTCCAGGAACTTAAACAGGCGCTTGGCGTGCTCTTTTTCATGGTCCGCCGTTTCCAGGAAAATGGCCGCTATTTGTTCATAGCCCTCCTTTTTGGCGGCGCCGGCAAAGTAGGTGTAGCGGTTCCTTGCCTGTGACTCCCCCGCAAAGGCGGTTAATAGATTTTTCTCCGTCCGGCTTCCTTTTAAATTCATCGTAGACCCTCCTGTCAAATTATTGATTTTCATTACAGATAAATTATACCCACCAAAACAGATTATTGACAGTGTTATTTGGGATACTTTCTTTGGGACTGGGCTGCATAGTATTCCAGGACGAACCGGTCTTTTTCCGCCAGACACACCGGGCACTCCCAGTCGTCGGGAAGTTCCTCGAACGGTGTCCCCGGCGCTATTCCTTCCGACCCTGCTGCCGGATCGTAAACATACCCGCAGAGTTCACAAACCCACTTTTCCATGTGCTTACTCCTTTCCAGGAAATATTTTTAAATCACCATTTACGTTTTGGATTTTTGGAGATGCCTTGGTTCCCTGATCCATTACTTTTAACCAAATTTTAAGCGCATTAATTTACATTCAAATTAACTAATTCTTAAAAATTTATTAAAGATAGACCGTATAAAAACCATTCGGTAAATGTGATTTCAGCCAATTTTGATCGTTTGCCGGTTCAATCGTGTATAATAATGTAGGCGTATGAGCCCCCTGTTGAGGTTGTTTTTGACAAGGAACTTTAATAGATCGAAGGTAAGGGAATAATAACGTCGTATTTAATGGTAAAATTGTAATTTGTCAGGAGGATCGTTGCAGTGGAAATTACTACGGTAAGGGAGTTATACAGGCAAACGGAAAAGTTTTTAAACAAGAAAATCAGGGTCAACGGCTGGGTGAGGACGGTCAGGTCGTCCAAGTCGTTTGGTTTCATTGAGCTTAATGACGGGTCGTTTTTTTCCAACCTGCAGGTTGTGTTTGACGAGAACCTGGCCAATTTCAAGGAGATCTCCAAGCTGGTCACCGGTTCGGCCATCAAGGTGGAAGGGGAACTGGTCGAATCTCCCGGGGTAAAACAACCTTTTGAGCTTAAAGCCGGAAACATCGAAATCGAGGGCGCTTCCACCCCGGATTATCCTTTGCAGAAAAAAAGACACTCCTTTGAGTTCCTGCGCACCATCGCCCACCTGCGCCCCCGGACCAATACCTTTTCGGCGGTATTCAGGGTCAGGTCGATTACGGCTTACGCCGTGCACAAGTTCTTCCAGGACAGGGGTTTTGTTTACGTGCATACGCCGGTCATCACGGGAAGCGACGCGGAAGGCGCCGGGGAGATGTTCCGGGTCACCACGCTGGACTTTGATCAGCTTCCCCGGGACGAAGCGGGGAAAGTCGATTTTTCCAAGGACTTCTTCGGCCGGGAGACAAACCTGACGGTAAGCGGGCAGCTGGAAGTGGAAACGTATTGCATGGCTTTTAACAAAGTCTACACCTTCGGCCCCACGTTCCGGGCGGAAAATTCCAACACGCCCAGGCACGCCGCTGAATTCTGGATGATCGAGCCGGAAATGGCCTTCGCGGATCTGCAGAACAACATGGACCTGGCGGAAGAGATGATGAAGTATCTTATTATGTATGTCATGGAAAATGCCCCCGAGGAAATGAACTTTTTCAACAATTTTATCGACAAGACGCTGTTTGACCGCCTGGAGAACGTGGTCAAGTCCGAGTTCGGCCGGATCACCTATACCGAAGCAATTGAAATCCTGCAAAAGGCAAACGAAAAGTTTGAATACCCCGTGGCCTGGGGGCATGACCTGCAAACCGAGCACGAGCGGTACCTGACTGAAAAAGTGTTCAACAAACCCGTTTTTGTGACGGATTACCCCAAAGAAATCAAGGCTTTTTACATGCGCCTGAACGACGACCGGAGGACGGTTGCGGCCATGGACCTGTTGGCCCCGGGTGTGGGCGAAATCATTGGCGGCAGCCAGAGGGAAGAAAGGCTCGACCGCCTGGAAAAAAGGATGGAAGAACTGGGGCTGAACAAAGATGATTACTGGTGGTACCTGGATATCAGGAAATACGGAGGGACCAGGCATGCGGGATTCGGACTCGGATTCGAGCGGCTGATCATGTACCTGACGGGCATGACCAACATTCGCGACGTGATCTCTTTCCCCAGAACGCCCGGGAACGCGGAATTTTAAATGAAGAATTTAACCGGTTGATATAAAAAACTAAGGCCACATAAAGATTTTACTATAGCATAAATTATGAAAGTATGTTATAATTCCTGTATAGTGCACAGTGGTAAGAACCATTGCCGGTCGTCCGGAAAAGGCGGTTTCCCGAAAACGCAAGTCTTTCTTTATACTTATGTCTATAAACCATGAAGGTTTTACATACAGATTAAGAAATCAACAGCCTGGCGGCAAGTGGCATGTTTAATGCGGGGCCAATGATGCCGCCAACTACATCAAGTGTATATACTTGGAAATTAATGCCATGAAGGTATTTGCCCGCGGAAGCGGGGAAAGTCCTCGTGGCATTTTTAATTGTGGTTAAAGGTTACCTTGGCAGACCTTTGACCTCCTTATCATATACTCTGCAACCGGTTTGACATGCGCCGGTAGCAGGACTCCTTTCGACCTGCGGGCGGAGCGGCAGTCATTCCCTCCCGGCCTGCTCCGTTCGCACAATTTTTTTATCAGTATGCCCGGCCAGCCATTCCAGCGCCCCCGGGGTGTTTTTCCAGGCTTCTTTGGCGTCGCCGGCATATATGGCGGCCTCTTCTTCGCTGCCCAGGGCGTAATACTCCGGCTGTTTGTAAGGTATAAATCTTTTGCCGAGCAGGTATTGAGGTACATGAATATTCGAAATTAAAGCCGCTTGCAGGTGCTTGTCGGCAGCGCTGCCGGCGCCGGTTTTCCGGAAGGACAGGAGCGCGCGGCTGTATGCCATAAAACAGCTGCCGTCTTCGTCGTATTCCGCCAGCAGTTGCTCGGCATCCTTGTCCATGCCTTCAGCCAGCAGGCAGCTGGCCAGGATATGGCGGACCCCTTGATTGTCGCCGGGATTCAAACGGAGCATTTCCTGATAATGCTGGATGGCCTGCTGCCGCCGGCCTGTTTTCCAAAGAGAATGGGCCAGTCCCAACAAGGCAGTCATATATGGCCTGGTTTCAACAATCCCCCAGAAATGCCCGGTATACTTTTTAAACAGCACGTCCCCCAGGGCCATGCGGCCGGCCTGAACCCCCAGCTCATAAAATTCCAGGGCTTCTTCCGGAAAATCGCTTTCTACTGCCAGTAGAATATAGGCGTCCGCGCAGTAGGGCGATATTTCCAGTGCCTTGCGGGCCAAATCCAGCCGTTTTTGCCTGTCGGGTATATCCCAGGCTGTGTAAACCAAATCCTGTGCCTGGTAAAGTTTTTCCCGGGAAAAGGTTTGGTTTTTAATTACCTTTTTTTTGCTGCTACCATGCTTTTGTTTGGAGTTTGTGCCTGTTTTTTTCTGTCCGGAGTTTTCCGGGTTTACCCGCATCAGCGGGTTGTATTCTTGTGCCGGGGGTTCAAAAAAACTGATAAATTCTCGGTAACCCGGCACTTCCCTGGGGTGTCCCGGAGGCAGGTTGTGCCGCCACTTGTCAAACTTGCTTTCAGCATAAGACGGGTTGATCAAGTATTCGTAAATGATATTCCTTTTATTATTGATATCCTCAATCGTATGTTTTACTGTCCTGCCCAAAAGAAAATAAAGGTTTTCTTCGATATCCCTGATAATCCTTACGCCCGATGCAAAGCCGCTGGGCGGGTTTAAAGTTTGCACACCCAGCTTGTCCAGGCCGGCCAAAAGCCCGGCGGAAGAGATAAGCTTGGGCACAAATACGGCGCCGGGTATTCCCCACAGGTATTTTTCCTCTTCCTCCGTTCCTTTGCTCCAAGCATAATAAAGAAATTCCGGCAGGGATATAAGGGATTTGGTGCCGGTGATTTGCAGTACAAAGCTACCGCTGAAGTGATCTCGCAAGATGTAATATGCCAGGTGTTCCTTCCTGGATTTATGATAATTGTTTATGTTAACCTCCATAGGTTTTTCCTGGTATTTAATAAACCCATTCTTGGTTATGTATAAATGTTTGGATACTGATACCAGCAGCTGGTGCAGCTGGTTCGAGTATTCCGTAATTACTTGTTTTGACATATATTTGAACCTCCATGTTGGTGATTACATTGGCAAAAGATAGCTTTGCTATTTAGTTTTGTATGCTCAGTTGCAAAATATTTTACAGCGGCTGTTGATAAGTTGCAACATAGTTGTGATCTTAACCTATACATTAAGCAACTTTTTCCCGTTGTTTTTTCTCAGTTAAAATACCAGGAGAGAGGGGCCTGTATTGACATGGTTAAATGGAGGGGGATACCATTTGTATAGTGGAAGTCGCAGTTAATGTTGATAACGGGACCATGGAAAGGGTTGCGGAAAGTGGCCGATAAATATCGCTCTTTTCAAGAACTCAGTCAACAAGAGGTTTTAGGCAGGGATTATACGATACTTTTTTCCAATGAAGACTCGCCCGTGCTGATTATTGCGCCCCACGGGGGTAAAATAGAGCCGGGCACCACGGAACTGGCCCGGGCCGTTGCCGGTGACGAGTGGGGTTTTTATAGCTTTTACGGTATCAAGATTTTAAATACGCACCGGGAGTTGCACATCACCAGCACAAACTTTGATGAACCCATAGCGTTGAGCATGGTTGTGTCTTCCACGCGCACCGTGGCCATTCACGGCTGCAAGGAGGACAGCGGCAAAATATACCTGGGGGGCCTGGACGCCGAGTTGAAGGAGTATATTCGCCGGGTTCTTGTCGCCGGTGGGTTTGCTGTTTCCGAACACCCCAAGTTCCCGGGAACAAGCAGGGCCAATATTTGCAATCGAAACCGGCTCGGCAAAGGGGTTCAACTGGAAGTTGCCGCGGGTCTGCGAAAATTGATGTTCCCCGGTTTCCCCCAAAGGGACCGTACAACCCGTTACTTTGACGAGTTTGTCCGGGCCGTTAGAAGCGGCATAACCATATGCATGGAGAAAAGTGAAAATTAGGCTTACCGGTTGCCGGCACTTTAAATAAAACGCGTGCCAGGTGTTGCACGTTATAATAAAAGAACCGTAAACTTTTATTGTTGTGACAAAACTCCGTCATAGCCTTGTGGTACGATGGAGTCAAAAGACAAGCGGAGGATGTTATGTTGCATAATCCAAACCTTAACAGCATCAAACCCGGGGATGAGATCAGCGGGGTATATGTTTTACGCGGTAAAAAGCTGCTGCCCTACCGGGACGGCTCGGGGTATTTCCTGGGGCTCACCCTGGCGGACAAAACCGGCCAGGTGGAGGGCCGGGTGTGGGAGCAGGCGGAAGAAGTTTACGGTCGTTGTCGGGCCGGGGACGTGGTGGAAATAACCGGCCGGGTAACCGAGTATAACGGGTCCGTCCAACTGCAGATCACGTCCTTGACCAGGTGTGATGATGAGCAGGTGGTGCCGGAAAGGTTTATCCCTTCCAGCGGAATCACCCGGGAAGAGGTGCGGGAGGAATGGCTCAGGATGGCCGGTACCATGAACAACCCGCATCTTAAACAATTGCTGATCCTGGTTGCCCGGGACCCCGATCTGCTTAACGCGTTTGCCGCCTGTCCCGCCGCCCGGCGCAACCATCACGCCCTCCTGGGCGGGCTGTGGCAGCACAGCTTGAGTATGGCCAGGGCGGCGGAGGGAATTGCGGCCGTTTACCCGCGGGTCGACCGGGACTTGCTGGTGACGGGGGCGCTGCTCCACGATATCGGAAAAATAGAAGAGTACCGGGCCGGGACGGACATCAATATCACCGACGCCGGGCGGCTGCTGGGGCACATTGTCCTGGGGGCCGGCCTGGTGGATCGTTTGATTGCCCAAATACCCGGGTTCCCCCGGGTGCTCCGGCTAAAGCTTTTGCACATGATCGTCAGCCACCACGGCCGGTATGAGTGGCAGTCGCCCAAAAGGCCCAAGTTCCTGGAGGCGGCCATCCTGCACCAGCTGGACATGATTGATGCCCAGGTGGATATGTTCGGCGAAGCGGCTGCCGCCAGGGAGGACGCGGAAGATTCCTGGACCGGGTGGGTAAAGAGCCTGGATAGATTTGTTTTCTGCGGTTGATTGATTGGTCAATAACGGGGGTTCAACAATGGCTGCAAAACCGAAAAAAGATGCCGGCCGGGGACTGCGTTTGAATAAGATTATCGACTACATCAACAAGCGGACGCCGTACGGCGGGGTAACCCTGAAAGAGCTGGCGGAAAAGTATGAAGTTACCGAACGGCAGATCCGGCGGGATCTGGATGCCATTCAAAACGATCTGAAGTTGCCTTTGATTAGGAAAGAACAGGTTGTGGACGGTCGCAAGTGCACTTTATATTATTTCGAGGCCGGCTATTTGCCGAGCTTGAGCCCCGAGAAGGCCACGGCGATTTTTTTGGGCTTGCTGCAGCAGCAGGGGTCCGCCCTGGCCGGGCACTTGAATGATTTGAAGGACGCCCTTGTCTCCACGTTGTTTAAATACCATTATGACCCCAGGGAACTGGCGGTGGAAAAGCTGCAAAACCGCATCCACATCGTGGAGGAAGCATTGGCCGAACCCGGGCGGGTGGGCGAGTTGTTTACCAAGCTGGTTGGGGCCTTGAAAGACTGCCACCGGGTGAAAATTTGGTATTACGTGGCCTATAGCGGTCAGGTCACCGAGCGGGTGGTGGAACCCTACGGCCTGATTTGCAAGCGGCAAAACTGGTACCTGGTGGCCTACTGCCTGGAGCGCCGGGCTATCCGGGTTTTCCGGGTCGACCAGATCCAGGACGCCTTCCCCTATACATCGCAAAAGTTTGAGTATCCGGAAGAATTCAACCTCAAAGAGCACATGGCCCGGAGTTGGGGCGTGATCAATGACGGGGCGGTGTGCCGGGTCAGGCTCAAGTTCAACCACAACGTGGCGTTTCGGATTAGAAGCGTAATTTACCACCCCTCCCAGGTGTTGGAGGAAGAGCTTACCGACGGCTCAATTATCGTTTCGTTCAATGTCTGCGGCATTGCCGAAATGAAAACATGGATCGTCCAGTGGGGTGACGCCGTGGAAGTGCTGGAACCGGATTGGCTCAGGGAGGAAATGTGTAAACTGGCGGAAAGCATTCTTAATGTGTACCGTCCACGCTGACCTTATTCCAGTTATATCCATGCCGCTGCTCTAATCTTAACCACCAAATCCGGGAACAATAGTTATAAAATTAGTTTTATAAAGGAGCGGTGAAATGGATGGACATGCAAAGAGCGCGGCAAATACTTAATTCGGCGGATACCATCGAGGTGCTGCACGCCGGTTCCCCCGTTTGGATTGAAAGCTTGAAACCTGATAACAACACTGCCGTAGTCAAACCATTGGATGGGAGGGGCGCCGCCAGGGAGGTGCCGGTAACCGAGCTGGTGGAAAGCTAGTATCATAACAAAGTTGAGTGATAAATAATAAGTCTTAAAGATTGCAGCGGTTGTTGCTATAACCTGTGGGATACATAGTAAACCTGAAAGTTTAAACCCGGCTGAACTCCTGCGGGAAGATCGGCCGGGTTTTCGGTTATTTTTTTAAAATATAAAAGGAATGCTGAAACTTCCGTCGAAAATGAACTAATAATGGCAAGTTTTTCATAAACCGGGTAAACCATCCGAAAGGTTGGGGCACAAAGCTATGGGCCTAAAGCTTTATAGCCATGGTCGCCAGGCTGCTTAAATAAGGTATAAAAAAGCGGCCGTTGTTTTTTGTTCTCCGGCCGCTTTAATTTTGTCCATGGTAAGGAGGGGAAATGAACAAAACCGTTATAAAACAGAAAGGGCATAAAATTTTTAAACTTTAATTTGGTTGGGGGTAGAAGGTATAGTGAATGGCAGGGTTAGGTTCGGCTTTAGTTTTAAACTTACGCTGATGTTTTTGTTAATCGGATTAATTTCAGCCACGGCGGTCGGATTTTTTTCTTACCGTACCGCTTACAAACAAATAGAAGAAAACTTTAGTAAAAACATCATTGGAACTGCCGTAATGGCGTCTATGCATATAGACGGAGACAAGCACAGCCTGTTGAAAACCGAAAAAGATATGCAAACCAAAGAATACAGGGAAATACGGGACTATTGCGAGCAAATAAAAAATCAACTTAACGTTCCTTACGCTTATACACTGGTAACCCGGAATGACAAAGTATATTTTGTCGTAGCCACTGAAAACCCGCCCGGCAAAGAATACAGCTGGCAATCGGGAATGAAGGAAGCATTTGAGGGCCGGCCTTCCAGCACGGAAGGTTTTTACACCGATCAGTACGGTACTTTTAAAACCGCCTATGCGCCTATAAAAAACAGTGTGGGAGAGGTTGTGGGCATACTGGCCATCGACTTTAACGCGGCCGATATACTTGCTTTGAGAACCAAAGTTTTAACAAGTATAGCCTTGACTTCATTTTTAATTGTTCTCCTGTGTTTGGTTATCGCTACGTGGTTATCAAGAAGAATATCGAACCCGGTCATGGAAATACGGAGAACTTCTGATTTAATGGCAAAAGGTGACTTTACTCATGAAGTAAATGTTAAGAGCAATGATGAAATAGGTCAACTGGCTGAAAGCTTGAAAAACATGACCATCAACCTGAAAAATGCGATGTTGCAAGTGAAAAATCAGGCTGAGTCCGTTGCCGTCCATAGCCAGGATTTGGCTTCATCCAGCGAACAAGTGAGCGCCACGATTGAAGAAGTGGCCGGCACAACCAGTGAAGTAGCGGCCACTTCGGCACAGGGGGCTGAAAACGCGGAAGAGGCCGCCAGGGAATCCGAACAGGTGCGTTTGGTTGCGCAGGAAGGCAACCGGGCCGTGCAGCAGACCATAGAGAAGATCCACTCCATCGCTTCCGCGTCTGAAAGCGTATCCGCCGCGGTACACAAGCTTGGTGAACAATCCAATCGGATCGGAGAAATTATCAGCACCATTACCAATATAGCGGACCAGACCAACCTGCTGGCTCTCAATGCCGCCATCGAGGCTGCGCGGGCAGGGGAGCACGGCCGTGGATTTGCGGTTGTGGCGGAGGAAGTGCGCAAGCTGGCCGAGCAGTCGGCCGGCGCCGCCCGTGAAATTACCGGTTTGATCAAGGAGATACAGGTTGGTGTGGGGGAAGCGATTGACGCCATGGAACACGGGGCCGGGGAAGTGCGTGAAGGAGTTCAAATAGCCGGTAATGCCGGAACCGCCCTGGAACAGATTATTCAGGCGGTGGAAAAGAACATGGCCATAATTCGTGATATTGCGGAGGGAGCCAGGCAGTCCAACGAAGGCATCCAACAGCTCAGCGCCGCCAATCAACAGATTGCTTCCACCGTCCAGCAGGTATCCGGCGCCGCCCAGGAACTGGCCAATATAGCCGATGAATTGCAAAAAACCATAACCAGGTTTAAAGTCAACTGAACTATAATAACCGGGACATAGCCTCGCCCGGTTATTTTTATCCATTCATATCATTATTAATTTTGTCAACCCTGCTTTTAATCCCGGAAGGTGACACATAGTGCTTCCGGTTGATCTGTGTTTCTATTTTTTGCAGTTCGGAGAAAAGTTTTTTGTCCGAGGTCACATGAACCTCGTACCCCGGGGCTAATTCCATGATTTTACCGTGCACTTCCTCTCTGATTGACTTTAGTCGCAGCCTGTCAAAACCGCTTACTTTTACTGCGGCGGAGATATCCTTGTCGATAACTACGGCAACGCTTTCATCCACGCCCGGAACGGTTTTGGCCTTTTCCTTCACTTTTTCCGCCAGCCCGGGATTGATTTGGATAAGCTGTTCCTCCTGGCCGGCTTGCTGCTGCGGCTTTTTTTGCGGCTTGCCCGGGTTCGCGCAACCCGCTGCCATTGCCGTCACCAGCAATAAGGTTAACAAGGAAAAAATAATAACCTTGGAGCCGGTTTTCATTATTATCCACCCTTCGTTTATCCTTTTGACTTGACCAGTAATGCGGCCAGAAAGCCGAAAATGATCGCGGCTGAAATGCCCGCGCTGGTTACTTCAAAAATGCCGGTAAGAATTCCTACCAGTCCGGTTCTTTCCGCTTCGGCCATTGCCCCGTGAACAAGGGCGTTGCCGAAGCTGGTGATGGGAACGGTGGCGCCGGATCCGGCAAAATCAATCAGGGGTTCGTAGAGCCCCAGGCCGGCCAGAATGGCGCCTGACACCACAAGAACACTCATGGTATGCGCCGGGGTGAGCTTGGCCACGTCCATCAACAGTTGCCCGGTGACACAAATAAGCCCGCCGACCAAAAAAGCCCAGAAATAAATTTCCATCAATACCACTCCTTAAGCGCCGTATTCAATGGAAACAGCGTGCGCGATGCAGGGAATACTTTCTTTTTGCTGGTACGACAGGGGGGATAACAGCGCGCCGGTGGCCACTACCAGCACTTTATGCAGTTCGCCCCGTTTCATTTTGTTCAGGATGTGCCCGAAGGTGACCACGGCGGAGCACCCGCACCCGCTGCCGCCCGCCAGCACCTCGGGCTGGTCGTCGCTGTAAATAAGCAACCCGCAATCATTGAATTTATCTTCGGGAATTTCCAGGCCGTGTTTTTTAAACAGGTCGGCGGCAATCCTGTGTCCCACTTTGCCCAGGTCTCCGGTTACGATTAAGTCGTAGTCACTGGCGGAAACGCGCAGGTCCCTGAAGTGGGCTGTGATGGTGTCCACCGCGGCGGGAGCCATGGCGCTCCCCATGTTGAAGGGATCGGATAAGCCCATGTCCACGACTCTCCCGATGGTGGCCGAAGTGACCCGGGGGCCTTCACCTTCGGATGCAAGCAGGGCCACGCCGGCACCCGTCACCGTCCACTGGGCCGTGGGGGGTTTCTGGGAACCATATTCGGTGGGGTACCGGTATTGCTTTTCCACCGAGGCATTGTGGCTGACGGCCCCGCAAATCACATAATTACCGGACTTGCTGTCCACGATTAGAGAGCCCAGGGCAAGGCTCTCCATGGAGCTGGAGCAGGCCCCGTACAGCCCCAGGTAGGGAACCGCCAGGGTTCTGGCGGTAAAGCTGCTGGAAATGATTTGATTCAACAGGTCCCCGGCGAGAAAGAACTGGATGTCTTGTTTTTGCAGCCCGGCCTTGCGGATTGCGGTTTCGCAGGCCTCTTCCAGCATCTTTTTTTCCGCTTTTTCGTAACTGTCCTGCCCGAGCCATAAATCCCCGTGCAGCAGGTCAATATCACAGGCCAGAGGCCCTTGCGCCTCCTTGGGTCCCGCCACCGTACCCGTGGAGATAATGACGGGCTTGCCGGGAAAAACCCAGGTTTGATGTCCTTGAAGCATTTCACAACCCCCCCAGCGCGGCCACTGTTGCTTTGACCAGAGCGACCAAAAAAGCGGCAAAAACGCCGTAGACAATGACCGAACCCGCCAGTTTGAACATGTTTCCTCCCACGCCCAACACAAAGCCCTCGCTTCTGTGTTCGATGGCCGCCGAGGCAATGGAGTTGGCAAACCCTGTTACCGGCACCGCGGTGCCCGCTCCGGCCCACTGGGCGATATGGTCGTAGACGCCGAAGGAAGTAAGGATTACCGAAAGCAAAATTAAGATGGCCACGGTGGGGTTACCCACTGTTTTTTCGGTAAAATCAAAATTCCACAGGAAAAAGTCCGAAATGCCCTGGCCCAGCAGGCAAATCCCCCCGCCCACCACAAAAGCCCTGATTGAATTGGTCAAAACCGGACGCCGGGGTTCTCTGGCCTTGGCGAAGGACTGGTATTCCTGCTGCACCCGGGTCAATTTCTTTTTTTGCTTGTCCGACAAAGCATTTCACCCCTATCTTTTCAGCAATGGCTCCAGTTCCCGGATTGCTTGCGCAAGAATGGCGGATGATTCACCGTACATCTTCCTGGCCTCCGGCTGCTTCGTGCCCAGGGCATAAAGCTCGCAGTCCGCCTGGCATTTTTTCAGGGTTGCGTAGACCAGGTCCTTTGTTTTGGGGTTGGGAACCTGGATGGAATCGTCAAACAGGTCGAGGTAAAGCTGGCCCGCTGAATCCACCTGGGCAATAAACACGTTTTCCGGCGCCACGCCGGCCTTTTCCAGTTCCGTATACAGCCAGTTCCGGTTCAGACCCATGGCTGTTAAATGTTCATCGATGATTTCTCCGTCCAGCATCACCGTCTGGGGCACACTCTCCATCCCCGCGTTGATGCCCATGGTTTTGGCGGTCAGGGGTTGCTTGTCCTTTTTGAGCATTACACTCAGGTCCCCGGTTGGTTCCAGCACGGCGAATTCCACATCGGCGAAATTAAAAACGTTTTTCCTGCGCAACTGGCTTAACAGATCTTCAGGTGTGTACCTTGCCTCCATCAACTTGTCTTCCAGCACTTTTCCGTGGTTGATTAAAACCGTTTCCCTGCCCTGAACGATATCCCTGACCGCCTTGTATTTCATTGCCAGAATGTAAATCAGCGCGGGGAACACGGTCCAAACCGCCAGGGCAATCAGCCCGTGGGCCGGGTTTCCCACCAGGTTCAAGGAAATGGCGGCGGCGATGGCGCCGGTGGCAATCGCGGTAACCAGGTCGAAAAAGGTCAACCGGGAGGTTTGCCTTTTTCCGATTAAGCGGACCAGGAACAAGGTAACAATGAACATTCCCGCGGAGCGAAGCAAAATGTTCAACCATTCAGGCATTGTGAATTACCCCTATCATGGATTAATCTTGTGGTCGTGGCAGTCTTCCACTAAAAGCCTTTATATTGAGGTTCCTCAAACTCCAAAACACCCAGTCTTTTTTCCAGATTATTGATAACAGCGTCAATGCGCCCGGTGTTGCGTTCAAGTGTTTCCTTCGCCTCCGGGTTTTTCTCCATGGAAGCGATCTGTTCCAGGGTGACCCTGGCGCCTTTGAGGCCGGCGATGGTTTGCTTAACCTGGCCGCCAACGGTCATACGGTTTCACCTGCCTTACCTGAATATATTTTTTATACCAAAGCCAAAATATATTCCAGCAAAAAACCGGACCTGTTGATCCGGTTTTTATGCCCGAAGGGTTAAAATCCTTTGTACTGGGGTTCCTCGTTTTCGATATCGGTAATCCTAGGTTCCAGGCTGTCAATAATGGTCTTGGTTTGCTGAGCGGCGTTGGTATACAGTTGTTTGGCGTTTTGGTTCTGGGTTTCCATGGCGAAGGTTTCCAAACTGGCCTGGGCGCTTTTTAGAGCCGCGAGCGTTTGTTTTACCTGGGTTCCTACAGTCACTGGTCATTCCTCCCAAGATAATGTTTTTATTTTTACAATGTTATATGTCCCCGTGAAGTAAAAATTTTATTGCAGGGTAATACTGGTAATTGAAACGGGACCCCGGAGTTTTACCCGCCGGGAACCGCCGGTTCCGTTATACACTTTAAAACGATGGGGTTGGAAATTAGTTTGAAAATAGCCATGTTTACCGACAGCTATTTGCCTTACAACAGCGGCGTGGTTCACTCCATTGAAACTTTAAAACAAGAGCTGACCTCCGCGGGGCACGAAGTATATGTTTTCGCCCCCAGGTACCCGGGCTACTGCGACGAAGACGGGCGAACCTTTCGCTTTTTTTCCGTGCCCGCGCCCACCAACGCGGATTATTTCCTGGCCTTCCCTTTACCGGGGCATTTGAAGGCAATTTTGGCGCAAATAAAGCCCGATGTTGTTCACGTGCACCACTTTTTCGGACTGGGCCGGGCGGGAATGAGGTGCGCCCGGCAGTTGGGCCGGCCCCTGGTTTACACCTGCCATACCTTGTATGAATATTACAGTCACTATCTCCCCGTTCCCCGGAGCATGGCCAGGGGATTGATTCGAAAAGTGTGCGCCAACTTTTGCAACCGGTGCGACGTAATTGTAACTCCAACGACCGCGACGCGGGATTACCTGGAGCATATCGGTGTCCGCGCTCCGCTCAGGGTGGTCCCCACCGGGATTAAAGTTGAAGCATTTAATGAACAAGCGCCGGGCTGGTTGCGCGGGCGATACAACATTAAACCCGGGGAAAAAATACTGCTGTGCGTGGCCAGGCTGGGCCCGGAAAAAAACATCGATTTTGTCCTGCAGTGCTTCGCCGGGATCAGCGAAGAATTTTCCGGGGTCCGGCTGGTCCTGGTGGGCAAAGGTCCCCAGGAAAAGGAATTGCGGAGGCTGGCCGAAAGTTTGGGTGTGGGTGATAAAGTTATTTTTACCGGACTTTTAACCAGGGAAGAAGTGGCGAGATGTTACCGCGACTCCGACATTTTTGTCTTTGCTTCCATTTCTGAAACCCAGGGGCTTGTGGTGCCGGAAGCAAAGTCGGCGGGACTGCCGGTGGTTGCGGTGCGGGCCAACGGTGTTTCGGAAATGGTTGAGGACGGAGTGGACGGCTTTTTAACCGGTTTATGCCGGGATGAATTTATGGACAAAATCAGGCTTCTGTTGTGCAACGAAGCCCTGCGGCGGGAAATGTCCGAAAAATCCCTGGCCAACTCCAGGGCGTTGTCTTCTGTTAACTATGCCTCCAAAATCCTCGATGTTTACCGTTGGTGCCAGGTGTTGAAAGGTTGAAAGATTGCGGTGGCAGATCTAAAGCGGCTGGAAAATATAAAGTTACCGGGCTATAATGATGATGGAGGATATGGAGATGCAGCAGCGGAAAGCAGTACTGGTAACACCCAGACGTTTTGGAAACAAGTGGGGCTATGATCTATGCGTCACTGACGCCCGAGCCACCGTCCAGGATTACCTTGACGCCATGAACCGGGCTGTGGAAGATCTGCCCTTGAGCCGCGGCCGGAAAAAGGTGCGGGCCTGCGCGGGCTGTGATCTTTGCTGCGCCGAGAGGGCGCCCCTGACCTGGATTGACGTTTTGAATTTGAAAAAACACCTGCGCATCCGGGACGGGTTGTTGCAACATACCCTGGACCGGGTCGGGTTCATCATGGTTGACGGCCCGGTGGTGGATATCACGCTGCGCAGGGATGATGACGAGCGCTGCGCCTTCCTGGACCGGCGGAACCGGCTCTGCACCATTTACCCCGCAAGGCCCCTGGTTTGCCAGACATTCATTTGCTGCCCCGCAACCCGGCGGGCGGTCCGGTTGAGGGAATGGGTGGTTAATCACGGGGAGGATGAACTGGTGCGCCAGTGGCTGATCCAGGCCGCGCAGCGGGGGACCGATCCGGTATTTCACGAAGGATACCGGCCGAAACCGAAGCTTGGCGACTGGAAGCCCAACGCTTTTACGGGCAAAAAACACTACAGCCGGGTGCTGTTAAAAGAATTACTTCCGCCCGGGGTATGGAAGCAGGTTTATGTTCCTTGTAGTACTTAATGCGACAGTTGAGAACCGTCCCCGATGTCGCACACTAATTTACCCGGGCAAGGGGGAAAATAATGGATATTGTGGCCGTGATTGCCGAGAACAAAATCCGCGAGGCCATCAAGAAAGGCGAGCTGCAAAACCTTTCCGGCAAGGGAAAACCCTTGAAACTGGATGACCTTTCGGGCGTGCCCGAGGAACTGCGGGCGTCATACATTATTCTGAAAAACCACGGGGTGTTGCCACCCGAGCTCGAGCTGGAAAGAGAAATTGTGACGCTGAAAAAGCTGGTTAATTGTTGCTACCATGACGAAGAGAAAACTGCATTGCAAAAAAAATTGAATGAAAAAATGTTAAGGTTCAACCTGCTCATGGAAAAAAGGGGTATGAGCGCGGCCCTGCGGTTTTATAAGGACAAGATTGACCGGAAGCTGGAGAAATAGCGTTTCCGGCTTTATTTTTTCAGGGCCGGTAATAATTTGACCGCCTCGTTGATCACCAGGGGCGTTACGGAAAGGGCGGCGACCCAGATCCATTCCGCGGCGGCCAGGCCGTGAACCTTGAATATTCCGGCGCGTGTCGGTTACCAGGTTGACCCATAAAATGTGAATTGCTTTCAGGGGTGCGGGCCAGCCCGCCAAAATGGCCAAAACTTAACCACCACCTGCTTTAGCAGGTGGTGGTTAAGTTTCTTGCTTTTTATTTTTCCCTTTTTTCGCGTTTATTGATTTATACCCGGTTGGAGAGGCTTTATGATTAAGATACATTTGATGATCATGACACGGATGATAATCGTGGAGGAAAGAGTTGTTTTAAATGAACAAACCTGGGCAAGTTTTTGAAAGTGTTTACATTGTGGGGGGACCCGGGATAACGGATGACCGTGATTGTTGCATCTACCTGGTGGACGGCGGA
>NZ_JADNRQ010000031.1 GCF_015594625.1 Desulfallas sp. Bu1-1 | reverse complement strand
AATAATATCTAAATCAAGTATTTTGGCCATGATATAAAATCAAGGGGGGTTTTTGAGGTGAAGCTAAAAAAATGCAAAAAAATAAAGCCTGTATTTACAAGGCTTTAAGATTTTTCGAATGTACTAGAAACTAATATATCGAGGTGATGATATGCCCAGTAAAAAACCCAAAAAAGTGGCCATCCTCGGGGGGCCGGGCACCGGTAAAACCACTTTGTGCAAGCAGCTGGACGTTGAATACAGCCTGGCCGGCTATATCAGTGACGTTTGCCTTGAATTTGCGCGCGCCTACATCGCCCGTTACGGTGTACCTACGAGCATATTTGAGCAATTCCTGCTGTATGAGGGGCAGAAGCGCCGGGAAAACGACCTGAGGCACTGTGATATTATTTTTTGTGATAACGCGACAATTTTGAATTACGTTTATGGCTTGCTGAGCTGCGACTTCAAGAATCCCAAGGAGTTTTATGCTCTAATGAAACTTTTTGAGTGGGCTATGAAGGATCTGCCTGATTACGAGGTGTTCTACATTCCGCGGGAATTTGCCGTGGAAAAGGACGGCATTCGCTACCAGGACGATGATTTTGCCGTGGTTGTGGATCAAAAAATCAAGAATTTCCTGGACATTATGAATGTGCCCTACAAGGTCGTGACCGGCGATGTGTGCACCAGGGTGGAAAAGGTTAAACAAATTGTTGGCTTTGAGCCTAAAAAAGGAAGGGTACTGTGCAGCGTCAGAAAGGAAGATGATGCACTGAAATTATCGAAAGAAGTTTCGGATATTGCTGAATCGAAAAATCAATAGACCGGAAACTGATATGTTTTTATAACCGGGGATGCTCCGGTTATTTTTTTTGCAGGAAAAAGCGTTTACTAGCAAGAATGTTAGTCAATAATTACCTGGTAATACCGAAAAGTTGGTTATCAGATTAATATGATTATGCCTTAAGGAGGTTGTTTTTCAAATGAAGCTGCTGTCACCGGTTAAAATAGGGCAAATGGTATTAAAAAACCGCGTTGTTATGCCGGCCATGCACCTTGGCTATTGCAGGGACGGTTTCGTTACTGAAAAATTGGTGGAATTTTACCGTACCCGGGCCAGGGGCGGGGTGGGATTGATCATTGTGGGCGGTTGTGCTATCGATGAACATGGCTATGGTAATATGATCAAAATTGACGATGATAAATACATACCCGGTCTATCCGACCTGGTACGGGCTGTTCACGGTGAAGGCGGGAAAATTGCCGCCCAGCTGTTCCAACCTGGCCGGTACTCCTATTCTTTCCTGATGGGTATTCAGCCGGTGGCGCCCTCGCCGGTTCCTTCCAAGTTAACCAGGCAGGTGCCCAGGGAACTGTCCGTGGAGGAAATCAAGGCCATAATTGACTCCTTCGGGCGAGCCGCCGCGCGGGCCCAAAAGGCCGGGTTTGACGCCGTGGAAGTGATCGCCAGCGCCGGTTACCTGGTTTCGCAGTTTCTCTCGCCGGTTACCAATAAGCGGGAAGACGAGTACGGCGGGGATTTTGAGCGCAGAATGCGGTTTGGACTGGAAGTGGCCAAAAGGATCAGGGAGGCCGTGGGGCCTGATTACCCGGTAATATTCCGGGTGGGTGGCAACGACTTCATGCCCGGAGGCAATACCAACCGGGAGATCGCCATTTTCTGCCGTCGCCTGGAGGAAGCCGGGGTTGACGCGTTCAACGTGACCGGCGGCTGGCATGAGACAACTGTACCACAAATTACCATGGCCGCGCCGCGGGGGGCTTTTACCTACCTGGCGCGGGGAATTCGCGAAGCGGTCAGCGTGCCTGTGATTGCCTGCAACCGGATCAACGATCCACTGCTGGCCGAGGAAATCCTGGTCAATGATATCGCCGATCTGGTTGGCATGGCCCGGGCCATGATCGCCGACCCCGAGCTGGTGGTTAAGACGGCCGCAGGCCGGTTTGGGGAAATTAGAAAGTGCATTGGCTGCAACCAGGGTTGCCTGGATGCCGTGTTTACCATGAAGCCGGTGGGCTGCCTGGTCAACGCCCGGGCCGGCCGCGAGCTGGAGCACGATCTGCGCCCGGCGGAACAGGTCAAGCATGTGCTGGTGGTGGGCGGCGGCCCCGCCGGCATGGAAGCTGCCCGGGTGGCTGCGGAGCGCGGGCACCGGGTGACCCTGTGGGAAAAAAGTGACCGGTTGGGCGGCCAGCTTAATCTCGCTGCGGCACCCCCGGGACGCGAAGAGTTTGCCGCCGTGGTTAATTATTATAACTATGAATTAAACCGATTGGGTGTTAAAGTTGAACTGGGCAAAGAGGCCGACGAGGATAGTATCAGGTCGTTCGGCGCGGACGCGGTGGTCATGGCGACCGGCGCCGCTCCTGTAACTCCGCCTATCGAGGGGGTGGAAAGGCCTGAAGTAGTGCAGGCCTGGGATGTTCTCTCCGGTGCCGTAACTACGGGCAGGCGGGTGGTTATTATCGGCGGCGGGGCGGTGGGCTGCGAAACGGCGCTGCTGCTGGCGCGCAAGGGGACAATTGACGCCCGAACCCTGCATTTCCTGGCCTTAAACGACGCAGAAGACTGGGAAACATTAAAACGGTTGGCCACACGGGGTGTGAAGGAGGTGACCGTGGTGGAGATGCAGAAAGCGGCCGGGGCCGATATCGGCGTTTCCACCCGCTGGGTAATTTTGCAGGAATTGCAGCGGTACGGCGTGAAAGTGCTGACCAGGGCCACGGCCAAAAAAATCACCGAATGCGGCGTGGTGCTGGATACAGGCGACCAGGAGGAACTGCTGGAGGCTGATACCGTGGTGCTGGCGGCAGGGTCCCGTTCTTTAAGTGAAATCTGCGAAAGGGTAAAGGAAGAGCTGCCCGAGGTGTACATGGTGGGTGACGCTGTTGCGCCGCGCAAGGCACTGGACGCCATTTACCAGGGCTTCCTGGCCGGTACGGTGCTTTAGGCACCGCTGAGCGCATACCGGCTTCCTTAATAAAAAATCCCGGAGGAGAAGTCCTCCGGGGTTTCTACATAATGATGGATTGCTGGTAGGTGAGTTCCTCAAACATATTAATATGGTTTTGACTTACGTTATTGCCGATGCGAACCATCAGCATATTGGCCTGGTGTTCAAGGATTTCAGGGTCGTCGGTGCGCCGCCGCTTGAAACCCACCGACCCGAAAACGTGTTTAAGCATGCGCTGGTATCCCCAAACGTCCATGCCGCTGTTCTTCAAATCCCAGTGCCAGTAAAATTCGGTGGTAATAATGATGTAATCTTCCATTGCGGGGTTTTTAAAGGCTTCCGCCAGGAGCGCCTTGGCCAAACCTCTTCTCTGCCACTCCCTGCTGACTTCAATGGCGCCCAGCTCAAGTATCCGCGGGTGCCTGACCCAGCGGCTGTACTGGTTGGGGTAATGGAACAGCACGTAGCCGATAATCTCGTTTTCGTGACGGGCAATATAAACCATGCCCTCGGGTAACCCGGCAATATGGCCCAGGGCTTCTTTTTGCCTTTTGGCGTTTCTGAAATTATTCAGTGCCTTATTTATTTGCAATGAATCAATGTAGTCCCTGGTAACTGGTCCTTCAATAATTACCAGTCCCTTATTCGTTTCCAATTGCTTAGTCATAGCCACCACCATTTTCAGTCTATTTTTTAAACAAAATTAATAACATCAAAGAACGGTTAATAAAAAATATTCTGAATTAAAATAATTAAATCCTGCCTGGTAAAAAAATTTTTATTTTTTAAAATAGGTTAGTTTAGTTATTATATTATATTATTTTTTAAATGTTAATGCCGTATTTTTGTGAGCGGTATAATAATGCCGAGCGGGTTATTCCCAACAACTGGGCGGCTTTGGTTTGATTACCCCCGCTTTTTTCCAGCGCCTTTAAGATCAATTCTTTTTCCAGTTCTTCCAGTAAAATTCCCTGATCCGGGAATTCAATCACCAAATCGGTGGTGGATTTAGACGGCGCGTAGAGTTCCCGGGGTAAGTGCTCGGGATAAATAATTTTGTTACGGCAGATAATTGCCGACCGCTCGATCACGTTTTGCAGTTCCCTGATATTACCAGGCCAGTGGTAATTGCACAATAGTTCCATGGCCTCGGGAGATATTTTTTCCACCTGGTAGGTATGGCCGAATTTATTCAAAAAGTGTTTGGCCAGCAAGGGTATATCCTCTTTGCGTTCCCTAAGTGGGGGCAGGTGAATGTGGATTACATTTAGCCTGTAAAAAAGGTCCTCCCTGAATTGGCCTTTTCTAATCGCCTCGTCCAATTGACGGTTGGTGGCCGCAATGACCCTTACGTCCACCGACAGTGTCTCCGTTCCTCCCACCCGTTCAAAGGACTTTTCCTGTAATACCCGGAGCAGTTTTGCCTGCATGTTAAGGGACATTTCCGCTATCTCATCAAGAAAAATCGTTCCCTTGTCGGCAAGTTCAAAACGACCCAGTTTTCGGGCCGTAGCCCCGGTGAACGCACCCCGCTCGTGGCCGAACAGCTCGCTTTCCAGCAGATGTTCCGGCAACGCCGCGCAGTTGACGGGGATGAATGGTTCATTGCGACGGGGGCTGTTCTGGTGGATGGCGACCGCGGCAACCTCTTTCCCCGTGCCGCTTTCGCCGGTAATTAACACACTGGCGTTACTGTTGGCCACCCGTTCGATCAGGGCGATAATATCTTGCATGATTTTACTTTGTCCGATCATGTTGCCGTATTTGCTTGTAAGTTCGGAACGCAGGAAAGTGACCTCTGTTTCCAACTGGGACACCAGTAAATTTTGCTTGATGACCAGCTTTAATTCATCCAAGTCGAAGGGTTTGGTTATATAATCAGCGGCTCCTATTTTCATGGCCTCAATGGCCGTTTCTATGGTGCCGTGGGCCGTGAGCATGATCACCGGCAGCTTGGGGTGGATCGCTTTAGCTTCTTTTAAAACCTCCAGGCCGTCCATGTCGGGCATGCGCAGGTCCAGGATAACCAGGGACGGTGCTTCTTCTTTGATTAATTCCAGGCCTTGTTTGCCGCGATAAGCTACCAGTGCCTGGTACCCCTCTTGGCGCATGGCCCGGTCGAGCGCCCAGCACATGTGTTCTTCATCATCAATAATCAGTATTTTGGGTATCATCTGCTTCCCCTCCCATCTTACTATGAAGTTGCAGCTTAACGGTAAAGATAGTGCCGATGCCTACCGTACTGTCAACGGTGATATGCCCGCCGTGCATTTTGATGATCTGGTGGCTGATGGAAAGTCCCAGACCGGTGCCGTGTTCCTTGGTGGTGTAAAAAGGGTCGAAAATGCTGCCGATTTCAGAAGGTGATATACCACTGCCCGTATCCGCAAATTCAATATAAACCCAGTCATCAACGCGATAAGTTCTAATGGTCAGCGTACCGCCTTCGGGCATGGCCTGGATGCCGTTTAAAATCAGGTTTACAAAAACTTGCTTGATTCTTTCGCCGTCAACTATCACTTCGGGAAGGTCCCTGTCCAGGTTTTTGATCAGGTTGATGCTGTGCTGCCTGAGCATGGGTTCGGTAAAGGTAAGAACTTTTTCCAGCAACGAATTTACGGAAGCGCTTTGTACCACATGTTTGCTGGGGCGGCCGAAATCCAGCAGTTCCTGGATGACCCTGTTTTGCCGGTTGATTTGTTCGTAAATAATTTTTAAATATTCTTCCACAATATTTTTGCCCGGTAATACCAGGTTTTTCATATCATTTTCCATTAGCTGCACAGTGGTTTTAATCACGCCAATGGGATTGCGCAGTTCGTGCGCCACCCCGGTCACCAGGCGACCCAGCGCGGCCAAACGTTCCGAGCGGCGTAGTTCGTCCTCCAGTTTTTCCTTTTCGGCCAGCGATTTGGCCATTTTATTGATGGCCTGGGCTATTTGGCCGACCTCTCCCGGCAGGACCGGTATGGGCTGGTGAATGTCCTTTTCCATGGCCCTAAGACCTTCCTTGATCATGCTCACCCCGCTGGCCAGGTTATGGATAATCAACAGCGCGCCAAGACCTCCGACGAATAAGGCAAAAAGTGTGAAATAGCGGGTTAGCGTGAGAAAGAACCGGCTTTGGGCGAAAATGGGGTGGGTTCTCTGATCGGCCCAAACCACGGCAATTAGCTTGCCGTTTATATACACAGGCGACAGGTATTCAAAAGTTTCATCATTTAAGCTGCTGGTGAGGCGCGCCAGCGGGCGGCCGCTGGCGGCAACGGCGATCAGGCCGCTATTGGCTTCCTTTAAAACCCTTCTCTCTCGCTCTTGTTGTTCGGCCGGGCTTAATTCCCTGTACTGGTGTAAAAAGCCCTGAACAAAAATTTGGCCGGATTCCGGTATATAAAGCCCGAAACGCACGCCCGGGTTGCTTGGCACAAGCCCTTTTGTCGCCTGGTCGAATGCTTTTTTCAGATATGAGGCACGGTCCTCAACATCCAGGTTTTCTATCTGGACGTCAACCAAGTAAGAGTTGAGGTTCTTTTTAATGTCCGGAATTAACACGGTTTCGACAACGGAACTGAGTTTTTCTTCCCGTTCCTTTAGCAACGCTTCATCGCTGCGGCTGGCAAAAAAAATGTCGTACATCATGACCAGAATGGGGATTACCAGCAGGGTTGCGATGACAAATAAAAATTGAGTGCGTAAACTATGGCCGGTAAAACGTGATATTTTTGACTTTTTTTTATCCATGGTTTCACCTTTTTAAACTAAGTATATCACTAACTGTTTAAAAACAAACAATGTGCTGTCTATTTTTGAACAATTTCATCGGGCTTTGTATTACGGTTCACAAGTTATCTTTGCTGTGTTTTGGTTAAAAAGATTGTTTGATAATGAACAATCTTTTTCCGTGGCCGTTTGCTGTCACCCTGAAAACTTGCTATTTCTGCAAGTTTAATCGCTGGCATGGGATATGCATTTTAAGTTGAGTGAATATGATTTTTTTCACATTTGGAAAAGCAATGCTGTTTGAACACAAATTCATTATATCACATTCTTCTATGGCGAAAAAGAAAATGAAGGGGGGATGTGCACGAAATAACACACTGGTAATTTTAGCGGGGTAAAAACTATAAATGGCTTCGGGAAACATGACCAAATTTGGGGGAGAACTGATTAACAGGGTGAGGAGAAAATAAGGTTCCGGAAAGATTAGACTTGATAAACGGGGGAAAGAAAATGCTGGAAGAAATTATAGCCAAGGCAAGCATGCTACTGGAACTGGCCAACAACTCCCAGGTGGCTCAGGCGGTGACGCAGGCCTCGGGAGCGCCGGGTACGCCCTGGTGGGTGTGGCCCCTTCTGTTGTTCGTCACCACCTTTGTGATGGGGATTGTAGCCGTAATGGCCGGGGTGGGCGGCGGCGTGTTATTTGTGCCCATCGTGGGTAGCTTCTTCCCGTTCCACCTGGACTTTGTCCGGGGTGCGGGACTCATTGTGGCGCTGGCAGGCGCGCTGGCAGCCGGGCCGGGCCTGCTCAAGGCGAACCTGGCCAACTTGCGCCTGGCGCTGCCGGTGGCGCTGATCGCCTCGACGTTCAGTATTGTGGGTGCGTTTATCGGGCTGGCACTTCCTTCCAATATACTACAGATATGCCTTGGCCTGACCATTACGTTTATAGCGGTATTATTCATCTTCTCCAAGAACAGCGAATTTCCCAAGGTGGGTAAACCGGACGGCGTCAGCCGGGCATTAAACATCAGCGGTTCCTACTACGAGCCGTCCGCAGGGCGCCCGGTGGATTGGACGGTCTGGCGCACGCCGCAGGGGTTTCTGCTCTTCATCGCCATCGGTACGGTGGCGGGCATGTTCGGTCTGGGCGCAGGCTGGGCCAACGTACCGGTGCTGAACCTGCTTATGGGCGCACCGCTTAAGATTGCGGTGGGATCCAGCAAATTCCTGTTATCCATCACAGACACTTCGGCTGCATGGGTTTATCTGAACCAGGGCGCGGTATTGCCCATCATCGCAGTGCCGTCTGTGCTGGGGATCATGCTGGGTTCGCTGGTCGGCGTAAGGCTTTTGGCCGGGGCTAAGCCCAAGGTTGTGCGAAACATGGTGATTCTGATGTTGTTGTTTGCCGGAATTAGATCCCTGCTCAAGGGACTGGGATGGGGGTAGAGAAAATGAGTACTCAGGCAAGAGCGGAAAAACATTCCACGCAACATAATGCGATGCAACAAACCGTACCGGCCAAGCAGAAGAAAACGGCGGTCAAGGTGGATGTGCCGCCGGAGCAGATCAAATACGCCAACCTGTTGTTATACTGCTCCTGGGCGGGGATAGGGATTCTGGTCCTGACGTTTATCCTTTACGTTACCGGCCTGGTGGGTTCGTATATCCCGCCCGCGCAAGTTGCCCAGTACTGGGGTTTAAGCGCGCACGAATTTTTAGTTGAGACGGGTGCACCGTCGGGTTGGGGTTGGCTGGGCATGCTCAAGTACGGTGACTTTTTAAACCTGGTCGGCATTGCCTTTCTGGCCCTGCTGACGATAGTGGGTTACCTGGTGCTGCTGCTGCCGGCTTATATCCGCAAGAAAGATCTGTCTTACGCCGCCATCGTCACCGTGGAGATACTGGTGCTTACACTGGCCGCCTCGGGTATTCTGAAGGTGGGCGCGCACTGATACCGTCGTGGCTATAAAAAAATACCCGGGATATGTACCCGGGAGTGAAAAATATATGGGCTGAAAAGATAAATCATGGAACTGAACAAAATGGGCAAAATGGTGGAGGGGCTTAATATGAATGGTGATTTTGTAGATCAATTTTCCAAACATAAACAGGCTTTTCTTGATGAATTAAAGAGCGGCAATATTAAGGTTAATTTTAAGGTGGACGGCAATGCAGACAGCAAAAAAATGGTTCTGGAACTCTTTGAAAAATGGTTGATTGAAAAATCGACCGGGGAGCAAGCTTCTCAACAGGTCCAGGACGACAATCAAAATTTCGATGAATTTTTGGATGAGGTTTTGGCCAGGGCCAAAAAGATTTTAAAAGAACGGGGCATTCACATTGCATATACATCGCTCAGTCAAAAAATGGGCATTACCGAATCATGGAAGTGCATCAGGGTGTTTGGACGGAGCAATATTTATTACCGCATCGGCAAAACCAGGCCCCGCAAAGGTCCGAACAAGGGCAGGGAATACCTGGTCATGGACCTGGTGATGGACGGTAATAAGAAGCAGGTATTTATTCCGTTGCTTAAAAAGAAAGATACCATAGAAAATCAACTGGGCGTTCCCCTGGAAAGGGAATTGCCCAAGGTGGAAGCTACGGGTAAATATCGTTTGAAGCTGTTATTACCCTATGATGTGGTCAGAGAAAGAAATATTCGCCTGGCAGCCAAGAAACTGGCGGATTTCGTGGGGGCAACCAAGCCTTTGCTAACGGAATTGGGTGTGGTTTAAAAAATGCCGTGTTTTTGGGAGCGGTAGAGAAACGCGGACCTGCTGATTCCAAGCAATTTGGCCGCCTTGGTCTGGTTGCCGCCGCTTTTTTCCAGGGCCTTCACAATAAGCTCCTTTTCCAATTGTTCCATTGATAAACCCTGATCGGGGAATCGGATGATGATTCCCCTTTTTTGCGTGTGAATGCGTTGAATTTCCGAGGGAAGGTGTTCCGGTTGTATTTCATGCCCCCGGCAAATTATCGACGCTCTTTCAACTATGTTCTGCAGTTCCCGGACATTGCCCGGCCAATCATATTGTTCCAAAAGGGACATGGCTTCCGGGGAGATGCTGTTAACCTTGTAAGCGGTGCCGAATTTTTGAATAAAGTGTTCCACCAGTAAAGGGATGTCTTCACGCCTTTCCCTTAACGGAGGCAGGTGGATTTGAACCACGTTCAGGCGGTAAAACAGGTCTTCCCGGAACAGGCCCTCCCGGATAAGCTGTCTTAAATCGCGGTTGGTGGCGGCAATAACCCGCACGTCTACCCGCAGGGTTTCGGTGCCGCCCACCCGCTCAAATGTTTTTTCCTGCAGAATGCGAAGCAGCTTGGCCTGCATGTTTGGCGGCATTTCGGCGATTTCGTCAAGGAAAATCGTACCACCGTTAGCCAGTTCAAAACGTCCAGGCTTGCGGGAAGACGCGCCGGTAAACGCGCCCTTTTCATGACCGAAAAGTTCGCTTTCCAGGAGTTGCTCCGGCAGCGCGGCACAGTTTACCGGCACAAAAGGTGCCTCGCAGCGCGGGCTGTTGTGGTGAATGGACAGGGCCGCCACTTCTTTGCCCGTCCCGCTTTCCCCGGTGATTAAGACCGTGGCGCTAGTTTTGGCGACCTGTTCAATTATTTGAATAACTTCACGGATGGCGGTGCTTTGCCCGATGATGTTGCCGTATTTTTTAGCCAGTTCGGAACGGAGAAAATTAACCTCTGTTTGCAACTGTGTGACCGCAAGGTGCTGCTTGATCATAATGTTCAGTTCCACAAGATCAAAGGGCTTGGTGACGTAATCCACCGCGCCCATTTTCATCGCCTCAATAGCGGTATCAATGGTGCCGTGGGCGGTTAAAATGATAACGGGCAGCCTGGGATTTATTTCCCTGGCTTTTTTCAGCACCTGCATTCCATCCATGCCGGGCATCTTTAGATCCAGGATGACGAGGGAGGGCATCTCATCTTTAATTTTTTTCAGGCCGTCCATGCCGTTTGACGCCGATATTGCAATGTAACCTTCCTGGCGCATGGCTTTTTCCAAAGCCCAGCACATGTGCTTTTCATCGTCGATAATCAGGATTTTCGGCGTCGCCATTACTTCAAGCCTCCTTTGGGGTTTATGTTTAACATTATAAAGGCTATGTCGGTTTTCAAACAACGTGTTGTGCGTTTTCGTACAGCGGGCGGAGCTATAAAGCTAATGACTTCAAAAACGATGCGCAGGTGTTTATTATGATACAGTAACCGCGCTGTTATTTCGGTCGAAAGCTTTAAACATTAAGGTAATAATACTGGCATGAAATATGCTAAAAATTTTGATAAAGAAATTTAATGATTCTTCTTGTGGGGGGTGGATTAATGTCCGAACAGCCTGAAAAAAGAGTTGGCGATCTTATGATTCCTTTGCGTAACTATAAGGTTATTTCCCAAGAATGTACCATTGAAGAAGCGGTTAAAGTTTTACACCATTCCTTTTATAAACGCGGCAAGGGCGGACAGGGGCATAGGTCGGTGATTGTATGTGATGATTACGGTAATCCCGTGGGTTTGGTTACATTTCGTTCCATCCTTCAGGCCCTGGAACCTTTTTTCGCTAGAGCTAATCGTCTTTCCGTCCCCATATTCTGGGAGGGACTGTTTTCTGAAAGGTGCCGGGCGGAAGCTAAAAAGAGCGTGTTGGAAATAATGCACCCCATCAATGTAATAACTTTGGATGCAAATGATACCTTGATTAAAGCGGCGCATGCCATGATCAAGCACAAACTGGGAACATTACCGGTTAAAAAGAACAATCGTATTGTCGGCATGATCAGGGTTAACGAGTTATTTGAGCAAATTTACGATCAAATGACAGATGCGGAGCATCTGGAAAACGCCTTTATCAGTTAATTATATCCAAACAAATAGAGGATTCAATTGCCCGGGGCCGGGCGTTTTTTTATTTCTATTTTTAACTATATGTTATCGGCGTTCCAATAACAAGTGTCTTAGAAAATAATTCACAAAAACAATGAAAGACAGGCTTAAAAATAAAATATTTCACAAATATGAATTGATTTTTTTGTGGCCTCAAATTATAATGTTCAAAAGGGCACAAAGTTTTTGGGAGGGGGTGCGGGATTTGGCTGTGGTGTTAAACATTGGAGGGTGGCGGGGAAAGCCTGTTTTAAAAAGGGAAAACTGGGCGGAGCGTTATCTGGAAAACCCATTTTTAAAAGCGGAATTGGCCAGGGTGGAGATTTCACGGGCGGATCACCCGAGCCTGGTAAGTGATAAAATCGTACGCGTTTTATTCGTGTGGGCCATGATTCATAATAGTTTTAGTGCGTGCTGGTTTGTGAAATATGTTATTTAACTTGCTCCCTTTGTGTGTTCTTGTAACATATTTCTTTTCATAATAAAAGGGCCCGGATAATTCCACCCGGTACCCCTTTCAGCCCATATATTTTTCACTCCCGGGTACATATCCCGGGTATTTTTTTATAGCCACGACGGTATCAGTGCGCGCCCACCCATGCCGCCGAAGTGTCTGTGATGGACAGCAGGAATTTGCTGGATCCCACCGCAATCTTGAGCGGTGCGCCCATAAGCAGGTTCAGCACCGGCACGTTGGCCCAGCCCGCGCCCAGACCGAACATGCCCGCCACCGTACCGATGGCGATGAAGAGCATGATTTAAGTTACTTTCTTTTATCCATCGTCTATAGCACAATATGTGCCAGTGCTGCGGCCGCGGCAATTGCCCGTTGCCGGCCGACCGCTGTTTAAAAACAAACAGATATAACGGAAGGGGTAAAATGTGCTGCCGCTGTTAGGTACCAACTGCCCGCGGAATAGCAGTTTAAAATCAGACACCCGATTGTATATTTTCGCACAAAATAACCGGCCCATGGTGGGACGGGGGTAAAATAATCGCTATTATAGGCAGGAACCGGAGGATTATATTATCAGGGGATTATATTATGAAAAGAGGTTGATGAAAAAGTTTGCGGGAGGGAAGTTGCTTGTCTTTCACCGCGCGGGCAAGACAAGCAACTTTATAGTTTATTTTCCAGCCGCCAGGTCTAAAACCTCCGGCTTTCAGCTACCTCCGACTGAAGTCGGGGGTTTGCGGCACTCGTGCTTAAGTCGACTTTCAGTTGATACAAACCCACCTGCTTTAGCAGGTGGTGGTTAAGTTTTGTTGTGTTTTTAGTGAAGGAGCTGAGGGGGCTGGCGCTGAACGCGTCCGTATTTGACGTGTAAAATGTCTTTGGCTTTTTTGCTGAGGGGTTCCCCCAAAAATTCTTCATAGAGTTTTTTTACGGCGGGGTTTTCGTGGGCTCGCCTGATTTTTTGGGTCAGATCGATGCTATACAGGGCGCGGGCCCTTTTGCGCCTTACTTCCTCAATTTTTTTCCGGCTTCTTTGTTCTACGGAAATGGGTTGACCTCCCCCGCCTACGCACCCGCCGGGGCAACCCATGATTTCGATAAAATCGAATTTTTCACCGGCCTTTACCCTTTCCAGGAGGCGGCGAGCGTTGCGCGTACCATGGGCCACCGCCAGCCGGATGTTTCTTTCACCCAGCACCACGGTGGCCTCTTTTATTCCTTTTAGACCCCTGAATGATTCAAATTCTATGCGGCCCTGCATTTCTTTGTCCTCTACAAGGGCGAACGCCGTACGAATAGCCGCTTCCATAACGCCCCCGGTGGCGCCGAAAATGGCGCCGGCTCCGGTGGCGATCCCCAGTGGTTGATCAAAATCATCTTCAGGAAGTGCGGTGAAATTAATGCCGGCCTCCCGGATCATGCGGCCCAATTCGCGCACTGTAAGCACATAGTCCACGTCCCTGGTTCCCCGGGTGACCATTTCGGGCCGGGCGGCTTCGTATTTTTTGGCGGTGCAGGGCATAACCGCCACTACCACCAAATTGCCGGGGTTGAAATGATTTTTTTCGGCAAAATAAGTTTTGACCAGTGCGCCCAGCATTTCCTGGGGGGATTTGCAGGTGGACAAGTTTTCCACGAACTCGGGGAAAAACCGCTCACAGTACCGAACCCAACCCGGACTGCACGAGGATATCAGCGGCAGTTTACCTTTACCCTCCAATCGTTCCAACAATTCATGCGCTTCTTCCACAACGGTCAAATCGGCTGCGAATGCGGTGGAGAATACATAATCAAACCCGATGCTACGTAAAGCGGAAACCATTTTGCCGGTAACCACCGTACCCACGGGCATTCCGAACATTTCACCCAGCGAAACTTGGGCGGCGGGCGCGGTTTGCACAACTACAATCTTTTCGGGGTCTTCAATGGCATCCCACACTTCCTGAATATATTCCCTTTCCGCCAGGGCGGCGGTGGGGCAGACTTGCAGGCACTGGCCGCAGGCGATGCAGTCGGATTCCGCCATGTCCCGCATGAAAGCGGGTGCGATCACTGTGTTAAAGCCCCGTTTTTGGGCCGAGTAAACGTTGACGCCCTGGATTTTTTTACAAACCGCTTCGCAGCGGCGGCACTTAATACACTTATTGTAGTTGCGAACAATAAAAGGGTTCTTATTTTGTACCGGCAGGTTGAGCCGTTCGCCGGTAAGTCTGATTTTTCGCACGCCGAGGTCATCGGCGAGCTTTTGCAACTCGCAGTTGCGGTTTTTGATACAATTAATGCAATCCAGGTCGTGTTCCGAAAGCAGCAACTCCAACATGCGTTTTCTGGCCCTGCGCACCCGGGGCGTGTTGGTATATACCCTGAGGCCTTCTTGCACCGGGTAAACACATGATGCCTGCAGGTTTCTACGCCCGCCGCTTTCCACTTCCACCAGGCAGATGCGGCAGGAACCGGCGGCGTTGATGTCCTGTAGATAACAAAGGCTCGGTATGTCCATCCCAACCAGGCGGGACGCTTCAAGAAGGTTGGGCGTATCGCCGGGTACACTTACCTCGCGATTGTTTATCCATAATTTTATTTCCTTTTCTTCCTGATCGTTTGGACTTTCGACCGTGCTGGTTTCCATATGGCTGGCCGGATGCAACTTTATCCCTCCCCGGAATTCTTTATTTGGGGCCCAGGTTTATTTTTTGATGCGATGTAATTTTTAATGCACCTTCCGGCCGGAAGCCGTTAGTGATTGTCTATCCTGAAGAATATTACCCGGTACTTGTATTTGGCGCTTCTTAATCGTGGAATGATTTGACTGGTTGGACAATATGGTGGTAATATGTGAAGAAAATGATGGAAAACGTCGGGAGGTGTACCATTTGTCAAGCGCCGTGCTGATGGTGGCCGAGTTGATGGCCGTGGCCGCCAAAACCGCGCCCAAGTGCCTGGGCCAGGATTTTGTGGATATTCAGGTGGTTTCCGGCGAGCAATTGCAATTGCTGGCGGATGAGATGGAGAAGTTTGGAAAAGAAAGCGGCAAAACCAATTTTGACCGTGATGCAGCCAGTGTAAGGAATTCCGATGCCGTAGTGTTTGTGGCGCTGCGGGAAAACAAGCCGCTGGGCCTTAATTGCGGGGCCTGCGGGCACGATAAGTGTGCCGGACTTGAAAGCAGTGAAGGGCCGGAATTTGTGGGGCCGCTATGCGCCTGGCGGGTGCTGGACGTGGGCATCGCGCTGGGATCGGCCGCTAAGACGGCAGGCCTGTTGAACGTCGATAGCCGGGTGATGTACAGGCCCGCGGTGGTGGCCAGAAAAATCGGTCTGGTTAAGGGAGACATTATTTGTGCTATTCCAATTTCGGCGACCAGCAAGAACATTTACTTTGACAGGCCGGAGAAAAACTAGTTTTAACGGGAGGCGTTAATAATCTCCAGGAAAACACGAAAACTTGATCATGTCAGATATGCCCTGGAATTAGCGGACACCTACGCGGCGACATCCGGTTTTGAGGATCTGTTTCTGGTGCACAACGCGCTGCCCGAATTAAATGACGATGCCATTGACTGCTCGTGTGTTTTTATGGGCAAGCGTCTGCGGGCGCCGCTGATGATTAACGCCATAACCGGTGGACACACCCGGCTGGTGGAAATTAACCAGGGGTTGGCCCGGGCGGCTGCCGCCACCGGTATTGCCATGGCCGTGGGTTCCCAGCAGGCGGCCCTGGATGACCCGTTGGTACGGCACACATTTACCGTGGCCAGGGAGGAAAATCCGGACGGGCTACTTTTGGCCAATTTAAGTGCGCAGTGTTCCGTGGATGAGGCGTTGCAGGCGGTTGAAATGATCTGCGCCGACGGTATCCAACTGCACTTGAACGTTAACCAGGAACTGGCCATGCATGAAGGGGATACGGATTTCCGCGGGGTACGGGACAACATTGAACGCCTGGTCAAGAGTCTGCCGGTGCCGGTTGTGGTTAAAGAAGTCGGTTTCGGTATGGCCAGGGAAGTGGTTGTCGCTCTCTACCAGGCCGGGGTTCGCTATGTGGATGTTAGCGGGTGGGGAGGCACTAATTTTGCAGCTATTGAAGGCAAGCGGGGCGGCAAAGGCGGCGCTTTTTTGGAACGATGGGGCATCCCCACCGCGATAAGCCTGCTGGAAGCTTTGAGCACAGGCTTACCTGTAACGATAATCGCTTCGGGAGGTTTGCGCACGCCTCTCGATATGGCTTTGGCACTGGCGGCCGGGGCTTCGTTGACCGCAATAGCCGGGCCTTTTTTAAAGGAGTTGGTGGAAAAGGGCTGGGATGGTCTGGTTTGTTATATCAATGACCTGATTAGTGGCTTGCGGCAGGTTATGATGCTCACCGGTGCCGGGGACCTGGCCGCGCTAGCCCGCAAGCCTTTAGTGGTTACCGGCTTTACTGCGGAATGGCTGAAGCGGCGCGGAGTTGACGTGGATGTCTACGCCCGGCGCTAATTTTTTTCCCAAAACAGCAGGAAAATTCCCTTTGGCGAGGAATAATATTAATTTAAATAAACAATTGAATACTGCAACAGGTGCCCCGTATGCGGGGAGAATAGGGAACCGGGTGCAATTCCCGGGCGGTCCCGCCACTGTAACCGGTAGTTCCGCGCCATGATGCCACTGTTCAGGTACCCTGGTTTAACATTTAAGCCATGAAGGTACCGGATGGGAAGGCGGTGACGGGGCGATGACCGGAAGCCAGGAGACCTGCCTGTTGCTTGGCGTGCTTCGCGCGGCGAGAGCAATCCAGTGAATGATGGTAAAGTTCACGGTCTGACGACTGTGGGCTTTTTTTATTTAACTTAACCAGGAGGGAAGGAAATATGTTGTTGAAACAAACGGTGGATGGTATTGGTGAACTTGACCGGAATGCCATGGCCCAAGCCAGGGAGCGCATGGATAACTTGATTAAGCCCCCCGGCAGCCTTGGGCAGCTTGAACAGATTGCCGTCAAGCTGGCGGGCATTACCGGCAACCCCCGGCCCCGGATCGGCAAGCGGTCGGTGATTGTCATGGCCGGTGATCACGGCGTTGTAGAAGAAGGGGTCAGCGCGGCGCCGCAAGATGTTACATGGCAAATGCTGCCCGCTTTTGTCAACGGGGTGGCCGGCATCGGGGTGCTGGCCCGGCATGCCGGCGCCTCCATAACTGTGGTGGACATTGGAGTGGCGGCTGACGTTGACATCCCCGGGGTGCAAAAACGACGGGTCAGGTCAGGGACCGGCAATATCGCCAACGGGCCGGCCATGACCAGGGAGGATGCTGTGGCCGCGCTGGAAACCGGGATTGATGTTGCCCTGGCCGAAATTGAGCGGGGAGCTACTTTGCTGGCTCTTGGCGATATGGGAATCGGCAATACCACACCCAGCAGCGCGATCCTGGCGGCGTTGGGCGGTTATTCAGCAACCGAGGTGACCGGCCGGGGTACCATGATCAACGATGAGGTGCTGGAGCGGAAGCGGCGGGCTGTAGACCGGGCGCTGGAGGTGAACAGGCCTGACCCGGCCGACGGGCTGGACGTACTGTCTAAAGTAGGGGGATTGGAAATTGCCGGCTTGGCTGGTGTTGTTCTGGCCTGTGCATCAAGGCGCGTTCCGGTGCTGGTGGACGGTTTCATTACCGGCGCCGCTGCATTGATTGCCGCGGCCATTGCGCCCGGGGCTAAACAGTTTATGCTGGCATCCCATCTCTCGGGCGAGCCCGGGCACAGGCTGATGCTGGAATTGCTCGATCTTGAACCGCTGCTTTATATGGGCATGCGCCTGGGTGAGGGCACGGGGGCTGCCCTGGCCATGCATATCGTGGAAGCGGCCTGCCGGGTGCTGGATGAAATGGTAACCTTCCAGGAGGCCGGTGTAATGGACCTGGAAGAGGAAAAATTGTTGAAAAACGATTAAAGATATGCGAAACCGCCGGGGATCGAAATACCCGGCGGTCTTTTAACAAACCAATCTACTATTTTCTTAAATCGATAAACCTTTCTTTTAATTTCTTGGTTACTTCGGGCATTGTGGTGTATTCCATTTCATCCAGGTGCAGGCGGTGCGGTTCAAACGGACCCATGCTGCGCATGTATTCCGCTATGAAGTTGGCTTTTTCCCTGGCCCGGTCGTAAGACGGGTCGGCAAAAAAGTCCTGCGGGCCGTGCAGCTTACCGTCGGCCAGCTGGAACCCCAGTGCTACGACGCGGGGCGGCCCGTCAAAGCGGGTGGGGTTGCATTGCGCCAGCCCCACCGGCATCAGCGGGCCGGAGTGGGAGCCGCGCATCCAGCCGGAAACCAGATGCGGGTGGGCAAAGGGTTCCAATACCTCGCCAACGGCGGGGAATCCGCTTTGGCAGCGTACGATTAAAACCGGGTCGTCCTTGCCGATGTATCTTCCGGCCATCAGGTTGAGCCGCTGGGTGCTGCTGGACGCGCAGATATCGCCGGAATCCCGGTGGAATACCCGCTTGATGCAGAACCGTCCGGGTGCGCCGATGAATACCAGCATATCATACAGGTCCTCCGGGCAGGAGAAAATTACCTTGCGGTTTTTAATCAGGTCCCGCACTTCAAAATCAAAACCGTTATGCATTTTGGGGTCGATCACCAGCCCAGCCGTATTGAACGGGTCGGCGAACATTTTATAAAGCGGCAGGTTCCAGGCACCGGGCTCGGTTTTATCTGCCATAAACACGACGATGGGCTCACTGGTCCTTTCCTCAAATTCCATTTCCGCCACTCCGGGGCCCAGGCCCTTGATGTTTCCTGAAAACGCATCGGCCAGTAAATCCTGGCCTGCTCCGTACAGTTTCATTTTCTTGGCCAGCTCGGTGCAGGACTGGAAAATATTCCAGGCCAGTTGGTGCACCTCGCCGTTGTTGCGCCCGCCCTCATGGGTCATGATCAGGTTGAGGTCGTCGCCCACGTGTGTAACATGGGAATCAATAAGTATTGGATTGCCGTTCAGCATTCCCCGGGCTTTTTCAATTAAGTCGGGGTGTACGCTGGAGTGGCCGACAAAGCCGCCGATATCCGCTTTAATGACGGTTACGGTAATCTTCTTGCCCATGTTATCCTCCTTTACACAATTAACTAATTATTGAATATGTTTCTATAATTAATATTACGATTATAACCGCATATGCAGCAAATTTATTTTAAAATTCCCTGGGTTTGCAAATAATTTCTTTTACCTTGGTATCAAAGAATTGATTTGAATGAGCCGGCAAAATTACCACGGCGGTGTCAGCTCCCTTGCCCGAACCTCCGATGGCGATAATTTCTTTCCCGTACGGAATCAGCCCGGCGTCAAGGGCCATCCCGGAAATTTCCACGCAAACCTTGATCCCCTGTCCGAGCATGCGCAGGGTTTGGGCCATTATTTCCGAAGGATAAACTCCGCCAAATTTGTTACGGATAGCTCTGTCCACTCCGGCCAACAGGTGCGTTGTTACCAGGACCTGGATGCCGTTTTGGGTTAACTCCTTCATTGTTTCATCACTCATGCGCCTGATACCGGGACCGTCAAAACCGGCGTGATAACTCACACAGACGACATTCCGTCCGCAGTTGACAAGTTTTCGGGCGGTGGAGCCGGTGCTGGATGCGACCACGATATGCTGGATGTTCAGTTCGGCCGCCCTCTTTAAAGCCGCTTCTATGGTGTTATCCGTGTTATCCGGACCTTTTTTATCCCAGTACACAATTACCCCTCCTGCCATTTTAAACTTATTGTAGACAAGTATATCTAAAATAGCAATAAAATGCAAAAAAAACGGTAAAAAATAAACGCCCCCGGGAAAGGGCGTTGGAAGAGGAGTATCAATTTGAAACTTTGGGGGTTAATTATAAGAAATTTTTGGGGGTTACTTTATAAAAAAGTATAATACCAGCCGGATGTTTTATCTGTCGGCCGGTAGACATTAATCAGGTAATTTCCCCGACATTGGATGTGAACCTCCTCCGGGATGAGCCCGGAAGCTTCTCATTTTATCGAGAGCCGCTCTGCTAAGCAAAATCTTACGCTCTCTCGTGAGTTACAGGACTGTTAGCCCTGGCCCGGTCCATAGGCATCTACTACTTCACCCAGCACTCAGGATCTGAGTGCTGGGCGTGCATGCACATTCAGCTTTATTGAAAACCTGAGCATAGCACAGGTTCGCTTATATCCGGGTCTTAAAAAAAAGTAAAAGGCCTTACAAATAATGTAAAACCTTTTGGTGGACGAGAGGGGATTTGAACCCCCGGCCCCCGCGTTGCGAACGCGGTGCTCTCCCGCTGAGCTACTCGCCCACATGTTATGCGACAATGTTTTAATGAACAAAACATATAATAGCATAAAGTTGTTTAGAGATCAAGACTATTTTTACGGTAATTATTGTTGCTTGGGCGGCGGCTTGGTTTGAAAGTCATATACCATTTTTGAAATATGGTGAAAGACGGGCAGCGTTTCACCGTAGCCCGGCGTCTCTTTACTTGTCATAACCAGTATGTATGGACGCTGGGGGTGTTTTACATAAGCCACATCGTTGTAAGTGTTTGTAGGGGGCCAGGTTCCGATTTTGTTGGCCGTTGGTATTCCCGCCGGCAGAGGGGCGGGAATCCGGTCTTTATATTCGGCATTAAACAGATCGTTCAACAGCAAACCCGCGTTAGCTTTACCGGAACGGCTGAACTCCAGCGTTTCACGCATATACAAAGCCAGGTCGTAAGGGCAAGTTATGTTTTTTTCATCGTCCACCACTTTTCCCCCCAGGGAGCGCATAAAATCCTTAACATTCTTTTTACCCAGTCTTTCCAGCAATATATTGGTGGCAACGTTATCGCTGTAGACAATGGAATACCGGGCTAGTTGCTGCACGGAATAGACGCTTCCGGGCGGGTCGTTTTTTAGTTTGCCCGTGCCGCCTTCCAGGTGTCTTTCCTCATAAGTCAATTGCTCGTCAAGGCTTAAACGGCCGCGGGATGCCATAAGATATAAATATAGATTCATCGGCAGTTTGAAAGTGCTGGCGGCATGGAAAGACATCGTGGAATTATACCCAAATTCCGTTCCGGATTTTAAATCAATAAAATATAACCCGTAGGTACCTGGCTGACTTTCGAGGTACCGGGCGATTTGTTCCTGCAGGGAACTGTAATCGGGCGGCGGATCGATATACTTTTTGAACGGCCCGCTTTGCCCCGGGCCTGAACCCAGAACAAGCGCGATTATAATGGTCAGGAAGACAATTTTCTTAAACCGCAACAGGCTTCCTCCAATCCAAGTTGCGTCCAATTTAAATATACCAAAAAATAACTTTTTTGGCTATTATAATAAATGTTTTGGGATAAATATTTCCCCCAAAACAAAAGGATAAACATCAGTTATAATATTTGTAGTTTAACATTTATTAATTTCGCGGTGATTTAAATGGTTTTTAATTTATTCACCAGCAAGAGCCGTTATTGCAGCGCCAGCGGCGCTTTAGCAGCTCTACCGGCTACGCTGCCTGTGATCGGCACGGTGGTTACGCTAATCGGGGGTACCGCCTGGATATGACGGCGGTGGGTTAATTCATGGCGGAAATGGGCTGCAGGTACCATTAAAGTTGAAGGTGGGGTTGTAAAAAAGAACCAAGCCCGGGTTGCGGGCTTAAATGCTAACATTATTTATTTCCACCGGCGTTTGATTCCATAGCTTCGTTATCACTTGACTCACCTTACCGGGATTGCCGCTGGTAAAGAAAATTACTTTTCCCTCGCCTGTGGAGCTGTTTTGTAATCCTTCTTCCCGCAAAACCTGCGCCACCCTTTTAGCAACGGCGTACCCGGTATCAATCACTTTTACCGAGGGGCCCATGATTGATTCCACCTGCCGGCGCAAAAAAGGATAATGGGTGCATCCCAGTACTACAGTGTCAACGCCTTCGGCGATTAGCGGGGCAAGATACGTTTTTAACAATTCTTCCGTTTCGGGGTCGTCCAGGAACCCCTGTTCCACCTGCTCCACAAGACCCGGGCAGGCTACCTTGATCACTTCCACACCGTTGGCAAAGCGGCTCAGCAAGGACAGAAATTTTTGACCGGAGATGGTCACGCCTGTTGCCATGACGCCCACTTTGCCGTTTCTGGTGATCGCGGCTGCGGGTTTGATCGCAGGTTCCATGCCGACAATGGGTAGCTCGAACGCCCGGCGCAGTAATTCCAGCCCGGCGATGGAAGCGGTGTTGCATGCCGATACAATTAATTTGGCATTTTGATTCACCATAAACTGCGCGATTTTAAAAATTCGACTACAAATTTCCTCCGGTGTCTTTATACCATAAGGACAATGGGCGGAATCGGCAAAATAAAGGAGATCCTCGGCCGGCAGTAAGCGGCGAATCTCCCTCATTACCGATATCCCCCCCACACCCGAATCAAAAATCCCGATGGGATTCGGGTTGGGCACGAGCCGTTCACCTCTATTCATGGGTTTTATCGTTGAAAGATTAGCAACATATATAGATTAACACTGTTAGTCCGCACATGCAAATGTATTATCGTAATCACCCAAAAGATATTCCCTGGCGCGCATCAAACGGACATTAATAAATAATGCAAATTCTTTTATCTGCCCCGGGTTCCGTGGTACACCTGGTGAGTTATCAACAGAACCATGACCAGTGCGATTATCCCCGAGGCCAGGTGGTATCTTTCCGCGTTCACCACTCCTACGTATGCAGCAAGCCCGAGCACCGCGGTAATGATAGTTATTACGGCCGTAATAACGGCAAGTAGTTTTTGCATGGGGGCACCTCCTTGTCAACTATATATATTTAGTGCCGGTCCATAACTTTCCTTCAGGGTAAAGTAATAATTGCTGTTTGCATCATGCCATGCATGAGGCATGTTCTTGCAAACGCTGGATGACCATAAAAAGTAAAGAAAAAAGGCTTACAGTTTTTCTATCGCCTGTAAGCCTTTTTCCTGGTGCCGGAGACCGGAATCGAACCGGTACGTCCATTGCTGGACCCGGGATTTTAAGTCCCGTGCGTCTGCCAGTTCCGCCACTCCGGCATTTATTTAAAGCATATATAATTATATTTTATCTTCAATTCTGTGTCAATTGGAATTAAGAACCTTTTCTTTTGGCCCCGAAATGCCACACAAATTGATTGTTATAGGCGGGGGCTATATCGGGGTGGAAATGGCCTGGATAATTATGGAAGCGACCCACGGCATTACCGGTAAAGTTATTCATTTGCCCTGATCAAAAAGTTATAAATCTTCCCTGCGATGTGAAACTGGCATTATCCTGCCTGAAACCTCGCCTTCCAAAACGACTTCGTTGTTTTGATTGACGCAGGTCATTTGAAGGGTGAGTTTGTTTTTTTGCGGATCTTTTTCTTTAACTGTGACCCGAGCGCAAATGGTGTCTCCGATATAAACGGGTGCCAGAAACCGGAAAGACATTTTTGTGGCCGGGTAAGGCTCGGGCAGCAAAGTTCCCCCCGCATGCGTAATCATGCTGCCGGTGAGCAATCCCGGCACAACCCGGCCTTTAAAACCGCAAAGGGCGGCGGTTCGAGGGTCAAAGTGGATGGGGTTGAAGTCCCCGGTGATACCGGTAAAATTAGTGACATCTCCGTCGGTAAAGGTACGGTAAAAAGTAACGGTATCGCCTACCCGCATATTCTCCCACGAAGAGAAAAACCGCATTTTTTAAAACCTCCTGTATGAACATCTTGTATGGATTGAAGCACCTTTTATTCCATAATAAGCTAAACCATGCTGTCATGCAATTATTCATAGACAAAAGCTGTCCCAGTTAATAGATTGTTGAAGCGTTTAACCATTAACAACATAAGAGCAACAACATCAATTCCTCTACTAACTCTATTTTAGTAAAAAAATAAAAAAGGAATAAATTACTTGTTGCACGAGCATCAATAAAGTGATATATTAATAACCGTCGCTGCGATGCGGCGTCGAAAAAAGGCAATAATGGTGGTTGGTGGTTGGTGGTTAGTGGTTAGTGGTTAGTAGAAAGCCGGGCACCAGAAATTGCTGGTTGACACAAAGCAACAAAAAATGATAGAATAAAGTTCCGGTCAACGGACCGGGTAAAACGATCCTTGAAAACTAAACAGTGTGAGAGATGGAAAAAAACCTCGTCAAAAGCCAAGAGCTTAAAGAGCGAGAGTAATTCCAAAAGCGAGCAAAGAGATTAAACTCTTTATAT
>NZ_JADNRQ010000030.1 GCF_015594625.1 Desulfallas sp. Bu1-1 | reverse complement strand
TTCAGCAGTATTTCCGCGTAGCTCAGGGCGGTGATGGTTCCTTCGTAGGCTTCCTTGAACAGTTTCTTGGGCTCCCGGCCCGGTTCTATGGCGCCTTCGAAAATTTGATCAAAGTTGATCTGTTCGGACATGCGTTATCCTCCTTTCGACCACGGGGTGATTAATAGTTCTGGCACAGCGCGGTTTCCAGGTCTTCGGCGACCCGGCGGTGTACGCCCAGCTTCCAAGTGCGGTATTCGAGAGCGCTAAGTAGCTTCTTGGCACCTTCAGCCGGATCCATTTCGAAGATAAAGTAACCGCCGTAAACGTCGCTGGCAACCTGGGTGGTGATGCTGTAAATCAAATCGCTTCCTTCCAACGGAGGCATGGCGCCGACGTGTACGGGTACACCCATGGCCACGTACCAGCAGCCGATGGCTACGGCTTTACCACTCATGGCCTCAGGAGCAGTGGCGACAAACGGCACCTTCGGCGTGTCTACACCAAGCTCGTTGGCCATGGCCATCAGCAGGTCGGAGCACCGGGTGTTGTCCACGCAGGAACCCATGTGGAAGATCGGCGGCAACGCAGTGCTGAGATTGGCTTTTTCGCTGATGCGGGCCAGGAACTTCTTGAGCCCTTCGCCGGCGTACTGGTCCACTGCTGCGGGATCAAGCAGGCCGAGCTTGGCGCAGGCTTGCATGGCGCATCCGGTACCGATGACAAATACATCGTTTTTGATCATTTCTTTGGCGATGGTAATATGGCTGTCGTCCTGCGGGCGTTTGACGTTGTTGCATCCCGCCATAAGGCAGACGCCCTTCAGCTCGCCGCTCTGGATGGCATCGGTAAGCACTTTGACCGGGTTGTCCGGGTTGACCGAAGCAAAGATATCAAACAATGCTTCAAGGCTGAAACCAGCCACAACCTTATTTTTAACCTGCGGAATATGCACTTTGCTGGGATCTCTACGCTTGAATGCTTCAATGGCCAAACGAATGGCCCCTTTGGCATCCTCCAGCGCAGTGGCCGCGTTGAAGTCAAGGTGAATCGCGCCGGGAATCTTAACGATAGGCGAAGTTGTGATCAATACTGTATGGAAGCACTCGGCGGCGGTGCGCAGGGACGGCATAATGCACTGCACGTCCACAACCATGCCGTCAACGGCTCCGGTGGCAATGGCATATTCCTGGGAAGCAAAAGATGTGGCGATGGGTACGCCCTGGCGCATGAGCACTTCGTTGCCGGTGCAGCAAATACCGGCCAGTTGAATGCCCTTGGCGCCGGCGGCCTTGGCTTCGCCTTCCATTTCCCGCGCGGCCTGGACGATGATTTCACTGAGGATGGGGTTATGACCATGTAAAATGATGTTGACTTTTTCAGGATCGATTACGCCCAGGTTGGCTTCACTAACCACCGGCTTGGGAGTGCCGAAAATAATATCGGACAGGTCGGTGCCCACGTGCATGCCCACGTAGTCAGCCAGGGCAACCCGCAGGGCGCTGAAAATCAGGTTGACGGGGTCGTTGTCCATACCCACGTGCGCCTGGGTGACCAGATTGGAAATGGTATTGTACACACCACTGGGCATAATGTTGTGGCTGCGGAATTTTTCCAGGCGGCCTTCGGTAACAGTGGTTTTCACCCAGGTGGACTCGCCGAAACCATCCAGACGGCTATAATCGGCCAGCGCGGCCTCGGCTACTTCTTTGGCAATTTGGTTATCGTCTTTACCTTCTATTTCAATGCCAATACGCTTAGCCACCTTGTGCAACTTGGCGGGATCCTTAACTCCGTAATCCGGTGCATGTCCCTCGGCAGCCTCCAGGAGCGTGTGGGCCATGTGGCTGGCGTGCTCACTGTGGGAAGCCGCGCCGGTAAGCAGCATCAGTCCGGTACTCCGGGCAGCAATGGTCCAGGCGCTGGCGCCGCAAATACCCCTGCTGGCCGGGCCTTCGTCAGCTTTGATCCGGCAGGGGCCCATCATACAGAAACGGCAGCACAGGCCTTTATAACCAAACTGGCACTGGGGCTGCTGGGCTAAAAACCGGTCAAAAGCTGTTATCATGCCACTTTCTTTGGCAATATCGATCATTTCAAGCACGCCCGGGTCGATGGAGCGTTTTACACTCTTCGGGTCGACAACTCTGGGTGCGCCCGAAGGTCTGCAAGTGTGGCTTGGATCTCTAAACCTTGGCATTACTTTAACCTCCTTAGTAATAAAGTTAACTACCTAATTGATGGTTAAGGTTCAGCCGAAAACCCCCCCTATCCGGCTGTTCCCAATCACTATAAACTATCTCTAAAATTTACCACCCACCTCTCCCGAAATTTTAAGGCAAACCTGCTTCATCTCAGCCAGCATTTCTTTATCTACCTCAACTGCCAAAGACGGTTCCATCGCGTTTGCCCATATCGCTTCGGAAAATTTAATATAACCCAGGATGGAATTACCCGGGAAACTGCTGGCAATAAACTGCTTTTCATTTTCTGAACGAATTTTATTAGCAATAATACCGATCCTGGGAATGCCCAGTTCCCTGGCCATTCTCTCCACATGTTTGGCGGTATTTACGCTGTTGCGACTTGGTTCCACCACAACCAGCATCATATCCACGCCACGCGCCGTTCCCCTGGAGAGATGTTCAATACCTGCGCCCATGTCCATAATGACAGTATCATTTTGGTCCAGCAGCAAAGAAGTTACCAAGGCATTTAAAAAAGTATTTTCCCGGCAATAACATTCGGAGCCACCCTTTTTGGGGTCGCCCATGCGCAAAAAACGGATGTTTCCGAGTTTATAACTGTAATCATTGATAAAGTCATCAACTTTGGGATTAAGTACATAAAAAGCTCCTCCACCGCTTCTTTCGCGGATGACATCGCGCATTTCCACAACCGGCTTGAGTTTGGCCGCCTCGTCTTCAGGTATGCCGATGGACGCCGCCAAGCAGGCATCCGGGTCGGCGTCAATGGCGTAAACGGTGCCCCCGGTTTGAGCAAAAATCCTGGTTATTGCCGCGGCTATCGTGGTTTTGCCGACGCCACCTTTTCCCGATATGGCTAATTTCATTACTACCACCCCTGCTCTGTTATGATTAAGATGTGCTTCCATTGAACAATGGTACGTCTAAATAATAGTACAACGATAATTATTCTTTAATAATGCAACTTCAACTTAATCAATTTCAACAAATGTCAATCATTTTCCTGCTTGTGCCTGAACAAATAAATTGCCGGCTGATCTTAAAATTGACCCCAGTAATTTTAAAAACTCGAAACAAACTTGGTCAGAATTCTTCGACGGAATTTAAAAAAAATCCTTCACCGCATATCAAAAATATGGACATATGATTATTTAATTAAGGGAATATAAGAAATTTTTTGCGCAAAATCTTATATTCAACAATATATCCGGCCAAAAATATAAAAACGGCTAGAATACTTAAAAATTTGAATATCTTTATCTTGACGTTCAGCTGTTTGATAATTTGGTCTTTTTCAGAGATAATTCTACGAAAATTTTTTCTTTCCTGCACTATTTCGTATTTTTGAATATTTACCAGCCTCTGTTCTTCCTGCAAAAGATTTATTTTCCGGTTGGCCAGCAGGCATTGCTCTTGTAAGTCATTGATTCTTTTCTGCAGGTTGGTGTCAGGGCTCCGGGACAGAAACTCAAATAGGATATTGCCGGACAAACCGGCTGGAGGTGAAACACCAAAAATTTTACAGATCGTAGGCGCAATATCCGACTGGTGGCAATAATAGTACTCGGCGTTTGGGTACCCATGCCTGAACAGGATTAATGGCGGCTTTGGAGCACCGCTTGTTAAAATGATAGAAGTATTGTTGAGCGCTTTGGAGTTGATCAGGTAATTTAATAGACGGCCCACCTGGTTATCGGCATTTGACCAGCGCTGAGACGAGGGAAGGTATTTATCGTTGGCCGGGTTACTGGGATCGTCCAGGTAGATGGTTACAAATTGAGGCCGGTCGGGGTCGAACACTTCGAAAAACTTGTCCAGCACCAGCCTGTCGTTTTGCTCGGAGATCACGTCAACATTGTTTTTCTTCAGTAAATTTTGGGGTAACCTGCCCGACCCGTCCACCATAGTACAGTTTACCCCGTTATTAGCCAGCGCCAGCGGTAAAAATAACATCGTATTTTTTTGCCCCAGGATTGACAGGAGGCAATCCTCCGGAGGAGAATCGGGACGGGCCACAGAGCGGTAATAAATGCCACCGTCTTTGAGCTGGCCAATATTGGGCAACCCCCGTTCCTCCAGGTGGGGTTGTTCCAGCTCCTTGACGAAGATCAAAAAAACATATTCCTGGCCGCTTTTTGCCTTTGCCGCAAAGCATGTGCCGTCGCCGAAGATCGTTGCGCACAGAAAAATAAGGACCAAAATCAAAGATTTTCTAACCATGGAATAACCCCCTAACTATTTCCGGTACAATATAGTTATAGTAAAGGTGGGCCGCTTTTTATGCCTAATTCAGGAAATGCCTATAAAAATCGAAATCACAAGCCTTAAATACATTACTATAGCGATTTAATTTTTATTACAGTTTATGAATAAAGCTTAAGCCGAATGGACAGGATATAAATACTCCGCTTTGGTGAGTTCTATCTCTCCCCGTCCGGCTAAAAGCCGGGCTTTTTTTATGCTTATAAATCCTTGATCCAACCAGGGAAGCATTATTATGGGAATGAATGAACGTTGACAAGAGCTGGAGCAAACCGTTAAAATTGCCATAATGCAACGATCTATCAATTAAACGACCCAGGTTAGGAGGATGAATCAAGTGGCCAAAGTTTATTACGATCACGACGCGGACATGCAATTTCTTCAGGGAAAGAAAATTGCGGTATTGGGGTTCGGCAGCCAGGGGCACGCCCAAGCTCTGAACCTGAAAGAGAGCGGGATGGATGTAGTGGTTGGCCTGCGCAAAGATAGCCCCAGCTGGGACAAGGCTGCGGAGGCCGGCCTGGAAGTCAATATTGTGCCCGATGCTTGCGCTAAAGCCGATATTATCCAGGTGCTTTTGCCGGACGAAATTCAGGCACGGGTCTATGCAGAAGAAATAGAGCCTTACCTGGATGAGGGAAAAGTGCTGATGTTCTCCCATGGATTTAACATTCATTTCAGCCAGATAGTTCCCCCGGGTAATGTGGACGTTTTAATGGTTGCACCTAAAAGCCCGGGTCACCTGGTGCGCCGGATGTATGAAGAAGGCAAGGGCGTACCCGCTCTAATCGCGGTATACCAGAATTACAGCGGCAAGGCTAAAGACGTGGCACTGGCGTATGCCAAGGCTATCGGCTGCACCAGGGCCGGGGTTTTTGAAACCACGTTCAAAGAGGAAACCGAAACGGATCTGTTCGGCGAACAGGCGGTTCTTTGCGGCGGCCTGACCGAGCTGATTAAAGCGGGTTTTGATACCCTGGTGGAAGCGGGATATGCCCCGGAAATGGCGTATTTTGAGTGCCTCCATGAAATCAAGTTGATCGTAGATTTAATATACGAGGGCGGCCTGGGAATGATGCGCTATTCCATCAGTAATACCGCCGAATATGGGGATTACACCCGCGGCCCGCGCGTGATTACTGAAGAAACCAGGAAAGAGATGAAAAAGATTCTACAGGAGATTCAAACCGGACAGTTTGCCCGGGAATGGATGCTGGAAAACCAGGCCAATCGCCCGGTGTTTAACGCCATTAAAAAACGGGAGCGCGAGTTGCTGATTGAAAAAGTGGGCGCGGAAATACGCAGCATGATGCCCTGGTTGAAGCGAAAATAATAAAAATAATATTAAGTAGGGTTAAAGGCGGCTTAAGTAAAAGCCGCCTTTTAAAATCAACTTCAAATTTAATTGCGGGCGATTATAAGCAAACAAAAATGACCTGAAATTAACCATGAGTAACAGGGTTAATTTCAGGTCGTACTTTCTGGTGCGGCAGAGAGGACTTGAACCTCCACGAGCGTAGCGCCCATAAGAACCTGAATCTTACGCGTCTGCCAATTCCGCCACTGCCGCGCATTTTTACTCATTTTGTGTGAGCCGAGTGTGTTTCACCGCTCACGCAAAAGTAATATTAACACATCCAATCAGTCTTGTCAACATAATTGTTTCGGAATTAATCAGTAAAAAGTACTGAAACATACAAATAATAATCTTAAGTAAAAAAGCTACTTTCGGCAGTACCGAATGTAGCTTCAGGTGCGGGCTTGCTTAAGCCGGGTTATTTACTCTGGAAATGGCTCCCGTGGGACATGCCCGGAAACATCTGCCGCAGCGATTGCAATTATTGGGGTTAATATTATAGTTTACGCTATCATCAATATAAATTCCGCCTTCCCGGCATTCCAACTCACAAGCGGCGCATGCCATACACAGTGACTGGTCAAGAACAAAACTAAACTTGAACTTTTTCTTTTCGGTCAAAGGTACCTCCCCCTTGTCGGACTATTGATTTAACAATGGTAATTCTACATTAGTAAAATAAAATCCTGCCCGGTGCCGGGGATTAATATCAAAAAAATTCGGAGATTAATATCAAATATAATTAATGGAGATAAATAATAACAAGGATGTGTAAAGCGTTAACATTTAATTATGGAAAAAGGAGTGATTGCATATGGCCAGGAGAATTAAGGGGATTAAAGCGGATAATTTGCCGGGCTATCGTCCGGTTTGGGATATGGGTAAAGCCGCCGATATAAAGAAAAGGCAAAGAATCAGGGGGATTAACAGGCCAAGCACGTAAAATACCCGGTTTAACCACCGGGTTTTTCACTTTAAGAAGTATATCCTTGCCATACTTACGGCCGGAGCTAAGGAATAAAGTACCGAAAGGCGCGCGTTAAGGGAGCAGATTGAAGCGCGCCTTTGTTGCTGGCTGGGGCGGCTGGATTCGAACCAACGCATGACGGGTCCAAAGCCCGTTGCCTTACCGCTTGGCTACGCCCCAACATGGTGGAGGGGGCAGGATTCGAACCTGCGAAGGCGTCGCCGGCAGATTTACAGTCTGCTCCCTTTGGCCACTCGGGAACCCCTCCATAAATGGTGACCCCACCGGGATTCGAACCCGGGTTACCGCCGTGAAAGGGCGGTGTCTTAGGCCGCTTGACCATGGGGCCCAAAATGAACACTGGTCGGGATGGAGGGATTTGAACCCCCGACCTCTTGCTCCCAAGGCAAGCGCGCTGGCCAAACTGCGCTACATCCCGAAAAACTAAACGCAAAATATATTTTACCCTAAAGTTAAGCTAAAGTCAAACGCTATAAAATTTCTCTTATTACCCCCATCATCTGAGTGGCGTTGCGGCATTCAAAAACGTGGCTGCAAAACGGGGCGTAAGTATCGATAATGCAATCTCCCGCCCGCCATTTGGTCCGGGGCATGGGATTCAACCATACAACCCTGCGACACTGTTCACTAATGGCACGGAAATATTCCAGCCCGTCGGGTTGCCAGTTGTTTCTGGCGTCACCAAGAATAATCAAGGTGATAAAACGGTTTAAAGAATCAAAAAATGATTGGTGAAATTGCTCCCAGACCTTGCCGTAATTGCTGAAACCGGTAACCGAAATTTTTGCCTCCCGTAAAATCCTTTGCGCGGATATTTGAAACGTGTCCGAGCTTTGTTTTGCCAGCTGGGTTACTTCCTCCACCCTGTCGACAAAGGCGAAAGATCTCAGGCTGCCGAACCGTTGCTGCAGGCTCACCAGAACCTGGAGGAAAAACTCGCTGTAGGGCGCAACCGAGCCTGAAAGATCACATAAAACCACAAGTCTTGGCTTGGAAGGTATACGCCGCTGTTTTTTCAACACCAAAGGAACGCCACCGCTGGAAACCGCCCGGGCGACCGTTTTGCGCATATCCACTGTCCCGGTAGGACCCGGTTTTTTACGGTATCCTTTGTTTACCGCCAGTCTCCTTCCCATGCCGACGATTATCTTTCTGATCTCCTCCAATTGATCGTAATCGGCCCGGCTAAGGTCCAGTTCGCGCAAGTTTGTGGCCCTGGGCGCTCCGGTATAATGATCCGGTTTTTGGCCATCCATGCCCGCTGCCGTTGGCTTACCGGGAAACCGGCCATGCCGCCCGGCTTCCCCGGCTGGTTTGCCGGATCCCGCCAGCCCGCCGCTGCCGCCTGCCTTTACGCCTGGACCGGTTTTGGGAAACGAGTTGTTTTGGGCCAGTTCATCGCGAATACTATTTTTTATCTTATTTTGCAAGAATAAAAATTCACGCCTGGAAAGCCGGGGCGGGTTGTTTAACACTGATCGAACGTCTATGCAAGGCGGAGTTATTTTTTGCTTTTCTTTTAAAAACCCCAGGTAGGAAGAAATTAAAACCGGTAATTGATCGTAGCTTTGCTTATCCTTGGCCAGGGTGCACAGGGCTGCCGTTTCCACGTCGCGGCGCTCCAACCCCACCAGCTTCAGGGCCATAAAAAAATCTACAGTTTCACCGGTGGAAATCGAAAAGCCTGCTTCGCGCAAAAAGTTGATCAGTTCAATTACCCGCGCCTGCATAAGCAATCACCTTTTCCATGAATCGTTTCATGCTATCATAAATACCGGATAAAACATTTAAATCGATGCCGTTCTCAGATATTTTAAATTCTCTGTTTAACGTCAATCTTAGATTTTTAATATTGTAAACAGCGTCAAAATCAGAGGTTTTCAGGGTAAACAGGTGATAATCACTCGTTTTGAAAAAGGATAATCCATGGATTAGTTTTTCAGGCGTCAAAACTATATTTTCCGCGTTATGGGAAACCGTCAGCGTTTCGACGTTCAGCAAGTTGTGCAGGTGCCCAAGCATCCCGGAATTAAGGGCGCCGGGGTCGGTTAACTCCACCCGGCACATAATTTCCCGCCGGTCGGGTTTTGGGGTGAATGAAATGTACCCCGACTCATTAAAATCAATCCTGAATTCATCGGTCTCCCGGTGATAGTTGATGGGAGCCGGGCGCAGGTTGATAAATTCCGCCCACCCTTCCGGCGTTACCCTTTGCTGCGCCTGGATGACCGGGCCATAGATTTGCCTCTCCGGTACGGGTCTGGTAAACTCCGGGCAAAGCGGTTCCAATAAATCCAGCAGTGATACTTGATCGATACAGGCCCGGCAGTTGTACTGGCTGTCCCGAAAGTGCGAACTGAACTTGATCCGGGCTGTGATCACATTGCCCTGCACGGCCAGTTCAGCCCGGGCGACTATGGTTACGTCCCGGGAACGCCACTCGGCGAACCTGGTACCCAACAATTCACTGTGATCGAGATCAAGGTGACTTACTTCGTGCAAACTTGGTAACAGTTTTACCGGGTCAAAACACCTTGCCGTAACTATGATCTTCATGTCTGTAAACGGTTCATAAAACTGCCCCGTTCCACCCGCCGGCACTATGGAAAATAACAGTGGTACGATGTGCTCGATCCACTTTACGGAAGTAATATTAAACAGCAGGTAATTTTCGGCGATATGTAGAATCAAACCGGGAACCGTAATTGTTTCGCCCGATGCATGCAGGCCCGGTTCATTTGAAAGTAGCGTGAGAACGGCAGTTTTTTTCTCCATTTGCCTGGTGAGAATTTCAACTTGCATGTTGACCTCCATGCTGCTTTAAAAATACTTTAAAAAATTTTATCACAACGGGAGCATTACAAATGGCTACTGCGGCAAATTTTTTCGACAGTATTGAGAACGTTATGAAGGGTTTACTGGGACAAAATTATATTGCCGGCAGAAAAACCGCCGCCACGATATTTTTATCCGGCCGGCTGGGCAAACCGCTGCTGATCGAGGGACCGGCCGGAGTGGGCAAAACCGGGCTGGCGGGTGCCCTGGCCGGCGCTTTAAAAACGGACCTGATCAGGTTGCAATGTTACCCCGGGCTGGATGAAAGCAAGATCATCTATGAATGGAACTACCAGAAACAATTACTGCATATCCAGATGTTCGGCAGCGAGATTGATATCTTTTCGCCCGAGTACTTGCTTGAACGTCCTTTGCTAAGGGCTTTCAAATCACCGAAACCGGTCGTTTTGCTGGTGGATGAAATCGATAAAAGCGAAGAAGAGTTGGAAAGCTTTTTGTTGGAGGCGCTCTCCGAATTTCAGGTCAGTATTCCCGAGCTGGGCACCTTCAGGGCTGAACATGCGCCCTATGTCGTGATTACAAGCAACAGTACCCGGGAATTATCCGACGCCCTGAGAAGAAGATGTTTGTACCTGTACCTGGGTTACCCTGACGCCGGCCTGGAAGAGGCGATTATCAACTTAAAGGTGCCGGGTATATCCCGGCACCTTGCCCGGATTGTAGTACAACTGGTCCAAAGAATAAGGGGCATGAAATTGAAAAAAGCGCCAAGTATAACCGAAACCATCGACTGGGCCAGGACTTTGCTGCTACTGGGCATGGATGAAATAAGCGACAAGCTGGTGCGGGAAAGTTTAAACGTTTTGCTTAAATATGAAGATGATATTAAAAAGGTTGAACAAAGTCTGGATCAACTGATTCCAACCGTGAAACCGGAAGAGCCCCCAAAGGTGGTTAGAGATGTAAAGCCGCGCAATGATTTGGAAGACGGGCTGGCCAGGTTCAACTTTTAACCCATTAGCAGTTTAACGAACACCTTTCGATGCCTGGGACCGTCGAATTCGCAAAAAAAGATTTTTTGCCAGGTTCCCAATTGCAATGACCCCTCTGCCACAGGAACCATTTTACTGGCACCGACGAGAATGGATTTGATATGGGCGGCCGAATTGCCCTCCGCATGTGTATATGCATTGTTTTCGGGTACCAGAGTGTTTAATTGCATCAACACGTCGTCAACAACGCTGGGGTCGGCTCCCTCGTTAATGGTTACTGCCGCCGTTGTATGCGGCACATAAATATTACATAAACCGTCGGAAACGCCTGCCTTGCGGATAAGTGAATTAATGCCGGCAGTTATGTCGATGAACTGCTCTTTCCTTGTGGTTTTAATCTCCATGACGTGTAGATTGCTCATTTTTCATCCTCCTTGCCGCAATATTCACGGCCAGTCTTACCGCTTCCCCGGCATTTTGCGCCGGGATCAAAGGAATATTATCCCCCTGGGGTGAAACGGCGCGCCAGGTTTGCAAGCCGATAACAGGCTTATTCATTTTCAAAGCCAGGCCGATTTCCGAGAGCGTGCCGTACCCCCCGGAAATGGCGATAACAACGTCACTGGCGCAGGCGATTACCGCATTCCTGGCATTTCCCAGCCCGCTCGGCAAAGCGTAAGTCAATTCCCCGTTGCCCTCGGACCTGGCCGTCCCGGGTAAAATACCTATGGAAACGCCTCCGCGTTTCCGGGCGCCTCTGGCCGCCGCTTCCATTACCCCGCCCCTGCCGCCGCAAATCAGCACGGCGCCGGCCCCGGCAATTTCCTCGCCTACCGCTTCCGCCAGGTTAAGCGTCTCCGGGTCGCAGGAGGCGGAGCCGACAACACCGATATAAATCAAAAGCACACCCCCTTGAAAATGAGAAATAACCTGCCTTTAAGGCAGGTCTCAATCTAAAATGATAGAACTTTGATGGTATGGTTTATAAACTCTGAGCGGCTCTGAAAGCAAGGTTGAACGTTAGAATTTCCAACTTCACGGAAAGATCCACGTTACGTATTTCTATGTGATCCGGTACATTCAATGCAACCGGGGCGAAGTTCAAGATGGCTTCCAGGCCGTTTTTAACCATCAGATCGGCAACTTCCTGAGCGGCACTGATGGGTACTGCGATTACACCGATGCGGATGTTTTCACTTTGGACAATTTCTGGAAATCTTTCCAGGGGCTGGACTTCAAGGTGGCCGATCCTTTTACCAATTCTGGTTGGGTCGTTATCGAAAACACCAGCGATATGGAAACCCCTGACATTAAATCCACGGTATGTGCAAAGCGCAAAGCCGAGATTCCCGGCGCCAACAATGGCAAGCGACCATTCCTGGTCCAGGCCGAGTATTTTCAAGGTGTATTTCAGTAAATCCTTGACATTGTACCCAACGCCCCTGGTTCCGAATTCACCGAAATAAGCCAAGTCTTTTCTTACCTGAGCAGGGCTGACCCCCACCCCTTCAGCTATTTCACCCGATGATACCGTAGTAACACCATTTCTGTCCAATCTTTCCAGGAACCTGGAATAAATAGACAGTCTTGTTACGGTAGCTTCCGGTACCCTTAAGGTTTTCAACAATTACGCCCCCTATATCCCATTTAAAGTGATCTCATGTTATTAAATTCACATAACATAAATATTTATATCATTTGTGCCTCTTTCTGTCAAATAGCTTTCTCCAACTTGAAGAATTATTATCTTCAACGGGCGAATTGGGGGGTTGAATACGTTAACCTTTTATTGTTTTGAACGATGCATAAGCTGCTTCAACAGTTTTGTCGATTTGCTCGCTGGTATGGGCCAGGGACATGAACGCAGCTTCGAATTGGGATGGTGCCAGGTAAACTCCCCGCTCCAGCATGGCCCGGAAATATTGGGCATATTTACCGGTATCCGATCTGGCCGCGGAAGCAAAATCGGTTACCGGCTCGCTGGTAAAGAACGTGCACAGCATGGAGCCTACGCGGTTGAAGGTTAACTCCAGGCCCGCCGCCGCAGCCGCTTCCCGCAGGCCCTGGTCCAACCGGGCGGATTTGGTTTCCAGTTCCTCGTAAACGCCCGCTTGCTGCAACAGCTTCAACGTGGCGATGCCGGCCGTGGTCGCGAGAGGGTTCCCGGAAAGCGTACCGGCCTGGTAAACGGGGCCGGACGGAGCCACCATGGACATGATTTCCTCTTTGCCGCCATAAGCGCCTACCGGAAGGCCGCCTCCGATAATTTTGCCCAGGCAGGTAAGGTCGGGTTCGATTCCGTACAAAACCTGGGCGCCGCCATAGGCTACCCTGAAACCGGTCATCACTTCATCAAAGATTAGAAGAGAGCCGTATTTCCGGGTAAGTTCCCTGAGGCCTTCCAGGAAGCCCGGAGCGGGAGGAACAACGCCCATGTTGCCGGGAACCGGCTCAATGATGACCGCCGCGATGTCATCGCCTGCTTCGTTGAAAATTTGGCCCAGTGTCTCCAGGTCGTTAAACGGGGCAACAATTGTTTGTTCGGCCGTGCCGGCTGGCACCCCGGGGCTGGTGGGAACACCCAGCGTTAACGCTCCGGAACCCGCTTTAATCAACAGAAAATCGGCATGGCCGTGGTAACACCCGGCAAATTTGACAATTTTGTTACGACCCGTATAACCCCTGGCCAACCTGATGGCGCTCATGGTGGCCTCGGTACCGGAATTAACCAGCCTGACCATGTCCACAGCCGGCAGGGCATCAACGATCATCCGGGCGAGTTCGGTTTCCAGCTCGGTGGGGGCTCCAAAGCTGGTGCCCATTTCAAGACACTCCCGCAACGCTTTAATTACCTGCGGGTGCCGGTGGCCCAATACCAGCGGGCCCCAGGAACCAACGTAATCAATATAGGTATTACCGTCGACGTCATGTACCAGTGCCCCCTCCCCTTTTTCAATAAAGACCGGGGTGGCTCCGACGGCTTTAAAAGCCCGTACCGGGCTGTTTACGCCGCCGGGGATGAACCGCTTGGCCTCTTCGTATAAAAGCTCGGAGTTTTTAAATCCATTATGCATTTTAATCACCGCCTGCAATTTAATCCATAAAGTATTTCATACTGCTCTTCTTTAACTCTTTTGTACTGTAGATCAGCCTGTAATTGGTGATACCGGTTTTTTGTGCTATTTTTTGGGCCACCCGCTCGCAATCCTGCCGGGCATGCCCGTGGATTACCGTAAAAATGGTATACGGCCAACCCGGTAGGCGCGGGCGCTGGTAGCAATGCGTTACTTCATTGAATTCAGCCATGAGCCGGCCGACCCTGGCCGCCGCATTCTCAGGCACATCCCACACGATCATGGCGTTGGCGGTGAAGCCCAGGTCCTGGTGCCTTAGTGCCGCTCCGAACCTGCGGATGATCCCCCGTTTGATCATTTCCTTTATTTTATCCATTAATTCCGTTTCGGACAGGCCAATTTTCGTGGCTATTTTTAAGTAAGGCCTGTCAACCAGGGGCAGGCCGGCCTGCAGTTCCCTGACGATTTGTTTTTCCAGGTCACTCAGCATCTTGCACCTCTGAAATGTCAAAGTTGACGCGCACTTTAAAAACGTTGAGGGATGGTAAATTCAGCACGTGGCTGATGCCTGTTCTCTCTTTAATTTCATTCAGCAAGGAGTCTATTTTTTCTTTGGATTCCGCCAGCAAGGTAAACCACATATTGTATTCATGGTCCCTGAGATAATTGTGGGTGATGCCGGGATATTCATCAATAATTTTCGCCACCCGGTCGATATCACCGGGCGGCACTTTCATGGCGCACAGAGTACCGGTATATCCAAGCTTGCGGGAGTCAAACAACCCTCCCAAACGGCGGATGATCCCGCTTTGCTGTAACCGCTCCAACCTGGCCAGCAGTTCTTCTTCGGTAATACCGACGGTTGCGGCTATTTGCTTGTACGGTTCCGAAACGATGGGAAAATCGGACTGGATCACCCGTAATATGTTTCTGTCGATATGATCAAGGCTCATGTTTAATAACCCTTTCTTCCATGATACAGGCACCAGGGTTCTTCGGCCATATAATCACCATGGTAATAATGGGCTCTAGCCCTGCATCCGCCGCATACCCGTTTATACTCGCACGTACCACACCCGCCATTATAATCCAGGGTGCGCAGCCTTTGCAAAACCTCGTTTTCCCGCCAGATCAGGTCAAAGGGAATTTGACGCACATTACCCAGGGGAATGTTCAAATAGGCGCAGGGTTGCACGTCGCCGCGCGGGCTGATAATGCAGTAGGCCGTTCCCGCCAGACAACCCCGGGTGTAGCGCACATTGACTCCCATTTGACGGGCGATGCGCATGAATTGAGGGGCGCAGGTCGGCTTAAGTTCAATGCCAACCCGGCTTTGTTTCGCCATGATTCGTTTCAGCAACTGTTCATATTGTTCCGCCCGTAAAGTTTCAGCTTCAATATTTACCGCCCGGCCGGCAGGCACCATAAAAAAGATGTGGTGACCCCGGGCACCCAGCTTGACGGACAAATCAGTCAATTCTTCAATCTCATCGCTGTTCCACTCCATTACAGTGGTGTGGACCTGAAACGGCAGCCCCGCCTCCCGGCAGGCCCGCATGCCGTCCACTGCGGCCTGCCAGGCGCCGGGTGAGGCTCTGAAGTGATCGTGTTTATCCGGGTCGGTGCTGTCGAGGCTGATACCCACCGCCATGGCACCGGCCTTTTTCAACTTCAGGGCTACATCAGGAGTGATTAGCGTGCCGTTTGAACCCAATACGGGCCTTAACCCCCTGCCGTGTGCATATGCGATCAGTTCGCCGATATCATCCCGCATGAGCGGCTCGCCGCCGCTAAAGATCATGATCTTAAAGCCCGCCCGGGCGATTTCGTCGATCAGTTTTTTACCTTCCACCGTATCCAGTTCTTCGGCCGCCCTGGCGCCTGAATCCCTGTAACAATGCTTGCAATAGAGGTTGCAGGCGTTGGTGGTATTCCATGATACCAGCATTTATTAATCCTCCCGCCGTTGATGTCCCGGGGTGTCGTTATTTAATCCAACGTGCCGCGTCAAGGGCATGGTAGGTGATAATGATATCCGCCCCCGCCCTTTTCATTCCAGTGAGCAGTTCCAGGGTTGTTTTTTGCTCGTCAATCCAGCCCATGCGCGCCGCGGCCTTGATCATGGAGTACTCCCCGCTCACGTTATATGCCGCCACCGGATGGTCGAAATTATCCCTTACCGCGGCGATGATGTCCATGTAGGCCATGGCCGGTTTGACGATGATGATATCCGTCCCCTCGGCGATATCCTGTTCCACTTCCCGCAGAGCCTCGCGCTTATTGGGCGGGTCCATCTGGTAAGCCTTGCGGTCTCCGAACTGCGGAGCCGAGCCCGCGGCCTCGCGAAACGGCCCGTAAAATGCCGAGGCGTATTTGACACTGTATGCCATGACGGGAATGTTGGAGAATCCCTCATCGTCAAGGGCTTGCCGGATGGCCTGCACCCGCCCGTCCATCATGTCCGAGGGAGCCACCATGTCCGCGCCGGCGCGGGCGTGGGATACCGCGGTGCGAGCGAGCAATTCCAGCGTGGCGTCGTTAAGAACCTCGCCGTCGCGAATTAAGCCGCAGTGGCCGTGATCGGTATACTCGCAGAGGCAAACATCGGTAATGACCAATAGATCGGGATATTTATCCTTGATTGCCCGTACTGCCTTTTGGATGATGCCGTTTTCGGCGTAAGCGCCCGAACCCGTGCAGTCCTTATATTCCGGGATGCCGAACAACAGTATGCCGGGAATACCCAGTGATTGAACCAGTTCAACTTCGGCCAGAAGCTGGTCTATGGTCAAGTTGTACACGCCGGGCATGGATTCCACGGGTTTTTTTGTGTTTTCGCCTTCCATGACAAAAAGGGGGTAGATTAAATCGTCAACCCGCAGATAATTTTCCCTGACCAGCCTGCGCATATTTTCGCCGGAGCGCAGGCGGCGAGGCCTCACCACAGGGTAATACATTAAGGCACCTCCCTAATCTCATCGTCGGTCAGGTAGCAGGCGGGATCCGGGGCCCAGAAGTCGCCGTGGACAGCCTCCGCCCGTGCCCTGAAATTGCCGTTGCACATATCCAGCCAGCAGCAGGTGGCGCAGCGCCCCTTGAGCAGCCGCTTGCGGTCTTTCAGGCCGCGCATGATGGGGTTCTTTGTATCCCGCCAGATATCAGCGAAATTTCTCTCCCGGACGTTGCCCAGAATGTGATTGCGCGTAAACTGGTCGGGGTACACGTTGCCGGACCAGTCCACCGCCCCGATGGCCATACCGGAACGGTTGCCTCCGTTCATTTGGAGCAACTGCCTGACCCGCTCGGCCCTTTCGGGGTTGGAACGCTTTAAGGCAAAATAAATATAAACGCCGTCGGCATGATTGTCCACCGTTAAAATTTCCTTGTCCAGACCCCGGCGGTGGAAGTCCAGTGTTTTGTTTATAATCAGGTCCAGAGCCCGCCGCGTTTCGGCGTGGCTGACGTCCTCGTCCCGCATTTTACTGCCCCGGCCGCTGTAAACCAGGTGATAAAAGCAAACGCGGGGAATGTCTTCCTCCTCGATTAATTTAAAAATATCAGGTAATTGAAAATAGTTGTGGCGGTTAATGGTAAAGCGAAGCCCCACCCGCACTCCGGCCGATCGGCAGGCACGGATGCCCCCGAGCGCGGCGTCGAAAGCGCCCTTGCGCCCGCGGAAACGATCGTTATTGACACCGATGCCGTCCAGGCTGATGCCTACGTAACCAATATCGATTTTTTTGATTTGTTTTGCGACCTCGGGTGTAATCAGCGTACCGTTGGTGGAGATTGTGGCCCTGATTCCTTTTTCCACCGCGTACGCGGCCAGTTCAAAAAAGTCGTTACGAAGAAGGGGTTCGCCCCCGGAAAAAAGAATTACAGGCACCTTGAACTCCGCAAGCTGGTCAATAAATCTTTTAGCCTCGGGGGTGGTAAGCTCATCTTCATGGACATGATCACCGGAGTTGGAATAGCAATGCAGGCACCTTAAATTGCAGGTGCGGGTCATGTTCCAGACCACCACCGGTCCAAGGCCCCGGGATGTACCGCTAAGCTGGCTGCCGGAGTCTTTCCGGTAGCGGAGATTATCGCCATAAGATTTTAATCCGCACAGCAACCTGCTAACACTAATCATTTTATCTCCTTTTTATTGAAAGTGCTTGATTATTATTTTATAAAATCACCGGCTATAATATCCCAGTATGGCCTGCAACAAGCCGTCAATGGTATATTCCTTCGCCTGAATGTCAACCGGCAACCCCATTTCGATGGCGGTTTGGGCTGTGACCGGGCCAATGCAGGCAACCCGGGCACGGCCGATCAGCGCCGCCGGGTCGGTGGGGTTCAGCATGGCCATGAAATTGCGCACAGTGGATGAACTGGTGAATGTAATAAGATCAATTTCGTTCCGTTCAAACATCTGCCGGATTAAAGGAGCGTTTCCCGAACCGGCCACCGTGCGATAGGCTGTTACCTCATCCACGGTTGCGCCCAAACCGGCCAGGGATTCGGGCAACACTTTTCTGGCTATATCCGCCCGGGGCAGCAATACGCGGGCTCCCGGCGCAATTTTATCCTGCAACCCCTGGACTATTTCTTCAGCTTGATATTCGGCGGGGACATAATCAACCCGCAGGGCCATTGAACGCAACGCTTTTGCGGTTTGCGGCCCGATGGCGCAAATCCTGACCCCCGCCAGGTCTCGAATATCATGGTTTAACGTGCGCAACCGGTTGAAGAAAAAGATGACGCCGTTGACACTGGTGAAGATCAGCCAGTTGTACGATGAGATATTGGCAATTGCCCGGTCCAGAGGGGCATAGTCGTCCGGCTCTGTTATGGAGATGGTTGGGAATTCAACCGGCTCACCGCCCAAACGTTCGATGGCCTGTGAAAGCGCGCTGGCCTGTTCACGGGAACGGGTGACGATGATTCTTTTCCCGAACAGCGGTTTATTTTCATACCAGCGGAGTTTATCACGCAGTTTGACCACTTCACCTACAACAATTATGGCCGGGTTTTTGAACCCCTTTTCCTCAGCCAGGTGGGAAATATTCCCCAGGTTTCCCACCAGGGTTTGCTGTTCCGGGCGGGTACCCCAGCGAATCAGGGCCACGGGTGTATCCGGCGCCCTACCGTGCTCCATCAGTTTACGAGTGATCGCCGGCAGGTTGCCCATGCCCATTAAAAAGACCAGAGTCCCTATACCGGTGCTGATTTTGGACCAATCTATACTTGAGTTTTCTTTGGTGGGGTCTTCATTGCCGGTGATGATGGCGACAGAAGAGGTATAATCCCTGTGTGTGACCGGAATCCCCGCGTAAGCCGGCACGGCCACCGCCGATGTGATACCGGGTATGATTTCAAACGGTATGTCGTGGCGTGCCAGCTCTTCGGCTTCTTCCCCGCCGCGCCCGAAAACAAAGGGGTCCCCTCCTTTCAACCGGGCCACGGTAAGCCCTTCGCCGGCTTTTTGGACCAGCAGATTATTGATTTCATCCTGGGTCAGTGTATGCCGGTCTGGTTGTTTTCCAACAAAAATACACTCCGCACCGGGACGCCGCTGGTCCAGCAACCGGGGGGAGGCCAGGCGGTCATATACGATTACATCGGCCCGCTTAATACATTCCAGCCCTTTAACCGTGATTAAACCCGGGTCGCCCGGTCCCGCCCCGATGAGGTATACAATTCCCTTACTTGTCGTCATAAAAACCAAACTCCCGTCTTGCCTGGGTTAAAATTTTGTCGGCGCCCATCTCCAAAAGGGTGTCTGCAAGCTTTATGCCCAGCTGCCCGGCGTTTTGCACCGGCCCGGAAACTAAATGCCGGACGGCGTTTTTACCATGCAGGTCGGCCACTACTCCTTCCAAAAACAGCAGGTCGTTCTCCACCCGCCCCAGGGCTCCTATGGGTACCTGGCACCCGCCTTCCAAACGTTTCATGAAAGATCTTTCCGCTTCCACGGCTATTCTGGATTGTTCATGATCAATCGGAGCAATAATGCTCCTGGTTATGGCATCATCAATTCTGATTTCAACGCCGATGGAACCCTGGCCGACCGCCGGCAGGCAAATATCAAACGGAATCAGCTGGGTAATCAAATCTTCATAGCCCAACCGTTTGATGCCGGAATATGCGAGCACAACCGCGTCCAGGTCCGTTTCCCTTAGTTTGCGCAGGCGCGTTGTTAAATTGCCGCGCAGGTCGACGATCCGGAGATCGGGTCGATAATACAACAATTGGGCACGACGTCTCAAACTGCTGGTGCCGATACGGGCCCCTGTTTTGAGCTCCGCCAGGGTTTCACCATTTTTGGAAATTAAAACGTCTCCCGGGTATTCCCTTTCACAGACGGCACCAATAGCAAGCCCTTCGGGCAGCCTGGTGGGAAGATCTTTCATGCTGTGCACGGCGAGGTTGATTTCACCGTTCAACAGGGCTACTTCCAATTCCTTGGTAAAAAGTCCCTTATCCCCAATTTTAGCCAGGGCCACATCCAGGATATTATCCCCTTTAGTTTTCATCCCCCGCACGTGAAAATTCAGGTCCGGGTTGGCCCGGCGCAGCGCGCCGGTTACCCACTCGGCCTGCCACATGGCCAGTGTGCTGTCCCGTGTGCCGATTACAATGTCACCGGTCATTTTGCCCTCCACTTTACCGTATATCTTAAGAAAGATACCCCAAAATGGATCAAAAATTTCGGGTGTGGTCAAAAAATTCCGACCAGCACCCGATTATTATCTTGTTTTCCTGTTATCGCCGCCCCAAAGCATTGGCCGAAACGTCAAGCTCAAACGGCCTGTGTTCTTTGGGTTCTTCCGCTGCCTCATCCAAACAAAACAGCTTATTTATTGCCTCGGTATAAACCGGGCCCTTTTCGGTTAGGGCGTATTCCTTCAATTGTTTTACGGGAGTGTGTAATAATTGATTAACAATGGAATTGGCCAAAGACCCGATTACTTTGCGGTCGTGTTCGGATAAATCGCCCAGCTTGTTAAAGGCCCGTAACAGCTCCTTTTGCTTAATCTCCTCACCGCGCCTTTTCAGGGCTGCAACGGTGGGGATCACAAACTGGGAGCCCAGCCAGCGGAGAAACTCGTCAACTTGATCTTCGATAATGGCTTCCGCAAAAACGGCCGCCCGTTTGCGCTCCATCATATTGCCGTCCACCACGTTTTGCAAGTCGTCGATATCGTACAGGGTTACGCCGGGCAATTCTCGCACGCCCGGCTCAATATCCCGCGGCACGGCGATATCGATCATCATTATTTTTTTGCCCGGGTTTTCGGCCAGCACCTGCTGTACTCCTTTGGTGCGCACCACGTAGTGCGAAGCTGCGGTACAACTAATCACTATGTCCGCCGATCCAAGGTGCCCGTACAGTTCATCGAACTTGACGGCCCGGCCGTTAAACTGGCGGGCCAAACACACGGCCCGCTCGTAGGAGCGGTTGGAAACGATTACCCCCGAAACACCGTTGGCTACAAGGTGTTTGGCGGTTAACTCGCTCATTTTTCCCGCCCCTACCACCAGCACCGACCTGCCGGTAAGCTTGCCGAAGAATTGCTTGGCCAATTCCACGGCGGCGTAACTGATGGAAACGGCGTGGCGATCAATGCCCGTCTCGGCGCGCGCCCGTTTGCCCACCGCAATAGCCTGCATAAATAGAGTATTGATCACCTTGTCAGTGGCGGAGTGCTTTTGGGCGGACTGGTAAGCGTCTCTTACCTGGCCGAGAATCTGGGTTTCACCCAGCAACATCGAATCAAGGCCGGCTGCCACCCGGAACAGGTGATGTACGGTTTTGTTCCCGGTTAAAATGTAAGTGTATTTTTTAATTAAAGCGGGTTCAACACCGGATTTTTGCCTTAACAGGTTTATTACGGCATCAACGCCCGGTTCAACATCCATAACGTGCGCGTAAATTTCGGTGCGGTTACAGGTCGATATAATTACGCATCCCCGTACAACCGGGCCGGCAATTAACTTGGTGTAGGCTTCCTGTAAAGAACCTTCCGAAAAAGACATCCGTTCGCGTATTTCCACCGGAGCAGTCTTATGGTTGACACCGATTGCGATGATAGACATGTTTTACCCGCTCCTTTGCTTGCTGTAAATCTCCCTGCTTGACCAGTTCCAGGGTATGATCATCCACCAAATGCTTCAGGATTTGATTTCTTTTCCGGGGATCGGCTACTTCGCTGATTACCCGTTCCCTCATATCCCCGATAAAATTAACAAACTCCTCGAACTGGGGGCCGAATTCCTTCTCCAGACTCTCTCTAATGATTTTGGCCAGTTTGGGGCTCTTACCGCCCGTGGAAATGGCCAATTTAAGGGCGCCCCGGTGTACTACCGAGGGGACAAAAAAACTACACCGGGTGGGATCATCCACCACATTGATCATAATGTTACGACTGCTACAATCACCGGCGATGATGCCGTTTGTTTGTTCATCGTTCGTGGCGCTGATGACCAGATAAACACCGTCAAGGTCGCTCGATTGGTAAAAACCCCGGCGGTAAGAAATTTGGCCGCGTTTTACCATCTCCTGCAGGATGGGGGTCAAGGAAGGGCTGACTACCGTAACCTCGGCCCCGCAGCGGACCAGGGCGGACACCTTGCGTTCCGCCACATTGCCGCCACCCACCACTAAACATTTTTTGTTTACAAGGTTTAAAAACACCGGGTAAAATTCCAATCCGGATCATTCCCGTAATTGTAATGAACTTAAAAAATATCCGTATTTCCGTATTATTATTTTCAATAAAATAATAAGATTGTCCTATTAAACTCGTTAATATTTTCTAACCCCGACAAAATCAGCGATTGCCAGCATAGTTTTTTTGACCGGCACGTCGGGCAAAGCGGCCAATTCCTTTTTGGCCTTGGCAATGTACTTTTCGGCAATGTTAAAGGAATATTCTATTCCCCCGCATTCGGTGATTAACGTTATGGCTTCGTTAACTTCCTCTTCACTCTTATTGCGGTTGACAATCAGCTCGTAAAGTCTTTCCCGGCCGGGACTTTGCCTGAGGGCGTAAATGGCCGGTAAAGTAATAATGCCCTGTCTCAGATCGCCTCCCACCGGTTTTCCGAGTTTTATCTGCTCGGCAGTCATATCCAAAATATCGTCCGTGATTTGAAACGCCATGCCGATGTGGTGACCAAAACGGCGCAGGGCTTGGTGCAAACGTACCGGTGCCCCGCATGCCACCGCTCCCAGCTGGCAGGAAGCGGAGATTAAGAGGGCGGTTTTTCGGTTTATTCGGTAGAAATAATCCCTGATATTCTGATCGGTATCAAAAGAAGTGGAAATTTGCAATATTTCCCCTTCACACATTTTAACACTGGTATCTGCCAGCACCTTCGGGATAAGCGGATTCTCGTACCGGGAAATCAAGATCAAAGATTTGCCCAGCAAATAATCGCCGATATGGGAAGATATTTTGTTCCCCCATTGTGCTTTTACCGTGGGCATGCCCCTTCTGAGCAGGGAGGAATCGACAACATCGTCATGCACCAGGGTCGCCATGTGAATTAATTCAAGAGCCACGGCAAGCGGTATTAACTTGTCCAGGTTATTATTGAAAAACTTGCCGCCCAACAAACAAAAAGCAGGGCGTAAACGCTTGCCGCCCGCGCTGATCAAATGAACGGACGTTTCCGTTATCAGCGGGTCGGAAGAGCGGACAACCGATTTTAGCTCGTCTTCCACAATACTTAATTCATATTTTATATCTTTAAAAAAATCAAACAGCACATTGTTCACCTACTTGTTGCGAAACGAGCCGGTTTGCAGTATAACCACGACTTGAGATAGTCTTATGCCTTCGACGGGTTCGGGTAAATTTCCTCCCCGGGATGATTGTTGGGGAAAACATAAAATTAAACAGCGTTAAACCGCTGTAATGATCTGGCAAACTGTGGCTAACGCCTGCTATAATCCACTATAATAGATTATTATATTTTGCCTTTAAAATCAATGGAATTGTATACACGTGCAACTTGTTTATTTCAGGTTTATTTGATATAATACTTTTTGTCGCTTGTACAATATTCGGGAGTGGATGGTGCCTGGTGGTGCTCCTGGTCTTCAAAACCAGCCGCGGGGCGGCGATCCCGTCCCTGGTGGGTTCGATTCCCACACACTCCCGCCAAAACAGTTATAATGCGGGCTGTAGGGTATATTAATAAGTTGGCATACTTTAATGGTATCGCTTAGTAATGTGCCGAAACCAGTCACCCTATTTTAACCCGCATAAGACGACTGGATTCCTCTTTCCTTATCTGGTTTGTAAATACTAGGTAATCGAAGGAGGATTTTTATTTATGGCGAAAGGCAGGATAATTAAGATTGGGAAGGTCACCCCCAAGACGTGGGAGGAAGCATTGCAGGAGTTTCTTTTTTTAAAAAAGGGCGCAAGGCAGAAGTTTAACCACCATAAATGATTATGAAAGGCATGTAAAATACTTTTTTACCCGCTTCCCTCTATGCGGTATCAATTTCCCAAACACGCTCCCAACGTTCCATACGGTCTTTACCTGGATTTGGAGTATATCCAGACATGATAACGTCGGGAAGAATCTTGCGGGATAAATCTGCCATCAATGGCCCGCCTATAGCCTTGGAGAAACCAGCCCCTAGCAGAACGACAACGTTATCCAGACGCCAAAGTTCCTCGAAGAATGACTGGCGAGCTTCTGGCCCAGCCGTTCCGAGTATCGGATTATAATATTCTACTTCGTTATCAGTTGTAGGCACTTGCTCATCAGTCACAATTTCTGCAATATTTTCCATCCAAATTCCACCACCCAACACAAATATTTTAAATTCTTCGACAAAGCACAAGGAAATACCTTCCAACTTGCTATATAAAGTTGACAAATTAGTTTTCAAAAGGGAATTTGAATCAAGTGAGTCAATATGTACGCCAAGGGCATGACCATCCGGGATATCGAAGACCATATGCGGGACATCTATGGCATCGACGTATCCCCTACTATGGTCAGCAAAGTAACAGACAAAATACTGCCACTGATTACCGAGTGGCAATCAAGACCCTTGGAACGCATATACCCCATCATCTACCTTGACGCCATTTTCTTTAAAGTGCGCAAGGATAACCGCATTATCAACAAGGCTGCTTATAGTGTATTGGGCATTAATATGGCCGGCCAGAAGGACATACTGGGCATCTGGATTGGGGAAAATGAAAGTGCCAGCTTCTGGCTCGGGGTGTGCAACGACCTGAAAAACAGAGGCGTGCAGGATATCCTGATCGCCTGTAAAGGACGGGCTTTCCGGGTTTTCTGAAGCCATAAACACCGTGTTTCCCAAGACCGAGACCCAGCTATGTGTAAAGTTTATCGCTTTAGTTCTCCACAAGGATAGCAGGTAAAGATAGAGCGGCAGTTTTACGACCACCCCTGCTATCCCCGGCAGAACCCCGTCAGGCGCTCGGGTTGCTCTCCAGCATTGCCCTATCCTCCTAGCGGGTAAGAGCCATTTATTAGGTTAACTAAAAAATTAGGGAGCCAAGCCATTGTCGAGTAGAAGTGCGCCTTTCTAACTTTAGGAGCAGGTTTGTTTTCACTGTTTCTCCCCGTTTCCTCTGGGAGTGCCACAATATTTGCTCCATGGCCAAATTGAACGCACAACCCTCAC
>NZ_JADNRQ010000002.1 GCF_015594625.1 Desulfallas sp. Bu1-1 | reverse complement strand
TCCGGACGGGATAAGCGCTGAAGGCATCTAAGCGCGAAGCCCCCCTCCAGATAAGGTTTCCCACCTTCTCGAGGTTCGAGGTTCGAAGTTGGAGGTTCGAATCTAAAAAAAGAAAAGAAAATAAAGTCTCGAACATCGAATTTCGAACCTCGAGAAGGGTAAGACCCCTGGTAGACTACCAGGTAGATAGGCCGGGCGTGTAAGTCCCGTGAGGGATTGAGCGGACCGGTACTAATCGGTCGAGGGCTTGACCTGATTGGTGGTTAGTGGTGAGTGGTTGGTGGTTGGTAAAACAACCAAAACAAACTACCACTGATAAATAGATTTTACTTGTGCTAACTAAAAGCTGTGCAGTTTTGAGGGAATTGCGACAGGGGGACGGTTCTTTTGTCGCGTGTCGCATAGATTTCCTATACAAAAGAGCACAAATTTGCAGTGGTCATACCGGAGAGGATACACCCGTTCCCATCCCGAACACGGAAGTTAAGCTCTTCAGGGCCGATGGTACTGGGGTTTGTCCCCGGGAGAGTAGGACGCCGCTGCAGTACTTTTAACAAGGCTCCGGAAAAAACCGGGGCTTTTGCTTTATGTTAAAGAGGGTGAATTAAATTAAGGAACTGGCGACCAAAACGAGCACGGAAGTTAAGCTCTCCAGCCTGCCTGTGCCCGGAACGGGTATGCTCCGAAGGGGTAGGAGAGTAGGTCGTTGCCGGAATTAATTTTGGAACCCTTCGGATAAACCGGAGGGTTATGTATTTCCGGCGTCCATTATGCCACCTGGTGTTTTTGGGTTTGCGGCACGGCCACCATCAAGCCCACAATTCCGAGTGCGGCGGCAAAAAGCATGACCCCGTGGTAGCCCCAGCCCTGGGCAATAAAGCCGCCCAGAAAGGGCCCTACGGCGCCGCAAAGGTTTAGCGTGGCCTGGAAAATGCCGCTGGCGGTTCCCTTTTCCTCGCCGGACCGTAGAATGATCAGCAGGGCGCCCACGTAAAGGCAGGACCAGGTTACGCCCAGCAGTACCTGCACGATTACCAGCAGCCATAATTGATGAACCAGGACATAGGCCAGGAAGACCCCGATTGACAAAACCTGGCCGAAGGCAAAGATAACGTAGGGATTATAACGTTCCAGCCGGCGCATGACTAAAAACTGCACGGCAAAGTTAATCCCCCAGAGCACCCCGACCCAGAAACGATCCAGCCCCAGCGAAACAAAGTACAGGGGCAGGATGATCCATACCGCTGTGGCTCCAAGGTGGCGCAAAAAAACGGCCAGATAAACCGGCAGCCCCCGTTTTAAAACCACACCCAGGTTGGGTGTTTTTTTGTTTTCGGTTACCGGTTCGGACCCGGCTTGAGGGGTGAATAGCAAAGATAATAAAAAACCGGCCAGGCAGCATAACGAGCTGATGGCGAAAAGGAATTGAATGTTTTTAAGGACGGCTGCGGCGAGTGCTCCGGCGATCCAGCCCAGGGAGCCGCATGAGCTGAACCGGCCCATGTCGGCCCCGGATTCAAAAGCATAGGCAACCAGGGCGGCGGTGGCAACTCCCAGCGCCAAGCCCACTCCAGCCCGGATCAGGGCAAGTGTGAACAGGTGATGTGCCAGCAACTGGGCGGCGAAAGTAATCGTACAAAGCAGGAGCCCGGCGCGGACAAAGCCTATTCTTCCCCGCCGGTCGGATTGCTGGCCGAAGTAAAGGGAAGACAGCAGGTAGGAGCCGCCATAAGCTGCGCCGACCAGTCCCACCTCAAAGTCAGAAGCGCCCAGTTGAGCGCTGAGAAGGGGAATAAAAATCAATGAGCACTGGATGGCGAAGTTCATAAAGAAATTAACCGAACTGACCAGTTGGATATTATTTACACGTTTCATGTTGAGCCTTCCTTCTGTTGATAAATTCCAATGATAAAAAAATATCACTTTAAAAAAATATATTCAAGATTAAAAGCCTTTGAGCCAGTATTTAGTGAAGTTTAAATTTAAGAGATGGCCCCCAAAAGGGTCCGGTTATGTATTGCCAAGTAGCATTATTGGAAAAGAAAATGGGCATAATGCAAGTATGAGTTTTTTTAGGGAGGTAGATAAGTTGCACTGCCCGGTATGCGGCGGTAAGGCCACCGGCAAAGTAGGAGTGGACCAGTATTATTGCTGGGATTGTTGTGTGGAATACCGGATGAACAAGGAAGGGGTCAGCATCTACGAGGTTGGCGAAGACGGCAGTCTTGTGACATTCGACCCCCATAACGAATTTCTCCTTTAACGGGAGGTGAATTTTATTGAAACGGGCTTTTTGGCGGGGAATGATAACCGGTAGTATTATAGGCGCCCTTTTGTCGATGATGAAGCGCCCGCAGAGGAAATTTACCGGTATACCTGGTTTAAGGAATAACTTAAGACGGATGTATTCCCGGCACGCCACCGGTCGCGTGATCCGGGGCATGTCCCGCACGGTGGACGGGATAATCAAAAAGCGGTATAAGTAAGTTTGATCAATGCGGAAGAGTGGGGATGAGATCCTCACTTTTTTCCTTGGTGGTGGATGATTTGTCCTGGCGGCATTCGAAGAAATGGCATCGGGTTATCTTAACGGCTGTTTTGGCAGCCATGTTGGTGTACTTTATTTATCTCATCAGGGGCATTTTACTGTCGTTTTTGCTCGCGGTGGTGCTGGCCTACCTGCTGCACCCGCTGGTACGTACGGTGGAAAACCGGGGCACTTCGAGAACCATGTCCATTTTAATCGTATATAGCGCCATGTTCATTTTGGTTGCGGGATTGGTGCTTTACGGCATGCCCCACATTATCGCCCAGTTGAACATGATTGCCGAAGTTGTGCCGGATTATGCCGCCCAGGTCCAGGAGTTTACCGCGTCAATCCAGGTCGAGTACGCTAGGGCAGGTATACCCGAAGCCATCCGCAGGATTATCGACGAACGCATCACCTGGTTGGAACAGGTGCTGGTACAGCAGGCAGAGCGGGTAGTGGAAATTATGTTGGGTATGGTCGGGTATATTTTCAATATTATCCTGGCCCCCATCATTGCCTATTATTTGCTCAAGGACGTGGAAATCTTCACCGGCAGGGCTGTAAAGTTTATCCCGGCTTCCAAGCGCGAGGAGGTGCTTGAGCTGGGCAGGGAGGTCAGCAAGGTGATCGACAGTTTTGTGCGTGGGTACCTGCTGGTCAGCGTGATTACAGGCTTTCTGACCGGCTTGGCCCTGGCGGCGCTGGGTATGGAATTTGCCCTAATGCTTGGTATTTTTGCCGGGATAACCAACCTGATTCCCTATTTCGGCCCGTTTATCGGGGCCATTCCGGCGGTGGCCCTGGCTATGATGGTTTCCAAGTGGATGGTAGTAAAAGTGATTATTGTTTTTATCGTGATCCAACAGATAGAAGCCAGTATCATATCTCCCAAAATACTTGGCGACCGGGTGGGGTTGCATCCCCTGTTCGTGATTTTGGTATTGCTGGCCGGCGGGCAGTTACTCGGCCTGGCGGGACTTATTTTATCCGTTCCCGTGGCCGCCATTTTAAGAGTGATTTTTCGTGCCGCCGTGTACAGGTTAATCCCGAATATAAGTGATAATTAGTCATTCTTGACATCTTTCGGGGTAATTTTATATAATTACAATGCAATTTAATACCGTTAAAATATGGGAAAAGAGTAGGCCAAGCAGAGTCTTCAGAGAGGAAACAAACCGGTGTGAGTTTCCGGCTTTGCCGGCCGAAGGCCGTTCCCCTGATGATGCGGAATTGAAAATAGTAGATTTCGCCGCCGGACGGCGTTAAGGTCAAAGGAGTGAGCAGTTTCCGCCGGGTGCGGAATTGTTAAGCAGGGTGGTACCGCGGAGCCTTTCCGTCCCTGACAGGGGAGAAAGGCTTTTTTTAGTGGCCGGTTCATGGGTTTTCACCGGGGTTTGGGATAATCGTGTCTTATCTGTTAATTTAGGAGGGCATTTTTATGAAAGGTCAAGAAATCAGGGAAAAGTTTTTGAGGTTTTTTGAAAGCAAGGGGCATAAAATTCTACCCAGCGCATCACTAATTCCCCATAACGACCCCAGTATTTTGTGGACAGCGGCGGGCATGGTGCCGTTTAAGCCGTATTTCACCGGGGCGGCCAAGCCGGAGGTGCTCAGGGTCACCACCTGCCAGAAATGCCTGCGCACTCCCGACATTGATTCGGTGGGACGTACAGCGCGGCATCATACCTTCTTTGAAATGCTGGGCAATTTTTCGTTTGGGGATTACTTTAAAAAGGATGCCATTCCCTGGGCCTGGGAATTTGTGACTGAACACCTGGGGCTGGAAGCCGAAAGGCTCTGGATCACCATTTACCTGGACGACGACGAAGCCTTTGAAATCTGGCACAAGGACGTGGGCGTGCCGGAAAACCGGATCGTGCGCATGGGCAAGGATACGAACTTTTGGGAAATCGGCGTGGGACCATGCGGGCCTTGTTCCGAAATATATTATGACCTGGGGGAAGAGCGCGGTTGCGGTTTGCCGGATTGCGCCGTGGGTTGCGACTGCGACCGTTACCTGGAAATCTGGAATCTGGTGTTTATCCAGTTCTTCCGGGATGAAGAGGGTAATTACACGCCACTTAAAAACAAAGGCATCGATACCGGTATGGGCCTGGAGCGGGTGGCGTCGGTGCTGCAAAACGTTAAAACCAATTTCGATACGGATTTATTCAGGGACATTATGGATTTTACCGGCGAACTGACCGGTAAACCTTACGGCACCGGCGCGGAGTACGATCTGGCTCTGAAGGTGATTGCCGACCACTCCCGGGCGGTGACCTTTGCCGTCGCCGACGGTGCCCTCCCCTCGAACGAAGGCCGGGGCTATGTATTACGCCGCCTTTTGCGCCGGGCCGTCCGGTTCGGCCGGGTGCTCGGCATGGAAGAACCATTTTTATACCGGGTGGCTGGCGCAGTGATTGATAAAATGGGCAATGCCTACCCGGAACTGGTTAAAAACAGGGAACTTGTAACCAGGGTGATCAAGACCGAGGAAGAAAGATTTGGGGAGACGCTGGCCCAGGGCACCGAAATCATCAACAGGTTAATCCGCGAGGCCAGGCAATCCGGAAAGAATTATATCGACGGTGAACAAGCCTTCAGGTTGTACGATACTTACGGGTTCCCCATGGAATTAACCCGGGAGATCGCCGAAGAAAACGATTTGACCGTGGATGAAGAAGGTTTCACCAGGGCAATGGAGAAACAGAGGGAAAGGGCCCGCAGCGCCCGCCAGGAAACGGAGTATTTATCCGAAAAGACGGCCCGGTTGAAGAATATCCTCGAGCAGGTGGGCGAAACGGTATTTACGGGGTATGACACTCTGGCCACCAAATCCAAAATCAGGGCTATTTTTGTGGGCGACGAACAGGTGGATCAGGCCGGGGCCGGGCAGGAAGTGGAACTAATACTGGATATTACCCCCTGTTACGCCGAGGCCGGCGGCCAGGTGAGCGATCATGCCAGAATCACGGCGGAAAGCACCGAGGTGGCGGTTGAAGAGGTAACCAGGCCGGTGGAGGGCTTGCACCTGCACCGGGGCCGGGTGTTAAGCGGGATTTTACGCGTCAACGACGAGGTCGAAGTACAGGTCGACCGGCGGCGGCGCATGAACATAGCCCGCAACCACTCCGCAACACACCTGTTACACAAGTCGCTTAAGGAAGTGCTGGGCGGGCACGTCAACCAGGCCGGTTCGCTGGTGGCGCCGGACCGCTTGCGGTTTGACTTTACCCATTACGCCGCCATTGAGCCTGATGAACTGGCGCGCATTGAAAAAATGGTTAACGAGGCCATTTTAAGCAATTTAAAGGTGGAAACCTTTGAATCCACCCTGGACGAGGCCAGGGGGATGGGCGCTGCGGCTCTGTTCGAGGAAAAATACGGGGACCGGGTCAGGGTGGTCAAAATGGGGGACTTCAGCCTGGAACTTTGTGGCGGTACCCACGTGCAGTCAACGTCCGAAGTGGGCATGTTCAAGCTGTTGAGCGAAAGCAGCGTGGGTTCCGGCTTGCGCCGGGTGGAGGCAGTCACCGGAGAGGGGGCCATGGATTACCTCCGGGCCAAGGAAGAACAGCTGAACCTGATTGCTAAAACGGTCAAGGCTGCTCCCCACGAACTGGTCCACCGGGTGGAAACGCTGGTGCAGGAATTGCGCGAGCTGGAGAAGGAAGCGGAAACGCTGCGGGCAAAGCTGGCCCGCTATGAAGTGCAAAGCATGCTGGACCGTTCCCGGGACATAGCCGGAATCAAGGTGTTGGCAGCCCGTTCCGGCGCCGCCGACATGGATAGCCTGAGAGCCATGCTGGACCTGCTGTGGGACAAAATTGGCTCTGGTGTGATCGTGTTGGGCGCCGCGGTTAACGGCAAGGTGAACCTGGTGGCTGGTGTGAGCAAGGATTTGGTGGCAAAAGGCCTGCATGCCGGCAAGTTGCTGAAGGAAATTGCCCCCCTGGTCGGCGGCGGCGGGGGCGGTCGACCGGACATGGCTCAGGCCGGCGGCAAGAACCCCGCCGGGCTGGAAGCTGCCCTGGATAAGGTTTACGCCCTGGTGGAGTCCGCCGTGATCTAAAGGATGGATTACTTGTCTTGCTTCACTTCTCTTATTGGCGATAAGCGGTTATAATAGTAAGTATATCCTGACGGAATTCGGGACTATAGGGGAGGTTTTCTCATGTCCAGGGAATCAATTGAGCAAACCGTGATGTTTAAAGTGCAGGCCGAGGAAAACAAGGCCAGGGAAATCCTGCTTCAGGTCTATGAAGCGCTTAAAGAAAAGGGTTACAACCCCATTAACCAGCTCGTTGGGTACCTGTTGTCCGGTGACCCGGCCTATATCACCAGCCACAATAACGCCAGGAGCCTGATTCGCCAACTGGAAAGGGATGAATTGCTCGAGGAACTGGTGAAAAGATACCTGGCTTCTTGAGGAAACATGGTTTTGCCATACAGGGAACTGGGTAGCACGGGGATTAAAGTTTCCCGGCTTTGCTTCGGCACGCTTACCATGGGACCCTTGCAGCGGGGTCTGGATCTTGCTCGTGGTGCCGGTTTGATTCGCTCGGCTTTGGAAATGGGAGTAAACTTTATTGATACGGCCGAAATTTATGGCTGTTACCCCTATATTCGCGAAGCGTTAAAGGGATATACAGGAGAAGTGATTATTACATCCAAATCATACGCGTATGACCGGGAAGGAATGGAGCGAAGCCTGCGCGGCTGCCTGGAAGCGCTGAAGCGGGATTACGTGGATATTTTCCTGCTTCACGAACAGGAATCCGCCCATACCATCAAGGGGCACTGGGATGCGGTTGAGTTTCTGGTGCATGCCAGGGAACAGGGGCTGGTGCGGGCTATTGGCATTTCCACCCACTTTGTGGCCGGTGTCCGGGCGGCTGCATCCGTTCCGGAGTTCGATGTCATTCACCCGATTATTAACAAATATGGTATCGGTATCCAGGACGGCGGGGTCGAGGATATGCTGGAAGCCATCAGCTTTGCCGCAATGATGGGCAAGGGGGTTTACGGGATGAAATGCCTGGGGGGCGGTCACCTGATACCCCGGTTGGATGAGGCCATGGATTTTATCCTTTCGGTTTCCGAACTGGCGGCGGTGGCGGTGGGCATGCAATCCCCGGCGGAAATAAAATATAACGTTGATAAATTTTCGGGCCGGGAACCGGACGCAACGCTGGCTGAACAGCTGAAGCAAAAGGCGCGAAGCTTGCATATTGAAGAATGGTGCCGCGGGTGCGGGCAGTGCGTGCAAAGATGTACCGCGGGGGCGCTGGAAATCGCCGGCGGCAAAGCAAGGGTAAACAGCGGGCTCTGCCGCCTGTGCGGTTACTGCGCATCCGTTTGTCCCGAGTTTTGCATTAAAGTATTTTAAGTTGACTGCAAAAAGATACCAAAGCGGAAGAAACCACCGGGGCGCCAGGCCGGCGGGGCAGAGTAGGGGGGCAGGACGTATTTGCGCATTATGGCGATAGACCTGGGCGAAAAAAATATCGGCGTGGCTGTAAGCGACCAGTTAGGTTGGACGGCCCAGGGTCTGGATACGATTAAAAGTACCGGTAAAATTACCGGTGACCTGGATAAAATCAAGGAACTGGTTGAAAAATATGAAGTAGAAAGAATTGTAGTCGGGCTGCCGCGCAATATGAACGGCACCATTGGACCACAGGGACAAAAAGCCCTTGATTTTGCCGCCCGGGCCGCCAGGCATTTGAACCTGCCGGTGGACACCTGGGATGAACGATTGAGTACCGCAGCGGCCGAACGCCTGTTGATCAACGCCGATGTGAGCAGGGTCAAACGACGCAAAGTGGTTGACAAAATGGCAGCGTCAATAATTTTACAAGATTACCTGAATGCCCGGGTTAAAAAAACGTAATAGTTTATTGACAACGGATTTTTTTTTAGTTAGAATAGCTCTAACCTTTGGAAAGAGGTGTATTATTTGCCCGAACAAGATGAAATCATCACCCTTATTGATGAAGAGGGGAACGAAAGTGACGCGCTGATTTACGATATCCTGGAATTGGATGGCAAAAAGTATGCCATTGTCATTCCGGTGATTGACGAAGAAGATGATGAAGACGAGGAAGCGGGAGCTTATGTTTTGAGAATTGATCAGGATGAGGATGGCGACGATATACTGGTGGAAATAGAAGATGAGGAATGGGAAAAAGTAAAAAATGCCTGCATGGAGGAATTTGATTTTGATGTTGTGGAATAATAAGCCGTGTTAAGCGCAATAAAGCTGGCGAAAAAGTTGGTGCCGCCGGCTTTTTATTTTGGACGGGGAGGCTTTCATGGTGCGTCGAATCGGCTTGGTTGCAATCATTATCATTTTAATTGCAAGCGGCGTTCTTTTTAGTCTTTCCGGCGCTTCTTACGCGAATAAAATAGTCAACGGCGTGCATGTGGGGCCGGTTGACTTGAGCGGGCTGTCAAGGGAACAGGCCATGGAAAAGCTGTCCACCCTGGCCGAGAGCGTGAAAAACAGGTCGATCGCGATAAAACACGGTAAAGTAAAAAGGCAAATTCAAGCGGGCGTGCTCGGGGTAAGCCTGGATATTCCCAAAACATTTGACAAGGCGCTTTTAGTGGGCCATACCGGTTCGATAATTCGACGCTTCCGTGAGCGGCAACAGGTTAAAAGAAACGGGCTGCAAATAGAACCGGTGGTGCTGGTCAATAGAGCAATACTGGAGAGAAGGATTGCGGGTGAATTTAAGGAAATAATTCAAGAGCCCGTCGATGCCGGGTTTAAAATCACCCCGGATGACAGGGTGGAAATTGTGCCTGGCCGGGTTGGTAGGAAGGTGGATTTTGCCGCCCTGGAAAGAGAAATTGCCCGGGTGGTCACCGGCGATGAACAAGTGACGGCAGAGGTGGAGCTCCCGCTGCTGACCGTACCGCCGAAACGTGACACCGGGGATATCGAGGCGATGGGCATTAATGGCCTGATCGCCAGGTTCAGCACCAGTTTTGATCCGGGACAGGTGGGACGGACTTATAACGTCAAGGTTGCCGCAGCGGCCCTGGACGGTATCCTGGTTGCGCCGGGAGAAGAGTTTTCCTTCAACCGGGTGGTGGGACCGCGCAGTTCGGAAGCGGGTTATAAAAACGCCATTGTGATCGTAAATAATGAATTCATCGAGGGGATCGGCGGAGGTGTTTGCCAGGTTTCTTCCACCCTTTACAATGCGGTACTCCTGGCGAATCTCAAGGTGACGGAAAGGAGCAACCATTCCCTGCCCGTGAGTTATGTACCTATCGGCAGGGACGCCACGGTGGTTTATGATGCGCTGGACTTCAGGTTCATCAACAACAAGGAAAGTTATATTTATATCAAGTCCTTTGTGGAAGGCAATAATTTGACGTTTAAAATATACGGCAACAAGGAAACCGCACCCCGGGTGGAACTGGCAAGCCGGGTTATTGAAGAGATTGAGCCGAAGGTTATTTATGAAAAAGATCCCAATCTCGCCACCGGCGAACAGGTGGTCAAACAAAAAGGTGCCAAGGGATACAAAGTTGCAACGACAAGGACGGTATGGGTAAACGGCGCAAAAGTGACCGAACAACTGCCCGTAAGTTACTACCAACCGGTGAACAGGATCATTGCCGTCGGTACTGGAGCGGTAAAACCCTCCGTGGTTATTCCCTCCCATGAGCAGCTTGACCCGGCGGGTACCGGGGATGTGCCCGGTGATGACGGGCCCGCTGGCGGGCAAACGGGTGAACCTGAAGATGAAGATGAGGCTGGGCAACAACCCGGGGACGGGCCGGTGGCCGGGCCTGGCGACGGGGCGGCGATACAGCCTGCGGACGGCAATGAGATAAACGGGACCGGTAATGCCGGGCCGGGGAATGAACTTGTTTCCGGAACCGGGGATGGCAAAACCGTTTCCGGGCCGGGCGGGGGTGAGTATATAACTCCCTTGAGTACTAAACCTGGAGAAAGAACAAATGAGCTTTTTAAAAAGTATGACTGAACAAAAAAAGATAAAAAACGCCTATCGTGCCGGATTCGTTGCAGCAGGCGTTTTTTTACTTGCAGCGGTGTTTTGTTTGATGGTATTGCGGGCGCTGTTGATGCCGGTGAACGTTGCCCATGTTAATGAGGTATCGCTGGTGGTGCCCCGAAATGCTTCAACCGCGCAAATTGCCTCCCTGCTCAAGGAAAAGGGCATAATTAAAAATGCTCCGGTATTTCGCCTTTACGCGCGTATGCGGGGCGTAGACGGAAAACTCAAGCCGGGCCGGTATACTTTTAACACGGCCATGTCCATTTCCGGGATAATTGATGAGCTGGTCAAAGGTCCACCCGACCGGGTCAAGCTTACTGTTCCGGAAGGTTATACCGTGCAACAAATAGCCGACCTGCTGGAAAAGAAGGGGATAGCCAAACGGGAGGATTTTACCCGGGCCTTGAAAAAACAATGGGACTTTTCATTTTTGGAGCATGTACCGGTAAAAGAGGCCGGGCTGGAAGGTTATCTTTACCCGGATACTTATTACCTGGGGTCAAACTCCAGCGCAGACGACATAGTGGAAATGATGCTGCGGAAATTTGACAGTGTGATTCGGGACCATAATTACGCGGAGCGAGCAGCCTCAATGGGGCTGACGCTGCATGAGGCCGTAACCATTGCTTCCATGGTGGAACGTGAAGCCAGGGTGGAATCGGAAAGGCCCCGGATAGCCGGGGTGATTTTCAATCGCCTCAAGCTGGGTATGCCGCTCCAGATCGACGCCACCGTGCAATACGCCCTGGGCAAACCAAAGGAGAAATTATTTTACCGGGATCTTGAGGTTGATTCGCCTTACAATACTTATAAAGTCAACGGCCTCCCCCCCGGTCCCATTGCGAACCCGGGCTGGCCTTCGCTTAAGGCCGTAATCGAACCCGAACGGAATGATTTTTTGTATTATGTGGCCAGGCCGGACGGAACGCACGCTTTTGCCCGTACGTTAAGCGAGCATAATCGTAATGTTCAAAAGTACCAGTGAATGGTGATGATTTATGCGCATACCGGAACTGCTGGCGCCCGCCGGCAACCTGGAAAAACTGAAGTATGCCGTGGCCTACGGAGCCGATGCGGTTTACCTGGGGGGAACCGATTTCGGATTGCGGGCGGCGGCCGCCAATTTTGACCTGGAATTATTGTCCCGGGCGGTGGAATATGCCCATCGCAGGGGAGTGAAGGTTTATGTCACCCTGAACATTTTTGCACATAACCGTGACATTGAAGCGCTGCCACCGTATGTCAAGGAACTGGCTTGCATCGGCGTTGATGCCGTGATTGTTTCCGATTTGGGGGTACTGGCACTGGTTCGGGAACTGGCGCCCGCAATGAAGGTGCATGTCAGCACTCAGGCCAACACCACCAACTGGCGCAGCGTCCGGGTTTGGGAATCGCTGGGGGCAAGCCGCGTCGTTCTGGCCAGGGAATTGAGCCTGGAAGAAATAAGGGCGATTAAGGAGCGGGTTGACGCGGAGCTGGAAGTTTTTGTCCATGGCGCGATGTGTATCTCCTATTCGGGCCGCTGCCTGCTCAGCAACTACATGACGGGGCGGGATGCCAACCGGGGCGATTGCGCCCAGGCCTGCCGCTGGAAATACCGGCTGGTGGAGGAAAACAGGCCCGGGGAATATTTTCCCGTATTTGAGGACGAAAGGGGTGCTTATATTCTCAGTTCCCGCGACCTGTGCCTGCTGGAGCACCTGCCCGGCTTGATCGACGCCGGGGTGTCCGCGTTAAAGATAGAAGGGCGGGTGAAAAGCATCCACTATGTGGCTACCGTTACCAGGGTGTATCGCCAGGCGCTGGATGTTTACCGGGCCGATCCGGAGCACTTTCGGGTTCTACCGGAATGGCTGGCGGAAATGGGCAAGGTCAGCAACCGGGAATACACCACCGGTTTTATAACCGGGGTTCAACCCGGCGGCCATACCCCCCCTGTGGAATCCATCTACCGGCGTGACTATACCTTTGTTGGCGCCGTGCTGGGATATGACCGGCCAAGGGGCCTGCTTAAAGTGGAACAAAGAAATCGTTTTTCCCGCGGTGAGGAGTTGGAAATTTTAACGCCGGGCGAGACCTATAGCATGAAAGTTGAACAAATTCTGGACGAGGAAGGGCGTCCGGTGGAAGCAGCGCCGCACCCCGGGCAAGTTATTTACCTGCCCTGGCCGCAACCACTGCCGGAGTTTTCCCTGTTGCGCAGGGCCGAATCTTAAAGAAATATGTATATCACACCCCTTTCCGGGTCACCATATAAATAAATGGTTGGATCTGGAAAGGGGTTAATTCTTGCTTAATTTACGCCGGCGCCGTATGATTTTGGCATTTTGGGCCATGGCTCTTGCCTTTGCCCTGGTTACCTGGCACCTGTACAATATTCAACTGGTGCGGGGAAATTCCCTGGCTCTGCAGGCGCTTGAAATAAGTTCGGAGGAAGTGGCCCTGGAGGAATTTGTGCGAGGAGAAATCACCGACAGGCACAACATTCCCCTGGCCGGCGGTTATTATGCCAACCGGGCTGTGGTATTCCCGTCGTTGATGAGACAAAAGGACCACGAACTAAAAAAACTGGCTGCCATTTTAAACGTGAAACCGGAGGAGCTTGATAAAAAAGCGCAGAGGGGCGCTTTTTACATTTCCAGGCCGCTCACCGGGGAACAATACAACGCGCTGCGCAACGCCGCGCCGGCAGGGGTATACCTGCTTCCGGTTTATCAAAAATATGGTGATGATCCGCTGGCGGTGCACGTTGCCGGACACCTGGGCAAAATCAAAAGTACTGAACAATATCAACGGCTGCAAAAAAACAGTGCCAAGAAATATCATTTGGGCGACTGGGTGGGGCAGTCCGGCCTGGAATTTTTTTATGAACGGGAATTAAAGGGCTCCTATCCGAAACGGTTGGCGCGCGTTCCCGTTGATGCGCGGGGCAGGGTCATCAAGGGCCCCGGCCTGCTGGTGGACAGCGAGGGTACCGATCCCGGGCGCCGGAACGTGGTTACAACGATTGATTACCGGGTCCAGCGCATTGTGGAAGAGGTAATGGATCAACACGTTGCAAGCGGGGCGGTGGTGGTGATGCAGGCGGGCGGCGGGGATATCCTGGCCATGTCCAGCCGGCCGGACTACCACCCGGCTCCTTCCCGCATGGAAACACTGGTTAATGAACCGGCCGGTGATATCTTTGTTGATTATTGTACATCGCTGGTTCAACCGGGGTCTATTTTCAAGATCGTTTTAGCCGCGGCTGCCGTGGAAAAAGGAATTGTTGATTCCCGGACCAGGTTCAACTGTGCCGGGGCGAACGCCGAACCTGTACGCTGCTGGTCCGACGGGGGGCATGGAATTATTTCCTTTGACGATGCTTTTGCGGTTTCCTGCAATCCCGCTTTTGTGGAAATCGGGCGCCGCCTGGGCGCCGCTACCATTATCGAATATGCCGAAGCTCTCGGCCTGGCCAACCAGGCCATTACCGGCTACCCGGTTAAAGCGGACGCCAGGCAGGATTTATTGCTGATCGGCAAGCGTTACAACCTGGCCAACAGCTGTGTCGGTCAGGGACCGGTATTGGTGACCCCGGTGCAGGTTACCGCCTTGATTAATACGATTGCCAGCGGCGGCGTTTATTACCAACCCCGCCTGGTCATGGGCCTCAGCGATGACGCGGGGCACCTGGTTCGCCAATTCAACGGGCCCGCGCCCCGCAGGGCCGTTGCGGCGTATACGGCGGACCGGCTCCGCGCGCTGTTGCGCCAGGTCACCGTTTCCGGGGTGGGCAAAAAAGCCGAAGTGCCCGGGTGGGGCAGCGCCGGCAAGACCGGCTCGGCCCAAGTGGCCGGCGATGAGGGGCCCGTCAACGCCTGGTTTGCGGGGTATGTGCCCGCCGAGCGACCCCAATACGTCATTACCGTTCTGGTGCGCGGCGGGAAAAGCGGGGGCGCCACGGCGGCCCCGCTTTTCCGGGAAATCGCATCCCGGATTATGGAACTGAATTAAGCGGAGTAAAACAATGAGTAATCTTATTAAGCCGGTATAAGTTGTTGAATTGGACAACTGATCATTAATTTATCAAATTTTGGGAGTTGTAAAAGACAACTTTTTAACATATAATGAGTTGGCAGGTGATATTGGCGGAAGGTAATAGAAATTATTTAATAGGAGGTTGCGAATGCAGGAAGATGTTAAACGCGTTGCATTTTACCGGAATGTGCCGGACAGGGACTGGAATGACTGGCGCTGGCAGATTAGAAACAGAATTACCAGCGTGGAAAAATTACGGGAAGTTTTAAATATATCGGAACAAGAGGCCGGTGAAATTAACCTGTGTCTGAAAAAGTTCCGCATGGCCATAACCCCGTATTACGCCAGTCTGATGGACCCCGCGGACAGGGATTGCCCCATCAGGCGCCAGGCCGTACCGGCTATTGACGAGTTGAACCACGATGCCGCCGGTATGAGCGACCCGTTGCACGAAGATGTGGATTCACCGGTGCCCGGCATTACTCACCGGTATCCCGACCGGGTTCTGCTGCTGGTGACGGACCAGTGTTCCATGTACTGCCGTCACTGTACCAGGCGCCGCTTGGCGGGCGCCAGGGACCAGGCTTTGCCCAGGGGGCAGGTGGACCGGGCCATAGCTTATATTCAAAATAATAAAAAGATCCGGGATGTGCTGATTTCGGGAGGCGACCCGCTGACTCTCTCAGATGCGGGCCTGGAGTACATCATCAGGAGGCTCAGGCAGATCAAACATGTAGAGATTATCCGCATTGGCACCAGAATACCCGTTGTGCTTCCCCAGCGCATCACCCCGGAATTATGTAACATGTTGAAAAAATATCACCCGGTTTGGGTTAACACGCATTTCAACCATCCTAAGGAGATTACCCCCTGGTCTGCGGAAGCTTGCGGGCGCTTGGCCGATGCCGGCATCCAGCTTGGCAACCAGTCCGTGTTGTTACGGGGAATCAACGATTGCCCGCATGTTATGAAAAAGTTATTGCACGGGCTGCTGGTCATCCGGGTCAGGCCGTATTACCTGTACCAGTGCGATTTATCCCAGGGCATTGGACATTTCCGCACTTCGGTGGGTAAGGGGATAGAAATCATGGAAAATTTAAGAGGCCACACCACGGGCCTGGCCGTCCCCACTTATGTCGTTGATGCTCCCGGCGGGGGCGGTAAGATTCCTGTGCTGCCGCAGTATCTCATCTCGCGGTCGGATCAAAAAGTAATTTTACGCAACTTTGAAGGCAACATTTATTCCTACACGGAACCTGAGCACTACCACAGCGAATGCCGCTGCGAGAACTGCCTGGCCAAGGAAAAGCATGTTCCCGGGCCGGCCGGCCTGCTTGATGGTTCCGGTGTGTCCATTGAAATAGGCAATTCGAAAAAAGCCGCCGGTTGATTATCCGCCGGTTAATTACATGGATTGCTCAGAAAACGGGCCTGTTGTTGGGAGGTTTAATATGTTCGCGCCAAAGGACCAAAAAACTATTCACGAAACAAACCGGGATTTCGCTGTTGACATGCTCATTGATACTTTCAGCAAGCGGGCCTGGGTGAACAATTATACCTGCAACAACCCGGAGAGGTTGACTGATTTTATATTCCGGGCCTGTCAGGCCTACGGCCTGGGGAAAATTATTTTTCCGGCCCGCAAGGAGCATTTAAAGGAGCTATCAAAACAAGGGTTGGCTATAGAGGGGTGGATCGAAGGTTTTTTTCAAGGGCGGAACGGGTATTTTTTAACGGCGTATCCGGAACCCGGCCGGGCAAAGAGCGTTGATCTGCCCGGTCACCTGGTACAATTAAAGTGCGTTATGAACAGCCCGCGCAAAGAGCCGGTCGCCTTGCCGGAGGGCTGCCTGGTAGTAACCCCGGCTGTTGGTGACATTCCCGCCTTGACGCGTGTTTTCAAAAAAGTATTTGCTTCCTACCCCAGCCCGCTTGATCGCCCGGATTACCTGGCCGCTGTTTTGGGAAAAACCGTGTTGTTCAGGGTAGTAAAACAACACGGGAAAATTGTCAGCGTGGCTGCGGCAGAAGTGAACCGGTCGAACGGCTGCGCTGAACTGACCAATTGCGCCACCCTGCCCGGGGCAAGGGGGGCGGGGATGATGAGTCACTTGATCAGGCAACTGGAACAGGACTGTATTTCCAGAAAAGTTAATTGCCTGTATAGCCTGGCCAGGGCGTCTTCGTTCGGAATGAATCTGGTTTTTCACAGGCTGGGATACCGCTACAGGGGAACGCTGGTGAATAATTGCCATATTAGTGGAGGATTCGAAAACATGAACATTTGGGTCAAGTACTCCGGTTAAAAGATCTGGTGGAACGTGCTTAACCGTGTTTTTCAGGACTGCTGCCTGCCCGGGATGGACATTCATCCCGGGCATATTGGTTACAAGTCCAAATTTGCTGTTATCCCCGGTTTCTCCCTCAATTGACTAATTAGTAATGGTATAGTAGGATAATAGTGATACTAGAATAGAGAAATAAAACCTGAACTTTGGGGGATGTTGTTACTTCACCATGTTCCCAAAAGCACATAAGCTATTATATCTTACTGTAATTTAATTCCGGGAGTGTTAGTGATGATCGTTAGGGGAGAGCAGATCAGGGCGCTGCGGGAAGAGCGGGGTTATACTTTGCAGGATTTGGCCAAGCGGGCCAATTTGTCTCTGTCGTACCTGAGCGAAATTGAGCGAGGTTCCAAACGTCCTTCTTTAAAAACCATCGACAAGCTGGCTGCTGCATTAAATGTTTCCAAGGCGCAGCTGATCAAAGGAGATGTGACCGATACCGGGCTTTCCCTGGGGGATAAAATCCGGTTGATGCGGTCCGAAAAAGGGCTGTCCCCGCAGGACCTGGCCCAGCGGGCGGGCATAACCCTGTCTTACCTGAATGAAATTGAACGGGGCGCGGTGTATCCCGCCCTGAACACGCTGAAAAAAATAGCCGAGGGACTGGATACGGCGGTTTCCGCGCTGATCAGCCACGAGGGTTCCCTGGGCCATAAACTGAAGTCCTTGAGGGAAGAATATGGATTAACCCAGGCCCAGCTGGCCAACCTCGCCGGTGTGACCGCCGGGCTGATCGGACAAATTGAGCACGGCAAGGTGCAGCCGTCTTTAAAAACACTGGAAAAGATATCCGAAGTCATGGGGGTTTCCCCCTGTTACTTTATCATGGAACCGGGCGCCGTAGACCAGATGTTGAGCCTGATGAACCCCGAGCTGAGGGAGATGCTCATGCACCCCAACGTTCAGGCGGTTTTAAACCTGGTTTGCAATCTCAACGAAAAAGAAATGCAATTCATTTTAAATTTTATTCAGCTGTTCAAACGGTCTGAAATATCTTAGCCAAAGGGATTGTCTAACATTTATTTATATATTATAATAAGGCCATATAGAGTAGAAAGGATCTAATTTATATGGCTGCGGTTGTGATTAAAGAATTGTGTATCGGCTGCGGGGTATGCTCGCAAATGTGTCCAATGCAAGCGATATCGGTCCGGGTTAAAACCGCCCATGTGGACACCGGCCGGTGCAACGATTGCGAAGAATGTGTTTTTGCCTGCCCCAACGGGGCGATTACCCTGTAATTGTTCAGCGAGGAGGGATTCGGATTGCCGACCTACGATTTTCGTTGCGGCCAATGTGGACACAAATTTACTGTGCTGGTAAGCATCAGTGAAAAGGATAAGGTCACCTGTCCCGCTTGCGGCGCCGGGAAAATCGAGCAATTATTCACCGGTTGCGCCGTGCGTACCGGCGGGGGTGGCGGGTCATGCGATTTACCGGCCGCCGGTGGCGGGTTCGGTGGCGGCTGAGGCATCTAATCACCCGGCCGTGGGCCGGGGAAAATATTGGACGCCATCAGATGAATAAAAAATATGAAAAACAAAGCGTCCCTGGCCCCGCACCAGTTGCGGGATTGTTTCAGGGACGCTTTTTTCCAACAGTTTATGACCTTGATAGCGTAATTGCAAAAAAAACAGTTCCGGCTAAAAATTTACAACAAGAAAGGAAATTATTTGACAATGTAGAAATTAACAGCATACTATACCCTTAAGCGTTGCCTGCCGGGATCTGCGGACGGGGATACGGTTTTATTGACAGCGGAGGGCGGCAACAATAATATTGAATATATGCTTGGTTATTGGGAGTGCATTATGGTGAAACAAGCCGGGGAAGGGGTCACCGGAATAATTCTGGCCGGGGGAAAGAATGCCCGCATGGGTGCGGAAAAGGCCTTGCTCAAAGTGGGGCCATATTTTATCATTGAGAGAATATCCGGCGTGTTGAAGAATCTGGTGGGTGAAATTCTGGTGGTTACCGGCTGCCCGGAAAAATATACCGGTTACGGCGACAGGGTCATAAGCGACATTATCACCGGGCGCGGGCCGCTGGGCGGTATCCATGCCGGGCTGGTTCACGCCTCATATCCCCGGGCGCTGGTTACGGCCTGTGACATGCCTTTCGTCAGCGCAGGACTGGCCCGGTTGATAATTAAGGAGGCGACGGGCTACGATGTGGTTGTGCCCCGTTACCGCGGGTATCCCGAACCATTATTCGCCCTGTACGGCAAATCATGCATTAATATTATTGAACACCGTCTGGCCGAGGGGCGGAATAAAATTACCGGTTTTTACGACCGGGTTAAAGTCAGATACCTGGAAGAAAATGAAATGGCGATCGTGGAACCGCGCCTGGACCGGGTTTTTTTTAACGTCAACACGCCCGGAGATCTGGAAAAAGCTAATTTACTGGTTTGAGGGGGCCGAGATGCTGAGCGTATTATATCCCCGGATGTACGTGCCCGCCATATACGAAATCAATCCGGAAGAGCTTAAAAAAATGGGTATCAGAGCCTTACTTCTGGACCTTGACAATACCATCGTTCCCAGGGATCAAGACCGTTTTTCCCGGGAAATAACGCAGTGGCTGCAAGGCATGCTGGAAAAGGGTTTCAAGTTATGCGTGGTTTCCAATAACAGCAACGCCAGGGTCCGCAGGCTGGTGGGCCCTCTGCGCATACCCTGCGTTGTCAGGGCGGTAAAACCGTTTCGCCATGCTTTCCAGCGCGGCATGGACCTGCTCGGGGTTAAGCCGCAAGAAACCGCGGTGGTCGGTGACCAGATTTTTACGGATATCCTGGGCGGGAATATGCTGGGGTTATATACCATCCTGGTTGTTCCCATGCCGGGCAGGGATTTTTGGGCCACCAGGCTGATCAACCGGCCTCTGGAAAAACTGGTTATAAAACGCATATCGGACCGGGTGTCACATAAGGATAAACAATACCGGGTCTGGTAATCAGGGGGCTTGTTATGATTAACGGTAAAACCGTTGTCTACGGTATCATCGGCAATCCCGTGGCGCACAGTTTTTCACCGGCCATGCACAATGCCGCCATGCGGGAACTGGGGATCAATTGTGTTTACGTGCCGTTTTGTCCTCCGCCGGAAAAGCTGGGGGAAGCGGTGGCCGGCATCCGGGCACTGGGTATTGCCGGGGTAAACGTAACGGTGCCTTACAAGGAAGCGGTTATCCCCCACCTGGATGAACTTACCGGTGAGGCGAAATTATACGGGGCCGTTAATACCATTATCAACCGGCGAGGCGTTTTAACCGGCCATAATACCGACGGGCCCGGCTTGATCAAGGCGCTGCGGGAGGATTACCAGTTTGACCCCGGTAAGGGCCCGGCGGTGATCTTTGGGGCGGGCGGCGCGGCCAGGGCGATAGCCGTGGCGCTGGCCCGGTCGGGTTGCCCGGAACTGGCCGTGGTGAACCGCCGGTTTGAAAAAGCGCTCAAACTGGCTGAAATGGTGGCCGCGGCCACGGGAACGCAAGCGCGCGCGTTTCACTGGGACGCCGGGGACCGGCAACTGGAGGAATTTACCCGGCGGTCCGCGCTGCTGGTCAATTGCACTCCCGTGGGCATGGCCGGCGGAGCGGTGGAAGAATTTCCGTTACCAGGCGATTTGCCCGGCAAAGGCCAGCTGGCATACGACACCGTATACAACCCGCCCCGCACGCCCTTTATGGTTAGGGGCGCCCGCAACGGCGCGGTTGTAGCCAACGGGCTGAGCATGTTGTTGTACCAGGGAGTGCTTGCCCTGGAAGAATGGACCGGGCTGGCCGCTCCGGTGGAAGTGATGCGCCGTGAATTGTACAAGCAGACGGGCATTTCAGAATAGAAGCATCGGTATTGACGCCCATATCGCTGTGACGCGGCGCCGGCAGAAATAATGAAAAGTTATCACCTGTGCGCGGAACACTAGTACCGGGCAATTTATCAGCACAGACCGGCTCTTTGGTTGCCGGAATCGCGGGTTATGAAAAATAGGGGGTTGAAATAATTGCTGCGCTACCTTACCGCGGGGGAATCCCATGGCCCCTCCCTTACCGCCATCGTGGACGGTTTACCGGCGGGGCTTCCCCTGACAAGTGAATACATCGATGAACAGCTGGCCCGCCGCCAGGGGGGATACGGCCGGGGTGGGCGAATGAAAATTGAGCGGGACCGGGTGAAAATTACCTCCGGGGTAAGGGGCGGCCTGACCATGGGCAGCCCGGTGACGCTGGTGGTGGAAAACAGGGACTGGGAGAACTGGCGCCGGGTTATGGCGCCGGGGCCGGAGGCCGACCTGGCGGCCCGGGCGGTGTCAAGGCCCAGGCCGGGCCACGCCGACTTGACCGGAAGCATGAAGTACGGGCACCGGGACATGCGCAATGTGCTGGAACGGTCCAGCGCCCGTGAAACGGCGGCCAGGGTGGCTGCCGGCAGCGTGGCCCGCCGGTTGCTGGAGGAACTTGGCGTTATTATCGTTGGAACGGTGGTGCAAATAGGCGGGGTCAAGGCGCGGGCAACGGAACTGCCCGCCGGTGAACTGGCCGCCGCCGCGCGCAAATCCGAAGTATATTGCGCGGACGATCTCGCTTCCGAAGAGATGATCCGTGAGATTGAACGCGCCCGAACGGCCGGTGACACCCTGGGCGGCATCTTTGAAATAAAAGTGTTCGGGTTGCCGCCGGGACTGGGTAGCTATACCCAGCGGGACCGGACGCTGGACGGCAGGCTGGCCGGGGCGCTGATGAGCATCCAGGCCATCAAGGGGGTTGAGGTGGGCGCCGGATTTGCCGCGGCTGCACGCCGTGGTTCCGAGGTGCACGATGAAATTTTTTACGCGCCGCAAAAGGGGTTTTACCGGAAAACCAACAACGCCGGCGGCATCGAGGGCGGTATGTCCAACGGTGAAGTTTTGCTGGTCAGGGCGGCCATGAAACCTATCCCAACCTTATACAGGCCGCTGCGCAGTGTTGACATTGAGACCAAAGAACCATTTGAGGCATCGGTGGAAAGATCCGACACTTGCGCCGTGCCCGCCGCCTGCGTGGTGGGCGAGGCGGTTACGGCATGGGAACTGGCGGCGGCGATGCTGGAGAAATTCGGGGGAGACACCATGCGCGAAATTGCGGAACGGGTGCGCCTGTACCGGGAGTACCTGATGGGAATTTAAAAGAGCGCCGGAAAGGAGCAAAATGAAAAAAAATATTGTATTGATCGGCTTTATGGGCACGGGTAAAACTTCACTGGGCCGCCAGCTTGCCAGGCGGCTGGGGTACCGGTTCATCGATACCGACCAGGCCATCGAAGAAGTAACCGGTAAAACCGTGGCACAAATTTTTCGCCGGGACGGTGTGATCAGGTTCCGCTCGGAGGAAAATCTCCTGGCCCGTAAACTGGCCGGCCAGTCCGGCCTGGTCATCGCCACCGGTGGCGGCATGGTGCTTAACGAAGAAAATGTGGCCCTGCTCGGGCAAAACGGGATACTGATCGGGTTGCGGGCCGATCCCGAGGTGATTGTAAGCCGGGTCAAAAATAAAAAACACAGGCCGCTGCTGCACCGGGGCGACCTCCGGGAAAACGTGTTGAAACTGTTGCGGGAGCGGGAGGGAGTTTACGACGTGGCTGAATACACCATTGACACCGGCAAGCTGTCCTTTCATGAAGCGTTGAATGAACTCTACAAGTATGTCAGGCAAAAGGGATGCTGAGATGATGAAAGAAGTTGGTATTGATCTGGGCAACCGGTCTTATCAAATTATGATCGGCAACGGGCTGCTGGAGCGGGCCGGAGAGTTGATCGCCGGGGTGAGTGCCGGCCGTAAGGCGCTGCTGGTAACCAACCCGGTGGTGGGGAACCTTTATGCCGGCCGGGTGGCCGCCAGCCTGGAGCAGGCGGGCTTCGAGGTTGTCCGGGCCGAGGTTCCCGACGGGGAGCAGTATAAAACCCTGCAAAGCGCGGAGTTCCTTTATGACCGGGCATTTGACGCCGGCCTGGACAGGCAGTGCCCGGTGGTCGCGCTGGGCGGCGGGGTGATCGGCGATCTGGCCGGCTTTGTGGCCGCCACTTACATGCGGGGCGTGCCTTTCATACAAGTGCCCACCACGCTCCTGGCCCAGGTGGACAGCAGTGTGGGGGGGAAAGTGGCGGTAAACCACCCCCGGGGCAAGAACATCATCGGCGCGTTTTACCAGCCCGCGCTGGTGATATCCGATACGGGCACGCTGCGCACCCTGGACAGCCGCGAGGTGCGGTCCGGGCTGGCCGAAGTAATCAAGTACGGTGTGATAAAAGATGCTTCCTTTTTTACCTGGCTGGAAGATAATGTTGAAAAAGTTTTAACACTTGATTCTGATGCTATGGCTTATGTCGTGGTAATGTCCTGCCGCATTAAGGCTGCGGTGGTGGAAGAGGATGAAACCGAACAGGGCAGCCGGGCTGTGCTGAATTTCGGGCACACGGTGGGGCATGCGGTGGAGGCTTTAACCGGTTATACGGAATATCGCCATGGCGAGGCGGTGGCCATCGGCATGGCAGCAGCTTCCAGGCTGGCTGTGAACCTGAAACAAATGAGCTATGAGGAAGAATTTAGAATAAATAAACTAATAGAAAAAGCCGGCTTGCCGCTAAAAGTGCCCGGGGCGCTCCGGGATAGCGATATGCTGGAGGCAATGGCCAGGGATAAAAAAGTTTATAACGACGAAATAACATTTATTTTACCACGCACCATCGGCAAAGTAAGTATTGAAAGAAACATTCGCCGTGAAAAAATATTGCAAGCCATTGCTGAGAGCAAGGATTAGCCACTATTAAGCTGTCTCGTATAAATTGTAAGAGGCAGCTATTGTTTTTGGTCCATTTTTCTCTTATAATTAGACCAAAATTTACTATTTTTTAATATTTCAATTTCCAATTTACTTACCTGAAAAAGGCAAACGTTCCGAAAGGAGCGGGCGCAGAGTTACGGGCCTAAGGCATAATGCTATGGCGGCCGGGCAACCAGGTGCGGGCAATTGTTTAATACCGCACTTTTTGTTTTTTGTATTTAGGTGTGACAATATGGCCCGTCAAGAAGGAGAATAATTGCTTTTCGAGAAAATAATTGACAATAAAAAATCTGTTAATATTTATCCCATGAGGTTAAGTTGTGATGAAATTTGCAAAAAATTTTCTTGGGACATGGCTGGTTAAAGAAGGTGTAATAACAGAAGAACAATTAAATGAAGCCCTGAATAATCAAAAACTGAGTAAAGATAAACAAAATTATCTCGGCAAAGTACTGGTGAAGCTGGGATATTGCACTGAAGACGACATAGCCAGGGTAATTGCCAAGCGCGCCGGTGTTCCATTTATTTCACTGGAAAATTTCCGGATTGATCCCGCCGCTGTGGCCACATTGCCGGCGGAGGCTTTAAAAAGATATAATGTTTTGCCTATTGCTTTCAATGGTGACAAGCTCACCGTGGCTATGCAGCACCCTGATAATATCATGGCTATTGACGACCTGCGCATTCTCACCGGGTATGACATTAAACCGGTGGTTGTGCCGGATAGTGAATTGAGCGCCGCAATAGAAAAATATACCCGTGCCGGTATGGAGTTTGATCAATTGGATAATGAGGAACAAAAGGAAGAGGATATTACCCTTGAAGAGGAAGAATCTGCCGCCAAGCCTGCCGTGCAGCTGGCCAACATGATTCTGGCCCAGGCGGTTGGCACCAAGGCGAGTGACATACATATCGAACCATATGAAAACTATGTGCGGGTGCGTTTCAGAATTGACGGCGTTTTGCATGACATCATGCAACTGCCCGGGCAAATGCACGCTTCACTGGTTTCACGGATAAAAATTATGGCTAACATGAACATTGCCGAGCGCAGGATACCCCAGGACGGGCGGGTGTCACTGAAAATCGAGGGGCGGACCATTGACGCCCGGGTTGCTTCGCTGCCCGCCAGCTTCGGTGAACGGTTAACCTTGCGGCTCCTGGACCGCTCGTCTAAAATGATTACCCTTGAAGAACTTGGTGTTACCCCTGAAATCCTGGAAAAGTACCGGGAAATAATCAACCTCCCTTATGGTTGTATTTTGGTCACCGGCCCCACGGGTAGCGGCAAGAGCACCACGCTTTACGCCAGCCTGGCTACAGTGGATAAAGTGGCGAAAAACGTCATCACTATTGAAGACCCTGTTGAATACCGCATGGATGGGATTAATCAAATTCAGATTAATCCCAAGGCCGGGCTTACCTTTGCGTCAGGATTACGGTCGATCCTGCGCAGTGACCCGGATATTATCATGGTTGGTGAAATCAGAGATAAAGAGACCGCAAAGTTAGCCATCGAATCGGCCCTGACGGGTCACCTGGTTTTTTCAACGCTGCATACCAATGATGCCGCCGGTGCCATTACCCGCCTGGCCGAAATGGGTATAGAACCGTTTTTAACCGCATCGTCCGTGGTATGTATTATGGCCCAGCGCCTGGTCCGGGTGCTTTGTCCCAACTGTAAAGAACCTTATGAGCTAACGCTGGAAAAATTGCTGGATATACCGGATTTTCCCCTGGATGAAAATGAAACAACCTTAAAGCTTTACCGCCCCAGGGGATGTATGCGTTGTAGTAATACGGGTTACCGGGGTAGAACCGGCATCTATGAACTCCTGTTTGTCACTGAAAGCATCCAGCGCCTGACCCTTGAGCGAAAGTCAGCAAAGGATATTAAGGCGACCGCGGTTGCCGAAGGGATGGTTACCCTGCGCCGGGATGGACTGGTGAAGGTGAAACAGGGCGTTACTTCACTGGAAGAATTAATGAGGGTGGTACAATGATTCAACAAAATCTGCCGGATCTCAATCAAATCCTGGCTCGCGCGGTGGAAATGAAAGGCTCCGATCTTCACCTCACGGCAGGCTCCCGACCGGTTGTTCGTGTATTCGGGGAACTGGTTCCAATGGAGGATCTCCCGGTTTTAATGCCCCAGGATATAGAAGATCTTATTTTTCCCGTTCTTGGGCCCCACCACAGGGAGAAGCTGGAAAAAGACCTGGAGCTGGATTTTTCGCATTCAATTCGCGGTGTCAGCCGTTTCCGGTGTAACATCATGTGGCAGCGCGGTTCGCTGGCCGTCAATTTCCGGGTGGTGGCCATGAATATACCGCGCCTGGAAGATTTGGGCCTCCCGCCGGCGGTTAAGGAACTGGCCCGCCTGCCGCGCGGCCTGGTGCTTGTTACCGGGCCGACCGGCAGCGGCAAATCGACTACCCTGGCGTCAATTATTAACCTGATCAATGAAGAGCGCTGCTTGAATATTGTCACAGTGGAAGATCCCATTGAATTTTTACACAGTCATAAAAAATCCATAATTAAACAGCGGGAAGTAGGCAATGATACTCATTCCTTTGCCAATGCCCTCCGGCACGTGCTGCGCCATGACCCCGATGTGATCATGATTGGGGAAATGCGGGATCTGGAGAGTATTTCCATTGCCCTTACTGCCGCTGAAACCGGGCACCTTGTGTTCTCAACGTTGCACACCCAAACCGCGACCCTTGCCGTGCACCGTATTATAGATGTATTCCCGGAGGGTACCCGCAGCCAGATCAGACAACAGCTTGCCGATTCGCTGCAGGGCGTCATAGCCCAGCAGCTGATTCCGAAGGAGATCGGTCAGGGTAGAGTGGCTGTCGTGGAATTATTGCTTACCTCCCCGGCGGTGAAAAATTTAATCCGGGAGGGTAAAGAGCACCAGCTGTACACGGTGATGCAAACCGGGCGAAACATGGGTATGCAGACCATGGACCAGGCCCTGGCCGATTTATGCCTGGCCGGGGTCATTAGCCGGGAAACGGCCCTGGCACGTTGTGTTGACCGGACCGAGCTGGAAAGGGCGCTGCGGAGAAACTACCTGTAATACGATAACCAGTTATTACATAGTGCCCGGAGGAAGGGTGATAGTATGCCCTTATATGCTTATCAAGCGTATGACAGGACAGGGGTTTCAATAACGGGTAAGCTGGAAGCCGAGCATGAATTGACGGCTGCTGCACGGTTGCGCAGGATGGGCTACACCGTTGTTGATTTGTCGGAAGTGAAACAGTCCCAATTTAAGAAAGCATTTGAGATGCGGCGAAAAGTCGGTATCGGGGATCTCAGCTTTTTCAGCCGGCAGCTGGCGGCCATGCTTGCAGCCGGCATCCCGTTGACTCGCTGTCTTTATACGTTGCACGAACAGACAACAAACCCCACCTTGAGCCGTGTTACCGGCGAGGTCGCGCGCAATGTGGAAAGCGGGGCAAGTTTTTCCGAGTCGCTGCTTGCCCACCCGGATGTTTTTTCCACCATGTACGTTGACATGGTTAAAGCGGGAGAAATAGGCGGCTCGCTGGAAGAAATGCTGAAACGCCTTTCCGAACAGCTTGAGCGGGATAAAAGCCTGCGGGATCATATTCGTTCCGCCACTTTTTATCCGGTTGTCATTGTGCTCTTTGCCACCTGTGTCGTGCTGGCGATGATGTTTTTCATCGTTCCCATATTTATGAATTTCTTTCCAACCGGTGTGGCCCTGCCCCTGCCCACCAGGATTATCATTGCTTTAAGCGATTCGCTGCGTAATTTCTGGTATATTTACCTGCTGTTTTTTATCCTGGTTGTCACCGGTTTGCGCTTATATGCCGGCAGCGATTCCGGCAAACGGGCGTGGGATTACATTAAATTTAAACTGCCTGTTTTCGGCGAGCTTTTTAAAAAGGCTACCATCGCCCGCTTTTGCCGTACACTGGCCACACTCCTTGCCGGGGGTATCCCGGTGCTGCAGGCACTGGATGCCGCCGGCCCGGCGTCCGGTAGTATCCGGGTCACCGAAGCGGTCAAACAGACCGGGGCAGGGATTCAAGAAGGACAGAGCATTGCCTTACCCCTGGAGAAGAGCGGGTTTTTCCCGCCGATGGTCACCAATATGGTGGCTGTCGGGGAAGAAACCGGCGATCTTTCCACGTTGCTTGCCAAGGTGGCCGAGTTCTACGAGGAAGAAGTGTCCACCATGACCAAAGGATTGACCGCGCTTATCGAGCCGGTGTTAATTATCTTTGTCGGCTTTATCATCGGCGGTATCGTTATTGCCGTCTACCTGCCCATATTTAACGTAGTCACCTCTGTAGGGAGGTAAAAATGCCGGCAAGGAGCCTTAATTTGATTGCCCAAGCCCTATCCTGACTTCCAATTAAAGTTGAAGGAGATGATTACTTTTGGGATTTTTCAAACCGGCAGGGGCGGTGGGCCTGGAACTGGACACCGGGGTTGTTCGGGTTGCTGAAATTAAAGGCACAATGCGTTCATTCTCCTTGACCGCATTAGAGGAGATTACCATTCCCGAGCACGCGGTGTCCGAAGGGGTGGTGATGGAAGTCACCCCGGTGGCGGAAGCTTTGGACGAGTTGTGGTCGAAAGCCCGGATTAAGAAGCGCGAAGTTGTTCTAGGTATTTCCAATCAAGGGGTGCTCATGAGGCTGGCCAGGTTTCCGAAAGTGCCCGAGAAAAAGCTGGCCCGGGCGCTGCGTTTTCATGCTGGAGAATATTTTCCGATTCCGCTTTCTCAGCTGGTGCTCGACCACTCGGTAATCAGCGAATATAACGGGGAGAACGGTCCCGAGCTGGAGGTGCTGCTGGTGGCGGCCAGGCGGGATTTTCTGGATAAAAGTATCCAGGCTTTAACGGAAGCTTCCCTGAAACCGGTAATTATAGACGCTTCCCCCCTGGCGCTAATGCGTACATTGCCGGAAGATCAATTGGATGCCAGTGCAGCCCTGGTTGATATATCCAACGGCTTAACCGCGCTGCTGTTAATTGCCGGTGGTTTTCCACGCTTTGCGCGGGTGGTGCCGCTTTCCTTGCAAACATATGCCCGTGAACAGCGTTATCCCATGGACACGGTCCTGGAACAGGCGATGAGCCAGGTGGCTTCAACGGCGGAGAGCAATGATAACGCTGGAAATGCACAGGATGATTGGGCAGCGGCACTGGCCGGCGAAATTAGATCGTCTATCAGCTATTATCTTGCTCAGCCCAACGCGGCCCCTCCGGACAAGCTGGTTCTCAGCGGGCGCGGTGCACGTTTTGCGGGGTTGCCGGAACTGCTGGAGGCGGCGCTGGACCTGCCGGTGGAAATAATAAACCCCCTGGCCAGAATAAAAGGGCAGGGTGGGGCTAACAATATCAGCCCGGAACGGGAATATCCGGACTTTGCCGTAAGTATCGGCCTGGCTCTGCGCGGGTTGGAGGCCTGAAGGTATGCCTGTAAGCATTAATTTATTACCCCCGGAAATTTTAGCCCGGCAGGAGCAGCAGAGAAGGATGCACCTGTTGCTGGTGGCCTGTGCTTTGGTACTGGCAATTGTAGCCGGCGCCTACAGCGCGCTGACCATCAATACCATCAAGGCGCGGGCCGAGGTTGCCAGGTTGCAGCGGGAACGTGAAGCTTTGGAGAGTAAAATTCAGTCCCTCGAGCAATATGCCGGGATTCAGGATCAGGTGACGCGAACCGGCAGTCTTGTGCGCCGGGCCGTGGGAACGCCTCCGGACTGGGCAAGGGTTTTGGCCGGTATCGGGCTGGACATGCCCGTAAACATATGGCTGACGGATTTATCAGCTACATATAAGGTTGACGAAAGCAATAAAGCCCCGGCAGGTCAAGGCGGGGACAATCCCCGGGAATCGTCGGAGGGGCAGCAACAATTGTTAAACGAACCGGCGCAATCTTCACCTGACACTTCAGCCGGAGAGCTGGTTATCCGCGGCTGGGCCTTCGACCACTTGGCAGTGGCCCAGTGGCTGAAAGATTTACAGCGTGTTCCAGGGCTGGCTGATATCCGCTGCCAGTTCTCTTCCGAGGAAAACCTTTTGGAACAGCCCATGATTCAGTTTGAAATCAAGGCTGCGCTGCTGCCGGGACCGGCTTATCACCCGGTTGGAAGGAAAGGCGGGTAAGTGATTTTGGCGGAAAAGAAAAACCGCACCCTTCTATGGGGGGCTTTGGGGTTTGCAATATTGGGACTAATAACTTTTCTGATGTATAACCAGGTCACCGCTTTTAAAGCAGCCAGGGACATGGCGGCCACTGAACAGGCGGCCGTTGAAAGCGCCCGGGCACGCCTTCGGGAATTGACGCGCGTCAAAGAGCGGTCCGCTGGTTTGCAGGAACAGCTGGCGTTATATAATAAAGTTCTACCTGCGGAACCAGCCGAAGATATGTTGATTACAGATATTACTAACATTGCTCAAAAATCAGGCATGCACTTTTTACAGGTCCGCTTTGAGCAGCGTGTAAAAAAACAGGATTATGTAGAGATGCCTTTCAGGATCACTTTCGAGGGGCGCTACCACGCACTGCTTGACCTGCTGGCGGACCTGCAGGACGGGCCGAGGGCATTGCGCATTGATAATATCAAAATCGGCAAGGGTCGTGAGGAACTCCCCCAGATTAAGGCCGAGATTGCCGCCAGCGCTTTTTACTCGGAAGCTCAGCCTCCGGGCAAGGCAGGTGAGGTAAAATGACCGGGGATACCTGCCGCAGAAAAATATTGTTGCAGACAATTGTTTTAAGCCTGCTGTGCGTCATTCCGGCAATGGCCGCCGCAGGCTGCGGCAGTGACTTGAGAAAACCGCCGGCTGTCCTCGCCGCGGCTGGTGAAACGGGTGCTTACAGTATCAATCAATCCGCCGCAGAAAATGGCAAAGGCACAGAAAAACAAAATCTAGTTAAACCGGAACAGGACCCCTTTAACCCGCTTGTACAGGCGCCGGTGGTTACCGGCGCAGCGCCAGGCACGCCGGTAACCGGGGTTGCGGCGGCGTCCCCGCCCGCAGGGCCCGGACCGGTGGAAAAGCCGAAAAGCGGTTCGTGGCGCGATCCCTTTGAGCCCTTGGTAGTGGCTTACGCTTCGGAAAATTCCACAAAAACAGCAGGGGAAACAACTGGTAACGGTGATTCTCCTGCTATAGTACCGGAGGACCGCATGCCGGTTGCCGGCGGCCCCGAACTTGTCACCACTTACATTGAAAACGGCGAGAATCATGCTTATTTCAGCCACCAGGATAACTTTTACGACGTCAGGGAAGGTGAATCCTTTAACGGGTACCGGGTGCTGAACATTAACCCGGCCGGGGGCCGGGTAACCCTGGACAAGGACGGCCGGATTATCATCCTTACCGCTAAAGGTTCGATAAAATAGCGACTTGATCAATTATTTTGATAAGTGTCTCAAAATGATTTTTGTTGGTATAGTGTTATTAAGAAAAAAATGGCATTTTTAAATATGACGGAAAGGAGGTGAAAAAGCTATGTTTTACAAACTGTGCCGCCAGATGAAGAACCAGAAGGGCTTTACTTTGGTGGAACTGATGGTGGTTGTGGTTATCATTGGTATTTTGGTTGCGATTGCGGTGCCGATTTATAATAGTACTACCAGAGGGGCTGCACAGAGGGCACATGATGCTAATTTGCGCATACTTGATGGAGCAATAGACCAATATAGAGCAGTAGAAGGCGAATGGCCAGATGACCTAAGTGATCTTGATGATTATGTACAGGGTGCTTCATCTATGGTAATACCTGAAGGTTGTGGGTTAGAAGGTGCCGGTGAGGGAAACTATGAATTAAATACTTCAGATGATGGGGACCGGCCTACCATTGGTCCAGTAGGTGATTGGACAAATCACTATGTCCCCCAAGGGGTATAATGCGACAGGGGACGGTTCTTGGTTGTCGCAAAAACAAACTAAAATGCCAGAACAAGCTACAAGCTACGGTGCTTTGTTAACTTATTGTTAGAGGAAGTTACAAGCTTACGTTGCTATGGATCGCATTTGGAATGTTGTGTCTTTTTTTCGAGGGAGTACGGTGCATATGTACATTCGTACTCCCCCTTCTACATTGCATCTTTTCCCCGGCAGTGTGGGCGCCCGGGGATTGGTTGACCGTCACCGGGCGCGGCGCCTGCTACCCGGCTAACGCAGGATGCCGGGGAAAAGATTGTCCTTGCGGAGCAAGCCCCAAACCGGGTTTTGTATGCCTATAATGAAATATGCATGGTGAGCGTATGGAAATCAAAGAAATGACCGGGTGTATTGCTCTCTACAGTTCTGATATCACCACTATTGAAACCGTGGCCAGGTCCCTGGACTACAATTTGTTTTGTCTACAGGTGGCCGGCAAACTGACAGCTTTAGCCCGGGTAATTGCCTGTACGCCGCCCGACATACTGATTGTGGATTCACCCGGCGACAAGACGGAAATGGAAGCGTTGGCCCGGCTGGTGGAGAACGCTTCGCCGCCCCCCTCCGTCCTAGTCATTACTGTCGAAGATGCGAAGGATTTACGTCAGGTGTCGCCGTTGCAGGCATTGTCTGCCGGTGAGACCGTCAGCAAACCCGTTTGCCCCGGTAAGCTTGCCGAAGCTATAAATTCCCTGATGGCAAGCGGGAAGCGGGCTGAGAGTAGCGCTGAGAAACCGGTTGAGTCACTTAAAGATAAACCGCTGGTTCTCGTGGTGGAAGACAGTCCCTTACAGATGAAAGTATTGCTGCGGTACCTGGAAGGCCGGGATATGGATATCATTACCGCCACCAACGGGCACGAAGCTTTAAAACTTGCTCTGGAACACGTTCCCGACCTGGTGCTGCTGGACCTGGTCCTGCCCGGCATGGACGGTTTTGAGGTCTGCCGCCGTATCAAGTCGACGCCGGCTACTTCCGGGGTGCCGGTTATCGTCATCACTACTTTGAACGACCAGGAGGACAAGCTTAACAGCCTCCGGCACGGGGCAGATGATTTTATCACTAAACCTGTTGATCGCCGGGAGTTGTTGCTTAAAATCGATAATATATTAAAGCGCAAAAAACAGCTGGCCGTGCTTGCCAGCGAGGTTAGCAGGGATCCTCTTACGGGTTTGTATAACCGGAGGTACATGGAATACGCCCTGAAACGGGAAATAATGGACGCTGCCAGCAGCGAGTCGCCTCTGTCCGTAATTATGTTGGATGTGGATCACTTCAAACATTATAACGACACTAACGGGCACCCCGCGGGGGACATGGTGCTGAAAACCCTCGGAAAAATACTTGCCGCGACGCTCAGGCAATCCGACATCATCGCCAGGTACGGCGGCGAGGAATTCCTGGTGATCCTCCCCAACACCGGGCCGGAAGGATTGGTGCAAGTGATGGAAAACACCCGCCGGGCGGTGGAGGAATATCCTTTTCCCAACGGGGAGCGCCAGCCCGGGGGAAGGTTGACCATCAGCCTCGGCGGCGCCAGCTTTCCGGCGCACGCCGGCGAAGCCGCGGAGCTGGTCGATCTTGCGGACCAAGCCCTTTACAGGGCCAAGCGGGAAGGCAGAAACTGCTGGCGGCTGGCCGGGGAAAATTCCAACCACATTCAATAAATTCAGCGCTTAATAATTACTTATTAGACTACCCGTCTGGTTCAGCCTGCGGGCAACTGTAGCAGGACATACGCTTCCTTGGGCAGGATGCGCTGGCTGAGGAATCCGCCGGCTATCAATTCCGTTTATGTCTCGACTCGGACATGTGCCGGGTGATTGACCTGGCCTGGCTCGGGGAATATAAAGATGTAGTTATGCCCGGCGGGTAGGAGAAATATAAGGAAAACGAACCACATAGCCGGCATAATTAAACCTTACGGAGCATTTTATTATAACGTTCAGGCTAAGCTGAGGATACTGGATGATGATAGTTCCCTGCATTCGATTGGAGGAAGTATATGAAAATCGTAATCGATGAAAGAGGATTAGCTGTGCCGCTGGTTCTTGTAATTATGGTTGTTTTAATGTTGCTGGGAACAACCCTGTTGCAGTACAGCGTATCAGACGCTTTGCAGGTTTCAAGGGATGAGAAAAGAATGCAGGCCTACTATATTGCTCGGTCCGGAGCAGAGGCTATTGCTGAATGGATAATCAAACATCCCGGTGAGGCAATTGATTTAATCAATGCTCCAAAATCAGACCCCGCTAGTCTTGGCAGGGGTACGTTTGAAGTGGATGTTGCCGGAGATACAGATAACATCTCGATTAAATCCACAGGCAAAGTAAACGATGTCAATCAAAGCGTGACCCTTACTCTGAAGAGAATGGATATATTTAAAAAATGGGCTTTGTTTTCTGCGAGCAGTGAAGATAACATTGTGATCAATAGCGGATCTGCCGGTATTGAAGGTGATTTGGGAGCCAATGCCGGTATCACGATTAATAAGAACGTTGAATTCGATTGGGAAAAATATGGAATATACCCATATTCAAATATGTTTTATCCCCCGGCATCATTCCCAACAGGTCTCGAGTATAAAGGTTCCATACCTGATGAAAATGGAAAAGGAAATAAGCAGAATACTGATGAAAAACCGATTAGCAGCAATGGCATGTATGACAGGATCAATCTCCAGGGAAATGATGAGCTGACTTTTAGAATGGATAATAATGATTTAAAAATTATGGTAGATACATTTAACGTGAGCGGCAATGGAATAATCAAACTAGAAGGAAAAGGTAGATTGATGTTATTTGTGAACGATACACTTGATTTAAAGGGTAATGCTGAATTCCAAATAAATGATAACGCATCGCTTTACATTTTTGTAAAAGAAGGCGGTAAAATTAAGTTTGTGGGAGGTGGGGGTGAATCTAAGGAAGATAAGATTCGATTTGAGGGAGCTATTTATGCCCCCGGTGCTACTATTGATTTTAGCGGAAATGGTACGTATGTGGGTGCCTTTATTGCGAAAAATTATAAATGTGGAGGACCGGGGAACATAGAGATAATACATAAATACTACAGTTCGGAAAACCTCCCAGTATTAGCGTATGAAAAAGGTACCTGGCTAGAAGAATAAAAAAATTGTAATTATGTAAGGGGTCGTTAGTATGAAATCCAGTGCTCAGGTGTTGAGTAACTTGTAGTTGGGCAAGGAATTAAGGCTTTATTAAAAAATATTTTATAGGCTTCCTAATAACGTTGATATTATTTCAACTATAATAGGTTTCAAAAGGGGCCGGTGGTCTGATGGAGTGTTATGAAGGAAATTGAAGGCCAGGTGGTTAAATGAACAATAAAAAAGGTTTTTCGATATTAGAGGTCCTTGTAGCAATATCTATATTAGTAATAATTGTTTTTACTTTTACAACTCTTTTTTCTGCCGGCTTTTCGGGCATTTTTTCCGCCGGGCGTAAGAGCGAGGCTCTATATAAGGTACAAAAGGAAATGGAAAATGCAATTATTAATAAAAGTGGCAATAATGTTACAGATGGCACAATATCAATAAGTTTTCCATCCCTCACCGATCCTATAACTGTAACAGGAAAATTTGTGATATGTGACCAAACTTACACTGACAGTAACGGAAATGAACGGACGGTAACCATAACTTCATTCGTACCCAATCAATAACCATTTCGGTGAAGGAGTAGATTAATATTTTAAAAATAACTTATGACAAGCGAGGTGTTAGTTTAGTTGAACTCCTGATTGTCCTTGCCCTTTTGGCTGTCGTTTTGGGGGTGGGGTATTCTTTTTTTTACTTCGGCACGACATCTTTCACAATTGGAGAAAGCCAATCAAATGTTCAGCAGGATATAAGACTGGCAGCGGATTTTATAACCAGGCAGGTTCGCTATGCTGCTGAGCTGGAAATTTTAGATGAGAATGATGCTATTCCGGAAACCATAACTAATCAGGACAATTACATTTTTATTAATGATGATGGCTTTATTGAGTTTAGAAATAAAGATGGTTCAAAGATTATTAACCATATCACCACCGGTGGTTTTGAATTAGTTTTTCAACCTAAAGCTGAGGGCAAAATCTTATATTTTAAAATTAACGACGTAAAACAAAAGTATGGTATTGAATCCGAAGTGATGATTCTGAATATAGTTGATACAATTGCCGGTGTAAATAACGGCGCGGCGATACGTTACAAGTAAATAATTCCACTGATACAGAGAAGCTGCCGCAAAAAGAGTTATAAGGGTATAGACACCTGTAAAATGTAATTTACTCAAAGGTGATTGGAGCATGTATTTTTAACCGTAAAGGATTTACGTTAATTGAGTTAATAGTTGTTCTTTTAATTCTAACCATCGCTATGTCCATAGCCATACCTTCATTTAATAATTTTCTGGCCGATTACCAGCTTGACGCTGCTTGCCGGCAGTTGCAGCAGGAAATACGCTCCACGGGGCAGGATGCGCTGGCCGACGAGTCCTCCACGTACCAGATCAACCTGTATGTCAGGGATGATAAGTACAGGATGATTGACCTGTCGAAACCAGGCGTTTACCGTGAAGTTGTCATGCCTGGCGGCGTGGATATTGTCTATACAAATTTTGAAAACGACATCATCAAATTCACTCCCAAGGGTATGCCCACCAGTGGCGGGCACATCAGTTTACGAAGCCGTAAAACAGGAAAATATCAATACGTGATAGTTGCTGTCGTTACCGGCCGCACCAGAATCAGTGATTACCCTCCCGAGGGCAACGAATAATTTAAATGGGAGGTATTTCTGTTGTGGAACGATAAACGCGGCTTTATTTTCATGGAGGTTGTAGTAGCCATTTTAATTTTTGGCATTAGCGTTATACCGGCAACCATGGCGATGGTTGCTGTTTCACGCCAGTCGGAAGGTGCCGGGAAAAGGTTTGTCGCGTTGGAACTGGCTCAGGGTAAATTTGAAGAGGTTTCCGGCAACAAATATGAAGAAATTGCTCCGGAGGAAAAGAAAATTTTCGCTGCTCCATACGACGGTTACCAGTATGCCGTGGAAGTCAGGGAAGATGACGTTTACAGCGGCTATTTAAAAAATATTTGTGTCACTGTTTATTACACCGAGCCGGGAACCGGCCGGGAAAGAACAGTAACTATTACCGGGGCCAGGGCGAAAAGGTGATGGATTGATGCTGCAAGACCGGGGCGGGTTTACCCTGGTGGAAATGGTGGTATCCCTGTTATTAATTTTACTGGTGATAACCATTGTTAAGAATTTTTTTATATTTGGTGTTCATATCTATCATCAAAACAGGGACCGGGCGGAAGTTGAGGAAAACCTGCGCTTGGGGATAAACCGGCTTTCCCGGGAACTTCGCCATGCTGATGTTGTTGTTTCTTATCAGCAGGACGGGGGCGGCAGGCTGTCATTTAAGAACACCCGGGGAGATATAATCACCTACCGGATCAGTACCAGCGGTGATGTCGAGACGGCTAAACAGTTAACTCGATCAATCGGGGGACATGGCCATAATCCGGTAGCCAGGTATGTCAAAAAGCTTCAGGTTGAACTTGCCGGTGCTGGTACAAGCACCGGGTTGGTTACCCTGACTCTGGTCGGGGAAAAGGACGGTAGCGGGGAAATAGAGGTAAGCACTACTGTCAGGATAAGGAATTAAACCGGGGGGCGGTCTGTGAAAAGGTCTTTTTATATTAAAAAAGATGGACAGACTGTAATTTTAGTAATTATGGTCACTGCTGTGCTTTTTACGCTTATCGTTGCCCTGGGTACAACTGCTTATCACAAACATAATAACATCGTGCGCGAAGAAAAGTTTGTTCAAGCGCTTTACGCGGCGGAAGCCGGTATCGAAACAACCATTGCTAGGATTAAAAAAAATATAAGCTGGTACAACAATTTACCTGAGGCGGGTAAAAATATTACGGTTTTTCCGGAAACAGAACTAAAAGATAATATCACTTATGAGGTTATGGCATTAAAACAGCGGCAGGATATCGGCACGTCCCTGGTCATCAACTCGGTTGGAAAATGTACGGGTGACAATGGTGATTTGCTGGCTAAAAAGACACTGGAATCCGTCGTTGCCGTGTACAATGCGGAAGATTATTTTAAAGGATTCGTCATTTTACCCGAAAAGCCGAGGATTTTTAATCCTCCTGGGAAAATGAATGTTGATGCGAACCTTTTTATGGATGGCGATGTTAACCTTGGGGGCACGTTGAAGGTTAATGGCAGTATTTACGCCAGCGGAGAAATAACCGGCAGGCATGATGGTCAAAAACGAAGCAATTATAACTATATACCCCCTTTTCCGGAACTGGATACGGCATATTACCTGCAAAAGGCCCTGGAGGACGGGCATGTTTTTCTTACAGATAAGACTTTTGAGACGTCCCATCCGCCCGGCGGTGAAGTGATCGAAGTTGCCAGGGCAGCAGCCGGTTACAACGGCTTTTATTATGTGGACGGTGATATTACCGTCTCGGGGGATTACTGCGGGACGGCTCTGTTTTTTTGCACCGGGGACATTAATGTGGTGGGCGATCTGGAACCCAAGTACTATGTTGGCGAGCATGTCGATGTTGGTGCGGGAAGCCTGACTCTCGTCGCCCTGGGTGATGTTAACATCAACAATCATACAGTATATGCAAACATCCTGGCAGACGGCCAATTGCGTGCCCGGGGCGGCGCCGCGCTGCACGGGGCCGTTTGTACCAGGGGCATAATTCTGGATGAAGGGGAACAGAGTACAGGTGATTTTGCTATGTGTTATGAAGAAGATCTGATGCCAATGGCGGGTGCTGTACCCGTCAAAACAAAAACAGTATTGTGGAAAGAGCTTTACCCGGTATTTTAACGTGCCAGGCACCTGGGAATAGATGCCAGGTGCCTGGCACCTGGAAAAGGGGGTCATCTATAAAGTGACACGCACAGCTGAAGACAAACTAAAACAATATAGCTATCAAGATTACTTAAGCCTTCCTGCTGATATAAGATACGAAATTATCGAAGGAACGCTTGCCATGTCACCATCGCCTTCAACACAACACCAGAGAGTTTCTCGTAAATTGCTTGTCCGCATTGCAAATTACTTGGAAGGCAAACATTGTGAAGTATTTGGTTCACCTTACGATGTGCTGCTTCCGGAAAGAAACGAAGAAGCTAAAGATATTAAAACGGTTGTTCAACCCGATATATTGGTTGTATGTGATCAGTCCAAGCTAACTGACAAGTACTGTATCGGTTCACCGGATTGGATCATAGAAATAGTATCACCTTCGTCACCATCCATGGACTATGTGAAAAAACTTCACCTGTACGAAAAGCATCAAGTTAAAGAATATTGGATTGCCAACTATCTTCGTAAAGAAATAATGGTTTATAAGCTACAGTCAAACAATGAATATGGTATGCCTGAAACTTACGCAGGTAATGAAATTACGCCGGCGATCTTCGAGGATTTAATTATAAGGTTGCGGGATATATTTGATTAATGGGAAACTAGGGGGCCGGACAGTGCGGCCGAGCAAGGTGGACAACCGTCAAGGCTGAAAAGGTATAATAGGTATTAATTTCCAAAATTTTATCGGATCGGCTTAACCGCTGGCACCACTTTTTCGATATCAACGGGAAAGCAGGTTTATCAGGATAGCAGGGATGGCGGTAAAGGGGTTGCGAATGGCCGGCAGGCCGGGGGATTAAAGAAAATTTAACCGGAAATTTGCATCTTTTTTTTGGAAAAGTAATAATGCCTTAAACTTGCTGTTATATATTTGTATTAAAAAGTTCGGGTGATTGACCGTGATCTCCGGGATAATCAAGGGTTGGGAAGTCGCCTTCAGGTTCTTTTCTTTCCATGGCTTTAAAAGAAGGACCATATTCCGGAACCACAGCCTGAAGGACCCCGGCTTGGCCGGAAAGATTCTGGAAAACCTCCAAAAGTCAAGGCCGGTGGTGCTCCTTTATTTTGACCTGGTGAAATTCCACGAGGTGGAGCAGGTGAGCGGCTCTCAGGCTGCCTCGAAAATCCTGGTCATGTTTAAAAAAAGCCTGGAAAGAGAAATACCCGAAATTTTCCCCGGTATCGAAATCCTTGCCGTGGAGAATCTCTGGGGTGACGATTTTGTCGTCCTGCTGGCGATGGAAGGCAAGCCGGAGCACGGTGAACTGCAGAAAATAGCCGTCACTTCCCGCATTGGCATCAGCGCCCGATAACATCGATAATGGACACTTCCCCCCTGGTGGTGGAGGAAAACACTCCCATTGAAATGGTTTCCCAGGTTGCCATGAACCGGGACAGGCTCAAGCTCTACGATTATATCATTGTTACAAGAAATCAGATGTTCAAGGGGGTTGTATCGGTCCAGACTTTACTTGATACCATGACCAAAATCCGGCTGGAGATAGCCAGGGGCGCCAACCCGCTGACCGGATTGCCGGGAAATATAGCCATCGAGCAGGAACTGTCCAGGCGTGCCGGGGAAGATGAGGACTGCGCGGTGATCTACCTGGACCTGGACCATTTCAAGTCTTATAACGACAGGTATGGCTTTGAAAACGGTGACCGGGTGATTTTGTTTACCGCCACTCTCTTGAACAGCGTCGTAAAAAAGTCCGGCACCAGAAATGATTTCATCGGCCACATCGGGGGCGATGACTTTATCATCATAACCGTTCCGGAAAAGGCAGAGATTTTATGCGCAAAAATTGCCCGGTATTTCGACCGGCTGATCCGCCGCTTTTACGACTCGGAGGACCGTGCGGCGGGAGGAATACGCGGCTGCGACCGGAGCGGCGGGGAGACTTTTTTCCCTTTAATTTCTATATCCATGACCATTGTTGAATGCACTGGCCGCGATTGCCTGTACGACCAGAAAAAATTTTCGGAAAAGGCGGCTCAGCTCAAACGCTACGCCAAGTCCCTGCCGGGTAGCGTTTACGTAAAAGACCGCAGGTCCAGCAGTGGTGCCCGGCACTTAACTTATTAAACTTATCGAGCCCCCCGGTCCCGCACCGGCGGGGTTTTTTCTTCTCACTTCCGGTACACGATTCAGTATCCGGTTCAGTTCCGCCTCATGTCAATCCCCGGCCGGGTGTGGTATAATACAGCCACAAGAGGAATGAACCCGTGCCGGACAAAATACAGCCCCATCATTCCCACGACAAAGGATACAGAGAGTTTCTCTCCAGCAAGCGTGCATTTCTGGAATTGCTCAAAACCTTTATTCAGTGAGGAAAAAGCACGTTTTGGATTTCCGGAACATACTGTTTGACGTAAACCGGTACGATGTAGAAGAACTATACCAGGCGGCCAACCTGATTTCCAGCGTATTTGCGCTGGACCAGAGGGTGAGCGCGGGGGAATTGATGGGGCGGCTGTGGAAGCTGGCCGGCGGGTTAAGGAACCTGAGCCGGGACGAATTCAGGCAGTTTGCCGCCTAAACATCATCTGTGCCGGCTTTTCAGCGGGGAACGGAGAGGTTCACTATGACGCGCAAAAAATTCAAGGTCGCGCCTTTAGACAGGACGGGGAAGTTGACCACGACCTTGTACCTGTTTACCGGCGCGTGTTGGGCGGTTCTGTCGTTTTTGTTTGCGCCGCGCGGCTACCTGGTGTCGCCGGAGGGGATAACCATCCGCGCCCCGGTGACGTCATGCGTCATACCCAAAAATAAGATTAAGCGTGTTGAGATAGTCGAAGATGTGAAACCTGGGGCCGGGTTGACGTGCTTGGCCGGGCTTTTCGGCTACGCCGGTCTCTTTGCCCTGGCTGACGGGGGCACGGCGAAAGTCTACGCCGCCCGCTGGGACCGGATGGTGCGGGTCAAGACCTCGCGGGAAATTTACCTTCTTTCCCCGGCGAAGCCAGAGGTTTTTGTTAGCACTACAAATAGAGTGCTTTTAGAGGAACAACCTGATGTTGAGGTGCGTAGATGATGAATGCCTTTTTGCGGGTGTTCCGGTCGACATTGAAGAAAGCGCTATCCCTTTCCTGGGGGCGAAATACAATGGAAAACGGGCAAGAGCCCGAAGTGAACTTTTCGGTGGCCCCCTGGGATGACGAAATAAGGTTGCACGTAAAAAGCTGGCTAAAGTATTTCGCCTATATTGCTTTGATCGTTATGCTGATAGGAGCGACAGGGATGGTTATTTCTCCCGGGACAGGTTTTGCCGATTTGAAAAGGTTGATCTTTTTCATCGCAATGGTTTACACCGGAATATGGTCTGCGGTCGGAATTATATACTTTTTCTTCACTCCCCGGCGGTATTCTGTAAGCCCGGAAGGAATTGTTATTAAAAGACCCATCCGCAGGGTCGTTATCCCGTTTTCCGAAATAAGGAGGGTCACATTGGTAAATCACGTGCCGCTCTGGTGGCATTTTGGGCTCATTGGCCCAGCCGACCCGTTTCTTGGGCCGGTGAATGCTTACGTTACCCGCTGTACCGGGTTAGTTCGGATAGATACTGTTAAGCGGGTATGTTACCTTTCGCCCAGTAACCCGGCGGCGTTAGTTGAAGCAGTTAACCAGCGTCTGTAATAACTCCAGCATTTGGGGACCGAACTGAAGTAATTTTCAGCGTAGTGTGATTCCAGCAAGGTGAAGGAACTGATAACAGTTTCCCCGGTCACCACCTGTATTTAAGGAAGCCTTCGCTGCACTGCCTCAATAATGAAAGGTCGGATGATTTCTTTGATTGACAAAATATACGTCTTGTGTTGAACCGCGCGGCTCATTAGCTCCAGGCTTTAGCGGCCATTTCCGGTGGGTCGCCGGTGAGAAAGCGCAAGACAACGTTGGCATCAATCCACAAATAAACCCTCACGTTTCTTTCCCCTTACCCAGTATCTGCCGGGCCAGTCCGGCGGCCACCCCTTCCCGGACTTCTGCCTTGCCGGGGTAAGGTCTTTTGGCAGGCAAAGAGGCGTATAGTTCGGTTAAACGTTTGCGTTTCAAGGCCCTGACCTTAACCTCCCCCTCCGGGCCGAGATCAAACAAGAGCTCGTCTCCCGGTTGCAAGTTAAGCTTGCGGCGGACGATTACGGGTATTGTTACCTGCCCCTTACTCGTCAACCCTTGTTCTTAACATTTAAATATCTCCTTACATCCAACATAAACCTTACATCAGTTCCTGTCAAGGGTGGTTGCCTGAACGGGGTTTTGGAGGTCGGCAGGGAGCTTGGTATAATCACTCCTTCCCGGGTAGACCCCGGCCTGGCGCCGCTCGGACGCCGTCATCACCCTGCTGACTCTGGTCCCCAGGATGGAGGCAACAACCTGGGGCCGCCGGGCGCCCGACTACGCACGGCGCAAGAGAGAGTTCGGCGACGCGCTGATCGCCCTGGCTGAAAAGGTGCTGCCCGGCCTGCGGGAGCACGTCGTCTTCCGGGAGGAGGCCGGCCCGGCCACGTTCGCCCGTTATGCCCGGACGACGGGCGGCGCCATCTACGGCCCCGCTGCCGGTCGGTGGCGGCCGCCGGCCAAAACCCCCGTGGAGCGGCTCTACCTGGCCGGCGCCGGCGTTTTTCCGGGTGCCGGCATCGAGGCCGTGGTCATCTCCGGCACCCTGGCTGCCGACGCCGTTTACCCGAAAAGGTGAATTAGCAATTTATACAAGGGGGCAATAGGCCGGACAGCGAAGAAAAAACCATGTTGAAATACGGGTGTTTTTGTTATATTGCATGGTAATATAAAGGTAATGCTATGGACAGGGGTGCAGTTGAATGATTATGTTTAATGTAACAGAAATACGACAAAATGTCAGCAAGATAATTGCTCAAGCCATTAAGACAAGAGAACCCATCGTTTTACTACAGAGGTCAAAACCTGTAGCCTACATTGTCGAGGCCGGGGCTTTTGAGGAATTGCAGGCAAAAGCCAGAAGGGTGGAACAGTACGAAAAGAATGAAATGGCAAAAGAAACTCTCCAACGCCTTGCCAGATTGAGAAATGAAATGAAACTCCAACCCGATTCCACCCCGTTAATCAGACAACTGCGGGAGGGGGATGCTCGAAGTGAATAGTTATATATGCCTTGACAGCAGCGTTCTGGTAAAGCTGCTGGTAAACGAAGAGGACAGCGATAAAGCAGCGTTGTTAATGGAGACGGTTGTTAACGAAAGGATGACGGTGGTTCTCCCCGATTTTGCCTGGGCCGAGGTGGGTACCGTTTTAAGAAAAAAAGTTGTAAGAGAATTAATCAGTCCGGAACAAGCCGCAATTGCCTGGGAATCTTTCAACAGCTTCGGAATTATAACCTTTATAAACGATGTTTCATTAATGCGGGCAGCCTGGCGGATAGCAGAAACAGAGGAATTGCCAACTTTATACGATGCAGCTTATCTAGCTGTAGCGGAAATAGTAACAAAGCAAAATGGAAAAAAGTGTGAATTCTGGACTGCGGATCAGAGGCTGGTAAAGGGTTTGGGCAGCAGAAAGGAATACGTTAAATTACTGCAAACAGTCAATACCCCCCCGCTAATAAATGTGTGAGTCTTCTGGCTAAGCGTATAAATAAAACATTTCTATGCTTAATCTTTACAGATCTGGATGGTGCAGAGCGTGTGATTAAAACTGAAAGGTTGACCAAACGGTTTGGCCGCTTTACCGCCGTGGACGGCTTGGATCTGGAAGTGGCGCCCGGGGAAATTTTCGGTTTTTTGGGTCCCAACGGGGCGGGAAAAACCACCACTATCAGGATGTTGACCGGACTCTTGCGCCCCACTTCAGGGCGGAAATAATGGTTTATAAGCTACAGCCAAACAATGAATATGGTATGCCTGAAACTTACGCAGGTAATGAAATTGCGCCGGTGATCTTCGAGGGTTTAATTATCAGGTTGCGGGATATATTTGATTAACAACATAAACACCGGCTCTGGCAGGGGTTATTTTCTATTATTTGCTGGAATGATTTATAATAAAAATGTTCACTGGAGGAAAATTCTATAATGTAAAACAAAAAACTGGACGGTGATTTTGTTGGATAAAAACTTGTTGCGGGAAGTTTTGGCCGGGGCGCTTGCGGGTGGCGGCGACTTTGCCGACATTTACGTTGAGTATAAACGGGTGACCGGTATAGGTTGCGAGGACGGCAAGATTGAACGCATTCATTCCGGTATTGAAGCCGGTGCGGGAATCAGGGTTTTATCGGGCGATAAAACCGCTTATGCTTACACCAATGATCTCAGCAGGGAAGGCTTGCTGGAAGCGGCCCGGATAGTGAGCCATGCCGTTTCCGGGGAGAAAAAGGAAGCCGGCGTCGAATTCCGTGAAAAAAAGCCCGCAGTTAAATTTGAAATCATTCAGATGCCCGACAAGGTTACCACCGAACAAAAGGTGCGGGCCGTCAAAGCGGCGGATGAAGCCGCCCGGGCGGTGGACCGGGAAAAGATCAAGCAGGTCATGGTCGGGTATGGCGATGTGGTGCAAAAAGTGATCATTGCCAACAGCGAAGGTGACTACGTGGAGGATGAACGGGTGCGGACCCGTTTGATGGTTCAGGCTGTTGCGGCGGAGGGTTCCGTAATCCAAACCGGTTACGAGGCGGTGGGAAGCCACAGCGGTTTTGAGTTGCTGGAGCGCAACAGGCCGGAGGAAATTGGAGCTAAAGCCGCGCAAAGGGCGGTGCAAATGCTGTCGGCCAGACCGGCTCCCGCGGGCAAGATGCCGGTGGTGCTGTCCGGCGAAGCGGGTGGTACCATGGTGCATGAAGCCTGCGGACATGGCCTCGAGGCCGACCTGGTGCAAAAGGGGCTTTCCGTTTACGCGGGTAAAAAAGGGCAGAAAGTTGCGGCTGATTGTGTCACCGTGGTTGACGATGCCACCATGCCCGACCGTTACGGGTCTTACAGCTTTGACGACGAGGGCATTCCTTCCCGTAAAGTTGTTTTAATTGAAAAAGGTATTTTAAAGGACTATCTTTACGACCGGCTGACCGCCAAGCGCGACGGGGTGGAACCGAACGGGCACGGGCGCCGGGAATCTTACCAGCATAAACCAATCCCCAGAATGGGCAATACTTATATCGCCCCGGGCCGGGATGACCCGCAAAAAATTATCCGCGAAACGGGAAATGGTCTGCTGGTTAAAAAAATGGGCGGCGGGCAGGTCAACACCACCACGGGAGACTTTGTTTTCGATGTGGCGGAGGGGTATCTGATTAGAAACGGGGAAGTAGGGCCCATGGTGCGCGGCGCCACATTGACCGGCAATGGTCCCGAGGTGCTTCGGATCATTGAGGCGGTGGGCAACGACCTTGGGTTCACCATTGGGACTTGCGGCAAGGACGGCCAGGGCGTGCCGGTGAGCGATGCCCAGCCCACTATCCGAATCAAGGAGCTGGTGGTCGGCGGCACCGGCCACGGGGATGATTAGGAGCAGCCATGGATTTGACCGGAATACTGGTATTTTTACTGGGCGCCTGTATTGGAAGCTTTTTAAATGTGTGCATCTACCGGATACCGCGGAATGAATCAGTGGTTCATAAACCGTCTCACTGTCCGGGTTGCGGCGAAAAGATCAGAGCTTTGGACCTGGTGCCCGTTTTAAGTTATTTATTCTTAAAAGGACACTGCCGGTATTGCGGAGGCAAAATTTCGCCGCAATACCCCCTGGTGGAGCTCGTCACGGCGGCATTGTTTCTTGCCGCGCACAGATTTTGGGGATTGGGCTGGCAGGCGGCCGCGATGTGGATTTTCTTTGCCATGCTAATTACCGTTTCGGTAATAGATATGCATCATAAAATCATTCCCGACGAAATTTTGATCACAGGTTTGGTTCTGGGAGTGCCTTCCATATTCTTGGCTTCACCAGGTAAGTTGATCAGCGGGGCAATTGGTTTTTTCGCGGCCGGGTTGCTATTGCTGGTCATCGCCCTGGCTTCCAAAGGCGGCATGGGCGGCGGAGATATTAAATTAAGCGCCGCTATGGGGCTATTCCTGGGCTGGCCGGGTATTATTGTCGCCTTGTTCCTCTCTTTCCTGGCGGGCGGCTTGTCAGGAATTTTACTTTTGGCAACGGGCCGAAAAAGCAGGAAGGATGCCGTACCTTTTGGCCCATACCTGGCCATGGGCGGGGTTGTAGCCTCGTTTTATGCTGAAAGATTGATTGACTGGTACTTGAGGATTTCCGGTTTATAAACCAAAAGCGCCCGGTGTTTCCGGGCGCTTTTGCACATATGACAGAGCAGCTATTGATTTACCACCTTGGTCATCAGGCGGGCCAGGGTTTGTCGCTCGCTTTGGTCGGCCACCTGCCAGAGCTCTTTTAAAGCTTGCTGCTCGGGGTTGGTGGGGGGAACGTTTTGAGCCAGCAGGTCCCCCACCTGGTAGGCCAGCGACTGGATCTTGTCCCGCGAAATACCCAGTTCTTCCGCGAATTCCATGGCCTGTCTCAGGTAGCTTTTCCAGGTTTGCCAGTCGGTATTGGCGTTTGCCCTGAAATTGAAGTCCATAAACTTCATCACCTCGACATTTGTTAATTATGATCAAACAAAGTCTGAATATGATTATTCTCTCCCCGATTAAAAAAGTTATGCGCCGGTAAACAACATATTTTTCTTTCCTATCCAATGATTAAAAAAAGTGAGAAAGATTTAATGACACAAAGGACAAATCAAGGGCATATGCTGATAAAAGAAATTAAGAGGTATGAAAAATAAAAAGCCGGGAGGGGTACACAATTCTTTTTCCGGTCGGTGGTACTTCCTTGTAGGAGGTATTATTTTCATGAAAATAGGAGATATAGTTACCAGGAAGGTTGCCGGTGATGAGGCCCGGTTTTGTATTATCGGGTTTTACACTGATCAGAATACCGGTGACAAGGTGGCCATTGTGGCGATGCTTGATCCCCATTCGGTGGTTGAAGTTTCGGTACAGGAGCTGGTACCGGTAACTTTGAAAGATTTAATCGCTTTAACCACAAACTCATGCTTTTTGCATTAACTGCCCGGCGGCAGTTTTTTGTTTTGGTACTAAAAGGAATAGATTATTTTTTATTGAATTATACTAAGTTAACTGAAAGGAGCGAGGAAAAACCGTCATGGAATCCAGGTACATAAAGAATGCGGAGCGCGCCGTGCAAAAGGCGTTACAATTAGGTGCCAAGATGGCCGAAGCCTATATCAGCAATAGCAAGGAACTGGTTATCGACTTGCGCAATGGAGAAGTGGAAACAATGAAACTGGCCGAGGATCGCGGCATGGGCATCCGGGTTTTTACGGACGAAAAAACCGGGTTTTCCTTTACCACTGACCTTGGGGACGCCGCTGTGGATGAGGCTATCAGACAGGCCCTGGCCAACGCCTCCTGTGCCGAGCCCGACCCGCACCGGTTGCTTCCAAAGCCGGCACCGTCATACCCGGAAATGGATTTATATGATCCGGCGATCAGGGAAACTACCGTTGAGCATAAAATAGAAATGGCCCGGATCATGGAAAACGAGGCCCGTGCTTTTGATTCACGGGTTAAGATCATAGAAAGCTCGACTTACCAGGATGGGGAAGTGGAGGTAACCCTGTTTAATTCCCACGGAATCTCGCTGCATTACCCGGGTGCCTATTGCGGCATGTATATCTCACTTGTTGCCGGCTCGGGGGAAGACAGCCAGACCGGCTTTGCCCTGAATTATGGCTTGCGGATAAACGAACTGAACCCCGTAAGCCTGGGCAAACAGGCCGCGGGCAGGGCGGTGCGCATGCTGGGGGCCAAGCCGGGCTCCACCCAGCAGGCTGCCGTGGTGCTGGAACCCTACGTGGTTACGGGTTTTTTGGGCTTGCTGGCTCCGGCTCTTTCCGCCGAAGCGGTGCAGAAGGGGCGTTCGCTTTTTGCCGGCAAGGTGGGGCAAAAGGTCGCCTCGGACCTGATCAACGTCATTGACGATGGCACGCTTAAAGACGGCATTTCTTCAGCTCCGTTCGACGGTGAAGGAGTGCCCACGTCCAGGACGGCGTTGATTCAGGGCGGCGTGCTGCAATGTTTCCTGCATAATACTTATACCGCTTCCAAGGACGGCGTGCTTTCCACCGGAAATGGCGTGCGCGGTTCCTTTAAGGGAACGCCTGAAGTGGGAACCACCAACTTTTTTATCGAGCCGGGCGACAAGACCCCGGAACAAATTATTGGCGAAGTCGGCAACGGTTTTTATGTGACCGAAGTGATGGGACTGCATACCGCCAACCCCATCTCGGGTGATTTTTCCTTTGGCGCCAGCGGGCTCTGGATAGAAAACGGTCGCCTGTCCCGCCCGGTGCGCGGCATGGCCATCGCGGGGAATATCATGGACCTGATTAAGAATGTGGATGCGGTGGGGAATGATCTGCAATTTTTCGGCAGCAAGGGCGCGCCCACCATCCGGGTTTCCCGGATGAGCATCAGTGGGAAGTAAAACTGCCTTTGCAACCCGCAGCAATTGTGTTAAAATATTCCCAGTATTCCAAGGGGGAGAATTGTGAAAATACTGGTTTTAAACGGCCCTAATCTGAACATGCTGGGAATCCGGGAGCCCGGGGTGTACGGGAACGTTACGCTGGAAAGTATTAACGCGTCACTGGCGGATCTGGCTAAAACATTGAACGTGGAATTGGAATTTTTTCAATCCAACCACGAAGGCGAGCTGATCGACCGGCTGCAATCCGCCGGGCGGGATTGTTCGGCGGTAATTTTCAACCCCGGCGCGTTTACCCATTACAGTTACGCCCTGCGCGACGCGGTGGCGGCTATAAATATACCCGTGATTGAGGTGCATATCTCAAACATTTATGCCCGGGAGGATTTCCGGAGGCACTCGGTGATCGCACCCGTGGCGGCCGGCCAGATTTCGGGATTCGGCCCGCAGGGCTACCTGCTGGCTTTAAGGGCGGCGGCACACCTCGCCGAATAATCCTCGTTAAGTGATAAATAAGACAACATTTATAAAACCACTATGGTTTTATTTTTTGTGCAATATAAACCGGGAAGACGTATCAAAATATTCCGGAGGATAATCAATGAAAAATCGCGTGCGTAAAGTTGCCGGAACGCTTGCGGATTACGGCGCCGATGCCATGCTGGTCATGCAGCCCGAGAACAGGTTTTATCTCAGCGGCTTTACCGGCAGTTCCGGGGCGCTGCTGGTTACGAAGAAAAAAGCTTACCTGATTACGGATTTCCGGTATCTGGAACAGGCTCGGGAACAAAGCCCGCACCTGGAAGTTATTAAAATGACTGATAACCTTGCGGATACGCTTGCGGCAATGCCTGAAAAAACCGGTATCCGCGCCTTGGCCTTTGAGTCCGGTTACGTCAACTACAAGCTTTATGAGGAACTGGGTCGAAAGCTTTCCGGGATCAAACTGGTTCCATTGGAGGGCGTAATCGAAAAACTGCGTCAGGTCAAGGATGATCAAGAACTGGCGGCCATCGCCAGGTCAATGTCACTGCTGGACGAAGGGTTTGATTATATTTGCGGGTGGATCAAGCCGGGGGTCACCGAAAGGGCGGTGGAACTGGAGCTGGAAATGTTTCTGCGCCGCAAGGGCGCGACCGCAGCGGCCTTTCCTTTTATTATCGCCTCCGGACCCCGGTCCTCGCTGCCGCATGGAACGGCCTCGGACAGGCTCATTGGCCCGGGCGATGTAATTACCCTTGACTTTGGTGTGGTATTGGACCACTATAACTCCGACATGACCAGAACGGTAGCTCTGGGTACACCGCCGGGGACAATCAGAAAAATATACGACATCGTGCTGGAGGCCCAGCAGGCGGGGCTGGCGGCGGTAAGGGCCGGTGTCAAGGCCAGCGCGGTGGACGCGGCGGCCCGGAAAGTGATCGAATCCCACGGCTATGGTGAATATTTCGGCCATGGCACGGGCCACGGGGTCGGGCTGGCGGTGCACGAGGGACCGCGCTTATCCCCCAGGGACGATACTGTATTGCAGGAGGGTATGGTGGTAACCGTGGAGCCGGGCATTTACCTCCCGGGCACCGGCGGTGTCAGGATCGAAGATAGTGTGGTCGTGGAAAGGGACGGGTGTAGAGTGCTGACAAAATCACCCAAAAATAAACTGATCGAGCTGTAAACCAATATTACTTAACGCAAAAAGACCTTACAGCAGGCGATCCGGCGGATTTCTGGAGTGAGTGGAACACTGGATGCGGTCCCTAGCCCGTCATATCCCAAGAGTCATGACCCCTTAGCCGGAGCGCCAACTACAAGTACCGGTTTTTGCAGCGAAAAATAAATTTTGGATAAAAAATTTTAAGGAGGCGTGGAATTTGATTTCAACCAATGATTTTCGCACCGGCCTGACCATTGAACTGGAAGGGGATGTCTACCAGGTCGTAGATTTTCAGCACGTCAAGCCGGGCAAAGGCGCGGCATTCGTTCGTTCCAAGCTTAGAAACCTCAGAACCGGCGCCGTGATTGATAAAACATTCAACGCCGGTGAAAAAATCCCCCGGGCGCGGGTGGATCGCAGGGAAGTCCAGTACCTGTACACGGATGGCAGCGAATACAACTTTATGGACATGGAAACGTACGACCAGTTCTCGATGACCAAGGAGCAACTGGGCGACGCCGTAAAATTCCTCAAGGAAAACATGACCATCACCGTGCTGTCGTTCCAGGGGCGGTCCATCGGTGTAGACCTGCCCAACTACGTGGAACTGGAAGTGGTGGATACCGCGCCCGGTATCAAGGGCGACACCGCATCCGGCGGTTCCAAGCCGGCCACGCTGGAAACGGGTTACGTGGTGCAGGTTCCGTTTTTCATTAATGTTGGCGATGTTCTCCAAATAGATACCCGTACCGGGCACTATATTAAAAGAGTTTAGGAAATATATGTTTAAAAACCCCCGGGGAGAGAAATACTACTTTTGTCAGTGCAACTCGGAAAAACCAAAGGGGGTTTTTTTATGTCCGACTTGAGATCAAAAGTGGCATACCTGCAGGGGCTGTCAAACGGCTTGAATCTTGACGCCGAAAGTAAAGAAGGAAAAATATTAAACGGCATTATCGACGTACTCGGGGAAATCGCCGAATCATTTACGGAACTTGAAGACGCCCATGAACAATTGGAGGATTATGTTGAAACAATTGACGAGGACTTGTATTCCCTGGAAAGCGAGCTCAATGATGAAGATGAACTGGGTGAATATGTTGAGGTTGATTGCCCGCGCTGCGGGGAGACGGTACTGTTTGACCCCGGGATTATCGAGGACGATGACGTCATCGAAGTTACCTGTCCCAATTGCGACGAGGTGGTTTTTGTGAACGACGATAACTATGAAAGCGCGGACGAGTCCGAAAATCTGGAAGCCCGAATTGAATCCGTAGATGATGATATATAAAAAAATAAATATTAAGCGACAGTCCAAACTGTCGTTTTTTTTGCCCGAATCTGATCGTTACGATGAATTTTCCACCACGGTCTGATCCTTGACTTACTTGTATGGTTCAAATTAAAATAATCCCAGGTTTTAAATGGATTACCGTTCAAAAAAATCAGGCGGGGTCGGCAATTTTTTGGCCCCAACAATTTTAAGCAGATGAGGTGGAAGTAATGAGCGCAAAGAAAATTGTGATCATCGGTGGCGTGGCGGCTGGCCCCAAAGCGGCAGCCAGGGCTCGCCGTCTGGACCCGGATGCGGAAATCACCATTATTGAAAGAGGCAGGCTGATTTCCTACGCGGGATGCGGCATGCCGTACTACCTGTCCGGTGAAGTGCACAAGTTCGACAGCCTGTTTGAAACCACTTACGGTGTCATCAGGAACGAGGAATATTTCTGGCGTGAAAAGGGCTGTCGCGTGTTGACCCGCACCGAAGCTCAAAAAATAGACAGGGATAAAAAGGAAGTGCACGTGGAGAATCTGGAGTCGGGTGAAAAATACGTAATTCCCTACGACAAGCTGGTTCTGGCCACCGGTGCCGAACCCTTTGCGCCTCCGATTGAGGGTCTGAACCTTAAAGGAGTTTACAAGCTGAATCACCCCGACGATGCTCAAAAAATCAAGGAACGCCTTGATGCGGAAGAGGGCGGCGAGGCCGTTATCATCGGTGCCGGTCTCATCGGCCTGGAAACCGCGGACGCTTTGATGAAGTTGCACATGTTCTGCTCGGTGGTTGAATTGCAGAACCAGATTTTACCCGGCATGCTGGATGAAGATATGGCTGAAATACTGGCCAAAAAACTAACCGACCAGGGTATTGAATTTTACCTGGGACACAAGGTGCTTAAATTGGAAGGCGATGAAGACGGCAACGTCACCGCCGTGGTTACGGACAAAGGCCCTATCGACGCCGAGCTGGTGGTGGTGGCTGTAGGAGTGCGTCCCAACGTGAAGCTGGCCCGGGAAGCCGGTCTGGCCATCGGTGAAACCGGGGCGATTGCCGTTAACGAATACCTGCAAACCAGCGACCCCGACATCTACGCACTGGGTGATTGCGTGGAAACCACTCACCTGGTGAGCGGCAAGAAGGTTTATATCCCCATGGCCACCACCGCCAACAGGCAGGGGCGCGTGGTCGGGGACAACGTCACCGGAGGCAATACTGTTTTCCGTGGCGTTCTGGGCACCTCCGTGTTGCATACCGCCGGTTTCAACATCGGCCGTACTGGGCTTGGTGAAAAACAGGCCCGGGACCTGGGGTATAAAGTGGTTACGGCGTTATACCACGGTTTTGACCGCACGCACTATCATCCCGACCACGGCATGGTGTTGATGAAGCTGATCACCGAAGAAGGCACGGGTAGAGTGCTGGGCGCCCAGGCGCTGGGGCAAGGGGATACGGTGAAGCGTATCGACGTGGTGGCTACGGCGATCACCCTGGGTGCCACGGTCAACCAACTGGCCGAAGTGGACCTGGGCTACGCTCCGCCCTTCTCCACGCCTATCGATGTAACCGCTCATGCCGCAAATATCGTGCGCAACAAGGTGGCCGGGCTGGCCGAAACCATTACGCCGAGAGAATTGAAGGAAAAAATGGACCGCGGTGACGACATGGTGATCCTGGACGTGCGCACAGAGCCGCAGTTTAACATGCGCCGCCTTAAGGATGACAGGGTGCAACTGGTGGTGCTGGGCGACCTGCGCGAGCGGATCAACGATGTGCCCAGAGACAAGGAAATCGTGGTTATCTGCGCCATGGGCACCAGGAGTTACGAGGCCCTGCGCATCCTCAAAGGGGCCGGCTTTAAAAACGTAAAATACATGGAGGGCGGCCTGCAGGCCTGGCCCTACGAGTTATAGTCGCCGGTCGTTTGTGTCAATTAGTATTCTGTATCATATATATTCAGGTGTTTTAAGTTGCCTGCCTGGAGTTCCCGTCCTGATCGTAGCGACGGGCGGGTACTCCGGGCGGACATATTAGCTTATAGCGAATTACTAAAAAGGTAAAGGCCGAAACGGTCTTTTTTATTTTTCAGCTTGCTGGCTGTTGCATCTTTCTTCTCATTTAATTACCATCCGTATAATCACCACCCACCATGAATTTCTCCGGCACGTATCAGCTCGTAAGCCTCTCTGGACCTCATAATTTGTTCTTTTCCAAGCATATTTTTCCAATGGACAAAATACATTTATGGTAAAGGCAGTTTATGGGAAAGGGGGACAAACATTGGGCGGTTTGCCGTTGACCGGACCTGGCGAAGCCCCCGCCGGGGCCTGGCGGGATATAATGCCCTTTTTATCTCCAAGCTTAAAAGAACTGATCGCCGGCGTCCCCCCGGGCTACCTGGCCCAGCTGGAAGAAATCAGGCTGCGGCGGGATAAACCCCTCATGCTCGGCATGGCCGGCCGGGATTTTTTTGTACGCAAGGGGGGTGGGCTGGAAACCCGCCCGGAGGGCGGGTATATCGTTGAGGCCGGGGACCTGGAAAAGGTTATTCAGAACATCAGCGGGCATTCCATTTACGCCCTGGAAGAGGAATTAAGAAACGGGTATATCACCCTGCCCGGCGGGCACAGGGTCGGGTTGACCGGAAAAGCTGTGCTGGCCGGCGGCCGGGTTAAAACCTTGAAGCATTTTTCCGGTTTGAATATTCGTGTTTGCCGGGAAATCAAGGGTATAGCAGACCGGGTAATCAAACATTTGATCGACTACAAGGCCGACAATGTTTACCATACGGTGATTTTTTCACCGCCGCGCTGTGGAAAAACTACGCTGCTGCGCGACCTGGTAAGGCTGATCAGCAACGGCGTTCCCGGCTTGAACTTCCCGGGCCGCACCGTGGGCGTGGTGGACGAGCGCTCGGAGATTGCCGGGTGCCACCGGGGAGTGCCGCAAATGGACGTGGGGGTGAGAACGGATGTGCTGGACGGTTGTCCCAAGGCCCAGGGAATGATGATGCTGCTCCGGGCCATGTCGCCGGACATCATTGTCACGGACGAAATCGGCAAAATGGAGGATGTGCAGGCCCTGGAAGAGGTGTTTAACGCCGGCGTGCGGGTTATTGTGACCATTCACGGCTCATCGCTGCAGGAATTGGTCAATCGTCCCGCCTTGAAATACCTGCTGCAACTTAATATTATTCAGCGTTTCGTGCTGCTCGGGCGTTCCAGGGGCGTGGGCACGGTGGAAAAAATTTTAAGCGGGAACGACTTGCCCCGGGCGGGGGTGAAGATGTGCTCAAATTAATTGGGGGATTGCTGGTTGTTTCGGCTACCGGTCTGGCGGGCTGGGCCGTAGCCAGGGTTTATGCCCGGAGGCCGGTGGAGTTGAGGTTGTTTATTTCCGCGTTGCAGATGCTGGAAACGGAAATTACGTATGTTGCGACGCCGCTTCCCGACGCGTTGGACAGGGTGGCGCAACAGGTGGAATTCCCGGTGGCTTTGTTTTTCCGGCGCGTAGCCCGGGAACTGGGACAGCAGGCGGGCTGCTCCGCCAGGGAGGTCTGGAACCGGGCGTTGGAATGGTATTTCCCCAAAAGCGCGCTTGTCCGCAACGACCTGGGTATCCTGCGTGGTTTAGGCAATAATATCGGCATTTCGGACCGGGACGACCAGGGGAAACACCTGCGCCTGGCCGCGGAACAACTGAAAATGGCCCTGGCGGCGGCGGAAGAATCGGCGTCAAAAAACGTAAAAATGTGGAACTACATTGGGTTGCTGGGCGGTTTGATCATAGTGCTGGCCCTTTATTGACGAGAGTTAACTTGATGCTAGCTTGCATTATAAAAGGAGGAGAACTTATGGGTGCCAACATCGATTTAATCTTTAAAATTGCCGGAATCGGCATTCTGGTGGCCGTCGCCCACATGGTGTTGAAAAATTCAGGCAAGGAGGATTACGGTTTTGCGGTTACTTTAACCGGCATTGCAGTGGTGCTGATCATGGTGATTCAGATGCTGGGCACCCTTTTTGACGAGGTTAGATCGGTCTTCAAACTGTTTTAGGCGGTGGTGGCATGGAGTTTATCTTTCAGGTGACCAGCATCGCCCTGGTCGGGGCGGTACTGGCCGTCGTGCTCAAGTACAAGAAACCGCCCATGGCCATGTTGCTGGGCATTGCGGTCGGCGTCATCATCTTCCTGCTGGTTATCGGCAGGATCGGCGCGATTATTGACATTTTACGGCAATTGTCGGAACGGGCCGACATCAGCTCCATCTACCTGGGCACGCTGCTGAAAATCATCGGAATTGCGTACATAGCCGATTTTATCGCTCAGATCTGCCGGGATGCGGAACAGGGAGCCATTGCGGTAAAAGTGGAACTGGCGGCCAAGGTCATGGTGCTTATGCTGGCGTTGCCGATCGTGGTGGCGGTGTTGCAGGCGCTATTGCGGTTGATACCGTAAGGGGGGATGAACCTGAGAAAATTTGCGTTTATGTTGCTGATCTTTTTTAATTTTATCGCCACTTCTCCTGTAGCGGCCTGGGCTACGCCTGATGCCGGAAATGAGCTGGACGAGCGTTTGAATAAGCTGGATATGGGCGAGATTCAGCAGTTTGTCAACAAGATGGACAATGAATTGAAAAGCGCCCTGCCGGAAACCGATTTCCGCGCCCTGGTTACGGGGTTGGCCAGCGGAAGTATATCTTTAAAACCAACGGAGATATTCAATCAAAGCATCAGTTATATCTTCCGCGAGGTGGTGGCCAATTCCGCTTTGCTGGGGAAACTGGTGGTGCTGGCCGTAATCTGCGCGGTGTTGCAAAATTTAACCGGCGCCTTTGAAAAAAGCACCACCGGGCAGCTGACCCACATGGTGGCTTATCTCGTGCTTGTCACTATAGCCGTCGGCTCCTTTGGTTTCGCCATCCAGATGGGACGTGAGGTGGTGGACAAAATGGTCACCTTTATGCAGGCGCTGCTGCCGCTGTTGTTAACGCTGCTGGTGGCAGTGGGGGGAATTGCCTCGGCGGCGATTTTTCACCCCCTGATTTTTATTACCATCACCGCGTTCGGTACGGTGATTAAGAACATTGTTCTACCCCTGATTTTTTTGGCGGCTGTTTTGGAAATTGTCAGCGGCCTGTCCAAGCACTTCCAGGTGTCCAGGCTGGCCGGGCTGTTCAAGGGAGCCGCAATGGGCATAATGGGCCTGCTCAGTACGATTTTTCTCGGAGTGATGGCCATCCAGGGCGTGGCCGGGGCGGTAGGCGACAGCGTAACTTTTCGTACCGCCAAGTTTGCCACGGACACCTTTATTCCCGTTGTGGGCGGGGTGTTCAGCGACGCCCTGGAAGCGGTCATCCGCTCGTCCTTGCTGATGAAAAACGCGGTGGGCATTGCGGGTGTTTTAATCATTGTGATGATCCTGGTGATCCCCCTGGTAAAGATTATTACCATCGCCTTTATTTACAAGCTGGCCGGCGCGGTTATCCAGCCCGTGGGGGAGGAAAAGATCAGCGATTGCCTGAACGGTCTGGGCAATGGCTTAATTACCGTTTTCGCCGCCGTGGCTACGGTGGGGCTGCTGTTTTTCTTCGCCCTGGCCATCGTGGTGGGGCTGGGCAACATTACGGTGATGCTGCATTAATTGGGGGTTGTTTTAATGGGCATAATCCGCGAGCTGGTGCAAACCATCGTGGTAATTGTGGTGCTGGCGGTGTTTATCGAAATGCTCCTTCCCCGGGGGGACATGCGCCGGTACGTGAAAATGGTCATGGGCTTGCTGGTCATCCTGGCGGTGCTGCAAACCGCCGCCAATGCCGTGCACAGTGAGTTGATGCGGGACGTGCCCAGTATTACCATGTCGGATGCGGGCGCCCCCCCGCTGGATGAAATTATGGCGGCGGGAAAACAACTGTCGGAATTGAACCGGGACGAGGCGGCGCAAAAATACAGGGAGGGTATTGCCGGGCAAGTGCTTTCACTGGCCAGGTTAAATTCAAAAGTGCACGCGGTGGACGCCGTGGTAAGCACCGGGGGTGAGATGAATGAGATCCGGGAAATAACCATTATCTTTAGTACAACCGGTGACAAGTACTTGGGCGGGGCGGGCAAAACAGAGCGGCCGGTAGACGTGGAACCGGTAATGATTGATGTCGACCGCAATGAAACAACCCGGGATACCGGTAACGCCGCTATGCCCGGGCCGGAGGAAAAAAAGGCGGCGCTTGAGGTGACCAGGGTGGTAGCCGAATTCTACAATTTGCAGCCCGGGCAGGTAAAGTACGAATTCCGGGAATCCAGTGGGAGGTGATTACATGGACAAAGCTGATTTATTCAATCCCAGGAACAAGCAGTTTTGGGTATTGCTGCTATTATTGATGCTGGGTATTATGTTGATGGTAGTGGGCAGTTGCGGCAGTGATACCGTAAATTCCGGGAGCGAAAAAGAGCAGGCTGCCGGCAACAAGGTTATTGAAAGGGGTAATCATAATCAAACCAGTGAAGCTGATTTCCCCTCGGTAATGACCAGGGAGGAGAAGGAACTGGCCGCGGAATTGCGCCAGATGCTGGAAAGCGTGGCAGGGGCCGGGAGGGTTGAGGTTTCGGTGCACCTGGCCTCATCAACGTACAATAATTACGCCATTAATACCACCTCCGGGCTCAAGACCACCGAGGAAAAGGACCAGAGTGGCGGGTCCAGGCAAATAACCGAGAACACCGATTCCAAAACGGTGGTGCTGAGCAGAAACAACCAGGGAATGGAAGGCCCGGTGCTGGAACGGGAAATGGCGCCCGAGGTGGCCGGTGTGCTGGTGGTGGCCGAAGGAGCCCGGTCACCGCAGGTCAAGGCAGGCCTGTTCCGGGCGGTGCAGGTGGCGCTGGGCGTGGAACCGCATAAGGTTATTGTTTTACCCATGAAAAGAGGTGGTTCAGTTGATTAAAGTAATTAAACTCAACCGTAAGGGAATAATGCTTATTTTGCTTGTGGTGCTGGGGTTGGGCTGCTGTGTTGTGGGATTCGGCGGCTTGACGGAACGGCTGTTGGGCAGGGAGCAGAAACAGGTCGCGCCCGCCAGTGTTACGGTAAGCGAGCCGGACCAGGAAAGCGGCAAATCCATCGGCGGTGGTGTTCCTGTGGAACAACGGCCGGCCGGCGACGCGCCCGAATTGACGGACGGCGCCCGGGAGACCGGTTCCGGCGAAGCGGCTTATTTTGAAGAATACCGCATGGACCGGGAACGGGCCAGGGGCATGCAGGTGGAACTGTTGCGCGAGGTGATGGCGTCTTCGTCAACCGACGAAGATACCCGTAAAATGGCCCATGAACAATTTTTGCGCATCAGTAACAATATCTCCAAGGAAATGGAGCTGGAAAACTTAATCAGAGCCAGGGGATTTCAGGATGCGGCGGTGTTCCTGGACAATGAAAGCGTCACCGTTGTTGTTCAACCCGGGGAGAAAATGACGGCGGATGCCGAAAACGATGCCATAGCCGAACTGGTGTCCAAAAGCACCGGCGTGGCGGAGAACAACGTGATTATCATTACCAAGGACTTCTAAGAGGTGTTTGTCATAGCCCGAAGCCCATCACTTGAGTGTGGCGGCCGGGTGCTGAATTGCAAGCGTTTAACCTGATAGCATCTTCTGCCAGAAAAGTAAATTGCGAAACGAACGGAGTGAAACCACGGAGCGCCCAATAGATTAGAGTATCTTGTACACAAGAGCCTTCCCTGGAGTGAAAAAGAAGAAGTATATCTAGTACTGTATACAGTGTTATTTAACGATATATTGTATACTTCTATAAAATCTATTTAATTTTAGAATAAAATATATATAATTGAATTTGTGTTGAATCAGGTTGTTGACTGTTAACAACCTTTCTTTTTTTGGGAGGGAGAGAAATTATGGCTGGCGTGCGAATTACCGATACCACACTGCGGGATGGTCACCAAAGTTTATGGGCTACCAGAATGCGCACCGGGGATATGCTGCCGGTGGTGGAAAAACTGGATGCGGTGGGTTACCATTCACTGGAGGTTTGGGGCGGCGCCACGTTTGACGTGTGCCTGCGTTATTTGGGCGAGGACCCGTGGGAAAGGCTGCGGGCGTTAAAAAGATTGATCAAGAGGACGCCGCTGCAAATGCTGCTGCGCGGGCAATCCCTGGTCGGCTACCAGCATTACCCGGATGATGTGGTAGAGGCGTTTGTATTTAAGATGGTGGAAAACGGGATCGATATTATCCGAATTTTTGACGCCCTCAACGATATCCGCAACATGGAAACCGCCATCCGGGCCGGTAAAAGGGCGGGCGCCCATGTGCAAGCCTCGGTGGTGTACACAATCAGCCCCGTCCATACCACCGAACATTACCTGGAAACCGCTGAAAGGCTGGCGGAAATGGGAGCCGATTCGATTTGCGTCAAGGATATGGCCGGATTACTCACTCCCTACCAAGCCTACGATTTGATCAAAAAGCTGAAAGAAAATCCCGGGCTGCCGGTACAGTTGCACAGCCACTACATAGGTGGGCTGGCCCTGGCCACGTATATCAAGGCAGTGGAGGCCGGGGTCGACGTAATCGACACCGCATCGGTGCCCCTGGCTTTTGGGGCTTCCCAGCCACCGGTGGAAACGGTGGTCCGGGCGCTGCAGGGCACGCCGCACGATACCGGCCTCGACCTGGGCCTGCTGTTTGAAATCGCGGAATACTTTGAGCGCCTGCGCAGGGAAAACCGCCAGGAGCGCGGCGTGACGCGCATTAACGATATGCGGGTATTTGAGCACCAGGTGCCGGGTGGCATGATCACAAACCTGGTTACCCAGCTCGAAGAACAAAAATCCGCGCATTTGTTGCCCCGGGTGTTGGAGGAAATTCCCCGGGTACGCGAGGAACTGGGATACCCCCCACTGGTTACGCCCACCAGCCAGATTGTGGGTACCCAGGCCGTACTCAATGTGCTGACGGGTGAACGGTACAAACTGGTACCGGGCGAGGTCAAGGCTTATGTCCAGGGGCTTTACGGCAAACCACCGGCGCCGGTGGACCCGGAAATCGCCCGGCGCATCCTTGGCGACAAGGCCCCCATCACCTGCCGTCCCGCCGACCTGCTGGAGCCGCGGCTGGCCAAAGCCCGCAACGAGATCAAGGATTTGGCCCGGTCGGAAGATGATATAATTTCTTATGCTGTTTTTCCGCAGGTAACTCGAAAATTCCTGGAGGAACGTAAATCCGGGCAAAATGCGGGAACCGGACCGAAACCGGGGGATTACCGGCAGTTTGCCGGAGTTGAGGAGGATATCAATATGAATTTCCAACAAATCAAGGAACTGGTTAATTTAATCAACCAAACTGAAATCACCGAGTTTTCCCTGAAAAACAATGATTTTAAACTGGCCATTAAAAAAGCGGGAGCGGCGGGATACGAGGCGCCGTCCGGTGACGAGCACGAACCCGTTGCCGTGCCGGAGCGGGCGGATACACCGGCCCAGCCCGCCGCGGAGCCTTCCAAAACCGGTGACTTGACGGGCGGTTTTGTGGTCAAGTCGCCCATGGTGGGAACATTTTACCGGGCACCTGCGCCCGAGGCCGCGCCTTTCGTGGAAGTGGGGAGCAGGGTGGAAAAAGGGCAAACATTATGCATTATCGAGGCCATGAAGCTGATGAATGAAATTGAAGCGGAAGTTTCCGGCACGGTGGTCGAGATTTTGGTGGAAAACGCCCAGCCGGTGGAATATGGCCAGCCGCTCATTGTAATCAAAGAAGATTAGGTGATGACATCCATGTTTAATAAAATATTAATTGCCAATCGTGGCGAAATTGCCGTGCGCATCATCAGAGCCTGCCGGGAAATGAACATCAGGAGTGTAGCGGTATACTCGGAAGCCGACCGGGACGGCCTGCACGTGCGCATGGCCGACGAGGCGGTTTGCATCGGGCCGCCGCCCCCCGGGCGCAGTTACCTGAATATAGCCAACATCGTCAGCGCCGCCCTGGTTACCGGCGTGGACGCCGTTCACCCGGGGTACGGCTTTTTGGCGGAGAACGAAAGGTTTGCCGAGATGTGCGCCGCCAACAGCATCAGTTTTATCGGTCCCCCGGCGGAAGCCATTCGCCTGATGGGCAACAAGGTGCAGGCCAGGAAAACCATGCAGGATGCCGGGGTACCCCTGGTTCCCGGGTCCCACGGGTCTATCGGTGATGCCGGGCATGCGCTGCAAGTGGCGGAAAAGATCGGTTATCCCGTGTTGATTAAAGCGTCTTATGGCGGGGGCGGCAAGGGGATGAGAGTCGCCCACTGCGAGGAAGAAGTGGTTAAGGGCGTTTTAACCGCCCGTTCCGAAGCCGCGGCGGCTTTCGGCAACGGGGACGTTTACCTGGAAAAATACGTGGAAGAGCCCCGGCACATTGAAATTCAGATCCTGGCGGATAATTACGGTAATATCGTGCACCTGGGCGAAAGGGATTGTTCAATCCAGCGGCGCAACCAGAAAATCATCGAGGAATCGCCGTCCGTGGCCGTGGACGAGACGCTGCGCGCGCGCCTGGGCGAGGCGGCGATAAAGGCGGCGCGGGCGGTGAACTACCGCAACGCGGGCACGGTGGAATTTTTACTGGATAAACACGGCAATTTTTACTTTATCGAGATGAACACCCGGATCCAGGTGGAACACCCGGTAACCGAACTGGTTACCGGCATCGACCTGGTGAAGGAACAAATCCGCATCGCCGCCGGTCAGGAGCTTGGTTACGGGCAGGAGGACATCAAGTTTTCCGGTTGGGCCATCGAGTGCAGGATCAACGCAGAGGACCCGGACCGCAACTTTATGCCCTGTCCGGGTAAAATTACCCGCTTTCAGCCTCCCGGAGGGATGGGGGTGCGCCTGGACAGCGCCGTGTACTCCGGTTGGGAGGTGCCTTCGCACTACGACTCCATGCTCGGCAAGCTCATTACCTGGGGACGGGACCGGAAAGAAGCCCTGGCCAGAATGCAGCGCGCGCTGGATGAGTTTGAAATTGAAGGGGTTAAAACCACCATTCCTTTTCACCGGCGGATCCTGCGCAACGCATTTTTCCGCCGCGGCGAATTTTATACCAATTTCATTCAAAGAAGGATTTTGCCCGGCGCTTAGCCCGTCATAGCCCCGGAGCCTGACCCCGAAATGCCGTGGAAATCAATTTAACTAAAGGCTCAGGTGCAAGTGACTGAATTAACAAATAAATTGCGATAATTTTCCCCCTTTGGTATAATAGCTAAAACCGGCAGAGGAGGGGGAGAAGAACATGCAACAACAGAACAGTGCTGTGCGCGAAGAAAAAAATAGCCTGGGGTCTATCCGCATAGCGGAGGAAGTTGTCAGTATTATCGCCGGGCTGGCCGCCACCCGGGTGCCTGGCGTAGCCGATATGAGCGGCGGAGTTGTCGGCGGCATTACCGAAAAATTGGGGCGCAAAAATCTTTCCAAAGGTGTCAAGGTTGAGGTTGGGGAGAAAGAAGCGGCGGTGGATTTATTCGTGATCGTCGATTTTGGGTCACGCATTCCGGAAGTGGCGGCCAATATTCAGGATTCCGTGAAACAAGCCATTGAGAAAATGACCGGGCTTACGGTGGTGGAGGTTAACGTGAACGTGCAGGGGGTAGCCTTCGCCAATGAATACAACGAAGAGGAAAACAGAGTAAAATAACCGGGAGGATCATGCATGGGGCCCTTTGATCGAGGGATATTAGTAATCTACACGCTGACCCTGACCCTGCTTTTCCTGGCGGCGGCGGCGTTTATGGCGGGTTGGCAAGCTCTGTTGTTGCGACTGGGGCGGGAAGCGTTTTTGCCGGAAAACAGGGAAATCCTCTGGGCTTTACTGGCAGTGTATGTGATCATGGGAATTTGGTTGCTCTGGAAGGGAATCAGGGTTGAGCGGCCGAAAAGAAAACAGGCCATTGTGCATGAGCGGAGCCTGGGGCAGGTTCGCGTGTCCCTACCGGCCGTTGAATCGCTGGCTGAAAAAACAGTTTCTTCCGTCGAGGGCGTTAAAGAAGCCCGGGCCAGGGTGGAGGCGCTGCCCCAGGGCATTAATATCATCCTGAAAGTGATCGTCGCGCCGGACGTCAATATTCCCTCGCTCTCGGAAGATATGCAGCGGCTGGTCAAGGATAAAATATATAACGTAGTGGGCATCGCCGTTAATGAGGTACAGGTGGCGGTGGAAAGTTTCTTTATTCGCAAAACCAGGGTTGAGTAGGGAGTGACCTGGAACATGGAGAATCACCTTTTCCTGGAATGGATCATTACCCACCGGGGCAAGATATTAGGTGCACTGGCAGGTCTGTTGTTTAGCCTTTCGGTTATCTTTTGGGGTTTTTTTAAAACGTTGTTTATTATTGTTTTTGTGTTCCTGGGGTACCTGGTGGGCAAGCAACTGGACGACCGGGTGGATATCAAGGACAGGATTCTACGGTTTCTCGGGGAAAGGTGACGGTTGGTTATGGGAAGAAGGCAGGCCAGGGAATCGGCGATGCAGGTTTTATTCCAGGTTGACGTGGGAAAAGTTGAAGTTGAAACCGCCTTTAAATATTTACAGGAAAATTTCGTTGTGGCGGACCGGGACATGGAATTTGCCAGGTATCTGGTTGAAGGAGTTACGTCGAAGCTCCCGGAATTGGACGAAGTTATTGCCGGGTTCAGCCGGGATTGGCAATTGGAACGCCTGGCGGCGGTGGACAGGAACATTCTCAGGCTGGCTCTGTTTGAAATTCTTTTCGATGAACAGATACCCTACAGCGTATCCATCAATGAGGCCGTCGAACTGGCCAAAATCTATGGTGGTGAAAAATCAAGCAAATTTGTCAACGGCATCTTAAGCTCAGTGGTTCATAAGGAAAAACAACATGTAAAAGACTAAAGGATAAACCGGGTAAAATCTTGCCCGGTTTATTTTTAAAATTTCGTTCATTACCGAAATAGTAGCAGGAATAGTACCTTTGGTCTCGAAATATATAATTTAGATTTTTTCTGTCTAAATCTCAACTTGGGGGAGGGTTAAGGGGTTTTATGTTTAAAATTTTAGAGAAACAAGTATTCTCGCCAATAATCAAGCAATTCGTCATTGAAGCACCCAAAGTTGCCAAAAGCTGCAAGGCTGGTCAATTCGTCATTCTCCGCATTCATGAAGAGGGGGAAAGGATTCCGCTGACCATTGCGGATTATGACCGGGAGAAAGGAACCATAACCATTGTGTTTCAGGAAGTGGGTAAAACTACGACCCAGCTCGGTCAAATGGAAGCGGGAGATTACATCAAGGACTTTGTGGGCCCCCTGGGAGAGCCTTCGCACATTGAGAAATTTGACGGGCCGGTGGTTGTCGTTGGCGGCGGCGTGGGTATCGCCCCGGTGCATCCCATCGCCAGGGATTTAAAGGCGGCTGGCAATCATGTTATCGGCATTATCGGCGCCCGCAGCGGCGACCTGCTGTTCTGGGAAGATAAAATGCGGGAAGCCTGCTCCGAACTGCTGGTGACCACCGACGATGGAAGTTACGTGCGTAAAGGTTTTGTGACCGATGTACTGAAAGAAGTTATCGAAGAAAGGGGCAAGGACAATATCCCCATGGTTCTGGCCATTGGCCCCCAGCCCATGATGCGGGCGGTGTGCAACCTGACTAAAGAATACGGGATTAAAACCATTGTCAGCCTCAACGCCTTGATGGTGGACGGCACAGGCATGTGCGGCTGCTGCCGGGTGTCCGTGGGCGGTGCCACCAAGTTTGTATGCGTGGACGGTCCGGAGTTTGACGGCCACGAGGTGGACTGGTTGGAGTTGGGCCGCCGCGGGGCTTATTTCCGTCCCGAAGAACAAAGAGCTATGGAGCATCACCAGTGCAAGTGCGGATCCGGATGCGGAGGTGCTAAGTAATGACTGATGCCAGTAAACCGAAAAAAGAAATTAAACCGAAGAAAAACCCGATGCCGGCCCAGGATCCCGTTGAACGGGCCAGGAATTTTAATGAAGTCGCTCTGGGTTATTCCCGGGAAGCGGTTATAGACGAAGCCAATCGCTGCTTGCAGTGCAAGAAGGAACCCTGCCGCCAGGGCTGCCCCGTGGAAGTGGATATTCCGGCTTTTATCAGGCTGGCTGCTGCGGGCGATTTTGCCGGAGCCATCGCCAAGATCAAAGAAAAGAACGCTTTACCCGCCGTCTGCGGCCGGGTTTGCCCCCAGGAGAACCAGTGCGAGAAATACTGCACTCTGGGTAAAAAACATGAACCGGTGGGCATCGGTCGGATCGAGCGTTTCTGCGCCGACTGGGAGCTTGCCACCGGTGTTAAAGTGCCGGAAGTCGCTCCGCCCACGGGCAAAAGGGTAGCCGTTGTAGGGTCCGGGCCCGCGGGCTTGACCTGCGCCGCCGACCTGGCCAAGCTTGGGCATGAGGTAACCGTGTTTGAGGCCCTGCACGTGGCGGGCGGCGTGCTCATGTACGGTATTCCCGAGTTCCGTCTGCCCAAGGCCGTGGTGCAGGCCGAGGTGGAAAATCTCAAGAAACTGGGCGTCAAGATCGAGGTCAACTCCGTGGTCGGTAAATTTACCACCGTGGACGCTTTGATGGAAGAAGAGGGTTTCGATGCCGTGTTCATCGGCACAGGCGCCGGCCTGCCCTACTTTATGAACATTCCCGGTGAGAACTCTTGCGGCGTATATTCGGCCAACGAGTTTCTGACCCGGACCAACCTGATGAAGGCCTACATGTTCCCCGACTGGGATACTCCGATTAAAATCGGCAAAAAAGTGGCCGTGCTGGGCGGCGGCAACGTGGCCATGGACGCTGCCCGGACTGCGTTGCGCCTGGGCGCCGAAGAGTCCTGGATTGTCTACCGTCGTTCCCACACGGAACTGCCGGCCAGGAAGGAAGAGGTGGAACATGCCGAGGAAGAGGGCGTCAAGTTCGCCTTCCTGACCAGCCCGGTGGAAATTCTCAGCAACGATGACGGCTGGGTTACCGGCATGAAGTGTATCAAGTATGAACTGGGCGAACCCGATGCTTCCGGACGGCGCCGTCCCGTTCCCATTGAAGGATCGGAATATATCATGGATGTGGATACCGTGGTAGTGGCCATCGGCCAGGGACCGAACCCGCTGGTCCCCAGGACCACAAAGGGACTGGAGTTGACCAAGAAGGGCAATATCGTGGCCGATCTGGAAACCGGTGCCACCTCCAAGCCCGGTGTGTTTGCCGGCGGCGACGTGGTCACCGGCGCGGCCACGGTGATTCTGGCCATGGGAGCCGGGCGTACCGCCGCCAAATCCATCCATGAGTACCTTATGAATAAATAGGAAAAGTTTACATTCATAGCAAGACGTGTATACGGCGCCAGGCGCTTACCATAAGCGCTTGGCGCTGCAATCAATAATTCGCGAAATTGCTGGTTCCGCCAGACGCATGGTCATATTTCGATCAACAGGGGGCAATCGGCGACCGCCCCCGGCAACCGGGCGCCGGGCAAAAACCGACCACCGACCACCAACGACCAATTTAGGCACCTTGGAGGAACTTATGCCTGTTTTAACTGTACGGGAGCTGACCGTACGGATCAAGGAACTGTTGGAAAGCGATTATTTGCTGGGCAACCTGTGGGTGAAGGGGGAAATTTCCAACTTTAAACGAGCTTCCTCCGGGCACGTATACTTTACGTTAAAAGATGGTTATTCCTGCGTTAGGGTGGTCATGTTCCGTTCCCGGGTGAAAAATGTCAAATGTATCCTGGAAAATGGCTTGGCCGTGCGGGTTAGAGGTTACGTCACCGTGTTCGAGCGAGACGGCCAGTACCAGCTGTATGCCGAGGAAATAGAGCCCGATGGCGCAGGCGCCCTTTTTGCCGCGCTGGAAAAGTTAAAGCAAAAACTGGCAGCCGAGGGCCTGTTTAACCCCGGTCGCAAAAAAAAGCTACCGCGTTTTCCCGGTTGTGTCGGCATAATAACCTCACCCACGGGCGCGGCGATTCGGGATATGCTGAATATATTGCGCCGCCGCTGGCCGGCGGCGCGGATTATCCTGGCGCCCGTGACAGTGCAGGGGGAAACTGCGCCGGAAGAGGTGGCCAGGGCCATAAGCCTGTTTAATCAACTGCGCGGTGTGGACCTGATTATTGTTGGCCGTGGAGGCGGTTCACTGGAAGAGCTCTGGGCTTTTAACACTGAAACGGTGGCCAGGAGCATTGCCGGTTCAAGCATTCCGGTAATTTCAGCGGTGGGTCATGAAACGGATTATACCATTGCGGACCTGGTGGCCGATTTAAGAGCGCCCACCCCTTCGGCGGCGGCCGAAATAGCGGTGCCCGACCGGGTGGAGGTAAAACGGGCCGTCGATATGCACCGGGTTCGCCTGGTCCGGTGTCTCCAGGGGCAGGCCGCAAGCTTAAGGCAAAGATTGGAGCGCTGTGTTTCCAGCCGGGTCATGGTCAGGCCGGTGGAATGCATCTGTGACCAGCGGCGCCTGGTGGTTGATTTGTGGGAGCGGCAAATGGTCCGGGCTGTCCGCGGGGCGGTGGAAAACAACAGCAATCGCCTGGCCCTTTTGGCGGGGCGTTTAAACGCTTTAAGCCCGCTGTCCACGCTGGCCAGGGGATATTGCATCGTATCCGGACCGGACGGTGCGCTATTGCGCGAGGCGCGCCAGGTTAAAGAAGGCGACTCCGTTACTGTACACCTGTACAGAGGGATACTTGACTGTACGGTCAGGGAAATAAAAAACTGAAAATTATTACAAGGGGGAGGTAAATTAATGGCTGCGACATTAATTGACGGCAAGGCCATTGCCGCCGCCATTAGGGAAGAAGTAAAGGCCGAGGTTGCCGATCTGAGGGCGAAAGGAATTGTTCCCAAACTAAACGTGCTTCTGGTTGGAGATGACCCGGCGTCGGTGGTTTATGCCCGGTCCAAGGAAAAATCCTGCGCCAACGTGGGTATTGATTTTGAACTAAAAACCATGCCCGGCACCTCCACGCTGGAAGAGGTGCTGGCCGTAATTGACGGTTGGAACAAGGACCCCAAGGTGCACGGCATCATGATCGAATTGCCGCTACCCAAGGGGATGGATAAGAAAACCGTGCTTGAAGCCGTCGATCCCAAGAAAGACGTGGACGGTTCCCACCCCATCAACCGCGGTTATATTTTAAGCGGCGGCGAGGGGCTGTTTCCGGCTACACCGCAAAGCTGCATCGAAGTGATGCTGCGCTCCGGGATTGAGATCAAGGGTAAAAACGCTGTAATCGTGGGTCGTGGCGAAACAGTGGGCAAGCCGCTGATTTTCATGATGCTCAACCAGAACGCCACCGTCACCGTCTGCCACACCAAGACCGCTGACCTGGCCTACCATACCAGGCAGGCCGATATTCTTATCGCCGCTGTCGGCAGGGCCAAAATGATCACTGCCGATATGATTAAACCGGGGGCCGTTGTAGTGGACGCAGGTATCAATCCCGCCGAAGGCGGCGGAATCTGTGGCGATGTTGATTTTGAAAACGCCAAGGAAGTGGCGGGAGCCATTACCCCCGTACCGGGCGGCGTCGGCAGCCTGACTACGGTGTTAATCCAGAAAAACGTGCTTAAAGCAATCAAACTGCAATCAAAGTAAATAAAGAAGAGGTGAGATTGTGAGCGAAATTTACGATTTTCCATTTCGTAAAGTAGTTGCGGTGTCGGCATCCGACGCTCCCACACCGGGCGGCGGCAGCGTATCGGCCCTGGTCGGCTCCCTGGGAGTGGCGATGACGGCGATGGTGGGCAACCTCACCGCCGGCAAACCCAAGTTCAAAGATGTTGAGCCAGAAGTCAAGGAAATTACCGGTGCGGCCTACTTTATCATCAACAAACTGGAAAAGCTGGTTTCGGCCGACATTGCCGCGTTCGGAAAGTTCATGGACGTGTACCGCATGCCCAAGAATACCGACGAGGAAAAGGCCAGGCGGGAAGAAATGATGCAAAAAGCGTTGAAAACCGCCACCGACACGCCCATGGAAATCGCCCGGACTTTGCTGGAGGCACTGGAGATAACCGACCGGCTGGCCAAGATCGGCAACAAAATGGCCATCAGCGACGCCGGTGTGGCGGCGTATATCTGTGAAGCGGCGTTAAACGCGGTGCTTTTGAGCGCCGATATCAATATACCGATGATCAAGGATGAAGAGTACGTTAAAAACATCGTGGCGGAGAAAGAACAACTGGTAAGCAGGGCCAAAGAACTAAAGGAAAAGGCCGTTGCGGTTGTGCAGGAGAGGATGAGGTAATTCGATGCACGGGGGCTGAAAAAGCCCTCTTTTTTTCTTGGATACTCATGCCGCAGGCAATTTAAAGATTTCGTTGGTTTTCACCTGACTGATTATATATTATAATTGTAAAAATAATAGAAATATGGAGGTTTAAACAGGCAATAATGAGTAATAAAGACTTGTCCTTCGAGGAAGCCCTGGCCCGGCTGGAAGAACTGGTCGGCAGGCTGGAAGAGGGGAACTTGCCGCTGGAGGAGTCGCTGGAGCTTTTTGCCGAGGGAATTAAACTTACCAAACAGTGCACCCGGCAGCTGGAAGAGGCGGAAAAACGCATCGGCATTTTGCTGGAAAGCGAGGACGGCAGCCCGTTCGTGCGGGAAGAGGATGTTTAATGATGGACTTTAAGGCGGAACTGGCCAAACGGGCCCAAAAAATAGATCAAGCTATGGATAAATATTTGCCTCCGGCCGATAGTTATCCTCCGGTCATTCACGAGGCCATGCGGTATAGCGTGTTTGCGGGCGGCAAGAGGCTGCGCCCCGCGCTGGTTTTGGCCGGAGCCGAGGCGGTGGGGGGCGATGTGGAGGCCGTCATGCCGGCGGCCTGTGCCATTGAACTGCTGCATACCTATTCGCTAATTCACGACGATTTGCCGGCTATGGACAACGATGACCTGCGCCGGGGCAAGCCCACCAGCCATAAAGTTTTCGGGGAAGCCATGGCCATCCTGGCGGGCGATGCGCTGCTCACGGCATCTTTCTCCCTGCTGGCCCGGCTGCCCGGTTCGGGTTTGGTAAAGCCCGACCTGGCCGTCAAGGTTATTGAAGAAATCGCCGAGGCGGCCGGGACAATGGGCCTGATCGGAGGGCAGGTGGTGGATTTATTATCCACGGAAAAGGAAATAGATGAACATACGCTGGAATATATTCACACCCGTAAAACCGGCGCGCTGTACCGGGCTTCGGTGCGGGCGGGGGCCATCTTATCCGGCGCCACTGCCGAACAAATTGATCTCCTTACCATTTATGCCGAAAACCTGGGCCTGGCTTTTCAAATTATTGACGATATTCTGGACATCGAAGGGGACGAGAGAAAACTGGGCAAACCGGTGGGCAGCGATATCAGAAACCAGAAAGCCACTTACCCGGCGCTGTACGGTGTGGAAAAAGCGAGGGAGAAAGCCCGGCGGGCCGGGGACCGGGCGCTGAAAGCCCTGGCGCCCCTGGGCGGCGAAGCTGAGTTCCTGCGCGAGCTGGTACGGTTTATCGTAACCAGGGAGCACTAAACGTGATCACCAGCGTAAAAACCGTGATTATTTTTGTCATCTGGCGAATAGTCCTAAATATAGCTATAATCAAAACGCATTAGCGCGGGGTCATAAAAAGGCGGCCCTTGTTCAAAAAGAATCAAAACAGGCCGTAAATCATCCTGCGCGGTGGGAATGGCTGTTTGCCACCATAATGAACAATGTGTTATAATTCTTCACTGACGATATTTACTATAAAAGCAAGTGACGTAGTATCCTAGTCGGGAACCCTTTTTTGAAGGCGGGCCTAAAAATCCGTCAAGGGCACATCGATGAAGTTCCTGGTGCCGGCTGCTGACGCCCAGTCGGGGGTCGGTACTGGGAGTTAAGGGGGCGGGGCGATCTACAATGGCATGTGGGCGTTGACCCTGCCCCCGTGGAGACCCAAGTGCGTGGGAATGCTGATGCTAAAACTATGGCTTGGGGTAAAACCTGCACGTGGGGAAAGCTGCGTGCAGTGTAGCCTGCCTTGAGTGATGCCGGTGGAGGCCCTTCAAGCGGCACATTGAATACGGGCCCTTACTCAATGTGCTGCGGGTTTAAACCGTCATTGCAAAAGAGGCTAAAAAAAGGTACTCCCGTTGAGGAAAACTCCTAGGCTATCCGAGTGTTCGGAACGATACGGGGATTGAAGTGTGGTCTAAGTGGTAATCCAGCCCCGGAAGCGGCAACGTCCCGGAATTCCGTTTAAAGGGAAACCGCCGGTATGGCGACAGCTGGTACGGAATTGGGAAAACCTGCTGGACCTAAGCCACAACATTTACCCGTATCGTTGTCACTTGCTGCATACATATTTCCTTCAAAAATTTGTTGCACCTAAACGGAGTGAACCCTTTGAAAAATAACAAGTCAACTGTTTCCGGCAAGTTTATTGTATTTGTCGGTTTTATTTCTTTTACCTTCGCGGCCTTGTTTTTTTTATTATCTGAATTTTTGGCTAGAACCATCAACAGCATAATATTATCTTTTTTATTTTTAATCATAATTATACTTTTGGGCATTTTAGCGGATATCGTCGGGACATCGGTTGCCGCCGCCAGTGAAGCGCCCTTTCACGCCAAGGCCTCCAAGCGGATACCGGGGGCGCGGGAAGGGGTATTTCTTATTCGCAACGCCGACCGGGTAGCCAATATTACCAATGATGTGATTGGCGATATTGCGGGTACGGTGAGCGGTGCGCTTGGGATTGCGTTGGTGATTCAGATTATGAGCATCCGGGAGGACCTAAACAGGTTTGTGCTGAATATGATAATAACAGCTTGCATAGCCGCTTTTACCGTGGGAGGCAAGGCATATGGGAAAAAAATCGCTTTGAGCCGGCCCAACGACGTGATTTTTTTTGTGGGCAGGGTTATAGCGGCGTTCTCCGGTATAACCGGCATCAAGCTGGTTAAAAAATAAGATACAGGGCTAAATTGGAATGAGGGTGAAACATTGGGCAAATACCTGGATCGAATAAATTCCCCCCAGGACATCAGGGCTCTTACCGTAGCCCAGCTAAATTACCTGGCTGAAGAAATCAGAGAAAAAATTATCGCCACCGTTGCCCAAAACGGCGGCCATTTGGCGCCGAACCTGGGCGTGGTTGAATTGACTCTGGCGCTGCACCGGATTTTTCGGACCCCCCGGGATAAAATCATTTGGGATGTCGGCCATCAAAGTTATGTCCACAAGCTGATCACCGGCCGGAGGGAACAGTTCGACACCCTGAGGCGGTACGGTGGTTTAAGCGGTTTTCCCCGCCCGGATGAAAGCGAGCACGACACGTTTGCCACCGGGCATAGCAGTACTTCAATTTCTGCCGCCCTGGGTATGGCCCTGGCAAGAGATTTTAAAGGTGAAAAACATTCCGTGGTGGCTGTAATCGGAGACGGGGCCATGACGGGCGGGATGGCTTTTGAGGCACTAAACCACGCCGGCCACCTGAAGACCGACCTGATCGTCGTGCTTAACGACAACGAGATGAGCATATCCCCCAATGTGGGCGCCATGTCGGGGTACTTGAGCCGAATTAGAACCGACCCCAAGTATTCCAGAGGTAAAGAAGAAATAGAACAGCTGCTGCGCCGGATTCCCTCCATTGGTTCCACCGTGCTGAAAGTGGCCGAGCGATTAAAGGACAGCCTGAAGTATCTGGTTGTGCCGGGCATGATTTTCGAGGAACTGGGGTTTACCTACCTGGGGCCGATTGACGGCCATAACATCCCATCCATGCTGAATACCTTTGAACAGGCCAAAGCGCTGGGCGGCCCGGTGCTTGTTCACGTGATCACGGAAAAAGGGCGTGGGTATGAACCCGCGGTAAAAAAGGCGGATAAGTTTCACGGCATCGGGCCTTTTGATATTAGCTCCGGAGACAGTCTGAAAAAAAGCGATATCAGCACTTACACCGAGGTCTTCGGGAGCACGCTGGTGCGGTTGGCGGAACAGGACCCGGGCATTGTCGCCATTACCGCGGCCATGTGCAGCGGAACCGGTTTAAGTGAATTTGCTCAAAAATATCCCGACCGGTTTTTTGATGTGGGCATTGCCGAACAGCACGCCGTAACCCTGGCGGCGGGCATGGCCATTTCGGGTCTAAAACCGGTGGTGGCCATATATTCGACTTTTTTGCAGCGCGCATATGACCAGATTATTCATGATGTCTGCCTGCAAAACTTGCCTGTCGTCTTTGCCGTTGACCGGGGAGGCATAGTGGGTAACGACGGCCCGACGCACCATGGTCTTTTCGACTACTCTTTCTTACGCTCTGTTCCCAACATGGTGTTAATGGCCCCGGCGGACGAAAACGAATTGCAGCACATGCTGAATACCGCTTTGCAAATAGGGAGGCCGTGCGCCCTGCGCTACCCGCGCGGGGTGGGCCTCGGTGTGGCCTTATCCCCCGCATTAACAGAAATACCGGTGGGTAAAGCCGAGGTTATCAACGACGGCAAAGACATTACCCTGCTGGCGGTGGGCAATATGGTGCCGGTGGCTCGCCGGGCTGCGGGAATGCTAAAAGAACATGGTGTTTCCGCCGCCGTCATTAACGCCCGTTTCATCAAGCCGCTGGACGCAGATTGCATCACCGGGTATGCCGTTCGCAACGGCCGGTTGATCACGGTGGAAGAAAACGTTCTGGCCGGTGGTTTCGGGTCCGCCGTACTGGAATTGTTGCAGTCGGCCGGCGCCAGGGATGTTCAGGTTAAGTGCGTGGGCATCCCGGATACATTCGTGGAACACGGCAGCCAGGCCATCCTCCGTGAAAAATACGGCCTGACGGTGGAAAACCTGGTGGATACGGCGCTGCAGATGCTGGCCGTGCGGAATGTAAACGGCAAAAAAATAGCCGGGCTGGGTGGAGGATCTTGAAACCGTGACGGAGAAAAAAAGAATTGACCAGCTGCTGGTGGAAAGGGGACACTTTCCCAGCAGGGAAAGGGCCCGGGCCGCAATTATGGCCGGGGACGTTACAGTTAACGGCGCCGTGGTGGACAAGCCCGGCCAAAAGGTGGACGGCAGGGCAGCGGACATTTTCATCCGTAAAAAAATGCCCTACGCCAGCCGCGGCGGGCTTAAACTGGCCAGGGCCCTGGAGGTTTTCCACATTGACCTGCGTGGGAGAGTGGTTCTGGATATCGGCGCTTCCACCGGAGGCTTTACCGACTGCGCTCTGCAACATGGCGCAGCCGTGGTTTACGCGGTGGACGTGGGCTACGGGCAGATGGCCTGGTCGTTGCGCAACGACCCCCGGGTTCACTTACTGGAACGCACCAATATCCGCTACATGGAAAAAGATGTTTTTAAGTCCGGGTTGCCCGACTTTGTCACCATTGACGTTTCATTTATTTCACTGGTGATAGTTTTGCCCAGGGTGGACTACCTGCTGGAAAATTACGAGGGGGTGGCCCTGGTAAAACCCCAGTTCGAAGCGGGGCGGGAACATGTCGGCAAAAAAGGTGTGGTCAGGGACCCGGGCATACACCGGGCGGTACTGCACAAGGTGGCCCTGTCCGTTCTGGATGCCGGCGGGGCCGTCCTGGGCGTGGATTATTCACCGGTGAAAGGACCGGAGGGCAATGTAGAATACCTGTTGCATTTTCAAAAGCCCGGCCGCAACGTGGATAATCTGACCGGGTTAATTGATTCCGCGGTGGAAACCGCCCACCTTGCTTTGCGCTAACGCCGCCACACGGCACCGCACCGGGGCCGGCGTTTTAAATTATCCAACCATATTTTTCCGGGGAGGCGGAGCTTTGAAGGTTATCGGTCTGCTGTCCAATTTGGGAAGGGAAAGAATAGCCGGTTTAATTGACGAGATTTGTGCCTGGTTCGGTAACCGGGGCATTACGCTGCTGCTGGATGAAGCAGGCCCTTATTCGGGCAACAGGCCGGTAACTCGCTGCAGCCGCCAGGAAATGGTGCAACGGGCGGATTGCCTGATCGTGCTGGGCGGTGACGGTACGCTGTTGTACAGCGCGCGCCTGGCGGCACCCTTCGGCGTACCCATTTTCGGAGTTAACCTCGGGCGCCTCGGTTTTCTTACTGAAGTTGAAATTCCCAACCTGGGCGACGCCTTGGAATGCTTGCTGGCTGGGAAATACACCGTTGAGGAACGGATGATGCTGGAAGCGAAGGTCATCAGGGGCGACCGTGTTTACGAACCCGTAACAGGTTTGAACGACGCGGTAATCACCAAGGGGGCTTTTGCCAGGCTGATCATCCTGGATACGGTGGTGGACGGGCAGCACTTCAGCACCTACCATGCCGACGGAGTGATCATATCCACTCCCACCGGCTCGACAGCTTACTCGCTTTCCGCGGGGGGGCCGCTGGTGGTGCCCAGCCTGGAACTAATGGTAATAACCCCCATCTGTCCACATGCTCTTTGGGCAAGGCCTCTGGTGATCGCTTCGGAAAGCGAGGTCAGGGTCACTTTGCTTTCCAGGCAGGGCGAAGTGATGCTGACCATGGACGGCCAACACGGCATGCGGTTGCAGTACGGAGATGTGGTTCAGGTAAAAAAAGCGGCCCACAGTGCCAGGTTTATCAAATTAAACAACCGAACCTTTTTTGATATCCTGAGGGAAAAATTGAAAGAAGGGGACGGAAAAAATGGTTCATGAATTACCGGTTCAATTTGCCGGTGTGCGGGGTAATGCCGTCCTTTTGGCGCAAAAATTTTTGGGCGAGATTTTACGTGAAGGGAGCGTGGCGGTGGACGCAACGGCGGGCAACGGTAAAGATACGTTATTTTTGGCCGGGGCGGTGGGAAACAGCGGCAAGGTTTACGCGTTCGACATACAGCGCGAGGCTTTGGAGAGCACGGCCATATTGCTGAAAGAATCCGGGTTGGATCAAAGGGTTGAGTTGATCCACGCCGGTCACGAACATATGGAACGATACATTAACAGGCCGGTGGACGGCTTTATTTTTAACCTGGGTTATTTGCCCGGTGGTGACCACGGCATCACAACCAGACCGGAAACCACGCTCCAGGCGGTTAATGCAGCTTTTAATTTATTGAAGCCGGGCGGGAGAATCAGTATGGTTGTATATACCGGTCACCGGGGCGCCGGGGAAGAGAGCAGGGCTGTGGAGCAAATGGCCGCCGGCTTGAACCCGAAACTTTTTGGGGCGTTGAAGGTATCGTTTCTCAACCGGCCGGCTTCGGCCCCATATTTGGTTTTAATAGAAAGGGTGAAGCAATGAAGACCTGGCGTCATAAAAAAATCCTGGAAATTATTAAAGAGCAGGATATCAGCACCCAGGAGGGCCTGGCGGAAGCGTTGCGAAAAGCCGGGTTTTCGGTCACCCAGGCCACCATATCCAGGGATATCAAGGAGTTGGGCCTGGTCAAGGTTCCCGGCAATTCGGGCGGTTCCCGCTACGCCGCGGCCGGTGAAACGGTTAACCCGAGAAACAGTGACCGGTTGAAAAGATTTTTCAGGGATTCGGTGGTTTCCATCGATAACAGTGAGAACCTGATCATTATCAAGACGCTGCCGGGCGAGGCCCAGGGTGTGGCTTCCGCCATAGACAATTCGGGCTGGCCGGAAATTATCGGTACCGTGGCCGGTGACGATACCATTCTGGTGGTAATTAAACCCAAGAAAATTACCCATGCCGTCAAGAAAAAGCTCATTTCTTTGTCGGGAAGGTGAAACGGCTTGCTGATTTCCCTGTACATAAAAGATTTTGGTTTAGTTGATCAAAATGAAATTGAATTCGGGCCGGGATTAAACGTCTTGACAGGTGAGACCGGAGCGGGCAAATCCATAATGCTCGAGGCACTGAGGGCGGCGTTGGGCGGCCGGGCGCAGGCTGAAATGATCCGTACCGGCCGGGACCGGGCGGTGATACAAGTCACCATTGACTATTCCCAATTGAGCCACGTAAAGCAAAAGATGTCGGAATACGGTCTTGACTGCGGCGACCAGGACGGCAACTTGTTAATCATGAGCAGGGAGCTGAACCGCCAGGGCCGCAATGTCTGCCGGATCAACGGTCGCATCGTCAGCCTGGGCGTTTACAGGGAAATTGCCGGATCAATTGTTGACATGCACGGGCAACACGATCAACAGTCATTGCTGGTGCCGGAAAAACAGATGCTGCTGCTGGATAGTTACGGCGGCTCCGGTTTATTAAATATGCGGCGGGAAACGGAACGCGCGTACCGTGAGTGGCAAAACCATGTCCGGCGCCGTAAGGAAATGATCTCCGGCGGCAGGGAGAGGCAGCAGCGCAGGGACATGATTTTATACCAGATCGAGGAGATAGATGCGGCGGGGCTGGCCGGGGAGGATGAACAAGAGCTGAAAAACCGCCGCGAACTGCTGGCCAATGCGGAAAGAATCAGATTGCTGGCCGAACAGGTTTTACATCGCATTTACACCGGCACCGGTCAAAGTCCCGCGGCTATGGACCTGCTGGGCCAGGCAAAACGTGACCTGGAAGAATTGTCCTTGTATATACCCGCGGGTAAAACTTTCCTGGAAAATGTGTACTCGGCCCTGTGCCTGGTGGAAGAAACCGGACGGGAACTGGCCGCCTACCGTGAAAGTGTGGAAGTAAACCCGCAGGAGCTTGATTATATCGAGGAAAGACTTTCGTTGATTGAACGGTTGAAGCGAAAATACGGGGACAGCCTGCCGGAAATACTGGCATACCGCGACAACCTGGCCAGTGAGCTGGAAGAACTGGAGTCAATGGAAACTGGCATTGCCGGTATCGACGAGCTGGTGGACAGGTGCGCCAGGCAATACGACGAATTGGCCCAAAAACTGGAAGACGCCAGGCGGGCGGCGGCTTCGGCGCTCAGCCGGGCGGTGGAAAAAGAACTCAGGGACCTGGAAATGAACAACGTAAGTTTTTCCGTGGAAGTAGGTGCCGTTGAGCCCGGCCCCACCGGCAAAAATAAGGTTGAATTTTTGATTTCCCCCAATCAGGGAGAACCGCTAAAGCCGCTGGCCAAAATCGCCTCGGGCGGAGAACTCTCCCGTGTAATGCTGGCCGTTAAATCCATCCTGGCCGGCAATGATGAATACTGTACCCTGGTGTTTGACGAGGTGGATGCCGGTATTGGTGGACGCACATTGCAGGCCGTGGCGGAAAAACTGGAACAACTGGGCCGTCAAAAACAGGTGCTCTGTGTAACTCACGCCGCCACTGTGGCGGCTTACGCCTCAACTCATTACTTGATTGAAAAATCGTCCCAAAACGGTAAAACGGTAACGTCCGTATACCGGTTGGACGGGGAGGCGCGTATCAAGGAATTAAGCCGGATGATGGGTGGGGACGCGGAATCTGAAAATCTTGTTCAGCATGTGCGTCAAATGCTGAAAAATTAATACATAAAAAACAATTTTTAACACAGCCGCTGTAAATGCGGTTTTTTTATTGCCTGCTTTTATTATCAATATGTTACAATCCGGCACTAACCCGCAATGGCTCTGGTGATGCCAAAGAGCGGCACTTCAGGGCCGAATAATTGAATGGTGGCGAGGCCAATTTAAAATTAGACCTGATATTAAAATTAAATATTTTTAAAGGAGGTATGCAGCCTGAGTCGCAACAATATTCGCAGCCGTTCGACAACAGCATTTATTCTAGTATTTACTTTTTTTATGTTTTTAATCTGTTTACACTCCTACTGGCTTAATTTTCTTCCGGCAAGACAGTATGTGCATGTAGGCGATGGTATAGCGGCGGGTTTGAAGCTGCCCGGTTTAATTCGTGAAAATATAAGCGTATACTTGCGGTCCCCGGGTGAAATTTTTTCAGTAGGCGGGAATTATTATAAAGAGTTAAATTTTAATCCTGAAAAAACAATGCCTGTGGCTCTAAAACCCGGACACCTGGACATGCAGGTAAAGTTGTTCGGACTAATACCCATTCACCGGATGATGGTAAACGTGGTTGCGCCGGAAGAAGTTATACCCGGCGGGCAATCCATCGGTGTACTATTACATTCGGAAGGCGTAATGGTGGTGGGGGAAGCGGCGGTTAAAACCGAAACCGGAAAAATCAATCCCGCGCGGGAGGCCGGCATTTCCGTAGGAGACTTGATCCTAAGGGTAAATAACATAAAACTTACCGGTGAACATCAACTTCAGCAAGTGATCGATAAATGTGGCAGGCAAGGAAAAAAAGTCAACTTATTAGTCAAACATGGAAATGAAATTAAAGAGCTTAGCGTGAAACCGGGATTATGCCGGGAAACCGGCCGGTACCGCATCGGACTTTTTGTCAAGGACAGCACCGCCGGAGTGGGTACGCTCACGTTTTACGAGCCGGAAACGAAGATGTACGGGGCGCTGGGGCATATGATCAGCAACTACGGAAACGACGGCAGGATCAGCACATATAACGGAAAAATAGTAGAAGCTTCGGTTAAAGGATTGCACCCTGGTCGGAAAGGTGAACCGGGTGAAAAAATGGGGATGTTTAAAGGTGAAAGTGATATTATCGGTACCATTGAAAAGAATACCCGGTATGGAATATTCGGCAAACTGGAAAAAGCGGTGATCACAAACCCCTATTACAGTAAACCGGTTTCCGTGGCGTTAAGTTACCAGATCAAACAGGGCCCCGCTGAAATTTTAACCGTTCTCGATGAAGATAAAATAGAAAGGTTTACGGTGCAGATAGTGCAGGTTTTGCCGGGCAACCAGAACAAAGGCCTGGTAATCAAGGTAACCGACAGAGAATTAATCAGACGCACGGGCGGGATAATCCAAGGAATGAGCGGCAGCCCCATTATCCAGAACGGCATGCTGGTGGGAGCTGTAACCCACGTTTTTATCAACGACCCCACCAAGGGTTACGGGGTACTGGCTGAAAATATGTTAAAGGAAGTAAACTTATTAAAAAATAAGAATTTTAAAAAGAAAGCAGGATAAATGCAATTTATTTACCATAAAAAAGTTAAAATTTAACAAAAAAGTTAAGATTAATTAAAGGTATTCCCACCTCCACGTCGAAGAAAAAAATATAAATAGTTATATTAGATATATATTAGGAGGCGGGAATTTTCATGAGAAAGGCTATAAAAATACTTGTTGCAGATGATAATAAAGATTTTTGTGAATTATTAAAAGAATTTCTGCAACAACAAGACGATTTTGAACTTGTTGGTATTGCCCTGAACGGACTGGAAGCCATAGAATTGATCAAAGAAAAATCACCCGATGTATTGGTTCTTGATGTAATAATGCCGCACCTGGACGGTATAGGCGTGTTGGAAAAATTGAGCGATATGAATTACCGGGATAAACCGAAAGTAATCATGTTGACGGCGTTCGGCCAGGAGAACATCACTCAAAGGGCCGTGGAGCTGGGTGCGGATTACTATATATTAAAGCCTTTTGACTTTTCCGTGCTGGCCACCAGGATCAGGCAGCTTGCTGGCGGCTTGAAAGTTTCCCAGTATATTTCGGTGGCCAAACCCAAAAACCTGGACGTTGCGGTAACGAACATCATTCATGAAATGGGAGTGCCGGCTCATATTAAAGGTTATCATTACCTGCGGGATGCCATCTTAAAAGTTATCGAAGATGTCAACTTGCTGGGCGCTGTAACTAAAGAACTTTACCCGATGATTGCGCAGAAGTATCAAACCACCCCCAGCAGGGTGGAAAGAGCCATTCGCCACGCTATTGAACTGGCCTGGGACAGGGGTAATATCGAGATGATGACCAAATTTTTTGGCTATACCATTAACCTGGAACGCGGAAAGCCGACCAATTCTGAATTTATTGCCATGGTGGCGGACAAGCTCCGGATTGAATCCAAGGTCAGTTAAGTCTCTATATCGAAGAATTTTTTAAATGTACCCACTGTGACGGTGGGTATTTTTTATTTATTTTGTTTGTTCTTTGTTCATATTGTTACCTTTTTTAAATTAATGTTGTTTACACTTATTTTTAGCCGGTGCACATAATCTTGACGCTTACAAGCAAAAACTGTAAAATGTATTAGTTAAAGGTGGTGAAACTGTGATAAAAAACACGATTAAGGGCACTGTCCGTTTAGATAAAAAAACAAAAAAACTGGTTAAAAGGCTGCAACCCGGCGATATTGCCGTGATCGACCACGGGGACCTGGACGAGGTGGCTGCGAATGCCCTGGTGGAGGCACGGGTTAAGGCGGTAATCAACGTTTCACCTTCGATGAGTAAAGATTACCCCAATCACGGGCCCCTGACCCTGGTTGAGTCCGGGATCAAGCTTTTGGACTGCCCCGGCAGTAATTTATTTGAGCTGCTGGTGGAAGGGGACGAAATCGAAATCCGTGAAGGGCGGGTTATCAGCAGAGGCCGGGTACTGGCAGAGGGAGAGGAATTAAATGCCGGTACAATTAAAAGAAAAATGGAGGCTGCCAGGTCCAACTTGGAAACTGTGCTGTCTCATTTTGTTCAAAATACAATGGATTATGCCAAAAATGAAATTGGTTTGATTTGTGGCGAATATGCAGTGCCTGCAGTGAAAACAAATTTTAAGGGCAAGCATGCCCTTATTGTAGTGCGAGGTAAAAATTACAAGGAAGATTTAAAGGCGATCAAGTCGTATATTGATGAAGTGAAGCCGGTTCTGATCGGAGTCGACGGCGGGGCGGACGCGCTGGCCGAGTTCGGGCTGCGGCCCGACGTGATTGTTGGGGATATGGACAGCGTGAGCGATGAAATGTTGCTTTGCGGGGCCGAATTGGTGGTGCACGCCTATACGGACGGCAGGGCTCCCGGCATGACCCGCGTCAAGGAACTGGGACTCGAAGCCGTAATTTACGCCGCTCCCGGTACCAGTGAGGATATAGCAATGCTTCTGGCCTATGAAAAAGGGGCCGAGTTGATTGTGGCGGTGGGCACTCATTCCAACATGATCGACTTTTTGGAAAAAGGACGCAAGGGCATGTCCAGCACCTTTCTGGTCAGGGCAAAGGTCGGGTCCATTCTGGTGGATGCCAAAGGAGTCAGCAAACTTTACAAGAGCAGGTTGAAGTTCAAACATCTTGCGCCGATTTTCATCGCGGCTCTTTTACCCGTTGCTGCCGTAATGATTATCGCCCCCTCTACCAGGGAACTATTACGGCTATTGTTTATTCAATTTCGATTACTGGTGGGAATCTAGGTGATTAATAATGATTATCGATTATAAGTATCATATTGCTTCCCTGGTTGCCGTTTTTCTGGCCCTGGGCATCGGCATCCTGATCGGCAGCACCCTGCTTGGCAACAACACCGTTGTTGAATACCAGAAACAGGTTACGGACAGGTTGGAAAGCCAGCTTCAGGCTTTACGGGAGGCCAACGAGGCAATCGAAGCCAGGGCCAACACCCTGGAAATGAATAACAATGTCAATAAACAGTTTGAAGAACAAATTATGCCGCTCCTGGTTGGTGACAGGCTTAAGGATAAACGTTTTGCCATCGTTGAATTAAATAGTTTCGGCTATCCGCCCGAACTGGCCAAGGTAATCACCGACGCCGGAGGCAGCATCAGCTCTGTAACCTCTCTCAACACTTTTTATAATGAGCAAAAAACGTTGAATGAATTAAAACAAAACTTGAACCGGAACGACCTGAGCAACGATGAATTATTGAACCAGCTGGGTACAGAAATCGCCATTGGTATTATCACGGGAGAAAACGAGGAGCTCATCCGGCTGTTGATGGAAAAGGAATTGCTAAAAAAGAGCGGCGATTACGGGATACCTGTGGATGGTGTAATTGTCGTGGGTGGCAGCTACGAGGAAAATAAACGCAATATCCAAATCGATCTTGCTTTTATCGATTATTTTACGGAATTAAACATTCCCGTCATCGGGGTGGAGGAAACCGATGTTTCCTATTCGTCCATGAAGGAATACCAGCGTAAACATATCAGCACTGTAGACAATATTGACACGGCGCCGGGCCGGCTGGCCATGGTAATGGCCTTGAGCGGTAAGCCCGGCAATTACGGCATCAAGTCCACCGCGCAGAAATTGCTGCCGGATTTAAAAAAACAGGGGGTTGATTAAATGCGTGCCAGGACCGTAGCGGCGATTATACCGGCCTTCAACGAGCAGGAATACATCGGCGACACCGTTGCCGCGCTGGCCGGGATACCGGAAATAACGGAAATTGTTGTGGTGGATGACGCGTCCACAGATCGCACGGCTGCACTGGCTGCCGGCGCCGGGGCCAGGGTAATCACTTTGCCCGGAAATATGGGCAAGGGCGCTGCGCTGAACAAAGGCGTCACCGCGGTAACGGCGGATGTTTACTTGCTCCTTGATGGCGATCTGGGCGCTTCGGCGGCGGATGCCCGTTTGCTGCTGGCCCCTGTGATGGCCGGCGAAGCCGATATGACTGTGGCCCAGTTTCCTCCCCCCCGTCGCAAGGGTGGTTTCGGGTTGGTCAAGGGACTGGCCCGGTTTGGGATCAAGCTGTATACCGGCCTGGAAATGAAAAGCCCCCTGTCCGGGCAACGGGCCATGACCCGGCAGGTGCTGGACAGCGTTTTTCCCTTTGCTTCCGGTTACGGAGTAGAGGTCGGTTTAACTATCCGTGCTGCCCGGGCCGGTTTTCGCGTGATGGAAGTGCCGGTGCAGATGACTCATGCCGAAACGGGGCGCGACCTGAAGGGTTTTATGCACCGGGGAAGGCAGTTCTGGCATATTGCCCTGGTATTGGCCGGAACGGTGCTGGTCAAGAAGCCCATTTTGAGGTGAAACACTGTTGAACTGGCAACCTGAAATCGTTTACCCGCCCGTTGTTTTTGCTTTAGCTTTTATTGTGACTTTGTTAATCAGGAATAAAATATTGGACATGATTATCTCTGGCGGTTTTGTGCGCCCCAATTTTAAGGGGGAAAACATTCCTCTTGCTGCGGGGGTTGTTTTTTTTATCACCACGGTAACGGTTACAATGCCCCTGTTTTTATTTTGGCCGGAGTACATGCGCAACCAGGCCCTGGTTTTTTTATTCGCCGTGGCGGGAGCTACCTGCCTGGGCTTGGTTGATGATTTCTGGGGCGCCCGGGATGCTTCCGGCCTGCTGGGTCATTTCAAAGCTTTATTCAATGGGCGCGTGACCACCGGGGCCGTTAAAGCCATAGGGGGCGGTATTCTCGCCCTGGTTGCAGGTGCGCAGCTTTACCCCGGCAATTATGTTAAAATAATTGACAGCTCGCTGATCATCGCCCTGTCGGCAAACCTGATCAATTTGTTCGACCTGCGCCCGGGGCGGGCCGGCAAGATGTATATTTTGCTGTATCTGATCCTGCTGCCGGCGGTTTGGGGCCGGCCGGAAGGCGTTATGGCCACCATGGTGCTTGGCGGGCTGGTGGCTTTTTTGCCCGTAGACCTTAAAGCCCGGGCCATGATGGGAGATGCGGGCTCCAATACTCTGGGCATGGTTGCCGGCATTACCGCCGCCGCGTCCCTGCAGGGGTACTCCCGGTTTATTTTTCTGGGAGCGCTAATTTTGATTCATATTATCACTGAAAGATATTCCTTAACCCGTATTATCGCCGGGAACACCCTCCTCAATTACCTGGACATGCTGGGGCGAGGGAAGGAATAAGGGAACTTTTGTCGAACTTTTTATCGATTTGCTTTGCCGGGTGGTAGTTTATGCTGCGCGATGTAAAAAAAATTACTTTATTCACGGGAAATTTGGGCAGCGGTAAAACGGAGCTGGCCATCAATTACGCCCTGTGGTTAAAAAACAGCTTTCCGCGGGTTGGCATTGTGGACCTTGATATTGTCAACCCCTATTTTCGGACCAGGGTGATGCGGGAATACCTGGAACAGAGGGGGTTGCAGGTTGTATGCCCGCCGGGCGAACTGGCGGGCGCCGACGTACCGGCCCTCCCCCCGGCTACCCTGGGAGTGCTGGAGGATGAGCGGGTCCACGGCGTTTTTGACGTGGGCGGTGATGATACCGGCGCCACCGCTTTGGGCAGGTTTAAGCCGTATTTACCCGAAGGATCGTTTAATATGTATTTTGTGGTCAACACCTGCCGCCCCTTTACCCGCACGGCGGAGGGTATCATTAAAATACTCAGGTCCGTGGAGAAGGCGTCCCGCCTGCAAGTTACCGCGCTGGTAAGCAACCCGAACCTCGGCCGGGACACCGATGCCGACACCGTGGTGGCGGGCCACACCGTCATCGAGGAAACGGCGCGGCAACTGGGATTGCCCGTTGCCTTTGCGGCGGTGGAGGAAAACCTGGCCCGGGAGGTGGGCCGGCGGTTGCCCGGCGTAACGTTGTTTCCCATCAAGCGGCACATGCTTCCGCCGTGGCTGAAGGATATCCAATTTTGATTTAAATGCGAAACGCCACAGCGGTGGCGATCCGGCGGATTTCTGGAGTGAGTGGAGCACTGGATGCGGAATAGCGGTTAGGGGACACACCTCCTCTTTAGGGCAAAGCTTTGGGGTCGGAGGTATGTCCCCAACGATACCGTCATAGCCCCGGAGCCATGACTCCTAAGGGCGTGAAGAAGTAGGCTGGCAGTTTGCTGCAAGCGTTGACTAAAAGCTGCTCCAGCCACAAAGGTAAAATTGCGAAACGAACGATTGATGCCGCCGGAGCGCCAATACAAGTACTGGTTTTTGCAGCAAAATTAATTTTATTTTTTTGTGTTTTTAAGCGTCTTTGTCTAAAAGACATTAATAATAATATCGGTTATATTTTGGACAAGTCTGTTTTTATAAGTTATATACCTAACTACAGTTAAAGGAGGTATTTTTTTGGGAAAAGCGCTTGTAACTTTCCGCGAAGATCGCTGCAAGGGATGTAAATTATGCACCGCGGTATGTCCCAAGCAGATTATTAAAATGGCGGATCACATCAACGTAATGGGTTTTCACCCTGCAGTCGTGGAGAATCAGGATAAATGCACGGGATGTGCCCTGTGTGCCCTGATGTGTCCTGATTTGGTAATCGAAGTGGCAAGGGAGGAAAAGAAAGTTGGCTAAAGTATTGATGAAAGGTAACGAAGCCATAGGCGAGGGGGCCGTACGGGCGGGTTGCCGCTATTTTTTCGGCTATCCCATCACACCCCAGAGTGAGCTGCCGCACTACCTGGCCAAGCGCATGCCCGAGGTGGGCGGGCTTTACCTGCAATCGGAAAGTGAAACGGCGGCGGCCAATATGGTGTTTGGCGCCGCGGGTGCAGGGGCCCGGGTGATGACGTCATCCTCCGGCCCGGGCATCAGCCTGATGCAGGAGGGAATTTCGTATATCGCCGGCGCGGAACTGCCCTGCGTGATTGTCAATATGATCAGGGGCGGCCCGGGCCTGGGTAATATAGCGCCTGCCCAGTCGGATTATTTCCAGGCCGTCAAAGGCGGCGGCCACGGGGACTACCGGGTGATTTGCCTGGCCCCGGCTTCGGTCCAGGAAATTATCGACCTGATGCAAGATGCTTTCGACCTGGCCGACAAGTATCGCAACCCGGTAATGCTGCTGGCCGACGGTGTCCTGGGCCAGATGATGGAACCGGTGGAACTGGGGGAAGAGAAATTTGTGCAGCCGCCGGAAAAACCGTGGGCTGCTACGGGACGCAAGAAGGGCGGGCCGAAACGGCTGATCAATTCGCTGTATATCGTACCCGAGGAGTGCGAGCAGCATAACCTCAAGCTGGCGAAAAAATACGCCGTTATCAGCAGGGAAGAACAGCGCTGGGAAGAATACCACCTGGATGACGCCAGGCTGGTAATCGTCGCTTTCGGTACCAGTGCCAGGGTCTGCAAGGCTGTAGTCGACCGCGCCCGGGACGAGGGCATGGCGGTGGGCCTGCTCCGGCCCATCACGGTCTGGCCATATCCCACCGGTGTGATTAAAAGAATCAGGGAAAAAGTGGACCGGTTCCTGGTGGTGGAGATGAACATGGGCCAGATGATCGAGGACGTGCGCCTGGCGGTTGAAGGCGCGAGGCCGGTACATTTTTACGGCCGGGCCGGCGGAATGATGCCTGTGGCCAGGGACATTTTCAACGAGGTCAAGAAACTGTACAACGGGGGTGCGGAACAATGAAAAAAGTTTTTACCAGGCCGGAATCGCTGAAAGATATCCCCTTTCATTACTGTCCCGGCTGCACCCACGGCATTGTGCACAGGCTGGTGGCCGAAGTCATAGATGAAATGGATATGTACGAGCGGGCACTGGGCGTGGCTCCGGTTGGCTGTTCCGTATTTATCTACAACTATATGGATTTTGATATGTACCAGGCGGCCCACGGCCGGGCTCCGGCGGTGGCAACAGGGATCAAGCGGGTTCTCCCCGACCGGCTGGTGTTTACTTACCAGGGGGACGGGGACGCGGCGGCCATTGGTACAGGTGAGCTGGTGCACGCTGCTGCCCGGGGCGAAAAAATCACGGTCATTTTTATCAACAATGCCGTTTACGCCATGACGGGCGGGCAGATGGCGCCCACCACGCTGCTGGGCCAAAAAACCACCACCACCCCGGCGGGCCGGGACGCCGGGATCAACGGCATGCCCGTAAAGGTCTGTGAAATGCTGGCCCCGCTGGACGGCAGCGCTTATCTCGCCCGGGTCTCCGTGCACAACCCGAAAAATATCGTCGCGGCTAAAAAGGCCATTCGGAAAGCTTTTGACATCCAAATGCGGGGTGACGGGTTTACCCTTGTGGAAGTGCTCAGTTCCTGCCCCACCAACTGGGGGCTGTCTCCGCTGGAGGCGCTCAAATGGCTGGAGCAAAATATGATTCCGTACTATCCACTGGGCGAATACAAAACTCCGGCGGAGGTGGGTAAATAATGTTCGAGGGTATCCTAATCGCTGGTTTTGGAGGGCAGGGCGTGCTTTCCACGGGACAGCTTCTAGCTTACGCCGGAATGAAGGAGAATAAGCACGTGGCCTGGATTCCCTCCTATGGCCCGGAAATGCGGGGCGGTACCGCCAACTGTGGTGTGACCATTTCCGACCGGCCCATCAGTTCTCCGGTAGTCAGCGAGCCTACCGTTCTGATCGCCATGAACAGGCCTTCGCTGGAAAAATTCGAACCTGCCGTGGTGCCGAGCGGGCTGATCCTGGTCAACAGCTCTTTGATCCATATTAAAACCAAGCGCAGCGATGTAAAAACCGTTTACGTGCCCGCCAACGATATTGCCGAGTCCCTCGGAAACGGCAAGGTGGCCAACAATATTATTCTGGGGGTTTTACTGGAATTAACCGGTGTAGTATCCACGGAATCCGTTCTGGAAGCTCTGAAAGAGGTTTTACCGCCGAAACGGCACAATTTAATTCCCATCAACCAGGAAGCACTGGAAAAAGGCCGTCAACTGGCGAGAGAATTCAAAGCAAGTTAAACATTTGGTGTATTTACACGGTACCGGCAAGCGAATGAAAAAGTTTTTGAAATTCAATTATCCAAAGACCGACCACGGACGACCGAACCGCCATGCCCGGTATTTTACAGCCGGGCCTCTGGCGGTTATTATATTAGTAGCACATTACAAAGGTGGTGTTTCTTTGGTTAACAGGGAACGGCTGGTGGCCGGTTTCATGAACATGGTAAGGGTGGGCAGCGAAAGCGGCCGGGAAGGGCGGATGGCCGGGCTGTTGAAGCAAAAGCTGGAGGAACTGGGACTGGAAGTGCGCATCGACGGCGCCGCGCAAAAAACGGGGACCGAAACGGGTAATCTGATCGCCAGGCTGCCCGGCAACGTAAATACGCCCGCGGTGCTTTTCTGCGCCCACATGGATACGGTTGCGCCCGGATGTGGAATTGAGCCGGTGGAAGAAAACGGCGTAATTCGCTCGGCCGGGGAGACAATCCTCGGGGCGGACGACAAGGCGGGCATTGCCGCCATCCTGGAAGCGGTACGGGCAATCAAGGAAAATAACCTGCCCCACGGCGACCTGGAACTGGTATTTACCATCTGTGAGGAAACGGGGCTGTCAGGCGTCAAGTTCCTGGATTTTTCCGCTTTGAAGGCCCGCATGGGGTTTGTTCTGGACAGTGATGGACCTGTGGGCAGTATTGTGAACCGCGGGCCATCCCAGGATAAAATTGTTGCCACCGTGTTGGGGGTTGCCGCTCACGCCGGGATTAAACCAGAAGAGGGCGTCAACGCCATTCAGGTGGCCGCGCGGGCGATTGCGGCCATGCGGCTCGGACGGATTGATGAAGAAACCACCGCCAATATCGGGGTGATTTCCGGCGGCCGGGCGATCAACATTGTTCCGGACAGGGTGGCGCTGGAGGGCGAGACCAGGAGCTTGAACGAAGAGAAGCGCCGGGCGCAGACCCGGGCCATATGCGAGGAATTGGAAAAGGCAGCCCGCGAGGCGGGTGCCAGGGTGCAAATTGAAGTGGAAACCATTTACCCGGCCATGAACGTGCCCGGGGAAGCCGGCGTAGTCAGGCTCGCCCAAAAAGCGGCGCGGGATCTGGGATTGCACCCGGAAATCAAAAGCACCGGCGGCGGCAGTGACACCCACATTTTCAACGAAAACGGCATCCAGGCGGTTAACCTGGGCATCGGCATGAAAAAGGTACATACCACGGAAGAATACATCACCGTGGATGACCTGGTGGGCACCGCCGGTTACGTGCTGGCGATCATCAAGGCGGCGGCGGAAGGGGAGTTTTAAACATTGATCAGGGTCAGGCGGGGCCGGGTGGCCGAAATTAAAGCCAGGCGGCCGAACATTACGGAAATAATCGTGAGCATACCGGGTGAAGGCAAGCAAAAAGCCTACAATTACGACTTAATGACCGGTCCCGTGTCCGCCGGCGACGAAGTCATTCTGAACACCACCGCCGTCGCAAAAAATCTGGGCACGGGCGGCGCGCATTTTGTTATGGCCAATGTCTCCAGGCCGGATAAGGATATGTCCGGGGCGGGGCATATTATGAAGTTGCGTTACAGCCCGTGCCAGGTCAAGGTGCTGGCGGCCGAGGAACCGGACAGCCCGCATGCCGAAGGGATTAAAAACACGGAAACGCTGGGGGGAACGCCCGTGGTTGTGGGTACCCTGCACAGCATGCTGGCGCCCGCGGCCGCGGGCATCAAGGTTGCGACGGGCGGCCGGGCCAGGGTGGTTTACGTTATGACCGACGGCGCGGCCCTGCCGTTATGGCTCAGCAACATGGCGTACGAATTGAGGGAAAAAGGACTGGTTGACGCTACGATCACCTGCGGGCACGCCTTTGGGGGGGATTACGAAACCATCAACATTTACACGGCGCTGTTGACCGCGGTGGAAGCGGCGCGGGCCGACGTGGTGGTGGCGGCCATGGGCCCGGGCATTGTGGGCACCGCATCGAAATACGGTTTCACCGGCGTGGAACAGGGTGAAATCGTCAACGCCGTAAATATTCTGAACGGCCGGCCGGTGTCCATCCCCAGGATCAGTTTTGCCGACCTGCGGGAAAGACACAGGGGGCTGAGCCACCACACGGTCACCGCGCTGGGTAAGATCGCGTTGACGCCCTGCACGATGGTTTTACCGGTATTAACAGACGCCGGGCAGGAAGACTTGGTGACAAGCCAAATCGGCCGGGCCGGGCTGGCGGAAAAGCATACCATCGTTCGGGAAGAAGGCCGGCCGGCCCTGGACGAACTGGACCGTCGGGGGATCAGGGTCACCTCAATGGGACGTTCCCCGGCGGACGACCCGGCCTTTTTCCTGGCGGCCGGCGCTGCTGGAATTTACGCCGGAAAACTGGTCGCCGGTCGCGGGATTGCGAACGCCGGAAGTTAATGCAGGGATGTGGCCAAATATGCTGTAAAGCAGTTCAATATACCGAAGGTGATGCCATGCTAATACCAACCGTTAAACTGACCGTCAACGCCAGCGGGGCTGCGGCCGCCGCCCGGCAGGGGGATGTGGTGGTGATTGTGGATGTAATCGATATGTCCACCACGCTGGAGGCCGCCCTGGACGCCGGCGCCATCGCGGTGTACGGGGCGGCTCCCGACCACGCCTCGCCGCCGGTGGAAATCGACCCGGCGGAAATAGGGTTTGCGGCGGGTAAACTCGCCGTGGAAAAAGGCGCCGGGGTGGTGCTGGTGGCCGAACCCAGGGTGGGTACCGACGCGCAAAGACTAAGCAGGATAACTGCGGTTTCCGCCGGGCTGGCCAAAGCCGGGGCGAAAATTGAAGCTGTGCTGCCCAACATCGGCGCTGAAACGCCGAAACTGTTCGATATGCAGGGCAACGTGGTGATAGCCGCAACCGCCACCGGAGGCGTGGCCTTCGACGCCGCCGTCAAAGCCGGCGCCCCGGCGGTGCTCACGGGGACCGTGGCCAGGACCATGCGCAAAAAAGGCCCGGCGCCGGCCCGGGCGGCGGCGGCGCGGGCGGTGGAACGGGCCGGGTCCCTGCGGACCGGCATTACCGTAGTGGCCGCCAGCGGCAATTCCCTGGAGGATATCCTGGCGGCGGAATACATTACCCGCTTAATTATGGAAGAATATTTATCATAAAGGGTTATATCCGGTGCACCGGGGCACATATACATAAGATAAAATATGGACAGGTTATGGCAAGGGGAAAGGTGATATGGGGTATGTGCACCGGTTATGGACCGCCTCCCTCCGGCAAAGCTGGCCGTTATACTTGATCGTGATCATCATCTTCAGCCTGGGCATACTGCTTGGCTCGCTCGGAGTGAATACGCTGCGGGAAGATCAGACCACGGAACTGCACCGTTACCTGCAGTCATTTCTGGCCCAGGCTGCGGAATTAAACGTTGACCGGACCCAAATGGTCAGGGGGGCGCTGTACGACAACCTGCTCACAGCTGCAATTATGTATATCCTGGGCTTAACCGTCATCTGCCTGCCTTTAATGCTGGCCTTTATTTTTATCCGGGGCTTCATTCTTGGATTTACCGTGGGCTTTCTGACCATGGACCGTGAACTGCAGGGCTTGCTGGTTATCCTGGTTTCCATGCTGCCGCAAAATTTATTTTTTATTCCCGCCATGATTATCGGAGGCACTGCTTCACTATCGTTCTCATTATTATTGATTAAAAGATTTTTCAACTCGCAGACCAGGGTCTGGCCGGCGTTTGCCGCTTACACGTTGATTATGGCCGGCGTACTGGCTGCCTTCGCTCTGGCGGCCCTGATGGAAGCGTACGTGACGCCGGAATTGACCCGATTTGTCGCGTCATTAACGGCCGGCTGGTAATGAGCGACGAAAGGGGGCGCGTCAATGTTTTTTGTTGTGATCTCCCGGGTGAAAGATAAAGTTTTGCTTTTAATGCGCCTGATTTTAATCATGTGCATATTACTGATCCTTGCCGTTCAGCTTTATGGAATTTTAAAATCCAGCGGTATTTCCGGCAACTTGTTTGACAAAACGAAAGCGCCTCCGGATGCGATCCGGGTTGATCAGTCAAAGTGAATATGAAACCCGCCACGATATGCACATATGAAGGGCCGAATTACACCGGCTCTTTTTAATTAATCCCGGTTAAAAGGAATATTAAAATTCGCGTGGAATCAAGTGTTATAAAGCGGGGGGCAGTAAAATATGGAAAAGCAAATTAAAAACTTCTTAAACTACCTGGCCGTGGAAAGAGGCTTGGCCGCAAACACAGTTGTGTCGTATCAATTTGATTTAAAGCAATTCCAGGGTTTCTGCACCGGGCGTAAAATCGCAGGCGTTGCCGGAATTGACCGGTCCGTCATCTTAAACTACTTGCTGGAATTGAAGAAAAGCGGGCGCTCTCCGGCCACGGTCTCCCGGCATATGGCTGCGCTCAAAGCCTTTTGCCGGTTTCTCGTAGAGGAGGGAGTAATTCCAAGGGACCCCACGGCCAACCTGGAGTCGCCGGGCGTGAAAAAGAAATTGCCCGGCGTGCTCGACCGCGAAGAAGTGGAAAATTTACTGGAACAGCCACGTGCCGGAAATCCCTCGGGACTCCGGGACAGGGCCATGCTGGAGTTGATGTACGCCACCGGAATGCGGGTTTCCGAGCTTATTTCACTTGATTTGGAACACGTGGACTGCGAACAGGGCTACGTTCGCTGCATGGGCAAGGGATCCAAGGAACGCATTATTCCCGTGGGTTCGGTGGCTAAATATTACTTGGCCGAATACCTGCGGCGGGGAAGGGCCAAAATAACCGCAAACCGAGCGGAAAATGCCCTTTTCCTGAATATGCGGGGCAAGAGATTGACCAGGCAGGGATTCTGGAAAATTATAAAAAAATATGCCCTTAAAGCAGGCATTACAAGGGAAATTACACCGCACACACTGCGCCATTCTTTTGCCACCCACTTGCTGGAAAACGGCGCCGACCTGCGTTCCGTCCAGGAAATGCTTGGTCATGCTGATATTGCCACCACGCAGATTTACACCCACCTTACCGACACCAGGCTGCGGGAAACTTATAATAAATCTCACCCCAGGGCCGTCAAAAATATTTGGTAACTCAGTGAGGGGGAATATCATTGAAAGTTGTACTGATTGTACTTGACAGCGCCGGGATCGGAGCGCTGCCGGACGCGGAACAATACGGGGATGCCGGAAGCAACACGCTGGGCAATTGTTCCCGGGCGGTGGGCGGTCTTAAGATGCCCCATCTGGGGAAACTGGGCCTGGGGCTTTTGACCGGCATAGCCGGCGTGCCGCCCGTGGACGAGCCCGCGGCATGTTACGGGAAAATGGCCGAGCGTTCTCCGGGCAAGGACACCACCACCGGGCACTGGGAAATAGCGGGCATCATTTTGGACCGCCCCTTTCCGGTTTACCCGGACGGCTTTCCTCCCGAAATAATCGAACCGTTCAAGGATCGTATCGGCCGGGACATCCTGGGCAACAAGGCGGCGTCGGGCACGGCCATCATTGAAGAGCTTGGCGAACTGCACATGCGGACGGGAAAACCCATCGTGTATACTTCCGCCGACAGCGTCTTTCAAATTGCCGCCCATGAAGAGGTAATTCCCCTGGACGAGCTGTATCGCATGTGCCGGGTGGCCAGGGAGTTACTAACGGGGAGGCACGCGGTGGGCAGGGTCATTGCCCGGCCTTTTGTGGGCTCCCCCGGCTCTTTCCAGCGCACCGCCAACCGGCATGATTATTCCCTGAAACCGCCGGCCCCTTCCGTGCTGAACTTGTTGAAGGATAACGGCCTGGAAGTGGTGGCGGTGGGCAAGATCAACGATATTTTTGCCGGCGAGGGAATTACCCGGTCGGTGCACACTACCGGCAACATTGACGGCGTGAACAAAACCCTGGAGCTGATGCGGGAGGATTTTAACGGGTTGATTTTTACCAACCTGGTGGATTTTGACCAGAAATTCGGTCACCGCAACGACCCCCGGGGATACGCCGGCGCGCTGGAGGAATTTGACAGCCGCGTGCCGGATTTAATCGAAGCATTGCACCCGGCGGACGTGTTGCTGATCACGGCGGACCACGGCTGCGACCCCACCACAACCAGCACGGACCATTCCCGGGAATTTGTACCGCTGCTGGTTTTTGGACATCAATTAAAGAAAGGTGTCAACCTGGGCACCCGTTCAAGCTTCAGCGACGTGGCGGCCACGGTGGCCCGTATCTTTGGTTTGAGTTTTGGCGTGGGGGTTCCGTTTGACCGGGAAATAACGCCGTAAGGGGGCGGTTTGATGCAGATGTATGACCTGATTTTAAAGAAAAGAAACGGCGGCGAGCTTACAACGGAGGAAATCAATTATTTCGTCGCCGGTTATACGACGGGGGAAATTCCGGACTATCAGGCCGCGGCGCTGCTTATGGCCATTTACTTCCGGGGTATGAACGGCCGGGAAACCGCGGACCTGACCATAGCCATCGTTGACTCCGGGGAAAAAATCAACCTGGGACGGATTCCCGGTGTCAAAGTGGATAAACACAGCACCGGCGGCGTGGGTGACAAGACTACCCTGGTGCTGGCCCCGCTGGTGGCCGCCGCAGGGGTGCCCGTGGCCAAAATGAGCGGCCGGGCGCTCGGTCATACCGGGGGGACGATAGATAAACTGGAATCAATACCGGGTTTTAAGGTCAACCTTGACCCCGGCGCCTTTATCGAACAGGTCAGGCAAATAAACATTGCGCTGACGGCCCAGACCGGCAGGATCGCCCCGGCCGATAAAAAACTGTACGCCCTGCGGGACGTTACCGCCACGGTGGACAGCATTCCGCTGATAGCATCCAGCGTTGTGTCCAAAAAAATAGCATCCGGGGCGGATGCGATCCTGCTTGACGTCAAGTGCGGCAGCGGCGCCTTCATGCGCACCGGGGAGGAGGCGGCGGAGCTGGCCCGGGCTATGGTGGAAATAGGTAAACAAGTCAACCGGCGCATGGTTGCGGTGGTGACCGACATGAGCCGGCCTCTGGGCCGCGCCGTGGGCAACGCCATGGAGGTGCGCGAAGCAATTGAAACGCTGCGAGGTGGCGGGCCGCCGGATTTGCGGGAGTTATGCCTGACCCTTGGTGCACACATGCTGATCCTCGGGGGCAAAAGCCGGGAATTTGATTCCGCGCGGCGAATACTTGAGGATTTGCTGGCCGGCGGCGGGGCGCTGCAAAAATTCAAGGCGCTGGTGGAAGCGCAGGGCGGTGATGTCACGGTGGTGGACAACCCCGGGGCCTTGCCAATGGCGAAGTACCGGCGCGAGGTAGCGGCGCCCGCGGACGGATACGTCCATGCCATCGACACCCTGCGGGTAGGCCGGGCCGCCATGGTACTGGGCGCCGGCAGGGCGGCCAAGGAGGATCCCATTGACCACACCGCCGGGGTTGAAATAAACAAGAAGCCGGGGGATTTCGTCAATAGGGGCGAACCCCTGGCCGTGCTGCACACCAACCGCGAGCATGCCCTGGAAGGAGCGGCGGGCATGGTGGCGGCGGCCTACACCCTGAGCGAAAACTCCCCGGCACAGACACCGCTGATTCTGGAAACGATAAGTTGAAAATTTTACTCGGGAAGCCCGGCAATCTTTTTGGCCAGGGCTTTCTTTTCTTCCAGGTTGGCCAAATTATACAGGGCCATCTTTTGGGCCATCGGCGAGCCAGCCCCATGCCAGGTCCCGGCGCCGTGCAGGCCGGCGCACCAGTTTTGAATCACCTTGGCCATCCTGAGCCGCAGCTCCGCCGGGGCGGAGGCTTTCATGAACTTGCGCACGTAATCGCCGGTTTCAGGATTTTCCAGTTCCTTTTCGGAGGGCATGGTCACCGCCATACCGCCGCCGATGTCACCGGCCCACTTCATGATGTCCCAAAAACCTTCGGCCACCGTCAATTTGGCCGCGTTGCCGAACACGTCATCGGGCTGGTAGAACCCGGAACCTTCCGGCTCCTCCCTGCCTTTAAGGGCGGCGGCGATGCTGCAGGCCCTGGCGGTTTCGCTGATCCGGATCATGTCGGTAATTTTGTCCACAATATGGGGTGCTTTTTGCACGCCGGAGTATTCAGCCATTAACTGCGTCGCCCCGATGATAATATCGGCAAACCCGACTTTACACGCGCCGCCGCAATTCATTCTGTGGGTCTTGGCGAAGCGGGCGATCAATTTGCCGCAGTACCTGGTTTCGCCGCACATGAACACGCGCTCCCACGGGACAAACACGTCATCAAAAACCATGATGCAGGTCTCCCGCTGGCCGTACTGCGGGTTGCCGAGATACCGCGGGTCGTTCAATTCCCGTTCGGCGGTAAACGGCGTGTACTGGCAGATATACGTGATTCCCTCGGCGCCGTTCGGCACGGCAAAGGCCACGGCGAAGTCCTCTTCACCGGCCTTCATGCCCATGGTCGGAATAACGATGGTTTCATGTGCCCCGATGGCCCCGCTTTGGGAAACTTTGGCTCCCCGTACCACAATGCCGTCCGCCCTTTTTTCCTTGACGTGAACGTAAACGTCGGGGTCCTCCTGCTGCGCGGGCCGCTTGCTCCGGTCACCCTTGGGGTCGGTTACCGCGCCGCTGCAGGCCAGGTCGTTTTGTTGCAGGTATTTAAGATGTTCAATAAAGCGTTTGTGGTACCCCGTGCCAAGATCGCGGTCCATTTCCCAGGTGATGCCCGCCAGCGCGTTTAAAATATCGGCTCCCACGCACCGGTAGTTGCATGTGCCCAGCACCTGGCTGGTGAGCAGGGCCATTTCCGCTCTCTTTTCCAGATCGGCGTTGCTCATGGCTATGTGCAGGTTGCGGCTGACCTTTTCACCGGTAAAGGGTGATTGGACTGTCATGACCGCCTCGTACTCCGGCTTTAAAGCCAAATCGTAAACCGTGGCATTGGCTTTCACCACCGTCATCGTGGTGGGGTTTTCCAGCAACTTAACCTGTTTGCCGCCCAGGAATATGCGCGGGTCATATTTTTTCATGCTCTCTATGTATTGTTCTCCGCTCATTAACATGGTACCGACCTCCTCAAAAAATTAATTATTAACCAGTTTAACATGCAAAAAATATGCCATAACAGAAAATTCTGAATTGCGATCTAGCAACTGGCCCATTTACTATTACAGGCCGGCTTAAGGGTAAACATTTTTTACCGGATCCGACCAGAGATTTAACCATTGTTACGTACATATGCAAAATTACATGTCTACATGCCTTTACATTGCCGTCCGTATAACTTTTTTCAAGTTTCACATAATATTTTGAGTCGATAAAAACAGGGGGGTAGTGTATGAAAGGCAAATACATTTCCGTACTGGTTGTCTCGGTGGTGGTATTTTGCTTTGTAATTGCCGGGGCGGCACTAGCGGCAACGGAAAAAAGCGCGCCCGCACCGGCCCTGGAAACGACCGCGGAGTCGGCGGTATTGATGGAAGCCTCCAGCGGCAAGGTGCTCTGGTCCAAGGAACCGGACAAGGAACTGCCCATGGCCAGCGTAACCAAGATTATGACCTTACTGCTGGCTTTTGAAGCTCTGGACCAGGGAAAAATCAGTTACGATGACCGGGTCACCGCGTCGGAAAACGCCTGGAAAATGGGCGGTTCACAAATTTATCTCGAGCCCGGCGAAGAAATGAGCATGAAAGATATGTTGATTTCCGTAGCCGTGGGGTCGGCCAACGACGCCAGCGTGGCCGTGGCCGAACACATTGCCGGTTCGGTGGAGGCGTTCGTGGACATGATGAACAAGCGGGCCCGGGAACTGGGATGCAAGCATACCAGGTTCGCCAATCCCACCGGTCTGCCGGCGGAGAACCACTATACTTCCGCGCTGGATATGGCCATAATCTTACGCGAGGCGTTAAAATATCCCGAATTTGTTAAGACTTCTTCCATTTACCGGTATGATATCCGCGGCGGTGATTTTGTGCTGTGGAATACCAACAAATTGCTCAAGTGGTACCGCGGGGTTGACGCCGGGAAAACCGGCTGGACCAACGAAGCAAAATATTGCCTTGCCTCCACTGCCAAACGGGACGGTCTCCGCTTGATTTCGGTAGTGCTGGGCACGCCCGAGCCGAGAAGCCATTTCAGGGAAACAATTAAAATATTCAATTACGGCTTTGCTCGCTATGAAGCGGTTAACTTCGCCCAAAAAGGCGAAAAGATAAAAAACGTTAAAGTCGGCAAAGGTACCCTGGACAAAGTGGGCGTTGTGGCGGGCGCCGATATCTCCGTCGCGGTTCCCAAAGGTCAAAAGGAAAAATACCGGGGCAATGTTGTTTTGCCGGAGGAAATAACGGCCCCGGTGAATAAGGGACAAAAAGTTGGTGAGTTTGTGGTGCTGGAAGAGGACAGGGAAGTTCAGCGGGTGCCGCTGGTGGCCCAAAATACGGTGAGCAGGGCCTCGGTTTTCCGGCAAATGTACAAGGTGATGAACAAGGTTTTTGCGGTGGAATAAAGATTTTGAAGATAAAAAACTCGGTTGAGGGGGCGCTGGTGCGTCCTTTTCTTTTGTATTTTTAGATTAATAATGCCTTGTCGGTCAAATTGTTTGTTGTTTTGCTGTTCAATAAGTTTGCAATTAAATTCAAAATTATGGTAGAATCTAACAGAAGACGGAAAGTGTTGATTTTAAACATATACCATGACCGGGGTGATACTATAAAATGAATTACACGATCAAGAAAGAAAAAAATTGCTTAGTGGTTGCGGTCACCGGTGAGATAGACATCAGTGTAACCGATTCTTTACGTGAGGATGTGGACCGGGCGCTGGTAAATTATGGCGTAAACATTTTAATCTTTGACCTTGGCCAGGTCGATTTCGTGGACAGCTCCGGCCTCGGGGTAATCCTGGGCCGGTATAAAAAGGTGGCCGGCAAGGGCGGCAAGGTGTACCTGGCCGGGGCCAAGCCACAGGTTAAAAAAGTGCTTGAATTATCGGGGTTGTTGAACATAATGGAAGAATATTTTTCAGCCGCGGAAATCCTGGAAAAGATATCATGACCCATTCCCGTGCTGCTGGCGGCCACATTATAAAATAAGGTTGTAAGGTTTTTATGTTTTTTAAGCGGTTTTTACTTTTAGAGAAATAAGGAGGCAAAAAAGAAATGAACAGGGCAGTGATAGAATTCTCCAGCCGAGCGGAAAACGTGGCTTTTGCCCGGGTAGCGGTGGCGGCGTTTGTTTCTCAGCTTGATTTCACGCTATCCGATTTGGAAGAAATCAAGGTGGCGGTTTCCGAGGCGGTATCCAATGCCATTGTGCATGGATACGGGAACGATCCCAACCACATGGTCCGGCTTGAATTAACCATCTCCGGGGATTACATGGAAATTGAAGTGATCGACCGGGGGCGGGGTATGGAAGACGTTGCCAGGGCCATGGAACCGGCTTATTCAACCGATCCCGAAAGAATGGGCCTGGGCTTTGCTTTCATGCAGTCTTTTATGGATAAATTAAGTGTGGAATCCACACCGCAAAAGGGCACACGGGTCAAAATGATCAGAAGGGCGGGGGTTCCCCGCCGCGCGGCGGTACCCGAACAGTAGGGGGAGTGATGGATGAGCAGTAGATTAATCGAAATGAACCTGCCCCGCTTTCCCCTGCTGAAGGACGGTGAGATGAAAGAATTGATTGCCAGTGCCCAGGCAGGCGACGCCCGGGCTAGGGAAAGGCTGATCAACTGCAACCTCAAACTGGTGTTTAACCTGGTCAAGCGGTTTCAAAACAGGGGTTACGAGCTGGAGGATCTATTCCAGATCGGCTGTATCGGTTTGATAAAAGCAATTGATAAATTCGATTTAAATTACAATGTTCGCTTTTCCACCTACGCCGTACCCATGATTGTGGGGGAAATCAGGCGTTTTTTGCGGGATGACAACCCGGTTAAAGTCAGTCGTTCCATTAAGGAAACCGCCTATAAAGTACAACAAACCCGGGAAATATTGACGGCCAAACTGGGGCGCGAGCCCACCGTCGCCGAAATAGCGTCCGAGCTGGGCATTTCCCGCGAAGAAGTGGTGACGGCGCTGGAAGCGGCCCAGTCCCCCACCTCCATTTACGAGACGCTGCACCAGGATGACGGTGACCCTATTTACTTGCTGGACCAGTTGAGCGAAGGGGACGGGGGGGAAGCGCCCTGGCTGGACAGCATTGCGGTCAAGGAAGTGCTCAAGCAGCTACCGGACCGGGACAGGCTTATTTTACTCTGGCGCTTTTTTGGGGATAAAACCCAGGGGGAAATTGCCGACAAGCTGGGCCTTTCCCAGGTTCAGGTATCCCGCCTGGAACGCCAGGCGTTGAAAAAATTGCACGATATGATGGAAAACGCCAACTAAATTCAAACCATCTCCATGCTGCCGTATAAAAATCGAAACAGGGCGAATAATAACAAACGTTATAGTATATCAAGCAAATAAAGGAGGATGTGGAACATGCATATTAAGGTCATGGAAATGGTGGGAGAGTCTCCGGACGGTTGGCGCAGCGCCGTGCAGTCCGCCGTCAGCGAGGCTTCCAAAACGGTGAACAATATTGTGGGCGTGGAAGTTGTAAACTTTACCGCCAACGTCGAGAACGGAAGAGTAGTGGAATACAAGGCCAACGTAAAAATAGCCCATACAAGCTAAACAATAAAGACACCTCAACGGTGTCTTTATTCTTCTAATCGGTAAATGAATTTTCGGGGAAGGGGTAAGGTATGGGACCAAACAAGGGGTATAGGGTGTGAACGGGCCGGTCAACGTCATTATCGTTACCGACGGGGACCAGGTGGCTCAAAAGACCGTGGAAACAGCTGCGCGCAACATCGGAGCCAGGTGTATTTCCGCCTCTGCGGGCAACCCTACGAAATTAAACGGTGAACAGCTGTTGCAATTAATCAAGCAGGCCGCCCATGACCCCGTGGTGGTAATGCTGGATGACCGCGGCTTCCACGGCCAGGGAAAGGGCGAATCGATACTGGCGTACCTGGCCCGGCATCCGGATATCCGCATTCTCGGCGCCCTGGCGGTGGCCTCCAATACCGGGGCCACCGAGGGCGCGCACGTGGATTTTTCTATAGATTGCCGGGGCAAGCTGGTTGAGGGGCCGGTTGATAAACTGGGGCGCGCTTACGGTACCCGTGGACAAACCCTGAACGGGGATACCGTTGAAGTGCTGGACCGGTTAAATTTGCCGGTGGTGATCGGCATCGGGGACGTGGGTAAAATGAACGGCGCCGACGATTATACCACCGGTGCTCCCCTGACCACCAGGGCATTGCGGGAAATTATCAGAAGGAGTGGATACCGTGAGTCCCGCTGCAATTGAAAATAAAACAAAGCTGAATAAAAGCCTGGATATTAACAAAGATTTACTGGACGAAAAGCTCGCTTTCGACAAAAACTTTGATATTGTCAGGCGGGAAATGACCATCGGCGGCAAAAAGACGCTGATGCTTTTTGTTGATGCCTTTGCCAATGCCGGCTTGATGGTTGAGATATTGGACAACCTGACCTTGCTGGATCGTGAAGACCTGTCGGTAGACGCCTTTAAAAAACTATTTGACAAGCATATAAATTACGTCGAAGTTCAATCCGTCGAATACCTTGAAGATTTGATTGAACAGATGCTTTCGGGTCCGCTGGCATTGCTGATAGACGGCTTTGAGCAGGCAATCATGCTTGATGTGCGCACCTACCCCGCGCGGAGTCCGGAAGAGCCGGACCTGGAAAAAGTGGTGCGGGGTTCCCGGGACGGTTTCACCGAAACCCTGGTCTTCAATACTGCCTTGATCAGGCGTCGCATCCGCGACCCCAAACTGCGCATGGAGTATATCCAGGCCGGTAATCGATCCAAAACGGACATCGTGATCTGCTATATTGAGGACATCGCCAACAAGGACCTGGTAGACAGCATCCGGGAAAAGGTTTCCAGCATCAATATCGATGGTTTGCCCATGGCCGAAAAAGCGGTGGAGGAATTGATTACACCCGGTAACTACTGGAACCCGTTGCCGCGGGTGCGTTACACCGAAAGACCCGACGTAGCCTCCATTCACCTGCTGGAGGGCCACGTACTGGTACTGGTTGACACTTCGCCCAGCGTGATTATCACACCGGCAACCTATTTCCATCACCTGCAGCACGCTGAAGAATACCGGCAGAGCCCCGTCATAGGGGTGTACCTGCGCTGGGTCAGGTTTTTAGGAGTGCTTATTTCTGTGTTTTTGTTGCCCGTTTGGCTGCTGGCGGCTCTTCAGCCGGAACTTTTGCCGCCGGCCCTCAAGTTTATCGGCCCCGCGAAAATGGGTAAAATTCCAATCTTTATTCAGTTTTTGATTGCCGAGCTGGCGGTGGATATGGTCCGGATGGCCACCATCCATACGCCCACGGCGCTGGCCACCGCCGTAGGCATTATTGCCGCATTGCTTATCGGTGATATGGCGGTGTCGGTAGGTTTATTAAATGCCGAAGTGGTTATGTATACCGCCGCAGCGGTGGTGGGAAATTACCTTACCCCCAGTTATGAACTGAGCCTGGCCAATCGCCTGATCCGCCTGTTCCTGCTGTTCATGGTGGGGTTGTTCCGCTTGCCGGGATTGCTGGTGGGGCTTGCCCTCACGCTGGCGCTGCTGATTTTTACCCGGTCGTTCGGGGTGCCTTATTTCTGGCCTTTAATTCCGTTCAATGCCGGGGCGCTGTGGAGTATACTGGTGCGCCGGCCGGTGCCTACGACCAATCTCAGGCCCAGCATCATTAAACCCCGGGATTTGGACCGCCAGGGAGTGCCCGTACCGGCACGCAAGCCCGGTAAAAAAGAGAATGAGTAAGAACGCAAGCATTAAACGCGGCCCGCGGCCGCATTTTTTTTCACCGGCCGCCGGTGAACGGTGGCCAAAAGTATACCATTGCACTTTTTGGTTCATAATAGATTAATGTGGTAAACGTCTATCGACGGAGGTTGAAAAATGTCCTTAAAAGTGGGTATCCCCAGGGCATTGCTTTATTATTATTACTTCCCCCAGTGGGCTGCTTTTTTTAATCACCTCGGGGTGCAGGTCGTCGTATCCCGCGAGACCACGCGGGGACTGCTGGAAAAGGGACTACGGTCGACGGTTGATGAAGCCTGCCTTCCCGTAAAGCTGGCAGTGGGACATGTGCTGGATTTGCGGGACAGGGTGGACTACATCTTTTTACCTCGCCTGGTCAGCATGGCCAGGCGGGAATATATTTGTCCCAAATTTTTGGGGTTCCCTGACATGGTGCGCAACACCATCGACGGGATTGGGCCGCTGATCGACTGCAATCTCGACCTGTACCGGAAGAACAGCAGCCAGTATGATTTTTTTTATGCGGTGGGTAAAATGTTCACCCGTAACCCGGTTAAAATTCGCAGGGCATACCATGCTTCGCTGGAAGCGCTGAGAAGGCATTGCCTGGCCATGGAGTCGGGCGCGTTGGCCGGTGAAACGGCACCCGAAACAACCCCCGCGCACCAAAACAGGACCGGGGAAGCGCGGGCCGGGGATGTCAATGTTGCCGTTATCGGCCACCCGTATAATCTTTACGACCGGTTCATCAGCATGAACCTGATCAAACGGCTCAAGGAAAACGGGGCCAATGTGTTGACCGCCGAGCAGTTGCCGGAACAAATGGCGCGTCGCGAGGCGCAAAGGCTGCCCAAAAAGCTGTTCTGGACTCTCAACCAGCGCATGATCGGGGCCGCCTATCACTATTTTGAGCGGCCGGACGTGCACGGGGTCATTCACGTCGCTTCATTCGGCTGCGGTCCCGATTCCATGACGGGTGAGTTAATTGAAAGGTACGCCCGGAAATGGTCGCGCAAACCGTTACTGATCCTTACCCTGGACGAGCATACCGGGGAAGCGGGGATGGTAACGCGGCTGGAGGCGTTTTTGGACATGGTGCGCTGGCGCCGCAACCTGGCGGACGCGGCGGCAGCAACCACTACGAAGATAATTGCGAAGAAAGCGGAAGAAACCACCGGAGCGCCAGATACAAGTACCGGGGTTTTTGCAGCTAAATAATGGGTACAAATAATAACCAAAAAGGTGTTGGTGATCGTGAAGGTAACCTACCCCCACATGGGCTATATGTGGATTTGTGTCAAGGCCATGCTGGAATACCTGGGAGTTGACGTTGTGTTGCCCCCGCCGTCAAGCAAAAAAACGTTGTCGTTTGGAGTCAAGCACGCTCCCGAGTTTGCCTGCATGCCTCTGAAACTGAACCTGGGCAATTTTATGGAAGCGGCGGAGCTGGGGGCCGACACCATAGTCATGGCGGGCGGGTGCGGTCCCTGCCGTTTCGGCTACTACGCCCAGGTGGAACACGCCATCCTGGAGGACCTGGGGTACAAGTACCAGCTGGTGGTGCTGGAGCCGCCGGAAAAGCACATTGGTGAACTTTTGGGCAAAATCAGACACATTACCGGCAACCGCTCGTGGCGGCAGGTAATTAGAGGTGTCCGGTTCGGTTACCATAAGGCGCAGGCGGTGGATGAACTGGAAAAAATGGCCTACTACATGAGGCCGCGGGAAATAACGGCGGGCGAAACCGACCTGGCTTTGAACCGGGCGTTGAAAGAGATTATCGCGGTAAAAGCGCCGGAGGAATTGCCGGCGGCCAGGGAAAAGGCCGCCCAAATTATGCGCGCCGTACCGCTGGACAGGCAACGCAAGGTTGTGCGTGTGGGCCTGGTGGGCGAGATCTATACCCTGCTGGATCCATTTGCCAACCAGGATATCGAGCGCAAGCTGGGCAGGATGGGGGTGGAAGTTGACCGTTCCATCCACCTCAGCGAGTGGATCAACGATCACCTGTTTTTAGGGCTGGCCAAAAACATGCGCAGCAGTAAACTGGCCAAGCAAAAGGCGTTGGCATATCTTGGCCATTTTGTGGGCGGCCACGGCATGGAGACTGTCGGCAATACCGTGCTTTACGCCGAACAGGGATTTGACGGGGTAATCCAGTTATTGCCGTTTACCTGTATGCCGGAAATTGTGGCCCAAAGTATTTTACCGAAGGTCAGCGCAGACCTGGGTATTCCCACGATGACGCTGATTGTGGACGAGCAATCCGGTGACGCCGGAGTGGTAACCAGGTTGGAAGCATTTGTAGACCTTTTGATGAGAAAAAAAGAAATCAGGGAGGGTTCGGTAAAATGTACGGTTATTTAGGCATTGACGTCGGTTCGGTCAGCACCAACCTGGTATTTATGGGCGAGGACGGAACGGTGAAACACAGCATTTACCTGCGCACCCGGGGGAAACCCATTGAAGCGGTGCAACGGGGTTTGAAAATGTTGAAAGAAGCGCTGCCGCCGCAAACAAAGATTACGGGCGTGGGAACCACGGGCAGCGGCAGACACCTGGCGGGCGTGATTACCGGCGCCGATATCATCAAGAACGAGATTACCACCCATGCCATAGCCGCTTCAAATGTGGTACCGGGTGTGCAAACCATCCTGGAAATCGGCGGCCAGGATTCAAAAATCATTATTTTGCGCAACGGCGTTGTGGCGGACTTCGCCATGAATACTGTTTGCGCCGCCGGGACCGGGTCGTTTCTGGACCAGCAGGCCGCCAGGCTGAACATTGATATCGAGGAATTCGGTCCTCTGGCGCTGCGGTCCAGGGTGCCCGTGCAAATTGCCGGGCGCTGCGCCGTGTTTGCGGAAAGCGACATGATTCACAAGCAGCAGATGGGCTACAACGTGGAGGATATCCTGGCGGGTCTTTGCGACGCGCTGGTCCGCAATTATTTGAACAATGTCGGCAAGGGCAAGGAAATACTGCCGCCGGTGGTGTTTCAGGGCGGCGTAGCGGCCAACGTCGGAATGAAACGGGCGTTTGAAAAAGCCCTGGACATGGAAATACATGTGCCGCCCTACTTCAACGTAATGGGCGCGCTGGGGGCGGCCATGCTGGCCAGGGAGGCAACCAGCCGGAAGAATACCGGTTTTAGGGGATTCGGTATTGTTGACAGAGATTTTTATGCCGGTGGATTTGCCTGTGACGGGTGCCCCAACGTTTGCGAAGTTGTAGAGATTACAGAATCCGGCCGGGTCATCGCCCGCTGGGGCGACCGCTGCGGGCGCTGGAGCGGCCTGTTGGAACAAAAAGAAAAAATTAGCTGATTGTCCCCTTGCAGAAAAATAATCCATATTCTACAATGGGTTTATCTGATTCCCCAAAACCCGAGTAGAGAGGAGAGCAAGTGGAGATGAGCGATGTAAAAATCTTGCTCACAGAAAAGGAAATGCCCGAAAAGTGGTACAACATCCAGGCCGACATGCCGAATTTGCCCAAGCCGCCGCTGCACCCGGCCACCAAACAGCCCGTGGGCCCGGAAGACCTGTCCGCCATTTTTCCCATGGAATTGATCAAACAGGAGGTCAGCCAGGAGCGGTGGATCGAGATTCCGGATGAAGTGCGGGAAATTTACCGGCTTTGGCGCCCTTCGCCGCTCTGCCGGGCCCGCCGCCTGGAAAAGGCCTTGGACACTCCGGCCAAAATTTTTTACAAGTATGAAGGCGTAAGCCCGGCTGGCAGTCATAAACTGAACACCGCCGTGCCGCAGGCTTATTATAACAAAAAGGAAGGCATCAACCGGCTGACCACGGAGACCGGCGCCGGGCAATGGGGTGTGGCCCTCAGCCAGGCCTGCAATTTCTTTGGCATGGAATGCAGGGTTTACATGGTCAAGGTAAGTTACCAGCAAAAACCATATCGCCGGTCCATGATGCAGATATTCGGTTCCACCGTGGTGCCCAGTCCCAGCGACGAGACGGAAGCGGGCCGGAAAGTGCTTGCCGTCGATCCCGATTCTCCGGGCAGCCTGGGCATTGCCATCAGCGAGGCGGTGGAAGTCGCGGCGCAGCGCGACGATACCAACTACGCCCTGGGCAGCGTATTGAACCACGTGCTGCTACACCAGACCGTCATCGGCCTGGAAGCAAAGGAACAAATGGCCAAGGCCGGGGAGTACCCCGACGTGGTGATTGCCTGCTGCGGTGGGGGCAGTAATTTCGGCGGCATGGCCTTCCCCTTTGTGCATGATAAATTGGTACGCGGCGCCAAAATAAGGTTGATCGCCGCGGAGCCTTCCGCCTGCCCGACGCTAACCCGCGGCCAATTCGGCTATGACTTTGGGGACGTGGCGGGGTTGACGCCGCTGCTCAGCATGTATACCCTGGGTTCGGAGTTCATGCCCCCCGGCATTCATGCGGGCGGCCTGCGCTATCACGGGGATTCGCCGCTGGTGAGCCAGCTGCTGCACGACGGCATTATCGAGGCCACCGCGCTGGGTCAAACTTCAGTCTTTGAGGGAGCCAGGTTGTTTGCGCGTAGCGAGGGCATTGTACCCGCGCCGGAATCGGCCCACGCCATCCAGTGTGCCATTAACGAGGCATTGGCCGCCAGGGAAGCCGGGGAAGCCCGGACCATCTTGTTCAACCTCAGCGGGCATGGTTTACTGGATTTACCTTCCTACGACGCGTACCTGGCGGGCAAACTGGAGGATTACCCGCTGCCCGAGGATGTCCTCGCCAAATCGCTGAAAAATCTTCCTCAAATATAAATTTATGTACCTACAGGGCGGCAAAATTTTTTGCCGCCCTGTAATGTTTAATTGACTGTGCAAAAGGATCATGTTACAATGTCCAAAAATAAATACCTCATCTCCGCCCGGGAGGTGAGTAGAGGCGCGGGTTGCATGAGTAACTCCGGTGGAGGAACGGGTATCCGATGAACCGGGTGAAAGGGCAAGCCGCCGAAGTCCGGCGTAATTCCCGAAAGCGCCGGGCTGGGCCGGCATTAAACAGGTGCCGGACTGTCACCCGGTACGCCCCGTTCCTGCGGGTTTCCGGGTGGAGGGCTATTCACCGGCGAGACGGAAAGGGTCATTTTGCACTGGTGACCGCCTTTCACTCCGCTTGGAAGGGGTTTTTTTATTTGCTGAACCAGTTTTGCGGAGTGCCATGCATACATTTTTCATAATTTATAATATCAGCTGATTGGAGGCAGTAAGTTTAATGAAACTTCAGGGTACGATGCGGATCAACGACAAGGGTCACCTGGAAATAGGCGGGTGCGATACGGTGGAACTGGCAAGGCGGTTCGGCACGCCGCTTTATGTTTTGGACGAGGAGCATTTCCGCCAAAACTGCCGCAGCTATTACCGCGCATTCGTTGAGAAATATGACGGGGTGGTTATTTACGCAGGGAAAACATTGCTTACCCTGGCGATTTGCCACATTGTCGCCGAGGAAGGCCTGAGCCTGGACGTGGTATCGGGCGGGGAGTTGTATACGGCCAGGAAGGCCCGGTTCCCCATGGAAAGGGTGTACTTTCACGGCAACAACAAATCCGTGACCGAACTGAAAATGGCCCTGGATTTCAAGGTCGGCCGGATCATGGTGGATAACCCTTATGAACTGGAAATGTTGAACCGCCTGGCCGGCGAGGCGGGGGTTTGCGCCAATATAATCATGCGCCTGACCCCGGGGGTGGAAGCGCACACCCATGAGTATATCAAGACGGGGCAGATAGACAGCAAGTTCGGCATGGTGATAGCAAACGGCCAGGCCATGGAGGCAATTAAAAAGGCCCTGAACATGGAGCATATCAGGGTCAGGGGACTGCACTGCCATATCGGCTCGCAGATTTTTGAACTGCAGTCCTACGCCCATGCCGCCGAAGTGATGATGGGTTTTGCCGCCGGGGTAAGGCGGGAGACCGGCTGGGCACCCGAGGAAATGAACCTGGGCGGCGGTTTGGGCATCTATTATGCCGAGGGTGACGAACCGCGGCCGGTGGAAGCTTACGCTGAAACGGTAATGCAATCGATACGCGAACAGGCTCAAAAACATGGCCTTCCCGTACCCAGGGTAATGGTGGAACCCGGCCGTTCCATCAGCGGCCCTGCGGGTACCACCCTTTATACGGTGGGCGCGGTGAAGGAGATACCGGGTATCCGCAAGTACGTGGCCGTGGACGGCGGAATGGCAGACAACCCCAGGCCGGCCATGTACCAGTCACGGTACGAGGCGCTGGTTGCCAACCGGGCGGCGGAGGAGCCGCAGGAAACGGTGTCCATTGCCGGAAAGTGCTGCGAGTCGGGCGACATGTTGATTTGGGACATCAATCTGCCCGCGGTCAACCCGGGCGATATCCTGGCCGTTTCCGCCACGGGAGCATATAACTATTCCATGTCCATGAACTATAACCGCCTGCCGCGGCCGGCCATGGTACTGGTCAGGGACGGCGAAGCCGATGTTATCGTAGCCAGGGAAACCTACGAAGACTTGATCAGAAACGATGTGGTGCCGGAGAGGCTGGTCAAACGGAAGGTGGTGCAACTGGCCGGGGCCGGGTATTAGTTGTCAAATCACCACAGCGGCAGGTGATCCGGTGGCTTTCTGGAGCGAAAGGAGCACTGGATGCGGAGCCTGAGGAAAATGCCCCGCAGGGTCTTTTGAACACCTGCAGGGTATTTTTTTTCACACCGGGCGGGCAAATATGGTATAATATGAAACTAATGCGACAAACAAAAATAATTGTGTCCGGTGGAGGAAGATGGGTTTTGGAAATCATTACCACTCATACCAATACCGATATGGACGGTCTCGCCGCCATGGTGGCGGCTCAAAAATTGTACCCGGAAGCCAAGATGGTGCTGCCGGGCAAACTTTCCCGCAACGTGGAAGAATTCGTATCGCTGCATAAAGATACCTTGAACGTTTACAACATCAGGCAAATTGATTTGGGGCAGGTTAAAAGGGTTGTAATGGTGGATACCAAGAACCCCCGCCGGGTGGGTAAAATCGGCGATATCTTAAGCAAACCCGGGGTCGACGTGCATATCTACGACCATCACCCCTGGATGGAAGGCGACGTGAGGGGTTCTGTGGAAGTGGTTGACCCGGTGGGGGCGACCGTTACCCTGCTGGTGGAAAAAATCAAGGAAGCCGGTTTATCCCTGACATCCCTGGAGGCCACCATCTTCGCCCTGGGCATTTACGGCGATACCGGGTCGCTGATGTTCACCAATACCACGCACCGGGATGCCGAAGCTGTTTCCTACCTGCTGAAAAAAGGCGCCAACCTGGCGGTGGTGGCGGAATTTCTGGGCCGGCCGATGACGGACGAGCAGAAAAAGCTGCTTAAGGAACTGCTCAATAATGCCGACCTGCACCAGATCAACGGGGTCAAAGTTTTGCTGGCCCGGGCCAAAACAGATGAATTTGTGGTCGGCCTGTCCATGATCAACCACATGATCTCGGAAATTGAACGCATCGACGTGGTTTTTGTCCTGGCCGAGATGGACGACCGGGTGCATATTGCAGGCCGGAGCAGTATCCCCCAGGCCAATGTAGCCGAAATATTAAAACACTTTGGCGGAGGGGGGCACGCCGGTGCGGCATCCGCCACTGTAAAGAATGGAAACGTCGAGGACATAGTATGGGAACTGCTGGATGTGATTTATAAAAAGGTCAGGCCGCCGCTTTGTGCCGCCGACATCATGTCCTCGCCGGTGAAAACGGTAACCCCCGAAATGAGTATCGCCGAGGCGGGCACGATTATGTTGCGCTACGGGCACACCGGCTTGCCCGTGGTTAAAGGGGACAAACTGATTGGGGTAATCTCCCGCCGCGACGTGGAAAAAGCCAACCATCACGGCCTGGGACATGCTCCCGTGAAAGGGTTTATGAGCGTGCGGGTTGTGTCCGTACCGAGCGACATGCCGGTTTCCGAGGTGCAGCAGTTGATGATCAACCACGATATCGGGCGGGTTCCTGTGGTTGATGACGGCAAGCTGGTGGGCATCGTCTCCCGCACCGACGTACTGCGCACGCTGCACGGCGAAGTGCAAAACAGGCACAAAACCATCTACAATAACGGTTCCCAGCTCACCCGTCGGAATATCAGCTGGATCATGCGCAAGAATTTGTCCCCCACGGTGTGGGGTATTTTGAAGCAGGCGGGAAAAATAGCGGATGAGATGAATTACAAGGTTTACGCCGCCGGGGGGTTGGTTCGGGACGTTTTGCTCGGCCACGCCAGCCTGGACGTGGACCTTGTGGTTGAAGGGGACGGCATCTTGCTGGCCGAGGCCCTTGGCGAACACCATGGCGCCCGGGTCAGGGTGCACAAGCAATTCGGCACTGCCGAGGTGGTATTCTCAGAGGAATTTAAAATCGACGTGGCCACCGCCAGGCTGGAGTTTTACGCTTACCCGGCCGCCCTGCCCCAGGTGGAGAGCTCTTCCCTGCACCAGGACCTGTACCGGCGTGATTTTACCATCAACGCCATGGCCGTGTGTTTAAACGATAAAAAGTTCGGCAATATCGTTGACTTTTTTAACGGCCGGGAAGATCTGGAGCAGGGCCTGATCAGGGTGCTGCATAATTTAAGTTTCATTGAGGATCCCATCAGGATTCTTCGAGCCGTCCGCTTTGAACAAAGGTACGGTTTTAAAATCGAACAGCAAACCCTTAAATTTTTAAAGGAAGCGGTGCGCCAGTCCGTACTGGCCCGGGTGACCCCCGAGCGCATCTGGGAAGAGCTGAAGCATATCCTGGTGGAAAGGGAAGCGGCCCCGATGTTGCGGCGCCTGGAGGAGTTAAAGGTCTGGTCCTTTATTTTCCCGGGCGTGAATTACTGGGAAGTCGACCCGGTGCTGAGGGATTTAAGCCAGTCCATGGACCTGCTTGACTCATGGGGTTACTTTCAAACTTCGGAAAAGTGGCTGCCGCACCTGATTGCTGCACTGCACTGGTCGGATATGGAAGTGGCCCGCGGGATTTGCGAAAGGTATCACCTGAGCAAACGGCAGACCGGGAAAGTGCTGGCCGCCCTTAAGGGATGGCGCGAAGCCATAGCGATGATCTGGAAGGCTCCGGAGGATGTTAAAACCAGTCAACTGGCGGGTGTGCTGCTGGAAATGCCCCGTGAATCCTACCCCATGTTGCTGGCTATTCTGGAAGAGGACTGGATCAAGGAACGATTCCGGCAACTGTTGAATACCATAATGGATAGCAAACCTACGATTAACGGAAAATATATTAAAAAACTCGGTTACCCGCCCGGCCCCCTGTACAGGGAAACGCTTGACGCGCTATGGCGGGAGCGCCTGGACGGCAATGTGCGGACCGAGGAGGAAGAACAATTTTTTGTGCGTAATTACCTGTCCAGGGTAACCGGAGGAGAAAAGAAATGTTAGATTTCCCCAGCCTGCGAGAACTACTGCTTTTGCTGCCGGCAATACTGGTGGGCCTGACCTTTCATGAATTCGCCCACGGGTGGGTGGCCGATCGCCTGGGCGATCGCACGGCCAGGTACCAGGGCCGGCTGACCCTGAACCCCCTGGCGCATATCGATCCGGTGGGATTCTTGATGCTGGTTTTATTCCGGTTCGGCTGGGCCAAGCCGGTGCCGGTCAATCCCTACAACCTGCGCGGCGACCCCGCCCGGGGGATGTTGATGATCGCGCTGGCCGGCCCTGCCGCCAATTTGCTGGTGGCCCTGGTTACAGCCTTGTTGTTGGGCACGGGAGTAACTCACCTGATTCCTTACGGGTATTATTTTTTACTGCTGGCTTTACAGATTAACGTTGTTTTGGCCGTGTTCAACCTGATCCCGGTGCCGCCCCTGGACGGGTCGAAAATACTGGCCGGCCTGCTGCCGCGCCAATCCCATTTCCTCTACCAGATGGAAACGTACGGTACAATTATCTTGCTTTTATTGCTTTTCACCGGGATTTTGGGAAAAATCCTGTGGCCGGTGGTGAATTTTATTGTTAATATATTACTGGCTATAGCAAAAATAATTTAATGCCTTAAAGCAGGCAAATCCATACCATACGGAAAAGGGGACCAGCTATGCGCGTTTTATCGGGTATCCAGCCTTCGGGATCGCTACACCTGGGCAATTATTTCGGGATGATGAGAAGAATGGTGGAGTACCAGGAAAACAACGAATTGTTTTGCTTTCTGGTGAACTACCATGCTTTAACTACCGTGTTCGACGCCGGTTTATTGAGACAACGGACTTTTGAAGCGGCCTGTGATTTCCTGGCCCTGGGCCTTGACCCGGAAAAATCGGTGTTCTGGGTCCAGTCCGATGTGCCCGAGGTGACCGAGCTGACCTGGCTGCTGTCCAACGTCACGGGAATGGGGCTTCTGGAACGCTGCCACTCCTATAAAGACAAAACAGCCAAGGGAATACCGGCCAGCCACGGGTTGTTTTCCTACCCGGTGCTGATGGCGGCGGATATTTTGCTTTTCGGCGGGGAAAAGGTTCCGGTGGGGAAGGACCAAAAGCAGCACCTGGAAGTGGCCCGGGATATCGCCATCCGGTTCAACAACACTTACGGGGAAACATTTGTCGTCCCGGAGCCGGACATAGCGGAAGACGTGGCCCTGGTGCCGGGCATCGACGGCCAAAAAATGTCCAAGTCTTACGGGAATACCATAGAAATCTTCGCCGACGAAAAAACCCTGCGTAAAAAAGTAATGAGCATCAAAACCGATTCCACTCCGGTGGACGAGCCAAAGCCCATTGAGGGCAATGTGCTGTTCGACTTGTATGCCCTCTTTTTAAGCGAACAGGAAAAAGCCGCGCTTAAAGAGCGGTTTCTGACTCCCGGCCTTAAATACGGGGAGGTCAAGAAGGAACTGTTTGGCGTCATCTGGGAGTATTTCGCCCCGTACCGGAAAGAACGGGAAAGACTGGCTGCAAATAAACCTTATGTGCTGGAAACCTTGCGCCGTGGTGCACAAAAAGCGCGGGAGGCGGGGGCGGTTTACCTGGAGCGGGCCCGGCGCAACGTGGGCCTGGATTATTGGAAGTAAAGCTAAATCTATTGGGACAGGTGCTTTGTTAAATATAACCGTCCCATTTTTAAAATATACTGTGACGGTGCGCATATTTGCCGGGCAGCGCCGGCAAAATAAGGCAAGGGGTAAAACATGTGGATTTTTTTACTTGTTACCGGCGTTGGCCTGGTGCTGTTTTTTTTATTGCTGGCTTCCCCGGTTATTATCAGCATCAAATACACCTATAACAGCGAGGAAAATTCCGGCCCGGACCGTGCGCTCAAACTTTCGACGCCGGTAACCGGAGTGCGCTTGACGCTGTTATGGGGCCTGGTTAAATTGCGCCTGCGGTTGTCCACCGCCGGTTTGGGCTTCCGCGCTTTACGACCGGTGCTTAAACTGCGGGCCAGGCTGGCCGGGCACAACGCCGTGCGCCTGCTTGCCGGCAAGGAACCGTTGGCGCTGCCGGATGACCTGGCCGCCGGTGACATAATCAGCTTTATGCACCGGGAGATCAAACAACCGGAGGGGCTGGCCAAAAAATACACCTTTTCGGGGTCTGTTTATTTTGAAAGGATGAAACAAAGGGGGCTGTATACAACAGACACCGCGGCAATCCACGAAAGGGTGCGCCGGTCCGGGTTATGCAATATAATAAAGAAAAGGCCAATTTGAGTCAGGGAAGGCGATACCCTATTTCTTTGTTTGCGGTGATATAAATGATTAGTTTACTGGATGGCGAAGATAAAAACAATGGAGGCGCCGCCGGGTTTTACGAACAACTTTACCGGGTGACCCTGGCCGTAACTACCGGCATTTGCACCGGATTGGCCGCGGTTGCCTTCCGTAAAATGATCGCTCTTTTCGAGGCGGTGTTTTTCGGCCGGGGGGAACAGTGGCTACCATTTCTGGGGCATTATTACGTGATCCTTTTACCCGCGCTGGGGGGCCTGGTGGTAGGACCAATTACATATTTTTTCGCCAGGGAGGTGAAAGGACCCGGCGTCGGGGAGGTCATCGCTTCGGTGACCGTGCGCGGGGGTTATATCCGTCCCAGGGTGGTGCCGCTTAAAATTTTAGCTTCCGCGGTGTGCATCGGGTCCGGTGGTTCAGCCGGCCGCGTCGGGCCCATTGTGCACATCGGTGCGGCCATTGGCTCCACACTGGGCCAACTATTCAAGGTGCCGTCCCGTAAAATGAGGGCACTGGTCGCATGTGGCGCCGCCGGCGGCATTGCCGCAACATTTAACGCACCCATTGGCGGCGTGTTGTTTGCCTTGGAAGTAATCCTGGGGGATTTTACCGGCAATCACCTGGTGCTTGTCATCATTTCATCCGTCGCCGCCGCGGTTGTCGGCATCATTTTTTTTGGCGCCAGCCCGGCATTCGCCGTTCCGGCATACCCGCTCAATCACCCGCTGGAACTGTTTCTTTACGCTCTACTGGGGGTGGCATGCGGCCTGTTCTCGGTTTATTACATCAAAGTTTTTTATAAAATCGAGGACATGTTTAATTTAATCAAACAGGTACCCGAATATTTGAAGCCCGCACTTGGGGGATTGTTTGTGGGCTGCATCGGCCTGTTCGCGCCGCATGTTTTCGGAGTGGGATTTGAAAGTATTGAAGCCGCGATTGCCGGCAAAATGGCCTTGGAAACTGCGGCAGCACTGTTGATTTTAAAATTGCTGGCTACCTCCATTACTATAGGCTCCGGTGGTTCCGGCGGCGTTTTCGCACCCGGGTTGTTCATGGGCACCATGCTGGGCGCTACACTGGGCTATCTTTTCCACTTCTTATTTCCCGACGTTGCCGAAATTCCCGCCGCGTACGCGCTGGTGGGCATGGGGGGTGTGATTGCGGGCAGCGCTCACGCCCCGATCACGGCAATCATTATGCTCTTTGAGATGAGCAACGATTACCACATCATTTTGCCCACCATGATCGCCTGCATTACCAGTTCGGTGGTGGCTAAAACATTATACCCCAGCAATGTCTATGTGGTTAAATTGATCAGGCGCGGCCTGGACGTTGAGGCCGCCAGGAGGCCCGACATTCTGAAAAACGTGCTGGTCAAGGATGTGATGACCGCCCAAATTGAAACCATTCCCGCCGGTTTTGCTTGCAAAGAAGCATGGAAACTGGTACATGGCAGCCCCCACCGGGGCTTTCCAGTGATCAACGGACATGGGCATATTTGTGGTATTATTACACGGAACGAACTGGAAAAGGCAATTGCCGGCGGGGATGGGAACAGACCGGTGCAAGAAATCGCCGCGCACGACCTGGTGACCGTTACGCCATACGAGCCGATCAGCGTGGCGGTTAAAAGGATGAACGAACACGATGTCGGACGACTGCCGGTTATTGATCCCGGTAACGAAAAAAAAGTCGTCGGGCTGTTGTCCAGAACGGACATCATCAGCGCTTACACCAGGGGGCTGTTGCAGCAGGACGAGCTTGAGGATGTCGGAATAAGCGGGAAGGAATTAAATAAAACTGGGTGACATAGAACCCGGGCTGGAAACCGGCCCGGATTTTTTTATATTTGGGACAACCCGGTCATATTGATTAAATATACCATAATACAAGGAGATTACAAGCATGGTCAATTACATCTGGTTGGGCATGATCGTGGTCGGGGTACTGGTGGCCCCGGAAACCTTGCGCCGGGGTGCGCAAAAAGCGCGGGAGGCGGGGGGCGGTTTACCTGGATCGGGCCCGGCGCAACGTGGGCCTGGATTATTGGAAGTGAATATCAGTATTGTTGCAGAACAGGATTTCTCTGCCATTTTTGCTGGTTTTGAGCTATTTCGGGGTTTGACAAGCGAAAAATCTTGTTTTGCAACCCTAATGATGCTTACTGTACAATGTAGCCCGGTTGCGGCCTTGCCGTTTTGACTCCAACAAAGCCATGTCGGCCTGGTGCAGTAATACCCGCATTCGTTCTTCAAGGTTACCGTTACCGTTATCCGGTTGCCATACCGAAACCCCAAGGCTTACGCCTATCTCTAATCTCCCTAATGGAGTGATAAAAGAATGCTTGTTCACTTTTTCAATAACCCTTCGGGCAAAGGAAAATGCCGCCTCCTCATCCGTATTGGGCAAAACAACAACAAATTCATCTCCTCCATAGCGTCCCACAACGTCGGATACACGGGCAGTTGTTTTAATCAACTTGGCCAGGTCACTGAGCACAAGATCTCCGTACGCGTGCCCGCAGTTATCATTGATCTGTTTAAACTTATCCACATCCATCATGATCATTGCCACCGGCTGCGCATACCTGTGCGCCCGCTCCAATTCGAGCATGGTCCGCTCCATTAATGCGCGGCGGTTAAGGACCTGGGTAAGCTCATCAATATGAGCTATTTCCTCAAGACGAAGGTTCTTTTCCTCAAGCTCTGCCTGGTTCTCTTTAAGTTGCTCCTGGAGCGCCTCGAGCTCTTGGTTGCGTTTAATGATTTCTTCTTTTTGCTGCGCCAGCAGTTCTATCTGCCGGGTAAGCCGGGCATAGAATTCTTGCAAGCGTAAAGACATCTCGTTAAAAGCCCGGGACAACATCTCAACTTCTCCCCGGGAAGTAACTGCAATTTGGTGCCCGAAGTGACCCGCGGCAATCTTGTCGGCCTCTTTGGCCAGTTGGCGCAACGGCTCAGTCACTCTTTGAGTTACGATGGTACTCAAAGGGACAGTTAACAGTACCATCAACAACAAGGCCAGCAAAATCATGGTAGAGCCCTGGGAATAAAGTCCGCGCAGGACATCTTTTCTTTTCTCCTCTACAACCAGCATCATCCCGGGATCGGGTATCCACCGGCACGCAGCAAGCACTTTTTCCCCATGCCGGTTGATGTAAGTACCATATCCGGAACTTTTGTTTTGAAGCCAGCGCATAACTTCGGATTCAGCCTTTGTAGCAGTATCTGGAAGCGATTGGGGGCTGGAAACCTTTGCACCTGAATGATTATCCAGTTCAACTAAAACCCGGCCATCCGGTCTCAGTAAATATATTCTTATTTCATCCCATTCCGGTTTTTTAGAACGATAGCCAAATCCGTATAGCCATCTCTTCTGGCCGGATGAATCAAGATGGCTGATTTGCTCCAGGTGACTCTGTTGCAATATGGAATGAAATAGCTTAACATCAAATTCCGCCCATACCACCTGCACATCGCCGGCATGAACAGGCATGGCAATAATCATAGCCCGTCTGTCAGGGTCCGTAAAAATTGCCGTTTCGTGGACCTGCCCACTTGTTACCGCTTCAAACCATTTTAAAGCCGAAACGTTATCCCCAACCCTCCCGGCGGAATCTGCCAGAACAACTCCTTTCATATCTGCGCAGGCAACACGCGTGCAGCCATTAATTTCAGCTTTTGCTTTTTTGAGTTCGGTTTCCAGAACCGGCAGTGATTTTACAGGACCGGTAGGTATCACTTTTCTCAGGTCATCAAGACGTTCTTGAAACCAGAAAGCGATAAACTCCGCATCTTTTTGGCATGTACTGTTGAGAATCACAGCAGTAGAGTGTTCAGTAGCTACTATCATATACTTACATGCAGCGTAACCGAAGATAACTGCGGGCAAGAAGGCAAAAATCAAAAACCACCGCGTTAATAATTGCGTTAAAGAATGTCTCAAGGTTATCCGTCCTTTGTCGTTGGCGGTATTTCGAACATATTAATTGGATAACCAACTATTTTGCCCGCAAGTTTGGTATTAGATGGCCAGGACCCAATGAAGGCCTTTACGACAAGAGGATCAAATTGTTTACCACTGCACATTCTCAATTCCTCCAGGGCATCTTTATGCGCTAACGTTTTACGGTAAATACGTGGGGAGGTCATGGCATCAAAGGCATCGGCAACGCTAAGTATTCTGGCTCCCAACGGTATGTCGTCCCCTTTCAGTTTAGAAGGGTAACCGGTACCGTCAAAGCGTTCATGGTGGTGCAAAACTACCGGTAAAACCGGTTTCAAAAAGTAAACGTTATGTAAAATTAATTCTCCCCAGCAAGTATGCTTTTCAATAATTCGTCTTTCCTGAACCGTCAAGGCGGATGGCTTATAAAGAATAGACTTTTTTACCATGATTTTGCCGATGTCGTGAAGCAGGCCGGCATAATAAATTACTTTTTGCTGTTCCTCCATCAAACCCAGAACCGAAGCGAGACGAGCGGCATGGTTTGCCACACGCAGGCAGTGATTGTACAGCAACCGGTCTTTTAAAAAGATGTTAAGTTCTTTTCCGATCGACTGCCCGAGAACGTCAAACAGTTTTGTATTGCATAATGAGAATATACTTAAAATTCAAATCACCCTCTTATATCAGTTGTAGAAATAAAAAATAAAACCATAAAAGCCCAGCCTTTCAATACCACTATAAAATGAAAAACCATGAAGACCCATCTAGCTTCAAGCAAGATGAAAGACCTTCATGGTCAATAATTTCAGGCCCCACTTTAATTTGAATCAGCTTTCCATTTTTTAAAGAATGGCCTTGTTGCTAATTTGTGCATTTAAAAAACGACGCATCGCCTTTATAGCCTGCTCCACGGTCAGGGGTACCGGGTTAATTTTAAATTCCGGCATGGCAAGAAATATCTGGGCCACTAACGGATATCTCAGGCTGGCTTCCTCCACTAATTTCTTATCCGTTAACAGCCATGGCTCGCCCTCAGCTATTATTTTGCCATCTTTTATAATAATCACCTGATCTGCCCATTCGGCGGCCAAATCCACATCGTGGGTGGCAATGATAATGGTTATTCCCCTTTGATGCAGGTTTTCAAGGATGCGCACCACCTGCTTTTTCCCTGCAGGGTCTAAAAACGCATTGGGCTCATCCAATACAATAACTTTGGGTTCCATGGCCAATACTCCGGCAATAGCCACTCGCTTTTTTTGGCCGTAGCTCAAGTTGTAAGGGGGTTTATCCCTGTGCTCAAACATTCCCACTGCCTGCAAGGCCCTTTCTACCCGCGACACAATTTCGTCATCAGCCAAGCCCATGTTTAAAGGTCCAAAGGCCACATCATCCCATACCGTAGCTGAAAACACTTGATCGTCCGGGTCCTGAAAAACCATCCCCACCACGGTACGTACCCATTTTTCGGTTTTCCTGTCCACTTTCCTTTCCAAAACCCTTACCGTACCTTGCTGGGGCAGGTTCAATCCGTTCAAGTGCAAAAGAAGGGTGGATTTGCCAGCCCCATTAGGCCCCAGGATGGCTACTCGCGAACCTTCCCTGATGGAAAAGGATATGCCGTTTAAAGCCCTGCTGCCATCCGGATATACAAAACTAAGGTCATTTACTTCAACGACATTAGCCATTACCAACCCCCAATTTCCAATGCTTGCAGGAACATACCGTGGCCAACACATCCATCCCTTAACCTGCATTTAAGGCCTTTATATGAGAGCATAATTTCCATGACAATGCTCTCTCCCATTTATAAATCAAAAAAGCCACATAAACCCTGCCGTAATGTGGACAGGACCTCCGTGGCCCTAAAAGTGCACTTTCTCCACTTATCACCGTTAAAGAAAGCGGCATCCGTGACTGCAACTTTCAAGGATATTATATAAAAACTTCAAGTCAAGATCAATGATTTTTTTGTTTACCTGCTGAATATCTTTGGTGGGGTAGGTGCGAAAAATGTGCTTTAATGCGGATAATTAAACTAATAATTAGTAATACTAACTGTTAGACAGGAGAGGGAAAAAGAGGTATAATTTAATCAGAAACGCTCCGACGAACGGCAGCGAACCTTCATGAAGGGGGGGACCGTAATGGTCGAAAAGGTGAAACACGTGCATGAACATACCCATCCTGCGGTGCGGCACACACACAGGCACATGCATGGAGATGAGGTGCATGAACATGAACATGAACACCCGGCTATAACCCACACACACGAGCATGAACATGAACACGGACACGTGCCAGGGGTTGAAGTTCATCACGAACACGATCACGCAGATCACACTCACGAGCACTAATATATTTAACTAAGAGGCCGGCTTTTCAAAAAGAAGCCGGCCTCTTACCTTATTCTTATCTTATATGGAGGTTATTTCGTGAAAGCAATAATATTATACTGCCAAACAACTATCCATTAAGTCAGTTGTGCAATATTTATTTTAACCAGTTTGTGAGTTCTTTTTTCCCACCGCCTTTGCCAAACCGTACATTACCCCGAAGGTAAGCAATGTACCCACTACTCCCGCTGCGGATGTAGCTAGCGATTCGTTTCCAATGCCCGGGAACAGATAATCCGGAATCGGAGATGTAATTACCTCTTTTCCCTCGCCCTTCTCAAGGAAACCCTTGTCCTCCGCCACCCTTTCCAGCCCGTCAGGATGAGGTGAGGCAAAAGGCGAGAGACAAGCTGCTACTATAAGGGCTGCGATAAAAACCTTAGCCAGGTTACCCATTCGTTTTCACCTCACAATTGGATTTAACAGCGGGACCTGCATCTACAAAACCAACTTTTTCAACGAAATTAATAACCACTACAGTAATCAAACCCTCACCAATACCGATCAGCATGTGAATACCCACCATGGCCGGGAATGCAACACTAAAGGGAACTGTGTTTGACGTTGCTAATTCAACCGTAGCCGCAAACGCAGCCATAACTACTGAAGCCCAGGACGCCAGGAAGACGGCTATATTCCTACCTGTGCTACCAGGTAAAATTTTTGAGAGCAGAGAGTATATCAAGTATGCTGTGATAACTCCCACAACTGCCATGTTGAAGATATTACCCCCAAGTGCCGTCAGGCCGCCATCCTGAAATGCAATACACTGGATAATTAGTACAGTTGAAATTATCAGGCAGCCATTGAAAGGCCCCAATAGGATTGTCGCCAGAGCTGCCCCTAAAAGATGTCCGGAGGTACCTCCCGCAATCGGAAAGTTGACCATCTGGGCAGCGAAAATAAATGCAGCTATAATCCCTAATTTAGGTATCAGCCGGTCGTTCAAAACTTCCCTTGATTTTTTTATGCTATAACCTAAGGCACCTGCACTTAATGCGTAGGTACTGACCCAAGTTTTCACATCCAAAAATCCATCTGGTATATGCACTGCATCAACCCCCTTTTCTTTTATAAATAATAATTAGTTTCCCTATTTACCTCGTTGAACATCTAATTTACTATAGCGACTCTCATTTATCACCTTCCTTCAATAAAAAAACCACGAAGTAACCCCCTGTTTCGTACAGGGATATACCTTCGTGGTATGTTAAAAAAACATATTCTCATTTTATTTGGTGGTTTCTTTCCACCAGTTATACATTCTATAAGTAACAACTAACATTCTATGCAATTTCATTCTATGCAATTTCATTCTATGCAATTTGTAATTTTCCTTCATTGAAAGTTCAATTTAAAAAAAATTTTTATGAATAGTTCATAGGTATAAATTAGCCGGTCATAAATTCTACCAATTTCAAGCTTAATCCCGCAGCCAAAATAGTGAAGCCCCACCATAAATCATATATTTTTAAACAAAAATGAGATCTAGTTTTCATTTCACCGGTAAAACCTCTGGCTAACATGGCATTATATACTCGCTCACTTCGCTTTGAGGCCCTGATAAAAAGGATACCTATTAACTGCCCTAATGCTCTAAAAGTATGCCTATGAAAAAGACTCTTGCCTGATTGGAATCCTCTGGAACGCTGGGCAATCCGCATACGCTGCAGTTCATCAACCAGAATAAACATAAATCTTACAGTGAATTCTATAAGATGGATAATAATGGGCGGTATCCTCAGGTCCTTACAACCGGCCATCAGATCCCTGAAGGCGGTATTAGCCGTTAAAAGGTTTATTGAAAGTACGGCCACAATAACCCGCAGCGATAGTACAACTGCCCGTTGCAAACCGGCATCCGATGCAGTAAGGGTTGCAAAGCCGGTATTGACTTGCCATATGGGTACCCCTGGAATGACAAAGGGAAAAAGCAATACCAATACTCCTGTAAACGGAAAAAGCCAAAACAATCTCTTAATCAGAAAGGAGAGTTGTATCTTTGAAATGGCCGTTAAAAAAAGTACAAATACTGCAGCCATAGAAAGTACTGAATATGACCCGAGTGTAGATGATATAACTACAAAGCTCATAATAGCCACTATCTTAATGCGAATGTCTACCTTCCGGAGTGGTGAATTTATATTGGCTGCACCAAAAAACAGTTCTTCCACGCCGCTTATCCAACCCCCTCAGGCTAAATTATAAAATAAAATGTTAGATCAATACAACATATAGGAGGGAGTCCTCTGGGCGGTTTATGATAGATAAACAAATTGTTATGCCCTAAAGATTTTTGCAGGGCATAACAATTTTGATACGTATAATTATGCGGAGGCGCCGGCAAAATAAGGCAAGGGGTAAAACATGTGGATTTTACTTGTTACCGGCGTTGGCCTGGTGCTGTTTTTTTTATTGCTGGCTTCCCCGGTTATTGTCAGCATCAAATACACCTACAACAGCGAGGAAAATTCCGGCCCGGACCGTGCGCTCAAACTTTCGACGCCGGTAACCGGAGTGCGCTTGACGCTGTTATGGGGCCTGGTTAAATTGCGCCTGCGGTTGTCCTCCGCCGGTTTGGGCTTCCGCGCTTTACGACCGGTGCTTAAACTGCGGGCCAGGCTGGCCGGGCGGTCCGGTTCCACCCTGGCCAGGGAAAAAACCCGCGTCACTCCCGGACGGGCCTGGCATTTGTATAAAATAGCGGCCGGGCTGTACCGGGCGACTTATCCCGCCCAACGCTATTTATTGGCCGGCACCACTTTGCACCGGTTCAGTTGGCGCACCGGTTTGGGTTTATGGGAGGCCGGCCAAACCGGACTGGCGGTGGGCATGCTGTGGGTTTTGAAAAGCAATCTTACCGCCCGGGTTTATGGTTTATTGAAAAAACCGGCACCCAGGCCGGAACTGGAAATCAAACCGTTGTTTAATGACCGTGTGGCGCTATGGATGCAGTTAAATTGCATATTTAGCCTGAGGCTGGGCCATATTATCTATGCGGGAATGCTGGCCGGGTGGTTGTACCTGAAAAATCGCCAAAAAGTCTGGGGGTATTGAGGCATGGAGCAACATCCCATTGAAGGATTAATGAAAACGGCCATGGAAAGTATCAAAGAAATGGTGGACGTCAACACAGTGGTGGGGGAACCGGTGGAAACACCCGACGGCAGCGTAATTATTCCTATTTCCAGGGTGGCGTGCGGTTTTGGCGCGGGCGGCAGTGAATTTGAATTTGGCGGGGAGGGCAAGGATGGAGAGCAGGGTGAAAACTCGATACCCGCATTCGGCGGGGGAAGCGGCGCCGGAATGTCGGTGAAGCCCGTGGGCTTTTTGGTGGCCGGGAACGGGCAGGTGAGAATGCTGCCGGTGGACGGCAACGCCATTTACGACAGGCTGATTGACCTGGCCCCGCAGTTGATCAACCAGTTTCAGGGGATATTGGAACGGCGCGCGGCAAATAAGGCCAACAGGCAGGATAGTAACCGGAACCCGTACTGATCCGGAAAAGTTATACATAGGAAACTTGTTTGACAAAGGCTTGCTTGAGCGGGCCTTTTTGCTTTTTATCCGGTGAACTTTAAAAGCGTGCCGGAATATAATAATACGGGAGCATGCGGCCTCCTGAAGGAGGATGAAGATGAAGGTTATTATCGTGGGCGGCGGCTGGGCCGGCTGCGCGGCCGCATTTGCGGCCAAAAGCGCGGGGGCGGATGTTTTGATGCTGGAAAAAACGGATATGCTGCTTGGCACCGGGCTGGTGGGCGGAATTATGTGCAACAACGGCAGGTTTACCGCCCTGGAGGAAACCCGTGCCCTGGGCGGTGAAGAGCTGGTTGAACTAATCAAATCCGTATCCAGGCATGACTGCATCGATTTCCCGGGACACAGGCATGCCATGCTTTATGACGTGACTAAAATTGAACCGGCGGTGCGAAACTTTTTATCCCGGTATGGTGTCGAAATCAAGCTGCAAACCAGGATGACGGATGTGTTTTTAAGCAACAGCCGGATTAACGGCGTGGTTACTTCCACCAATGAAATGCTGCACGGCGATGTGTTTATCGATACCACCGGTTCCGCGGGGCCGGCCAAGTACTGCACCCGCTTTGGCTCCGGGTGCGCCATGTGTATACTGCGCTGTCCCACCTTTGGCCCGCGCACCAGTGTCACGGCCAGGGCGGGCCTGCCGGAAATCAGGGCGGGGGAAGGTTTGGCGCGCTTTGAAGCCATGAGCGGTTCCTGTAAACTGGAAAAAGGTTCCCTTGCGCCGCACCTGGTGGAACAGCTGGATCGGGAAGGCGTTTTGGTTGTTCCTTTAACCGCTGAAATGCACAAGGAAGAACTGCTTGGTACCAAGGCATGCCAGCAGTACGCCCTGGAGGAATACGCCAGGAATTTAATTATCCTGGATACAGGGCACGCCAAGTTAATGACGCCCTTTTTCCCCCTGGAAAAACTGAGAGACTTGCCGGGTTTTGTCAATGCCCGCTATGCCGATCCTTATTCCGGGGGCAGGGGAAACTCGGTGCGGTTCATGGCCATGGCCTACTGCAATGACACCCTGCAGGTGGAAGGAGTAAGCAATTTGTTCTGCGCCGGGGAAAAAACCGGCCCGCTGGTGGGCCATACCGAGGCCATTGTCACCGGTTTGCTGGCCGGGCACAACGCCGTGCGCCTGCTTGCCGGCAAGGAACCGTTGGCGTTGCCGGACGACCTGGCCGCCGGTGACATAATCAGCTTTATGCACCGGGAGATCAAACAACCGGAGGGACTGGCCAAAAAATACACCTTTTCGGGGTCTGTTTATTTTGAAAGGATGAAACAAAGGGGGCTGTATACAACAGACACCGCGGCAATCCACGAAAGGGTGCGCCGGTCCGGGTTATGCGGTATAATAAAGAAAAAGCTGATTTAAGACAGGGACGGCAATGCCCTGTTTCTTCATTTGCGGTGATATGCAATGATTAGTTTATTGGATGGCGAAAACCGGTGGTTCAGCCGGCCGCGGTGACATCAAAATCCGGGTCTTGAAACCGGCCCGGATTTTTTCATATTTGGGACAACCCGGTCATATTGATTAAATATACCATAACGCAAGGAGATTACAAGCATGGTCAATTACATCTGGTTGGGCATGATCGTGGTCGGGGTACTGGTGGCCGCGGTAAACGGCAACGTGGAATTGGTGACCAAGGCGGCCCTGGAGGGAGCGCAGTTCGCGGTGCAGACCTCCATCGATCTGATCGCCATCATCACTTTCTGGCTGGGGATCATGAAACTGGCCGAGGCGGCCGGGCTGGTGCGCGCGCTGGCCCGGATGGTCCGGCCGGTCACGAGCTTTCTTTTTCCCAGCGTGCCCAAGGATCACCCGGCCATGGGGGCGATAGTGATGAATTTGAGCGCCAACATCCTGGGATTGGGCAACGCCGCGACGCCCATGGGGTTGATCGCCATGCAGGAACTGCAAAAACTGAACCGGGGGGACCCTAAAACGGCAACCGACGCCATGTGTACTTTCTTGGCTTTAAATACTTCCTGCATCACTCTGATCCCCACCACCATCATTGGGATCAGGCTGATTTACGGGTCGGCGGACCCCACCGAGATCGTGGGTACCACCATTTTTGCCACCGCTGCAGGGATGACGGTTGCCGTATGCATGGACAGACTGCTGAGATATTTATCTAGCCGGGGGAGGTAAAATAATGTTCGGCATAGTGTCGGATCTTTCCCGCTGGGCCATTCCCGTTGTGCTGCTATTGGTGCCCCTGATTGCGATGGTGAGGAAGGTTAACGTTTTTGAAACCTTTGTGGAGGGAGCGGAAGACGGTTTCGGCACGGCCATTAAAACCATACCCTATCTGGTTGCCATGCTGGTGGCCATCAGCGTGTTCCGGGCTTCGGGAGCGCTTGACATCCTGGTCAACATTTTTTCGCCGGTTTTAAACATGGTGGGCTTTCCCGCCGAAGTGCTGCCGCACGCGATCATGCGCCCCCTTTCCGGCGGAGCCGCCCTGGGCATCGCCACCGATATCATTAAGACCAACGGTCCCGACAGCTTTATCGGTCGCCTGGTTTCCACCATGCAGGGCAGTTCGGACACCACCTTCTATGTGTTGACCCTGTATTTTGGCTCGGTGGGTATTTCCCGCTACCGTTATTCCATTATTTCCGGTTTATCCGCTGATTTCACCACCCTGGTGGCGTCGATTTACGTGTGCAATAAAATGTTTGGTTAAGCTATACTAAAACCCCGGCCCGGGGTTTTTTTGTTGTGCGGAAAAAGTGGTATGATTATATTGAGGTGAATAAACATGGAACGCCTGCATAAATTTATGGCCCGGGCCGGGGTGGCGTCGCGGCGGCAATGCGAGGAATTGATCGCCCGGGGAAGGGTAAAGATAAACGGCAGAGTTGTCACCACGCCGGGGCTGAAAATCGACCCGTTGAAGGACCGGGTTGAGGTTGACGGCCGCCCCCTGGCAAGGCCGGAAAAAAAGGTCTATCTTCTGTTAAATAAACCCGCGGGATACGTCACCACGGTGAAAGACCCCCGGGGGAGGGCCAAGGTCACCGATTTATTGCGGGGGATTAAACAACGGGTTTACCCCGTGGGCCGGCTTGATTACGATACCGAGGGGCTATTATTGCTTACCAATGACGGGGACCTGGCTTACGCGCTGACCCACCCGCGCCACGAAGTACCTAAAACTTACCTGGCCCGGGTGAAAGGGGTGCCCGCGCCGGAAAAGCTGAAGGCGCTGGCCCGGGGTGTGCCGCTGGAAGACGGGCCGACGGCGCCGGCCCGGGTTCGCCTGGTCAGCGACAAAGGGGGGAACGGACTGCTGGAAATTACCATCCACGAGGGCAGGAACAGGCAGGTACGGCGCATGTGCGAGCATATCGGACACCCCGTGCTGGCGCTGCGCAGAGTTCGAATCGGCCCCCTGGAACTGGGCGGTCTAAAACCCGGCCAATACAGGCACCTTACTTTCAGGGAAATAGCCCGCCTGAAAAAGATGGCCCGGCCCGGTGATACTCAAAATTAAGAAATTAAGATGAAAAAATACCCGAGGCAGGAAATTCCGGCCTGCCGGTAGAATTATGTGTCAAAATCGCTCGGAGGTGCGCTGGGCATGAGCGTTGGCGACTTGAATGAAGACCGGGAGATCAAGGTGAGAATAAGGCTGGATTTCAGGGGACAGGCCCGGCCCGGTCGTTTTTTGTTCGGCGGCAAGCCGGTGGACAAGGCTGCCGAAGAAGCCCGGGAACAACAGGTAGCGCTTTTAAGAAACGTGCCCATCCAGGGTGTACATATAGAAGACATTGACATGAGCGCCGAGGTTTACACGGTATGGGACGATGTCACTAATAATGAGGTTGCCTACGCCCCGGTCATCCTGACCATGACGGCCGAAAACCTTGAAGATTTGCTCCGGTTCATCGCCCGGGAAGATTTCCGTAAAATTGAAGTGATTGAACCGGGCCGGATGGTTTTGAGCCGGCAGGATATGGAACGGCTCTTGTTTAAAATTTACGGTGAGTTGAAAAATTCCATCGAACACCTGGAAAGAAAATATAACTTGCGTTAATATTCGTTACGGGCGCGGCATATATCATGTTAAAAAAAGAAGGGTGATATGCCGTGCGCAAGGATTTTCTTTTTTGGGGAGCCAGGCTGGAGCGCTGGTTGTTGCGGGTGGTGGTTCTCTGCGCGGTAATGCTCGTTACAGTGCAGTGGTTTGTTTACGACCCGGTGGTACGGACCGTCAGTAAAGTTGAAGATCAATATAACGCCGGCTCGGGCTTTAACAGCGAAGATTTGGACCACCTGGTTACCTTTCAAATGCTGGACTACACTACTTTACCCAGGGCGGCGGTGCTTGTCAACGGCGAGAAAAAGGAAAGCTTCGAGCACCGTTATGTAACCGTATCCGTTTCCCACGGCGACGTGCTGGCGATCGATACGAAATATTACAAGCACCCGGTTTCATTTAAGGTTGTTGAAACTTTCGGGGATGTTGTGTGGCCCGTTAAAGGCCGGGTTTATAAAGTGGAAGGCACCACGAAAAGGTTGGGTACGGTGAAGATAGGCGACTCAAGTAAAGGTGAACATTAACGGACGGAGGTGTGCGCATGCCGCCAGTTGGCAGCAGAGAGGTGGCCAGGGCCGCGATCAAAATGGCTCTTACTGAAAGCAGGGAACAGGAAAAGGAGTATAAGGCCCGCTTTTTAAAAGCCGGTATAAAAACGGCCGCAGTCGATCACGGGGGCGACTTTATCGCCTCGGTCAATAAAATAACGGAACGGGCCGTGGTAGCCGCCAAACGGGAAGGCGTGATCCGCGAAGTGCATGCCGACGAGGGCGCCGTGGCCGGGGCCACCCGTGAGGCGCTGAGCCAGATTATGCCCAAAGCTTTGGGGCTTAATGTGGGCGGGAAAATCGGTATTGCCCGTTACGCGGACCATATCAGCGTGGCTGTTTTTTTTGGCGTGGGCCTGTTGCACCTGGACGAGGTGGCGATCGGGCTTGGCCACCGGGCGGTATCTTCCTGATTAACGGAGGGTTTTCCATGCGCGGTATCAGGGGAGCGATTACGGTCAAGGAAAATACGGAAGAAGCCATCGGCAAGGCCACGCGCAAGCTTCTCCGCGCCATGATGAGTGAAAACAATATTACGACCGGTGATATTGTGAGCGTCATGTTTACCCTGACCAGCGATTTGAACGCGGCTTTTCCGGCCGCGTGTGCCAGGAAAATGCAGGGGTGGAGCTACATCCCGATGCTTTGTGCCCAGGAAGTGGACGTGCCCGGAAGCATGAGCGGGTGCATCAGGGTCTTGATGCATGCAAATATAGACGTAGCACAGCGGGATGTAAAACACGTCTACCTTGATGATGCCGTTAAACTCCGGCCTGACCTTAAAGATTGATTGGCGGTTTGGGCGGTGTTTTACATTCGGGTTGCGCCGAACTGGTAAAAATGCTAATATATATCTACGGTAGTATGGTCTAAACTGGTAGAATAGTTGACTGGCGATCACATGGAAGACGATGACGGTAGCACGGCAGGGGGCGATGTTTCATGAAGACATAGTCACTCCCTTGGGGAGTTTTTGTTTTTTTGTGTGTAGAAAATCCAGGTGTTGTAAAAAAATAATACTATCAAACAAAAGAAAGGATTGGCGGGGGATTATTGATGATTGTGATTATGAACCATAATGCCGAAGATGTTGATATAGATCGCGTGCTGCAAAAATTAAAGGATGCCGGTTTCCAAACTCATCTTTCCCGGGGAGTGGAAAGAACCATCATCGGAGCCATTGGAGACAAGACCAGGTTGAGCGACCACGCGCTGGAGGCCATGCCGGGCGTGGAAAAAGTTGTGCCGATTCTCCAGCCTTACAAGCTGGCCAGCAGGGCTTACATGGACGGACCCACCGTGGTGAAAGTGGGGGACCTGGAGATAGGCGGAGGCACCATCCACGTCATGGCCGGCCCCTGTGCCGTGGAAAGCAGGGAACAATTACTGCAGGCCGCACAATTGATCCGGGCCGCCGGCGCCACCTTGCTGCGGGGTGGCGCGTATAAACCCCGCACCTCGCCCTATTCCTTCCAGGGACTGGAGGAAGAAGGTCTGAAACTGCTGGCGGAGGCCAGGGAGCAAACCGGGTTGCGCATCGTGACCGAGGTGATGGATCCCCGCACCGTGGAACTGGTTGCCGAGTACGCCGATGTTTTACAGATCGGGGCGCGCAACATGCAAAACTTTTCCCTGCTGCGGGAAGTGGCCCGGGCCGGCAAGCCCGTATTGTTGAAGCGCGGCCCATCAGCCACCATCGAAGAGTGGCTTTTGGCTGCCGAATACATTTTGGCCGAAGGCAACCGGGATGTCATCCTCTGTGAGCGGGGCGTGCGCACCTTTGAAACATACACCCGCAACACGCTGGATTTAACGGCGGTACCGGTGGTCAAATATCTCAGCCACCTGCCGGTGATTGTTGACCCCAGTCACGCCATCGGCAAGTGGCGGTTTGTGGAACCCATGGCCTGCGCCGCTATAGCGGCCGGCGCGGACGGGCTGCTGGTGGAAGTGCATCCCAACCCCGCCGAAGCCCTGTGCGACGGGCCCCAGTCCCTGACTCCGGAGAATTTCAGCTCCATGATGCAAAAGCTGGGCGACATTGCCCGGGCAATGGGGCGGAAAATGGGCAAACTGAAATGATCGACCGCTGCGTCATCATCGGCGTTGGTTTAATCGGCGGTTCGCTGGGGCTGGCTCTCAGTGAACGGGGTCTGGCCGGGCATATCAGCGGCGTGGACACAAACGAACAAAACCTGGAAGCCGCGCTGGCCGGCGGCGCGATCCACGAGCCTGCGGAACTGCGCCGGGCCGTGGCGGGCGCCGATCTGGTGGTCCTGGCGACGCCGGTCGGAGCAACGCCGGGATTGTTGCGGGAAATCAGGGATTACTTGAAACCAGGCGCCGTGGTGACCGACGTGGGCAGCACCAAGCTGAACGTGGTTGAACAGGCCGAGGCTGCCATCGGGGGCCGGTTTGTCGGGGGGCATCCCATGGCCGGCGCTGAAACTGCCGGCTTTGCGGGTGCCGACCCTTACCTGTTTGAAAACGCCTTTTACCTTTTAACGCCAACCCCCCGGACCGATCCCGCCGCTCTAGGCTTAATGCGCAGGCTCGTGGAAGCCGTTGGTGCCCACGTAATGGAAATGTCCCCGGAACAGCATGACCTGGTGACGGCGGCCATCAGTCACTTGCCGCATTTTGTGGCGGCGGCCCTGGTCAACGCGGTGGCGGGAATGCCGGCTGGAGACAGGGCGCTGGCCTTGGCGGCGGGCGGCTTTCGGGATACCACCCGGATTGCGGCCGGCAACCCGGTAATGTGGCGCGATATTTTCCTTTCCAACCGCGAAAGGGTGTTGGAGGCCCTGGACGGGTTTCGCGGCGCCGTGGAACAACTGGAAACAGCCCTGCGGCGCGGGGACGGGGAAAAAATTTTGCAGATTTTAACCGCGGCCGGCAAAATCAGAACAGAGCTGCCCATCAGGTCAAGGGGCTACCTGCCCCGGGTTTATGAGATAGTGGTCACCGTGCCGGACCGCCCCGGCGTTATCGCCATGCTGGCCGGGATGCTGGCCGGCGCCGGGATCAACATCTCCGAAATTGAAATTTTACGCGCCCGGGAGGGCTACGGCGGAACCATCAGGATCGGTTTCGCCACGCCGGGAGAGCAAGAACGCGCCCTCGGGTTGCTTCAAGAAAACGAAATCAAGTGCCGCTTAAAAGCCTAGCTGGACCCCCATGAGTATAGGGGTGCAATTGCGAAACGAACGATTGATGCCGCCGGAGCGCCAAATGTAAGTAACAAGGAAGTGATGTTTTGGAAACCAGGATCAGACCGGTTAAAACTTTACATGGCGAGGTGCGCGTGCCCGGTGACAAGTCGATATCGCACCGCGCCGTGATGCTTGGCGCTTTAGCCCACGGGGAAACCGAGATTGAAAACTTTTTGTTCGGCGAGGATTGCTTGTCCACCGTCCGCCTGGCCCGCGCCCTCGGGGTGAAGGTCATCTTGGAAGAGGGGCGGGTGGTGGTGCAAAGCGAGGGTATGGACGCGCTGCGGGAGCCCGAAGATGTATTGGACGCCGGAAATTCCGGAACAACCATGCGCCTGATGGCCGGCATTCTGGCGGGCTGCCCGTTTTTTTCGGTGATTACCGGAGACGCTTCACTGCGCAGGAGGCCGATGGGGCGGGTGATCAAGCCGCTGGCCGCCATGGGTGCCCGGATCACGGGCCGGTGTGGCAACTCCTGCGCCCCCCTGGCCATCCGGGGCGGCGGTTTGCGGGCAATTGAGTACGCGTCTCCGGTGGCCAGCGCCCAGGTCAAGTCGGCCGTTTTACTGGCGGGTCTGTTTTGCGAAGGGCGGACGGTGGTGATTGAACCAACTCGTTCGCGGGACCACACGGAGAGGCTGCTGCGCCACCTGGGCGCCCGGGTGGAAACCGAGGGGGAACGGGTAGCTGTATGGGGCAGGCCGAACTTGCGGGGCGCAAAAATTGCCGTGCCCGGCGACATCTCTTCGGCCATGTTTTTCCTGGTGGCGGGATTGATCGTGCCGGAGGCCGAAGTTATCCTGCCCGGCGTCGGGGTCAACCCGACCCGCACCGGGGCGCTGGACATTTTAAAACAAATGGGAGCCGATATTGTTTTAACGAATGAAAGGGAGATTAGCGGCGAGCCGGTGGCGGACATCAGGGCGCGCAGTAGCCGGCTCGCCGGTACGGAAATCGGCGGTGACATCATCCCCTACCTGATCGACGAAATACCGGTGCTGGCGGTGGCCGCGGCGCTGGCGGAGGGAGAGACGGTGGTCCGTGACGCCGGCGAGCTTCGCCACAAAGAAACGGACCGGATTGCCGCCGTAGTGGATGTGCTTGGTAAAATGGGTGTAAACATTGAAGAGCGAGCCGATGGTTTTGTCATCCGGGGCGGGCGGAAACTCCGGGGCGGTGTCTGCGACAGCCGCGGAGACCACCGCATGGCCATGGCCGCCGCGGTGGCCGGGCTGGTTGCCGAAGGGGAAACCGTAATCCAGGGAGCGGAATGCGTTAACATCTCCTACCCGGCTTTTTTTGATACATTAAGTTATATCAGTGTGAAATAATAAAACCTGGAGGGTTTTTAACCTTTTCAGGTTAATTTTTTATATAAAAGAGGATATTTACGCCACATGTCGAAATTATCCTGGTATTCGTATTCATTTTTACGGAGTGAACTGGATGGCTCACCGCATCAGGATTGCCATTGACGGCCCGGCCGGTGCGGGTAAAAGCACCGTGGCCAGAATGGTGGCCGAAAAATTGGGCTATATTTATATCGATACCGGAGCCATGTACAGGGCTGTAACATTGCAGGCATTAGTGGATAACATAAATATACATGACGCGGCGGCCCTGACCGGTATTGCCGGGAGGGTCGACATTTCCCTGCGCTTGGACGAAGATGGAAACACGCGTATTTACTTGAACAACAGGGACGTTACTAAGGAAATCAGAACGCCTGAAGTGTCAGGCGCCGTTTCGCTGGTTTCCCGTGTGCCGGGCGTACGGGAAAGAATGACCATGCTGCAAAGGGAAATGGCGGCCCGGGGCGGCGTGGTGATGGAAGGTAGGGATATAGGCACCCAGGTGCTGCCGGATGCCGAAGCTAAATTCTTCCTTACCGCTTCGGCCGAGGAACGGGCCCGCCGCCGTTTTGCCGAGTTAAAGCAAAGCGGGTACTCGATAAACTATGACCAGGTGATCCGGGATATCAATAAACGCGATGAAATTGATTCCGGCAGGGCGGTTGCGCCCCTGAAACCGGCCAGCGATGCCAGGATTATCGACTGTTCCGGGATGACGGTGGAACAGGTGGTAAATCTGATTCTGTCGGAGGTTTCAGGGAGGTTAAAATAATGTTTTACCGTGTAGCCAAAATAATCTGCCGGGTAATCCTTTTTTTGGTTCGCCGGTGGAAGGTCACCGGCAATGCGGTGTTACCTTCGGGACAGGGCATGATCGTTGTGGCAAACCACGTCAGCTACTGGGACCCGGTGGTTGTCGGCTGCGCTCTGAATAGAAGAATTTTTTTTATGGCCAAGGCGGAATTGTTTAAGATTCCCGGGCTGGGTTTTATTATTAAAAACCTCGGTGCCTTTCCCGTTCAGCGCGAGGGGGTTGACCGTTCGTCCATCAAGCGGGCGCTTGACCTTCTTGCCGCGGGAGAAGTGGTGGGGATTTTCCCGGAGGGTACGCGCAGCAAAACCGGCGAGCTCTTAAATCCCCATTTGGGTGCCGCCATGTTGGCCATAAAAGGGGGTGTGCCGTTGTTGCCGGTGGCGGTCAGCGGAACCAAAGGGTTTCTGGGTCAGGTAAAGGTTGTTATCGGCAAACCAATGAATATTACCGCCTGTAACCGACGCAAAGTGTCCCGGGATGAAATGGCGGCGGTCAGCCGGGATATCATGTCGGAAATAGGCCGGCTGCTGGCGGTTGTTGAGAGATAGGGTTGCAACTAAACAGCTTGGGGTGAAGTTTATGGAATTGAAGGTGGCAACAAAAGCGGGTTTTTGCTTCGGCGTAAAAAGAGCCGTGGAAATAGCCCGGAAAAGCTTGCACGACAGGGATGGACCGGTATATACGCTTGGTCCCTTGATTCACAACGATCAGGTAACCGGGGCGCTGGCCCGCGAGGGCATTGTGGCGGTAAACGATTTGGATGAAATCAGCGGACAGGGCACCGTGATTATCAGGTCCCACGGGGTGGCCCCGGAGATTATCAACAAAGCGGAGCAAAAGGGGCTTAAAGTGGTTGATGCCACTTGCCCGTTTGTGCGCAAGGTGCAACAAACGGTCCACGACCTGGCGCAGCAAAACCTGCCCGTGGTGATAGTAGGTGACCCCGAGCATCCGGAAGTCAATGGAATCGTAGGCTGGTCCGGAAACCGGGCCATTGTGGTCAAGGACGCCGAACAGGCTCGATCACTCGGGCCATATCCCGAAGTGGGCGTCGTGGCCCAAACCACCCAGCGACAGGATAATCTGGACGCTGTGGTGAATGTTTTAAAAGACAGCGGAAGCCGGGTACGGGTATTCAACACCATCTGCCTGGCCACGTCGGAAAGGCAGAAAGAAGCGCAGGAATTGGCTCAAAATGTTGACGCCATGCTGGTGCTGGGCGGCAAGAACAGCGCCAATACGGCTAAACTGGCTCAAGTTTGTCGTACTGCCGGAATTCCGGTTTTTCAAATCGAAACTGCCGGTGACATAGATTTTGCATGGTTTCAGGGATTGAAGGTTGTCGGAATAACGGCGGGCGCATCCACACCCGGCTGGATTATTGAGGAGGTTTGTAGTCGAATGATGGAGTTCGAGGAAAGGAACAACAAGGAAGAAAGCGCGATGGAAGAAAAAATCGAGGAGCAACAAGTTGAGGCACAGACTGTGACCGGACCGGAGGCACCGGAACAGGCCGATCAGGAAGAAGAATTGAAGCAGGGAATGGAGGAAGCAGTCGAAGTCAAGACGCTCAGCCACGGCGAAATAGTGAAGGGCGTTGTGGTACAAATCAACCAGGACGAGGTTCTGGTTGACGTGGGCGCCAAGTCGGAGGGTGTCATTCCACTCAGGGAGTTGTCCTGCTACAATGTGGATTCCCCACAGGACGTGGTGAATGTGGGTGATGAGATAGACGTTTATGTGCTGAAGTCGGAAGATAACGAGGGTAAACTGATCCTTTCCAAGGAAAAAGCTGATGCCGAAAAGGCCTGGGCTCACCTGGAAGATGTTAAGGAAAGCGGGCAAACGGTAAAAGGGACCGTTCGGGAAGTGGTTAAGGGAGGTTTGCTGGTTGACCTGGGCGTACGCGCTTTCCTCCCCGCTTCGCTGGTGGAAATGGGTTATGTAGAGGACCTGAGCAAGTACTTGAACATGGAAATCGAGGCCAAGGTCATTGAATTGAACAGGGCCCGCAGAAAAGTTATCCTTTCCCGGAAAGCGGTGCTGGAAGAAGAGGCCGCCCGGAAGCGTGAAGAACTCTTAAACAGCCTGGAAGAAGGCCAGGTCGTCAAAGGTGTGGTCAGGCGGCTGACCAGTTTTGGCGCCTTTGTGGACATAGGCGGCATTGACGGGCTGCTGCACATCTCGGAAATGGCCTGGTATCGTATTAATCATCCCTCTGAAGTGGTACAGGTGGGCGATGAACTGGAAGTCATGGTATTGCGGGTGGACCGGGAAAACGAAAAGGTCTCCCTGGGGCTCAAGCAAGTATTGCCCAACCCCTGGGACAACGTGGAAGAAAAATACCCGGTCGGTTCTGTAATCACGGCCAAGGTGGTGCGCCTGGCCCCGTTCGGAGCGTTTGTACAACTGGAGCCCGGCGTGGAAGGGCTGGTGCACATTTCGCACCTGGCCGACCGGCATGTGGAAACTCCCGATGAAGTGGTGCGTGAAGGCGAAGAAATTAAAGTCAAGGTACTCAGCGTGGATAAAGAGGAAAAGAGAATCCGCCTTTCCATCAGAGAAGTGAACAGGGAAAAGGGCAGAACCGGCGCCCGGGAGAACCATAACAAGAAGGAGCAGGAAAGCCCGGCACCCGTCAGTGACGGCGGAACGGTCACTATCGGCGAGGTGGTTGGCGATATCTTCGAGGATAGAAAGTAGCCCTAAAAACTAAAATTAAAATATGATTCCAAGAGGCAGATCAAGCCTCTTTTTTTTTGCATATTTGACCATTCGCGGGGAAAGCATAATTTTACGAGCAAAAAGTGATGATTAACTTCGCAAGGAGGAAGCAACAATGACGCAGTTACCGATCGGCATCATTATACTGATTGCGGTCTCCATCTTAATTTATTTCGGTCTGGCCCAGCGTGTGCTGGACCGGATGCGCCTTTCCGACCGGGCGGCGTTTGCGATTATCGCCCTGTTGATTGTGGGCAGCTTTATCGATATTCCACTGTCCCGGGGGCGCTACGATGTTTCTTTGAATGTCGGCGGGGCGCTGGTTCCAATCGGAGTTTCCATCTACCTGCTGTCCAAGGCCGGCACTCCCCGGGAATGGGGACGGGCCCTGGTCGGCGCGTTAATCACCGGCGCGGTTATTTACGGCGTCGGCTACTACATGGGACGGGGCGACGTGGAACCGGGCGGCCGCTTTTTCGGCTACCTGGACGCCCTGTGGGTTTACCCCATTATCGGGGGCCTGGTGGCGTATCTCGCCGGGCGTTCCCGGCGCTCGGCGTTTATAGCGGCCACGCTGGGGCTGGTGCTTGTTGATGTGGCTTACCTGGTCTGGCTGATTGCCACCGGCGCACCGGCGGGCACGGTGGCAATCGGCGGCGCCGGCGCTTTTGACGGGATCGTGCTGGCCGGCATCGTAGCCGTTCTGCTGGCCGAAATCATCGGTGAAACCAGGGAGAGAATTCAAGGGGGGCCGGCTTCGGAGGGCAGGCCGGGGGAATTGATGGAAGGGTTGCGCAAACCCGGCCCCGGTGAACCAGGCCCGGCTGAACCCGGAAGTGAACAAACTGGGGAGGGTGACCAACGGTGAAAAAAACTCGGTTTAGAATTGCCCTGGGCGCGGGACTGCTGGTTCTGGGAATTTCCCTTTTGGCGTATTACTCATTGACCCGCTCGTTTCACCCGGCCTGGTCGCCGGGCGGGCTGTGGAACAACGCGGCGGAGGCCGAGCATAACGATGGTCTGGAATACAGGATCACCGATGCCGGCAACAGGCTGCTGAGTAAAATGTCCCGCACCGTAACGGTGGGAGACGAACTGATAACCGACAAGGGCCGGCGCTACAGGGTTAAAGCCGTTGACGGTTATAACGCCCGGGCTGAATTTACCGGCATGGATCGCGAATTGCTGGCCTACATGGATGAATTTGAGCACGCGGTACTGCCGGTTGCCGGCCAGGCGGATTGGAAGAACAGGCCGGTGGCCATTTATCATACCCATAGCGCCGAATCATACGTGCCTACCGACGGCACCGAGAGCAAGCCCTACCATGGCGGCATTTTTGAGGTGGGGGACGCGCTGGCGGCGGAACTGCAAAAGAAAGGCGTTAAAGTACTGCATGACAAAACCCCGCATGAACCCCGGGACAGCAACGCTTACTACCGTTCCCGGCGCACCGTTGCCGGCTTGATGAAGAAAAACCCGGTTGCGCTGATTGACGTGCACCGGGATGGGATACCCGACCCCGATTATTACAGTAAAACAATCAACGGTGAGGGGGTAACCAGGGTCAGGCTGGTGGTGGGCAGGCAAAACCCCAAAATGCAGTCCAACATGGAATTTGCCAAAAGGGTGATGGCTTATGCCAATAAAGTGCACCCCGGCATTGTCAAGGAAATTTTCATCGCCCGGGGCAATTACAACCAGGACCTGATGTCTTCAGCCATGCTGGTTGAAGTGGGCACCCACACCAACTCCCGGGAGGCGGCTCAAAGGGGTGCGGCCATGTTTGCTGACGCGCTTCCCGGCGTGCTGGGCGTGGGCGGTAACGTGACGGCACCCGGAGGGTACGGCCCGGCATCGGGTACGCCCGCGGGCTGGAAAACCCTGGCCTGGATCATCGGGATCGCCCTTCTGGGGGGAGGCGCGTTCCTGCTCATCAGTTCGGGAAGCTGGCAAAAGGCCCGGGAAAGGCTGGGCAGTTACTGGGGTAGGGAATTTGCCGGTTTCATGGGCCCGTCTAAAAAGAAAATCATAACCCCCAAAGGTGATGTTGAAAAGTCACACAGCGAGGACGCCAGTGATGCCGCCAGAGAAAACCTGGAAAGAGTTAGAAACGATTAGTTATTGGATAGCCACCCATAGTGGCGGGCGATCGGCGTCTTTCTGGAGCGAACGAGCACCGGGTGTAGTGTTTAGATAGCAAACTACAACTGATATGGAGTTGTTCCGATGGGCGTATCATATCTGACAAGAGATGATACGCCCAACTTATGATGCTTCATATATCACCAAAGAGGTGTGACCCGGCTTGGAAGAGTACATGAAAATCATCCTTTCCGGTAGCCTAGCGGGCACTTTGGCCCGGCTGCTCTTGATCAGGCTGGATTACCGGCAATATCCGGGGTACCCGCATGGATACATCTCCCATCTTGCCCTGGGTGCGATCGCTTCGGCCCTGGGCGCAGTGGCCGTACCCGCCTTGTTAAATAAAGATTTCACCGCCTTCACCTTCCTGGCCCTGGCCGCCCAGCAATTCCGGGAGATCAGAAATATTGAACGGGAAACCTTGCAAAACCTCGAAGAAACAAGGTTGGAAAAAAGAGGCAAGGACTATATCGAAGGGATTGCCCGGACATTTGAGGCACGCAATTACCTGGTCATGATCACGGCTTTTCTAACCAGCGTTGCGGCGGTGCTGGGCGGTGTCATTGGAGCTGCTGTGGTGGCGGTAATCCTGATCTTTTTCAGCCTGACCTTTATGACCGGCGAGACCATTGGCGATATTTGCGAGGTAATACCCGGGGAAATCAATTTTAAAGGTTCATTGCTGCGCGTCAATGATATTGATTTTATGTCGGTGGGGTTGCCCGAAATGCGGGAAAAAATAAAAAAAGAAGCGCTTGGGGTTATGATCAAGCCCAAGGATGACAATGCCAGGGCAACTTTGCACGATATGGGGCAGCGCATGGCCATTGCCCACACCGCCGCGGTGATTATGGGCAGTAAAAAGGATGTCGACATACCGGAGTTTACGCCGCTGGTGCGCAAGAACCCGGATACCGGAGCAGTAGCCCTGTACATTATGCCCATCGAAAAAGACTTGGAATCGCTCATTTTGGCGGTCAAACGTACACCCGTGCTGGAAAGCGCCCGGGTCAGGCCGCTGAAAACCCAGGCCGGGCGCATGGCCGCCGATTAAAAAACAGCCAAGGGGGCTAACCAAATTGGGTGAGCGGGAAAAAGGGATCCTGGCCGTGGTTACAACAGATAAAAACAAAGTAACCGGCGCCGTACCCATCTTTATTGCCGAAGACGAAGCGGAAAAAGAAAAAGTGGCATTATTTCTGGCCAAAACTCTGGATGCCATGGTGCATGACCTGGAAAACGGCTGCTATTTTATCGTCAAACATTAGTCAAACATTAAAGGTGATTTTCTTGAAAATTATCTACCATTGTTATGGAGGCACTCATTCTTCAGTGACGGCCGCGGCCGCCCACCTGGGCATGTTGCCCCTGCACCGGGCGCCGAGCGCCGGGGAATTGCTGGCCATCCCTTATTTTGATAAAAGGGATAATGCCGACCACGGCGTGATAACCCTGATGGGAGTTGACGAGTGTGGAAACGAGATCTGCTTTGTGGGTCAAAGGGGAGCCTCCAGGATGCTGGAAAACCTTGTCCACGGGCTGGCCCGGCATTTTGATATCCCTTCCGGAGAATACAAACTCGTTAATGTTTTGAACAAGGTAAACACCAGCATGCGAATCGGCGGCACGATGTCGCGCCGGTTCAAGTGGATCAACGCGGGACGCCCGCTGGTGGCCTGGGGTACCGTGCGTGCGTACGACAAAATCATCAAGCTGGTCCGCCTGGTGAGGGCGCGGGAGTGCCGTTAAGATGAAACGGGTGATCTATTATAATGATACCGGTTTTCCGTTCGCCGTGCTGGCGGCCGCTATCAGGAGCGGCCGGCTGCCCGCCGACCGGCCGCCCGGGCGGGGTGAAGTGAAAGAAGTACTGCTTTGTTACGGGCTCGGCGGGGGTGACGCCAGCGTTTACGATCTCGGCCGGGGCAGCGGCGATGAAAAATGCCTGGCGCTGTGGACAAAGGGTAACGGGGATATGGTGACCCGTGCGATTAACAGCTTTCTCGGGCTTTTTCACATCCATGACTACGAACTGGTTAGACTTAACTGCCGGAGGACGCCTTTACTTGGATTGGGGGTCTGGTTGAGCAGGTTTCCGGGGCTCAAGGCAGCCGGTTACTCCTTAATCCACCGGTGCGTAGCGAATGTTTACCGGGAATTGGCCGAGGCGGCCCGCCGGGGAACGGAACCTTAGCCCCGGCGGGCCCGCGCAGCAATGCTTGACTAAATCTGCCAGCTATCGGATAATGTAACGAGAACGTCATATTTTTGAGAGGAGGGTCCCCATGCGGGACCACGGGCTGATTATCGAAGCGGTTGACGGGGAGGGCATTGCCGGAGAACTGGGCCTGGAGCCCGGTGACGCGATCCTGCGGATCAACAACACCGGTGTATCCGACATTCTGGATTACCGGTTTTTAACCGCGGAAGAAAACCTTGAGGTACTGGTGCAAAAGACGAACGGCGAGCACTGGGTGCTGGAAATTGAAAAAGACTACGACGAGCCCCTGGGCATACGGTTTCGGGGCGGCGGCTGGGGGCGGACCCGCCGCTGCGGCAATAAATGTATTTTTTGTTTTGTAGATCAGATGCCGGGGCAAATGCGGTCAACGCTTTACGTCAAGGATGATGATTATCGCCTGTCCTTTGCCCAGGGCAATTTTATCACCTTAACCAATATAGGGCCGGGCGAACTGGAGCGTATCGCCCGCCTGCACCTGAGCCCGCTGTATATATCGGTACATACCACAAACCCCGAACTTCGCCGGGAAATGATGGGCAACCCGCAGGCGGGAAAAATTATGGAGCAACTGCGGTACCTGGCGGGCGCGGGTATTGAAATGCATACGCAGGTTGTGCTGTGCCCGGGAATCAATGACGGCGCGGAACTGGAGCGCACGGTCAGCGACCTGGCCGGCCTGTGGCCGGCGGTGCGCTCCCTGGCGGTGGTTCCGGTGGGCCTGACCGGTCACCGCCGGGGGCTGTACGGCCTGCGCCCCTATACCGGCGCGGAGGCCCGCCTGGTGGTTACCCGGGTGCACCAGTGGCAGGACTTGTTCGTGGCAAAATACGAATACCCGCTGGTGTTTGCGGGTGACGAATTTTACCTGCTGGCCCAAATTCCGGTTCCACCTGCGGAAAAATACGGCGGTTTTCCCCAGACCGAAAACGGGGTGGGGCTGGTGCGCCTTTTTTGGGATGAATGGAACGGCGTGCGTAAATGTCTCCCCGTCCGGGTGGACCGTCCAGTGCAGTGTTCCATTGTGACGGGAACGCTGGCCGCCGCCGTGCTCGGGCCGGTGGTGGCGGAATTGAACCGCATTTCCGGTGTTAACGCGGCATTGCATGTTCTGGAAAACAAGTTTTTCGGCAAAACTGTAACCGTAGCCGGTTTACTGACGGGAAAAGACCTGCTGGATGGCCTGGCCGGGCGGGACCTCGGAGAAAGGTTATATATCCCGAAGGTTATGCTGCGTGCCGGGGAGAAGGTATTTCTTGACGACATTAACGTGGACGAGCTGTCCGGGCGGCTCAAGGTGCCGGTAATACCGGTAAGCGGTCCGGGCGAGCTGGTTGCAAGTATACTATCCGGTACTGTAACTGGTGACTATTATGGAGAGATGGTGCGCTAAGCATGGGTAGACCGATTGTGGCTATCGTGGGCCGTCCCAACGTGGGCAAGTCCACGCTTTTCAACCGTATCGTGGGGGGCCAGGTGGCAATCGTGGAGGACGTGCCCGGTGTAACCAGGGACCGCCTTTATCAGGATGCGGAATGGAGCGGCCGCAAATTCACCCTGGTGGATACGGGAGGACTCGACTACCGGGAAGACGGCGAAATAGTTTCACATGTCCGCAAGCAGGCCGAAATCGCCATTGCCGAGGCGGACCTGGTGCTTTTCGTGGTGGATGCCCGGGCCGGCCTGACGGGCACCGATGAGGACGTGGCCCGGGTCTTGCGCCGTTCCGATAAACCTATTTTGCTGGTAGCCAATAAAGTGGAACACTTTGACAGAGTGCACGAGCTGTACGAATTTTTCGGACTGGGATTGGGTGACCCGGTTCCGGTTTCGGCGGCCCAGGGCATGAACACCGGGGAACTGCTGGATTTGATCGTGCAAAAATTGCCGCCGGCGGCGGAAGAGGATGAAGACGATGATGTCGTTAAAATTGCGGTCATCGGCCGCCCCAACGTGGGGAAGTCCTCGCTGGTGAATGCCATCCTGGGTGAACAAAGGGTCATTGTCAGCGATGTTCCGGGCACCACCCGGGATGCCATCGACACCTGCATCACCCGCCGGGATAAAAAATATTTGATTATTGATACCGCGGGAATCAGGCGGCGGAGCAAAATCGACCTGCCCACCGAAAAATACAGCGTCATTCGCTCGCTGCGGGCCGTGGACCGGAGCGATGTGGTGCTCGTGCTGATCGATGCCGTGGAAAAGCTGACCGAGCAGGACAAGCGCATTGCCGGGTACGCCCATGAAAAAGGCCGGGGTTCCATCCTGGTCGTCAACAAGTGGGATCTGGTGGAAAAGGACGACCGCACGGCCAACCGTTATATTGAGGAATTAAGAGACGGGCTCGGCTTTATGCAGTATGCTCCGGTATTATTTGTCAGCGCGCTTACCGGGCAACGGGTACAGCGGGTGCTGGAGCTGGTGGACTACGTCAGCGAACAGCAAAACATGCGCATTTCCACCGCCAACCTGAACGATTTAATCCGGGAATGCGTCCTGCACAACCCGCCCCCCCAGGAAAAGGGCAGGCGGATGAAAATATTCTACGCCACCCAGGCGGGAGTCAAGCCGCCCACGTTTTTTTTATTCGTCAACGAGCCGGAATTGATGCATTTTTCCTACCTGCGTTACCTGGAAAACCAGCTGCGGTCAGCCTACGGTTTCGAGGGCACCCCGATCAGGATCCTAACGCGCAGGAGAGAGTGAGGAGTGAAATCATCATGTCCCCAATGTCATTACTGGCCGTGGTTATCAGCTACCTGATTGGCTCAATACCCTTTGGATTCCTGCTGGCCCGGCTGCTTAAGGGCATTGACATCAGGGAGCACGGCAGCGGCAATATCGGCGCCACCAATGTTTGGCGCACCCTGGGCCCCGTGCCGGGCCTGGCCGTGCTGCTGCTGGACATGGGCAAGGGGGTGGCCGCGGTGATGTTGGGCCGGCAACTGGGCGGCGCGGAAACGGAACTGCTGGCCGCCCTGGGCGTGCTTTGCGGCCACAGCTGGCCCGTGTTCCTGTCTTTTCGGGGCGGTAAAATTATCGCCACCGGCGCCGGCGTCGTGCTGGCGGTTTCGCCTGTTACCGTCCTGGTGGCACTGGCGGTCTGGTTGATTACGGTGGGCATCAGTAGGTATGTATCCCTGGGGTCGATGCTGGCGGCGATCTCAGTGCCGGTAACCATGGCCGTGTTGAAAATGGGCGGCGCATATATTTTATTTGGCGTGTTACTTGCAATATTCGCAATTTACAAGCACCGGCCAAACATCAAGCGGATTATGGACGGCACGGAATTCAAGGTCGGGAAGGGCAGGCGTGATTAAATATGGCTGACAGGGAACAAGTCACCGTGCTTGGAGCGGGCAGCTGGGGAACAGCCCTGGCCTGCCACCTAGCCTGTAAGGGGCACCCGGTCAATTTGTGGGCCAGGCGGCGGGAACAGGCGGAAGAACTGTGTTTGAACCGGGAAAATAAGCGTTACCTGCCCGGGGTTGAACTGCCTCGAAATATCAACGTTACGGATGACCTGGAGCGGGCGCTGGCAGGATCGCGCGTCGTGGTTTTCAGCGTTCCCTCGCACTGCTTCCGGGCGGTATTGCAAGAAGTGCTGCCCCGCCTGGGGCCGGATTCTATTGTCATCAACACCGCCAAGGGCATTGAAGAAGATACCATGCTGAGAATGTCCGAGGTATTTGTCCAGGAAGCGGGCGAGAAGCGAACCGGTAATTACGCGGTGATCTCCGGTCCCAGCCACGCCGAGGAAGTGGCCTTGAAAATGCCCACCGCGGTGGTGGTGGCGTCGGTTTCCAGTCATACGGCGGCGCTGGCCCAGGATTTGTTCATGGGTGAAAGTTTTCGGGTATATACCAATCCGGACATCACCGGCGTGGAAATCGGCGGCGCCTTGAAAAATGTCATCGCGCTGGGCACCGGGATAGTGGACGGGCTTATCGGCAGCGACAACGCCACTGCCGCTTTAATGACCAGGGGATTGGCGGAAATAACCCGCCTGGGTATCGCCATGCACGCCAACCCGTTGACTTTTGCGGGACTGGCCGGTTTGGGGGATTTGATTGTCACCTGTACCAGCAGGCACAGCCGCAACCGCCGCGCCGGGGTTGAAATCGGGCGTGGTAAAACGCTGGAGCAGGCGCTGGCGGGGGTGAACATGGTGGTTGAGGGGGTGCGTACCACCAGGGCGGCGCGCGGCCTGGCCAGGCGGTGGAGCGTGGAGATGCCCATTACCGAGCAAATGTACCGGGTGCTGTTCCAGGGGTTGGACCCGGCGGTGGCGGTAAAAAATTTGATGTGCAGGGATAAGACGCGCGAAGTGGAGGAAGTGGCCCTGGCCAAAATTAAGTGGTGGATTGAGCGGGATCCAAAATAAATCATTGGGAGGTGTTTACATGAAGATTGTCGAGTTCAAGGGAAAGCGCCCCAGGGTTGCTCCGGGAGCTTTTGTCGCCCCCACCGCGGTGTTGATCGGTGACGTCGAGGTTGAAGCCGGGGCCAGCATCTGGTTCGGGGCGGTGCTCCGCGCCGATTTCGGTAAAATCAGGGTGGGCGGGAACTCCAGCGTGCAGGATAACGTGGTGGTCCACGTGCTGCCCGGCGGAGAAACCGTGATCGGTTCCAATGTAACCGTGGCTCATGGAGCGGTGCTGCATAACTGCAAAGTTGAAGACGGGGCCATCATCGGCATGAATGCCGTCATCCTGGACAACGCGGTGATCGGCTCGGAAGCGATGATTGCCGCCGGTTCCGTGGTCACCGACGGGATGCAGATCCCGCCCAGGCACCTGGCGGCGGGCGCACCGGCCAAGCCCAAGAAGGAAATCTCGGGCAACGCGCTGAACTGGGTGAAACAAAGCGCCCTGGCTTACCAACACCTGATGAATGCCTACCTGGAGGAAGGAACGGGAGTGGTGCGGGAAGAAAAAGACGAATAGACACGACACCCCACGCCGCAAAAATATTTTTCAAAAACAGGGGGCGGGCTACTTTTTCCTTTGAGAAAAGTTGCCCGCCCCCTGTTTATACTTCAGGAAAACATACCTGGCCATATTTATGGCCGGGGCTAAGGAATAAAGTGCCGAAAGGAGCGCGCCTTTCTTTTCAACTGGCGGATCTTTTAACTGGTTGTTAACGAATTAACCGGACGGCTCCCCGGTAGTTATGCGCGTAATACGACTCCTTCAGCGAGTTTATAATGACGCCCGTTTGGGGGGTGGAAGCGTGAATGAACATGCCGTCACCGACATAAACCCCGACGTGGTTGATCCCGGCACTACCGTAATAGCTGAAAAACACCAGGTCCCCTGGCGCCAACTCTTCACGGGCAATGCGGATGCCGCTTTGGAACTGGCTAGCCGCCGAGTGAGGCAGGTTTACTCCTACTTTTTGATAAACAAACTTTGTTAAACCGGAACAGTCAAAACTATTGGGGCCGCTTGCCCCGTAAGCGTAGCTTTTGCCCAAGAGCTCGTAGGCTGTTTTAATTACCAGCCGGACATCGCCGGTGTCCGCCCTGGAGGGAAGGCCGGCTTTTTGAGGTTTTGTTGTTGCTGTTGCCGGTGCCGGTGATGGTGCTGCCGGAATTTTTTCCTGCGGTGGAGTATATGAACTTGTATATAGAATTGTTTCTTTAAACAAAACCTGGCCGTCTTCGTCGACCACCGTAACCGGTCGCTGCACGGGTAGGGCCATAGCCCCGGTAGCAAAGGGAAAAACAAAGGACAAAAGGATTGTGAATATTAATATTATTGGAAATATTTTTCTACGCACCACGTTCTCCTTTCGTTAAAATTTTTGCCGTTTTTTTTTATTTCAACTTCAGTCTTCTTCAGTCTTCGACAATCGTTGCTCATTTTCCTGCTTGTTTGTCCAAGATTAAAAACATCATTTTGGGCATATACATTTTTATTTATTTTGTAATAATCATTAATCTCCTTCATATATATATATTGTTAATGTATGCCATTGGAAAAAAATTCTCGTGGACTAGGCCTGCACGAGTGGGAATATTTGAATGCCTTTCCTGCCGGTGGGGGGGATGCTAAGGTATGTATTAAACCTTTTAACCTATATATATTTTAAATTTTCCAAAGGAGGGAGTGCGTTCATGGAAAAAGTTGATATTTTCCGCGACATAGCGGAACGCACCGAAGGGGATATTTACCTGGGTGTAAGCGGCGGCGTCCGGACAGGTAAATCAACTTTTATCAAGCGGTTTATGGAGTTAATGGTCATACCCAATATAGAAAACGTGCATGAGCGGGAAAGGGCCAAAGATGAACTGCCCCAGAGCGGGAACGGAAAAACCATTATGACCACCGAGCCTAAATTTGTCCCCAACGAGGCGGTGGAAATTGAGATCAGCCCCAACCTGAAGGTGAAAGTGCGACTGGTTGATTGCGTGGGTTACCGGGTGGAGGGAGCACTGGGCTACGAGGATGAAGAGGGCAACCCGCGCATGGTTTCAACCCCCTGGTTTGATGAGCCGATTTCTTTTGAAGAGGCCGCGGAAACCGGCACCAGAAAGGTAATCAGCGAACATTCAACCATTGGGATTGTAGTTACCACGGATGGAACCACCACGGATATCCCCAGGGAAAATTTCATTCCCGCCGAGGAAAGGGTGGTTCAGGAGTTAAAGGAGATTAACAGGCCCTTCTTAATCGTTTTGAACAGCACCGCGCCGAATGATGAAGCAACCATTCAACTGGCGGACGAATTGACGGAAAAGTATGATGTGCCGGTAATCCCGGTCAACTGCGCCCAGATGAATCAGCAGGATATCCTGCAAATTCTGGAAAAAGCGTTGTTTGAATTCCCGGTTAATGAAGTTTCCATTACCATGCCGCTATGGGTGGAAGAGCTGGAATCCAGGCACTGGCTGCGGGAAAAATTTGATGCCGCGGTAAGGGAAACCGTACAACAGGTGCGGCGCCTGCGGGATATTGACGGCGCCGTGGAAAAACTTGGGGAATATGATATGGTGCAGCGGGTTGAACTGAATAATATGGATCTGGGTACTGGCACCGTCGCCATAGAAATAGCTTCCAAGCCGGACCTGTTTTACCGGGTGCTGTCGGAGGAAACCGGGTTTGAGCTGGAAGGAGATCACATGTTATTCAGATTGTTCAAGGAATTTGCCGTGGCCAAGCGCGAATACGACAAAATTGCGCCGGCCCTCATGGAATTAAAGGAAACAGGTTACGGGGTGGTCAATCCCGGTATTGAAGACATGCAATTGGAAGAGCCCGAGCTGATTCGCCAGGGCAGCAGGTTCGGTGTCAAGCTAAAAGCGAGCGCGCCGTCGATTCACATGATCAGGGCCAACATCAACACCGAAATCACCCCCATTATCGGCACGGAAAAGCAATGTGCGGAACTGGTGCGCTATATGTTGAATGAATTCGAAGAAAACCCGCAGAAGATCTGGCAATCCGAGATTTTCGGCAAATCGGTCAGTGACCTGGTCCGGGAAGGCATTCAAAACAAGCTGCAAAGAATGCCCGAAAACGCCCAGGCCAAATTGCAGGAAACGGTGCAACGTATTGTCAACGAGGGCAGCGGCGGGCTTATCTGCATTATTATTTAACAAATCGCAACAACGCGACACCTGTCGGCATCGCTTGCTGGGAACTACCGGTCCCTACAGCAAGCTTTTTTTTGGTGTAAAAAATGCAAACTGCCCTCAAAATATTGCCAATAACGCCGGGGTAGTGATATAATGTCTACCATGCATGGAATTATATCCGCGCATTGTGGACTGACCCGGGAGGTGCAACAAGGGTGGCGGGCAAGGAGCCGCGATTTTTTTTGGTCCAGGAAGACATTCTTCCCGAAGCGCTTCATAAAACCGTGCGGGCCAAGGAATTATTGATGAGCGGTGAAGCGGCCACCGTGGCCGAGGCGGTGGAAAAGGTGCAATTAAGCCGCAGCGCCTTTTACAAATATAAGGACAAGGTTTACCCGTTTCACCGGTGGAACCGGGATAAAACTGTCACCCTGGAGATTCAACTGGAACACCGCTCGGGTGTCTTATCGGCTGTTTTAAGCGGCATAGCGTCGGTCGGGGGCAACATTGTCACCATCAATCAAAACCTGCCGCAACAGGGTGTGGCCAACGCCACGGTCACCATCGAAACAGCCAACCTGAACTGCGACGTGGAAAAAATGCTGAACTTGCTGCGCAGCACCGTGGGGGTAAGGCAGGCTAAACTTCTGGGCGCGTGAAGCTGGACGAAAGGGGTTGAATTAATGTCGGACAGTATACAAATCGGCCTTTTAGGCCTGGGTACGGTGGGCAGGGGCGTATATCGCATTATCACCGGCAACGGGGAAAATATTAAGCGCAAGATAGGGGCCGGGCTGGAAATCAAGAAAATTTTAGTCAGGGACTTAAACAGGGATCGCGGCATCGATCTCGACCCCGGCAAGCTGACCACCAGAATTGAAGATATTCTGGAAGACCCGGAGATCAAAATCGTGGTGGAAGTGATGGGCGGAATCGAGCCCACCCTCGGCTATGTCAGCGCCGCCCTGGAGAAAGGCAAAAGCGTGGTTACCGCAAACAAGGATATGATTGCGACCTGCGGTAAACAACTTTTTGCGCTGGCCGAAGCAAATAGCGCCGATCTCCTGTTTGAAGCCAGCGTGGCCGGCGGCATACCCATCATCAGGCCGCTCAAGCAGTGCCTGGCGGCCAATCGAATCACGCAGGTCATCGGGATTATCAACGGCACAACCAATTACATGTTAAGTAAAATGACCGGTGAGGGATCGGATTTTGAAGACGTGCTGCGGGAAGCCCAGGCAAAAGGTTACGCCGAGGCGGACCCCGGTTCGGACATCGAAGGGTACGACGCGGCGCGCAAGCTGGCCATCCTGGCTTCCATAGCGTTCAACTCGCGAATTGTCCTGGATGATGTTTACGTTGAGGGGATTACCGGAATCACCGCCACCGATATTGCTTACGCCGGCGAGCTTAATTATACCATTAAGCTTTTGGCCATCGCCAAGGAGACGGACGAAGGGATCGAAGCAAGGGTGCACCCGACCCTGATTCCCGTGCATCACCCGCTGGCGGCGGTCAACGATGTTTATAACGCCATTTTCGTTACCGGCGACGCCGTGGGCGACACCATGTTTTACGGCCGGGGGGCGGGGGAAATGCCCACCGCCAGCGCCGTTGTCGCGGACATCATGGACGCCGCCCGGGACCTGCTGCGCAACGTGCCGGGCATCATTTCCTGCACTTGCTACGAGGAAAAGCCGGTCAAGGATATGGGGGCGGTGGAAAGCCGGTATTATATCCGCCTGCAGGTGTCCGACAGGCCCGGCGTGCTGGCCTCCATCGCCTATGCTTTCGGAGACAAGGAGGTCAGCCTGGCTTCGGTGCTGCAAAAGCAAACCGATACCGTAACGGCGGAAATAGTGCTCGTTACCCACAAGGTGCGGGAAAAGAACATGCGGGAGGCGCTGGAAATCATTAAACATCTCTCTTCCGTGAAAGAGGTTTCCAATGTGATTCGTGTGGAGGGTGAATAAACCCGTGATCAGAGTGCAGGTTCCTGCTACCGCCGCCAATCTCGGCCCGGGGTTTGATTGCCTGGGCCTGGCCCTGGAGCTGTATAACACGGTGGAGTTCGGCAGAATCCCCCGCGGCCTGGTCATAGAAATAGAAGGGGAAGGCGCTGAAGGGTTGCCGCGGGATGAAAGCAATCTGGTGTACAAAGCCGCCCGCAAAGTGTTTGAGCGCTCCGGGCGCGTCCCGGAGGGGCTGAGGATCAAGCTGGTCAACGGCATCCCGGTGGGCCGGGGCCTGGGCAGCAGCGCCTCCGCCGTTATCGGGGGCATCATTGCGGCGAACATCATGTGCGGCGCCGGGTTGAGCCCGCGGGAAATACTGGCCCTGGCCTGTTCCCTGGAGGGACACCCGGATAATATCGCCCCGGCGCTGCTGGGCGGTTTGATCATTTATACCGCCGTTGAAGGGGAAATCAGCTGGACCAAAGTGGATTTACCCCCGGGGTTGAAAGCGGTTGTGGCAGTGCCGGACTTTATCCTGAGCACCAGGGACGCCAGGGAAAACCTGCCTCACATGGTGACTTTGCGGGACGCCGTGTTCAATATCAGCAGGGCGGCGCTGCTGGTGGCCGCTATCCAGAAGGGCGACCTTTCCGTGCTGGGTACGGCCATGGATGATAAATTGCACCAGCCTTACCGCGCGGGGCTGATTCCCGGGTTCAAAAAGGTGATCTCGGCGGCCAGGCTGGCCGGCGCCCGGGGGGTGGCCCTGAGCGGCTCGGGACCGTCTCTGATCGCCCTGGCCGACAGTAATTTTAATTTAATCGCCAAAGTAATGAAAGAAACCTTCCGGGAAAGCGGCGTCAAGGCCCGTTGCATGATCCTGGCGCCCAGCCCGGTGGGAGCAAGAGCACTGGAAGTACTATAAGGGGTGGAAAGAAACATGTTGATTGTACAAAAATATGGCGGCACATCGGTGGGAGACGCCTCCCGGATTAAAAACGTGGCCCGGCGGGTCGTGCAAAAGCAGCGGGAGGGCAACCGGATGGTGGTGGTGGTTTCCGCCATGGGCGACACCACCGACGACCTGATCCGGCTTTCCCGGGAAATAACCGACAATCCCTCACCCAGGGAGATGGATATGCTGCTGTCCACCGGCGAGCAGGTATCCATAGCTTTGCTGGCCATGGCCATCAAGAACCTGGGGGCCGGGGTCATTTCGCTGACCGGGCCGCAGGCGGGCATCAAGACCGATGACATATATTCCAAGGCGCGCATTACAGATATTGACAACACGCGGCTAAGGGCCGAGCTGGATGAAGGTAAAATTGTGGTGGTGGCCGGCTTCCAGGGTATCAACGAACACAACGATATCACCACGCTGGGGCGGGGCGGTTCCGACACCACCGCCGTGGCCCTGGCGGCCGCGCTGCAGGCCGACCTGTGCGAGATTTTCACGGACGTCGACGGGGTTTATACCACCGACCCCAGAGTGGTTCCCGAAGCGCGCAAACTGGAATCCATCACCTACGATGAAATGCTGGAACTGGCCCACCTGGGCGCGGCGGTACTGCACCCCCGGGCCGTTGAGTGCGCCAAGTTGTACGGTATACCGTTGCACGTCCGGAGCAGTTTCAACGACAATCCGGGCACCATCGTAAAGGAGGAAGGCGAAATGGAGAAGGGTTTGTTTGTCACCGGAGTCACCTGCAATAAAAACGTGGCCAAGCTGGGCATTTTCGGCGTGCCCGACCAGCCCGGCATCGCTTACATGGTGTTTAAAATGCTGGCCGATAATAATATTAACGTGGACATGATCGTGCAAAGTTCCATGCGCGAGGGCGTCAATGACATTTCGTTTACCGTGGCCCAGGATGACCTGCGCAAATCCCTGGAAACCATCGAGGAAATCATCAGGGTGGTGGGGGCGAACGGTTACACCCACGACGCTCACGTGGCCATGGTTTCCGTGGTGGGGGCCGGCATGACCCAAAACCCCGGCGTGGCGGCGATGATGTTCGGCGCCCTGGCGGATGAAAATATCAATATTGAGATGATTTCCACCTCGGACATTAAGATTTCTTGTATCGTCAAGAACAGCGAGGCGGAAAAGGCGGTCAAGGTGTTGCACAAAAAGTTCGGGCTGGAGAAGGCCGGGCACTGCAACTGCTGCGCTTGAAGCGCGCGCCCGCAAACGGAGGTGGTCAGGTGAAATATATCGTTATTGTCGGGGACGGGATGGCCGATTATCCCCGCCCCGAATTAAACAACCGGACGCCGCTGCAGTATGCCCGGACCCCCAACATGGACTTGCTGGCCGCCCGGGGGGAAGTGGGCCTGGTGAAAACCGTGCCGGACGGTTTCCAGCCGGGCAGCGACGTGGCCAACCTTTCGGTGCTGGGCTACGCCCCGGAAAAATACTACACCGGGCGCTCGCCGCTGGAGGCGGTGAGCATGGGGGTGACCCTGGGCGACCGGGATGTGGCCTTTCGTTGTAACCTGGTGACGCTGTCGGGTGAGGAAAATTACGCGGATAAACAAATGATCGACTACAGCGCGGGCGAAATCACAAGCTCGGAGGCGCGCGAGCTGATCGGCGCTGTGGAAGCGGAACTGGGCGACGGGGAAAGACAGTTTTACCCGGGGATCAGCTACCGCCACCTGATGGTCTGGCGGGGAGGGCCGGAAGAAACGGTTTTGACCCCGCCCCACGATATTTCGGGCCGTGTGGTTGGGGAATATCTGCCCCGGGGCGAGGGCGGGGACGTATTACTTGGCATCATGCAGCAAAGTTACGGCATATTAAAGGACCACCCGGTCAACCGTTCCCGCGTCCAAAGGGGCCTGTGCCCGGCCAATTCGGTGTGGCTGTGGGGCCAGGGCAAAAAGCCATCACTGCCGCCGTTCAAGGAGTTGTACGGGCTGGAAGGTGCAGTCATTTCCGCGGTGGACCTGATCATGGGCATCGGCATCTGTGCGGGGCTCAAGGTGGTAACGGTGCCCGGCGCCACGGGCAACATCCACACCAACTTTAAAGGCAAGGCCGAGGCCGCGCTGGGGGCGCTCCGGGAAGGGGCGGATTTTGTCTACCTGCACGTGGAGGCTCCGGACGAGGCCGGCCACCACGGCGACACTGAAACCAAGGTCAGGGCCATCGAAGAAATAGACCGCCAGGTGCTGGGTACGTTACTGGACGGACTGGGCGAATTTAAGGCCTACCGGATTATGCTGCTGCCGGATCACCCGACGCCGCTCAGCATCAAAACCCATACACCCGAGCCGGTGCCTTTTGCCCTGCTGGACAGCGGGAAACAGGTCTTCACAGATAGAACTTATTGCGAGTCAACAGCGGCTGCCGCCGGGATTGCGCTGGCGAACGGCCCCGCGCTGATGCGCAGGTTTCTCGGAATCGATCAATGATTAAATACCGGCATTAAAAGTGATTTATTGCAAAATTACATACCACAGTTACAGGCGATCCGGCGGACTTACTACAAGCATCACCGGCCTCAAGGGTAAAATTGCGAAACGAACGATTGATGCCACCGGATCGCCAGATTTTTATCCCCCTGGTGCTGGCGGCGGTTATCCTCGTGGTTTACTCCTACCTGCTATACAAGCGCCTGCAGTCATAAATGAAAGGAGGGAAGTAACATGGAACAGAGCTTCAGCAGCAAGCGGCCTTTATTCAACCAGTTCCGGGACTGGTTTATCGAAGAGGTGAACCGGCACACCCGCAATCAGGTCAAAGACCCGTTCATGCCCTGGCGGGACGTGGGCGGTGAAGAAACACGGGAGAAGATCATTGAATCGTTCATGCGACTACTGGAAACACGTTACGGCTTTCGCCCGGTATTCAAGGAGCGGCTGAACACGCTGGACGGCTCAGTGGAAAGCGTGGTCATCCGGATTTACCATGTATTTTCAACCATGCTCCTGGTGGACCATATCAACGAAAAAATGTATAAACCGGGGGAAAACAAGCCGCACTGATTTTTTTCCAAAATTTACTCCTTGGCCATTTAACCGGTAAGCTTGTATAATGTAACCGACAACTTAAAGCCAAGGAGGGTATGTTACCGACAGCATGAGTAAATACATCAAGGGAAAGCTATTTTTTTTGCTGCTGATACCGGCGCTGGTGCTGGTGTTTCCAGCGGTTACCATGGCGCAAGTGCACACGGTCAGCCGGGGCGATACCATTTATAAAATCAGCAACTGGTATGGAGTGGACCAGTTTGCCCTGCGCTACACCAACAATCTTTGGTCGGATCAAATCACCCCCGGCCAGAAAATCGTCATCCCTTTCAAGTATACCGTGCAAAAGGGTGACACATTATATTTAATCGGTAAAAAATTCGGCGTCGATTACAGCCGGATCAGGCAGGCCAACCGGCTCGGCAGCAACGTCATTTATCCGGGCCAGGTTCTTTACATACCATCCAATTCTAGAACGGGCGGGTATGTCCCGGTCAGCAGGGGAGGCGGAATCAGCGCTTACGACTTTGATTTGCTGGCCCGCATTATTACCGCCGAAGCCGACTCGGAGTCATACGAAACCCAGGTGGCCGTGGGTGCGGTGGTTTTAAACCGGGTGGACAGCCCCCTGTTTCCCAACACCATCCGGGGGGTTGTATACCAGGTGGACGAGACGGGTAGATACCAGTTTGAACCCGTGCTCAACGGCTGGATCAACAACCCCGCCAGCGAATCGGGCAGGCGGGCCGCGATGGACGCTTTGAACGGCTGGGACCCCACAAACGGAGCCCTGTACTTCTTTGAATCATGGGTGCCGAATAAATTCTTGCAATCCCGCCCGGTCAGCAGAATTTTGGATTCTTTTACTTTTACCTGGTAAAACTTAATATAAACGAAACCGCCTGCGGGCGGTTTTTTATCATTTTTTCTTTGCGCCGCGCCGGAAGAACATTACAATAAATGAGGAAACAAAACAGTTTGAAGGCAGGGTTGGAACAATGAAAAACATGATCGAGTCCTGCGGGGTGAACCGCTATATCATCCGGCAAAGGGACAAAATGCGGGTGGATGTAAATATCTATTTAAGCGCCGCCTTACTCCGGTATATAGAAGATGAAGCAATTCAACAGCTGGTCAACGGGGCTTGCCTGCCCGGGGTGTGCCACCCGGTGATCGGCCTGCCGGATATTCATACCGGGTTCGGCCTGCCCATCGGTGGAGTAATGGCCACCTGTGGTGATGAAGGTGCGGTTTCCGCCGGGGCGGTGGGTATGGATATCAATTGCGGGGTGCGGCTATTGGTGGGCAACTGGACCCGGCATGAAATAAACCGTGATTTTTTAAAGCGATACACCCAACAGATCGAAGAACTGGTACCCTGCGGCGTGGGGAAAAAATCAAAACATGCCGAACTGGATATTGAAGCCGTATTGGTTGGCGGCGCCGCCGAACTGATTCGGCGGGGGTATGGATACCGGGGCGAGGAACAATATATCGAGGAGTGCGGGTGCATGGCCGGAGCCGATCCCGGCGCGTTGAGCAAAAAGGCCCTTTCTCGAACCGGCCAACTGTCCACCCTGGGCGGGGGCAACCATTTTATTGAGCTGGGTTACGTGGCCGAAGTTTACGACCGGGAGGCCGCGCGGGATTTCGGGTTGTCCCGGGACGCCGTTACCGTTATGATCCATACGGGCAGCAGGGGGCTGGGCCACCAGGTCTGCACCGACTACAGCCAAATCATGGTCAACGCCGCGGCAAAATACGGTATCCAACTGCCGGCAAAGGGTTTAGCCTGCGTTCCCGCGGGTTCGCCGGAGGGCCAAAAATATTTCGGGGCCATGCGCAGCGCGGTTAATTTCGCTTTTGCCAACCGCCAGCTGATCGCCTTTGATGCGCGCATGGCCCTGGAAAAAATTGCGGGAAGCAAGTGGACTTTACGCACCGTTTATGATGTGGCCCACAACATAGCCAAGTACGAAGACCACTTCAGGCGCACCATACTGGTGCACCGGAAGGGGGCCACCAGGGCTCTGCCCTCGCTGCACCCGGACAACCCGCCCGTTTACCGGCAAACAGGGCACCCGGCGATTATTCCGGGTAGCATGGGTTCGGATTCGTACGTGGTTGTGGGTACGGACCTGGCCCGGGAAACCCTTTGTTCCGTCAACCACGGGGCGGGCAGGGTACTTTCCCGGCGGGAGGCCAGAAAAACCGTATCCCGGGAGGATTTCAGGAAATCCATGGAAGGCGTTGTGTTTAACGAAGGCAACCTGGGCAAACTGCTGGACGAAGCGCCCCAGGCCTACAAGCCCATCAGCCAGGTGGTCGAGACGCTGGTTGAGGCCGGCATCACCAAAAAAGTCGCCAGGATAGCGCCGCTGGCCGTGATCAAGGGCGAAGACGATTAACGGGATTTAAATTTTGACCAGCTGGTATTTTCTGGTACCAAGCCCCATCTGTTCGCCATAGGACAACTGCACCGACCAGTCCACATTATTGTGCAGGGCGGCGAATTTATCCTCTACACCGGGATTTTCCCCCAGGCGGGAACCGCTCAGCGCTTTCTCGCCGTTGACCAGGTCGATGCAGGCCTGGTCCAGGGCCACGGGGTCAAGGGAGGCGGCTATGCCGATATCCCGGACGATGGGGGCGTCGTTATAAGTGCAGCAGTCGCATTCCGGAGATACGTTCATGATGAACGAGATATGTGCGGCTTTGTTTTGCTTGTTTTTCAACACGCCCATGGTATACTCCACAATTTTTTCCTGCAACGCGCCGGGCGTCGTCTTCCAGTTGATTTTAATCGCTCCCTCCGGGCAGGTGACTGTGCATTCGCCGCAGCCCCAGCACACCTTCTCATCAATGGCGGCATGCTCCTTGACGTTGATGGCGGCGGCGGGACACCACTCGGTGCACATGCCGCAGGCGATGCATTTACCGGCATTGACTTTGGGCAATACATCGGAATGCATCATCTGCTTGGCGCTGCGGCAGCCCAGGCCCATGCCCAGATTTTTCAACACGCCGCCGAAACCTGTCAGCTCATGACCTTAAAAATGCAATTGCAATAAAATAAAAACCAATAATTTTTCCTTGCAATAGCAAAGATAATGTGATAAACTATAAAATGTTTAACGGGGCTATAGCTCAGCGGGAGAGCGCTTGACTCACATTCAAGAGGTCGCTGGTTCGAAACCAGCTAGCCCCACCAGTAAAACCCGATGGGGCTTTGATTCCGGCACAGTTATGCCGGAATTTTTTTGTGCCCGTTTAGGGGACATAAATATGATCGTGCATAAAAACCGGGGCTATATTGAACTTGTTGAGCTGCGCGCACCAGCGCAGGTCATCCTCGCACTCCAAGGCCAGCAGCCTTTGACCGTGCCGGCTGTCCAGCAGGCCGCCCAGCGGGTCGTTGCCGTAAAAGATGGACAGCCTGTATGCGGCCATGGCCAAGTCGTCCATGGGCGGGGTTTCGCCTGTAGCGCGGATCAATTCGGCTAGAACGAACCCCGCGCCCAGGGCGTCTTCCAGGGAAAAAGCGCCACCCGTACCGGCGCAGACCAGCAAAATGTCCCGCCCTTCCTTCAAGGCCGCCAGCGCGGCCGCCCGGGCATTGAGCAAGGAGCCGGTCAGTACTCTGGCGGCGCCGGAGGCCATTTGGATGGCTCCTGTTCCGTTGGAGGTGGTGAGTACAAGGGCCTCACTTTCCTTCCCGTCGCCGGGCCAGAATTCAAGCGGGGAATTGCCGTGCGGAAACCCCGGTATCTTTCTCCCGCCGCGCTCTCCGGCCAGCGCGTAACCATGCTTGTGGGCAAGCGCCAGCGCCGCGCTTTCCTCCGCAACCGGATAAATACGCCGGTAACCCGCCGCCAGGGCCGTTACAATGGTACTGGTGGCGCGCAAAACATCAAAAACCACCGCGGTGGTTCCCTCGAACACGTCACGATCAGCCGCGGCGGCAACGGGTATTAGTTTAACATGCATTGGAATCACTCCGGCAATTAAAATCTGTAACCGACTTCTCTGTATAATAATATTCTGCTGACTTATATTAATAATTACAATATTTTTTTCGGTAACCGGCGAATACCGGTTTAATTTTGGAGAACCGGGGTGCTGATGATGTACAGGATCAATTGTTTTATCGAAGAGTGTCGCTTTAACAACAATATGAAATGCAACGCGCCGAGGGTTCAGGTTAAACTGGGGGGCACCCGTTCTACGCGGGCGGCCGATCGGGCATTTTGTCAGCATTTCAGACCGGTACCTTAATGGTATAACATGCGCATTTTCAGTTCCTCAAGTACAGTACCGTTTTCGCCGATATTTCAATTAGGAAGCCAAAAAGGCTCCGGTTCCGCATTTAGATATTATCATTCCGGGTGAAAATAGGCCGTATATTTGCAGGATATGAACACTATTTGTAGAAAATTATACTACTTTATAAACCTTATACCAGAAGCGGGGGTGGCGGCATGAGTGATTCGGACGGTAGTGTAACCCTGGTAATCACGGATGACAAATTAAAGGCGATGATCACCATTAGAGAGGTGGAATCTTTAAACGAAAGCGTTTTGCACGACCTGCTGCGGGAAAAAGGCATTAAATACGGCGTTAATCAACAATTGATCAATGAACTACTCAGCAGCCCGCGCAGGGGCACGTTTTTGATCGCCGAAGGCAAGCCCCCCAGGGAAGGCCGGGACGGGTATGTTGAATACCTGTTTACAAGCCGGGCCCCCGCCGCGCATTTACAGGATGAAAAAAATATTGATTTTCGTGAAATTTTTAATGTCCCGTCGGTAAGCGCCAATACCGTGCTGGCGGTATATCACCCCATGGTCAAGGGGGAAGACGGCATTACGGTTACCGGTCAGGTTATCCCGGCCCGCAAAGTTGTGGAGTTGTCGTTAAGGGCGGGCAAGGGAGCTTCCCTGGCGCCGGACGGTAAAGCGGTGAGCAGCGCCGTTAACGGGCGCCCCTGGGTAAAAAAACAGGGCAGAAGCGTAATCGTGGGTGTGGATGCCGTTTACCAGCATGAAGGCGACGTTGACATCAAGTCGGGCAATTTGCGCTTCCATGGCGATGTTTTTGTCACGGGAAACGTTACTGAAAACATGATCGTGGATGTAACGGGCAACCTGAAAGTGGCCGGGTTTGTTTCCCGCTCCACCATTAATGTCGGGGGCAACCTGGAAGTAATGAAGGTGATTACCGCCGGCAAGATCACCGCCGGCGGCATGATAGCATCTTTCAGCGATATAGAGAACAGGCTGCGGGAAATTGACCAGGCGGTGCGCAACCTGGACGTTGCAGCGGCGCAGTTTCTAAGCAAGCTGAAGGATAATAACCGTCATGTCGAGTACGGCCAGGTGATTATGGCCTTGCTGGATAAAAAATTCATACATTTCAACAAACAGGTTCAGGATTTTTGTGATTTAGTAAAAAAGCAAAGCCAGAACCCGCCCGAAGAATTGCAGAAAGTTGCCTGGGCATTAAGCGACATTACCGGAATCAAGGCATTATCATTAAAAAACCTGGAAGGTATTAAAAAGAGCCTGGAAAATGCGATCAACTACTTTGACTTGTCGGATCGCAAACCATCCCACGTCATAGTAAACAGCGTGTGGAATTCGGAAGTGACGGCCACCGGCAACATTAAAATCACCGGGCAGGGGGCGTTTAATTCCAGGTTGCATGCTTGCGGCGCCGTTGATATCAAGGGCGTGTTCAGGGGCGGGGAAATATATGCCCGGGGCAATATCACGGTGGGTGAAATAGGGGGCCCCATGGGCGTCAGGACGCTCGCCCGCACCGAAGAGGGCAGCGTAATCAAGGCTAAAATAGTGTATAACGGGTCGGTGTTGCAAATTGGCCCCCGTGTATTTACCGCCAACGAAGATTACAGCATGGTGCGGGCAAGAATCAATGAAGACGGAGACATTGTTTTGTTTTAATTGGTTAGTTAATATTTAAGGGGTAGTGCAATGATCCAAAGACGCGCCAGGATGAAAAAATCAAAACCGAACCACGAGCGCTGGTTAATCACCTATGCCGATTTAATTACGCTGCTGATGATCTTTTTTATTGTCATGTACGCTTTAAGCAAGGTTGACGTAGCCAAGTTCAAGACCCTGGCCGAATCGCTGGCCGCGGTTTTCGGCGCCGGCGGCATGGTGCTGGAAAGCCCGGGGCCGGCGGTGGTGCCGGGCAGCCCGCCGGAACAGGTACAGGATGTGGTAGAGCAAGCGCAGCTGAACCAGTTAAAGGAGAGGCTGGAAAATTACATAAATGAAAACGGCCTTTCCGCCCGGATATCGGTAACCACGGAAGAGAGGGGTATTGTTTTAAGTTTCCAGGAAGATGTGCTTTTTGAATCCGGCTCCGCCCGGCTCACACCGCAGGCAAGGGAAATCCTGGGCAAAGTGGCGCCGATCCTGAAGGATACCCCTAATTATATCCGCATCGAGGGGCATACGGATAACTTGCCGATTCATACTGCTGAATTCCCCTCCAACTGGGAATTGTCCGCGGCAAGGGCCACCAACGTGGTGCAGGAACTCATCAACCAGCACCGGTTCACACCGCAAAAATTATCCGCCGCGGCATACGGCGAATACAGGCCCGCCGTACCCAACGACAGCGATTATCACCGCCAGCTAAACCGCCGGGTGAACCTGGTGATATTGAGAAGCAAGTTTGCCGACGCCGAACCGCAAGCCGCCGGTAAGGCGGGAGACAATGGCGGGGAGACGAATATCCGCGGGGAAACCGCCCCGCTGGCTGCCCCTTTAAGCACACATTAAATAAAGGTTTTAATATTAGGACAAAGGAATGATCTACCAAATGGATTTAGCGACAATTATCGGTTTTGTGGTGGGCGTGTGTTCTTTAATTGCCGGGTTTGTGTGGGAAGGCGGCCACCTGGGCGCGCTGTTTCAACCCAGCGCCGCACTGATTGTTTTCGGCGGGACCATTGGCGCAACCATGTTCAGCTTTGCCCCCCAGGATTTGAAAGTTGTGCCCCAACTGATCATGCTGGCCCTGCGCAACAAACCTTACGACACCGCCAAGGCAATTGAAGACATTGTAGCCATGGCCGAAGAAGCCAGGCGGGAGGGGTTGTTGCACCTGGAAAACCGCCTGCCGGAAATTGATGACCCCTATCTAAAAAAAGGCCTGCAGCTGGTGATCGACGGCACCGATCCGGAACTGGTCAAGAATATTTTGGAAGTGGAGATATACACCATTGAGGAGCGCCACCACATCGGGAGCAGCATTTTTGAGGCGGCGGGGGGCTACGCCCCGACCATGGGCATCATCGGCACGGTGATGGGGCTGGTGCACGTGCTGGGCAGCATCACCAGCCCGGAAAACCTGGGACCCGCCATCGCCGTCGCCTTTATGGCCACGTTGTACGGCGTGGGCAGCGCCAACGTGCTCTGGCTGCCCCTGGCCTCCAAGTTGTCAAACATCAGTCAAAAGGAAATCCTGTTGAAACAGTTGATGATGGAGGGCATTGTGTCTCTGCAGGCCGGGTATAACCCCATTTTAATCAGGGAGCGGCTGGTGGCTTATCTTAACCCGTCGGCCCGCAACCGCAGTGGTGAAGAAGAGGAAGAAATGGAATGAACCAAAATTTAAATTTGATGGGAGGAGTTTTGATTGGCTGTTGGAGCAAGCAATACAAATGATCTGCAAGTTGTGGTGTTTTCCATAACTGAACAGTATTTCGGCATTGATATTTCCTCGGTTTCCGAGATTATCCGGCTGGAAAAAATCACTCCCATACCCCAGGCCCCGGTGTACGTGGAGGGTGTCATCAACATCAGGGGCAGGGTCATACCGGTAATCAACCTGCACGAATTATTCAACGTTCAACTCGGCGAGCGGAGCGACAGCAACCGGGTAGTGATTGTGGAAGTGGGCGGGCAAAAATTCGGGCTGATTGTGGAAGCGGTTTACGAGGTGAGAAAGATATCCCCGGATATGATCCATCCTGCGCCGACGGCAATCAGTCTCAACCAGAACTACCTCGAGGGGATTATCCTGGACGGCGAAAATTTGATTGTTTTAATCAATTTGAAAAAGCTCCTGTCCGAACAGGATTTAGATGTTTTAAAGGCGATGGAGGAAAGCGCATAGGTGTTTTTCAGGAGGTGAAGGCATGTTCAGCGACGCGGAAATAGCGATTTTTCAGGAAGAACTGGAAGAAAAGCTGCAGATAATCAATGACAATATTCTTTTGCTCGAGCAGCAGCATGTTACACCCGAAGTGATCCAGGAGATTTTCCGGGCGGCCCATACCATTAAAGGATCATCCGCCGTGATGGGTTATGACAAAATGACGGAATTGACCCATGAAATTGAAAGCCTGTTTGATGAGATTCGCCACAACCGCCTGGAGATCAGCGCCCGGCTGGTGGATGTCCTTTTTGAGGCCATGGACACGCTGACGGAGCTGAAGGAAGAAATTGTCGGCGGGGCTGAAAAATCGGTCGACATCGGCCCCCTGCTGCAAAAAATAAAACAAATCAAGGACAATGGAAGCTCCGGTGACGATTCAACCGGTGACCCGGCGGTTGTTGAGGAAATGCCCGGGCTTGAACTGCCGCTTCCGGGCGGCCCGGCATCGCCTCTATTGGATATAGAAATCGACAGCGTGCTGGAAGACGTAATCAACGAGGCCGAACTCAGGGGATACCACGCCTACTGCCTGCAGGTCGTTTTTGAAGAAGACTGCCAGATGAAGGAAGTGCGCGCCTTTTTACTGTTCGAAACCCTGGAACAGGCCGGCGAAATCATCAGGACCAATCCTCCCGCCGAGGATATACAAAACGGTTATTTTGACAATAACATCGCCCTGGTTATCATCAGCCGGCAGGACGGCGACCAGGTTAAAAACTTGGCCCTGTCGGTGGCCGAGATTAAAGATGTATACATAAAGCAGATCGAGTCCAGCAACATTGCGCAGGAACAAGCGCTGCCGGAGCAGGCCCGGGAAACCGGGGGTCGGGAGAAGCAAGCGCTCTCCGCCGGCTTAGCCGGCGCCGGTACCGAAACCCAGCCCGGCGGGCCCGGAAAGGCCGAAAAGAAAACCATCAAAACCGTGCGGGTTGACGTGGAGAAGCTGGATAAATTGATGAACCTGGTGGGTGAACTGGTGATCGATCGCACCAGGCTGGACCGGTTTGTGGAAATATTTGAGCACAATTACGGCTCGGGCGACCTGGCGGATGACATCCTGGAAATATCAAGTCACCTGGGGCAGGTCACCACCGACCTGCAGCATGAAATCATGAAGGCCCGCATGCTGCCCGTGGCCCAGGTGTTCAACCGGTTCCCCCGGATGGTGCGGGACATTGCCCACAAACTGGGCAAGGAAGTGGAGTTTGTCATCGAAGGCAAGGAAACCGAGCTGGACCGCAACGTGATCGAAGTGATCGGCGACCCGCTGATCCACTTGCTGAGAAACGCCATCGATCACGGGATCGAGAGCCCGCTGGAAAGGCAGCGCCTGGGCAAACCGGTGAAAGGCTTGCTCCAGCTCAAGGCGTCCTACGTGGAAAGCCATATCGTCATCACCGTGGAAGATGACGGCAGAGGCATCGACGCCCAAAAACTAAAAGACAAGGCCCTGCGGGCGGGCATCATCGGCCGGGAACAGTATGAGCGGATGAGCGACCGGGAGGCCCTGGACCTCATTTTCATGCCCGGATTTTCCACGGTTGCGGAGGACGATGTCAGCGACATTTCCGGACGGGGCGTGGGAATGGACATCGTGCGCACCCAGATTGAAAACATTAACGGGACGGTGGAATACGTAACCACGCCCGGCAAGGGAACCCGCTTTTCCATCAAGCTGCCGCTGACCCTGGCCATCATCCGGGCGCTGATGGTGGAACACGGCGGCAGGGTGTACGCCTTCCCGCTGGCTTACGTGGTGGAAACGCTGAACATTAAACGGACCGAGATTAAAAACATCAGACACTCCGAGGTTATCGTGGTACGCGGCCAGGTGTACCCGCTAAGGCGCCTGGGCGACATTTTCAACCACGATTCCGGGGCCGCCGGGGACAAACTCTACATTGTTATTATCGGGTCGGGCGAGCGAAAACTGGGCGTCGTAGTGGACAAATTGATCGGGGAACAGGAAATCGTAATCAAATCCCTGGGCGACTACCTCGGCCAGGTGGAAGGGCTGGCCGGCGCGGCCATCCTGGGAGACGGCAAGGTTTCATTGATCGTGGATGCGCGGAGCCTCCTGCGCAACGCGGGCTCCGAGGAGGCCGTATTCTATGCTGCAGCCAATTAAGGTGCTGGTGGTGGACGATTCGGCGCTGATGCGCCGGGTCATCGCCCGCATGCTGGAAACCCAGGCCGACATCAAGGTGATTGACACCGCCGCCGGCGGGGAAGAGGCCATCCAAAAGGTGACTCTCCTGCGGCCCGACGTGGTGACCATGGACGTGGAAATGCCGGGTTTGAACGGGGTGGAAACCGTTACCCGGCTGATGCGCCAGTGCCCGGTGCCGGTAATCATGCTCAGCGCACATACAACCGAGGGGGCCCGGGTTACCATGGAGGCGCTGGCCGCCGGCGCGGTGGATTTTGTGCCCAAGCCGGTGAAGCCGGGCGGCGCAGAAAAAATGGCGGCGGAACTAACCCGTAAAATCAGGGTGGCCAGGCGGGCGTCGCCGGGCAGGTGCATGGCCACGCCCGCGCCCGCGCCGCCCCGGCCCGAACCGGGAATAAAGCCCGCCCGCCCGGCGCCGGCTGCCGCGCCGGTGGAAAAGACCGCTTCCGGCAGGGTGGAACTGGTGGTGGTCGGTTCCTCCACCGGCGGGCCGGCGGCGCTGCAATCGCTGCTGCCGGCGCTACCCGCCAATTTTCCCTGCGGCGTGGTGGTGGTGCAGCATATCCCGGTGGGATTCAGCGGGCCGATGGCCGAGCATTTGAACCGCAGGTGCAGGATGGAAGTAAAACATGCCGAGCACGGCGACAGAGTATTGCCGGGCCGGGTGCTGGTGGCGCCGGCGGGTTATGACCTGTTCCTGCGCCGGTATGGAGACAGGCTCAGCGTGTCGCTGGAAAGGAGCAATAAGCCCGTGCCGCCGGGCGGATTTCGTCCCTCGGTGGACGTGGTGATGAATTCGGCCGCGCAGGTGGCGGGCAGCCGGGCGGTGGGCGTGCTGCTGACCGGCATGGGCCGGGACGGCGCCCGGGGGATGCTGGCCATCAGGGAACGAGGGGGGCGGACCATCGCCCAGGACGAGAGCACCTGCGTGGTGTACGGCATGCCCAGGGCCGCCGTTGAACTGGGGGCGGCGGAAAAAGTGCTGCCGTTGCAGCAAATTGCCGGCGAGTTAATGCGCATGGTTTGACAAAAGCAGAATTTATTCCTAAAGTGAACGGCCACAACTGCCGATATATCAAATTAAGAATCAATGCGTTGTCAAAGGCGGTGAGCGCATGAAAATCACTCACCTGGGCCCGGGCGTCATCGACCTGTATAAAACCTGGAACGAAAAAAACAGGGAAATTAAGCAAGAACAAGGGAAACCCGAGCAGGACCGGGCCGAAATATCACCAGGGGCCAGGGAAATGCTTGCCTACCGGGCCATGCTCAAGGAAATGCCCGGCATCCGGCAGGATAAGGTTGAGGAGATCAAAGCCAGGATCAACAACGGAACCTACACAATCTCTGAGGAAAAAATAGCCGAAGGGATGATCCGGGAGGGGGCGGCGGGCACGGTTCTAGGCCAAAAAGGTTAACCGGTCATCAATTAAACTTCCCGGTGATATAAAAATTTTGGACGGGGGTGGATGCCGTGAAAATAGCAGCGGGTGGTTTGCAATCCTACGCCACGCACGATGACGTGGCCTCCCGGCAGGCGCAGGAATCGCGCCGGCCCGACTACCAGCAAAAACCCGTCAGCGACAGCGATGCCGCGGCGGCGCTGAACAGGGACATGCTGAACAAAACGGTGGAACGGCTCAACGATGCCTCACAGGCGTATGATTTGCCGCTGCGTTTTGCGCACAAAAAGAACAGTGCGGGACAGGACTTCATAGAAATGCTGAACACCTGGACCGGCGCTAAAAAGAGGCTTGAACCGGAAAAAGCCGGCGAGCTGCTCAATAAGATGCAGGACTCCCGGGGATTGAACATAGACGAATATATCTGATAATTTATTTGACTGCAAAATAAACAGCGGCAGGCGATCCGGTGGCTTTCCGGAGCGAACGGAGCATTGGATTGGGACACACGATTTCGAAAGGCGGAGTTGTATTCGTGGAGCCTCTTTTTTTTGAACTGGCTGAAATACTGGCCGCCCAGGGCAAGCTGGTCAAGGAACAAATCAAGGCCTCCGGGGCTCAAAACCGGGCCCTGCGCCAGGTGGATATCCAGTCCTTGCAGGCGGCGGTACAAAAACTGACCGGGCTGGCAGGGCAAATGGCCGTGCTGGACAAACAAAGGGAGCAGGTGCAAAGCAAGCTGGAGCAAGCATTGGGCCTGGAACCGGGGGCGACCCTGAGCGACATTTTGCCCGGAGCCCCGGCAGCCCTGCGGGACAGGCTTAAAGAACTTCAACTGGAACTGAAACAGGATTTTGAACAATTGAAAAGCCTGAACGAAATCAACGGCCTGCTCACCAGGCGGGCCATGCAGGTTAACGAAACATTGCTGCAAATTATCGCCTCCGGCGGCGGAGAAACCTATCAGCACAGCGGTGCGTTGAAGCGGAGCGACCGCCCGCCGGGCGTGCTCGATAAAACTGTGTAGAAAGCGGGGATACCATGCCCGGAACATTTTTCGGATTGGAGATCGCCCGGAGGGGCTTGAAAGTGCACCAGCACGCGCTGGACATCACCGGACACAACCTGGCCAACGCCAGCACCCCCGGTTACTCCCGCCAGGAGGCCGTGATCAGGGTGACCGACCCGTATACAAACCCCGGCCTGAACAGTTCCGTCACCCCGGGGCAGTTCGGCAGCGGGGTAGGGGTTGACAGCATACGCAGGATCAAGGACGAGTACCTGGACAACGGGGTGCGCCAGGCTGTCACCGCCACAGGATACTGGCAGGACCAGATCAACTTTTTGCAAAGGGCCGAGGCCGCTTTCGGCGAGCCCGCCACGACCGGCATTGGAGACCGGATCGTGGACTTTTTTAAAGCCTGGATGAATTTGAACAACAATCCCCAGGATGACGGCGCCAAGGCCGCGGTGGTGGAACTGGGCAATGAACTGGCTACGCTGATGTCCTCCACCTATAAACAGCTGGAAGACATCGAGAAAAGCATTGCCAGTGATCCTGGCACAGGGTTAGCGGGCAGTCTGGCGGACCAAGTCAACCGGATTAACGATATAATTACCCAGATTAGTGATCTGACGACCCAAATTAAAAAAATCTATGCCCTGGGGCAGCAACCCAACGACCTGCTTGATAATCGAGACCAGCTGCTGGAAGAATTAAGCGAGTATGCCCCGGTAAAGGTGGAACGCGCTCCGTTGCCGGGGAGCCCGACGGGTGAGATTACTAAAATATTTTTATTTGACTCTACTTTTGAAATAGATATAAATAATCCGCAACAATTTAATATAAGTTTTAACGCTGCTAAAGAAGTGGAACTGGTATACGGCACAGACCCTTCAGCACCGTCTTTAAATTTAACTCAAAAATGTGATGACGCTCAACAAGGCGGTTCGCTGCTGGGGTTGGAATACGCCAGGCAAAACGTCACCGATTTCAGAACAATGTTAAACCAACTGGCGGTGAAAATGAAGGAAGAGATTGCCAAGACGATGTTTTCTGCCAATTATGATCCGTCCGATCCCTCAACCGATCCTTCCAATGATCCTTCTTTTGATGTTGACGAACATTTTTTTGAAGGCGATTTGGGCAGTCATAGCTTTAAGGTAATCAAAGATCTTAGTGACAACCCGGGCGACCTTGACGGTACAAAAGCCGGTGATGTTGCCAGCCTTAGGGATAAAAACATTACAGCCCTGAAAGGTAACACTTTTGAACAGTATTATGGCCTGCTGGTCACCGAGGTGGGCAGTGGTGTCAAAAGCGCCGGCGGTATGGCCGAGAACCAGGCCGCCATCAGCAAACAAATTATCGCCCTGCGGGATTCGGTTTCCGGGGTGTCCATCGATGAAGAGTTAACCCGCATGGTGCAGTTCCAGTACGGCTTCCAGGCTTCCGCAAGGGTGATCAACACCCTGGACAGTATGCTGGATGTGATTATCAACCGCTTGTTCTAAAACCCGGGAGGATTATAGTATGAGGATTACCAACAGGTACATGGCCAGCCAAGTGCTCAACAGCATCCAGGGCAATTTGGGTAAGCTGGCCCGCAGCCAGGAACAGCTCTCCACCGGTAAACGTATCCTGCGTCCCAGCGACGACCCGAACGTAATGGGCGAGTTCCTGAAAATTAGAGCCACGCTGTCTTACAATGAACAGTACAACAGAAATATAGATGACGGGTTGTCATTCCTGGAAATGAGCGACGTTTCCATGGGTACCCTGGGGAATGTGCTGGACAAAGCCTTGGAATATGCCATTCAGGCCGCCAACGACACTTATAATGAAAATGATCGTATTGCTATAGGAGAGCAGATAGACAAATTGATTGACCAGGTAAAGGATCTGGCCAACTCAACCGTGGGCGGGAAATATATCTATGCCGGAACCCAAAATGATGCCCCTCCCTTTGAACGTATAAAGGACACTAAAGGTCGCGACATGATAGTTTATAAGGGTAACGTTCAGGAAATAACACGCGAGGTTGCGGCCAATACCTTCTACCGCATTGATGAGCCGGGTATTACTTATGATCCGACTAACCTCGACGCTCCTGCCGGTGTGTTTGGAAAAGGAACATATGACTCAACTACACGTGTATACACTGTTTTTCAATATGATGCCGATGGTATCGCCCAAGGGGAGGGCATTTTTAAAGTGCTATTTGAATTAAGGGACCGGTTAATGGGCAATAAAACTAGCGATTTACAAATTAGTATAAGTGAACTGCAAAAAGAGAAGAATAAACTGCTTCAGCACCGTGTTGCCGTGGGAGCCCGCTACCAGCATTTTGAATCTTTAAAGACACAATTGCTTGATCAAGAAGTCAAATTGACCCAAAGCCTAGACAACATCGAAGCCGCGGACATCGCCCGGCTGTCCATAGAATACAGCCAGCAGCAACTGGCATACAACGCGTCCTTAGCGGTGGGTGCGGGAATTATGCAAACCAGCCTGTTAAATTTCTTAAAATAGGTTATAGATGACAATGCGAGAGTTACTTGTGCGGGTGACCTGATCAGGGTCACCTGAAAATTTATTTCAAGGTAGAATTTTATGGCTAAAGGAGCAAAGCTGATGAAAATAAATTCCGCCCGTTTTGGCGTTTTGGAGATAGACGAAACAAAAGTTATCATTTTTCCCAAAGGCATCCCCGGCTTTGAACAACTGCGCAGCTTCTTTATTCTTCCCGTGGAAGGCGCGGAGGACTTCCACTGGCTGCACGCAGTGGAAGACCCCGCGGTTGCCCTGCTGGTTATCGACCCGTTTAAATTTTTCCAGGGGTACTCCTTTGAAATCCCGGATTCCGACATCGAGGAACTGCACCTGCAAACCCCCTCGGAAGCGCTGGTGCTGGCGGTGATCACGGTGCCCGGGGACAACCCCGGCGGCGCCACCGCCAACCTGGTGGCCCCCATAGTGATCAACACCAGGCTGAACAGGGGCAAGCAGGTAATCCTGACCGGTTCGCCTTATACAACAAAACACCGCCTTTTCCCCGGCGCCGGTGGATCGTCAACAACAAAAGGGGAAGAGGGAAAAGTTAGTGGCGGGGAGGGGAAATAATGCTGGTCCTGACCCGCAAAAAAAACCAGGGCGTCATGCTGGGTGACGACATCAAAATCACCGTCCTGGAGATCATGGAAGACGGTGTGAAAATCGGCATTGATGCTCCCAAAAACTTGTTGATCTTGCGCAGCGAATTATACCAGGCCGTAAGGGACGAAAACATCACCGCCCTTTCAAATACAGGCACCGCGGCTGATTTATTGAAAAGTTTTTTCAACAAATAGTTACCAAATTCTAAAGTATGCTGCCAAATAACCGAATATTAAAGGTAGGGATATTTAAAATCCCGTCGGGTGGCCACCCGGGACATACAAACGCAAGGAAGCAAATTTATTTTCAAGGAGGAATGAAGAAGTGATTATCAACCACAACATCGCGGCGTTGAACACCTATCGTCAGTTGAGTGCCAACAATATTAGTTCACAAAAGTCGCTTGAGAAACTGTCTTCCGGCCTGCGTATCAACCGCGCCGGCGACGACGCCGCCGGCCTGGCCATCAGCGAGAAGATGCGAGGGCAGATTCGAGGCCTCGCCATGGCCTCTAAGAATGCTCAAGACGGTATTTCCCTCATCCAAACTGCTGAAGGTGCACTGAACGAAACCCACTCCATCCTGCAGCGCATGCGGGAACTGGCCGTCCAATCAGCCAGCGACACGAATACCGCCACTGACCGGGCAGAAATCCAAAAAGAGGTAGATCAGCTGGCACAAGAACTTGCCCGGATTGGCAACACTACCGAATTCAACACCCAAAAACTCTTGAATGGCACTTTCACGGGAACATTCCAGATTGGAGCCAATGAAAACCAGAACCTCTCATTGCAGGTTAATGATATGAGAGGATTTGCCCTGGGCGTAGTGGGTAGTGTAAACTATACCGTAACCGCTACTGTGAATTTGAGTACTAATACAACCCAAGATATTGCTGATGGTACCTACACGGTGAAAAAGAATGACAGCACGGGTAAGTATGAGCTGATCAACAGCAGCGGCCAGGCGGTTGCCACTAGTACTGATGGTAAGACTTATACCGCCGTGACCCCTGGTGACGATACTTTTACATTCAATGATGCAGTAATCAGCGGTACTGTGACAATCGCTACCGATAGTGGTACAACCACAGCCACCGGGACCGCCGCAGTGACCAACAGTGGCCTGGAAGCAGGAATATACACTTACAATGTAACAAGTGGCGAGCTTAAGGATTCAAGCGGCCAAGTCATCGCCACATCCTTGGATGATAAAACCTTTATAGATGCAGCCGGAAAGACGCTCTTTACTTTAGGTGCAGCTGTTACCGCCGATACCACGTTTGAAGTGAAGGGAGTCGATGTCTCGAACCAGCAAGCGGCAAACAGCGCAGTTACTACGATTAACAAAGCTATTGAGACTGTGTCTGCCGAGCGCTCCAAGCTGGGCGCCTACCAGAACCGCCTGGAGCACACCATCAACAACCTGGGAACCTCTGCGGAAAACCTGACCGCAGCCGAATCCCGCATCCGCGACGTGGACATGGCCAAGGAAATGATGGAGTTCACCAAGATGAACATCCTGCAGCAGGCCGCCACGGCCATGCTGGCCCAGGCCAACCAGCTGCCCCAGGCAGTCCTCCAGCTCCTGCGTTAAAAGTGAATACAAAATTTGCAGGAAGCCAGCCCCCAAGGCTGGCTTCCTGAGCTACATTTGAATACGGTTTTCTAAATTGAATTAGGCTGGGAAACGTGATTTCTTAGGTTCCCTTTTTCATTCCTTGCGCAAGAGTAGCACCAAAGCCACAGTGAAACTCTGTTTTTAAAGGGCTGAATTCCTCGGGAGGTGTTATGGTGAAAGAGGTTGATATTTTCGATAAATTATTTAGAGATGATGTACAAACATTTTTTCAGCAATTTTTTAAAAAAAAAGAGCCAAGTGATATAATTGAAAATTGTAGTGAAACAGGTTTTGTTCACCCAATAAAAATTGAAACCAAAGAAGTGAAGGATATTTGTTGCGATGATGATAATGGAATTATAATAATAACTGGCAAAATAGTAGTTCAATGTGAGGTAGAAGTGCGAGAGTATAATTCCAATTATGATATAGCTGGTGATAAATATCGTTTTGCTGGTGATTGCAATCCAATTTATGAGGCTCCTTTTTCATTTGAAATAGATATTGATACAAGGAAAATAGAAAATTTTACTATTAATAGTATCATTCAAGTGTAACTGTGGTCAATCCTGGCAACCACTGGCAACCAGGGGGGAGGAGCCAGGGGCAGGGGGAGCCAGGGGGACGGTTCCTATGGCAGATGTAGCAATCCTACAAACCAAAGGAAAAGCCGGGTGCCAGGCACCTAACTTATTAACTTAGTTGGTATTATATCGAATGCCACAGGCAACTCGAAGCGCGCAAAGTACCTCGAAGCACTTTTAGAGATGTACCCGATAAAATGGGATACCGGTTTGTAAGAACATTAGTGACGTTCCAAATGTGAATCAAAAAATAAACTTTGAAATGGGGCTAGAACATTGAAAGAAAATTAGGGAGGCAGGGCCTGGGAAAGACCTTTTAGGTCGCAAATTATTGTCCTGAAAGCCCAGGAGAAAAAAACCGGGCTGCCAACTCCGCAGAAAAAAACATCGGCTGCTCACTGCAAAAATCCAAGCGATTCACTGCAAAAAACTGGACCAGAACCTAAAGGAACAGAATATTCAGGAAAATCAAGATGAGACGTCACCAATCCCTGAATGAAACTGACTGCCTAATTCAAATTAGGCAGCGAGCTGAGGCCAGCCCGGGTAGACGACCGGGCTGGCCTCTTCGCGTCTGGCCGGGAAATAAAAATAGAAGGTGGGGAGGCAGGAAAAATAACCCGGCATTCAGAAAACAGGTGGCCATATGGTAAAATATAAACAGGAAGGGTGAGCGGAAAACAGAATGCCCAAGATAGACATACCGATAAAGAAACTCATCGAACTCAGGCCGGCGGACTGGGCCAGGTACGTGCAGCCGGGCTGCAGGGAAGAGTGGGTGACGAAATTCAAGACGAACTACACCCCGAAGAAAGAATCGAGGCTGGACAGCGTGCTGGAGATAACCGACCCCGGCGGGCCGTACCTGCTCAACTTCGAGCCGATGGGGTACCGCGACAACGCGCTCCCGGCCAGGATGCTCCGCTACAGGAGCGACATATGGGAAGCCACCCTGACGGACGGAAGGGGGACGCCGCCGATAAGGCAGGTGGTCGTGTTCTTCTTCCAGGATGACGACAACGGCCTGCACAGGCTGCGGGATAGGTGGGACGGAGGGCTGCTGGAGTACTCCTACACAGTGATACGGGTGTGGGACGAGCGCAGGCAGCCGGTCATAGCAAGACGACTGGTGGGACTGTACCCCCTGCTGCCGCTGATGAGGGGCGAGGACGACGACGAGACCCCGGAGCAGGCACTGAGGGAAAGCATGGCCGCAGTGCAGGGAATAGAGGACGAAGCGCTGCAACTGGACCTGTTGGCGGTGATGGCGATACTGGCCGGCGGCAAGTTCCCGCCGGACCTGGTGCTATCTATGATAAGGAGGGAAATGGTCATGGAATCACCCATATTCCAGGAGTGGGTCAAGGAAGAGAGGGCAGAGGCTGAGGCAGAGGGTAAGGTTGAGGTTGCAAGGACAGCGTTGAGTGAAGGATTGGACGTAGACGTGATCTGCAAGATAACCGGGCTGTCCAGGGAGACCGTATTGGAACTGAAGAGAGAGCTGGAGAACTGAAGACGAGAAGCGATCGTTTGGAACCAGGGGGAAGGTTCTTCTGGTTTAGTGCTTACAACGAAGATTACCTGCAACAGAAACTGTAGTGGGTGGCACAAAGGATGGCGGCCCTGGAAGAGATCGAGTACAAGTGCTGGAAATGCAGTCTTTGGCCATATACGTCAGGGACACCCACATAAACCGGGACGTGGCCTAGGAGATCAATGCAGGGCTGCACATACTGCAGCAGGAAATCACCGTGCTGGATGAGGTGTTCCGGACGAACTGCCAGTAACGCCCCGTGCTATCAAATTCAGCACATAATAACTACCGGAAACTTGGGGTGACACGGATGGACATAACGGCGCTGTCAATAATAAAGAACCATGTCCAGCTTAAGCAGGATGCGGGTATTGCCGTCTTAAAGAAGGCCATGGACACTGCGGAGCATTATTTCTCACATTATCACCTTCATGTCATTTAGTATATAGGGTCTGATGTAAGGTGAAATGGCAGCCTCTGTTAACACATCAACTTTCCTTTGCAGAGTATCTTCCAATTCATAATCCTCCAAACAAAACCACGGTTTAACTTATTTTACCAGGCAATATGGCGTGTTTCAAGTGTTAAAGTCCAGTGCCAGGCACTTGGGAAAACCACGTAGGGCACCTGGAGGCACCCAAAGCGCCCGTCTCCCGTCGATAAGCAGCGGGATGAAGATATAGTCTAGGCGCCGGCGAAAGCCGGCGGGCCGACAGAGCACAGGCCAACCAACAGCCCCAGGGTGTCCTCCAGCTCCTACGGTAGTTTACTTTTACTATTGCGAGGTCTCGATTATTTCGAGGCCTCTTGTTGCCTGAGCTTTGAAAATTTACATACAGTATTCCCGTAAATAACTATCTGGTGTTGTTAATTTTGGAGAGGAAATAATGATGAAAGACTTAATATTAAATTATCAAAGTTTTATTGGCACGGTAATCGGTGCTTTCCTAGCAGCATTATTTGGATATTTTACTCAAAAATGTCTAGATCGGGCTAGAAGTATTGATGAAGCTAACAAGGTATTGTTACTGGTGAAAGAAGAAATGAATTCTATTACGACAACCGGACGCAAAAGAATTACGGCAGGGTTTTTTACCAGTCCAGAACTTCAGCTGTGTTAGATAAACTATATCCTCTTTGGTATCAGGGACGTAAAGTGATACCAATGGAATGGGTTGCGGCAAACCTTGAAGCAGATGGTCTGGCCATCTGGTTTCAGGATGACGGAAACTTAAAAAATAACGGTAGCCGTATTGTTTTATCTACAGAATCATTTACATCCGAGGAAAAAATATTTCTTCAGTTACTATTACTGAACAACCTCTGGTATAATAAAAATAAAACACCTGCCCGCGGGAGGTGAGCTTTTGGCAGCCAAACCACCCATTAACCGCACCAACGACTACGCTTTCAAGCGCATATTCGGCTCGGAAGAAGGCAAAGAAGCCCTGCTGGGGCTGCTCAACGCCGTGTTAAATCCTCCACCCGAAAAATTGCTTGCCGAAGTAGAGCTGCTGGACCGGGAACTCGACCCCCAATACCTTTTGGACAGAGCAGCCCGCCTGGACATATTGGCCCGCACGCAGGACGGTACCATCATCAACATCGAAATACAAATAGCCAACCAGTACAATATTGACAAGCGCACGCTTTTTTACTGGGCCGGACTCTACCATGGTCAACTGCAAAGCGGGCAGGACTTCAGCCGGCTGCACAAAACCATCACCATCAACATTCTGGGCTTTGACTGGTTTAAAGAAGACGAGCGCTACCAGCACACTTTCCATATTTGCGAAGACAGTAGCGGCAAAAAACTAACCGACGATCTGGAAATTCATTTTTTGGAGCTGGAGAAAGCAAGGCGGCTGAAGAGGCGACCGCTAAACCCACTGGAAGAATGGTTAATGTACCTTAATAACCTGCAGGGAGAAGAAATGGAGGTTATAGCCATGAACAATCCCGGCATCCGCAAAGCCATGACCATAGAGGAGATGTTTTATAAAAACCGCATTGAGCGCCGACTGTACGAACTGCGGGAGAAGGCGGCGCGGGATGAGATTTCCATGCTGGCTGGTGCCAGGGCTGAGGGGAGAGCGGAAGGGAGAGCAGAAGGAAGAGCAGAAGGGAGAACTGAGGGGAAAATTGCGATGGCTCAAGATGCCATTTGTCAATTTTTAGAGGTTCGTTTTGGCCATGACGCGCGTGATTTGCAACAGGCGGTGCGACAAATGGATAACCTGGAGATTTTAAATCAGATTATCAACCGCATTTACAAGGCAGGCAGTTTGGAAGAAGCAACTTCCGTAGTTAAGGGAATCTGAGAAATGTGTGTGCTGATGGCACAAATGGATGCCAAAATTTACAACCATTTTAAAACAGACTGCTTTATTTCCATGGTGAACTGTTCAATGTCACCAAGGTTATCCTGCAGTATATCATATAGTTCTTTTTCCGTAACCATACTATAAAAGTGGACCATTCTATTCCGATAACCGGCCATTTGAACTAGTTTTTCGCCTAAAGTATCACTGACAAAATTATTGCTAGCTAACCCTTTTGCAATAGATTTATATTCCCCGGCCATGTCAAGATTACCGGTTTTGGCCAGGATATGCCTTCCAATATCGAATATTGCTTCTAATGACCTTCGCAGGTAGCTTTCCGCGGCTGCTGAATTAAGATTATTTGAAGTAAATTCTTCATAAGAAAGTTTGGATAGTTTTTTTAAATTTTTCAGCCAATCGCCTATTAATTCTAATCTTTGCGAAACTAGCATCTTATTTATCATGGGCTATCCCAGTTCCTCCAATCTTTCCCTATAATACTGTTCCAGCACCCAGCGAAAGTCAGCGGCCCTGGCCAGTATTTTGTGTTCGTATTCTTCTTTTATGCTCTCGCTGGCCGCGTAAATACAAATCCCCTTTATAGCTTCAAACTGAAATACAGAGTGGGTTTCTTGTAAAAAAACCAAATCCAGACGTAGCGGTAGAAATAATTCATCCAATTGGTTATATAAGGTAGAGTGCAGCTTATACATAGAGCCGGTTAACCTGTTTTCATCATCCAATATAATACCTAAATCCAAATCCGCGTATGGGTCTTTCTGCACCACCCTTTCACCATTTATGACCTTATAACCATTATGTGCTTGAGAACCAAATAGGTAAGCTAAAATAATGCCGTTTTGTTTGCAAATCTCTTTAAATTTAATTAAGTTATTCACTAAAACACACCCGCTGTTTTTTCTTTATCGTACCATTTTCTGGTTATAGCAGTCAACTGTCCGGGGGAAACTGAAACCAAAACCAGGGGGAAAACCAGGGGGGAAAACCAGGGGGGAAAACCAGGGGGACGGTTCCTATGGCAGGTGCAGCAATCCTACTAACCAAAGGAAAAGCCTGGTGCCAGGCACTTAACTTATTAACTTATTTGGCGCAAAGAATTCATATTGGGGACGGTTTTCAATGTGAATTTATTTTTCTGTTAAAATGGTTCCAAGGTAGGTAATAGTGCCAGGATGCCCAGGATTAAAGGTAATTTGTATAAGCGATGTTTCTTGAACATAGATGAAAGACACTCATGAATCAGCTGATTATTATGAATCGGCTTAATCCCATAAAATCATCCATAAGCGTTCGGGAAGCAGGGACTTTGGTCCACACAGAATCTGGTATAATAAGACTGGTGAGAAGAAGCGGGAGAGGGGTGGGTACTTGGCAGAGATCAGGGGGATCAATCGGATCAACGACTACGCCTTCAAGAGGATCTTCGGGTCGGAGGAAGGCAAGGATGCGCTGCTGGGGTTCCTCAATGCCGTACTGAAGCCTCCTCCCGGCAGGGAACTGGTCCACGTGGACCTGCTGGACAGGGAATAGACCCCAAGCACCTGCCGGACCGTGGCGCCAGGCTGGACGTCCTGGCCCGGACGGGAGGCGGCACGCTCATCAACATCGAGGTCCAGGTTGCCAACCAGTACAACATCGACAAGCGGACCATGTACTACTGGGCCGGGCTCTACCACGGCCAGCTGACCAGCGGCCAGAAGTTCGGCGACCTGCGCAAGACCGTGACCATAAACATCCTGGGCTTCGACTGGTTCCGGGGCGACGGGCGGCACCACCGCGCCTTCCACGTCCGGGACGACGAGACAGGGGAGCCGCTGTGCGATGATCTGGAGATCCACTTCCTGGAACTGGAGAAATTGAAGCGCGTGAGGCGCAGGCCGAAGGACGCGCTGGAGGCGTGGATGATGTACCTGAACAACCTCGAAGGAGAGGAGATGGAGGCGATAGCCATGGAGAACCCGGGGATTAGGAAAGCGCTGACAATCGAGAAAGCATTCTGGCAGAGCAAGAAGGAACGCAGGCTCTATGAGCTGAGGGAGAAGGCCATGCGGGATGAGTTGTCCATGATAGCCGGCGCTATGGCCGAGGGCGAGACGAAGGGCAAAGTCGCGATGGCCCAGAATGCTGTCTGCAAGTTCCTTGACGTCAGGTTCGGGGAGGCCTCGCGGGGCCTGCAGGGGCGGGTCAAGCGGATCGATAGGTTGGAGGTACTGGACAGAATCATCAACGAAATTTACACTGCCGGCTCGCTGGAAGAGGCGGGGGCCGTCATTGACGACGTTGACGGCGCCGCAAAGTAGCAACTGGCGAACCAAGATGGGACCAGTCACGAAAACCGGGTGCAAGGCAGTACGGCCGAGCAAGGTCGCCTTATATAGCGGGTGCAACTCCGGCCGGGAGAGGTATAATGCCATTTGGGGCAAGAAAAAACCGCTCTCTTTCCATGATTGAGGGTGGCGGCTACAGTAAACTTGAGAGGATTGTTTTTTTACTTTTTTAGAACTGGAGAAGGCAAAACGGCTGAAGAGGCGACCGCTAAACCCATTGGAAGAATGGCTAATGTACCTTTATAACCCGCAGGGAGAAGAAATGGAGGTTATAGCCATGAACAATCCCGGCATCCGCAAAGCCATGACCAAGAGGAGATGTTTTATAAAAACCGCATTGAGCGCCGACTGTACGAACTGCGGGAGAAGGCGGCGCGGGATGAGATTTCCATGCTGGCTGGTGCCAGGATTGAGGGGAAAATTGCGATTGGCTCAAGATGCCATTTGTCAATTTGGAAAGCTTACTTGATTTAAAGAGTACCCCCTGGTTGAATTAAACCCGCATTGCTAGCCACTTGAATCAAAACGGCCATTGTGTTATATAAAAGATACCATCGTTTGATCCACATCCGGCCAGCGGCTGTTTTCATCCCGAATGAGTGGGTGGATTCGTTGGAATACGCGGTAAGGGGGTTTGTCTTATTACATGCAAGCTGAAGTTTATAACAGGTTGTATACCTATGATGATTATTTAAAACTAAATGACGATAACCAATATGAGTTGATCGGGGGGAAACTTATTTTGGTTCCGGCGCCACGACTTATTCACCAAAAAGTAGCTCGAAAATTGCTTCAAATCATCGGAACATTTATTGATGATAACAATCTTGGTGAACTGTACGGCGCACCAATTGATGTTTTATTGACTGAAAAAGATAAACCTCAACCGGACATTATATTTATTTCTAAAGACAGATTAAACGTTATTACCGAAAAAAATATTCAAGGAGCACCAGATTTAGTAATTGAAATATTGTCACCGTCAACGGTAAGCCGTGACAGGGTCGAAAAAAGCAGACTTTATTATACTCACGGGGTAAAGGAATACTGGATAGTTGATCCAGATGCCAAAATTATTGAAATTTTTACCCCCGGCGAAAAGAGTTGGAATCTATTTCAGTCTTATAGCATGGAGGATACCTTGGTTTCTCCGCTTTTACCCGGTTTAGAAATACAACTGAAGGATATTTTTAAATAGAAAAGCCGGGTGTCAGGCAGTGTGGCCAAGCAAGGTCGCCTTATATAGCGGGTGTGACTCCCGCCGGGAGAGGATAGATTAAATCCATATACATTTCTAAAAACAATAGAGGCCTTTAAAGTTTTCAATCTCTTCACTAACATCTTCCAATAATTCATTTCTGCAGGAAAGCCTTCTACAAAAAGATCGATGTTTGATCTCTCGGAAAAATGCCTTCCCCAGACCAACGAACCGTAAAGATATACAGCACTAACCTTATATTTTTTCTTTAAGTGATCGGCGGCGGCAATTGCTTTAAGGAAAGCGTGTTGGCGCAGCTTTTCCATGTCCTCTTTTTTTTGCTTTGCCCGCTTCTGCCAGGCCCGGCGTAAATTTTCAAGATATTCTCGATTAACCGGTTTACTTTTCATGAAATTTTTTCCTTCTTGAAATATGCCTTATTGTTATCTTCAGGTATGCCCGCATTAAAGGTTGGTAGTCTAAATATTCTCGCAAAGTTTCTTCCAGAAAGGTGAACCTGGCGGCAAGATGATTGCAGATGCTTGTGCCGCAGCATAAATTGCTATTCTCATCGTACCATTTTTGGGGCATTATAGTCAATTTGGACAATAGATGCTATCAGCTACCAGGTGGTACATGTATTGTGAGGCGGTTTTATTTTATTGCAGTAAAGTTTATTATCGTTTTGCCGATAATTAACTGTAAAGCATTAAGAATATCAAGGTGGTGGCTTCCCGTGATTTCCAACCTGCGCATTGGCGGATTGGCTTCCGGCATAGATACCGACTCAATAATTAAGGATTTAATGCGGGCGCACAGAATACCGCTGACCAAACTGGAGCAAAGCAGGCAGATACTTGAGTGGCAGCAGGAAGATTACCGTGCCATAAATACCGCGTTAAGGACTTTCCGGGACGCCGTGTTTAACATGAAGCTGCAAAGCACGTACATGGCTAAACGTGTTACTTCTTCAGATGAAAACGCGGTAACTGCCACAGCAAATTCCAACGCCGGCAACTCCGTTTATAATGTTAAAGTAAATGCCCTTGCAACTTCCGCTTATAATTCCAGTCAGGGTACACTTTCTAAAGACCCGGGGGATAAAATAGACAGCACAAAAACCCTTTGGTCCCAAAAGGATAAGTTTGCCAATACCGGTTTTGACTGGATATTAAAGGATGTCGTAGGCGAGCAGATTAATGTAACCGCTGAAGGAACAGTATTCAAATTAGCTCATGATGCAATTACCACTGTTCCTTCTCAAATATCGGTTTACCCGGACGGTGATGGAACGGCAGCCCCCGATACATATTCGGTATTTACTGACCAGACGGCTTATAATGACAGCAGTGATCCAAACAAAGTGTTGCTCGACATGGCAACCGGCCAAATGACTTTTAGTAATACCATAACAGCGGGGAGTGTTATTACCGCCGATTATTCATATAACACCAAAACTTTTAAATTCAGCCTCACTACATACAACCAGGAACACCAAGCCCATATCGCCGAGTTTACCATTGATGCCAACACCCAAAGCCTGAATGATGTGATTAATTTAATTAACGCTGATGATAAACTGGAAGTAACGGTGTTTTACGATGCGGGGGCCGACAAGGTATCCATATCACGGAATATTACGGGTGATAACAATACCGGCGGGGTGGAAATCGGTGTAGGCACAACCGGTTTCCTGGCTGAAGTGCTGCAAATCAATGAAGCCAACGAACAGGGCGGGACTGATGCGTCCGCTACAATCAACGGAATTACCATAACTCGAGCAACCAACAATATATCATTTAACAACGTTACCTTCAACCTGAAAAGTGAAACATCATCGTTCATTACCGTGTCTGTGGATAACAACACGGACGCGGTTTTCAATTCAATTAAGGATTTTATCGACAAGTACAACTCTGTAATTGAAACCATCAGCAACAAATTATATGAGGAGCGTTACCGCGATTATTTACCCCTTACGGATGAACAAAGGGAAGAACTGACGGATGACCAGATAAATAAATGGACTGAAAAGGCGCGCAGCGGTTTGTTGCGGCGCGATCCCATTTTATCCGATATCTACAGCAGATTTCGAATGACCATGTCCGCCGTTGTTCCCGGTGTTTCCGGCGGTTATGTCAAGGACGGTAAAACCGTCTACAGCGATCGCCTTTCCGCCATTGGTATTACCACTACGGCTGATTATATGTCCGGAAAATTGGTTATCGACGAGAATAAGTTGAGGGAAGCCATAGAAAAGGACCCGCAGGGCATACTGGATTTGTTTACCAAAAATCCGGACACGAAAGAATACAGCGAAATGGGCATTGCCATGCGTCTTTACGAAGACGTAAATTACGGAATGGAGCGCTTAATTGATAAAGCCGGCAATGCCAGCGATGTTAAGCTGGTGGATAACAGCTTCATCGGCAAGGAAATCAAGGAAATCGACGAGAGGATAGATACCTGGGAGGACCGGCTAAAACAATTGGAGGACCGCTATTACCGGCAGTTCACCGCCATGGAAAAGGCCATCCAGCAGATGAACTCCCAGAGCATGTGGTTAATGCAGCAGTTTGGCATGTACAGCCAGCAATAGCAAGTGAGGAGGTATTAAACATGGCCTTGCCCAATCCCTACCAGAAATACCGGCAGAATTCGGTGACAACCGCCACGCCGGAAGAACTGACGCTCATGTTGTATAACGGCGGGGTGAGGTTCATCCGCCAGGGCATCAAACATATCGAAGATAAGAATATAGAAAAGGCGCACGAGGCGCTGGTGCGGGCCCAGGAGATATATATGCACCTGGCGAACACTCTTAACCATGAAATCGAGCTCTCCGCAGGTCTGAACAGCCTTTACGACTTTATTCTCCGGCAGCTGGCGCAAGCGAACATTAAAAAGGACGTTTCCATACTTTCGGGCGTGCTGGAGTTGGCAGAGGAACTGCGTGACACTTGGAAAGAGGCCATGCAAAAAGCCCGGGGGCAGGTAGCGGAAGGTTGACCGCGTTGAACGATACCCGGGAGCAATTGGTAGAGGTACGGGATATCCTGCGGCAAAAACTTGAGCTGATGCAGGAATTCGCATGTCTTGCGGAATTGCTGCAGTCTGCTCTAAAGAGCCGGGAAATGGACAAATTTCAAGAAGTCATTGAGCGGAGGCAGCGAATTATTGAAAAGGTTAACGGCCTGGATCGGAAGTTGTCGCATACCGAAAAAATCAACCCCGGCAACTTATTTACGCTTTCCGATGATGCCGTGCCGGGCGACATCACCGGGGAAATCCGGGAGCTGATAGGTGAGTTGCGCCAATGCCTGGTGCGGGTGCGGGAGATAGATCAAAAAACTAAAGCCGATCTGGAACGGGATTATCATGACCTTGTCCGCAACCTGGACGCGCTGCGCACGGCCAAACAAGCGAGGAACATGTACCGGAAAAAAGCCCGGCAGGTGGAAGGCTATTTTGTAGATAAAAAAAGATAGACCCGGTGGGAGGTGATTTGCCATGAAGTTAAATAGCGTTGATTCCAACCCGGTTATTAATTTGCGCGATTTCAAAACACCGGCACCGGGGGAAGGTCGGCAGGGCGGCATAAGAACAACCGCGGTTGAGGAGAAGGAGGAAAAGTGGAAAGATCCGCAGGAGGCATTGGAGAGCATCAACCAGGCGGTTGAACAATTAAACAACACCATGAAAACTTATCATACCGAATTGCACTTTGAGTTGCATGAAAAAAGCGGTGAATACATGGTTAAGGTGATGAAGCAGCCGGACGGTACTGTAATCAGGGAAATCCCGCCTGAAAAAATTCTGGACATGGTGGCTTATTTTAAAGAAATGCTTGGAATTATTGTGGATAAACTGATTTAAATAAGATAAATTATAATCAGGATCTCGCCGAACCGGGCGGGATTTTTTGTGTTTTTAAGGTCCTATTGACATGTGATAAAAATATTGTATAATTTGTCAATGTAGTTTAATTTAAGGCGAATTATAACAATTAACACTATCCACCGAGGGCAAACCCGTTGAAAGGCGGGGGCGCAAAGCCATGGGTCTAAGGCGCAGAAGCGTTATGATCGCCAGGTTGCAAGTGAGGGCTGGTTATCCTATGGAAAGTCTGCTTGCGACTTTCCTTTTTTTATTACGCAAATAAATATTAATTTTTTCTTAAATTTCTACAAAAGGCAGTCTATTGCAGGAAATTTAAATTTAATGTTGAAAGATATTCCTATATTTTGGCGCAATTTGCATGGGGAGGGTTATTTATGCAATTATTGGGCGATCCCCTGTCCACAATTTTAGCCCGGCAGATGGATGCTTGCACGCTGCGCCAGCGGGTTATTGCCAATAATATCGCCAATGTCAATACCCCGGGCTTTAAAAAATCGGAGGTTAATTTTCAGCAGCAACTGAAAGAAGCCCTGGGGAGCGGCGGTTTCAGCCTGCGGACATCCAGTGACAGACATATCGGATCGCCCGGGCGCGGGACGGGCGGGCTTGTTCCAACGGTGGTTCAGGTCCGGGACACCTCCATGCGGGCCGGCAAAAACAATGTCGATATAGATGAGGAAATGGTCAACTTGGCCGCCAATACAATATTGTACAGGCTTGTCACAATGATAAACGGCGACCGGGCAAATACGCTCAGTTACGTCATTAGAGGAGGTAAGTAGTAATGGCCCTGTTCGAAAGTTTCGGCATCAGCGCCTCGGGTATGACGGCCAACCGTTTTTGGGCGGATTTAATCGCCAATAACGTGGCCAACATCAACAGCACCGGTACGCCGGGCGACCCGGCGAAGCAGCCATACCGCCGCCAGGTTCCTGTTTTTGGAGAAATATTGCGGCAACAAATGGGCGCAGAAAGAAGTGCCTCACCCGGCCTTGGAGTCCGGGTTACCCGCCTGGCCAGGGATGAAGGCGAACCCCGCCTAGTTTACGACCCCGGCCACCCCGACGCCGATCCAGCTACGGGTTACGTGGCTTACCCCAATATTAATATTTTAAACGAAATGGTTAACCTCATAGCGGCCACCAGGGCCTACGAGGCCAACGTCACCGTCCTGGAGGCGGCCAAGGGCATGGCCCTTTCCGCCCTGGAGATGGGCAGGGGGTGATAACCGGTGGAAATAACGCCTGTAGCTTTACCCCTCTCACAAAATATTGGGCCCGTAAAGGACAATAACACTACCGGGGCACTGGTGGGTTCCCCCGAAGAAAATATCTCTTTTAAAGATATATTCGACACGGCGCTGCAAAACTTAAATAAAAGTCAGATTAAAGCCGAAGAAACGGTAAAAAAATTTTTAACCGGTGAAGTTGAGGATGTGCATACGGTGATCATTGCCATGGAGGAAGCAAGGCTTACCATGCAATTGGCCGTGGAAGTTAGAAATAAACTGGTTGAGGCTTACCAGGAATTATCCAGAATGCAGGTCTAAACACTTAACGATACAGAAAGCGTGGTCGGATGAACAGCGGAAGGCTGGCCAGTTTGCGCCAGTGGTGGCAATCTTTGAAACAAAATCAGAAAATCATATTCATTCTGGGCTGCACCGGTGTTCTTGTCACCATTGCCTTGTTGGGACAACTTGTGCTGCGCCCCTCTTACGCTCCGTTATTTACCGAGCTGGAGCCGCGCGATGCCGCGAAGATTATTGAACAGCTGGAAAGTTCAAAGGTGCCTTACCGCCTGACCAATAATGGCAAAAATATTGAGGTGCCGGAGGACCAGGTATACAAGCTGCGCATCCAAATGGCCAGTGCGGGTGTATTACAAGACAGTGGCGTGGGATTTGAGCTGTTTGACGAAAAAAAATTCGGCATTACCGAGTTTGAGCAACAGGTGGGCTACCAGCGGGCGCTGCAGGAGGAACTGAGGCGGACCATCGTACAGTTGGACGAGGTGGAGCAGGCCCGCGTGCACCTGGTTTTGCCGCGGGAAAGTGTATTTCTGGACGAACAGGTTGCACCATCGGCATCAATCGTGCTCAAGTTGAAAAATTATGCCAAGCTGGAGCCAAACCAGGTAATGGGGATTCAAAGCCTGGTTATGGGCAGTGTGGAAGGGTTGAAGCCGGAAAATATCCATATCATAGACACGGAAGGCAACGTGCTCAATGATTCTCTGGCATTAAAAAGTAATGAGCCCCTTTCCACCACGGCTATGGAAAGGTATGAGATCCAAAAGAATTATGAAAAGGAAATGGAGAGCCGCATCCAACAAATGTTAAACCGCATCCTGGGACCGGGCCGGGCGGTGTCCATGGTGACTGCCGAATTGGACTTTGACAAGCAGGAAACAGTGCGCACGGAACATGGTCCGGGCGCGGTTCTGAGCGACCAGACAACCACCGAAAGCGGCGCTGGTGTCGCCCCGGGCGGCGTTCCGGGTACGGATACGGAGATGCCGGGCGATACCATGCCCCTTGCGGATGGCAATACAAGTTCCAATTATAACCGGGAGCAGCGCACCACCAACTATGAAGTGGATACTACGCAGCAAACAATCATCAAATCTCCCGGCAACATAAAACGCTTGTCGATATCAGTGGTGGTGGACGGTGAATATCCCCAGGCCCAGTTGGACTCAATTCAGCAGGTGGTCGCCGCCGCGGTGGGTTATGATGCCGCCCGGGGTGACCAGATTACCGTATCCAGCATGCAGTTCAACAGCCCCGCCATACCGGGGTTTGATGAACCGTCCGGTAGCCAGGGAGCGGCACCCTGGGCCAGCAGAAATTATTTGATTGCCGCCGGTGTTGCGGCGGGAGCGCTGCTTATCTTGGCTGTCTTAATTATGGTGCTGAGGAGGCGGGCGCGCAGGCGCCGGGAAGAGTTGCTGCGCCTGGAGGCCGAGGAAGCGGCAAAACAGAGTTTGGCGGCAGAACAACCGGAAGAACGGGAAATAGCGATCGAGGAACCAAAACCGGGATACCGTTCCAAGATCAAGGATATCGCCAGGGAGAAACCGTCCGAAATAGTGGAAGTATTAAAAGCGTGGCTGAGGGAGTAACTCAAAATGCCTGGTGTCGTTTCTAAATTGAACGGGTTGCAAAAAACCGCCATATTGCTAATTTCGCTGGGGGCGGATTTATCTGCCCAAATTTTAAAAAATAATTTTCACCAGGATGATATTGAAAAAATTACCCAGCAAATTTCATTAATGGAAACCGTGCCGCGGGAAATCCAGGAGGAAGTGCTGCAAGAATTCGCGCAAATGCTGCAGGCGCGGGAATACTTGATGGTGGGCGGCCTGGATTACGCCAGGGAAATGTTACAAAAGGCGCTGGGGGACCACAAGGCCGCACAGATACTGGAAAAAGTGCAGCATACCATTAAAAACAGGCCCTTTAGCGCATTACGCAAAACCGACCCCAAGCACCTGGTCAATTTTATCCGGGGCGAGCATCCCCAGGTAATAGCTTTAATTTTAAATTATCTTCATCCCGACCAGGCGGCTTTGATTTTGTCCGCGTTAAGCCCGGAGCAGCAAAGTGACATAGCCCGCCGCATCGCCTTGACCGACAGGGTTTCACCCGAGATGATCCGGGAAGTGGAAATCATCCTGGAACGCAAGCTCTCCGTGCTGGAGCACAGCGAACAGAGCACGGGCGGCGTCAAGGCGTTGGTGGACGTGTTGAACCGGGTGGACCGCAGCACGGAAAAGACTATCCTGGAGGAACTGGAAATTACCGACCCCGCGCTGACGGAGGAAATCCGCAAGCTGTTGTTCGTTTTCGAAGACATTGTAAAATTGCCAGATTCATCCATTCAGCGCGTGCTCAGGGAAGTGGATCCCAAGGATCTGGCCAGGGCGATGCGCGGCACCAACGAGGAAGTGCAGGAGCGTATATTTAAAAACATGTCCAAGCGCGCTTCCGACATGCTGCGGGATGAAATCAAGTACATGGGACCGATACGTCTCAGAGATGTGGAGGAATCGCAGCAGAAGATCGTGCAAATCATCCGGCGGCTGGACGAAGCCGGCGAAATTGTAATCGCGCGGGGTGGCGAGGATGCCATTATTACATAAAATTATCCGGCACGGAGGAAATGGTTCCGGTTCCCTTCAGGGTATGTATGACCTGAATATCAGGCATGAATTTTTATTTGTCCGTCAGGAGGGCGAGCAAATTCAGGCAAAGCAGGAATGGGATGCAAATCCGGATCAACTGATAGAGAAAGCCAGGCGTGAAGCCGGGGCGATAGTTGACGCGGCGCGGGAACAGGCGGCTTCAATCATAGAACAGGCCCGGCAAGAAGCCATTGCGGAAGCTGAAAAGATCAAATCCGCAGCAGCCAGGGAAGGTTACGACCGGGGGTACCGGGAGGCGCTGGAAGCGGCCCGGATTGAGACTGAAAAGATCATGGCCGGCGCCGGAAAAGTGCTGGCGCAGGCCGAGCAGGTTCGCCGGGAAAAGCTGACCGGGCTGAAAGACGAAATTTTGGAGCTGGCCCTGGAAATTGCGGAAAAAATTCTGGCCCGGGAACTGGAACTCCACCCCGACATTGTGTTAAACGTTGCCGGGGAAGCATTGCAGTTGGTCACCAACCGCAAAAGTGTAGTTCTTTGGGTAAACCCGGAGGATTTGCAAATTTGTGAAAACCACCGGGAACGGCTGCTCAACCACCTTCCTCCCAGAGCCGAGTTGCAAATATTGACCGACGAGCAAATTGAACGGGGAGGCTGCGTGGTGGAAACGGATTTCGGCAAGGTTGATGCCAGAATTACGGCAAAGTGGGAAAACTTAATCTCGGCCATCAAAGGGGAGTCGACATGATCAAAAATGCATGACCTGGATGCTGAAATAAAAAGCTGGAGGGAAAAAGTCCGCCGGGTAAAACTTTTATCCTCCACGGGCAAGGTAACAAGGGTGGTGGGCTTAACCGTGGAAGTCCGGGGAGTTACCGCCGGCATTGGAGAAGTTTGCGATATTTTTGTGCCCGGGGAAAAAGAACCCGTCAAGGCCGAGGTGGTGGGTTTCCAGGAAGACTGCTCCGTTTTGATGCCCCTGGGGGAACTGGGGGGAATTTACCCTGGTTGCCTGGTAGCGCCACGGGGCGAGTCCCTGACAGTTAAGGTGGGTGAGGCGCTTTTGGGCCGGGTCTTGGACGGCCTGGGCCGGCCCATGGACGGTAAATACCTGGACGTTCATCAAACATGGCCGGTGAACAACAGCCCCCCGAATCCCATGAAAAGGAAGCGCATCAAGGAAGTTTTAGCCACCGGTGTGCGGTCCATTGATGCCCTCCTGACCTGCGGCAAGGGGCAGCGCATCGGCATCTTTGCCGGAAGCGGTGTGGGGAAGAGCACATTGCTGGGCATGGTGGCCCGGTTTTGCAGCGCCGACCTCAACGTGATCGCCTTGATCGGCGAACGCGGCCGCGAAGTGCTTGATTTTATCGAAAATGACCTGGGGCCGGACGGCTTGTCCCGCTCGGTGGTGGTGGCCGCCACCTCCGATCAACCGGCGCTGGTCAGGCTAAAGGGTGCCCTTGTGGCCAGCGCCATCGCCGAGTATTTCCGGGAACAGGGTAAAGACGTGATGCTGTTTATGGATTCCGTCACCCGTTTTGCCATGGCCCAGCGCGAAATCGGTCTGGCCGTCGGGGAGCCTCCGGCCACCAGGGGCTATACCCCTTCGGTGTTCAGCTTGCTGCCCAGGCTGCTGGAGCGTTCCGGCACTTCATCCAGGGGCACCATCACCGCCTTTTACACCGTGCTGGTGGAGGCGGACGACATGAACGAACCTGTGGCCGACGCGGTGCGGGGTATTCTGGACGGCCACATCGTGCTCTCCCGGGAACTTGCCGCGCGCGGCCACTACCCCGCCATCGACGTGTTAAACAGCGTGAGCAGGTTGATGCCGGAGCTTGTTGATGACCGCCAGATACGGGCCGCCTCCAGGCTAAGGCAATTGCTGGCCACGTATAAGCAGTCGGAAGATCTGATCAACGTAGGCGCTTATGTGCCGGGTTCCAATCCGGCCATAGATGAAGCCATCAAGTTCCATGACGGCATACTCGCTTTTTTGCGCCAGGACGCCCGTGAAAAAGTACCTTTGGATAAATCGATTCAACAACTAACAAGCATGTGGAAGTGATATTGTGCGCAAATTTGAATTTCGCCTGGAACCGGTATTAAAGCAGCGGGAGGCTCGCGAAGAGCAGGCCGCGCTGGAACAGGCCCGGGCGCTGGAAGAATACAACCGGAAATTGCGCCGTCTAACCGAGGCCAGGGAAAACTTGGCGCGAGTGGCGCAAAGTGATTGTCATGCAGGCCTCGTTGATTGGTTCAATAAACTGGCCTATTGCGAATTTATGGCTTGCGAAGTTAAACAAAGGGAATTGGAAGTTAATCGCTCCAATAAAAAATTGGAACGTTGCCGTAACAACCTGGTTCAGGCCATGCAGGAACGTACCGTCATAGAAAAATTAAAAGAAAAGCAGTTCAGTACGTATAAACTGGCCGTATCCAGGTTGGAACAAAAAGAACTGGACGAACTAGCTGCCTTGCGGTGTGCCCGGGGGCAAATATAAGACGCAAAAACTTTTGCAAATAAAACCTGTATTTGCATTTTTATAAGTTTAGGAATGGGGAGGTGGTAAACGCACATATAACTCTCTCTTATTGTTAACTACGAAGGAAATCCCAAAGAAAGGGGGGTAAAATTACGTCACTTGAAAATTTATCTGCAGTTGGTGCTGGCACAAAACCGGAAACCGGTACAAGCACGCGGTCTTCACCGGACAATCAAGGTGCAAGCTTCTCTGATATCATTAATCTTTTAATTAATGAAACAAATGAATTTGGCAATGCCGGTAACAATTACATGCCAGGGCTTCCAGGTGCAGATCAAGAGCCATGTGCAGATCAAAAGCCAGGTCAAGGCGTGGTTGGACAGATGGCAGTTCAACAACTGCCGCAATTGATTGCCATAATGGAAAATGCGGCAAACATGTCCGGGAACAAAAATTTTGTTTTAGCCGGGTCCAGACAATGGCCAAGCATGCTTCAGAATTCGATTCCGGGAATTCAGCCGAATCAAGTTGCCAATGTTCAATCGCAAGAAGCTATGCATGCTATTATGCCAATGATGGACGAAGGGACTTGGCAAAAGATATGGGAATCAGTGCCTGGGGTTTCCGGTGATCAGGCTAAAACAGCTACAAACTTTCCATTGGGAGTATCACTGCGCATGGAATCAGTACCCGGGGCTTCCGGTGACCGGGATAAAACCGGCAATCAATCAGCGGGGATATTAAACAACGGGCCGTTAAATACCGTTGGAAGCAATGATTCAGGTACAACAGCGGGAGATCATACACCCGGTAAAGCAAGCATCTTAACCATTCCAGTACGGAATCCAAACAATGCAAACATTGCTCCGGAAAGCCAAACACTCGTGACTGAAACAGCAAAGAACAATGCCGCAAAGCAAGCTGATGCCGTTCAACTTGCCATGAATGTGCCCGATTCCGCGCCCGGAATAGCAAAAACGGCAGGCCAGGAAGTGATACCAACTGTGCGAGCCGGGGAAAACAATTTTACCGTTCAACTGGCCAGAGCCATCGTAGAGCAAGTCAACCAAGACGGCCAGGGCCAGTCACACGTCAGGTTGCGCTTACAGCCCGAAAACCTGGGTGATGTAATCATTAAGATTACCTACCGGGAAGGAAACATTTCCACGCATTTTCAAGCCGCCACCGAACATGCCAGGCACTTGATAGAAAGTTCGTTGTTCCAGCTGCGGGAAACCCTGGCCGGTATGCAGCTCAACCTGCAAAATGTTTCGGTTTCCGTGGGATTGGGGGACAAGTACCGTGGACAGGAATTTGGCCAGGGCCGGCAATTTAACAAGCAACGCGGTCCATCACCCGAAAGTATTAAGATTAACGGCAACGACATTGCCGGGCCGTCCGTGGAAATGTCTTTCGTAACCGGTGTCAACCGGCTGAATTACTTTGTCTAGCGGGGAGGTGCGTTATGCCCGAAGCGGTTAATTCAAGCAGCGGTTATTACTTGACTCAAAATTCAACAAATCAGCCAAAAGGCCTGGGTGATCCGGACGCGTTTCTTAAAATACTCGTGGAGCAGTTGAAGAATCAAGACCCGATGAACCCTCAAGACAGCTCAACTTTTATTACCCAGCTTTCGCAAATGGCAACGATGGAACAGATGTGCAATGTCAGCCGGAGCATGGAACAATTGGCGGAAAAACATGAAATGGCCCGCTACTTTGACCTGATCGGTCAAAAAGTAACGGTGACCGACGGAGAAGAGTTGATAACCGGCACCGTCGGCGGCGTAGTGTTTGACAATCAACAGCCTTACTTTTACCTTGGTGATGCGCCGGACGGCAACAGGTATACCCTGGAACAGGTGACCATGATTTCCGCAAGGACCAGCGGAGACCTGCTGCCCTATCTTGCATTGATTGGCCATCTGGTCAAGGTGCGAAACGATAACGGCGAAATTGAGGGAACAGTGGATAAAGTGCTGTTACAAAACGGTAATGCCGCAGTAATGGTTGATGGCGAAGTATTCGGGGTTGAACGGATTATTGAAATCGGCGATGTTCCTGATGCAGCAGCGAATTAACCTGAACCAATCCCCGGGGAAGAACCGAATCTGTCCGCTGATTCCGAACCGGATCCCGGCGTTTAACAAACAAACCAGGTCAGGTGAATACAGTTGGAAATTAAGGGAATACGCGTTGTTCCGGAACCGTTAATCCAGCAGCAGCAAATCAAAAAGAAACCGTTAGTCAATCCAACCCGGGAAAAATTCCAGGATCTATTGTTCCGGGAACTTGAATCCGCAGTTCAAGTCAAGATTTCCAGTCATGCCCGGCAGCGCCTGCAGGAAAGAGATATTATGTTAAATGAAAGGGACATGCAGAATATTACCAGGGCGATTAACCGGGCGGAATCCAAGGGAGTCAGGGAATCGCTCCTGATCTACGGAGACCTGGCCATGGTGGCAAGCATTAAAAACAGGACCATAGTAACAGCCATGCACGGTGATGATGTGGAAGACAGGATTTTTACCAACATAGACGGAGCGATCATTATCAAAAAACAATAACAACCCGGTCCGAACAGGGGGGTTGAGCGGCTGCCGAACGACCGAGGCGGCCGCATTACGGGAGGTATAAATTCATGCTGAGGTCATTATTTTCCGGCGTATCGGGTATGCGCGCGCACCAGATGCGCATGGATGTTATCGGCAACAACATTGCCAACGTCAACACCACCGGCTTTAAATCCAGCCGGGCCAATTTTCAAGATGTGATCTACCAAACACTCAGGGGCGGCGGTAAAAGCACCAATCCCGTGCAAATCGGCACCGGATCTAAAATAGGCAGTACCAGTGCTAATTTTACACCGGGCGCCCTGCAAAACACCAACCGGACGCTGGATTTGGCCATTCAAGGCAACGGCCTGTTTATATTAACAGATGGAACAAATAAATATTACACAAGAGATGGAGCATTTTTTATTGATAGCACGGGTCAGTTAGTTAATGCTGATGGATTAAAGGTTTGTGGTGCTGACGGCAACACATTGCCAAGTTTGGGTACTTCTATTAATTCTATTTCAATAGATGATCAGGGTAGGATTTATATAAACGGAAATACAGACCCAGCCAGTGCCCCACAAATTGGCATAGCCACCTGCCCGAATTACGAGGGGCTTAGTAAAAAGGGTAATAACCTGTACGAAGCGACAGTTTCTTCGGGTACAGTAACTCACACAACAGCTACTAACGCTGGTTGCAAAATTAACTCCGGCTATCTGGAGATGTCCAACGTCGACCTTTCCGACGAGTTCGCCAACATGATTACCACCCAGCGGGGCTTCCAGGCCAACGCCAGGGTGATTACGGTATCCGACACCTTGCTGGAGGAATTGATTCAGCTGAAAAGGTAACTAACAAATTTCCGAGCTGTTCCCGCGCGCCGTTACGGCGCGCGGGAAAACGGCGCGGCATCAATAATTAATGCCGGCCGGCGGTACGATAAATTTAGTTAGGGTGAGTGAAAATGGCTTTACGACCCCCCAAAAAAGAAACACAAAAGAACGGAACACCGGAAAAACAGCAGGGACCGGGGAACATGTTCTTGATGTTCGTCATGATGCTGATCGTCTTCCTGGTAGGCGCGGGCATGGTGATCGGCTACTTTAAGTTTTTCGACCCCGATAACAAAGAGGCCAAAACAGAGGAGAAAAAGAAGGAGAAAGTGGTGCTGGCCTCCATGGATCTGGGCGAGATGGTCATCAACCTGGCGGACGGCAACCATTTCCTTAAAACAGAAATTACCATTGAGTACCCGGAAGACAAAAAAATGGAAGAACTGATCAGTGAAAAGAAACATCAGGTCATTGAAATTATTTTGCTCACCCTGCGCAAGAAGACCGTGGATGATGTCGCCCCTCCGGAGGCCACCGACAAATTAAAACGGGAACTCATCAAGGCCATAAATGCCGGGTTGAACGAAGACGTGGTGAAAAAAATTTACTTTACCCAGTACATAGTCCAATAATTGCTAATTAACTGGTCAATATACCAAGGAGATTGAAAAACGTGCTCACTCAACGGGAACTGGACGATTTTCTGGGCAATTTCCACAAACAGAAAACGTCAATTAAAAAAGTTAAATACCCCGCGCTACGGGCTGATCCCGGTTTGCCGCAATCAAGGCTGCCCGTTGATTTTATCGATGATGTCACCGTGGAAATCTGGGCCGAACTGGGTGAGGCGTCCATGACGGTCAGGGACATTTTGAACATGAAGGAAGAGACGGTGATAGAACTGGACAAACCGGCGGGCGACACCGTCAATCTCAAAATCAACGGGCGGGATTTCGCCCGGGGCGAGGTTATTATTATCGGTAATAACCTGGGCATCCGGGTGGACCGCATCTACGACCCCAAAACATATAATGATCCGGATAAAGGCGTGGGCAAAGATGGATAGGGAAATGCTGGCGGCCCTGTTGCGCATTATCATCCTGTTGCCGTTAATTTGCGGCCTGGCCTACCTTGCGGTAAAGTTTGGTTTTGGCGCCAAATATCTGCCGGTGCACGGCCGGGGAAAGCGGATGCGACTTGTGGAGCAGGTGTCCCTGGGCCCCAAATGCGGGCTCTCGCTGGTCCAGGTGGGGGACAAGTACCTCCTTTTGGCCCACCAGGAGGGCAGCATGGTTGTGGTTCGGGAAATGGACGAATTACCTGCGGCAATAGAAACAGAATTGCCTGGCCGGCCAGGGCCGGGAGTATGGCTGAAATACCTCGGACCGTTTGGCGATAAATCGAAAAAGTAATTCTCCGAATCCGCTGTGACAGGCTGATAGATACTGCGGAGCATGCAAAAGGCGGGAACAACCATTGAAACTGTTACGGCAAAAACTGTCCATAGTAATATTTCCACTGCTGGTTATTTCATTTATCCTGCTGTATCATACCGGCCAGGCGTACGCCCAGCCGCTACCGGGCATCGACCTGAATATTCAGCCCACTGATGAGCCGGAACAGGTGGTAAATAGCGTTAAAATCCTGGTCATGCTGACCCTGTTGTCCCTGGTGCCGGCGTTTATATTGATGATGACCAGCTTTACCCGGATCGTCGTTGTGTTGTCGCTGCTGCGCAGCGCCCTGGGCACGCAGCAAACCCCGCCCAACCAGGTGATCATCGGACTGGCGCTGTTCCTGACCGTATTTATTATGGCTCCGGTGTTTCAACAGGTTAACGAGCAGGCTATCAGGCCTTACCTGGATAATCAAATTTCCCAGCAGCAGGCCTGGGAAAAAGCCTACGCGCCCCTGCGATCCTTCATGCTCAAGCAAACAAGGGAAAAGGATCTTGCTTTGTTCGTCAAACTTTCAGGCATGGACAGGCCGGATAACGAGCGGGACTTGCCAGCCACGGTTTTAATGCCGGCTTTCGTGATCAGCGAATTAAAAACGGCTTTTCAGATTGGTTTTATGATTTATGTTCCTTTCCTGGTCATTGACATGGTGGTGGCCAGCACGTTGATGTCCATGGGCATGTTCATGCTGCCGCCGGTGATGATTTCACTGCCGTTTAAAATACTGCTGTTTGTAATGGTTGACGGTTGGTATCTGGTGGTTAAAACCCTGGTGGAAAGCTTCTAACCGGGCGCGCAAGGTGGGAGGAAGTCAGATGTCGGAAACATTAATTATCGAACTGGTGCGGGAGGCGCTGTTAATGGTGTGCATCATCGCTTTGCCGCCGCTGGCCGTTTCTTTGCTGGTGGGTCTGGTGATCAGCATTTTGCAGGCCACCACCCAGGTCCAGGAGCAGTCCCTCACCTTTGTGCCCAAAATCATCGCCGTGTTCATTACCCTGGCCGTGCTGGCGCCGTGGACCGCCCGGGTGATGGTGAACTTCACCAACCGCGTTTACAACCGGATTCCGGACCTGCTCAGGTAAGGGGTACATGGAATTGTTCGACATCAACCAGCTTGCCCTGTTTATGCTGGTACTGGCCAGGATTTCCGCCTTTTTTGCCGTAGGGCCGTTGTTTTCCATGGCCAACATCCCCGGATTGGTCAAGGTTGGGCTGTCTTTTTTGGTGGCAATAATCGTTTTCCCGCTGGTGGACCCGAAGCCGGGGATTGACATCACCAACGGCTGGTACTATATTTTCGCGCTGTTCCGGGAAACGCTGGTGGGGTTGGCGATGGGATACATAGCAGGCCTGGTGTTAAACGCGCTGGTTTTCGCCGGCAGTTTGATCGATATCCACATCGGATATTTTATGAGCATCATCTTTGATCCCGTATCCGGGTCCATGGCGGGCATCATGTCGCGGTTCATGCACCTTTTAGGGCTGGCCGTGCTGCTGAGTTTCAACGGCCACCATATGATCATCGCCGCCCTGGTTGGAAGCTTTGACGTTGTACCGGTCAACGTCGCGCAGGCCGGCGGCGCAACAGCGTTATTTTTCATCAAGGCGTTTGCCCAGATGATCAACACCGGAGTGCAAATAGCGGCGCCGCTGATTGCCGTGATGCTGGTAATTGACGTTACACTGGGGCTGCTGGCCCGCACCGCTCCGCAGATCAACGTGTTTATGCTGGGCTTTCCCATTAAGATTATTTTCGGTATGATTACCCTCAGCGTGATGGTTCCCGCGCTGGTGCGCATCATTTACTCGCTTTGCGGCGTCATCGAGCGCGATATTCTAACCTTGTTGAAAGGAATGACCTGATGTCCGGCGGCAGTTCGCAGCAGAAAACCGAAGCCCCGTCACCGCGAAGGTTACGGGAAGCCCGGAAAAAAGGCCAGGTTCCCAGGAGCCGGGACCTCAGCGCCGCTATCATTCTGCTTTTTGCCCTGGCGATGATCGCCTTTTTAAAAGATTCCATGGTCATCTCGATGCAGAGGTTGCTGTTGGAATATTACCGTGCCGCCCCAACTTTGGACTTGCCCGCTGAAAACCTTCTTTTTTACGCGCTTGGATTTACGGCCCGGATGTGCCTGGTCATTATGCCGGTGCTGGCGGGCATTGTCGCAATTGCCGTGGCGGCCAGCGTGGTGCAGGTGGGTGTGCTGTTTGCGCCCCAGGTGTTGCAGCCCAAGCTGGAGCGGCTGAACCCGGTGGAGGGCCTGAAGAGAATTTTCAGCCTGCGCAGCCTGTTCGAACTGGTTAAAAATACTTTAAAAATAATTATCGTGGCCGCCGTGGTGTATTTCGTCGTCAAAGCCCGGCTGCCCGAAATGTTGTTGATTTACTTTAAAACGCCGGCGCAAATGCTGGATCTCATTGCCGCCGCCCTGCTGGCCGCCGCCTTTGCCGGCGGTGGCGCGTTTTTGGTTATTTCCTTTTTTGACCTGCTGTTCCAGCGGTACGAGTATATCAAGAACCTGCGCATGACCAGGCAGGAGGTAAAGGACGAGCTCAAGCAGACCGAGGGAGACCCGCTGGTTAAATCATGGCTGCGCCGCCGGCAGCGCGAGATGATTATGAACGCCATTCGCCGGGAGGTGCCCCGGGCCACGGTGGTGGTCACCAACCCCATCCACGTGGCCGTGGCCGTAAGGTACGAAGAAAAGGAAATGAGCGCCCCGGTGGTTACGGCCAAGGGGGCCGGTGACCTGGTGCCGGTTATCAAAAGGCTGGCCCGGCAAAACGATGTCCCGGTGGTGGAGAACCCGCCGGTGGCCCGGGCGCTTTACCAGGTTGATGTGGGCAGGGAAATACCCGTGGAACTTTACCGGGCCATCGCCGAAATTATCGCCATGGTCTACAGGTTAAAAGGAAAAGTGGTTTAGTTTTTGGAGGAAAGTAATGACAACCTATACCAAAGCCCATCTCGGGCGCCGGATTAAAAAGAATACGGATTTACTGGTTGCCGCCGCCATTTTGGGCATCGTGCTGCTGATCATTATTCCACTGCCGCCACTGGCGCTGGATATATTTTTGACCATCAGCATTACGGTGTCCCTGGTGATCATCCTGATTACGATGTTCACCACCGAGCCGTTGCAGTTTTCCGTATTTCCGGCGTTGCTCCTGGTGACGACACTGTACAGGCTGTCTTTGAACATTTCCTCCACCCGGTTGATCCTCGGCGACGCCCAGGCCGGTAAGATCATCAACGCTTTCGGCCAGTTTGTGGTGGGCGGTAATTATATTGTGGGAGCAATCGTATTTATCATTATCACAGTGATTCAGTTCGTGGTCATTACCAGCGGCGCGGGCAGGGTGTCCGAGGTTGCGGCCCGCTTCACCCTGGACGCCATGCCCGGGAAGCAGATGAGCATCGACGCCGAGTTCAACAGCGGCCTGATCACCGAGGAGGAGGCCCGCGAACGCCGGCGTAAATTGCAGCGCGAGGCCGATTTTTTCGGCGCCATGGACGGCGCCAGCAAATTCGTGCGCGGCGACGCCATTGCCGGTATTGTAATTATTGTGATCAACATCATCGGCGGCATCACCATCGGTGTATTGCAAAAAAACATGGATATCATGAGTTCACTGCAAACCTATACCATTTTAACCATTGGGGACGGTCTGGTTTCCCAGATCCCGGCGGTATTGATTTCCACCGCCTCCGGCATCCTGGTCACCCGGGCGACCACCGATGCCAGTTTCGGCACCGATTTAACCAGGCAGTTTTTAAACTTCCCCAAAATTTTGTTCATCGTAGCGGGAATTTTATTTGTCATCGGGTTGATACCGGCCATGCCGGGGCTGGTGTTCTTCATCCTGGCGGGTTCGGTGGGCTTTTTGGGATATACCTTGTTGAACGAGCAAAGACAAAAGGAAATTTCGGCCCGGGAGGAACAGGCCAGGAAGCAGGTGCGGGAGCAACGGGAGCCGGAAAACGTGCTGCAACTGCTGGAAACCGACCCGCTGCAAATTGAAATTGGCTATAATTTGATCCCCCTGACCGACGAGCAATCCGGTGGGGATCTGCTGCAAAGGCTCGCCACCGTCCGCCGGCAGTCCGCCGTTGAAATGGGTGTTTACGTGCGGCCGATTCGCATCAGGGATAATTTACAACTGCCGCCCAACCGCTATGTATTTAAAATCCGGGGGGAGGAAATTGACGGCGGCGAATTGATGCCCGGACATTTTCTGGCGCTCAACCCCGCCGGCCAGGAAATCAACGTGCCGGGCATTCCCACCACCGAGCCCACCTTTGGACTGCCCGCCTGGTGGATTACCGGGGACAAAAAGGACCAGGCGGAAATGGAAGGCTTTACCGTAGTGGATTGCTCCACGGTGCTGGTTACGCATTTGACCGAATTTATCAAAAAGCATGCCCATGAGTTGCTCGGCCGCCAGGATGTCAAGGAGCTACTGGATGTGGTCCGGGAAAGCAATCCTGCAGTGGTTGATGAGCTCGTGCCCGAACTGATGACGGTGGGCGAAGTGCAAAAAGTATTACAGCACCTGCTCAAGGAAAACGTCAACATCCGGGATATCATCACTATCCTTGAGGCGCTGGGGGACGGCGCCCGCATGAATAAAGACCTGGACTTTTTAATTGAGCACGCGCGCCAGGCGCTTGCCCGCACCATCTGCCGCAGCCTGCTGAACCGGGACAACAAGCTTCAGGTAATCACTTTACACCCCAAGCTTGAGCAAATGCTGGCGGACGCTATTCAACCCACCCAGCTGGGTAATTACCCGGTGCTGGAACCGGGCCTGGCCCGCAGGGTTCTGGATGCCATTGCCGGCACGCTTGCCAAGGCAACGGGCCGGGGTTACTCGCCGGTATTGCTGTGTTCGCCGCGACTGCGCCTGCCCCTCAGGCGGTTTTTGAACCGCCAGATGCCGGACACGGCAGTGCTGTCCATTAATGAAATTATCCCTGAAATTGAGATTGAAGCCGTTGGGACGGTGGTAATGGATGAAAATTAAAAAATTCGTGGCAACCGATATGCAACAGGCGATGCAACAAATTCGCCGGGAGTTGGGGGAAGACGCCGTGATCATCAATACCGCCAGGGAGCCGGTTAGAAGCCTCAGGCAACTGTTCGGACCCCGTAAAATAGAGGTTACCGCGGCGGTGGATGATATTCCGGTGAATTATCCGAAACCCCAAAATGCCATTGAACCGCCTGAACAGCCGCCCCTGGTCAACGCGGGAACGGTTCGGACCCGGCCGGAGGCTGTGGATCCCCCGGGTCATACACCTGCCACGCCGCGGCGGATCATCCCGGGAAGCATTGTACCGGCCAAGCTGCCGGATCCCATTGTTGCCATCTCCGGTGACAGGGAAAATAACTGGTTCAGAATTATTTTACGGCAAGAAATGGACAAGGAGGATGCCGGTTTGGGATCCGGGGTTGTGGATAAATGGAAAAAAATACTTCGCCAGATGGAAGTTGACGATGCCATCATTGATATTTTGTTTAAAGATTTTACCTCCAACCCTGAGCAGGAACAGTTCAGTTCCGACGACATTTTCAGGGTACATTTAAAGGCCAGAATAGTAGAGCTGGTTAAGCATGCTTACAACAAGGAAAACAAGGCCAGAGTCAATACGTTTATCGGGCCCACCGGGGTGGGGAAAACCCTGACCCTGGCCAAGCTTGCCACCAGGCTCAAAGTGGTGGAGAACAAGCAAATCGCCATGATCACGGTATTCAACCACCGGTTCGGAGCCGTGGAAAAACTGAACTTTTACGGCGATATCATCGGGGTTCCGGTGGAGGTGGTGATGACCCCGGCGGAGCTTGCCCGGGCCGTGGAATCACACCGCGACAAGGATGTTGTGTTTATCGATACCGAGGGCAGGCCGTCCCTGAATAAAAGTCAGGTGCTGGAACTGCACTCCTTTACCGGCGCCGTAACTGAACCCCAGAATATTCTGCTAGTTTTAAGCACTCCCACCAAAAACCGCGACCTGGTTAGAATTGCCAATGATTTCAGGCCGGTGGGGTATAACGGAATCATCATGACCAAGCTGGATGAAACGGATACATACGGTTCCATGCTGAACCTGGTTTGTAATACCGGTGTGCCGGTAACTTACGTGACCAACGGGCAAAACGTGCCGGACGATATCGACAAAATTACTCCCAAGCGGCTTGCCGAAATTATTCTCGGGGGCGTTGTGCTGGATGAGGATTATTAAGCGCGGATTCATCAGGGAAGATAAAGAAGCGCCCCCCTCGGAAAATCCAGTGCCCGCCCGGGGTGCGCGGATTATTACCATAACCAGCGGCAAAGGCGGCGTCGGAAAGACCAATATCACGGTCAACCTGGCCATCGCCCTGGCTCAGGCCGGCCGGCGGGTGATCATATTTGACGCCGACCTGGGGTTGGCCAACGTGGACGTATTGCTGGGCGTCACCCCGCGCCGGACCCTTTATGATCATTTATACCGGGATGTATCCATAGAAAACATCCTCTTTCCGGGCCCCGGAGGAATCAGCATCATTTCCGGCGGGTCGGGTTTCCTGGAGCTGGCCAACCTTACAGCAAAGCAACGTTCAAACCTGGTGAAAAATTTGGAAAAACTGGACCGGATGGCCGATATTGTCTTGATCGACACGGGGGCCGGAATATCCAAAGATGTGCTGGCGTTTTGCGCAGCGGCGGATGAAGTGATCCTGGTTATTACACCAGAGCCCACGTCGCTGGCCGACGCTTATGGCCTGATCAAGGTGCTGGACAGGTTCAACCTGCACCGGGAAGTTCATTTTATCGTCAATCAAGTGCGCAGTTACGGCGAGTCCAATGAGACTGTCTACCGGATGAATCACCTGGTCGACAAATATCTGACCATCAGGCTGAATTACCTTGGGGATATATGTTACGATCAAACAATTGTCAGCTCGGTAAAACAACAATCGCCTTTTATACTGGCAAGCCCAACATCCAGGGCAGCTTTGGCCGTGAAAAAAATTGCCTTCTCGCTCATAGATAAAAAATGGATGGTTGAAGAGGAAAGCGGCCTGAAGGGGTTTATCAGCAAACTCAGCAGGCTTTTCAGGTAACAGGAGGTTAAAATTTTGCCGGAACAGGTAACCCTTCGCATTAGTCAAAAAATCCAGGTGGCCAAGAAGGATAGTAAAGATCTGTTTAATTCCAGCATCCAGGATATTAAAAACGGTGTCATCAGTATTGCCATGCCTTATCTCAAGGAGCGCCCCATGGTGTTGCGCAGGAATGACGAGGTGACGGTCCGGTTTACCCTGGACGAAAGCAGTTACATGTTTGAAACCCGGGTGCTGGGGGAGGCAAGGGACAATATTATTCTTTACCGCCTGGCTTACCCCGCTGAAATCAACAGAGTGCAGCAAAGGATGCACGTGCGCCTGCAGGTGATGATGGACATCCAATACGCGGTGCTGGAGAGGGACAACAAGGCGATGACATACAAAAAGGCCACCACCGTGGACATAAGCGGCGGCGGCATGAAAATCGCGGTGCGGAAGCGAATCAAGGAAAATACCTTGATCAAGGTTATATTTACGCTGCCATTGCGAAGCAGGCCGGAGCGGATGGAACTGGCGGCCCGGGTGGTCCGGTCCCAAAAGGTTGACCCCGGCAAAGAGTTGTACCACCTGGGGATCAAATTTGAAAACATTAACTTCGGCCAGGAAGATAAAATCGTCCGGTTTATTTTTGAAAAAATGGCCCAACAAAAACGCCTGCTCTGAGCGAGGTGATTAAATGGGCGGTTTCGATATCTGGGAAAGTTACCGTAAAACCCGGGATCCTTCGCTGAAGGAACAACTGGTGTTGAAACACCTGGGGCTGGTCAAGTACCTGGCGGGCCGCCTGGCCGTTAGCGCTTCACCCGCCATGACCCAGGAGGACCTGGAAGGGTACGGCGTTATCGGTTTGTTGGACGCCATCGAGAAATATAACCGCAACCTGGGCACCGAGTTTAAAAATTATGCCTACACCAGAATTCGCGGGGCCATGTTGGACGAAATCAGGAAACAAAGCTGGGTGCCCCGCAGCAAGTGGCAGAAGTTTCACCAGTTGAGCAATACGAAAGAAAAACTGCGACAGAAGGGTTTGAAAGCGGATGAACAGGCTTTGGCCGCCGAAATGGGGATGGACAGCGCCAGGTTGAGGCGGCTGGCGTCGGAATATTATAATGCTTTTCCCGTTTCCCTGGATGAAGCGGCCGGTTTTGAAAACGACGGTGCCCTCGGGGAGTTGATCAGCGATCCCAATAGCCCGGACCCGCTGGAAGTTGTAACGGAAAAAAATGAAAAAGAAATCCTGGCCGAGGCAATCAAGGACTTGCCGGACAGGGACCGGCTGGTGCTGGCCCTTTATTACCAGGAAGAACTTACTTTAAAAGAAATCGGCAGCATCCTTGAGATTACCGAATCCCGGGTTTGCCAGCTACATGCCAGGGCGCTGCAAAGGCTGAGGGAAAAGCTTTATCACCGGGGCACAACTTATTCCGCCCGCAAGAAAGGAGTCCGGATATGATTAGAGGAATTTACTCCAGCGCCGCAGGGATGAACCTGCAGATAGCCAGAATGGATGCGGTTTCCAATAACCTGGCCAACGCCGGCGTGCCGGGTTATAAAAAAGACAGGATTATGGCGGAATCTTTTCCCAAGTTGATTCAGCTCGGCAATAAACGCGCCGTGCCGGGCGGTTTAAGCAGTGCAGTGATCGGTGAAACAAACCAGGGCGCGGCAATAAAACAAGTGGTTACGGATTTTTCACCGGGCATGTTGCGGGAAACCGGAAACGACACCGATTTCGCGTTGTCCGGGCCGGGTTTTTTCACCCTGTCCGACCCGGACAGCGGGGATGAGCTTTACTATACCAGAAACGGAAATTTTAAACTGGATGAGGAGGGGTACCTGGTTAACGGCGACGGTTACCGGGTTATGGGCACAGGCGGTCCCATTCAGATTACGGAAAATAAAAGTTTTACTGTTGACGAAAAGGGCAATATCGCCATTGATGGCGAGGTGATTGATACTTTGGCCGTCGCAGCCTTTAATGATCTCAATACACTGGAACGTGCCGGCAACAGCCTGTTCCGGGCCCCGGGCCAGGAGCCCCAAGCGGTGGAGAACCCAGGAATAATGCAGCGCTATTTGGAGGGCGCCAATGTTGACCCGCTGGAGGAAACGGTGAATATGATCAACGCCGTGCGGGCCTATGAAACAGGCCAGAAAATCATCCAGGCCCAGGATGGCTTGCTGGACCTGGCCATCAATAAAGTGGGTACAGTTAGATAATTTTACCTTCCGGGGGTGATCGTATTGCTGCGAACATTATATAACGGCATGTCCGGGCTGGCCGCGCAGATGCAAAGAATGGACGTGACCGCCAATAATCTTGCCAATATCAACACCACGGGTTTTAAGCGGCAGTCGGTAAATTTTAAGGAATTGCTGCGCCAGCGCCTGGCGTCGCAAGGCTTGCCGGTGCTGGAGGCGGAAGCCACGCCTCCAACCCAGGGCAGCGGCACGGGAGTTTCCGGTACAACCCGCCGGTTTACCCAGGGGGTTGTTACCTACACCGGGCGCAACCTCGACCTGGCCATTGAGGGCAACGGCTTTTTCCGGGTTGTCCGTGAGGATGGGGAAGTGTTTTATACCAGGGACGGCGGCTTTCATGTTGACGAAAACGGGCGAATTGTCAACAGCAAGGGCTACGCCCTGATTGAGGAAGAACTGCCTGAAAGCTACAACCGTTTGACCGTGGATGAATCGGGCAGGATTACTTGCGAGGATGCCGGGGGCAAGGTCCTGGAAATAGGGCAAATTGAACTGGCTCTATTTCCCAGACCGGAAGGGCTTATGGCCGTGGGTGACAACTTATTCGGACAAACCGGGGAAAGCGGCGAACCAGTCGTCGTGGCTCCCGGGGAAGAAGCGGCGGGCAGGATAATGCAGTGTTATCTTGAGAATTCCAACGTCGATCTGGTGGAGGAAATGCAATTGTTAATTGAAAGCCAGCGCGTATTTCAACTGAACGCCAAATCAATAACCACTGCCGACCAGATGTGGAATATTGCCAATAACCTGCAAAAATAAATCAATTCAGGTGATGGAATGCAAGTTGCAAAAAATATAAATGATATCCATGTCGGCATTGGCGAATATAAAATTGCCGGCAAACATCATCGCCTGGTAACCCTGGGGCTGGGTTCATGCGTCGGGGTCAGCCTTTGGGACCCGCTGGTCAGAGTCGGCGGCCTGCTTCATATCATGTTGCCCAACAGCAAGGATTTTTCCAGGATCAATAAGCCCGAAAAGTATGCCGACCTCGGCATACCGCTTGTGATCAGGGATTTGCTCAAGCACGGCGCCGTGCAGAGCAGAATCCTGGCCAAACTGGTGGGCGGGGCCCAAATGTTTACCGGGGCCGGTGCAAATCAACTATTTAATATTGGTGAGAGGAATATTCAAATGTCCCGCCAAATTTTAAAAGATATGTCAATAAAAATTGCCGGAGAAGACGTGGGCGGAAACAAAGGTCGAACCATGTACCTGGATATTGACACGGGAGAAGTAATGATCCGCACCATTGGCCAAAGCATCAAGGTGATTTAATGGATTTCGAGGAATTTAAAAAAAAGGTCAAGACCACTTTCCGCCTGGATCTTAACGCTTACAAGGAAAAGCAACTGCAACGCCGGCTGGATTCGTATTTAAGCAAATTAAAGCTGCGTGATTACGGGGAACTATACAATCAACTAACCGGTCAGCGGGAGAGCTATGAAAAATTTTTGGATCACCTGACCATCAACGTATCCGAATTTTTCAGGGACCCCCAGCGATTTGAAGAATTGCAGCATAAATATTTACCCGGGTTGTTTCACGGCCGGAGTATGGTAAAAATTTGGAGCGCCGCCTGCTCCAACGGGTCGGAACCTTATTCGATCGCCATCATCCTGGAGGAAATGGGGCTTTCCGCCAGGAGCAGGATTGACGCCACCGATATTGACCGCCAGGTTTTGAAAAAAGCGGCGGAGGCCAGGTATAACCGGGACGGCTTAAAGAATGTCAGCAAAAATAGATTAGAGCGTTTCTTTACCAAGCAGGGCGACTTTTACCTGTTAAAAGACAGCATTAAGAAAAAAGTAGTATTTCGTTACCATGATCTGCTGGGAGATGATTATCAGAAAGGTTACGACCTGATCGTTTGTCGCAATGTCACCATTTATTTCACCCGGGAGGCGCAGGACGGGATTTATAAAAAGTTTAATCATTCCCTCAATCCGGGAGGAATTCTGTTTATCGGCGGCAGCGAGATGATTTTTAATTACAAGGATTTGGGTTATGAAAAACTGGCGCCCTGTTTTTATAAAAAGGTTAAATAAGGTTGGGTATTGAAAGGATTGATTAAATGACCGAAACCGGTGTCTTTTCCAAACTGCAAATGGATGCCCTGCAGGAGATCGGCAATATCGGGCTGGGCCACGCGGCAACTTCACTGGCCCAAATGCTGGACCACAAAATTGGCCTGGGTGTTCCGCATGCCGATTTTATTTCCTTTGAAAGAGCCATTGAACTTATCGGCGGGTATGAGGAACTGGTGTCCTGCGTCAGCTTGAAATTGCACGGCGATATAAAAGGCCTGGTTTTTTACATCTTCAATGAAACCAGCACTTATCGCCTGGCCGATATGTTAATGGGGCTGGAGGAGGGCACCACTGTTCAACTTGATGACATGGTTACTTCCACCATCAATGAAATCGGCAACATTTTAACCGGCGCCTTTGTTACGGCCATTAGTGACTTTACCCAGCTGCAGATTGGCACCTCGGTACCGGTATTTGCTTTTGACATGCTGGCAGCGGTGTTCACTTCCCTGGTTCTTTCCAGCAGCAATCCGGATGAAAACAGCATCCTCGCCATTGAAACCCAGTTATTCAGGGATGACAAAAAAGTCAGCGGGCACTTTTTTCTGCTTTCCGAACCCAATTCTATTGCCAAGTTGTTTCAAGCCCTGGGTATATAGCATAACCTGAACGGAGGGAGAATATGTCGGTTAGAATTCTCATAGTTGATGACGCAACTTTCATGCGGATGATGATTAAAAATATTGTCACCAAAAACGGTTATGAAGTTGTGGGCGAAGCCGAAAACGGCGCCGAGGCTGTAAGACTGTACACGGAAGTAAAACCTGATCTGGTCACCATGGACATCACCATGCCGGAAATGGATGGTATTGAAAGCGTCAAGGCCATTAAAAAAATCGATCCCAACGCCAGGATCATCATGTGCAGCGCCATGGGACAGCAGGCCATGGTAATGGAGGCCATCCAGGCCGGGGCTATGGATTTCATCGTCAAACCGTTCAAACAGGATCGAATTCTTCAGGCCATTGAGAGGGTTATGAGCAGGTAGTTGGAGGATGATCAATGCAGGAGATCCTTTCCCAAAACGAAATAGATTCCTTATTGCAGGCGTTGAACACGGGCGAACTTCCGGTGGAGGAATTGGAGCCCACCGGCGCGGCGACAAAAATAAAGAACTACGACTTTCGCCGCCCGAACAAGTTTTCCAAGGAGCATTTGAGAACCCTGGAAATGCTGCACCAGCATTTCGCCAGGCACCTGTCCAGCTTTTTATCGGGATACCTCAGCACCAATATTAGTTTTGAGCTGGCTTCAATTGGGCAGATTATTTACGATGAATTTGTCCGGTCCATCCCCACACCTACCGTGCTCACCGTTTTCGAGTTGTCGCCTTTGAACGGACCGGCCATTCTGGAAGCCAATACCGGTTTTATTTTTCCCGTTATCGATCTGATGTTCGGTGGTAGCGGCACTGCCGGTGATATCAGCAGGGAACTAACTGATATTGAAATCCAGGTAACCAAACGGCTAATGTCGCGCATGCTTGACTATCTGGTCCCCACCTGGCAGGATATCGTGGAGTTGAAACCCGCGGTTCGCTCAATTGAAACCAACCCGCGCTTGCAACAACTGTATTCGCCGAATGACGTGGTGGCGTTATTGACTTTTACGATTACCATGGGGGAAAACGACCAGGGTATGATCAACCTTTGTTTGCCCTATGTGGTACTGGATCCCGTTATTTCCAAGTTGTCGGTACGGCAACAGTTCGTCCGGCAATTCACCTCGGGCACGGAGCAAGATTATAAAAACATTGTGTACTGGTTGAACCAGTGCGAGATGGATATTACCGCTGTAATTGGGGAAACCCGGATAACAGTGGAAGATTTTCTGCAAATCCAGGTCGGAGACGTGATTATGCTGGATAAGGATGTCAACAGCGACCTGCATGTGTTTGTCGGCGACAGTTTGAAGTTTGGCGCGCAGGTGGGGGTAGTGGGCGACAATCTGGCTGTCCAGGTCGTTTCATTAATTGAAAGGGAAGGTAATAATGACGGAAAATAAGTTGCTTCAGCAGGATGAAATAGATGCTTTGCTAAAAGCCGCCGCCCGGGACCAGGAGCAACCCTCGGATCCGGAAAACCGGCAGCCTGGTGAAACACCCGGCATGGACGGGCATATCCACGCCGGTGCACACCTGACCGGCGAGCCGGCTGATGTGCCCCCTACGGGCAACACTGAGGATGACCCGGGCCGTTTCGAACTATTGCCGGAGGAAAAGGACGCCCTGGGTGAAATTGGTAATATTTCCATGGGCTCAGCCGCAACCACTCTTTCGCAACTCCTGAACAGGCGGGTGCTGATCACCAGCCCCGAGGTTATAATTACCCGGCAAAAAGATTTTTTGGGCGGTTACAACGTGCCCTTAATCATCATCAAGGTGCAATTCAAGGAAGGGTTTACCGGTTATAACGTCCTGGTGATTAAACTGCGGGACGCTATGGTCATGGCCAATTTGATGATGGGCGGCGACGGCACTGATTTACCCGATGAAATATCCGAGATGGAAATCAGTGCCGCAGCGGAGGCCATGAACCAGATGATCGGTACTGCTTCCACCTCGCTGGCCGATCTGATGAATAGAAGCATCAATATCGCGCCGCCGGAAACCACCCTGGTGCAGGAAACCGATAAAATGAACGTGGACCTGCCGTTTAACGATCCCATTGTTGTTATATCTTTTCGCATGAACATTGAGGACTTGCTTGATACAAATATCATGCAGATTATTGACATTCAAAATGCCCGGGAACAGGCCAAGCTGCTATTAGAGAATTTTGGACTGTTAGATGCGGGAACAACAGGCGATGGCACGCAGCCAACTTCGGATGTTAAAGAAGTATTACATCAAGATGAGGCACTTTTTAATTGGAAACCGGAGCCGGTAGAGGAGTTAATTCCAGATACCGCTGTTGAACCGGGACAACGTGACGTCCAAAAGGATGCAACGCCGGCGCCGGAAGCGTGGGAGCGGGCGGACACGGCGCATATTGACCCCCAAAAATTGAACCTGCTCCTGGATATACCGCTAAAAGTGTCCGTAGTCCTGGGCCGGACCAAAAAAAGCATAAAGGAAGTTTTGTCCATGACCCCGGGGGCGATTACCGAACTGGAAACCATGGTGGATGAACCGGTTGATGTGCTGGTTAACGGCAAACTGGTGGCCAAGGGCGAAGTGGTTGTGGTCAATGAAAATTTCGGCGTAAAAATCACCAGTATCATCTCCACCCGGGAGAGAATCAACAGCCTGGGCAAATAAACTGCCCATCCCGGCTTGTCTTGTGTAACAAGCCATTTTAACTTTGCATCTGGCGAACCGGTGGTTTCTTCCGCTCCCTTCGCTCCAGAAAGCCACCGGTTCGCCTCTTGCTGTGGCATTTTTTCATGCCTCTGGTGGTCTTCTGATGGTGCTCCTTTTGCGGCATAGTGCCTATTTTAAAACCTGTTTATAACCAGGCCGGTAATCAGCTTTGGATAAAAGAAGGTTGACTTTTGCGGCATTTTCTCCCCGTTACCGGCCACTTCCGTCACTTCCGCAATTAAAGTGGGGTTCATCAGGAAAGCAGCCCGGCACCTGCCTTCATCCACAGCCCGGACAGCTTCCCGGGCGTCCCGGGTATACCGGACAATTTCTCCGCCGGCCAGGGCTTTGTCGTCAATGCCTAGAAAGTTTTCCAGGATCAGTTTTTGCAACACGGATACGTCCAGCTGCCGCCAGGCAGCCGAGTGGTCGGCGGGCATCTTTTCATTAATCACTTTTTGATCCCTTAAAGCCACTGTATATAAATTCCCCCCGCCCAGGTAAAGGCCGAAAACCTGCCGTCTCTTGGTGCCGGCCTGCTCGTCCAGCCCGGCCAGTTCCGCCAGTAACCCGGCAATACCGTCCACGCCGGTCCCCCGGGTCTTTTCAACCTGAAAGTCTTCCTGCAGCACGGAAGGTAATGTTTGCACTTCTATTGCACTGTGCACAATGAGACGGTGTGTGGGCAGGATGACCAGACCGGGGTCAAACAGGTTGACCAGCGTCATCATCACGTAGCCGGCGGCGGGGTTGTCGGGGTTTTCCCGGGCGTAATTCAACGCCGTTTCGTAACGGTGGTGCCCGTCGGCGATAAAGATGCGCTGCGCCGCCATTAATTGTTGCACCTGCCGCACCACCTGCGGGTCATCAACAACCCAGAGCAGGTGCTCGTGACCAAATTCATCGATAAAGCTGACGGCCGGCGGTGAGTTTTCAACCGCTTCATCCAGCAAAACATCAACCTTTCGCTCCCGGTCGCTGTAAAGCCCGAAAATGGGGCTGAAATTGGCGCCGCACGCCCGCATCAGGGCCAGCCGGTCGGCTTTGTGCTTGGGCATTGTTTCCTCGTGGGGCAATACCACCCCGTTTTCATAAGGTTCCAGTTTAACGCCGCAAATAATGCCCGTGCGCACCAGGGATTTATTTTCCACGGTGAATTTCTGCCGGTACAGGTAAACGGCGGGATCTTTCTCCGGGCGCAATACGCCCTCGCATTGCCATTGATTAAAAAATTCAGCCGCGCGGGTATAGCGGTTGTTAGTCTCATTATCTTCATTAAATTTTTTCCCGTATTCCAGGCGAATGATATTGTAGGGGTTGCGGTTGTAATATTCCTCCTGGGCGGCCGCGTCAATCACGTCGTAGGGCGGGGTGACAAGGTCTTTAATGTTTCCTGCTTTGGTTTGGTCGTACCTCAACCCGCGCAAGGGAATAATGGTGGCCATTTAATTTTCCTCCCGGTTTTCAACTTTTCTTGTCCATCTTTCGGAATCACGCTGCCGGTATTTTTCCATTACCTTGTTGAATGCTTTCTCCAAATTTATACCCAGTGAATTGGCGTAACAGATGATGATGAACAGAATATCCGCCAGCTCGAGGGCCAGGTCTCCTTCCGGTTCCTCCGGTTTTTTGGGTTTGGTGCCGAACCGGTGGTTAATCTCTCTGGCAAGTTCGCCCACTTCCTCGGTGAGGCGGGCCAACATGGCCAGGGGCGGCCAGTACCCTTCCTCGAACTGTCCGATCCAGCGGTCGACCTCCCTCTGCATTTCAAGAACGTCCACTACAGAACCTCCCTGTTTATGCAATATTCCTATTTTAACACAAGAGTGGCATAAAAAACAGGATGGCTTTACCAAAAGGAATATTTCCCCCGTTCTCCCCGTATAAATTGTTAAAGCATAATCGGGGAGAGTGAAAAACCATTGGTTAAACAGCGCTGGTTGGTAATTAATCCCAAGTGGCTGATTCTATTTCTGGGCATTGTTTTATTGCTGTTCGGGGTCTACCGCGGTGCGAGCGCCTACCTGGCCAGGGTGCGCGTGCCGCCCGAAGAACTGTTTGCAGCGGCCATGGATAAAACGCTGACCAGTAGTTCTTTTCGTTTCAATATGGTTGTCAAAATCGGCGGTTCGGTAATTTCGGACGTGAAAGGCGAGCGGGTCGCCCCGGACAGTGTTCATATCACCGGTACCATGCAGGATATGCCCGTGGAATTCATCCACACGGGAGACAAAACATTCATCAAGGGCTACTGGTCCGACAACTGGTCCTGCCTGGAGGGCAACAAAATGGCCGACTCGGAACTATTCATCACCGAGTTCAATCCCCTGGGCAACTTTAATTTCAAGGATGTCCCGGTTATTAAAAAGATTAAGTCAGAGGAAGTCAAGGGAACCAAGCTCATAGTACTCGAGCTGCGCCCCATTGTCCAGAACTCGCTCATGGAATTAAACTACGATGATTTTGTCTACCGGGTTTGGCTGGACCCCAAACAGCAGGTGATTAAAAAAGCTCACATCAGTGCAACCGGAAAAAACGGCAGCAAAGATAAGCTGGAAATTACCCTGGAGATGTTTGATTTTAATAAACAAATCAAAATATCGCCCCCCAACATGTAAAGAAAGAGGTGGAATTTGATTATCATTTGGGATACAATATGCTCAGGTAAATGCCCCTCAAGCCCCTCAAACCCCGTATTGACAGTTTTTCAAACAGTTTGTTATAATAACCCAGATTTTGACGTCAGGGGGAGATCCTTTGCACCAGGATGTGGAAAAAATATTAATTTCAGCCGCGGAAATTAAAGAAAAAATAGATGAATTGGGGCGCGCTATTTCCAGGGATTATTCCGGCAAGTACCCGCTGGTGGTCGGTATTTTAAAGGGGGCCAGCGTATTTATGGCCGACCTGATCCGGGCCATGTCCATTGACGTCCAGATTGATTTTATGGCGGTTTCCAGTTACGGGGCCTCCAGCAAATCAACGGGCGTCGTTCGTATTTTAAAGGACCTGGAACAAAATATCGAGGGAAGGCACGTGTTAATCGTGGAGGATATTGTGGATACCGGGTTGACTTTGAATTACCTGTTGGAAATCTTAAAAGCCCGGGGGCCGGCCAGCGTTCGTGTCTGCACCTTGTTAGACAAGCCGTCCCGGCGCGAAATAAACGTTCCGGTGGATTATAACGGCTTCTCCATCCCCGATGAGTTTGTGGTGGGGTACGGGCTGGACTACAGGGAAAAATACCGCAACCTGCCGGAAATCTATGTGCTGAAAAAGGGAGTCTACAAGGGAAGATAATAGGGGGGACCATTAACCATGCCTGTTCCCGAACAGGAACTTGTGATTGTTCTGGATTTCGGCGGCCAGTACAGCCAGCTGATCGCCCGCCGCATTCGCGAGTGTAATGTTTTTTGTGAAATGCTGCCATATATTACTCCTCTGGCGGAAATACAAGCCAAAAAGCCAAGGGGAATTATTTTTTCCGGGGGTCCTTCCAGTGTTTACCAGGAGGGCGCTCCGGTGGTGGACAAGTCTATTTATGAAATGGGCATACCCGTGCTGGGCATTTGCTACGGTATGCAGCTGATGGCATTCCAGCTGGGCGGCAAGGTAGCCCGGGCCGACCGGCGCGAATACGGCAAAACGGAAATTGAAATTACGCCCGGTTCGGGACTTCTGGATTGTATGGGTGAGCGGGGCCAGTGCTGGATGAGCCACGGTGACCTGGTGGAAGCGCCGCCGCCCGGTTTTAAAGTGCTGGCCAGCACTTCAACTGCCCCGGTGGCCGCCATGGCCGACCGGGAACGCCGCTTGTACGCGGTGCAATTCCATCCCGAAGTGGTGCACACACCAAAGGGGCAGGATGTATTACGCTACTTTTTGTTCAACATTTGCGGCTGCACCGGCAGCTGGACCACGGGCTCGTTCATCGAGCAGACCGTGGCCGAAGTAAGGGAAAAAGTAGGCAATCAGAAAGTGATTTGCGCTCTCAGCGGCGGCGTCGATTCCTCGGTGGCGGCGGTGCTGGTGCACCGGGCCGTGGGCGACCAGCTGACCTGCGTCTTCGTCAACCACGGCCTGCTGCGCAAGGGTGAGGCCGAGTCGGTGCAGGAAATATTCCGGGACCGGTTCAACATCAACCTGGTTTACGTGGATGCCCGGGAACGTTTCCTGGGTAAGTTGCGTGGCGTAACCGACCCGGAGCGGAAAAGGAAAATTATCGGTGAGGAATTTATTCGCGTGTTTGAGGAGGAAGCCGCAAAGCTGGGTGAAATAGATTTTCTGGTGCAGGGCACCCTTTACCCGGATGTGGTGGAAAGCGGCACGGCCACGGCGGCGGTGATTAAGTCTCACCATAACGTGGGCGGTTTGCCGGAAGATATGCGCCTGTCGTTAATTGAGCCGTTGCGCTGGCTGTTCAAGGACGAAGTGCGCCGGGTGGGTGAAGAACTGGGTCTGCCGGCCCGCATCGTCTGGCGGCAGCCTTTCCCGGGGCCGGGTTTGGCCGTGCGCATCCTCGGGGAGGTTACCCCCGAAAAAGTGGCCATTTTACAGGAAGCCGACGCCATTGTCACCGAGGAGATTGCCCGCGCCGGGCTGGACCGGGAAATCTGGCAGTACTTTGCGGTGCTGCCGGATTTGCGCAGTGTCGGCGTAATGGGTGACGAGCGCACCTACGCGCACACCGTGGCCGTCAGGGCTGTGTGCTCCCACGACGGGATGACCGCCGACTGGGCCAAAATACCCTACGAAGTGCTGGAACGCATTTCCAATCGCATTGTCAACGAAGTGAAGGAAATCAACCGGGTGGTATATGATATAACCTCCAAGCCCCCGGCGACGATTGAGTGGGAATAACTTGACTGATTTAATGATTATGGGTTAAGATTAAGTTGGAAAGATATTTTAAATAGCCAGTGAGAGAAAGTGTACCTAGGGTTCCACGCCGCGCCCCGGCGGCGGTTCGGACCAAGCGGTACAGGCTGTGTTGCGGGGGTTTCCCAGCCGCAGCTACACCGTTCGGGATAAAAGCCCAGGCGGGTAGGTTTCACTCCAGTAAAACCTGCCCCCGGGCTTTTGTATTTTATACCTGTTTTACAGCATTACTAATAAAAAGAGATTTATTTATCAAGGAGGCAGACAATGAGCGAGCCGTTGGTAGGGATAGTCATGGGCAGTGATTCGGACCTGCCGGTAATGCGGGAAGCGGCGAAGGTGTTGGACGAGTTCGGGTTGCCGTGGGAAATGGTCATATCGTCCGCCCACCGGGCACCGGAAAAAACCGCGGCCTATGCCCGGACAGCAGCCGGTCGCGGTTTGCAGGTGATCATCGCGGGAGCCGGCGGGGCGGCGCACCTGGCCGGGGTAATTGCGGGGCATACACCGCTGCCGGTGATCGGCGTACCGGTTGCCTCCGGCGCGTTAAAAGGCCAGGATGCGCTTTATGCCACTGTGCAAATGCCGCCCGGTATACCCGTGGCCACCGTTGCCATCAACGGGGCCAGGAACGCCGGCATCCTGGCGGCGCAGATCATCGGCGCGGCAAGGCCGGACATTCGGGAGAAAATTATCGCCTACAAGGAGAAAATGGCCCGGCAGGTGGAGGAAAAATCCGCACTGTTGCAGGAATTGGGGATTGACGGGTATTTGGAAAAGATGGGGGGAAACAAGGGTTGATCGAGCGCTACACGTTGCCGGAAATGAAGGCCATCTGGTCACAGGAGAACAAGTATCGCAAGTGGCTGGACGTGGAAATATGCGTTTGCGAGGCGCTGGCCGAAAAGGGCATCGTACCGGCCGAAGCCCTGCGGGAGATCAAGGAAAAGGCCGGTTTTACAGTGGAACGGATCGAAGAAATTGAGGAAGTCACCAATCATGACGTAATTGCGTTCCTGACCTGCGTGGCCGAGCACGTGGGTGACGCTTCCAAGTACATTCACTTGGGTTTGACCTCCTCCGACGTGGTGGATACCGCCCTGGCGGTACAGATCAAGGAAGCGGGCGAACAAATACTGCGGCGCATGGAAAAGTTGCGGGAAGTTTTACTGGACAAAGCCCGGGAGCACCGCTATACCATCATGATCGGGCGCACCCACGGCATCCACGCCGAGCCCACCACCTTCGGGCTGAAAATGCTGCTGTGGGTGGCGGAAACCGAGCGCAACATCGAGCGCCTGAAAAAAGCAGTTGACACCATCAGCGCCGGGAAAATCTCGGGGGCCGTCGGGACCTATGCCAACATCGACCCGTCCGTGGAAGAATACGTATGCGCCAAGCTGGGCCTGAAACCGGCCCGGGTGTCCACCCAGGTGTTGCAAAGGGACAGGCATGCCGAATTCATGACCACCCTGGCCGTGGCGGGCAGTTCCCTTGAAAAGTTTGCGACCGAGATCAGAAACCTGCAGCGGACCGACATCCTGGAGGCCGAGGAATATTTCAAGAAGGGGCAGAAAGGGTCGTCCGCCATGCCCCACAAGCGCAATCCCATCACCACTGAACGGATCAGCGGGATGGCCCGGATCCTGCGCGGCAATGCCCTGGCAGCCCTGGAAAACGTCACGCTGTGGCACGAGCGGGATATTTCCCATTCTTCGGTGGAAAGGGTGATCATCCCGGACAGCACCACCGCCCTGGACTATATGCTTTACAAGTTCACCAACATCATGGAAAACCTGATTGTTTATCCGGAAAACATGAAAAAGAACCTGGAAAGAACTCACGGGCTGATTTTCTCCCAGCGGGTGCTGCTGGCACTGGTGGACAAGGGTTTAACCAGGGAAAAGGCGTACGAGTTGGTGCAGCGCAACGCCATGCGGTCGTGGAATACCGGAACCGGCTTTCAACAGTTGCTGCTGGGCGACGAAGAGGTAATGCGTTTCATGTCCGCGGAGGAGATCAAGGATTTATTTGACTACAGTTATCACCTCAAACACGTAGACGAAATTTACAGCCGTTTCGGCCTGTAAAAACCGGGGAGGAGTTAATAATGATGCAAAAAAAAGAGCTGGTTTATGAAGGTAAAGCCAAAAAGGTTTTCCGCACCGGCAATCCGGATTATTACTGGGTGGAGTACAAGGATGATGCCACAGCGTTCAACGGGCTGAAAAAAGGCACCATCGCCAACAAAGGTGAATTGAACAACCGGATTTCGGCCTATTTTTTCCGCATGCTGGCTGAAAACGGTATCGATTCACACTTTGTCGAGGAAAAATCCGACCGGGAAATGGTGGTCAAGGCGCTGCAAATCATTCCGGTGGAAGTGGTGGTGCGCAATATCGCCGCCGGCAGCCTGGCCAAGCGCCTGGGATTGGAAGAGGGGACCATACTGCCGCATACGGTGGTGGAATATTATTACAAGAGCGACGAACTGGGCGACCCCATGATCAACGACGACCATATCCGGGCCTTGAGCCTGGCCACCCCCGAGCAGATGGCCCGGATCAGGGAAATAGCTTTAAAGGTCAACGATGTGCTGCGCTCCCACCTGGCCGAGCGGGAGTTGGATCTGATTGATTTTAAATTGGAGTTCGGCTTGCATAAAGGAGAATTGCTGCTGGGCGATGAAATTTCCCCCGATACATGCCGGTTCTGGGATAAAAATACCCGGGAGAAGCTGGACAAGGACCGTTTCCGCCGGGACCTGGGGAACGTGGAGGAAGCATACCGCGAAGTTTACCGCCGCCTTACCGGCCGGTAAAGTGGTGGTAGGTAGTTAGTGGTTGGTGGTTGGAAAATTTTTTTATTATTGATTTCACTGCAAAAACATCACAGCTACAGGCGATCCGGCGGATTTCTGGAGTGAGTGGAGCACTGGATGCGGAATAGCGATCAGGGGACACACCTCCTCTTTAGGGCAAAGCTTTGGGGTCGGAGGTATGTCCCCAACGATACCGTCATATCCTCAAAGCCGTGACCCCTTAGCGGCGTGAAGAAGTAGTTGGGCAGTAAGTTGCAAGCGTTAGCTAAAAGTTGCTCCAACCATTTAGGTAAAATTGCGAAACGAACGGAGGAAACCGCCGGAGCGCCAGATACGAGTACCGGTTTTTGCAGCAAAATCATTATTTAAATTTAATGCTGGGGGAGATAGTTATGGCAGGTTGCCGGCCCGGATCAACAAACGGAATATTGTTGCCGGACAAGCCCAGGGAGGAATGCGGCGTTTTCGGCATTTACGCCCCGGGGCATGACGTGACCAGGCTTACGTATTACGGCCTTTACGCATTGCAGCACCGCGGGCAGGAAAGCGCCGGCATCGCTGTCGCCGACGGTAAAAAAGTACAGCTGTACAAAGGGATGGGCCTGGTGTCGGAAGTGTTTTCCGGAGACCAGTTGAACAACCTGCGCGGGCATATCGCCATCGGCCACGTGCGTTACTCCACCACCGGCGCCAGCCACCCCGTCAATGCCCAGCCGCTGTTGTTCCGCTATGCCGGGGGCATGCTGGGTCTGGCGCACAACGGCAATCTCACCAATGTTACCGAACTGCGCAGCCGGCTGATGGCCACCGGCTCGGTTTTTCAATCCTCAACCGACAGCGAGGTTATTGTCAACATTATCGCCAGGTCCGCGCAAAACGGCCTGGAAGACGCTTTAGTCAAGTGCATGATTGACATTAAGGGCGCGTATTCACTGGTCATCATTACGGAAAACAAGCTTATCGCCGTGCGCGACCCGCACGGGTTCCGCCCGTTGTGCCTGGGCACGCTGGGTGAGGGTTACGTGGTGGCCTCTGAGTCTTGCGCCCTTGACACTGTGGGGGCCGGGTTGATCCGGGATGTGCAGCCGGGTGAAATCGTGGTTATGGACGAAAACGGCCTGGAGTCCATCCAGGTGCTTAAACCGCGCAAGCGCGCGCACTGCATTTTCGAGTACATTTACTTTGCCCGCCCGGACAGCTTTATTGACGGCTTCAACGTCAACATGGTACGGCGGGAAATGGGCAGGGTGCTGGCCGGTGAATACCCGGTGGATGCGGATATAGTCATACCGGTGCCCGATTCGGGAACGGCGGCCGCCCGCGGTTTTGCCGAAGCTTCAGGGATCCCCTTTGAGGAAGGCTTGATGAAGAACCGCTACATCGGCAGAACTTTCATTCAGCCCTCCCAGGAAATGAGGGACCTGGGGGTAAGGCTTAAGCTTAATTCGGTGCGCGAAGTTTTAAACGGTAAAAGAGTGGTCATGGTGGACGATTCCATCGTACGGGGCACCACCAGCGGCAAAATCGTGGCCATGCTGCGCGATTGCGGGGTCAAGGAAGTGCACATGTGCCTGAGTTCGCCGCCCATTACCAGGTCCTGCTATTACGGGATCGACACTTCCAACGAGGACGAACTGATTGCCGCCCGGTTATCCCTGGAGGAAATTTGCCGCTCCATAGGCGCCGACGGCCTGTATTACCTGTCGCTGGACGGGCTCTTAAACATATTCGGCAACTCCCGGGACAACTTCTGCACTGCCTGTTTTGACGGCAACTACCCAGTGGAGGTGGCCAAACCCAAGGAAACCGGAAAATACAGCCTGGAATGATCATGGAAACGGGGGAAATTATGTCCGAGCAAAAACCGATCACCTACGCGGATACTGGCGTTAATATCGACGCGGGGAACCGCGCCGTGGAGTTGATGAAAAAATCGGTCCGGAGCACCTTTCGGCCCGGCGTGCTCGCGGGTATCGGTGGTTTTGGGGGGCTTTTTCAAATGGATACCGCAAAGTATCACGAGCCCGTCCTGGTTTCAGGCACCGACGGCGTCGGCACCAAGCTGCGCGTGGCTTTCATGCTGGATAAACACGATACTATTGGTATTGACGCTGTGGCCATGTGCGTCAACGATATTTTAGCCCTTGGAGCGGAGCCGCTGTTTTTCCTGGATTACCTGGCCATTGGCCGGCTGGAACCGGAAAAGGTGGCGGATATCGTGGCCGGAGTAGCCGAGGGCTGCCGCCGGGCCGGCTGCGCCCTGATCGGTGGGGAAACCGCCGAAATGCCCGGCTTTTACGGGGATGGCGAGTACGACATCGCAGGATTTGCGGTGGGAGTAGTGGAAAAAAAAGATATCATTGACGGCAGCGCGATTACACCGGGCGATGCGGTGATCGGCCTGCCTTCCTCGGGGCTGCACAGCAACGGCTATTCCCTGGCCCGCCGCGTGCTGCTGGAAATGGTTGCCGGCAGGGTTGAACAAGTGGAACGCGAGCTGGGTTGCACCGTGGGCGAGGAATTGCTGCGTCCGACGCGGATCTACGTGCCGGTCGTCCTGCCCCTGCTAAATAAATTTAAAATAAAAGGAATTGCCCATATCACCGGCGGGGGACTGGTGGAAAACGTGCCCCGCATCCTGCCGCCGGGAACCGCCGTGGAAATTGATACCGGCACCTGGGAGGTGCCAGCCGTTTTCAGGATTATTGCCCGGGAGGGCCCCGTTGATGCCGCCGAAATGTACCGGGTCTTCAACATGGGTGTTGGCATGGTGCTGGTGGTGGAAAAAGAGCTAGCCGGTGATGTGATAGACGAACTGAACAGGTGCGGTGAAGACGCAAGGCTGGTGGGCCGGGTTACAGAAGGAGACGGTAAGGTGCACCTGTTATAATTGTGATTTTGCTGCAAAAACACCACAGCGGCAGGTACTCCGGCGGATTTCTGGAGTGAGTGGAGCACTGGATGCGGAAAAGAGGTCAGGGGACACACCTCCTCTTTAGGGTCATGGCTTTTTGGTCGGAGGTATGTCCCCAATAACACGTCATATCCCCAAGAGCCATGCCCCCTTAGGGCGTGAAGAAGTAGTTAGGTCCCGCTCTCAGCTGACCAGCTGAGTGCGGGATTGCAAGCGTTAACTACAAGCTTCACCGGCCTCAAGGGTAAAATTGCGAAACGAACGAAAGAAACCGCCGGAGCGCCGGATACAAGTACCGGTAATCATTTTATTACTCTCGGGGGGAGAATATGAACAAGTTGAATCTGGGGGTGCTGGCCTCGGGCCGCGGCTCCAACCTCCAAGCAATTATTGACGCCTGCGCCGCTGGAAGGCTGCCGGCCAGGGTGGCGGTTGTCATCAGCGACAATGGGAACGCCTTCGCCCTTGAGCGGGCCCGCCGGGCGGGCATACCCGCGGTGCACGTAGACATGGGGGATTTTCCCGGCAAAGCGGAGTACGAGCGTCAAATAGCCGGCGTTTTGAAGGAACACGGGGTGGACCTGGTTTGCCTGGCCGGGTACATGAGGCTGGTGGGAAACGGATTGCTGGACGCTTTCCCCGGCCGGATCATGAACATTCACCCCGCCCTGCTGCCCGCCTTCCCCGGCCTCCACGCCCAGGAACAGGCCTGGTGCTATGGGGTGAAATTCAGCGGCTGCACGGTGCACTTTGTGGACGAGGGAATGGATACCGGCCCCATCATCCTGCAGGCGGTTGTGCCCGTTTATGACGACGATACCGCGGACACCCTGGCGGAGCGCATTTTGGAGCAGGAACACAGGATTTACCCCGAGGCGATCAGGCTTTTCTGTGAAGGCAAGCTGGAGGTCAGGGGTCGGAAAGTTTATATTAAGTAGGCGTTGAACATTCTACCGGTTTCCCACCCGCCTCCATTGTGCTGAACAAAGGAATGTTGGGGCACAGACCCCGGGAGACATGATAGTGTGAGCAAGGGGTGAATTGTGGATTGGACCGCCCAGGTTGATAAATTTTTGAAAAGCGCAGTTAATAAGAGCTAGTTAAAGCTTTATTGAAAATATTGAGATAGGAGGTAAAAAGATGGCGATAAAACGGGCGTTAATCAGCGTCTCCGATAAGAGCGGGCTGGTGGAGTTTGCGCGGGCACTGGCCGGTGCCGGCATTGAGATAGTATCGACCGGCGGCACGGCCAGGACCCTGCGCGGAGCCGGCATACCCGTCACTTACATAACGGATGTTACCGGTTTTCCGGAAATCCTGGACGGCCGGGTGAAAACACTCCACCCCCGGGTACACGGCGGCATTCTGGCCATGCGTACGGACGAGCACCTGGCCCAATTAAGGGAACATAACATTACCCCCATCGACCTGGTGGTGGTGAACCTTTACCCGTTCAGGGAAACGGTGGCCAAACCCGGAGTTACACTGGAAGAGGCCGTTGAAAATATTGATATCGGCGGGCCTGCCATGGTGCGCGCGGCGGCCAAGAACTACAGGTATGTACTGGTGGTGGTCAGCCCGCAGCGCTACCCGGAGGTGCTGGAGGCCGTCAAACGCGGCGAAATCAGCGAGGAATTTCGCCTGGACCTGGCCCGGGAAGCCTTTGCCCATACCGCCGCATACGACAGCGCCATTGCAAATTACCTTTCCGCTCTCAACAAAACGGACAACGTTTTTCCACCTGTTTGGCAAAGCCGGTACAACCTGGTCCAAACCTTGCGGTATGGTGAAAATCCCCACCAGAGCGCGGCGTTTTATCACGACCCGTCGGTAACCGGGGCTTGCGTGGGCAATGCCGTGCAACTGCACGGCAAGGAACTTTCCTATAACAACATTTTGGATTTGAATGCCGCCCTGGAGGCGGTGAGGGAATTTGCTGAAACTTCCGCCGTCATCGTCAAGCACAACAACCCGTGCGGTGCGGCCAGCGCCGGTACACTGGTGGACGCCTATAAAATGGCGTACGAAGGTGACCCTGTGTCGGCTTTCGGCGGCATTGTCGCTTTTAATGCCAAGGTGGACGCGGCCACGGCCGAAGAAATGAACAAAATATTCCTGGAAGCTGTAATCGCCCCGGATTACGACGAGGACGCCCTGGCCATTTTAAAACAAAAGGAGAATTTACGCATTCTGAAAACCGGCCCGTTAAATGAAAGCTCCGACCGCTTTGAATTGCGCAAAGTCAACGGCGGTTTGCTGGTCCAGAATTTTGACCGGGGCGTGGTGGACAGGGACAGGATGAAGGTGGTTACCAGGCGCGCTCCCGGTGAGCAGGAGCTGGAGGACCTGCTGTTTGCCATGACCGTGGTTAAACATGTTAAATCAAACGCAATCGTGGTGGCCAAAAACAAAAAGGTGCTCGGTGTGGGCGCCGGCCAGATGAACCGGGTCACCTCGGCCCGCATCGCCTTGAAACAGGCGGGAGAAGCGGCCAGGGGAGCCGTTCTGGCTTCGGACGCGTTTTTCCCGTTCTCCGACACCCTGGAAGAAGCGGCGGCGGCAGGGATCAGCGCCGTGATCCAGCCCGGCGGTTCCCTGCGTGATAACGAATCCATAGAGGTGGCCGACAAAAACGGCATTGCCATGGTCTTCACCGGCATGCGCCATTTCAGACATTAATTCTTTTCAGGGGGAGATAACTTGAAGGTTTTAATCGTGGGGGGCGGGGGCCGGGAGCACGCCCTGGCGTGGAAATTGAGCCGTAGTCCCCGGGTGAAAAAGATATTCTGCGCGCCGGGCAATGCCGGTATTGCCGAACTGGCGGAATGTGTGAACATCAATGCTGAAAATGTACCGGCCATCCTGGATCTGGCCCGGCAGCACAAATTCGACCTGACCGTGGTGGGGCCGGAGGCGCCCCTGGTGGCCGGCCTGGTGGACGCGATGGAAAAAGAGGGCTTCCCGGTGTTCGGCCCCCGGCAAAGGGCCGCGGAAATCGAGGGCAGCAAGGTCCTGGCCAAGGAAATCATGCAAAAATACAGCATCCCCACCGCCCGGCATGCCGTTTTTGAGGACGCCGAAGCAGCACAGGAATACATTAAAAAAACAGGCGCTCCCTGCGTGATCAAGGCCGACGGGCTGGCTGCCGGTAAGGGTGTTATCGTTGCGGAGGACGAGCAGACTGCCCTGTCAGCGGTGCATTACATTATGAAGCAGAGGGCTTTCGGGGCGGCGGGCAACCGCGTTGTGGTGGAGGAATGCCTGCGGGGCGAGGAAGCCAGCATGCTGGCTTTCACCGATGGTGAAAACGTGGTGCCCATGATTCCCGCCCAGGACCACAAACAGGTCTACGACAACGACTGCGGGCCCAACACCGGGGGGATGGGAGCTTACGCGCCGGCGCCGGTTATCACTCCGGAGCTGAGGCAGGAGGTTGTGGATAAAATATTGATTCCCACCGTGCGCGGTTTGGCTGCCGAGGACCGCCCGTACCGCGGGGTGCTTTACGCGGGACTGATGATCACGGACAGGGGCCCGCAGGTCCTCGAATTCAACGCCCGGTTCGGCGACCCCGAGGCCCAGCCCATCATGATGATGCTGCAATCGGATTTGGTGGACGTGATTGAAGCGCTGCTGGCCGGTGAATTAAATAAGATCAACATCGGCTGGAATGACGGGGCATCGGTTTGCGTGGTGCTGACCTCCCAGGGCTACCCCGGCGAATACCGCAAGGGGGAAATAATTTCCGGCCTGGATAATTTGCCGGAAAACGTGGTGGCTTTTCATTCCGGTACCGCCCTGAAGGGCAACCGGGTAGTTACGGCGGGCGGCCGCGTAATCGGCATCACCGCCAGGGCTGCAAGCATTCCGGAAGCCATTGAGCTGGCCTATCAGGGAGTATCCAAAGTGCATTTCAACGATATGCATTACCGCAAGGATATCGGTAAAAAAGCTCTGGCCAGATGACGATTTGCGCAAGTCAAAAATAATTCGGGATATCCGGTCGCAAGACCGGTTATCTTTTTTTGTTTAACACTTTGCCATGTGAAAGGATTTGACGGTTTGCCAGCGAATTGCATATAAGAAAGGTAGAAATAATAACCTAATTGGGAATTAAATTGTTTCCGGGAGGAAAATCGAGTGACTTATACCGGAAAACTGCGGGAACCTTTAATCGACCAGCTTTTTCAGGCGATAATGCAGTTAAAGAACATCGACGAGTGCTACCAGTTTTTTGAGGATGTCTGCACGGTGGCCGAAATAAAATCAATGGCCCAGCGGCTGGAAGTGGCCAGAATGCTGCAGGCCAACTTTACTTACGGCGAGATTGCCTCGCGCACCGGGGCCAGCACTGCCACCATCAGCAGGGTTAAAAGGTCGTTGAATTACGGGGCGGACGGTTACAAGATCGTGCTGGAAAGATTAAACCCTGTGAAAAACGAGCGGGTGGAATAGCAAAAAAATGTTGACAGTAACATGGGGGTAATTTAATATTTTATTATGTTATTGCTTTAACGTATTAAAGGAGGTGCTTTATTGATTCAAGTGATCAGACCGGGGGATGATGCTCTCACCGGTTTATTACATAAAAGAACCCTTGACCTGGAAAAGGTTGACGATGCGGTAAGGGATATCGTGAATTCTGTTAGAACAGGCGGGGATGAAGCGTTATGCGCCGCCACCGCCCGGCTTGACGGTATTCGCCTGGAGGCGTCCGGCATCAGGGTGGGGCCGGATGAGATCGAGGCCGCTTATAACAGCATGAGCGAGGATTTTTTGGTTGCCCTGCGCAAGGCTGCCCAAAACATTGTGCAATTTCACCGCAAACAGCTCAGAAATTCCTGGATCGACCCGCAATCCGACGGCACACTGCTGGGACAGTTGCTTCTGCCCCTGCGCAGGGTGGGCATATACGTGCCCGGGGGCAAAGCCTCCTACCCCTCCTCGGTTTTAATGAACGCCATTCCGGCCGCTGTGGCGGGAGTGCGGGAAATTGTGATGGTTACCCCGCCCGGCCGCAACGGCTCGATTAACCCCCATACCCTGGTGGCCGCAGCCGAGGCCGGCGTCACGGAAATCTACCGCGCAGGCGGAGCCCAGGCAATTGCCGCGCTGGCTTACGGAACGCAGACCATAGCAAAGGTGGATAAAATAGTCGGGCCCGGCAATATTTATGTCACTGCGGCCAAACGCCAAGTTTTCGGCATGGTTGACATTGACATGCTGGCCGGGCCGAGCGAGGTGCTGATCATCGCGGACGAAACGGCCAGGCCGGAATTCGTTGCTGCGGACATGCTGGCCCAGGCGGAACATGACGAGATGGCTTCCGCGGTCCTGGTGACCCCGTCCACCCGCCTGGCACAAAATGTTCAACAGGCGCTCATCGACCAGTTGAAAAATTTAAACAGGCGGGAGGTGGCAGAAAAATCCATTAGAGAAAGGGGAGCCATCGTCATCACCGGTACACTGGCCGAGGCCGTGCAAGTTGCTGATTCTTTCGCTCCCGAACACCTGGAGTTGCTGGTGCGCGACCCCTACATGTGGCTGGGCAAGCTGGGCAACGCCGGGACGATTTTCCTGGGCCAGTATTCACCCGAACCGGTGGGTGACTATTTTGCCGGGCCCAACCACGTGCTGCCCACGGGCGGTACGGCCAGGTTTTTTTCACCGCTCAATGTGGACACGTTTATGAAAAAAACCAGTATCATCGGCTATTCTCCCAGGGCGCTGCAGCGGGACGGCAAATACATTGTCACCCTGGCCATGATGGAAGGGCTGGACGCCCATGCCGCGGCCGTCAAGATCAGACTTGCAGCACAACCCGGAAATGAAGAAGTACAACCGAAGAACGGCGCAGCACCAACTCATTACTCCGCAGTTCCCCAGAGTGATCTGGGTGCCAGGGAACTGCCGGGTTGGGAGCGTTTTAAACCGGGCTTCGGCAGCCTGCACAGTGTTGATGCGGGCGGCTTCAATGGTTTCAACAATGATCACGGCGGAAACAAAAAAGAAAGGGGTTGATTTCGGGTGAGCTATGTTTTTAATCCGGAGGGGCTGGTTCGGGATTGCTTGAAGGAATTGACCCCGTATCATTCTGTAGCCTACCCCGGTGTAATTAAACTTGATGCCAACGAGAACCCCTTTGATTTTCCGCCGGAAATCACCCGGCAAATGTTTGCCGCACTGGGTCCCCAGTCTTTTACCCGCTACCCCGATGCGATGGCGGAAGAACTGCTGCGGGAGCTTGCTTTGCGTCGCGGTGTCCCGGCGGATCACATTATGGCGGGAAACGGGTCGGACGAATTAATTCTCAACATAATGCTTACTTTCGGAGCCGGCAACCGGGTGATTATCGCCACGCCGACCTTTTCCATGTACGGCATCCATGCCAGAGTGTCCGGAGCGGAAGTAGTGGAAATAAACAGGGAAGATGATTTCGACCTGCCGGTGGAAAAAATTATCCAGGCCGGCGACGGTGCCGGCCTGGTGGTGATCTGTTCCCCCAACAACCCCACGGGCAACTCGGCGACCGCGGAGCAATTAACCTCAATTCTGGGCAATTGTCGCTGCCCGGTGGTGGTGGACCAGGCGTATGTTGAATTTGGGGGAGCCGACTTTTTACCTTTACTGGAGAAACACCCCAACCTCGTTATTTTACGGACCTTTTCCAAGGCATACGGCCTGGCGGGCTTACGGGTGGGTTACCTGCTCGCCCGGCCCGAAGTACTACGACTTTTGCATAAAGTTAAACAGCCTTTTAACCTGAATACTTTTTCCCAACTGGCCGCACTGGCGGTACTGCGCAACAGCGGAATCTTTGCCCGGCATGTGGAACAAATCGTGGCCGCGCGCGAGCAATTATTCGCCGGGATGCAACAAATTCCGGGCGTGCGGGTTTACCCGTCGGACGCCAATTACCTGTTGTTCAGTACAAATTATTCGGCCTCCGACATTTTTCATGGCCTGCTGGGAAAAAAGGTACTGGTGCGAAACTTCGGCGACCCCTTATTATCCGGTTACCTGCGCGTTACCGTGGGCCGGCCGCGGGAAAACGAAATATTTTTACAGTCTTTGCGGGAGGTTATTACCACCCTGGGGGAGAACATTGATGAATAGACAAAATGCTCGCCAAGCACAAATCAACCGTACAACGGTCGAAACCAGCATTTCGGTCTCTGTTGACCTGGATGGGAACGGTAGCGCCGCGGTCAACACCGGGGTGCCCTTTTTGGACCACATGCTGGTGTTGCTGGCCGCGCACGGAGGACTGAACCTGGAGCTGGAAGCCCGGGGCGACGTGGCGGTGGACGCGCACCACACCGTGGAGGACGTGGGTATCTGCCTGGGACTGGCCGTAAAGGAGGCGCTGGGTGATAAGAAAGGGATAGAAAGATACGGCCACGTCCTGCTGCCCATGGACGAGTCCCTTGTTGCGGTGGCTCTCGATTTCAGCGGGCGCGGTTATCTTGGCTTCGATGTGCCTTTGCCCGTGCCCCGGGTTGGTAATTTCGATACGGAACTGGTGGAAGAATTTTTGCGCGCATTCGCCGTTAACGGCGCGCTGACCCTGCATGTGCGGCTGCTGGCCGGTAAAAACACCCACCACATCATTGAGGCTGTCTTCAAGGCGCTGGGACGGTCCATCCGTTTAGCCGCCGCGGTTAAAGACCCGGCGGGAGGGGTACCTTCCACCAAAGGCGTGCTTTAATTAATTTTGGGGGAGAGGAAAGTGTTTTGATTGGCATTATTGATTATGGTATGGGCAACTTGCGCAGTGTGGCCAAAGGCTTTGAGAAAATGGGCATAAGCGTGGAAGTAACCGGTGACCCGGCAACACTGGACAAGTTCGGCGGCGTGGTTCTACCCGGCGTCGGGGCCTTTGCCGACGCTATGCGTAACCTGCAACAGCTGGGTATGGTGGATGCAATATACAGGTTTATCAAGGAAGGAAAACCGTTCCTGGGCATTTGCCTCGGCCTGCAGCTATTGTTTGAATCCAGCGAGGAATGGGGCAACACCGCGGGTCTGGGGATATTTCCCGGGCGGGTGTGCAAATTGCCGCCCGTGCTGAAGATCCCGCACATGGGCTGGAACACCCTGTCCATAAGGAACAAGAATTGCCCGCTGTTTGCGGGAATTCACGACAACGCTGCTTTCTATTTTGTGCATTCTTATTATGTTGAACCTGCCGCCCCTGAACTTGTGGCAGGTACCACCGAATATGGAATTGAGTTTACTTCCGTCGCGGCTAAAGATAATGTGTTCGGTATTCAATTTCACCCGGAAAAAAGCAGCGCCCTGGGCCTGCGCATTTTGCAAAACTTTGGGAGGTTGGTTGAAACATGTTGATTATCCCGGCTATAGACCTGCGGGCTGGGAAGTGTGTACGCCTGGTGGAGGGTAAATTGGACCGTATGACGGTTTATTCCGATGACCCGGTGGCCGTAGCCCGTATGTGGGAAGGCAGCGGCGCCCGTTACCTGCACGTGGTGGACCTGGACGGCGCCTTTGCGGGAACGCCCAGAAACCTGGAAACCATCGGTGATATCATCCGGGCGGTCAATATCCCGGTACAAGTAGGGGGAGGCATTCGCGACCTGCAAACGGTGGAAAAACTTTTGCAAATGGGAGTGTCCAGAGTTATCCTCGGCACGGTGGCCATTCGCAATCCCGCGCTTGTGGCGGAAGCCTGCGCCCGCTTCGGGGATCACATCGTAGTAGGCATTGACGCCCGTGACGGCAAGGTGGCCATTGAAGGATGGGGGTTGACTGCGGAAAAGGACACGCTGGAACTGGCCGGTGAGGTTTACCGGATGGGCGTAAACCGGGTTATTTTTACCGACATTTCCCGGGATGGCACATTAAAGGGCCCGAATCTGGAGGCCATTAAAAAGCTGGTTCAGGCAAGCAAACTTAAAGTAATTGCCTCGGGCGGGGTATCCACCATCGAAGATATTATTGCGCTCAGCCAGCTTGAGTCAATGGGAGTGGAAGGGGTCATCATCGGCAAGGCCCTTTACGCCGGCACGGTTAGTTTTGACGAAGCGCTGGCGGTGGGGGGGGGAAAAGGTCGATCTCATGTTGATGAAACGAATTATACCCTGCCTTGATGTCACCGGCGGTCGAGTGGTCAAGGGCACCAATTTCGTTAATTTGCGGGATGCGGGAGACCCGGTGGAATTGGCCGCGTTTTATGACCGGGCGGGTGCCGACGAACTGGTATTTTTGGATATCACCGCTTCCGCCGAGGGGCGAAAAACTGTTCTGGACATGGTGTACCGAACCGCGTCCGAGGTGTTTATTCCGTACACCGTGGGCGGCGGCATCAGCACTCTGGAGGATATCCGGGAAATGCTTTCCGCCGGAGCGGACAAAGTATCAATAAACACAGCCGCTGTGAAAAACCCGCGGCTAATCGCCGAAGCTTCGGCCAGGTTCGGCAGCCAGTGCATTGTGGTGGCGATAGACGCGCGTAATGTGGGCGGGGAAAAATGGGAAGTATATATCCACGGGGGACGTACCCCCACCGGTATTGATGCGGTGGCCTGGGCGGTGGAAGTGGAACGCCTTGGGGCGGGGGAAATTTTGTTAACCAGCATGGACAGGGACGGAACCAGGGATGGTTACGACATTCCGTTAACCCGGGCCATCGCCAGGGCGGTAAACATACCTGTCATCGCCTCCGGCGGCGTGGGAAACCTGGAGCATATTCTCACGGGCCTTACCGCAGGTGAGGCCGACGCCGCGCTGGCAGCTTCCATTTTTCACTTCGGCACCTATTCCATTGCCGAAACAAAACAGTTTTTGGACAAGCACGGGGTACCGGTAAGAATTTAGTTACGCGGTATTATTAAATGAAAAACACCACAAATAATGAACACCGGGGAAAAGTACCATTAATTAAACGAGGTGTGTTGCGTGCGGATAAAACCGGAAGAATTGAAATATAACCAGGACGGGCTGATACCCGCCATTGTGCAGGATTACAACACCGGGGAAGTGCTCATGCTGGCCTACATGAACAGCGAAGCCGTGGCCAAAACGCTGGCCTCGGGCGAAACCTGGTTTTGGAGCAGAAGCAGGCGGAAATTCTGGCATAAAGGAGAATCATCCGGCAACGTGCAAAAAGTTAAAGAAATATTTTTTGATTGCGACCGGGACACCTTGCTGATACTTGTGGAGCAAAAGGGCGCCGCTTGCCACGAGGGCTATTACAGCTGTTTCCATTACCAGCTGTCCGGCGACGGCACCGTTACGATAAAGGGCGAGCCCCTGTTTGACCCTGAGAAGGTATACGGCAAAAGCTAACATCATTAAAGCCACCGCAAGGTGGCGTTTTGCTGTTTCTATATAATTGGGTAAGCGTTTAAAATATTATTTGCGGAGGTAACAATAGATTTATGGATTTAACCGCCCTCAACGAAGCGCAGAGAGAGGCAGTAACACACGGCGACGGGCCCCTGCTGGTTCTGGCCGGGGCGGGCAGCGGCAAAACCCGGGTCCTTACCACTCGAATTGCTTACTTGATCCGGGAGAGGGGCGTCGACCCCTTCAATATTCTGGCCATCACCTTCACCAACAAGGCGGCGCGGGAAATGCGTGACCGGATAGCCGCCGTGGTGCCGGATATGGTTGATGACCTCTGGGTGTGCACTTTTCACGCCGCCTGCTTGCGCATACTGCGCCGCCACGCGGGATTTGCCGGGTACCTGCCAAACTTTGTGATTTACGATACGGACGATCAGAAGACGGTAATCAAGGAATGCTTGAAGGAGTTAAACCTGGACGATAAAAAGTTCGCCCCGCCCGCCGTGCTGGCGGCCATATCCCAAGCCAAGAACATGCTTTACGGGCCCGCGGAGCTGGAAAAAAAATCATATGATTATTTCAGCCGAACTGTTTGCCAGGTTTATCAATTGTACAAGGCCAAGCTGAAACAAAACAATGCCCTGGATTTTGACGATCTGCTGATGCAAACCGTGCTTCTCTGGCAAAACAACCCGGATATACTGCGGTACTACCAGGAAAGGTTCAAATACGTCCTGGTGGACGAATACCAGGATACCAACCACGCCCAGTACGTACTGGTTAATCTGTTAGCCCAACAGTACCGTAACCTCTGTGTGGTGGGTGACCCCGACCAGGGCATTTACGGCTGGCGGGGGGCGGATATCCAGAACATTCTCAGTTTTGAACGGGATTACCCGGATGCCCGGGTGATCGTCCTGGAACAAAATTATCGTTCCACCCGCACTATCCTGGAATCGGCCAACGTGGTCATCAGCAACAACCGGAACCGTAAAAAGAAAAACTTGTGGACCGCCGGCCCGGCGGGAGACCCTATTGTGGTGTATACGGCCAGGGACGAACACGCCGAGGCCAATTTCGTGGTGGACCGGATTACCCGCTGGCACCATGCGAAACAAAGGCCGTACGGCGATTTTGCCGTGCTCTACCGGACCCATGCCCAGACCCGGGTGCTGGAGGAAAAATTCCTGGCCGCCGGAATACCGTACGTCATCGTGGGCGGCCTGCGATTTTATGAACGCAAGGAAATCAAGGACCTTCTTGCCTACCTGCGGCTGCTGGTCAACCCGGGGGACAGGGTGAGCTTGCGGCGCATCATCAATGAACCCAAAAGGGGCATCGGCGCGGCCTCTTTAAATAAAATTTTTGCCACGGCGGACGAAACTGGAATTCCGCCCCTGACCTTACTGGAAAATGATCTGGATATTCCGGGGCTTACCGGCAAGGCACGTACCGCCGCCCGCGCCCTGGGCGGGGTTATGCGTGATTTAAGGGAGCGGATGTGCGATCTGCCCGTCACCCGGCTGGTTCAAATGGTGCTGGAGGAAACCGGGTACTGGCAGGCCCTGGAGCAGGAGCGCACCGTGGAGTCCAGAACCAGGCTGGAAAACCTCCGGGAATTTTATTCCGTCACCGGCGAGTATGACAGCCGGGCGGAGGACGGCAACCTGGAAGATTTTCTGGCCGGGCTTGCGCTGCTAACCGACCTGGACCAGTACGAGGAAGACGCCGATCACGTGACGCTGATGACGCTGCACAGCGCCAAAGGCCTGGAATTTCCAGTTGTTTTTCTAGTCGGGATGGAGGAAAGCGTTTTCCCGCATTCCCGGTCGCTGGAAAACAGGCAGGAACTGGAGGAAGAAAGAAGGTTGTGTTATGTCGGGATTACCAGAGCCAGAGAATTATTGTACCTGTCCCATTGCTGGCAGCGTACACTCTATGGCTACACCCGTGTGAACGAACCATCACGTTTCTTGCGGGAACTGCCTCCAGCGTTGCTGAGCACCGGGGACCCCGTGGAAAAAATATTATCCGGCGGTCCACAAGAAAAACCGGCAAAGGTCAATACTAAAAACAACAGCGCCGGGGTGTTTGACAAGAATAAAGATTATCGCCCCGGGGAACAGGTGAACCACCGAAAATGGGGCCGGGGTACGATTATCGAAGTCAGGGGCAAGGGCGACAGCACCGAGCTGAAAATCGATTTTCCCGGCTTGGGTGTAAAAACATTGCTGGCCCGTTATGCCCCGCTGGAACAACCCTAGAAAGGGGAATCGCCATGGGCGGTGAACACGAGGAAATCAAGCGCAGAATAGAAGCGCTGCGCCGGGAAATTGAAAAGCATGACTACCGCTATTACGTTCTGGACGCGCCAACGATTACCGACGCGCAGTACGACCGGCTGATGGCCGAATTGCAGCAACTGGAACGGGAATATCCTCATTTAATAACTCCTGATTCGCCCACGCAGCGGGTGGGTGGAAAGCCGCGGGAAGGTTTTGTCACCGTCAGGCATGCCGTACCGATGCTCAGTCTGGCCAATGCTTTCAGCGAGGAAGACTTGCGGGAATTCGACCGCCGGGTAAAAAGCGCTCTGGGCGGTGAACCTTACGACTACGTGGTGGAATTGAAAATTGACGGCCTGGCGGTATCCCTGACCTACCGCAATGGTATTTTCGTGCGTGGGGCCACCCGCGGCGACGGTGAAAATGGTGAGGATATCACCGCCAACTTGAAAACAATCAGGAGCATACCGCTCAGGCTGAATCAACCTGTGGATTTGCTGGAAGTCCGGGGCGAAGTGTACATGCCCAAGAAATCCTTTGTGGAACTCAACGCGCGGCGGGAAGAGCGGGGCGAGCCGGCCTTCGCCAACCCGCGCAACGCCGCTGCCGGTTCCCTTCGCCAGCTGGATCCTGCGGTTACGGCCGGGCGAAATCTAACTATATTTGTTTATGGCACCGGCGAGATGGAATTTGCACACAGGGAAGCGCCGGCTTCTCACAGCGAGGTTTTAAAATTCCTGGAGGGGTTGGGCCTGCGCGTCAACACTCATTACCAGGTTTGCCGCAATATTGATGAGGCGATCAGTTACTGCCGGATCTGGCAGAACAGGAAGGCGGAACTGCCCTATGCCATAGACGGTATGGTGATTAAAGTCAATTCACTTGCGCAACAGGCTTTGCTGGGTACAACCATGAAAAGCCCCCGCTGGGCCGTCGCTTTCAAATTTCCACCCGAACAGGCCGAAACCACCGTCCGGGACATTATCGTCAGCGTCGGGCGAACGGGGGTAATCACACCCACCGCCATACTGGAACCTGTTTTTCTGGCGGGCTCCACCGTCAGCCGGGCGACGCTGCACAACGAGGACATTATCCGGGATAAGGACATCCGAATCGGGGACCGGGTGATCGTGCACAAGGCCGGGGATGTCATCCCCGAGGTTGTGGAGGTATTAAAAGAAAAAAGAACCGGCGCGGAAAAAATATTCACCATGCCCCGCGCCTGCCCGGCCTGCGGCGCGGAAGTTGTGCGCCAGACCAATGAAGCCGCCCACCGCTGTACGGGCGCCGCCTGCCCCGCGCAATTACTGGAAGGCTTGATTCATTTTGCCTCCCGGGGCGCCATGGATATAGCCGGTTTGGGGCCCGCCGTGGTCAAGCAACTGGTGGACTCGGGGTTGGTCCGCGACGTTTCCGACCTCTACCGCCTCACGGCTGAGCAGGTGAAGGGCCTGGAACGCTTTGCCGACAAATCGGCGGAAAACTTGATCAACGCCATTGCAGAAAGCAAGAGCAATCCGCTGCACCGGCTGATCTTCGCCCTGGGCATCAGGCACGTGGGTGAAAGGGCTGCGCGCATTCTGGCGGAACATTTCGGTGATATCCGCAGAATCATGGATGCCGGTTATGAAGAACTCGTGGCCATCCCGGAAATCGGCCCCAAAATTGCTGAAAGCGTGATCGCCTTCATGCATGAACCGCAAAACCGGGCATTAATCGAACGGCTGGTGAAAAACGGGGTCAATGTGGTTGCCGAAAAAACAACCGCAGCAGCGCAAAACGGCAAACTGGCAGGAAAAACTTTTGTCTTGACCGGCACCCTGGCTTCGCTGAAAAGGGATGAAGCCAAAAAGCTGATCGAAAGCCGGGGCGGCAAAGTATCCTCATCGGTCAGCAAAAAAACGGATTACGTGGTGGCGGGTGACAGCCCGGGCAGCAAGTACGACAAAGCTGTTCAGCTGGGCGTTGCAATTATTGACGAGCGGGAATTTTTGGATCTGATCGGGGAGTAGGCCGGCAGCGGCCAACCAATATATCTTGTTTCGGGGCAATGCCCCTGTTATAATAATGTCAGTTTTTTGAGAAAAAGGAAGGTGCGATCATGATCGGCATCAAGGAAGTTGAACACGTGGCTCTTCTGGCCCGTTTAGAACTAACCGGTGAAGAAAAAGAAGTTTATTCAAGGCAATTGAGCGATATCCTGGAGCACGCGCGCAAATTACAACAATTGGATACCAAAGACGTACCGCCCACCGCACACGTATTGCCGCTGCAAAACGTGCTCCGGGAAGACCGGGTGGGAGAACACCTGCCGCCTGAAAAAGTGCTGGCCAACGCCCCGGACCGGCAGGACGATTTTTTCAAAGTGCCCAGGATTATATAGTATTTGAAGTTGGAGGGAATTGTTTTGCATTTATACTACCTGACTGCGCACCAGTTGCACGACATGCTGGTGAATAAAGAAATCAGCGCCGAGGAATTAACCAGGGCGGTATTTGACCGCATTGATCAGGTGGAGGAAAAAATTCGCGCTTATATCACCCTGACCAGGGAGCAGGCCATTCAGCAAGCCCGGCAGGTGGACAGGGCCAGGGTCGCGGGCGAGGAACTGCCGACCCTGGCCGGGATACCCGTGGCAGTCAAGGACAATATCTGTACCGCGGGCGTGCGCACCACCTGCGCTTCCAAAATTCTATATAATTACATACCGCCTTATAACGCAACGGTCATGGAAAAGTTAAATAAGGAACAGGTTGTCATGACCGGCAAGACCAACATGGACGAGTTTGCCATGGGTTCATCCTGCGAAAATTCCGCTTTTTTCCCCACCTGCAACCCGTGGGATACCGGCCGGGTACCGGGGGGCTCCAGCGGTGGTTCGGCCGCTGCCGTTGCTGCGGGTGAAGCTATCCTGGCCCTGGGTTCCGACACCGGCGGTTCAATTCGCCTTCCTGCGTCGTTTTGCGGCGTCGTGGGCATGAAGCCCACTTACGGCGCGGTATCCCGGTACGGCCTGGTGGCATACGCGTCCTCCCTGGACCAAATCGGCCCGTTTTCCAGGGATGTCACCGACTGCGCCCTCTTGCTCAATGTCATTTGCGGGCACGACCCGCTTGATTCCACCTCAGCCCCGTATGAGCAACTGGACTATACCTCGTTTCTCACCGGTGACATCAAGGGCATGAAAATAGGTGTGCCCAGGGAATACATGGGGGAAGGAATTGACACCGGAGTAAAGGAAGTCATTACCGGGGCCATCAATGTTTTAACCGGCCTAGGCGCCGAAGTGGAAGAGACTTCACTGCCCCACACCGAATATGCTCTGCCCGCCTACTACCTGATTGCGCCGGCTGAAGCCAGTTCCAACCTGGCCAGGTACGACGGGGTGCGCTACGGCTACCGGGCGGACCGGGCCGGAGATGTGGTGGACATGTTTATGAAAACGCGCAGCGAGGGCTTCGGTCCGGAAGTCAAGCGGCGGATTATGCTGGGCACGTACGCGCTGTCCGCCGGTTACTACGATGCTTTCTATAACCAGGCCCTGAAAGTTCGTACCTTGATAAAAAATGATTTCGACCGGGCCTTCGAGCAATTCGACCTGCTGCTGGGTCCGACCGCTCCGGGCACCGCATTCAAGCGCGGCGAAAAAATTGACGATCCGCTGCAAATGTACATGGTGGATATTTGCACGCTTTCCGTCAATCTGGCCGGCATTCCTGCCATATCCATTCCGGCCGGAATGGTTGATCACCTGCCGGTGGGGCTGCAACTGATGGGCAAGCCGTTTGGCGAAGGAGAGCTCCTCCGCGTTGCTTACGCCTTTGAACAAAATACCGACCACCACCGCAATTTTCCTGAATAAAACCCGGGAGGTGTGCCACTTTGGCCCAATACGAGGCCGTTATCGGCCTGGAAGTACACGTTGAGTTAAAAACAAATACAAAAATTTTTTGCAACTCCAGTACCGAATTCGGTGCCGACCCCAATCATCATGTTTGCCCTGTTTGCCTGGGACTGCCCGGCGTATTGCCGGTAGTCAATAAAAAGGTGGTTGAATACGCCATTAAAGCCGGCCTGGCCTTAAATTGCAGAATTGCCTCCTTTTCCAAGTTCGACCGTAAAAACTACTATTACCCGGATTTGCCAAAAAACTACCAGATATCCCAGTATGACCTGCCCATAGCCGAGCATGGTTACCTGGAAATAAATGTGGACGGGAACGTCAAGCGTATCGGGATCACCAGAGTTCACATGGAAGAGGACGCCGGTAAACTGGTGCACCAGGGCACCATTTCCACTACGCCCTATTCCCTGGTGGATTATAACCGGACCGGCGTACCGCTGATCGAGATTGTTTCGGAACCGGATATGCGCAGCGCCGACGAAGCCATTGCTTACCTGGAAAAACTCAAAGCAATTATCCAGTACACGGGTGTCAGCGATTGTAAAATGCAGGAAGGGTCCCTGCGCTGTGACGCCAACGTTTCCGTCAGGCCGGTGGGACAGGCCGAATTCGGCACCAAAACAGAACTTAAAAATATGAATTCTTTTAAAGCGCTACACAAGGCCTTGACTTACGAAATTGAGCGCCAGATTGAGATATTGGAAGAAGGCGGCCAAATTACCCAGGAAACCAGAACATGGGATGAGGCAAAAGGCGTCACTCTTTCCTTGCGCAGCAAGGAGGAAGCGCATGACTACAGGTATTTTCCCGACCCGGACCTGGTTCCCATGGTTATCTCCGAGGAGTGGGTAAATGAAATCAAGGCGACTCTTCCGGAGTTGCCCGACCAGCGCAAAGCCCGTTTCATCAACGATTATGGCCTGCCCGCGTACGATGCCGGCGTGCTCACATCTTCCAGGGAACTGGCCGATTTTTATGAACAATGCGTTAATAAATTTAACAACCCCAAGACTGTAAGCAACTGGGTGATGGGCGAACTGCTAAGAATGATGAACGCCGGCGGCGTGGAAATTGATGAAGTTAAAATAAAACCGGCCCAGCTGGCCCAATTGCTGGAGCTGATGGAGAAGGGCACCATAAGCGGTAAAATTGCCAAAACGGTGTTTGAGGAAATGTTCAACACCGGTAAAGACCCGAACGCCATCGTGAAAGAAAAAGGGTTGGTACAGATCAGCGACGAAGGATTAATCGAAAAGGTGGTGGAAGAAGTGATCGCCGCCAACCCCAAGTCCGTGGATGACTACAGGGGGGGCAAGAAACAGGCGCTGGGGTTTTTGGTGGGCCAGGTAATGAAGGCCACCAAAGGCAAGGCCAACCCCGGGCTGGTGAATAAATTACTGCAGGAAAAATTGGATAAGTGATGCACGGTATGCAAACCATAATTTTGTGGATTTCATAACGTTGAGCAGGGAGCATCCCTGCTCCAATACATTTTATACATTATTTATGCAAGCTGGAAGATGTTCATGTATACTGCATTATCCCTTTCTAAATCTTTTCATGAATGAGTTTTTATGATAATATTAATCTTGAGTTTTTAATTTTGGCATACATAATATGCTAAATATAAATTATAAATTAATCAACTGGAAAGGAAGGCAAATTATAATGATGGAACTTTTAACCCCTCCGGTTAACGACATTTACATTGTTGATACGACCCTGCGGGATGGGGAGCAAACCGCGGGTGTTGTGTTTGCCAACAGGGAGAAAGTGAGAATCGCCAAATTTTTGGATGAAATTGGCGTGCACCAGATTGAAGCGGGAGTACCGGTCATGGGCGGAGACGAAAAGGAAGCGATCAAAAAAATCTGCCGGTCCGGCCTTAAAGCAAGCATTATGGGCTGGAACCGCCCGGTAATCAAGGACATCGAGCATTCCCTCGACTGCGGAGTGGACGCTGTGGCGATCTCCATTTCCACGTCCGATATCCACATCGAACACAAGCTGAGAACAAGCCGTGAATGGGTGTTGGAAAACATGGTCAAGGCGGTGGAGTTCGCCAAAAAGGAAGGTATGTATATTTCCGTCAACGCGGAGGACGCCTCCCGCAGCGACCCGGAATTTTTAATCCAATTCGCCAGGGCCGCCAAGGAAGCCGGCGCTGACCGGTTGCGCTACTGCGATACCGTGGGTATCCTGGAACCGTTCACTACTTACAATAATATTAAAAAAATCCGCGAGGCCGTGGACATAGATATTGAAATGCATACCCACAACGACTTCGGTATGGCCACCGCCAACGCCCTGGCGGGGGTGCTGGCCGGCGCCAACTGGGTGGGCGTCACCGTCATCGGCCTGGGCGAGCGGGCCGGCAACGCCGCCCTGGAAGAAGTGGTCATGGCGCTAAAGCACCTGTTTAAAGTGGACCTGGGCTTTAAAACGGAGATTTTCCGGGAAGTGGCCGAATATGTTTCCCGTGCTTCCGGCCGTGAGTTGCCGGCCTGGAAGGCCATCGTGGGCTCCAATATGTTTGCCCATGAATCGGGCATCCACGCCGACGGGGCGCTGAAGAACCCCAAAACATACGAGGCTTTCCTGCCCGAAGAGGTGGGCCTGGAAAGGCAGATCGTGGTGGGCAAACACTCGGGTACGGCCGCGCTCAAGGCAAAATACGCCGAATACGGCATTCGCCTGACCGAGCACCAGGCCGAGGAATTATTGCCCAAAATCCGGTCTTACACCGTTTCCCTGAAGAGACCTTTATTCGACAAGGAACTCATGTACATTTACGAGGACTACTACGGGGGTACAAAAAGGGATTAAGTATGTAATAAACTGGAATAATCATTGGTAATGTAAAACACCCTGCAAAGGGTGTTTTTTTTCGCATAAAAAAGGCCGGTTTTATAGATAATAGTCCTGTAGAATAGATTAATCGGAGGCGATAATATTGTCCGGTCCCATCAACTTCAACCCCGCGGAAAGCAAATTAAAAGCCATGCATGACGCCCGCTACCCGGGAGGGGTAGTGGTGGATCCCACTCCCATCACCAGCGGCGAAGAAATAACAATATTATACGATGGACTGCTGGCTGCCAGCGGCGCCACTCAAGTATACTTGCATGTCGGTTACGGCAGCGCCAGGGACTGGAGGAACGTGCAGGATTACCGGATGTCCCGTACGGGCTGGGGATGGGTAAAAACCTTGGAAATACCGGATGAAGAAAGATTTAATTTTTGTTTCCACGACGGGTATGGAAACTGGGATAACAATAACGGGATAAACTGGAGCTTTGAGATTCATAATGGCAGGCGCCATTAATCAACAAAAGTTTCTCCTCCTGCCGCCATCAAACGGCAGGTTTTTTATTTCATTAACACATTTAAATAAACTCCATAAATAAATTAGTGTCTTTTAACATAAAATATAAATGTTGTCAATTTATTGTTGTAGGGAGGTCGGTTGATGCGTGTAGCCATGCTTTCCTGGGAATTCCCCCCCAAAAGTGTTGGTGGTTTGGCGCAACATGTTTACGATTTAACCAGGGCGCTTTCCGCCATGGGGGTGGAAATTCATCTTTTCACCATGGGTGACCCGAATATTCCGGAATTTGAAAGAGTTAACGGGGTTAATGTGCATCGTGTTATTCCATACAGCGTATCTTCACCGGACTTTACCACCTGGGTGGCACAGTTCAACGTTGCGCTGCTGGAGCGGGCCATTTCCATATTCGGCGAAAATGACCGCTTCCAGATTATCCACGCGCATGACTGGCTGGTGGCGTATACGGCAAGGGCTTTGAAACACGCCTACCGGATACCACTGGTAGCCACCATCCACGCCACTGAGTACGGCAGGAATTACGGCTTGCATAACGACACCCAAAGGCATATCAGCGACGTGGAATGGTGGCTCTGTTACGAGGCCTGGCGCGTTATTTGTTGCAGCCATTACATGCTGGGAGAATTGAAATATGTGTTCCAAATCCCCGACGACAAGGTTGTAGTCATACCCAACGGCGTGGATACCGATAACTTTGTGCCAAAAAACAACAATATTTCCCGCAATAATTACGCCGCTCCGGATGAAAAAATTGTATTCTATGTCGGCAGGCTGGTAAGAGAAAAAGGAGTTCAAGTTCTCCTTGACGCCGTGCCTATGATTTTGGCGCAAGTGCCCAATACGAAATTTATCATTTCCGGAAAAGGTCCTTGCCTCAACGAATTACAAAACCAGGCTTCCCGCCTGGGCATTGCCGACAGGTTGTACTTTACCGGTTACATTGACGAGTATACCCGCAATTCACTGTACAGCTGGGCCGATGTTGCCGTGTTTCCCAGTCTTTATGAACCGTTCGGCATCGTTGCCCTGGAAGCCATGGCCGCCCGAACGCCGGTGGTTATTTCGGACACCGGCGGTTTAAGTGAAATCGTGACGCACAATTACGACGGCCTCAAGGCCTATCCTGGCAACCCGCGGTCTTTGGCGGACATGATCCTCAGGATATTGCACAACCCTCAACTGGCGCAACAGTTACAACAAAACGCTTATCAGAAAGTAAAAAGACAATTCAACTGGCGGGATATTGCGGCCGGCACGCTCGACACCTATAGAAAAGTGTGGGAGGAGCATCGCCTCACCGACTGGAACGCCAGGCAGTGCGGTTTTATCGAGCGATTTTCCAGGGTCTTGGGAAGGTATTCGTAATCAATAAGGAGGTAGAATTGTCATGAAGGCGATTATTATGGCCGGTGGAGAAGGGTCCCGTTTGAGACCCCTCACCTGCAGCATACCCAAACCAATGGTCCCTGTTTTGAACCGCCCGATCATGTCGCACATAGTCAATTTGCTGAGAAGGCATGACTTTAGTGATATCGGGGTCACTCTGCAGTACATGCCGGAGGAAATCCGCAGTTACTTTGGAAACGGGAGCGATTTCAACGTCCACTTGAAGTATTTTATTGAAGACGTTCCTCTTGGAACGGCGGGAAGCGTTAAGAATGCCCAGGACTTTTTGGACCGTACATTTTTGGTAATCAGCGGTGACGCTTTAACGGATTTCGATCTTTCCAAGGCCATCGATTTTCACCGGCAAAAAGGAGCCAAGGCCACGCTGGTTTTGACCAGGGTCAGCTGCCCGCTGGAATACGGGGTGGTTATAACCGGCCAGGATGGCAGAATCACCCGGTTTCTGGAGAAGCCCAGCTGGGGGGAAGTTTTCAGCGACACCGTAAATACGGGTATATATATCCTCGAACCCGAGGTCCTGGATTACATACCGGACAATCAACAATTCGACTTCAGCAAGGACCTGTTCCCGCTGTTGATGAGCAAAGGCGAACCGTTGTACGGCGCGGTGCTGTCCGGGTACTGGTGTGATATCGGTGATCTGAAACAATATTTGCAAGCCCACCATGATTTTCTTTCCGGGCTGGTGGGGCTGCCCGTCAATGCAACGGAGATCCGTCCGGGTATTTTTGTTGAAGAAAATGTGCATATCGATGAATCCGCCGGGATTACCGGCCCTGTATATATCGGCAAGGGATCAACGATCGGTAAGGGAGTCAAGGTCGATCAGTTTACCGTAATAGGTACCGGTAGTATCATTCAGGAAAACGCTTCGATAAAAAGAAGCGTGCTCTGGAACAATGTTTTTATTGCCCCGGGAGTCCACTTGCGGGGAGCGGTTTTGGGCAGCCGGGTGCAGGTGCATGCCGGAAGTTATGTTTACGAGGGAGTTGTGGTCGGCAGCGATTCGGTTGTCAGGGAAAGATGCGTCATCAACCCGGACGTCAAACTGTGGCCGAACAAGATAGTGGAAACGGGCACTGTGGTTCGCGAAAGCATGATTTGGGGGAACCGGGTGCCGAGGCGCGTGTTCGGAATGGAGGGAGTTTCCGGCATGGTGAATGTGGAAATTACGCCGGAATACGCCGCCCGCGTAGCCGCGGCGTTCGCATCCGCGCTTGGTTCCGGGGCCAGTGTATGCGTAAGCAGTGACGTGTACACCCCGTCCCGTATGATCAAGGATGCCGTAATCTGCGGCCTGCAATCCGCGGGTGCGCAGGTGTACAGCATAGCGGACGGCATCACGCCCATGCACCGTTTTGCCGTGCGAAAACTTAAGTGCGACGGGGGAATCCATGTAAGGGTTTCGCCCAGGCAACCCAACGTTTTGAACATCATATTCACAAACCACAACGGTGGTAATATTTCCAGGAGCCTGGAGCGTAAAGTGGAAAACCTGCTTATGCGGGAAGATTTCAAGCGGGCGGAATGCGCGCAAATTTCGGAAACCAGGTTTGTCTCCGAGATGCCGGAAACATATATCCAATCGCTGTTGAGAAAAATCGATACAAATGCTATTCGACGGGCGGGGCTTGGTTTTGCTGTCGCATACGACCCCAACTGTTCGGGTTTGTTCCTCGAGCCGGTCTGCCGGGAATTAAATATCAAGCTGGATCGAATCGATCAGCCAGAACCGGCTCATTACCCCGTAAATTGGACTGAATACAGAAAACTTGCCAGAAATGTTTCCCGACTGGTAATTGAACGTGGTCTTTCCCTGGGTGTAATTATTGATGCGGGAGCCGACCATTTGGCGTTGATTGACAACCTTGGACGCACTATCCAGGAAGATATGCTCGTGGCGCTTTCGGCGCTAATGGTATTGCGCTCCCGCGGTGGAACGGTGGTGGTGCCGGTTACCGCTCCCCGGGCGGTGGATTTGCTTGCTGACAAGTACGGGGCCCGGGTGGTGCGCACAAAAACCGCGGTGCAAGATTTTTATGAAAAATTGATTGTTCACGACAATGGAACCGGCAATGACGCCGAGCGGCGAATCACTCAATCCATGCTTCATTTTGATGCGCTGGCGGCGATCATTAAAATTGCGGAATACATTGCAACTGAAAATGTTAATCTCGCTGATTTCATCGATGAAATTCCGACATTTTTCATGGAAAAGAAAGAAACTCAAGTTCCCTGGGAAGCAAAAGGTACGGTAATTAGGAGCTTGATTGAAGAATTGCCGGAAAACAACTTGGAATTACATGACGGAGTCAAAGTATATCACCAGGACGGTTGGGCGCTGGTACTGCCGGACCCCGAAGAACCGATCTGTCGGGTTTTCAGCGAAGGAATCACCATGGAAGTGGCCGAATCACTGGCCGATTTTTATATCGAAAAAATAAACCAAATTGTCGGGCCGGTTAAAAAGATCGTCTAACCGCGAGCAGAATATGCGCCCGCGCCGCTTTTGCGCAGCACCGACAGGGTGAAAAATACAACCATGGAGGGCGATCCGGTTGATTTCTGGAGTGAGTGGAGAACTGGATGCGGTACCCAGCGCGTCATATCCCTGAGCCATGACCCCTTTAGAAATCACCGGATCGCCCAATAGATAAGAGTACCTAATGATTTTCGTAAAGAATGGAACAAAAAAAAGGGAGCTTCAAAACCCCCTTTTTTATATCATTTACCTCTTGGCGGCGGCGGATGTACCAACTGCCTTGGGTTTGATAATCGGCCCGCCCAGCGGAATAACCGTTCTTTCAAATACGGTGTTCAGAACCACGCCCATGGCGGTATAAAGCCCGAAAATACCGGCAATCAGCAAGAAGTTTCCAGATACAACGTGCCACTCATGCCCCAATACGGCCAGATCCATCAGCGCTACCACGGGGACGGCCACGTCAAGGGCAAGCACCACGGCGCACAGGCTTAATGGCGCCTTGAAATAACCCGGGGTCCAGGTCAACAGCGCTATGGCCAGAGCAAGCCACGCCCATCCGTCGATGCGAGCGTCGACTTTCCAGCCGTTTTGAACGGCAAAGAATTTAAAGATTAGTTCGAGTCCGGTTACCAGCATGAAGAAGGCCGAGAAAAATGTAAAGATGTTGCCACCCAGCACATTACCGTGATTCAACTCCATGACGCCGACAATTACCTGCACTACAAAACCACCGATTAACCAAATACCAAGCAATGCGATGGCGGAGCCTTCCACTTTACCGGTATGAATGGCATAAAAAGTAAAACATGCCATGGCGAGAGCGACCAGTCCTGCCGGCCCCGGATTAGCCGGTCCGTGTCCATGTGACATAAACAAAACCTCCTTAATTGTTTTATTTTTTTAAATATTTAATCAAAATTTTCAGGACTTTGTTCTTTATCACCTCCCGGAGCGACCAGATTGGGCCCATAAAAGCAACCCAGGATAGCTTAATTATTTTTAAGCAAAATTCATGCGCATTATTGCACTATGGCGCTGAACCCTTAAAAATAAAAGCTGGGAGGTCATACTTGGGGGATTAATGGTTTGTTACAAATAGCCGTTACAAGGGGAAAATTACGGTCGAGTGCATTATCGTTTACACAAGTCTGAAAATTTAGATAATGCAAACCATTCTTAAAAGTACAATAAATAAAAAATAAACCCTTGGGCAAGGGTTTACGCATTCTTGTTATCTATTGTTTACAACTGTATACTGTTATATCACGCTGTTGAAGCGTCGGTACACAATTTTCTATAATGGTTAACATTAATATCCTGAAAAATATTATTTTTATACTCCAAATCCACCAGCAGTCCTTCATCAACATTACGTGCCAGTACTTGATTATAAAGAGTTAAAAAGTTATGGATATGTTGTTTCGTTCTTCTTATCGCGTAATCGATCATGGTTCCCGTATTCATAATGAAAGCCCAATCGCTGCTCTGCGCCAGCAACAGCTCTCTGGCGGCCTGTCTGATCGCCCTTTGTAACCTGCCATGGACGAACGGGTATAGTTCAGCCAGTTCAACCATTCTATCGCCGGCAATATGCAGGTGCCTGTAGATCCAGTCGTTTTTTCTGCACAGCCAGACTTCATTATAACCATTGTTGCCCCAGGTGGAAGGGCAGGGAAGGGCCACCTGGTTACATTGATATTTCTTTAAATAATCCCCCGGTGTGACCGTTTCAATCATGTCAAAATCATAATGCACTTTGCGTAAAACAGATTTAAGCCAATCCGGGCCTTCAAACCACCAGTGCCCGAACAATTCCGCATCATAAGGAGCAACAATAATGGGGGCACGGTCCATTAAGGAACACAGGTGGCGGATCTGGTGTTCCCGGTTAAACAGGAAGTTTCCGGCGTGAATATCAGCCTTGCGGAGAGCGTTTTCACGGTTGTAATGTTCTTTATGGTGCCCTTTTCCGGTGATCCGGTAATATTTGATGCCGGTGTTGACTCTGATTCCGTCCGGGTGAATATACGGGTAAATATAATCATAATCCAGATCGTGACCAATATCCCGGTAATATTCACGGTAGTCAAAATCACCGGGATAACCTTCGGTGGAACTCCATACCTGTTTGGAGGACTCGGGATCACGGCCGAAAACCGCCACTCCGGAAGGACAATAAATGGGTGCGTAAATCCCGTATCTTGGCCTGTGGGAGGCAAACAGCACGCCGTGGGTGTCGGTAAAAAAGTACTTGATACCGAATTCTTTTAAAAAGTTATCTATACCGTGCGCGTACGCACACTCAGGCAACCAGATGCCGGGCGGCGCGGTGCCGAAGTATTTGGTAAAAAGATCAACGGCTATGCCGACCTGGGCGCGAACAACTTCGGGCTGTGTCATCAGCAATGGTAAAAAGCCGTGAGTAGCCGCGGAGGTAATCAATTCAAGCCGGCCCAGGTGCTGAAATTTTCTAAAAGCATTGATTAAGTTACACTGGTATTTATCAATAAATATATGCCTGATTCGATACAGCCGGTCCCGGTACATTATGGCCACAGGATGAAAAACGCTTCCCGCGGTCCGTTCCGTTTCTTTTTCGACCAGTTCGATCAGTTTATTTAGATGCCGTATATATCTCTCCTGTAATAAGCTGTCGCTCAACATGCTAATCAGGGGCGGGGACACGGAAAAAGTCAACCGGAAGGGGATGTTTTCCTGAACGAGTTCATCAAAAATATCTATTAGCGGTACGTAAGATTCGGTAATAGCTTCATAAAACCATCGCTCTTCCAGAAAATGTTCGTATTCCGGATGCCTAACATAAGGTAAATGGGCATGTAATATAAAACAAAGATATCCCTTGATCAAAGCCACATTCTCCTTTACCAAGTTGAGGTTATTACCGGGGCATTACCTGTTTTCAGTGAAACCCGGGGAGCTAATCCCCAGAGGCACGATACCAATTCCCTGGGCCAATTCTTCCTTAATCAGCGGCGAACTACCCATATGCAGCCTGGTGATGGTTTTGTAGACTCCTTCAATCCACATCCATTCTTCGTCAAAAAGGTTCGAAACACTGAGGCTTGGTGTATGAACAATATTTGATCTTAATAACGTTACAAACCGGCCGTCGGGGAAAATCCTGCCCAGGTCAACGCAAAAAGACGAATTTGGTCTACCCACCTCTACATGCCAGCTGTCGGCATAATCGTTTATGGAAATATCCATAAAATCATTGGCGTTGGTACCGTTGAAATAATTAACCCCCGTTACGTCATAAACTCTTAAAACAGGCCTCGACGAGCTCCAGGCGTTGGGTCCGTAATGCTGGCTGAATTCTTCCTGCTTGGTGGCAGTAATCTCCCAATAAGCAAAGATCCAGTTGGGATCACGCACCATCAGCACCAGCCTGTCCACCCCGTAGTGCCATGGTATTTCAGGCATTTCGGGCCTTAATTTCGGTGTTTCCTCATCAGCCGGCGCGGGGAAGGTAAATTCTTCAGCAAATTCTTCCCGGAGTGGAGCCGGGTTCCGGTTTAATGATTTAACCGGATCCTGTCGCCGCTTAGCCGGCCATAAAAAAACGGCCAGGAGCAACAAAAATATTGCGACCCCCAAGACCAAGGTCAACGTGACGTTCATGCAATGCCCTCCTTGTGAAGAAATTAAATCTGTAAAAGACTTATAAAATAAAAAACCAGCGGTACGTAAAAAGCATAAGATTTCCGCGGCGCAATTAATTTATCATAAAAGACCTTTTTTATTATTGCCATAACCTTTTTGCTTTATAATTTTTGTTGAACGATTTGTTTTATTTTAATCAATGGTAATAATTTAAAGTGTTCCTCAATTTTTAATTCCCGGTATACCGGCAGGTATATTAATGTTTGACCTAGAAAATAAAGCTAAAAAACGGGGAGTGGTTCAGTAATATGTACATGAATCCAGATGATGAAACCATCCGGCGGCTTTTGCAGAAAAGTAAAACCATTGCGGTTGTAGGCTTATCCGACAAACCACACCGGGATAGCTACCGGGTTGCCGGTTATATGCAACAAAACGGGTACCGGATCATGCCGGTAAACCCGCGGGCGAAAACCGTGCTGGGAGAAAAAGCTTATCAAAATCTGCTGGACATAGCTGAAAAGGTTGATATAGTAAACATATTCCGGCGAAGTGAACAGGTGCTTCCGGTAGTAGAAGAAGCCTTACAATTAAAACCCAGGGCAATTTGGCTGCAACTGGGCATAATAAATGAAAAGGCAGCGGAACTTGCTCATAGCGCGGGAGTGACGTTTGTTATGGATAAATGCATTAAAGTTGAACATGCCAGATTGTTAAAATAAGTTACAGGTACTATATGAGCGATAAACAAAAAATCCTTGATTTGCTCGCGAAACACATCCCGTCCCCCGGGCCAACGCTATGTTACAGCAACTCCTTTGAATTATTGATTGCGGTCATGCTTTCCGCTCAATGCACTGATAAGCAGGTTAATAAAACTACGGCGCGCTTATTTAAAAAATATAAAACGCCCGGGGAATTTGCCGCCTTGAGTTATGACCAGCTGGCGGAAGAAATCAAGGGCTGCGGGCTATACCGGAACAAGAGCAAGCATATTATTGAAACGTCGCGAATCCTTGTTGACAAATATGGAGGAAGAGTCCCTGATAATTTAACCGGTCTGCAATCCTTACCCGGCGTTGGTCGCAAAACCGCAAATGTTGTTTTAAATTTGGGTTTTGGTAAACCAACGTTCCCCGTCGATACCCATATCTTCAGGGTGGCCCGGAGGTTGGGACTTTCCACGGGCAAAACTCCCATCCAGGTTGAACGAAACCTGACCAGTTTGATCCCGCCCGGTGAAAGGGGGGCGTGGCACCACCGCTTGATCAGTTTCGGTCGCACAACTTGTAAGGCGCAGAGGCCGCGCTGCCGGCATTGTGTTGTCAGGGATTATTGTCCGCACGTGCTTAAAGATATCCCTAAAACCCCGAAAGAGGAGAAGTGATGATGCACCTTGTTCTCGTGGAACCTGAAATTCCGGCCAATACCGGTAATGTAGCCCGCACCTGTGCCGTTACCGGGGCCGAATTGCACCTGGTTAAGCCGTTGGGTTTTTCCGTCGACGATAAACACCTGAAAAGAGCGGGGCTCGATTACTGGCACTTGTTAACGATTCATTATCACGACAGTTTTGAGGAAATTCTCGCCGCATATCCCGGGCACCGGTTTCATTTTGCCACAACCAGGGCCATAAAAAAATATACCGATGTAAAATATGGACTGGACGATTTTCTTGTTTTCGGCAAGGAAACCGCCGGTTTGCCGGACCGGATCATCAACCGGTTTTGGGATCGCTGCATACGCATCCCCATGATCAATGACGCCCGTTCACTTAATCTTTCAAATTCAGTGGCTGTGGTTTTATACGAAGCATTAAGGCAAAACGGTTTTGCCGGGTTAAAGTAGTTCTGAATTATTGAATTTCAATCCAAATCACATCAGGAGGAATAAATAAGGATGAATTTAACCATACCCGAGTTACGCACGGCACTGCAGCAGGAAGGGTACATTTGCGAGGACGAGGTGGTGGTAACCATCTTTTTGGCCTTGAAACTACAAAAACCCCTGCTGGTGGAAGGGGCGCCCGGTGTCGGCAAAACGGAAATTGCCAAGGTGCTGGCCCGCATTTTTAAAACCGAGTTAATCCGCCTGCAATGCTACGAAGGCCTGGACGAAAACAAGGCACTGTATGAATGGAACTACCAGCGCCAGTTAATCAAGATCCAGGTCTCTAAAAGCTCCGATCCGGGTGAGAACGTTGAACGCAACTTGTTCAGCGAGGAATATTTGCTGGAACGCCCCTTGCTCCGGGCCATCCGTTCAGAACAAAAAGTGGTTTTGCTTATTGACGAAGTGGATAAAGTGGAAGCCGAATTTGAAGCTTTTTTATTTGAAGTGCTATCAGATTTCCAGGTCTCGATCCCTGAACTGGGCACCATTACGGCCAAGCATATCCCCATCGTGGTTTTGACCAGCAACGGTGAAAGGGAGTTGTCGGATGGTTTAAAGAGGCGCTGCGTATACTTGTACATTGATTTCCCCCCGGTAGAAAAGGAAACGCGTATATTACAGGTTAAAGTGCCCGAAGCAGGCGACAAAATCGTTGCTCAAATCGCCAATGCGGCCAACTATATCAGATCCAACCTTAATTTGCGCAAGAAACCGTCCATCGCCGAGACCATCGATTGGGCCAGGGCCCTTGCCGCCATGGATGAACGAACCCTAACCAGCGAGAATATCAATTATACTCTAAACCTATTATTAAAAAACAGAGACGACCAGGAATTATTGAGAAACGAGCTTACTGTCGACAACCTGGTCAAAGCGGTCGCCGGCGATGGCGTTAAATACGGCCGGCCTACGGGTGGAAATTATGGTTCCTGCCATTGCCATGGCCACAGGCATATAAAATAACAGGTATGTAAAAATTTAATTATGATTTCACTGCAAAAACACCACAGCGGCAGGCGCTCCGGCGGATTTCTGGAGTGAGTGGAGCACTGGATGCGGTCCCTAGCCCGTCATATCCCCAAAGCCATGACCCCTTAGCGGCGTGAAGAAGTAGTTAGGTAGTAAGTTGCAAGCGTTAATTAAAGTTGCTCCAGCCATAAAGGTAAAATTGCGAAACGAACGGAAGAAACCGCCGGAGTGCCAAATACAAGTACCGGGTTTTTGTAGTAAAATCAATTGTATAATTTAAAAATAAAATTAAAATTCAATCTTTTAGAAGGAATTATTCTTTTTTTGTTGAATTTTTTTAATTATTCAGCAACTACCGCCCAAACCGGGAGGTGAAAACTATGGCCCTGAAAAGCAATGTTGTTAAGACGTCGAAGCTGGAAACCGATAATACAATTTTTGATTGTATCGCCAATTTGGTAATAGCTGTGGATCACCGTGGATATATTACGATTTTCAATCACACTTGTGAAAGGTTGTTCGGTATAACCGCCGAACAGGCCATTGGCAAACCGGTTTCCCAGGTCATTCCCTATACCGGATTGATTAAAGTGCTTAAAACCGGCAAGGCCCATATCGGGCGCAAATTTGTCCTTGGAAACACCCTTTATATAGTCAACCGGACACCGATCATCAAGGACAACCGCATAATCGGCGCCATTGGCGTAGCCCAGGAGATAACCGAACTGCACCAACTGGCGGCGGAACTGGAAGCGGTGAAAGACCGGAAAAACTCCCTGGAGTCAATATTTGAGCACACCAATGAGGGGTATATTTCCATAAACCGAGAAGGTTATGTGAATTTTATCAACCATGCCATGGCCGGTTTATTAAAGACCACCCCGGAAAAAGTCCTAAACCACCATGTTACAGAAATATTTCCGGAAACTAAAGTGCATTTCTTTCAAATTGACGGCGGGTCGCAACAAAATAAGATTTTAAAACTCGCCGACCGGAATGTACTGGTCAGTTGTTTCCCAGTGTTTAAAAACGGCAAAGTGGAAGGTGCCATCAGCAAAGTTGTTTATCAAGACGTTGATAAACTAGCTGCGCTGGCTTTGAAAAGCGAATCGGCATGGACCAAAAAGAACGAAATTAAATCGCGCTACACGCTGGATGATATCATCGGAGCCAGCAAAGCGGTGAGTAAGCTTAAAGAAATTGTACGCCGCGTGGCCAGGGGACCATCAACGGTTTTAATCACGGGGGAAAGCGGTACGGGCAAAGAGCTATTTGCCCACGCTCTGCACGCCCATTCCCCCCGCGCCAACAAGCCTTTTGTGAAGGTTAACTGTGCCGCGATACCGGAGAACCTGCTGGAGTCGGAATTATTCGGCTACCGCGAAGGCGCCTTTACCGGTTCCAGAAAAGGAGGACAAATCGGAAAATTTGAACTGGCCCACAGGGGTACGATTTTCCTTGATGAAATCGGAGACATGCCGCTTTCCATGCAGGCCAAGGTGCTCAGGGTGTTACAGGAAAAAGAAATTGAGAGGCTTGGAGACAGAAATACCCAAAAGGTTGACGTGCGTATCATTGCGGCTACCAACCGCGATCTCGCCGGGTTAATTGCCGAGGGTCGCTTTCGCCGGGACCTTTATTACCGCTTAAATGTCGTCAATATAAACATCCCGCCTTTACGTGAAAGAAAGGAAGATATAAGGGATTTGGTTAATCATTTCATTGCCAAATATAACCGGGAATTTTCATTGAAAATAAGTAACCTCAGCCGGGATGTGATGGAGCTTTTCGAACGTTATAACTGGCCGGGTAACGTGCGGGAACTGGAAAATATCATTGAACGGGCGTTTAACCTGGTGGAAAATGATACTATAGAAATGAACCACCTGCCGCATTATCTTTTGGAATTTGGCGGAATCCAGGGCAAAGAACAAAAAACGGTTAATTTGAACAAAAGCCTGCCCGCTTTGCTGGAAAGCGTGGAAAAGGAAGCGATTGTGGACGCGCTGGAAAGGACCGGCGGCAACAAGTTACAGTCGGCAAAGCTGCTAGGTATATCCCGGGCCTGGTTATATAAAAAAATCAAGCAATATCAAATAGAATAATCAATCTTTAAATTGTACGTTAATCCGTTTTGATGTAAAATTCCCCTTAGAGCAAGGGGAATTTTACTTGTTTCTGAAGATATATTTTGGGTTTAAGTCAAGGTGGTGTAAAAAATATTATCCATTGAAACCAAGGAAATTTTCTTTGACCTACCGGAGCAAAGGATCAGCCTGCTGGTGGTCGCGGATGTGGAAAAATTGATCACCGATCCGGCCGATGAAGACAAGGTTCCCTGCTGGGCCGAAATATGGCCTGCGGCGCGCGGGCTTTCCCGCTGGATCTGGGACAACCTGTGTTTTGACAACGAGGAACTGCTCGAACTGGGTGCCGGCCTGGGGTTGCCGGGTATTATCTGCGGCCTGAAGGGAGCGCGGGTCACTTTCTCCGATTTCAACCCTTCCGCTCTGGAACTGGCAAGCTTAAACGCCACCCGGAACGGGCTTGCCAATTTTGACACTTACCTGGGTGACTGGCGTAACTTTGGGATGAAGAAAAAGTTTAAATGGGTGATGGGATCGGACGTGTTTTACGATCCGAAATTGAACGCCCATCTGATTAACGTAATTGGTGCGGTAACCGGCCGGGGCAGTAATTTGCTCATCGCGCACCCCGGAAGACCGGCCACATTCTCGTTTATTCAGGATCTGCGCGCCCGGGCGGAAACCGACGAGCGGAGAGCGGTGATACCGGTGACCATTGAGGACCCGTATTTCCCTTATTATGAAATTCATATCCATCTTATTAAGTTTAAGTAAACGTTTTATCGGGGGTTATTTCCTTGTTTACACACTTGCACGTACATACCGAATACAGCCTGCTGGACGGCGCGGCCAGGGTCAAACAACTGGTGGAAACCGCCGCCCGGATGGAAATGAATTCGCTGGCCATCACCGACCACGGGGTCATGTACGGCATCGTGGATTTCTATAAAGCCTGCCAAAAGCAGGGCGTCAAGCCGATCATCGGGTGCGAGGTATACGTGGCACCGCGCACCCGGTACGACCGCACGCCTAAAATCGATGATAACCTTTTTCACCTGGTGCTGCTGGCGGAAAATGAAACCGGGTACAGGAATTTGCTGAAATTGGTTTCCCTGGGTTTTACCGAGGGGTTTTATTACAAGCCCCGGGTGGACAAGGAACTGCTGGCAGCTCACAGTGAGGGGCTGATCGCCCTGAGCGGCTGTATCGCCGGTGAAATAGCTTCCCACTTGATTCAGGGTAACCCGGAACAAGCTGAAAAAAGCGCGTCCGAATATTTAGATATCTTTGGCCGGAACAATTTTTATCTTGAATTACAGGACCACGGCTTTAACGAGCAAAAGACCGCCAACCGGGGCTTGCTGCAACTGCATCAAAAAACCGGCATCCCGCTTGTGGTTACAAATGACGTCCACTACGTTTTGCGGGAACACGACGAAATGCAGGATGTGCTGCTATGCATCCAAACCGGGAAAACCGTTGATGACCCGGGACGCATGAAGTTTCAATCCCGGGAACTCTACCTGAAAAGCGAACAGGAAATGGCCCTGGTTTTCGGCGAGTTAAGGGAAGCCATGGACAATACGGTCCGCATTGCCGAGCGCTGCCATGTCACCCTGGAATTCGGCAAGCTGCACTTGCCGGAATACAAAGTACCGGAAGGACATACCGTGGACTCTTACCTGCGGGAATTATGCCTGAAAGGAATCCAGTGGCGCTACGGCGGAATGAGTGAGCAAGTAAAACAGAGGCTTGAATTTGAACTGAATGTAATCAAGCAAATGGGCTATTCCGCTTACTTTCTCATTGTCTGGGATTTCATCCATTTCGCCAGGGAAAACGGCATCCCGGTGGGACCCGGTCGCGGTTCCGCCGCGGGCAGCCTGGTGGCGTACGTGCTGGGCATTACCAATCTGGATCCCTTAAAATACGACTTGCTGTTTGAAAGATTCTTGAATCCCGAGCGGGTGTCCATGCCGGATATCGATATTGACTTTTGCTTTGAACGGCGCGGCGAGGTTATTGAATACGTGTCCAGGAAATACGGCTCGGACCGGGTGGCCCAAATCGCCACCTTCGGCACCATGGCGGCCAAGGCGGCCATCCGGGACGTCGGCCGGGCGCTGGGCATGCCTTACGGCGACGTGGACCGAATCGCCAAACTGGTGCCCAACGATTTGAAAATTACCATTGATAAGGCACTCCAGGAATCTCCGGAATTAAACCAGATTTACCGGGAAGACGACCAGGTACGCAAATTAATCGATATGGCCGCCCTGCTGGAGGGAATGCCCCGGCATGCTTCTACGCACGCCGCCGGAGTGGTGATCACCAGGGAGCCTTTAACCCACTACCTTCCGTTGTACAAGGCGGCGGACGGCCCGGTAACCACGCAATTCGCCAAGGACCCGGTGGAGGAACTGGGGTTGCTCAAAATGGACCTGCTGGGTTTGCGCACCCTGACCGTAATTGCCGATGCCGTTAAAATGATTCGCCGGAACCGCGGCCGGGAAATCAACATTGATGAAATTCCCCTGGACGACCCCAAAACGTTTGAGCTATTGTGCCATGGCGAAGGGGTGGGCGTGTTCCAGCTGGAAAGCAGCGGCATGCGGGCAATTTTACGGGAATTGAAACCCGAGGTATTCGAGGATATCGTGGCCCTGGTGGCCCTTTACCGCCCCGGCCCGCTGGGCAGCGGCATGGTGGAGGACTTCATTAAAAGCAAACACGGCGAAAAAAAGGTGGAGTACCTGCACCCGAAGCTGGAACCCATCCTCAAAGATACTTACGGAGTAATTCTCTATCAGGAGCAGGTCATGCGCATTGCCAGCGACCTGGCGGGATTCTCCCTGGGCGAAGCCGACCTGATGCGCCGGGCCATGGGCAAGAAAAAACCGGAAATTCTGGCCGGGTTGCGGGCGCAATTTATCGAGGGGGCGGAAAAGAACGGCGTGGACCCCAACATCGCCGGGCAAGTTTTCGACCTCATCGAGTATTTTGCCGGTTACGGCTTTAATAAAAGCCACAGCGCGGCCTACGCGCTGGTTTCTTACCAGACGGCATATTTGAAGGCGAATTACCCGGTGGAATATATGGCGGCGCTTTTGACCTCGGTCAAGGATAACACGGACAAAGTATCCTTTTATATCGAGGAATGCCGCCGGATGAACATCGACGTGCTGCCGCCGGACGTCAACCTGAGCGGCGTGGATTTCACGGTGGACGGTGATAAAATAAGGTTTGGTCTGGCCGCCATTAAAAACGTAGGTTTAAATGCCGTTAAATCGATTATCGAGATGAAAGAAACGGGTGGCCCTTTCAAGTCTTTCGCGGATTTTTGCCAGCGCCTGGATACCCGGGTAATCAACCGCAGGGTACTGGAAAACCTGATCAAAAGCGGCGCATTGGACTCACTGGGGCATTTTCGTTCCCAAATGATGGCCGCGGTGGATACCGGATTGGGACTGGCCCAACTGGCCCAGCAGGACCGGAAAAACGGGCAACTGTCCTTGCTGGATTTCTGGGGTGACGAAGTTCAAAAAACACTGACCATCGATCTGCCTGAGATCAAGGAATTTCCACCCGGTGAATTACTGGCCATGGAAAAGGAGGCGCTCGGCCTTTACGTCAGCGGGCACCCGCTCTCGGAATACAGGGAGTTCATCAATCGCCAGGCTACGCACCAGGTGGCAAACCTGGTGGAGTTGGAGGACCGTACCGAAGTAGTGGTGGGAGGTATTTTAAACAGTGTCAAAAAAATCACCACCAAGCGGGGAGATGCCATGGCCTTTGCCAATCTCGAGGACCTGACGGGATCGGTGGAACTGGTTATATTTCCCAGAACATACCAGCAATACGCCGGTTTACTGGCGGTAGATAACCCCGTACTGGTTAAAGGAACTGCCAACCACAACGGTGAAGAGGTAAAAATAATTGTTAATTGCCTGGAGCCATTGTCCAAACAAAGTTTCGGTGAACTGTATATTAAGCTGGAAAGCCCAACCCGGGAACTTATCGCCGGCATTCAAAAAGTTTTATGTTCATTCCCTGGTGAGTGTCCTGTTTATATTTATTTTCCCCGGGATAAAAAATTGGCCCGGGCCGACCGCCGCTTCTGGGTCAGTCTGGATACCGGCGTAGTTGATGAATTGATTGGCTTGCTGGGATCAGAAAATATCAAAGTTAAATACGGCACTTCGAGTAATAACGGCCTGGTGACGGCTGCTAAATAATGATTGTTTGACGCTTTTCTTATGTAATTGATACTGCTATAATAAGGTAATCGAAGGATACAAGCGAGGTGATCAAATCAATGAGTGATTTTAACGAAATAAGCGGGGAATACGTGGTTATTAAAGCGCTGGAAAATGGTGTCACCATCATCGGGCTTACCAGGGGACGCGACACAAAGTTTCATCATTCCGAAAAATTGGACAAGGGTGAGATTATGATTGCCCAGTTCACCGAACATACTTCGGCTATCAAAATACGAGGGCGCGCTGAAATACTGACCAAACATGGTAGATTAAGAACCGACGATTAACAATTTTTTCCAGAGTTTTGCTCTGGATTATTTTTTGATCCACCATACCACTGACTAGACGATGCCGCATCCGGAGAAATAAAAAAATATTGCATATTTAAGACGGTACAGCAAAAAGTATTATTGTTATCACAAGAATAATCGTACCAGGGTTGGAATAATCAGAAAGGGGTAGCAGACGTGCAAAGAATTGCCGTTTTAACCAGTGGCGGTGACTCTCCGGGGATGAATGCCGCCATTCGGGCCGTGGTACGCAAGGCCATTTACCACGGCCTGGAGGTAATTGGCATCCAGAGAGGTTTCAGCGGTTTTATCGAAGCGGACATGGGACCGATGAATTTGGGGTCGGTGGCGGACATTATTCACCGCGGCGGCACCATTTTGCGAACCGCCCGTTCGGAAGAGTTTAAAACTTCGAGGGGCAGAGCCAGGGCGTTTGAAAACGTGGAACGTTACGGCATTCAAGGGTTGGTTGTGATTGGCGGCGATGGCTCATTCAGGGGGGCGGAAATTTTTCATAATGAATATAACATACCGGTAATTGGCGTGCCTGGTACCATAGACAACGATATTTCGGGTACCGAATATTCAATCGGTTTTGATACCGCCATTAACACCGTTGTGGAAGCAATTAACAAAATCCGGGATACCGCCACGTCCCATGAAAGAACATTCATCCTCGAGGTAATGGGGCGGGAAAGCGGGTATATCGCCCTGATGGCAGGCCTTGCCGGCGGGGCGGAATCAATCTTGATTCCGGAACTGAACTTCAGCATTAACGATGTGTGTGAAAAATTGTATCGCGGTTATAAACGCGGCAAACTCCACAGCATCATCGTCGTGGCCGAAGGCGCCGCCAGCGGTATTGATATTAGCAAGCAAATTAAAGAACAAACCGGACTGGAAACAAAAGTCACCATACTCGGCCACCTGCAGCGAGGTGGTACGCCCACGGCTTTTGACCGCATTTTAGCCAGCCGGATGGGGGCAAAGGCTGTGGAATTGCTGATGTCCAGTTATGTCAAGCATATGGTCGGCATGGTGGAGGGCCGGATTGTCGCCGCACCGCTTGAAGCCGCTTTCGAGGAGAAAAAACCGATCGACCTGGAGGTCTATAACCTGGCAGGTATACTATCCATTTAAGGAGGAGTAGTCATGCGCTGCACGAAGATAGTTTGCACCGTTGGCCCGGCCAGCGAATCCGTTGAAATATTGGAGAAAATGATGCTGGCCGGCATGAACGTGGCTAGACTGAATTTTTCCCACGGCACACACGAAGAACACGCCCGGCGCGTGAATGCAATCCGCCGGGCGGCAGGCAATGTGGGTAAAAATATCGCATTGTTGCTTGACACCAAGGGGCCTGAAATAAGGCTGGGGGAACTGGAAAAAGATCCACTGGAGTTGCGTCCCGGTTCCGAGATATGTCTTACCACCGAAAAGGTCCTGGGTAACGAAAAAACCTTGCCGGTTACATACAGCGGTCTGCCTTATGACGTGAAGGCGGGGGACAGGATATTGATCGCCGACGGCTTGATCGGTCTCAGGGTCAAGTGTGTGGACGGGTCTAATATTGTTTGCCTGGTGGAAAACGGGGGTGAAATAACCAGTCACAAGGGGGTTAACGTGCCGGGCGTCCATGTAAACCTGCCGGCTGTTACCGACAATGATAAAAGGGATATTATCTTCGGAGTGGAGCAGGGTTTCGATTTCGTCGCCGCTTCCTTCGTGCGCAAAGCGTCGGATATACTGGCTATCCGGAAGATTATTGAAGACAATAATGGTCACATGGACATTATTGCCAAAATAGAAAACCGCGAAGCCGTAAACAACCTGGATGAAATCATCAAGGTTTCCGATGGAATCATGGTGGCACGGGGCGACCTGGGAGTGGAAATTCCACCGGAAGAAGTGCCGGTGATACAAAAGGTCATTATCGAAAAATGCAACCAGGCTGGTAAGCCCGTAATCACCGCCACCCAAATGCTGGAATCCATGATTCACAATCCGCGGCCGACCAGGGCAGAGGCCAGTGATGTCGCGAACGCCATCCTGGACGGTACGGACGCCGTCATGCTCTCCGGCGAGACCGCGGCAGGAAAGTATCCCGTTGAAGCGGTGGAAACCATGGCCCGGATAGCGGCTCACGCCGAGTCGGCCATCAGGTTCGATGAATTGCTAAAAAACAAGCGCCGGGCCCTGTCCAACACCGTCACCGACGCCATCAGCCACGCTACGGTTTCCATTGCGCATGCCCTCGGAGCAGCGGCGATTATATCATCGACGGAATCGGGTTATACCGCCAAAATGGTCAGCAAGTACAGGCCCAGCGCCCCCGTGATAGCGGTTACACCGCATGCCAGGGTTTTGCGCAAGCTGGCCCTGGTCTGGGGAATCCAACCGCTTTTGGTGGGCAAGACGGAAGACACGGACAACATGATCGCGGCGGCGGTGGAGGTTTCTTTGTCGGCCGGTTTGATCAAACCGGGTGATTTAACTGTTATTACCGCCGGCGTCCCGGTCGGCGTACACGGGACCACCAACCTGGTGAAAGTACATACCGTCGGCGATATCCTGGCGCGGGGTACGGGTATAGGCAACAGGGCGGTCACGGGAAAAGCCTGCGTGGCCGGCAATTCCCGTGAGGCATTAAATAAAATGCGGGACGGTGACATACTCGTTACGCATGACACAGACAGGGATTTTATTCCGGCCATTGAAAAGGCGGCGGCAATTATCACCGAGGTGGGCGGTTTAACTTCACACGCGGCCATTGTGGGCCTGGAGTTCGGTATCCCGGTCATAGTGGGACTGGAAGGGGCCACAGCGATCATACCGGACGGAGAAGTAGTTACCGTGGATGGTCAAAGAGGTCTGGTTTACAAGGGAACCGCCAGAGTTCTTTAGCCTGTTCAACCACTTGTTAATGTAAAAAAAGCCTCTCTCCTGGATATGCTATACGTGGGAGGGGGGTAAATTGGATTTTATCGCTGACTACCTGGAAAGTCTGGGGCTGGGGGGCCTGCTGGTAGGCTTGATCATCGAAGCCCTGGGCTTTCCCTTTCCCGGCGGGGCGTTGATCATGTTATCCGGTTTTTTGATTAACCAAAACCGGCTTGATTTTTATAGTGTTTTTTTGGTGGCGGTAACCGGTTTTAATCTGGGAGCAATTGCGGCGTTTTTTATTGGCCGGCGCACGGGTAACCTGTTGTTTGAACAGCATGGCAGGTACCTGCGTATTCACCGGCGCGGGGTTGAACATGCCCGCGCCTGGCTGGAAAACTCCGCTCCCGTATGTATCATTCTGGGCAGGTTTGTGCCCATGATCAGCAATGTCCTACCCTACCTGGCAGGTGCCAGCAGGCTTAATTGGCATCGCTTCTTGTTTTACAATTTTATTTTCACCATCATCTGGGTTTCATTCAATATCTCTGTGGGCATGATATTTGGCTACAACTGGCCGGTGATCGCCGGCTATTTCAGAAATCGTTTGCCGCTGGCCGTCCTGGGCTTGCTACTGGTTTATTTTGCCGTAAAATTCGTAATCAGGCAATTATACGCGCTAAGGAGTGAAAAAATTTGACTTGCGTCATTATATGCCTGGGTGATAGCATCACCTATGGTTATCCTTTTGGCCCCAGGTTTTCATGGGTAAATCTATTGCAACAAAAAACGGGATTTAACCTGATTAACATGGGGATTAACGGGGATACCAACCACAATCTATTACGTCGCTTTAAAAACGATGTGATTTCTATTGCTGCCACACACGTACACATACTCGGCGGCATCAATGACGCCTGGCTGGAACTGGACCTGGCGGCATCACAGAATTGCGTCCGGGAAATGATCAGTCTAAGTTTTAACCATGGTATCTTGCCGGTTATAGGCCTCACCACGCCCATTTGCGCAAACCCATCCGGGGGGGCATGCTTTTTCCCTTACGGGCTGGATAAAGTAAAGGGTTGGTTGGCACGCTACAGGGAATGGTTGCGGGAATATACAAGTGTGCACGATATTCCGTTGATTGATTATCAAACACCCCTCTGCCTGCCCGAAACGGACGAAGGGAACCCGCGCTTTTTTCACGACGAGTGCCACCTGAACGAGAAAGGATACAGTCTAATGGCTTCGGTAGCCGAAAACGCGCTAAAAACATTGTTAACCTGACGAGTAAATAAAACCGGTAAGACAGGTTTAATTTTTTTTAAATTTTTTCGGGACAGTGGCAGGAATTTAAAAGTAAAAAAACGAAACTTATTAATATTTAGAAAATTTGCCGTATTGAGACCTGCAATAAATTTGCAAATTATCTAAACGGAGGTGTTGAAGTTATTTATTATATTAAATTTACGAGGTGAGTTTGAATTTAAACACAATCGTTAATTAATCAGGAGATATAAATTAGGGGAGGGAATATAATGACGGAAAAAAAAGTAAATTTTGATGTGCTTACTCCCGTGAATTTTTTAAAACGCAGCGCCATGGTCTACGGCGATAAAGAGGCCGTAGTTTACGGGGATAAACGTTACACATATCAAGAGTTTTATAACAGGGTAAACCGCCTGGCCAACGCATTGATCAAAGTAGGAGTCGGAAAGGGCGATAAGGTGGCTTTCATCTGCCCCAATACGCCACCTATGCTGGAGGCACATTATGCCGTACCGATGATCGGCGCCGCGTTGGTCAGCATCAATATTCGCCTGTCAGCCCGTGAAGTGACATATATCATCAATCATTCCGATTCCAAGGCCCTGTTTGTGGATAATGAATTTGCCGGGCTGGTTAACCCGGAGGAGTTGAAAAATGTTAAAACATTCGTCAATATTTGCGACATCAACGACGAGAGGCCCCTGGCGGGGATGGAATACGAAGAATTCCTGGACACCGGTTCGGACAAGCCCGTGGAATGCGCGGTGGAAGATGAATATGAGGTAGCCACCATTAATTACACCAGCGGGACCACGGGGTTACCCAAGGGGGTCATGTATCACCACCGCGGCGCTTATCTCAATGCTCTGGGCGAGGCGCTGGAACACGGCATGAATTCCCGATCGGTGTACCTCTGGACTTTACCGATGTTCCATTGCAACGGCTGGTGCTTCACCTGGGGCGTCACCGCGGTCGGAGCCACACACGTCTGTCTGCGCAAAGTGGTGCCCGAGGAAATTTACCGCCTGGTGGAAGTGGAAAACGTTTCCCATCTCTGCGCGGCGCCAACGGTTTTGATCGCCATGTCCACCTATCCCGGCGCCAAGGACGTCAAAATGAAGCGCCCGCTGAACGTAATTACGGCAGGTGCGCCGCCGGCACCGACGGTAATTAAGAACATGGAATCCATCGGCGCCAATGTAACCCAGGTTTACGGCCTGACCGAGGTGTACGGCCCGCACAGCATCTGCGAGTGGCGGGAGCAGTGGGACGATCTGCCGGCGGGCGAGCGGGCTAAAATCAAAGCGCGCCAGGGTGTTCCCTACATCACTGCCATGTACATGGACGTGGTCGACCCGGCCTCAATGCAGTCCATTCCATGGGATGGGGAAACCATGGGGGAAATTGTCATGCGGGGTAATAACGTGATGCTGGGGTATTACAAGCAACCCGAGGCGACCGCCGAGGCTTTCCGGGGCGGTTGGTTCCACAGCGGCGACCTGGCCGTGGTGCATCCCAACGGTTACGTGGAAATCAAGGACCGCATGAAGGATATCATCATCAGCGGCGGTGAGAACATCTCTACGGTGGAAGTGGAAAACGTCATCTATACTCACCCCGACGTCCAGGAGGTAGCCGTCATTGCCGTACCCGACGAAAAGTGGGGCGAGGTGCCCAAGGCGTTTATCGTGCCCAAACCCGGCACCAATCCAACCGCCGAGGACATTATCAATTATTGCCGGCAAAACATGGCCCGGTTCAAAGTACCCAAGGCGATAGAATTCGGAGAGCTGCCCAAAACGTCCACCGGTAAAATTATGAAATACAAGTTGCGCGAAAAAGAATGGGCCGGTCGCGACCGCAGGGTAAATTAATTAGCCCAAACTGAATTAACGAACAAGGCACCGCGATGGTAAACCGGGGTGCCTTGTTGTGTTTTGGAACGATTCACATTGGAACCAGCTTAATTTTGCCTGCGGCGGCCAGTTGGTCATTTTTAATGGCCAGCGCGCCGGTGACCGATTTAATCCCCAGGGCAAAGTTAACGGCCTTTTCCAGGTCCCGTTCATCCTGAACCAGGTTGCCGGCCGCAGTGGCCACGGCGTCCGCCAGCGGTGCCGATGGAGCCAGGATGACCACGGCGTCGGCGCGCCCGAGACTGAGCGAATGACCGACGGTGCCGGATGAGGTGCACACGCCCAGCGGCGTCTGGTGGGGCTGAATTTCCAGGGCCACCCGGTTGGTAAAGGGGGACTCCCCGGCAAAAATACCTATCTTGCGCACCCGGCCGGAACGAATATAAATATCACCGCCGTTTTCCACAATCACTTCCCTGGACCTTTTGGCCAGGTATTCCCCCACGTGCTGGGCAATGGCACCGGCCACCGCTGCCATGGGACCGGTGCCGGCCACGGCACCCGCTTCCGCCATCATCCGGACGATTTTGGGGGCGTCCCGGGCCGGTTGGTGCGGCTTCAACGTGCGGAGAAACAGTTCATCCCTCCGGATATATTGTTCAAGCTGCGACCGTACCGACATAACCTCGTTGTTGGTTTCCTTGATCAGCGCGACAGTCAATTTATCCCTGGAAACACCTATATCCAAATCCGTTTCTTTAATCAACACCCGGAAATAGGCCAGGTCTTTTTGGCTGTGCAGCAACCTGTAAGTACGGTCAACGTATTCCGGCAATTAAAAACGAACCTCCATGGCCCGCATGGGACAGGCTTTGACGCACAAGTGGCATACCACGCAGCGATCACTATCAAAACGTACCGCCATGTCGGGCCGTTCAATGTACAGCGCCCCCGAGGGGCAGATTGCGGTGCAGGCGCCGCAGCTGACACATTTTTCTTCGTTCTGAATAATTTGTTCCGTTAAGGACTGCAATTGCACACCTGCCCGGCGCAGGTACTCCATGCCCTGTTCCACGTTTTCTCCCGTAATGTCAAGAACCATGGTGCCTTCCTTTTGGGGGTTGACGTTGGCCTTGAGAATATTTATTACCAAATCATAATCTTTTACAAGCTTATATATAATGGGTTGGTCCGCTATATCAGCACCGAAACGAAGCACGACTTTTTTGGGGGCCATTTTTTCACTCTCCTTTTACTAAAAATATCATCCCTTTAATGAATTGGCAGTGATTCCCGCATCAGCATTGGGTAATAACTGCACCGGCTCGCCCAACAGAAAGTCGCCCTTCTTGATCCATTCCTTCAGGATCCCGGCAATTTCCCGGGCCCGCGGGTAGCTGGAAACAGGTGCTGTGGGCACTTCCTTGCCGTTGATTTGGATTTTGCCGCTCTTAAGTTCAGCGTAACTTGCATAACCCAGATTTGAGGGCGTGAAATTGGGATAAGCTTCACCGTAATCGACAATGGGAGCGTACAGCTCGTCATCGCCGGCCGCCGCGTAACGGCACACTTCCTCATTTAATATGGGGATCGGGATACCTATACCAACCGTCAGGGTGGCTCCGTAGCCGATAAAGCTGGTCCCTACAAGCCAGCGGGGGCTCATTTGTTTTAAATTGCCGATCACGGCCAGTGTTCCCCCGGCGGGGCCCAGGTTTTTGCCATCCTGATCACGAATAAACGAGGGGAAGTGCTGGGTCCCATGCCAGGCCACGTAGCCAACGGCTCCTCCGAGAAAAATGCGCGTTCCAATCCCGATGGTCATGAACATCGGGTCTTTCAGTAAGGGGCTTAGCTGTCCCGATGTGGAATAATGCGCGTTCCCGAGATTGGGTTTAAGCATGCCCATATAAGTATAGATTGTTCTGGAGCTCAAGTTGACGGCACAGTTATAATTCTGGTAAGCATTGCGGGGATTGAAAAGTATGGCCTCGTTGATGTCGTCAATCGTTATATCAGTTTCAATTTCCCGCCTGGGGTAGCAATCGGTACCATAACCGGTGGCTTTTAATCTTACCTTTTTCCGGGCCACCAAGTCCTGAATCACATATCCCCCGCCGTACCGGAATTCTCCAGGGTAATTGCTGTTCAGGGGGTCGTCTTCATGCACTTCCGTCGCGCCTATATACGCATCAACGGCGGCAATACCCGTATAGGCGGGCACGCCGTTCAACCATACTTTATGCATCTTCATCCTGGGTTTAGAATGACCAAAATTCAAAAAAGCGCCGGAGGAGCACATGGGCCCGAAAGTTCCCGTTGTGACCACGTCAACTTCGGATGTAACGCGGGTTACCCCTTTTTCCCTGACCATGGAAACCAGTTCTTCCGCTGTTACCACCACGGCCTTACCGGATTTGATTCTTTCATTAATTTCTTGAAAAGTTCTTTCTGTTGCCATACCTACACCTCCACTTATTTGTGCATCGCTCCGACAAACTTTAAAACCTCTTCCGGACACAGAAGAGGTTTGCAAGCACACCTCTTATCTGTCAGAAGTATCAACTCCTGCAGGAATTAGCACCATACTTCGCATTATTTGAAGCTGGTTGCCGGGTTTCATTGGGCCAGTCCCTCCACCACTCCGGATAAGAGTTCATCGGTATTATTTTTTTTTATACTTGTTTAGTTTATCAATTACCCGGACCGGTTGTCAATATCAATGCCGCCAAAATACTGTTTATTTCTTGGCTGTTCTATAAAGCAAATCCCTCGCTTAATTACGATAAGCGAGGGGGGATGGGGAAATTTCCTATGCTTCGGCCAGGAATTGTTCAGACAGTCTATCAATAGCCCGCTTTTCGATCCTGCTGACATAGGAACGGGATATTCCAAGTTTTTTAGCTATTTCCTTTTGGGTTTTCCGCTCTTTGCCGCGCAATCCGAACCGCAGCACCAAAACCTTTCTTTCCTGAGGGGTGAGTTTTTTAAGTTTTCGCCACAACTGTTCCTTATCCATAATACGGGAAACCATTTCTGATACCGCCTCGGCATCCGTGCTCAAGACGTCCATAAAGTGAATTTCGTTGCCTTCCTTGTCGGTTCCGATTGGTTCATATAATGACATTTCTGCGCGCATTTTTTTCTTGGAACGCATATACATCAGTATCTCGTTTTCAATACATTTGGAGGCGTATGTCGCCAAACGGGAAGATTTGTTATTGTTAAAAGTGTTAACCGCTTTAATTAAACCAATGGTACCGATGGATATCAGGTCGTCAAAGTCATCTCCGCTGCCTTCAAATTTTTTGATGATATGGGCAACCAATCTTAAATTCCTTTCGATGAGAATATCCCTGGCCTTTTCATCGCCTTCCGCCAGTTTCTCCAGGTAGTACTGTTCTTCTTCCTCAGTCAGTGGTTTTGGAAAACTGTTTTGCGCCACGTAAGAGACCAGCAAGATAATGCCATGGATCATTGACGCAACAGCCAAGGTCCAGAAACCGGGCAACACGCATTCCCCCTTATATGCAATGGATTTTATATTCTATGATTTGGTTGCCGGGACTGTGCATGTACAAAACTAAATTTTTCGTCCATAATATACATTCTAAAAATCCTTGACTTTGTGGGCGGTTAATAATATAATTTATTTTGCAACTGCAAATCAAAGGTTTAACGGGGCGTAGCTCAGTTTGGCTAGAGCGCTACCTTGGGGTGGTAGAGGTCGCACGTTCAAGTCGTGTCGCTCCGACCAGAATTAATCTAAAAACCCGCGAAGTATTGAAATGCAAGGCTTTGCGGGTTTTTTATTTTTAAGGTAAGGCAGGGGTAATTCTATTATTATCTCTTTATTTTTATTATTTTTGCTATTTTCGGCCCTATTTGGAGCGATTTCGGACATTGATGACGAAATCTTTTTTCCCGCTTAACCGATGTCATGCTCGTATATCTTTGTTGTTGAATGTTTAAAAAATCAGTACCGGAAAACCTATGGACAACATGCCAATAAAATGTTAATATTTTTCTAAAATGAATATTTATCCGGGTGCCCCCAATTATTTTGTCTATGGGGGATAATAGGGAACCAGGTGAAAATCCTGGACGGTCCGGCCACTGTAAATGGCGAGCCACCTTTAAGCATGCCACTGGCAACTGCCGGGAAGGTTAAAGCGCTGGCGATGATCCATAAGTCAGGAGACCTGCCCGGATAACGCACTTCAACCTCCCATGGAGAGGGTTAGTGTGTAACTATGCCTGACCTTAACGGTTCCAGGGCATGTTAACCTTAGCTTACCAGGGAGCTAGGGTTTTATTATTTTAAGCGCATATTTAACAGGTGCTGTCGCTCGAGAAGCGGACGGCTTAAACTCGGTTTTTTGCTGTAAAGGCATGGTAACCCAAATATACTTGGGGCCGCAAACCCGAACCAGCAGGCCGGGCCTGTTCAAACACACCGCTAACATTATGTAGATTAGGGGGTGCTTGAACTATGGCTTGCTTGCGGCCGACATGATTATACCCCCGGTGAACACGGGGTTTTTTGCGTATTGAAGGTAGAGGTGAAAATTTATTGATTTTAATTCTATCCGGTACGGGTGACGGAAGAAAAATTACACAGGCGCTATCACAAAAAGGCTATCAAGTGGGGGTGGTGGCATCAACCGGTTACGGCAGGGAACTGGCTGTAGAAGACGGCGCTCTTCTGGTCAGGGACAAACTTCCGGTTAACGTTGATGCATGGCTGGCAGAAATGAATGTGGTAGCTGTTGTCGATGCTCGACATCCCTTTGTTTGCTTGCAAGATAAGGAATTAATTAAAACGTGCGCTGAGCGGAATATTATGTACCTGCGGGTTAGAAGAGAAGAAACCAGTATCCAGCCAAGTGAACTAATTTATCCAGTCTATTCGATGCAAGAAGCTGCGGAAAAAGCCGCCAGTTTGGGCAAAAACATTTTTTTAACCACCGGCAGCCATGACCTGGAGCTTTTTGTCGAACTCAAAAAGACCCATGATGTACGGCTGGTGGTAAGGGTACTGCCCGAACACAGGGTAATAAAAAAATGTCAGGACCTGGGCATTAAATCCAAAGATATTGTGGCCATGCAGGGTCCTTTTTCCAAACAAATTAATAAAGCACTTTTTAAAATGTACAAGGCCTCCGTGATTGTAACCAAAGACAGCGGCAAAGCCGGCGGTACCGATACCAAAATTGATGCCGCCTTATCCTTGAAAATTCCTGTGGTTATTGTTAAACGCAGCAGCTACTCCAGTGAATACGAATTTGGGTGGGAAGAAATTATTAAAATTTTACAGGCCAATTTTCCTTTATAACTTCACAGTATGAGGAGATGTCAAAGATGTTCAATCGTAAATTAACTATGATATTGTTTATTTATATACTTTTAATAATTTTAGCTGCACCTAATTTAGCATATGCTATGCATATTATGGAAGGTTATTTGCCGGCTACGTGGTCCGGATTATGGTATTTATTCAGTCTTCCTTTTTTTGTCGTGGGGCTGATTTCTATTAAAAAAACTGTTAGTTTAAATCCAAAATTTAAAATGCTGTTAGCCTTCGCCGGTGCTTTTGCTTTTGCCCTTTCGGCCCTTAAAATACCGTCAGTGACTGGTAGTTGTTCACACCCCACGGGAGTAGGGTTGGGAGCCATTCTGTTCGGTCCCGCTGCCATGTCGGTTTTGGGTAGTATTGTATTGCTCTTCCAGGCACTTTTACTGGCTCATGGTGGAATCACCACCCTGGGCGCCAATGCCTTTTCCATGGCTGTGGTTGGCCCGCTGGTTGCATACGGCATTTATAAATTAAGCAAGCGTGCCAGTGCTCCTCTGTGGTTGTCTGTTTTTCTAGGGGCCGCCATCGGTGACTTGATGACTTATGTCACTACGTCTTTACAACTGGCCCTGGCCTTTCCCGATTCGATTGGAGGGGTGATGGCTTCTTTCTATAAGTTTGCTTCAATATTTGCCGTTACCCAGATTCCACTGGCTATTAGCGAAGGATTACTGACTGTTCTCGTATTTAATTTAATTTACAATTACAGTAAGAATGAACTCATAGAACTTTCGGTAATCCAGGAGGAGGTGCGTTAAATGAGCTATAAAAAAAGCACCAATATATTTTTACTTGTCTTGGTTATAGCGTTAGCCGTATTCCCGTTGATTTACGCCAGCGATGCAGAATTCGGTGGAGCCGACGGTGAAGCGGAAGAGGTTATTACCAATATTAATCCCGATTATAAACCCTGGTTCACTTCAATCTGGGAACCTCCCAGCGGGGAAATTGAAAGTCTTCTTTTTGCCCTGCAGGGAGCGCTGGGGGCTGGTTTTATTTGTTATTACTTCGGCTACATGCATGGTAAAAAGAAGGCGGAAAGAGATAAATGATGTTATTAATCGACCATTACGCTTATAACAATAAACTTGCATCGGTACATCGTGGTGAAAAGTTTGCCTTTTTTGCTTTAACCATTACAATTGGCCTGGTATTGCCATCAACCATAACATCCCTGGCCATCATTGTTTTGATGGCCGGGGCTGTAGTTTTTCTGGCTGGTATACCCTGGCGGTTTTATTTAAAACTAATGCTGTTGCCGGGTTCGTTTTTAATGATTGGTGTTGTACTGGTTGCAATTTCCATATCTCGTGAGGGGCAGGATTTTCTGTGGGCCGTTAAACTGGGTTCTTACGTCGTTGGGATATCCAAGCAGAATCTTGAGCATGCGATAGACCTGTTTTTACGTTCACTGGGAGCGGTATCCTGTTTATATTTTCTATCCTTAACCACCCCCTTGACTGATATTATAGCCATTTTAAAAAAACTTTTGGTACCCACCTTGGTATTGGAATTAATGGTGCTCATCTACCGGTTTATTTTTACCTTACTTGAAATGACCATGAAAATTTATACCGCACAATCATCCCGTTTGGGCTATAAAAATATACGCACCAGCTATGCTTCCTTAAGCCAGCTGGTTTTGTCCCTGTTTGTTAAATCATACCAGTATTCACAGACCATGTATGATTCCCTGGCCTCACGGTGTTATGCCGGAAAACTTCATTTTGTAGACGAGCGCCTTAGTTGGTCCGCGCATAACATCTTGCTCATTATTATTATTGACGGTGCTTTGGTAGTATCTTCATTATATACAGGAGGTTATTTGTTATGAATCAATATATTCTTGAAGCCAGGGAAATAGATTATTGTTACCCAGACGGCACCGAAGCACTTAAAGGTTTAACCATGAAAATAGTAGAGGGTCAAAAAATCGCCGTTCTTGGTGCCAACGGCGCCGGCAAATCCACCCTTTTTTTGCATTTCAACGGCATCATGCGCCCCCAGCGAGGGAAAATCATATTTATGGGGAAGGAATTAAACTACCGGCATCGCTCACTTCTGGAACTGCGCCAAAATGTAGGCATTGTTTTCCAGGACCCCGACGGCCAGCTGTTTTCCGCCAGCGTTCTGCAGGATGTATCCTTCGGGCCTTTAAACCTCGGTTTAACTCCGGAAGAGGCGCTGGCAAGATCAAAACAGGCCATGCTGGAAACTGAGATTGAAGATTTGGGAAAAAAACCGACCCATTTTCTTAGTTACGGGCAAAAGAAACGAGTATCCATAGCCGGCGTACTGTCTATGAATCCCAAGGTCATTATTTTCGATGAGCCCACCGCCTGTCTTGACCCCCAAATGACCCGTAAAATCATGGATTTGTTATACCGCTTGAATGAGCAGGGCAAAACCCTGATCCTTTCCACCCATGATGTCGATCTAGCCTACAGTTGGGCCGATTATATTTTTTTGCTCAAGCAAGGTACAATCGCCGGGGAGGGAACGCCCAGGGAAATTTTTGCAAACCGGGAACTGCTGCGACAATGCGGTTTGACCTCTCCCTGGGTGATGGAGGTGTACCGTGAACTGGTCAACGGCGAGTTATTACCGGAAAACGTACCCGTGCCCCAAAACAAAGAAGAACTTTTTCGCTTAATCAGGGGCGCGGCGGCAAGCAGAACGCACTTCAGGCCAAAAATCGCCGGGCACCGGTAAAGCCGAATCTATTACATACAACCGGTGGTCAATCTATGATAAGATATAAAAAAGGTTGTATAACAGGAGCAAGTTCATGTTACAAACACGGATAGCACTGGTTCAGATGGAATCAAAGTTTGGCGACATAGACCATAACTTGCAAAAAATAGAGCATTTTACCCGGAAAGCGTCGGCTCAAAAAGTGGATATCATTTGTTTTCCCGAATTATGCCTGCAGGGCTACAGCCGGGATAAATCCGGGCCGACTGCCGAACCAATTCCTGGTCCTTCCTCCAACAGGGTTACGTACATGGCCCGGAAACACGGGTTGATTATTATGGTGGGAATGGCGGAAAACTCCGGTACGAACAACCCGTATATTACCCACCTTGTCGCCTACCCGGACGGGAAAATAAGCAGATACCGGAAGACACACCTGGGTAGCAGTGAAAAACCATATTTTACACCCGGTAACGAGCTGACAGTATTCAAGTCCGAAAAGGCTATCCTGGGCGTCGAAATATGCTGGGACCTGCATTTTCCCGAAGTGACGACTATTTTATCCCTTAAAGGCGCAGAAATAATATTCGCACCCCACGCCTCGCCCACCATCGTGGGTGACCGAAGGGAAATATGGCTTAAATACATGATCGCCCGGGCTTACGACAATGCGGTTTACCTGGCCGCGTGCAACCTGGTGGGGGAGGATGGCACTGGTCACAGTTTTTGCGGCGGCGCGCTGGTAATCGACCCCAAGGGTAACATCATCGCCGAATCGTTCGACAACCGGGAGAACATGCTTGTAGTGGACCTGGAACCGGAGATGATCAACCTCATCCGGCGCGGGGAATCACGCTCCATGCGCCATAGCTTCTACCTCGCCGGCAGGCGCCCGGAACTATATACCGATCTGGTATAAATTGTGGAGGTTTAATTTTGGGTGTGATCAAGCGCTGGATCAGGCGCGCTCGCAAGTTAAAAACAGAGCTCTACGTGCTTTACCTGGCCTATCGCGACCCTCGCGTCCCATGGTACGGAAAGCTATTTGCCGCCCTTGTGGTGGCTTATGCCTTCAGCCCGGTGGACCTGATTCCCGATTTTATCCCCGTGCTGGGCTACCTGGACGATGTTGTGCTGGTGCCGCTTGGCATCAGCATAGCCATGCGCATGATCCCTTCCCCCGTGCTGGCGGACTGCAGGGAGCGCGCCCGGCGTAAATTCCACGCTTCACCCAGCCGGGCGGCAACGGCGGTTGTGGTTTTAGTCTGGATGGGAATTATTATAATCCTGCTTTATCTTTTAGTGAAATCTTTTAGCGGGGGATGAACATGGAACCGGCAATAAAAATTATTGAAAAACGGGGCATTTATATCAAACCTGGTTGATGTTGACGCGGGCGAAAACCAGGTGATTATCCACTACCTTGGCCACCAAGCCGAACATTTCCTGGAGGAACAGGGCATCACGTTACCACCTGGAATCAAGTGTGGGTGTAATCAACAAAATTAGAGTTGGCATTTTGTTCCCCTTTAGTCATAATATGACACAGGCTATGGGCCGTTTTGCTGAGCATTTAGGTGCAACCAGGCATATTATAAAGTCAGAGGTGGCCCAATTTAACAATATCAATCCAAATAAAGGCGCCATGGCCAGGAAAATCTGCTCCATGGTGTCTTCTGCAGTAGAAATTACTCCGGCCACAATTAAGTCAATGCGCCATGCGAAGATTATGTTGCGCGGGATCAAAGGTGCTCCCGTACCAAGCATTTTTCTAACAGGCGCTAGTAAAAGGGGGAACATCAGTTGCCGAAAGGAAAACTGAAAAAAGTTTTTCCCGGTGGCAATACCAGCCAGGGATTTTACTCTTTCTACGATTACATCATTGACCAGCAGGAAGCCAACAGGATCTTTGTCATTAAAGGCGGCCCCGGGGTGGGAAAATCAACCTTCATGCGCAAAATCGGAGAGGCCATGCTGGAGCGTGGTTACGATGTCGAATTCCACTGTTGCTCATCGGACAACGACTCACTGGACGGCATAGTCATCCCCGCCATCAAGGTCGCCTTGCTGGACGGTACGGCGCCCCAGAGCGCAGTTACTACTGTCCAATTTGAACCTATAGGTAACATATTCAGTTTTCACAATATCCAGGGCTGAGCGCTCTGGATTTTTTTATCGGAAGCCGCCATGTTTGGGGCAGGTGGCGGCGGCGGACTCATCGCCCCGTCGTGTTAACCCGCTTAACGGCGGGTTATTTTTTTTTCAGGAGGTGTTACATATTGCGAATTGCCATAACCGGAACTCACGGAACCGGAAAAACCACCCTTGCACAAGTATTATCCAACAGAACGGGTTTACCCCTGATCACCGAGCAGGCCCGCCTAGTTGCGGCGGAAATGGGTCTGATGGAATGCAACCAACTTCTACGCAACCCGAGGCTGGCAAAAACTTTTCAGTGGGAGATACTGGAACGCCAGATTGCGGAACAAATGAAATATCCCAGTGGCTTCATTGCCGACCGCAGCGCACTGGACAGCATCGCGTACTGGCAGCTGTACTTGGGTAATAACCAGGATTTTAAAAGCGAAGCCAGCCGCTATATTTTTAAGGCCCGGCTCCACGCCTGGAAAAACCTCGATTTACTGGTTTATGTCCCACCGGTAGTATTGGCCGGCGAAGACGGGTTCCGGCTGAAAGACCGGCACATCGAAGTGGACCTATTTATCCGGCGGGAAGTTAAACTTCTGCAGGAAAGCGGGAGAGTTCAGGTGATTGTTTTAAAAAGCGAAACCTTGGACGGGCGGCTGGCTGAAATCGAATTGGCGTTAGAAAAAACAAAACCACCCAAAAGGGGTCTTGCCTATGTCAAATGAGTTTAAGTTCAGAAAAAAATTGATGGACTTAATACAAAACCACGGCCCGGAGGCCGTGCTTATAGCGGCAAAAAAAGCCGCACAAAAGGAACCTTCCCTGAGTAAAGCAATATGTAGGGTTGAAGAAGCACTAGCCAAAATGCGCAGTTCAGTAAACAGTAAGCAGCGTTTGGCGGCAGCATTTCTCGAGTTTGAGCGGGCGGTATATGAAATGTTATTAGTAATCCAAGCAAAGGGCATCGCTTGCAATAAGGGGAGGTCGGATAAAATTGCTCAAGGCAATAGAGCCGCGCGAGGGTAAAAGGGCGGACAATGGAATACCATCTTTTCCTTTAAAGGGCACATTCCTACCAAAATTCGTCGATTGGGCCGCCAAGACAACCGACGCTCCCCTGCAGTTTCTTGCAGGGGGTGCATTAATCTCAATGAGCGCAGCCGTAGGAAGAAATATTGTCCTTAATAACCGAATTTTCTCCAATCTCTGGCTTTCACTCATGGGCGAATCCACTCTTTTAAGGAAATCTACAAGCGTATCCCTTGCGAGGACATTATGCGAAAAAGCCGGGGTTGGCACGTTTCCTGATCGTCTCACTCCCGAAAGTTTTTACGAAAGCATGGCAAAATACCCCCAGGGTCTTTTTGCTTTGAGCGAGCTGGGCGGCTGGCTGGGGTCGCTTAACCGTAGTTATTCCATAGGATTCAAACAGGATATTACTGAATTATACGACTGCCCCGTTGAATTCAGACGAACCCGCAAAGATTCCAAAGGTAGAGTTATAGAGTTTAAAATAATTCATCCCTACATTTGTATTTTGGGAGCCAGCACTATCGAATGGTTTGAAACTCACGTCAGGGACGACGACTCCAGCGGTGGATTTCTCCCGCGTTTTCAATTTATCCTGGGAACCCCAAGGGAACCTTACCCTGTTCCTCCCAAGCTGGTGGTTCCTGACGAACTTGTGACATATTTAAAGCTTCTCACCAAAACTAGGGGCTCCGTTGTTCTTGAATCAGGTAAAGCCTATAACACGTATGCGGAATGGTTTCATTCCTTCAGAGAAAAAATTAAAAAATCTCCTGCGGAACTGATACCGTATGGTATCAGGATTGAAACGGTTGCCTTGAAACTTGCGCTGCTGTTTGAAGCCGATAAGAATCCGGGCGAAATTATAAGCTCCCTGTCAAAAGATGCTATTTTAATCGGCTGTGAATATGCGGACTGCTTTTTTGAGAGCGCAAGGCTTGTAATTGAACGCCTGGGTTTTTCCAATTTTGAACGCCTCTGCCAGAGAGTATTGAGAGTGATCGAAAACAACCCTGGAGCCACACAGCGGGATATTTTAAGGACAATCTGTATTCCCAAAACAATGTTCGCAGATGCGATTGCTTACCTGACGGACTCAGGAAAAATAGCCAGCGCCAGGTCAGCCCACGGCAGGGGCAGACCAACAGTTAAATATTACCTGATTTAACAAAAAACTATTTTTGTCAGTATTTTCGTCGGTATGGGCTACTGACAAAAATAACCTAGTAATATCAAGGGTTTACGCAATTTCGTCGGTATTTTTGACAATTGGGTTTGTGACAATTATAAGCCTACAGCCGCAAGGGTTTGGAGGCAATTTTATAATACTGTCATTTTGTCTCTATAACCCCCCCTCGGTATTATTAATATAAATTGTTATACAATTCTGAAGTACGGTAACACAGGGCAGGGATAGGGGGGTGGTGAAAGACAAAAATTTTTACTGACAAAAATAGCTCAGCCCTTGGCGCTGTAAGGTTATTTTCGTCAAAAAAGGATACCGACGAAAATACCGACGAAAATAGTTTTCTGGAATTATTGCTATTTATTAACAGGGGGAATGTATCATGAGCATCAGTCTCCAGAGAATTTTTCAATACAAGGAAAAGCCAGTAAGAACAAAGGTTGTAGATGGCCAGATTTATTTTGTAGCCAAAGATGTTTGCGAGATATTGCAGATAAGCAAATACAGGGATGTAATAGCTGGTTTGGATAGTGACGAAAGGGCGTCCATTTTAATGGACACCCTTGGTGGCCCTCAAAAAATGTTGGCCGTTAATGAGTATGGACTATATAATTTAATTTTCAGCAGCCGCAAGCCGGAAGCAAGGGCGTTCAGGCGGTGGGTTACACATGAAGTAATACCAGCTATTAGAAAAACCGGCAAATACGAGTTGCCCGGCAAAGCGTCTTTTACGATGGCTGAGGCCCAGTTGTTGAACGCAAAAACACGCCAGGCCAAGTTAATTAAAGAAATCTTAGAAAACAACAATCTTCCTGAAGAATACGCGGTAATTCTGGTTAAGAGAATGACAGAACTACTTATCAGAGACGAGTATAATACAATTCCAAGCCAAGCAGTTATTGATTATGATTATCATGCTTCGCGCGTTCTCTCGGTTATAACAAAAAAAACGGAAGGCGCAACCAAAAGGGATATTACGCGGGCGTTAAGTCTGCCCGGAGAAATTATTGAAAAAGTGCTCTTAACCCTTCTGCAAAACGATATGATCAGATCGGTTCATATTAAGCCCGAGCGCGGTCGCCCTACAGTTAAGTTTTTCCCGAAAAATTATTTAATCAATTGAGGTGAAACAATGCAAAACAACCTTCGAGAATTAAATAAATTAATAGGCGCATTACGTGAAGAGATTGCCGGTTTAGCTTTAGCTGTTGTTGAGGAATGGCTTTCTCCTGAGGAGGCCCGGCAAAGAATTTTGGCTATTAAGAGCTTTTATACCAACAAATACCTAAAACGTAAAAACAAAAATCAGGAATTGCAATCAAATGAGAAGATTATTGAGGACATTTTAGAGGAATTGGACGAATTAAGCGATTTAATTATGGAAGAATCAACAGTCCCGGACGTAATTCAGGAATATTTATTGTTTCTGGCCAGCGGTTCACAGCATAACAACCGGGCGGTTAGTTATTAGCCGTCTGGTTTTTTTAATTTTATGGCCAAATTGCTTTAAGGAGGTGGGAACACAGAGTTAATTTTTGGATCACAACTACAAATCTATTCAAAGAGGAGGCGCTTGAGTTGAGCCAAAAAACAACAACTATCATTATTCTCCTGTTAATGCTTACACTTATGGCCTTTAATGTGGCCCATGCCGGCATAATGGACACTGTTAACGGTTATGCCCAGCCGGGCGGCGACGTTATTCAAACAGAAATTGACGCACTCGGCACGAACTTGGTTACCCTGATCAGGAGTATTTTTGGAATCCTGGCCGTAATTTTTATCATGTGGGCAGGTTTCGTTTTCTGGGGAGCAAGCGGGGACCCAAATAAAATGATGTTTGCAAAGAGAATGCTTGCCGGTTTTGTAATCTGTATGATCTTTGTTTTTATGGCCGAAAAATTGGTTGGCGGAGTCCTTGGGTTGATTGGTTATCAAAGCACTCCTTAATTCTGCGAAGAGCGATAGGTTAAGAGCCTATTGCTCTTTTTTTTGGGGGTGACGCCATGGACAAAACAGTGACTTTTACCGAATTAAATACATATTTGGAGGACGGTCGGAAACGCGGTTGGTTCTGGGACTACAACGAGGTTTTTGAATCAGACCTTAGTGCACATGCCAAGCTTGTAAGGCTATACCTGGCAAAATGTGCCGATAATGGGCGCAAATCCTGGCCATCATACAACAAGATTGCCAAGGATTGCGGAATCAGCCGGGATACGGCCAAAAGAGTCATTAACGAATTAGAGCAGAAGGGTTGGTTAAAAAAAATTACTCGCATCAAAGATAATGGAGAAAACATGAGCAACGTCTATATTCTTTGCGATCCGCCTGAAAACGAATTAGACAGGGAAGGTACCCGTGGCACCAAGCCTGCTAATACAGAAGGGGTAGGTGCTCATAGCACCCACCCTGCCAATTTAGAGGGGGTAGGTGCTCATAGCACCGGGGTAGGTGCTCACAGCACCCAGGTGGGTGCTCATAGCACCAGGGTGGGTGCTGTGACAGCCTCTAACAATACTCAGATAACAATACCCAGTGAAGAAAATAAGTTGTTTGGTTCTTCACTACGTTCAGAACCAAACAACAGCGCATCGGCATTTCATGCCTCTTGCGCTGGCAGTATCCTGTCTCATGAAAATAATAATTCCGATAGCCACCCACAGGCGGGTGTAGCAGATGCAGCAGGTGAAGAAATCAGAACTATGGATCAGGGGAGCGCAAAAACCGGTGAGTTGCCGACAAAAAAAGAACTGATCGCCGAGCTGGTTAAGGAATACCGCGCGGTAGAAGGTGTGAAAGAAACCAGGGGAGATTACGCCTTCATAGGTGCTTTGTACAACCGTTATGGTTACGACATCGTCCTTGAAGCCATCCAGGAACTTGCCCTTGCAACCACCGTCCAGGAGATTCACAAGCCACTTTTATACTTGAAGGCTGTAGTTCAGGCTATTGCCAACCGAGGGGAAAAACCTGCCGGTATGTCTACCCCGAAAAAGGAATCGCCCGGGATGAGTGATTGGTCCGCATACGAGGATAAAAAGAAAAAGCGAGAAATAATAAAATCTCTTTATATGAATTAACTAATATGGAACTTGGGAAGGGGGGATGAAATAATGCGTTTAAAATCATTTACGGAACTTGCACAGCACCTTAAACCGTATATTTCGGTAACAGACCATGCGGTAGATCAGTACCGTAACAGGTTAATGCAATGGTATGGACGTAACGAACCGGACGATGTACTCAGATGTGAATTGGCTCGCATAGTTGAAAAGGGCAAGGTTACTCGAGCATTGCCGGGAGGGTTGCGCGAATATACATACAATGGGCTTTCAGTTGCGGTAGATGACCGCCGGACCGGGCAGACTGTAGTTACATTTTTGGGGGACATTCTATGGAAAGAGTGGTGGAAGCAGCAAACAAAAAAGAAGTTCTCGCGGAAAGTTGTTGTCTAGGATGGATTTGCCTTTTTCTGGATTCTGCCCAATTGCGCTGGTTGAGATGCCAAAGATGGTGGTTGGTTTGGCGAAAAATAATTACCATCTTTCCCTGGGAACATGCGTTCTGTTATAATATACCCGGGTGATACTATGACCAAACTTTACCGCCAGCCGATCGAAGCCCAAATCCGCGGCGGCCGTCCTGTCGCTTTCCGCTGGCGCAGGCGCTGGTACCAAGTGATCAGTTGCGTTGTACACGAAGATTTGCCCTCCCGGCTGGAGTGGTGGAAAGTGCCCGGGCCGACGCGTTACCGGTGTGAGACGCGGCAGGGGATGGTGTGTGATTTGATTCGGGAGGGTGAGGGGTGGGTGTTGGAGCGGGGGTGGGATTAAATATTGTCGTATTATGAAGTTTTTTAGGTTAATTTGTTGTATAATTATGTTTATAAATAGGAGGTATTGCTACGTATTTTAAAGAATCCTGCACAAAAAAGTGTAGGAGGTTGGTTTAAGTGTCTACAATGTATTTTGCTAAGCTTAATTTTAATTCTCAAATATACGAAGTTTATGACGATGAATCTCTAAAAGAAAAATTACTAAATCAAATTTTCCAAGACCTTAGCGAAAAAGTAATATATATAGAAGAGAATAAAAAATATAAATTTATTACTCTTGAAAAAAACACTAGCGATTTTTCAATCACCGGTAGAATAGTTTTAGTAAGCCCCGGGGTCAATATTAGTTACGATGAAGTTAAAGATGATGTTATAGAACAGTTTAATGAAAATAATGCAACTTATGTAACATTTTATTTTGATTTAAAAACAGAGGAAATTGCATTTGTACCAAAGAGGGATTTTGGTCATCAAATGTTTATAAGTATGTTTAAAACCCTTCTTGAAAAGTGTGTGCCCGATATTGAAGTAGAGCTTTATTTGGAAAAAAACATCAACCAGTTAAGGGAGAAAATTATGAAATTTGCAAATATAAGTATTGTAGATATTAATATTGTTCCCCCAAATGGCGATAAAGAAGACTTCGATGCTTTATTCAGTACAAAATCAGATGAAATAAAGGAAACATGGGCAACTAAATTTTCAATCAGGTTGGGGGGAACAGCAAAGAAGGGAATTAATATTGCATCTAAATACCTTAATAAAATGATTGTAGCAGTTAGCAAGGGATACGGTGAAATGAAAGTGACTGGCAAAGATAATGAAGGAGTGCGCACTGTACTTACCAGCAGCGAAGAGGCGCCATTTACTAAATCTATCCCGGATCTACATAAAGATTCCTTATCAGAAATTCCTAATTATGCTAAAAGCGGAATAGCTGAATTGACAACAGCTAAGTCGACAGTAAAGATTGAATAACATGGAGGGACTCCCGTGGGAGAAAATTTATCGCCAAAAAATATAGAGTATTATTATAAAAAAAATAGATTTATTAATCTTATCTTCACATCAAAAAAGTGGAGAGATTTAATTAAGAGTAAAGAAGCTTTTGTATCACTTGTATTGGCGATAATTTTTTCTATGATCATTAGGGAAATATACCAAACTAATAGCACACAAAATTTTTGTTCGTTAATAGGAATGGCACTACTAACCCTATCGGCTGGATTGTTAGGTGTCCTGGGTTTTTTGGTGGGCGGGCTAGCAATTATTTCTGGCACAATAAGCAATAAAATATTGAAAAACATTAATACTGAAGATAAATTTGATCATCTTATTAATATTGTGTTTGTATTTTATTTTAATGGTGCCTTGGTTGGATTCACATTAGTTTTATTTCTATCTTTATACCTTAGCTTGTATACTAATTGGTCGATATCAGAGCTCAAAGTTTTTATTATATCATTAATCATAAATTATTTTTTTTGGTTTACCATTATTTATGCTGTAATGTTGCTTGGTACGTGTTTAAGATTATTGGTTCTAACCTATAAGTTTGAGAATGAAAGAGAATTAACGCCTACGGTTGGATTTCAGTTACAACCAAAAAGTAATTCCATAAAAAAACAGTTTGAGAACCAATAAAACTGAGATGCTTACTTACCATGATACTAAAAGACAACTGCTTTAGGGAAGTTTGTTTTTTGATGCATTCCTATTTTTATTTATTCTTGGGGTTGGATAGGCCTTTCGCCTACCCATTGGAAAGGTTAATCGTTCATTACAAAACAATAAAAATTTGTAGGGTAAGTATTAGAATTCGTATTTTAATAGTAAGCATTTCCTCACTACCTTCCCTTGGAAGATGGCAGCGCTGCCTTAAGGCCTCTTATTAATTTATAAAAACTTTTATATAATTATGCAGTGAAAACCTCACCCAACTACAATCCTACATATTCCCCGGGCCGTCAGCGTGGTGTATTTCACCCGGCCCGGGTCCGGGATAAATTAATTTAGCCCCCGTCCACCACCTGGTGAACGAGGGCCGCGCATCATCCTGCTCCACTTTTTATTTTACCTTATGACTGGAAATTATTATCTCTGGCGCGAATGGAATGCCGCATCCTGGTCATTGCTGACGCTTACGATGCCATGACTAATGACCGCCCACACAGGAAAGCAATTTCTCACCGGGGAAGCAATCGAGGAATTAAAAAGGTGCGCCGGTTTGAAATTCGACCCGGTATTGGTGGAAAGGTTTTTGTGTCTAATACCCAGGTTAATCAAAAAAAGTGACAGGTACTGTTTAAAAACCGACAGGAGATGGTGCCCTTTTGGGAACCTTGTAGTGGGTGCTTTCAAGATTGGCTTTAAGGGACAGCCAGTTGTGCACACCGATGACACGTGGAATTTTCCGGGTATGACATAGTTTATTAAAAATGTGAAGGAAGGGGATAAGGCTTATGAAACCTGGTGATTTGGTTAGAATAAACGCCTATGGCGGCAAAGAACTTCTGAGAAGAGTGGTAGCAGTAACAACCCTAGCTAGGAGAAAAATTGTTTGCGTCTGTACAGAAGAAGAATGGCAGACTGCTCAGGAAGAGGGTCGGGAGCCTATGTGCGTGGGTTTTCCACTTGAGGATGTAAGGGAAGCTTAATGCATATTTCAAACAAAAATGTGTTCGTAAACCCTAATAGTTAGGCGAAATAGTCCGATGGGGAGTTGATAAAAATAGAAGTATTTAAGATAGTATCAGAAAACGAGATGCCAGAAAAGATAATAAAAAAGATTTCAGCTACTATTGACGACGTAAAAAATATTATTCAATCTTCTGAAACAATACAAGAGACAAAAGTTGAGGGGAGTTTTCGTTTTACCTTTAAACATTCTGCACCAACTGATATATTGACCGCATTGGAACGTGCCCAGCAAGTATCATTTGTAACAAAGTATGAACATTTGCCAATACTTGATGCTATAGAAATAATTAAACTGCAGGGGAAATTCTATCTTAAAAATATTGACTACATTCGACATGTACTTAACGAGTACAGAACAATTATTGCTAATCAAAATGATTCTATATTTTATACAAGGATTCATGGCTTCTGTTACCAAAAATTAAAGAACCGGGACCCGAGTATTGGGTTATCAATTATAGTTGAACATGTAAAAACCGGAGATATAACTGACTTATTTGCACGAATTCTTGGTGAAAGAGTGAGAGCTGTCAGAACAGTTTTACAGAACTGTGAGTTCGATTATATTTATAACGGAATCTTGCAACATTCGGATCCTGATTATACAGAGCGGTATTGGGATGAATATTATACCGGAAAAATTAATTACGTTTTTCTAAAACATGCATTACTATTGGGTTATATAAAGGAATTATTATACTGGCATTACAGAATTATTAACAGTATAACTTTCCCTAAGTTAGGCCCACTCTAATGTAAACCGGACTGCTTTGCCTAACAAAGTATTACCATAGCAGGCACAGAGAAGACAAGCCTCGAAGTGTGCCGGGCCACACCCCCGAGACTAAGGAAAGCGTGACTCGGCTTGCCCGGGCGTAATAATTGCAAGCAATACTAAGGCCGGCCATACCCTCAGGACTTGGTGGCCTCTGGAATACATGACCGTTAGTACGCATAACAAAGATTATATTCCCCAAGGTATTTAAGTTAAGCTGAAAGACAAATTTCGGCCAACATGCCAAAAGCGAAAAAACCAGGCGGAAAATTCGCCCAGACGGGTAGGAAAAACCCACCTTAAGGGCGAATTTTTATTTCGCATAACGTGGAGGGATTTTTGTGGACGTTTTGGAAAAGTATAGAGACCACCTCCGCATGAAAGACTGTTCCGACTCCACCGTGAAAAATTATATCCGCCAGGTAGGATATTTTATCCGTTGGTGGGAAAACGTTGCGAATGAACCTTTTGATCTACCGGCGGTGACGCCTGCCGATGTTGCGGACTTCAAACGGCACCTGCTCGCCAGCGGTCGACGGCCCGCCACGGTCAACCTATGCGTGGAGGCGCTCCGGTCCTTCTTTTCCTGGGCGGTGGATGAAGGGTTGTGTGAATCGAACCCCGCCGGAGATGTGCGCCGTGTTAGAGAGCAGAACGCCGCCTGCAGGTGGCTTTCACGAAAGGAAATGGGGTCGCTTGCGCGGGCCGTCCAAAAATACGGCGGGCCGAGAGACCGGGCGTTTCTGGGTTTAATGACGCACGCCGGATTACGGGTATCCGAACTTGTTGGGTTAAAGACGACGGATATAGTGCTCCGGGATCGCAGCGGCTTTGTGAAGGTCTGGGGCAAAGGCACAAAATACCGGGAGGTGCCGCTCAACGTCACGGTCAGGAAAATGCTCCAGGAGTGGCTGGCCGTCCACCCCGGCGGGGAGTGGCTTTTCCCCGGCAGAAACGAAGGCCCCGTGACTGCCAGGGCGGTTCAAATCCGGCTGAAGGAACTGGGCAGGCTGGCAGGCGTCGAGGTCACCCCCCACCGGTTACGGCATACCTTCTGCAAGATGCTGGTGGATGCCGGGGAGAGCCTGGACCGGGTGGCAATGCTGGCCGGGCATGCAAATTTAAACACCACGGCCAGGTACACAAGGCCGGGGGCAGAAGATTTGGAGAGGGCCGTAGAGAAACTGGTGTGGGAGTAGTAATATAATAAGCATGTTTTTGGTGAGTCCCAGAGGGGAACATCTCCGGATTGGCACTAGGCGCAGAAGTAGCTTCGCAGCACGTTAAAAGGGCTGTTGTACAATATTTTGCCGACGGGGGTAGCCCTGCATGTTTTCGGAGCCGCCCGTCGATAACTAAACCAGCATTACAACCCTTAGTGCTGTCAAGGCCGCCGGTCTAGCGTCGTTAGGTTTGAATTCTCTTTATACCACGTAAGTCCACTGAAATAAGTTGATTTTTGGGATATAAACTTTAGTAATAGGGGGCTAAACCGGTCTAAGAATTTAGGGCATAACAGGATAGAGGTTGCTTATAGGTAATGTGCCGAAACACGTAGGGAGCTAAGGTAATTGCAATGGGGGAAACGTAAATACAGTCCATGTTTAATGTATAAGTAAATCCGGGAGTTTTATATTAGAATCGTTAAAAACCGAAAACCGTTTGAATGGAGCCAGGAATAAGTAATAATTAGCTACATAACTAAAATGAAGTAATACTATTTACTGTTCACTATTTTGGTATATAATGGATTTAATGTAATTTGTCGAATAGGAGAAACGTAAATGGCCATCCAATGTAATCTGTCAACTCTAATGGGACAAAGCCGTTATAATATTCAGGACGTGCATGAAAAGACCGGCCTTTCCCGTACTGCAATATCAAGCTTATATCATAACAATACGAATCGTTACGACCAGGAAACGCTAAGTAAATTGTGGAGTTGGTAATCTACTAGAATATTACGAGTCTAAACAGAAATCTTAACTATACTAACCACTTGTTGGACAGAACAAATGATAGAATGGAGGGGAGGTACGCGGGATGTGGTGCAGAAATTGCAACCGAGAAACAAACAGCGAAATGTGCGAGCTTTGCGGCGGTGCAACCGATGACAATCATCCTTTTGAGATTTACTGGTGCTGGGATTGCCGAGTGCCGCTTATTAAGGCAGCGGGCGCGGCAGATAAAAATTTCTGCCCCACTTGTGGAGGCAAAGCCACATATCTGTGTGCCGATTTGCGCCCCGTTTTCCCCGAAGAGCGTCTTTTGTTTGAGCTAATTACGGCTAAGCCTTTTGCGTATATTGAAAAAAGCGTATGGGCATCAAATAACCGCTATTATATTGACGGAAAGCCGAAAGCTGTTTCTCTGAGGACTTATAAAAAACACTCGCCGGAAGAAATTGGCAGGCTTTTGGAGCAATACCAGCCGGATAACAGCGATCTGCCCTTCAAACAGAATATCGGACGATTTGTGCAGTCTAACAAGGTACGGCTTGACTTCCTGTTTGACGAAGCCTGCACCTTTATTATAGAAAGTGCAAAAGATTACCCTCGCGAGAATATCATACTTTCTTTTTCAGGCGGGAAAGATTCGACTGTGACGGCGGATTTGGTGGTTCGCGCCCTGGGTGATCCAAGCCTAGTATATATTTTTGGCGACACCACGCTTGAATTACCGATGACTCTGGAATATGCGGCAAGGTTTCGCCGGAACAATCCTAAAGCCATATTTAAGACGGCGAAGAATAAAGATCAAGACTTTTATGAGGTTTGCCAGGACATAGGCCCGCCTGCCCGTATGTTACGCTGGTGCTGTTCCATGTTTAAGACCGGCCCTATTACCCGTGTATTGAATAATCTATATCGAAATAAAGGTATTTTATCATTTTATGGGATACGTAAGTGCGAATCAGTTGCCCGGAGCAAGTATAATCGTATTGAAGATGACGCCGAATCCATCAAAATCCAAAAACAGAAGGTCGCTTCCCCGATTTTCTATTGGAAGGACATTGACATCTGGCTTTATATATTTAGCAATAATATTGACTTTAACGACGCTTACCGTTTGGGATATGATCGGGTAGGCTGTTGGTGCTGCCCGAATAATAACGAACGGGCGCAGTTTCTTACCGCAATTTATATGCCGGAACAGGTAAAGAAATGGCGGGAGTTTTTAGTGAGCTTTGCCCGTTCCATCGGCAAGCCGGATGCTGAAGATTATGTTGACACAGGTAAGTGGAAGGCCCGGCAGGGCGGTAATGGCCTTGCTGCCGCCGAGGATGTGAAAATTCGTTTTACCAATTGCACCACAGAGGACTACGCAAAAGTTTACAGTCTTAATAAGGCAATAAACGAATCTTTTACTGAGTTGTTTATTCCCTTTGGCCGACTAGCACCCGAGCTTGGGCGAAAACTCATTGGCGAGATCATTGTTGTCGATGTAAAAACGAATATCCCTGTTTTAGCTATACAACCGTTTTCGCAGGATGGCTACGAGCATGCGGTCAAGGTGAAAACTTTGAATGTAGCCAGTCATGACGATTTACAGCGCATGGTTAGTTATCAGATTAAAAAATATAACGCCTGCCGGAGATGCCTCAAGTGTGAATCGCTATGCTCAAGTGGTGCGATCTCTATAGTTGGTGGCGTTTACCATATTGACGAAAATAAATGTATCCACTGTAAGAAGTGCGTGACCGCTAAGTATTTGGAAGGCGGCTGTCTAATGGAAAAATATTTACGGACGAAAGTATAGTGGATTGGAGTGCGACGAAATGAGATTCAGAGCACATGACACTTTTTTCATTAGAAAAGGTTGGCTAAATAAAGGCATGAGAAACGTGCAGTATGAGCCCGGCGTTTTTATGGGTGCGGCGGGAAATCCAATGGATGTTCTTGGTATTGGCGCCAATATGGTCAAGGCGCTCCGCTATTGGCTTCAAGCGGTCGGCCTGACCATAGAGTCGAAGGGTGGCAGACGCACCCAGAAGCTTACACCACTTGGCGAAATTGTATTTCATAATGATCCATACACCGAAGAAATTGGAACATTGTGGCTTTTGCATTACAGACTTGCCACCAATAAGACAGATGCGACGGCGTGGTATTTCTTTTTTAATGAGTTCCGTCCAATGGAGTTTACCCGAGACGATTTTGTTTTGCAGCTCAGCAACTATATTCGTATGCAGGGGGAGGAAATATCTACCCGTTCACTTGAGGATGACTTTAATTGTATCATTAATACTTATGTGCCCCGCATCAAGTCAAATCCCCAAAAGGTGCAACCTGAGAGCAACATCGATTGTCCTTTAGGCGAATTAGGACTTATTGATATTGTAAATAAGAAGCAGCGGATATACAAGAAATGTACTCCTAAAAGGAATAGCATCCATCCATTGATCTTACTTGCGGTCATTTTGGACCAGTCTGGGGGTAAAAAAGAGATACGGATTTCAGCGTTACAAAATGAACTGTGCAATGTGGGAAAGGTATTTAACCTAAATATCATTTCACTCACGCACTTACTAACCAGAATTGAACACATGGGGTTAATTAAGGTAATCAGAACGGCAGGGCTTGACGTTATCCGAATTGAAACTGACATGGAGTTTCTTGATTGTGTCGATGCCTATTACGCATCGATTAATCAGTTAATGCCGTAGGCAGGAGATGAAAGAATGGACAAACTGGAAATAACGGTTGCCAGAGGTTTTCAAACATCTGTCAATATCGCTTATGATTTATATAATGATGATAAAGTAAGAAGTTTCATTCCCACCATGTCATCGCTAGATGTAATAGAGGATGTGCTTCTAAGCACTAAACCTGGTTCCACCCAAAGGGCGCGCATACTGATCGGCGCGTATGGAAGAGGCAAATCGCATATCGTCCTCGTTTTGATTTCGCTGCTTTTTAAAAAGGACGCTACATTGTTCACTGCCCTGCTTGAAAAGATGAAGGCTCATAATCCCGAGTTGTGCGATTATGCGGAGGAATATATCAAGAGCGACAAGGCGCTGTTGCCCATCATCGTTAGTGGAAGCAGCGCAAGCCTTACGCAGTCGTTTTTAACCGCTTTGGAACAATCACTAAAAGCGAATAATCTTGAAAATCTGATGCCGGAAACCAATTTTAAGGCATCTATCAACACTATCGAAAACTGGAAAGAAAACTATCCGCAGACCTATAAGCAGTTCGTGAAAAAGCTTGGTGAACCTGTAGACGATTTCATCCTGTCCCTAAAAGAATACGATGTTCGGTCGTATGAAAAGTTTGAAAAACTGTATCCCGACCTTACATCGGGCAGCACTTTTAACCCTTTCCTTGGTTTTGATGTTGTTGAACTGTATGAAGCCGTGGTGAATAGGCTAAAGGAACACGGCTATGATGGCGTGTATATCATTTACGACGAGTTTAGCAAATACCTTGAGGCAAGTATTGCTAACGCCACCATCAGTGACGTCAAACTCCTTCAGGATTTTGCAGAAAAGTGCGACCGCAGCGGGTCTAAGCAAATGCACCTGATGCTCATATCACACAAAGATATCGCCAACTACATCGACGATAAGTTGCCCAAAGATAAAGTGGACGGCTGGCGGGGTGTTTCCGGGCGGTTTAAGCACATTAATCTTCACAATAACTTTTCGCAGATGTATGAGATCATATCGGCGGTTATCAAAAAAGAACCTGACTATTGGACAAGGTTTTGCAAAAAGAACAGGGAAAAATTCGATGATATGAAATTGCGGTTTGTAAAAAGTGACCTGATTGATGCCGTAGATGCTGATACTGCCGTCATGGGCTGTTACCCCTTGCACCCGGTTTCAACTTTTATTTTGCCGAGATTGTCCGAGAGAGTAGCGCAGAATGAGCGTACCTTGTTCACCTTCCTGTCAGCCGAGCAAAAGCATACTCTTTTAGCATTCTTGCAGTCTGCTGAGGACGATTTTCCGTTACTTACACCGGATTACCTTTATGACTATTTTGAACCGCTCCTGCGAAAAGAAGCGTGGACAACGGATATTCATAAGCAGTACAAGCTAACGGAAACTGTCCTCAGACGGGTCGAACAGAATTCTCTTGAAGCGAAAATCATTAAAACAATTTCGCTTATTTACATCATTGAACAGTTTGAAAAACTGCCGCCTATCTGTGATGTGATTATTGATACGTTCCGTGACAGCATGGATAATATTGAACGGATCAGCAGGGCGTTGTCCAATCTGATTGAAAAGGATTGTATTGTTTACCTAAAACGCAGTAATAATTACCTTAAGCTGAAAGAGAGCAGCGGTGTTGATATTAAAAGCGAAATTAAAAAAATGATCGAGAAGACCGAGCACACCATGAGTGTAACAAAGATTCTCAATGAGTTCGCTTTTGACAGCTTTATGTACCCTACCGGGTACAATGACGAACATGAAATAACACGGTATTTCAATTTTACCTTTATCAGTAGCTCAGACTTTTTTAATGTGGAAGATTGGAATGATAAGTTAAAACGCGACGGCTCTGATGGCACGGTCTTTGCTATTGTCCCTCGAAATAAAAGTGAGATAGAAAGTATTGTTGCATCGATTGCTGATGGAAATTGTAATCATAACCGAGCGGTTTTTGCGGTTCCTACTGATTATGTCGACATTGAGAAGATGGCCTATGAGTATCACGCAGTATTGCAGCTTAAAACGCAGGTTGTAGATGACGAACTGCTTTCTGATGAATATGACATTTACATTGAGGACTTGGAAGAAGTCATCGGCAGCTTCATTGATTCATATATGCGACCAGAGTTAGGCGGCGTTGAATATTATTATATGGGGAAAAAACAAGCCATTTCCCGCAAGGCGCAAATTTCCATGCTACTTTCCTATATATGCGAATCTAACTATCCTCATACGCCAATTATCAATAACGAGTCGATTAACAAGAATATCCTGCCTACAACCGCAATCAACAGCCGGACGAAGCTTGTCGCCAGTTTGCTCGAAAACGACCTTGAAGCCAACCTAGGACTAAGTGGCACTGGGCAGGACGTATCTTTCATGAGAAGTACATTGATCCAGACTGGCGTACTTTGCGACGCCGATACCGTACCTTATATCAACTTAGAGCCGGAGGATGCGAATCTGCGGTATGTGCTTGCAATAATACAGGAATTTTTTGTTGGCCCGGAGCGTGTAGGCGAGCAGTGCTTCAGCGAGTTATACGATACTCTGACACTCCCGGAACATGGTATCGGCATGAAAAAAGGCGTTATCCCTATCTATATAGCTGCTGTGCTTCACCAGCATAAGAAGAGTCTTGTTATAAAAAACCGGGATAGAGAAGTCAAAATCACTGCCGATATCCTCAACAGCATCAATGAAAAACCTGAGGATTTCTCGGTTATCCGTGTAGATTGGGACGCGGAAAAGACGAGGTATATGTCCGAACTCGAGGATATATTCAGGGATTACGTTGTGGAAAAAGAAAAAATCTACAATAGTTTTTCCTATATCGTTCTCGCCATGAACCGATGGTTTGTCGCGCTACCTAAATACGCAAAGGAGATGACCGAAGTCTATTATGTTAAAGCCGATAAACCCATGGTTAAGGCTATATCGAAAGAACAGAGGAAGTTTATCAACAGTCTGAAATTTGCTGACAATAATGCGCGTGAATATTTGTTTGAGAAAATACCGTCATTCTTTGGATTGAGAGAATTTTCTCCGACCATTGCTAACAGTATTAGGAAAACAAAAAAAATCTACGATTCTGCTATTTCCGAATTAATAAAGGTTCTTGCGGTTGATGTGAAAACCATGTTTGGCGGTGGCTCGAAACCTAATGCTAGCTTGACTTCTGTTATCAAGGATTGGGTAGAGCAACTTGACGAGGCAACCATGCGATACCTTTTTCCTAACAACGAAAATAGCATTTTAGAGTTAATGAATACCATTACAAATGACGAGTCGGTGTTTATCAAACGCCTAGGGAAAGCGGTGACCTCACTACGGATAGAGGATTGGAATGCAGGTACAATAAAAAGCTTCCTGTCCGAGCTGAAAAACTTTAAAGAAACCATTGAGAACTTTAATACGCAAAGCCAAAATGACAGTACACCTAAGTCTGATTATTACAAATTTGCTTTCGTTTCAAAAGATGGCAGGGAAATTGTCCGCACATTTGCAAAAACCGAATACAGCCCAAAAGCAAAGCTCCTTTTAAACGAAATTACAAGTAACATGGAAGAATATGGTCAGGCGCTTTCCAAGCGGGAAAAACGACAAGTTCTCATTGAATTACTTGAAAGATTGTGTTAGGAGGAAGTCCTCGCATGGAAATGCTTGATATGTGCAATAAAATGAGATCGCATAAACTAACTTTTTTACTAAATCCGGATGGCGAGTGGGATTCATTTGACTCAAATTACGAACGTATCTTGAATAACAATTGGCAAGAAGTGAAGTTTCTTAATGAAGATGGTAATCAACTAAGTGATGAAATTAATAATATTCCAAATGACATAGGTGGAATTTATACATTTATTATTAAGCCTAATATCATTAATGGTGTTCATTTATATATTGTCTATATTGGAAGAGTTCAATTAACACCTAAGCAAAATTTAAGAAAAAGAATAAAGGAGTACTTCTCAGATACTCGCCCTCGAATTGTTTTAATGAGAGAAACATGGGGTAAATACTTATATGTTAGATATTTACCTCTTACAGACAACGCTCAAATAAGGGGGTTAGAACAAGAGTTGATAAGAGTAATCCTTCCCCCATGTAACGATAAATATCCTGGAGTGTATAATTTAGCAGCAAAAGCTGCTTTTGCATAAAGAAAGGAAGTATAAGTCTGAAACCACACCTGCGATTGGTATAACCTAAAAAAGGGTATAGCAAACAAACCATCCATGGGACAGTTTTTGAAAAAATGAATAGTGACAACTTTTGATACTATCAACCCTTAATTACTGAGTACCCATGCCTTTGAGCTATTAAAATAGCTTGCTCTACAGTGATTTTGCGGGTTTGAGGCATGATTTCCGCCTTTTTGTAGAGTTCGGCGTTGTAAGGTTCACCCTTCTTAAGGATGTGATATATGGCGGTAAGTAGCATTCGTGCAATAGCTATAATAGCACGCTTGTGGCCACGTCGCTTTTTAATGGATAAATAGCGGCTCTTGATTTCAGGGTGTTTATCACTTTTAACAACAGCGTTGGCGCATTGTACTAAAAGTGGTTTGATATAAACACCGGCACGAGATATGCGTACAGAATGTTTTTTGCCCGCACTCTCGTTGTTTTGAGGAGTCACCCCTGCCCAGGAACACAAGTGTTTGGCTGTAGGGAACACAGACATATCAACCCCGATTTCTGAGATTATAGCGATGGCAGAAAAGGGATTTTTAATACCTGGTACAGTGGACACTAAGGCACGTTCCTTGGCATAAGGCTCCGACAGCGAAAGGATCAAGGATTCAAGATTGGACTTGCACTTTTCCAATCCGTCGTAATGCTGAAGGATAATATTCATTTTTTGCTGTTGCTCGGGTGTAATCACCCCGTCTAAAGCAAGGCGGATCTTATCTACCTTATCCAGCATGGATGGGTGAAGAAGAGGAACAAAATCGAAATCCTTATCATCAGGATTTTCAAGCAAGTAGTCAATGATTCTCATTGAACTCTTGCCGAAAGTATCAGATACCACGTTGGCAAGCTGGATATTTGATACAGTAAGACAATTTTGAATCCGGTTCTTCTCGCTGGACTTAAAGTTTATGAGCTTAAAACGGTAACGCATTAAATCACGCAATTGACGAATTGGAAGGGGCGGCATAAAGCTTCCAGCAACGAGGTCGTGCTTAAACAGGTCAGCAATCCATTTGGCATCCTTTTTATCGGTTTTTTTGCCGCGAATCGCCTTGACGTACTTTGGGTGGGCCAGGGTGATTTCACAGGTGGCTTCCAAAATATTGTACACAGGTATCCAATACTTGCCGGTGGATTCCATACAAACATGTGTGCAGGAATTAGAGGAAAGCCATCCCGACAGTTTTCGCAAATCGTTGGTGAAGGTAGAAAAGCGACTGGACTTGTAAGTGGTAACCCCTTTGTCGTTGGTAAAAGCAATACAGGCAACAAGGAACTTTTTGTGGACATCAATTCCACAACAAATTGGGTAAACAATTTTTAACATCAAAGTCTCCCTTCGCGAAAAATTATTGAGAAAAGCAGGCATTGACTGACTGTCCAGCTATAAACGAGTTGTTTATACAAAGATAAGTCTTCGTGCTCTGAAGGCACACTTATTTGTGCTTGAAAGAACAGTCTACACATATAAAAATACGGTCTACTCCCAAAGGAGCAGCGCACTCACCTCCACGTGATTTGTAGTTGCCTGTAAATCTCAACAAGATAGTTTTAAAATAAAATAAGCTCAAAAGCAACGGTTTCATGCCGTTTTGTGCCTTGAGCAAAGCGAAAGGAATGATTATAAAGATGAAAATACCAGCTATACGGGCACAAATTGGTACATGGATATACTATGTCGCAACACTTACATTTAAAGAAGTTGCAACATATGTTAAGCGTGTAGATAGCGAGCTTCATAGATCTGAATTGTTGCAGGATATGCTTCAAAGGAGCATCACAAGTAATTACAAAAGCATAGCTAGCTATATTGAAAATCAAGAAGAGCGTTTCTTTAATGCCCTTATTCTCGCCGTCTATGATGGAGAACCAGTTTGGCACGAAGTGCGTTTAGAATATGATGATGGTGATGAATTTTATAATTTGGGAATTCTTGAGCTAAATGGTGAAGAAAAAATTTTTCCTGTCGATGGGCAACATCGTGTGGAGGGAATTAAAAAAGTGCTTGAAGAAAGTAGAAAATATGATGATGAAAAAATTCCAGTCGTTTTTATTGGTCACAAGACAGATGCCGAAGGAATGCAAAGGTCGCGAAGATTATTTAGCACCCTAAATAGGTATGCAAAACCTGTATCCATGCGAGATATAATTGCTTTGGATGAAGATGATGTTGTAGCCATAGTATCCAGGGATTTAATAGAATCTCACCCCTTGTTTGCAAATGGTAGAGTGTTAGATTCTAAAACAAAAGCTATTCCGGATAGCAACACGAGTGCCTTTACTACAATCATTGCTTTTTACGAGTGCAACAAAGAACTTCTTTGGTTATTTATAAAAGACATAGATGTTCTTAATATTGAAGGTAATAAAGTTAGAGGGAGAGCAAAGATAAAGGAATATATTCGTATTAGACCTACTGATGAAGATATTAATAAATTTAAAACTATATGCCAGTCCTTTTGGGGTGATCTTATAAACTGTTTTACAGCTTTATATGATTATTCTTTAATGGATATACCAGACTCGCGTGAATACAGGAATCGGAATGGTGGTCTATTACTATTTAGGCCTGTTGCCTTAATACCTTTTGTTCGCGCCACGGTTCGAGTTGTCCAAAGTAAAGGCACTTCGTTTAGGGAGGCTTTTAGTCAGTTCCCAAGTCAATTATTACATCTAAATAATACTATATGGAGAAATATTTTGTGGAATGCTGATAAAAGAACCATGATTATGAATAATAAAACTCTAACTGAACGTATTTTGATTTACTTTTGGGATCGTGCCATTCTAACAGATAAAGAATTGATTGATATGAAAGAAGATTTGAGGAGTCTAAGGCAACTAAGTGATATGCATGATGTTGAAGATTTATTAGATTCAGCAATAGAGGTTCATTCCAATGAATAATGTTGCTTACTTTGACAACGCCGCAACTACTTTTCCGAAACCGGAAGCTGTATATACTTTTATGGATGGATTTTACCGTGAGTGTGGTGTTAATGTGGGGCGTGGTCAACATAAGTTGGCTGCAAAAGCAAGCGCATTAGTTGAGGAAACACGAAGCCTTATTTTAAATATGCTCCATTGCCCCAATAAAAAGGTTGTATTAACGCACACGGCGACGGAAGCCCTAAACATCATATTGCGCGGTGTTCCACTGGCCGACAAACAAAACGTCTATATTTCACCGTTTGAGCATAACGCCGTCACAAGGGTGTTGGCGCATTTGCAAGAACATTACGATATATCGTTGCATCAGTTGGCTGTAGATAAGAAAACTCTTTCGTACGATCTGGAAGAGATCAAAGACCAGTTTTCCGAAAATAAACCAAGCCTTATTGTTATAAGTCACGCCAGTAATGTTTGCGGTTTATTAGCCCCCATCTATGAAATATGTGACATGGCAAAGGGATATGAATCGATTACTGTAATTGATATGTGTCAAACAGCAGGTCTTGTGGATACAGATTTAAGCTGTGATATCATTGATTTCGCTGTGTTCGCCGGCCATAAGACCATGTACGGCCCGTTGGGCGTGGCAGGCTTTGTTACAAATGGCAGAATCACTCCCGCACCAATCCTTTATGGCGGCACCGGGGTGGATTCCGCGAACCAAAGCTTGCCAGAAACGATTCCTGAAAGGTATGAGGTTGCCAGCCCGAATATTATGGCAATTGCAGGTTTAAACGCTGCAATTAAGTGGTTGAATGAAACGGGCATCGATAATGTATTCCAACGTGAGAAAAAAAATCATGAAACCCTGCTTTCAATTCTACAACAATATTCTAATGTGAAGATAATTGGCGGTGGCCGTGTGGATGGAATGATCGGTGTTGTATCTTGCGTCTTTGACGGGTATAGCAGTGATGATGTAGGGCGTGTGTTGAGCAATTGCAATGTCGCCGTGAGGACTGGCCTGCATTGTGCTCCGTTTGCCCACAGGTTTTTAGGAACATTTCCAGCCGGAACCGTTCGATTTAGTGTGAGTTACTTTAATAATGAAGAAGATTTTACCAAGTTAGACCATGCGTTAAGCCTAATAGCGGAAGGGTAGCCTATGCGCGAAGCGGAGTTTAAAAAATATTTTCATGCGGATACCAATATAACGTGTAAAGATAAGACAGTGCAGATGAGGATGACCAAAACGAAGAAGATTGAGCAACACTTTAATGTTTCTCTTGATTCTATTGTTGCCGAAAATAACAAAATTTTTGATCATTTTCGCGCATAAAGAAGAATTGAGTGATATCAACGGCACGTTTTCCAACGCTTTATGAAAATATTACGGATATGAGTTTACAATTGTCCGATTACCGGAGTTAGTGAGGTGTGACATTGGGATTAAAAGATGTTGAGATAAAAAACGAATATCGCTCTCTGATCGATAAAGTGGCGCAGGAATTTTATATCCCGTTATTGCAACATGCTATTTCCTACAAACGGGCGGTTGGGTTCTTTTCATCTTCCATACTTGTGGAAATTTCAAAAGGGATTTCTGCGCTTGTTAAAAACGGTGGATCGATTCAGCTTGTGGCATCACCCTACCTTTCGGATGATGATATTGAGGCGATCCGTACAGGTTATGCTTTGCGAGATAGTATCATTAAATCTTCGGTACTACGCCAATTGAAGGACCCGAAAACCCCATTTGAAAAAGAACGGCTGAACATGTTAGCCAACCTGATTGCAGATGGCATCTTGGATATAAAAATAGCTTTCACTGAGGATGAAAGCAAAATGGGCATGTACCATGAAAAGATGGGAATTATCAGCGACGGTATGGGAAATAAAGTAGCGTTCTCGGGCTCCATGAACGAGTCAGCCAACGCTTTAAACGCGAATTATGAAACGATTGACGTATTCTGCTCATGGAAGAGTGAGCACGAAAATGAGCGTGTTAAGGCGAAAGAAAACGCATTCACAGCAATATGGAACAACAGCGAGCCAAATATAAGAATTATTGAGTTTCCCGAATTGAAACAGGAGATCATTGAACGTTATAAAAACGCGCCACCTAATTTTAATATAGATAAAGAAGAATTTGAAAGCCTGCTTATAGGTAAAGACAAGAAAAAAACAAAACGTTTGGGCGCGGTTATTCCTGAATCTGTTACGTTGCATGATTATCAGAAAGAAGCTATCGAAGCCTGGGCGCTAAACGGCTTTCGGGGCATTTTTGATATGGCGACAGGTACGGGTAAAACCTTTACAGGGCTTGGAGCTGTGGCGCGTTTGTGCGAAGAAACGGACAATCATCTTGCTGTTGTCATTGTTTGCCCTTATCAACACTTGGTTGAACAGTGGGTTGAAGATATTGAGCTTTTCGGTATGAAACCTATTATCGGATACAGCGCATCAAACCAAAAGGATTGGAAAGCCCGGCTTGAAAATGCTATTCGGGATCAAAAATTAAAGGTGAGAAACCGAGAGTTTTTTTGTTTCGTCTGTACAAACGCGACCTTTTCATCCCCTTATGTACAATCCCAAATTGCTAAAATCCGTGGTGATGCTCTTCTAATGGTGGATGAAGCGCACAATTTTGGCGCCGAAAATTTGAGCAGGCTACTTTCTGATAAGTTTAATTATCGATTAGCTCTGTCTGCGACCATAGACCGCCATAACGATGCGGAAGGTACGCAGCGCATCAGAGACTATTTCGGACAAAAGTGTATCGAGTATACTCTCGAACGAGCTATTGAGGAAAATAAATTAACAAGATACAAATATTACCCAGTAATCTGTACCTTAAATGAAGCAGAGTTGCAACGTTATAACGAGCTTACTTATGAAATCGGAAAATGCATTATCAATGATAAGCGGGGGAAAAAAAGACTTAATGAAAAAGGTAAAATTCTCGCATTAGCCCGAGCGCGGCTAATTGCTGGGGCTGAAGATAAAATAACAAAGCTTGAAGAGAAAATTAAACCGTACATCAATAGTAATCGCATTCTTGTTTATTGCGGCGCGACCAAAATTTTGCAATCTGGACAAGATTCTACCGAAATAGATGATGACGATATCCGGCAAATTGACGTTGTAACTGACTTATTGGGTAACAAACTTAACATGAAGGTTTCACAGTTTACATCAAAAGAAGATATTGCTGAACGAGCCATTCTGAAGCGGGAATTTTCAGAGGGTAATACATTACAGGTTTTAATTGCCATAAAATGTCTGGATGAAGGTGTTAATATTCCAAAGATCAGTACGGCCTTTATACTTGCAAGTACCACCAATCCAAAGGAGTATATACAGCGTAGAGGGCGTGTTCTTAGGCTTGCTGAAGGAAAGGAATTTGCGGAAATCTATGATTTTATCACCCTGCCATATGGATTGGACGATGTTTACTCTCTGACTGAAAGCCAGCTCAAAAAAACAATGAGCCTCGTGAGAAACGAATTATCTAGAGCGGAGGAATTTGCCCGGCTTGCTATGAACATGATAGAAGCCCAAAACGTATTAGACGGTATTAAAGAAGCGTACGTGATTAATGATAATATAATTACTTTTGAGGAGGAGTTTGAATATGACGGATGCTGAAACGAAAATCATAAATGGTGTTGAGATTGACCTTAAGAAGGCAAATCGGATGTTAAAAAGGCTGATTGTTAAAGAAACCACGAATATCAAAACAAAGCGTTATAATGATAGTGAAATGGCGAAACAGATTAAAAAGATAATCGAGGAGGAAGTGGAATGTTATTAAAGAATCTCCGATTGACTAATTTTCGTCAATTTAAAGGCGAACAATTAATTTCCTTCTCAACCTATCCGGATAGAAATGTAACGATTATCATGGGGGAAAACGGCTCAGGCAAAACGACGCTGGCACAGGCGTTTACTTGGTGCTTATATGGTGACACTGACTTTGAGGACAAGTCCATGCTATCAAAGGCTGTTGCACTGAATATGCTACCAGATGAAGAAGCGTCTGTAAGGGTTGAACTGGATCTGGTACATAACGGTATAGAATATACGATTATCCGTGAGCAGAAATATTCCAAGGATTCTTCGGGCAACCTTCGCAGACCGAGCCAAACGACTTTTAAGATTGCCTTTAAAGGGGCGGACGGGCAACGTGAGTTTGTGCCTGATTTGGAAACTGAAATACGAATGAAAGAAATACTGCCAAAAGAGTTGTCTAAGTATTTCTTTTTTGACGGCGAGCGGATTGAAAAAATGAGTAAAGAAATCCGGCGTGGTAAGAGTAAGGAATTTGCCGAGGCGGTTAAAAGCCTTCTTGGGTTAAGCGCATTTACCGCTGCACTCAATCACTTAAAAAGTCGTTCCCCATCATCGGTTATCCGCAGTTACGATAACAGTTACGATGCTGGAAGTGATGTTAGAATCGCGCAATACACTAAAGAGATTGATGAACTTGATGATAAAATTGATGCTATAACCAGGCGTTTAGCTGAGATTGATAAAGAAGAAGCTATCGCGCAGGATAAGTGCGATGAACTTAAAGAGAAAATTGTTAAGTTTAAGGATAGTGAGGATTTAGCAAAGGAACGTGAAGCCCTTCGCAAAAAACTAAACGGTCTGATTTCTTCAAAAGCATCTTCAACCGCTGTCCTTCTGCGTACATTTAATAATAATGCTCAACAATATTTTGCTAAGAAAATGATGAAAGACGCGCTCCAACTTTTGTCCGAAGCCGATAAACTTGATAAAGGAATCCCTGATATACATGAAAGAACTATCAAGTTTCTCATTGACCGTGGCTCTTGTATTTGCAATAACAAGATCGAGTTTAATAACGATGCTTACAAAGCGCTTATGAAAGTGTTGGAGTATATCCCACCTCAATCTCTAGGTAGCCTAATTGGTCAGTTCGTTCGAGATTGTGAGTCGAAAAGTAAAGGTGGAAGTTCGCTTTTTGAGGACATAAGTGAACAATATAGAATTATAAGGAACTTTGAGACGGATTATGCTGATGTTGAAAATAAAATTAAGCTTATAGAAGAGCGGCTTGTAAACATGGAAAATGTAGGCTTATTACAAAAAGAATTAATTAATTACGAACGTCGTTTAAATTATCTAAAAAAGGAGCGGGATGAATTAAACATAGAACAAGGTAGCTATGAAACTCAAAAAAAGCTCAAAATCGCTGAGCGTAAGGAATTGACTTTGAAAGACGAAGCCAACCGCAAGATAGAGGTCTATAAGGCCTATGCACAATATATGTACGATGTACTTTTGGACGAATACACACAAAAAGAAACAGAAACCCGCAATCAGCTCCAAAAAACGGTTAATGGGATTTTTAAACATATTTATAACGGTGGGCTAGCCCTCTCTTTGGATGAAAACTATAATGTCAACATTATCGTAAATGATTTTAGGGGGTATAACTCCGATGTTGAAACCTCAACAGCTCAGAGCATATCGGTGATTTTTGCCTTTATCGCAGGTGTTATCAAAATGGCGAGAGACAGTCAAAACGATGAAAACGAAATGCTTGTCTCAGAGCCGTATCCGCTTGTGATGGATGCTCCCCTTTCTGCTTTCGATAAGACTAGGATTCAGACTGTTTGCGATATATTGCCGAAGGTTGCGGAACAGGTCATCATTTTTATTAAAGATACCGATGGCGAACTAGCTGAAACCCATATGGGGCAACAGGTCGGGGCTCGCTATCTGTTTGATAAGAAAAATGAGTTTGAAACCTATTTAGTAACGAGGTGAGGATATGTTTGATAAAGAGTATTCTTTTAGAGGAAGCCATGCTGCTAAAGTAATTAAATTAACCGCTTCATTTGATCAGAAGAATAATAAAGTTTTTGCCCGTAACTTTGATGTTTATTTGCTTGCACCAATTGTTGGTTTTATGTACGGGAGAAGTGCTCCGATAGACAGAGAAAACAATGAAAAAACTGATATATTTCCTGATATTTTAATAAAAAATAAGAATGACCTTATGTTTAATTACAGGCTTATTATGCTGCTTGATAAAGATTATGAACCTGATTTTGATGAACGCATCAATAAAGCGTTTCGTTATTATGGCACTGAAAAAGCGCAGCCTGATGAGGAGCGATATGATTCATATGTTCGTGGGGGTGTAGATGTTCTTTATGAGAAAATAATGGAAGGAGCTAAAAAACCCGATGATTATCTGAAAAATCTTTATGACTTCATAGAAGAATTTGAGGAGCGCTATAACAGTAGTGTTTCTACAGATAGTATATTAAACCTGTGCAAATTGGCAAGAAGCTAAAGCGATGGACTTTTTAAAACAGGCTCTAATCGAAAAGGCCATTTCAGAGTATGTAAAAAGGGGATATGTCACGGAAGATTTTATCCTTGATTTAGTCGGGGAATATGACTTGCCATTAAGCGAGATTAGCCGTGTCTGCGAACATCTTGTAGCTAAAGGTATCATAATACGTGATAATAATGTTCATGATACGAATTCTTATGATAAGGATTACAGTCAAATAGACTATAACCAAACCTTTAATGAAGTTGTTACCATAGATGAGGGCCTTACCGTTTTTATTGATTACGTTAGGAACATCCAACCCCCGCAGTGGCGGGAGGCACAATACTTATTACCACTAGCCAAAAATGGAAATCCATACGCAAAACAGCGTATAATTGAAATGTATATGCGGATTGCAATTCGGATTGCTCTTAGCTTTCATAAAAAATATGGCTTTCCCCTTGCCGATACGATACAAGAAAGTTGTTTAGGTCTTATGATAGCGCTCGATAAATACGAACCTGATTCCCATGATAAATTTTCTACATACTTCCCCTGGTGGATTAGGCAAGTTATAGTACGAGAACTTTCAGTTGGTAATCCAATATTTTATTTTCCTGCACATGTAAGCGAACGCCTATTAGTTGTGTATAAAGTTAAGGAAAATCATTATTGTATTCAATGTGAAAATGGTAGTATATGCACTGCTCTTGTCTTTGAGGTAGTAAATAAGTTAAAATGTCCGGAAGATGAAGCGTTACAACTCATCCAATATATTGAGCCTTATGATAGCATTAAACAACTAACTGATAAAAATGAATTATTATTTTGTGATCATGGTGTTTTCGAAAGTGAAATGTGTGATTATATAGAGAATAGCGAATTCCGTTCAATAATAGCTGATGTAATTGATTCGTTGAGTTTTCGCGAAAAAGAAGTCTTACAATATCGATTTGGGTTCCTTAATAATGAACCGATGACCCTTGAACAAATCGGTGGTATTTTGGGGTTGACAAGAGAACGTATTCGACAAATCGAAGCAAAAGCCATAAATAAATTGCGACATCCAAGTAGAATTAAGGTACTAAAAAACTTTTATTGATTAATTATCATAATCTCTACAATAAAATTTCTTAGGACTTGCTGAACGAAACAAAAACCCAACAAAATCAAGGATTTAGGAGCATATTTGTCGAAATAAAGTGCATGGAAAATGCGGTAAATGCTGCAAAAACCGTGCACTTGGAGGAAAAATATGTTCCGCAGAATAGAAAATCAATATTATCTCGAAGAATTCAATTTGCCCCTCGAAGGCAAATTACGAGCCGATAACCGCTGGGTAAAACTGGCTAAAATGATTCCTTGGGACAAAATCGAAGAACGCTATGCCAATCTTTTCCCCAGCAACCGTGGCCAGGTGGCCAAACCCGTCCGAATGGCACTTGGCGCTTTAATCATCAAAGAAAAATGCGGCTTCAGCGACCGTGAAACAGTGGAGCAGATCACCGAAAACCCATACCTGCAGTACTTTATCGGCCTTAAAGAATACCAGGACCGGCCACCATTTGACCCATCCCTGATGGCCCATTTTCGCAAGCGTTTCGGTGCCGAAGCCCTACAAGAAATCAACGAAGAAATCTGCCGTGCCGCCAAGGAAGCTGATAAGAAAAATGACGATGATAAAAAGCCCAAGCCGCCCATGGGTGGCAAT
>NZ_JADNRQ010000029.1 GCF_015594625.1 Desulfallas sp. Bu1-1 | reverse complement strand
TATCGAGCTCGTTTACCAACGGCAGTCCATCTTTGGCCGCCCCGTATACTTTGGCCGGACAAAATTCGATACAATAGCCGCATCGCTTGCAGTTTTTTTCATTAATAGAAATAGCAATGGTTTTTTTCCTCATTTATGGGTAACCTCCATAAATTTGATAAATGGTTTACAAGGACATACCCCCTTCCTCTGTTACAACAAGGGAAGGAGGCTCCCGTAATTATAAAGAAAATTCCTTAACTGAAGTCACCAAGGAATACCGGCTTGGGTATCGATATTGTCCCGTCCGATCCCGTGCCGGCCAATAGCCTTAAGCTTCGGTGCCGCTTCCATCAGGCGGGCCGTTGCCTTGAGCTTCTGATCAACATGGCGTCCGCGTCCTTAATAAGCGGGATGAGAGTGCCTTCCGAAAAATCAGGTGCGATTACTAATTCCGACTTTATATTGTGCACGATAACACCTTTCTTTCTTCAATTACTGATACTTTTTGCTGTTGTTTTCCCGGGCTTCCACTGGATAAAAATTGTTACATCAAAATTGCCGGTAAGAACAATCCCAACCCAATAATATCTGCAGTGATACCGGGTTTAATTAGCGTTATAGCCGCTGCTAAAAAGATGATCCTGCTGCAGTTCAACACCAATTCTTGAAAGTGTATTTTCATCCCATTCCTTAATTACCTGGTGAACATCAATCAACTTTTATTTGTTTTCACAGATCCCTTTGACAGTTACGTGCATGTTCACTTCCCCCCAATGAAAGTGTTTAACTTAATTCAACTCATATAACGGAAAAATTTAATGATGTATTATTAAAACGATACCACTTATAAATAAGAGTAAATTAACATATAACATAAAATGCCTATTTGATAATTTATTATTCAAGACTTTTCCTAAAAGACTTCCCAAAACAAGAAAAGGTATAATTTTTATACTGGTTATAAAAATAGGCTTAGTAATTAATTGAAGCTTAGCATACATTACAATTTTTACAATATTACTAAAAAAAAGTATTCCCGTAAGGGTAGCTACAAAGGAACTTTTACTTAGATTCTTAGTAACAAGGTAAATTGAAATTACTATTCCTCCCGCATGGGCAATTGCTGAAATAATCCCGCCAAAAAAGCTTATAATTATGCCAATGGCTACGTTTAATTCTACTTTTTTAAAAACACCTGGATATTTATATTGAATAAACTGGTTAGAGCTGAAAATAACGGCAATTATACCGATTGTTATTTTCGTCAAACGTGGTGAGGCCCAATTAAGATAATATGTTCCAAGCAGAACCCCAATTAACATACCGGGTAAGATAATAAAGATATATTTCAAATCCCACCTTTTCCAGTATACCCATAATGTAGTAATGTCTGTTGCAAGAAATACCGGAGCCATTAATGTTACTGCTATTTTTGGGTTCATAACCAATGATAATAAAGGAGTTATAACTCCCCCTCCAACACCGAAGGCTGTTTTAAAAAATCCGGCCGAAAGCGCTGCTATTATAGAAAAAAAAGTATACATAATTTTGCCGGTCTCCTATTATTAGAGTCATTATCCCCAAATCGCGTGCTTTCATAGATTTCCTTGCACAGACGATAAACTTTCTTTTTATTAATTACTAGGCCGTGCTGGCGCTGTAAGCATCGTCTGAGTTTGCGATAACCATAAACGTTTTTTTCGCAGGCAATTAACTCTAAACCATTCTTTAATCTGCTCATCACTAACTGGCTGATTGCTTAAAGTTAATGAATATCCTGGAATTTCCCTCCCTACATTATAGTGGATAAGACTCAAATTCCTTTAAGGAGCTATATGGAAGAAAGCCAAGGAGGCAGGTTATAACTATAGCCTGGAAACTCTAATCGATTTGCTATTTACTGCCGCCCTTGGATTAACTCCACCTTAAGAAAAATGAGCAAGTTTGACTTTTCAGCAACCGACAGGGAACTTGACACCTATATCAATTTTCTTCCATGAAGTACTTTTGCTTCCCATATGCAGACGCAAAAAAGCCTGTGCCTGCGATATCGCTGAAAAGACATGGCGCCATCTGAAGTTCTTTTAGCACAAGACTTATCTAAAAGCTTGGTGTAAACCTAACACCGGCCCTGTAAAACATCATGAGGTAAGGTTACTTCTTAACTAATCTCTGTCTTGATAATAGGGTCCGCCCTGCAACTTGTTCGAAAATAAGTATAGCCGCAACCAGAGCCACCAGGACATAACCAATAACATCCATTATATATAATGGGAAAAATAGTAAAATTGATGCCACTCCTAGAAAGATTCTCAACACCGGGCTATTTATTGGTCTCAAAAAAGCTCCACTTAATGCTCCATTAATCGCACATATGCCTACCAACAAAGTAAAAATATTAAATAATATGCTGGTCAGGCTGGCATCGACAGCTCCGAGAAGAATTTGTGGACGAAAGATTAAGTAAAAGGGTATAATAAATCCTGCTATACCCAAACGGCAGGCGATCCATCCCGTTTTAAACGGATTGGATTCAGCAATAGCAGCTCCTGCATAAGCGGCCAAAGCCACCGGCGGCGTGATGTTGGCAATAACACCAAAGAATAGTATAAACATATGAGCTGAAATTGGCTCAACCCCCATTGTTACCAATGCAGGCGCCACTAACACTGCCAAAATAACATAGCAAGCAGAAGTCGGAAGACCCATACCCAGTATTATACTGCTGACCATGGTTAACACCAGAAGGATAATCAATTTCCCCCCGGCAAGATCTATCATAATTGAAGTCAGGTTCAGGCCCAGACCTGTCAACATTAAAACACCAACGATAATTCCGGCACATGCACACGTTAAGGCTACCTCTAGAAGATTTCTTCCACTTCTCTCCAGGCATTCAAGTAACATGTTAAAATTAAAACGCTCTTGCCTGTTGAATAAACCCAACAGGGGAATTAAAACCAAGGCGATAATCGCACTCCTTGTCGGGGTCGCACGCAATACTACCAGGAAATATATTAAAACAACCAGTGGCACAAACATAATCCACTTCTGAACAAGAACAGACCACTTATTAGGAACCTCATTAATACCACTGGCCTTAATTTTCAAAGCCTCCGAATCCACTGCAATAAACAGGCTAAGATAGTACATTACAGCGGGAATAATTGCTGCTATTACAATTTTTACGTAAGGCTCTCCCATGACTTCCGCCATAATAAAGGCGGCAGCTCCCATGATAGGAGGCATTAGCTGGCTGCCGGTTGAGGCTACCGACTCGACTCCCCCTGCAATTTCTGGTTTTAAACCTATCCTTTTCATCAGGGGAATGGTAAAACTCCCGGTACCGACCACATTGGCAACCGCACTCCCCGAAATCATACCCATGAAACCACTTGCTACCACAGCAATTTTAGCAGGACCACCCCGTATTCTACCAAAAAAGGCTTGCGCCAACTCTATAAAAGCCATACCCGCGCCTGACCGCTCGAGGAAGGCGGCAAATATTACAAAAATTGCAACCAAAGATGTAGAAGCACCAAGAGGGGTACCAAATATTCCATTTGTGGTCAGATATAAGTCATTTGCGATTCGAGTCCAATCATATCCTGCGTTGGTAAAAGGCTCGGGAAACAACCGACCATACCGTGCATAAAATATAAATAAAAGAGCTATTGCGGGTAAAAACCATCCAATCAAACGACGTGTTCCTTCCAATAAAAGAACAACCAGAGCAAGTCCCATAACAACATCTATAATGCTGGGATCACCCACCCTTTGTGATAAGCTCTCATATTGATTAAATCCGTAAATTCCAATTACAAAAGTTATTACAGCTAAAAGAACATCCACTGCACGCCACCCAATTTTTCTGCTGCTGATAGGTTTAACCAAAAATGTGATTGATAAGGCAAAGGTTAGGTGGGCAAGCCTTTGTTGAAAAGCGGGTAGCTGACCAAAGGCAGCGGTATAGATCTGAAACAAGGCAAAACCTATGCTCAGTATTTTTACTATCTTTACCAGATAATTTATATGATTGCCAAGCCTCATCATTTTACCCCCTATCTAAATGCAGTAAAGCTTTAAATAGCTTTTACTAACTGCCTTTTTCAAATTTATAACCCTGGGCGGTCTAACCCACAATCCACCCCCTGTTTACCCTATCATGTCTCCCGGGGTCTGTGACCTAAAATTACTTCGTTCAGCATAATGGAGGTGGGTGGGGAACTGCAACTCGTATATGCAGGGTTATGCCTAATGGAGAGTTACAATTTTCCCCACCCAAGGTTAAGTCCTTATTTTTATATTTGATTTTGATTATAAAGATAAAGATTTATATTGCCGCCGCAGGGGTTGTGGATATGTGTTCAACGCAAAGCGTTACCCAAGTGATTGCGGACCCTGTGCGTTTTGAGGCAAAATTGACTTATTTGCTCAAAAGATACCACGGATTACCTGATGATCTTAAAGAGTAACAACCGGTTGTCCACATGAGCAGCATATCCATAACCCCATGGAACCGGTTAAGCTACCGCTTAAAGCTGATTTTTACGGTATTTGCCAAGCACATTTTCAGGGTCATATATGCGCTTTTCCTTGCTCTTTGATTTTTCTGATTTTGATGTACAATCGCTTGGCTGATCTTTCGGGCAGAGACCCCGTTGACTACCATTTCCATCAGGGTCAGCACTAGGACCTGCTCGGTGCGTTGGTACCAGGCGAACATCTCGGTGGAAAACTGGCCGTTACGGAAACGCGTAACACTGCAAAAGTTCTTGATTTACGGTAATCTGGTATTGAGCCATACAAATTCCTCCTTCTAAGGAATTTGTATGGCTCCACTATTTTTTCAGCAACCCGATTTTAAACAATTATACAGACTCAACTTTAAGCGCAGGGTATGACAACTGCAGCTTTTTAGTCGCCTGTTTACAATAAACCTGCCTCTTTAAAATATTTTTCCGCACCGCTGTGGTAAGGAATAACCCCTTCGATGCCCCTCTTAATGTTTTCTTTTGACCATTCTTCCCCCGAAGGGTGAGCTTTGGCAAGTCGATCAGTGTTCTCTAAAATAACCTTGGTAATATTGTATACAGTTTTTTCATTAACCGTTTCATCAACTAATAAAATAGTAGGTACTCCAATAGTTGCAACAGTCTGTTTTTGATTGTTGTATGTGTCAGGTGGAATTTGGGCCTTAACCCAGTATGGGTGTTGTTTCAATAGACTTGTTATGTGTTCGTTGTCTATCTCTATGAACTTAACTTCATGAGTCATGGAAACTGCAGAAGGTGCAGGAGCTCCTAATGTTCCAACATAAATTACGGCGTCGACATGTCCATCCACCAAAGCGTCTGCACCTTCCTGGTGGCCTAGATACTCAGGTGTCCAATCCTTTTTAATCTCCAAACCATAAGATTTCATTATTTCAGTCATGATACCGTTTGCAACGCTACCAATTGCACCTATGGATATTTTTTTCCCTTTAAGGTCTCCTATGGAGTTTATGCCGTTTTTTTCAAGTGTATAGACTTGCGCTACCAGCATGTCACCTCCCAGCATTGCCTTGATATGTTTGATAGGCTTATCCGAAAAATCTCCCAATCCATTATAGGCATTGTACGCAATATCGGACGTGACCATAGAAAGCTGGACCTTTTTAGTGCCAATCAACTTCATATTGTCCGAAGCACCGCCAGTTACCTCAGCTGTAATTTTTATATTTGGGTACTCCTCCTTGACTAAATCGGAAATAGTAGCGCCGATAATATTCCATGCTCCACCCACTGAAGATGTTCCCAAAGAAAGGAATTTTTTTTCAGAATTATCACTATTTCCGTTTTGTACCTGTTCTGTTTTTCCCCCACAGGCACTGACTAAAACTGATATTATTAATATTGATAACAAAACCAACCACATTTTTTTATTTAACATAACTCATCTCTCCTTAGTTAGCTATATATTTAATTTAGGGCACCAATAATTTACATAGATCCCTCATGTTGCTAACAACCTCTAGATTTAAACATTTCTCACATATACGTAATACTTTTTCTTCTCCCAGCACCTCTATTGAGAGATTTGTAAATTTGTCAACTATTTCTTTGTCATCTAAAGGGTTCTCCGGTGATCCTTTTGCATAATCTAATCGTTTAGTTAAATGCCTTCCGTCGTGCGTGAAAATTTCTACAATGCCCCCCCACACTTCAGGATAAACATCTTCCATTACCTTGTCGCCAACCACGCTAATGCGATCGGCAAGGTCCAAGATTTGTGAATCGTTTCTTCTTTCCGACGAATACTGTATCCCCTCGACCTTACCGTAAATAGCAGCCATTGCCATGTTATATTGGCAGTTGTGACTATAAAGTTCATTCCTATTTATGATGGGAGCACCGGTTTCACTGATATGGACAACCATTTCCTTGATTTGGCTGGCAGTTAGGTTTTCTTCCTTCATCAATTCAAACATGGCATCCAAAGGAGCATGTATATATCTACAGCAAGGATATTTCTTAATGGCTGTTCTCATAATTTCGTAACGCGTTCCCAATTCTTCAATAAGTGTTGGAAAAGAATATGCACCCGAAAAGGCATCAAAAATGTTAAATTTCCCATCCAAGACAGCAGGAGCTGCCGTAAAACCATTAGCCGCTAAAAGGGCAGCCGTAACCCCGTTGCGAGCCGGAACACCCGTCTGAAAAGATTTCATATAGTGATCCGGTTCATTCTCCCATGCATTTATGCCACAGGCCTGGGATCCAGCCAAGCCCAAGCAGTATGCATATCTTTGCTCATCCAAGCCCAATATTTTGGCCGCCCCGGCCGCCGCCCCAAAAGTTCCACAAACAGAGGTGGGGTGAAAAGACCTTGCATACTGGAGAGTGCTATCCAAAGCCAGACTAATTCTGCACTCTATGTCATAAGCCAATACCAGCGCATTAATAAATTCCTTACCTGAGCAACCGACCTTTTCGGCTACCGCAAGCAGTGCTGGAACCAAAACTGCTGCGGCATGTGTACAAGAAGCTAAGTGTATATCATCTAACTCCAAATCATGGGCCATTGTACCATTAGCCAAGGCGGCATTAATCGCGTCTGTTTTTCGTATACTCCCGATTATCGTTGATTCAGGAACCCCTCCCAAGCTGCTGACAAAAGAAGTAATATTCTGACCCGTACTAAACTTAGAAGCACCTATAATCACTCCCAAAGTGTCCAAAAATACATATTTTGCCATTTTTACCGCTTCTTGAGGTAAATGTTCAAAACTCGTCCCGACCGCATACTCTACCAATTTTCTTGTTTCGCCATTTCCTACCTTGTTCATAAAACCCAACCTCCTATCTCAATATTTTGCAGTAAAGCTTTAATAGCACTTACTAACTGCCTTTTTTAAATTTATCACCCTGGGCGGTCTAACCCACAATCCACCCCCTGTTCTTTTAATTAGTTTGTTGAAAGTCACCCTGCCACTTTCACCTGCTGACTACCAAATTAAACTTTTCCGAAAATTTTTCCGCCAGTACGGCTAAGATGTCTTGTACTCGCCAGTTATCGTAGGCCTCATCCTTGTTACTTGCCCCCGACTTGACAATTGAGGCCCAGTGACTTGAATTTCTGGGCTATATGTTCCATGCTTTCTTTCGGCGGTACCGGGATTTGTTCAAGACTGTATTCCCTATTCAACTGCCTATATTTACCAACGCCAAACCGGTGGTAAGGCAATAGCTCAACCCGGGAAATTTTCAAACCGCCAAGGAACTCCGCAGCTTCATCTATATCCTTCTCGGAATCATTCAGGCCCGGGATCAGGGGCATGCGAATTATTAGTGAAAACCGATGATTCGGCGACAGCCCGGAAATATAACTTATATTTGACAGGATAGTTTCATTTTTAACGCCGGTAAGTCTTTGGTGCTTAAAAGCGTCCATACACTTGAGATCGATATAAATCTCGTCTAGGATATCCAGGCAGTCCCGTAAAATCTCCCGGTCACAGTAACCGCATGTTTCAATGGCGGTATTGAAGCCCCGTCCTTTGGCAGCCTTTAAAAGAGCTGTTGTAAAAGCCGGCTGTAAAAAAGGCTCCCCGCCGCTTACAGTCAGCCCTCCGCTACCGTATTTGAAAAATACGGAATCTTTATTGAGTTCTGAAATCACCTGGGAAACCGTCATTTTTCTGCCAGCCATGTTGCGGGCGCCACTGGGGCATACAGATGCACAATCGCCACAGTTATTACATAACTTACGGTCTACCTCCAAACCAGGTAACGATCCAATCGCCCCGATTGGGCAGGCTTTAACGCACTGGCCGCACGCAATACATTTGTTGGCCTGAAAAAGCATTTCCACATAGGGGTTTTGGGATTCGGGATTACAGCACCATTGACACCTTAGAGGACAGCCTTTTAAAAATACCAGGCTACGAATGCCCGGGCCGTCATGTATCGAAAACCTTTGTATGTTTAAAACCAAACCCTCAACATTCATAATATTCATATGAGAACTCCCCTTGGTAATCATCCATATCTACACCACCAACCAACGAAGATTTAACCACGCTGCAAAACAAGGCAGAGGGGGGGGAGGACGAAGACTCCTGCCCTCCCTCTGTGCCCTTTGCAGAGGGTTACTAGAACCTGCATTGAGGGTGATCAGAATGCCGCATACGGTGTTCTGTCGATGATATCATCCTGTATTTCCTTGTCTAGTTCGGTGAAATAGGCGTTATAACCCGATACCCGAACAAGCAATGTGCGGTAATTTTCAGGGTGAGCCTGTGCGTCAAGCAGGGTCTCCCGTGATACGGCATTCATCTGGACGTGGCTTACACCCAAGTCTGTAAATCCGCGCAGCAAGGCAACAAGTTTTTGCGGATCTTCTAAAGCCGAAGGCGTAAACCATAGATTGAGAATAGATGGTTCACCGTGAAGGACATGGTCAAGTTTGGAAGCAGATTTTAATATCGCTGTTGGTCCGTTGCGATCACAGCCATGAACCGGTGAACTGGCATCAGCTAAAGGCATGCCGTCCAGACGACCGTTAGGTAAAGCTCCCACCACCTTGCCGAAAGACACGTTGGCCCCCAATGATATAATAGATATCCCAGAAGCTCCGTCCGCCCCTCTCATATTATTGGGATAAGCCCTCACTACCTTTGCCACGAGCGCCCCTACCTCGCGGGCTATTGAATCAGCCAGGTCATCGTCATTGCCATATTTGGGCAGGTTCAATATCCTCTGGCGAAGTATCTCCTTACCCGAGAAGTTTTCATCAAGGGCGGACAACAATTCTTCCCAGGTCAATTCTTTATCCTCATATATTAATTTTTTAATGGCCACCAGGGAGTCTACCGTGTCAGCGAAGCCAACCACCGAAATGTAAGGATTGAAGTTATACTTGGCTCCGCCTCTGGTCTTATCAAGACCTTTTTCAATGCAGTTTTCGATTAATGTGGAATGAAAAGGTGTGGGCAAAAGCTTTGCGTGTACCTCTTCGACAATCAGGTTAGCCGTCTGCCAGCCCTCTATCATGTATTCAACCTGTTGCTTTAAAGCCTTCATAAGATCTTCAAATGTTGAGAAACTGCGGGGATCTCCTGTCTGTGGGCCGACCTGGCGATTCCCCTTTTTCCAGAAGCCGTTATTTAGGGCGAGTTCCAAGGCCGCGGCCAGGTTCATAAGTCCGCCATAAGAAAAGCCGGGTTCCTTACAGGGTAACTGAACCGCGGGACACCCTACCAGGGTATAGTCCCTGGCTTCCTGCAGGGGCACACCTTTGGCCATCAGTTGCTTTATGCAGACATCATCGTTAAAAATTGACGGGTGCCCCATACCGCTTGCCACCAGTTCCGCTATTTTAATTAGGTACTCTTCAGGGCTGTTTTTATGGAGGCGAACCCGGATGGCGGGGTTTTGCAGGCCGACGTCTATTGACGCCTGCAGGCACAACAGCGACAGGTCATTAGTAGCGTCGAGGCCATCTTCTGTCTGGCCGCCAGTGCAGAGGTGCTGTGGCCTCAATCCAACATGAAATCTGGCGACAGCCTCCTTCTTCCAATAATTAATCTCGCTGAATTTGACCCATAAACACTGGATATACTCTAACGCCTCGGCTAGAGTCAACTTACCCTCATCCAGGTCCTTTTTAAAGTACGGGTAAGCCCACTGATCAAACCGGCCCGCCGAGTCCCCCACGCCACCAGACTCGATGCGTATGACCATCAAAATAAACCAGAAGGCCTGCAGGGCTTCCGGGAAACTCCGGGCGGGCTTGGCGGGAACCCGGCGGCATGTCTCAGCGATCTTAATAAGTTCCTCACGCCTCGTAACTGAATCAGCTTTTTCACTGAGCTCCAACGCCAGGTCGGCATACCGGTTGGCGTGGGCAATCACCGCATCAATTGTTATCAACATGGCTTCGTAAAGTTCTTTCTTTTCAATTGCCCCGCTATCGGTCAGTTTTAATGCCCGGAGATACTTTTGCACCTCTTCCTTAATACCTTCCAGGCCCATGGTGAGAACCTTGGTAGAAAACACCGAATGGCCCGCACCCATGGAAGCTTGCAGCGAGTGGTCAACAATGCCCGTGCCAATGATAGGGTACTCGTCAGGATTCAAATAGAGCAGGTTAGATAATCCCTGAAGCCTGCGGGTTTTGCTGTAAACCAGTTCGTCAGTAGATTTGCCTTTCCAATAGGGGAATACCTCACGCTTTAAAATTTCCTTGTCCTCTTCGCTAATTTTTACGGGATCCCAGGGGCGGGTATCCATTGTGTCCAATTCTTTTTCCAGATTACCGACCTGTATTTCCGGAAACAACAGGCACTCAAGGGGTTTCGTTCCCTGGTTGCCGACTATCAGCTCACCGTCGGCTATATTTATGCTCATCTCCTCAAGAATTTTCTTGAGGGCCATGGCCCTACGGATAACGATAGGCTGACCTTCAGTTTCCTGGTAAGCTCTCGTAATAAGAACAGCCCTTTCACTGGAGGCCCATGGCGTTGACTCGACAACCCGCTTTTTAAGTTGCTTTACCCGTTCGGTCAGGCCAATTTTAAAAACCTGATCATCCAAACTCAAACTCAACATGTAAAAACTCTCCTTTCACAATGAAATAGGTTTTGGAATTCATTTAGAAATTTATCCATCCTATCTCATTTTTTTGGATCCATTCTTTAAATAACTCCATTTATTAGCTTTTTTGAAAATATTCATCCTCATTTATATTTATACAGCTCAAGTACTCCGCAAGGCGGTCTTTAACCCCACCGATATGCGCCTCCAGAGCTTCTTCCGCTTTAACAATGTCTCCGGCCTCGCATCCGTCCAGGATCAGCTTATGCTCCCTGGCAATATGGTCCATAGAGCTTAAGGATGAGGTAAAAAGCCTGAGATACCGGTTCATCTTGACTCGTATATCTTTTAATAAATCAATAAGAACTTTATTTTCAACTTCTGCGTACAGTTCCAGATGAAACGCATCATTAAGCTCAAATCCGAATTCACGATCATTATCAATATCTTTCATCTGGTCAATAATTTTTTTCAACAGTTCCAGTCTTTCTTTTTTCATAGGAATAGCCCGGCGCAGGGCAATTTTCTCTATCTCCAGCCTCACATCCGCCAGGTCTTTAAATTCCTTAACCGAAACTTCGGCAACCCTTGCCCCCTTATAAGGAATTACGTTCACCAAACCTTTGGCGGCTAGTTCCCTGATCGCCTCCCGGACCGGCATGCTGCTTACGCCGAACAGCGCGCTGATTTCCTCTACCGGCAGGTTTTCCCCGGCCTTTAATACCCCTTTAATAATCGCCTCCTCGAGAATTTTGTTGATTGCTCCGGCTGTCGTACCAGTCTTAAGCAGACCCCCATTTTTATCAAGAAAACCCTTCAGGCCTTCGCTATTCATAATCCTCCCGCCTTTTTAGATTTAAAAATTTTTTTGATTTTTGATATTTGATTTTTGATATTTGATATTATATATTGTCTAATGCTATTTTTCAACCATTTTTTAGACAAAAAGTTTTATAAAACATCCTTTTCCCTAAACCCCCATGAAATGCAATTATTCAAAGAAGCAATGGAACCGGGCAATGGATCCATCGTAGCCCGGCGGCACGATATTTCCTCATCCCTTGTAAACCGGTGGGTAAGAACCTATGTTCGTTTTCTTGTAATATGGTTTTGTGCTCTGTTGAGAAAAAGTTGCTTTTATTGGTTTGCAGCTGCCCTTTTTCAGAATTAAGTGTACCGTATTTTTACCTGGCACCGGCAGAATGCTATGAAATGCTGCGGAAAAAACAACTGGAACTGGCAAAAACTGGCAGCAATTTCTTATAATTCGTAATCCACTGCTAGGGTTTTTGCTTAAAGTTGTAAATCTATAGGTGTTCATTGAGTTGCTTTCTTGCATACCCATTTGTTGACTAAAAATATTAACTGTTTCCGAAATCACCTACTATAAATATATAAAAGCAGCCTAATACATCGATTGACCACTACCTTACCTCGTATAGGAGGTCTTTTTTCTAAAAACTTTCTATGATTTACTTACACAGCCGTGCTGTTTCACCGGTAGGGGTTACAGTGGGTGACCGCATTGCTGAATATATAAATGCCCCTGCGCCAACCAAAGCGAAAACCGACAGAATAATCCAATCCCAGAAGTATCCAAAATTGTCCGCCACTGCACCAAACAGAGGCGGCCCGATAATTATTCCGGCCCAGCACACCGCCAGGGTAAACCCGGTAACCGAGCCCGCCAGTTCGGGGCCGGCTATCTCGGCTCCCAGTGTTATAAACAGAGCGTTCCACCCCATGAATGTAAATCCCACCATCGCACTTAGGCAGTATACCAGCGATACGGCGGAATCACCGGATAAAAAAGCCAGACCCAGACCACAGGCGAATGCTAAAAAGCAAAGTATAATCATGGGTATTTTTCTGTTTCCCCCGAAAAAACGGTCGCTGATTAACCCCCAAGCTATCCTTCCCGTAGCCCCGGCCAGCATTAAAACCGTCAGGCAGGCACCGGCGGCCCTCATGGAAAAACCTAGGTCCTCTTCCAGAAACAATACCAGAAAAGATGTTATCGATGTCTGGGAAAAGGCCAGCAGCATGGCAACAACCGAGAGGATCAGTAAATCCGACTTAGACCCCGGGCCGGACAGAATACTGCGCCAGTCCGGTCCCTTAGTGCCCGGACCTGATGCGCCTACGGCGGGGGATGAAACCCTCTGTGGGCTATCCCGGTAACCTAGGACCACCGATAGGGCCACAGCCAACATTAAAACGCCGGTAAGCACCACCGCCCACCTCCAGCCAAACTTCCCGGAAATGGCCGGAAGCACGACTGCCCCCAGTGCCCCCCCAAAGGTGACACCAGTCTGCTTTATACCCATGGCAGTGGCCCTGCCCCCGGAGTCAAACCACAACATTAATCCTTTGGTGGATATCTGGTTGATCATACCGTATCCTATTCCGGCTATCGCCGCCATCACCCAAAAGGCCACAAAAACCTTTATGGTCGCCATTGCGGCAAAAGCCACTCCCATGGAAGCCAGGGCGATAACCAACATAAGCCGGGAACCCCATTTATCCACCGCCACCCCAGAAGGAATGGCAATAACCACCGAGGCAAAATACAGCACCGAGACAATTGCCCCTATCTGAGCCCGGGTAGCGTCAAACTCGGCCCGCAAAAAAGGGGCCAGAGGCCCCCAAGAATATGCTCCCATAGACATTACCAACTGAGCTAGGGTAAGCAGGGCCAGTATCACCCAACGGTAATTACCTGTCGATACGTTGACACTATTGCTGTTCATAAGCTTCCTCCGGAATGTTATTAAGGGGTTTCTCTAAATCCCCTGGAACACAGGCTTGCGTTTTTCCAAAAAGGCTTTCTGGCCCTCGGCATGATCCCGGCTCCTGAACGCTTCTAGAGACAGTCTTTCAAAATAATTGCTCTGTTCTTCGGTAAAGGGATCGAAATCCAAAATGGCGTTCAATATTTTCTTGGTACCAGAAACAGACAAGGGAGCGTTTTCGCATATTTCAGCGGCCATACCCTCTACAGTGCTTTCCAGTTCATCCCTTGCCACCACCAGGTTGACCAGGCCTATTTCCAGAGCCCTTTTGGCGCTTATCAACTTTCCGGTATAAAGGAGTTCCTTAGCCACCGTCACACCCACAGCCTCGGCCAGCCTTTTGATGCCCTCCCGGTGATAGACCACCCCTATTTTGGCCGGTGTTATACCGTATCTAACATCATCTGCAGCTACCCTTATATCGCAGTTAAGACTCAAGTCCAGCCCGGCCCCCACCACGATGCCGTTGTGCATGGCTATAACCGGAAGCCTGGATTTCCTGATATGACTAAATGTCTCTTCCAAAAAATTCTGGGCCGCTCCGTCGGTATCTATTCTATCTATGCTGAAGCCCGCGCAAAAGGCCTTTTCCCCCTCCCCTCTCATTACCACAACCCGCAAGCCCGGGTCGGCCTCCAGTTTGTCGAATATTTTCCGGAGTTGCTTTAATATATCAAAATCCAGGGCATTTCTTTTGGACGGGTTGTTTATGGTTATGGTGGCAATGCTGCCGCTAACACTTACCTTTACCTTTTCTTCCATGTTATCAAACACTCCCTTTCAAGCATTTACTTTTCTTTTTCACTATTATCACAGTACACTCAGCGTGCTGGACCACGTGGTTGCTGATGCTTCCTAGAAGGAAGCTTTCCAGCCCGCTTAGCCCCCGGCTACCCATTATTATTAAATCATACCCGCCTTCCCTGGCTTCCCTAACAATGGAATAGGGGGGGTCTCCCCATACAAGCTTTGTCTCTACGATCACGGGCAGTTTTTTTTCAGTAAACCTTGCCGCTTCTTTTCTAAGTATTTCCTCCCCGTGTACTTCAAGCTGTTCTTTTATTTGATTATAGACCCTTCCCATCTTACCGGAATAGGACTGAAGCTGGCTGGGCATTTCGGTAATGTTCATCAGTGTTACTTTATGGGCGCTGATATTCTGCAACAGTTCCAGACAGTACTCCACAGCCAGGGAAGAACCTAACGAACCGTCAACGGGAAGGAGTATCTTTTTAAACATTATCCAAACCTCCCGCAAATGTAATTGCTTTGTTTTTCCCGGTGCCAGGCCTCCGAAAGCCTGTTTTACAAGTTCTCTTTATATTTTTTAGCTTTATAAGCATTTCCTTGGTGTTCCTCACTGCCCCGGGATGATTGCAACGAGCCATCTCCAATGCCATTTCCATGACTTTTTCCTCCAAAAGGTCAACGGGAAAGACCTGACTGACCAAACCAATTTTTTCTGCCCGGGCAGCATCAATTTTACAGCCTGTAAGCAACATTTCTGAAGCCGGCCCGTACCCTACAAGACTGATTAATCGAATGGCTGACGTGTGGTGATACACCCTGCCGATCCTCACCGCATTCACACTAAAGAAGGCATTTTCAGCCGCCAGTCGGATGTCGCACATGGCCGCCAGGTCCAGCCCGGCCCCCACCGCACAGCCGAAGATCATGGCGATAACCGGAAAGGGGTAGTTGATCAGGCTGCTCTGGAAATATTCCAGGGATTCTATGAATTTTTTAAATTCCTCGGCGCTTGCTACTTCCTTCAGGTCACCCCCAGAACAAAAAGCCTTTTCCCCGGCACCCCTAATGACAAGCACCTTGGACCGCTCCCTTAGATCCTCAAGAGCCCCGCCCAGGCGCAATAAAGCCTCGTAGTTTAGAGCGTTACGGCGTTCCGGCCTGTTAATGATCAGTGTACAAACCGGTCCCCTGTTTTCTTTAATTATTAAATCACCCATACCGTGCCACCTTTTTATTGGTTATCAACGGCCCCCTAAGCCCATCGTCCCCGGCAACCACAATGCCAGTCCCGGGAAAAGCGCAAGAATAAACAGTCCAAATAGTAACAAAACCATATATGGCCACGCTCCTTTAATCACGTCCTCAATGGGAGCCCGGGCCACCCCTTGAATCACGTACAAGTTTAGGCCCACCGGAGGCGTGATCATCGCCATCTCCATCAGCAGCGTTATATACACCCCGAACCATAGACCATTAATGCCCAGATTTGTGATTAAGGGGTATACTATGGGCATAGTAATTAAAAGTATGGAAACAACCTCCAAGAACATGCCCAGGATCATGAAGGTGATGCTTAGCAGTACAATTATCAACCACACCGGTATCGAAAGATTACCTACAAAATTACAAACGTTTTGGGGTATTTGCAGGAAGGTGACCACTGTTCCCAGTATCATGGCGCCCACCACGATCATCAATATCATGGTGCTGCTACATGTTCCTCCGGACATAACCTGGCCTAGATCATTAAGCTTGATCTTCCCCCTCAGCAACGAAACCGCCAAGGCATAAATCACCGTAACCGCAGCAGCTTCAGTAGGAGTGAAAATGCCCGTGTATATTCCCCCGATAATTATCACCGGGGCCAGTAGAGCCCAGATAGCTTCTTTAAACGACCCCAGTCTTTCAGACAGGCCGCACGGCTCCTCTTTTTTGTAATGGCCGCTCTTTAAACAAATCGCTACTGCAAACACAATAAACATTAGCGCCAGCATAAATCCCGGAATCAAGCCGCCCATAAACAGCGCCCCGGTAGACTCACCGGTGATGCTACTGTAAATAATCATGGAGGCGCTGGGTGGAATGAGTATTCCCAAGGTCCCCCCGGCAGCCACCACCCCGTATGCATGGGTCCGCTCATAATTCCTTTTTAATATCTCAGGGATGGCGATTATTCCTATGGTGGCAGCGGTGGCCACACTGGAACCAGATATGGCCGCAAATATGGCGCAGGCGGCTATGGTAGCCGCCATAGTCCCTCCCGACAGATGTCCGATCCAACGGGAACAAAACATAAAAAGCTCTTTGCCGATCCCACCAGCCATCAGTATCTGCCCAGCCAAAATATACAAAGGTATGGCCAAAAGGGTGAAGCTATCCAGGGACTTAACACTCACCATGCCTATCTGGGAAAGCCCCATGTCCGCCCCCATCAGTAAAAACAGCCCCAGGGACCCCACCAGGCCGAGGCAGGTAAATACGGGAATACCGGCCAGCAGAAACACCACCAGGGTAATTACTATGCTAAGGCCGGGGCTCACCTGGTAAATACCTAAGCCTGCCGCCAGAAGTAAAATAAATACCGGAATAATAACCCATACATTGTTAAGCAGTCCCTTGCCGGTTTCCAGAGTACCGCCGACAGCCAGACTAATCCTGTTTATGAGCATTTTCAGGGACTGCATCATAAGAAGAGCGCTTCCAATCACCAAACCGAGGTAGACAAGGTACATTGGGAACATCAAAACGGTTGAGGACCGCTCGTTCATGGTAAACCCGTCGCTAAACATATCCCAGGAATATACCAGCAGGAGCAAGCTGTAGCCTAAGCAAAAGGTAAAACCCACAATTTCAAAGGCGTTTCTGATCCTGGGGCTCATTCTATACACCAGTATATCTACGTTGATGTGGCTGCCCTCTTTCAATCCGTAAGCCGAAGCCAGAAAGCCGAACCATACAAGTATATAACAGCTTATTTCATTCACCCATAAGGTAGGTGTAAAAAAAATTCGCGCAATAATCTCGTAAACCATGATAAATGCCACAAACAGCATGGCATATCCGGCAACACTACCGGCCACAGCAGAAAGAGAATCGACGGATGTGGTAAAAATATTCTTGTTTGCGAGCTTTTTAATAGCCAAATTATTCATCGGCAGCCCCCTACCTTCATTCAGATATATAACCCGGTCCTGGGGACGGGCTTTTTAAAAGCCGCCCCCAGGGCAAGGCCTTACTTACGCAGCGCTTCCACGCACTCAAACATCTTCTTGGCTTTTTCTTTGTCGTAATTCTCACTAAACTTTTCCATCATTATTGGAACTGTAGCCTTACGCCAGCGCTCAAGCTCCTCCGGGGTAATTTTGTCGAAGATAACGCCATTGTTTTCCAGAACCTTGCGGGATTCCATGGTGTCTTTCTTCTCAGCCTCCCTGGTAAACTTCTCCACTTCCGCGGCCCCCTCCATAAAAATCTTCTTCAGGTCGTCCGGCAGGGAGTTCCAGAAGTTTATGTTGGCCAGGGTAGCAAAGGGGACCACCGGCGCCACGGAAACATCTGGCACATGCTTGGCAACCTCATACCACTTGCGGGAGTTGAAGCTGGTCAGCCCGGACATAGCCCCGTCCAGCATTCCTTTCTGCAGGGCCTGGTATACCTCTCCTGAGCTCATCATCGTGGGAGCGGCCCCCAGGGCTTCTTCATAATAGGAGATTATCTGGCCGTAAGCTCTCATCCTCTTGCCTTTAAAATCCTCCAACTTGACCACAGGGTCCTTGAAAATCATATCCGCAGTGCCGTAGTCGATCCAACCAAGGAACTTGCAGTTGGCTTTTTCCTCCATCTGCTTTTTCACCATTTCCCCCGCCTCTCCATGGGCAACCCGGAAGAAATGTTCTTCATCCTGGAATAAGGAGGGCATGTAGAACAACCCTACCGAAGGCACCACCCCCGTCCACATATCCAGGTTTGCTATGGCCATGTCCACAGCACCCTTGGGCAGGACTGTAACCAGGTCCTTGTCATTGTATAGCTGCTGGGCGGGATACAACTCCACTTCCACCCTCCCGCCAGACTGTTCTTCCACATACTTCTTAAATACAGTCATGGCATCGGTAAGATGGTGCCCCACCGGCAGAGTTCCCACCATCTTGACTTTAATTTTCTCTCCCTGCTTACTTTCTCCGGCTCCTTTTTTGCTGTCCCCAGCTTCTTTTTTACTATCCACGCAGCCGACACCAACGATCAGTACCAGTATCAGAATTGACAGTATTGCAACAATATTCTTAATTTTAAACATCTCCCGGCCTCCTTTAAATTTACTTACCAGGACAATTCATCTTGAGCTTTTTGGTTACATTCCAACACCTCCCAGATATAATTAATTCATTTCGTTTTACCCTTGCAAAACCACCTTGTTTTTTATCAGCCTTTCAATTTCCTGAGGGCTGAAGCCTACTTCCTGCAAAACTTCCGTGGTATGCTGCCCGACCGTGGGCGACGGCGTCCTTACACTACCAGGTGTCTTAGACAAGCGTATAGGTACATTAATCACCTTAACCGGCCCCAGAGCAGGGTCATTTATATCGATAATCATTTTCCGTTCCAGGACGTGCCGGTCTTCCATGAGCTCACCCACCGTGAGAACCGGTGCGCAGGGTATCCCCTCCCCACCCAGTTTCTCCAGAAGCCAGGCTCTGGGGTATTTTTTTATTTCTTCCTGCACCAGGGGCACTAAATGAGCCCTGTTTTTAGTCCTGTCTGAATTGGTCATAAAACGGGGGTCAGAACCAAGATCATTTAATTTCATTATATTGCAAAATTTTTTCCAGAACCTGTCAGTTGATACACCGATAAATAAAGGTTTATCTGCCGCTTCAAATACCTGGTAGGGAGCGGCAAAAAGGTGCCCTGAACCTATTCGTGGCGGGTTTTCCCCCGTAAGGGAATAGTTGGTGATCCAGTAATTCATCCATGATACGGCTGTGTCCAGCAGGGATACATCGATATGTTGGCCCTCCCCGGTCTTTTCCCGGTGCCTCAGGGCCATGGAAATGCCGAAAGCGGCGTACATGCCGGTGCCGTAGTCTATTAATGACGAGGCTATGCGCACGTAGGGGCGGCCTTCTTCACCGGTGGCCGCCATTAGACCTGACTCGCACTGGGCCGAAACGTCGTAGCCGGAGCGGACCCGGTAGGGGCCGGTCTGACCATAGCCCGATATGGAGCAGTAAATTATCCCAGGGTTCACTGCGCTAACATCGGCGTATCCCAGCCCCAGCCTTTCCATGGTTCCGGGAACAAAGGCCTCTATAAACACATCAGCATTAGTTGCCATTTTCAATATGACATCTCTTCCTTCGGGTTCTTTCAGGTTTATGGATAGGCTCCTTTTATTGATGTTTATGGAAGAAGACCACGCCCCACCCATGAAAGGGCGAAAGTGATCCCCCTGGAACGGCTCAATTTTGATTACGTCGGCCCCCATCTGGCCCAAAAGCATTCCACAAAAAGGGCCAGCGGCAGCCTGTGTAAAGTCCAGCACCTTAAGTCCATCCAGTGGCGACAAATTAAATCCCCCCCCCAGCAAAGTTACCGAAAACATCTTTTAGAATCCTATATCTTCATTGTTTTTTGCTGTTTGAGTCTTTGGTGAAAAGAAAATGCCTCCCACAGAACGTGCGGCTCATGCCCCCCCGCCTCCCTCCTTGACCTTTCAAGATAATCATTTAAAAGAGGCCTGAAGTCCGGATGAGCGCAGTTCCGGATGATTTTTTCCGCCCTTTCCACAGGCGAAAGCCCACGCAGGTCGGCCAGCCCCATGTCGGTAACAACCACGTCTACACAGTGCTCAGAGTGGTCCACATGGCTGACCATGGGAACGATTGAAGAAATATCCCCCCCTTTACCTGTTGACAGCAGTGCGAATATCGACAGGTGTGCGTTGGCGGCAAAAGTGGCCGACCCACCTATTCCGTTGACCAGGCTGACCCCGCCCACATGGCTGGAGTTGACATGCCCGTATATATCCACTTCTATGGCGCCGTTTATGGCTATAACCCTAAGCCTGCGGATTAGTTCCGGGTGGTTTGTAATCTCGCAAGGCCTCATTACTAAGAACTTTTTAAATTCGTTGATGTTTCGGCAGAACTTTTCCCAGCCGTTGTCCGAAACCATTAGGCCGGTGCCGGTTGCCGCCCTGCACCTACCAGCTTCTATCAAATCAATGACGCCGTCACCTATTACCGCGCTGAACACTTCAATGTCCCTGAAGTCCGAGCATGCTAGGTTTTTCATAATGGCATCGGCGATATTACCAAGACCTATTTCAATAGGGTACAGATTTGGGGGGAGCCTCCCCTCCCGCACTTCTTTTTGTAAAAAGTCTATCAGATGTTCAGCCAGCCTGCTGCTTCTCTCATCGGTGCCGACACTCCTGGCCCCTTGCTTGGTAAGTTCTGAAACAACTATATGACTGATTTTCTCCTTTTGCACAGGTATATATGGAGTTCCTATCCGTTGTTCCACCCTGTACAGGGGTATTTCCCCCATGTACGGTCCCAGTGCGGGCAGGTAGTGGTCGTACATACCCTCGATTTCCAAGGGTAGGGAACAGTCTATTTCCACTATCACCTGCCGTGCCGCCTCCACGTAACTACTTATGTCCACCGGGACGTGCGACGGCACAATAAACCCTTCTTCGGTTATGGACACAGCGTCCACAACGGCCAGGTCAAGGCTGCCGAAAGTGCCGCACCTTACATGGTAGGGTAGCATCTCGGTGCGGATGTCGTTGCATTGGACACTTCCAGTATTAATCATTTTACGCAGTGTCGGGTCGCCGTGGGATCCCAGCCTCCTGCTGAGAGCCCCGGCCTCTGCCAGGATACCCTCCACATCGTGCCCGAAAAGGGAAGCTGACCAGAGGTTTAGATTGCCCACCTGCCCACTTTTGGCCCTTTCCGCCAGGCATTTGAAAAAGGCCGAAGGGCAACCCCTTATAAATTCTCCGGCAGAGGCTATGTTCATGCCACTCTTTACCGAGGCGGTCGCCACCTCGGGAGTCGCTAATTTCTCCAATAGCTTGCGACAGCGTATCCTTTCTTCTAGCACTTTCTCACCTCAATCCGGCCTTTGACAGGCTAATTCGATCAGCACTTTAATGTTATCCAGCCGGTCCAGCCTGGATACCATTTGTTCCAGCATTACTGCAAACTCAGGAGTTATTATGCCGTCCGCGCACATCATAAACTTATCTTTCAATTCCTGATATGATATGGGGTTTTCCGGGGTACCTTTGGCATATTCAGACTGTTTTTCAAACACTCCCCTCCCGGTCTTTACCCTTACCAATGACTGGCCGAGTCTTTCAAAAGTCTCATGCCCAAGTATATTAACCTTTTTAAGGAGGTCCTGCACGTCTGCGCGGGCCACCCGCTCATCGCTGAACTGCTTTAAGCCCACCACCCCGTCCAGGGCCGCCACGGCCAGACAGTACTGCATGCTGAATTTTCCCTCCAGGCCGGTTACCGGCCTGCTCCTTATAAGTATCCCGGTTACCTTTGGGCTGACCAGACAATCCACCTGTTCGATTTCAGCTGGGCTCACCCCGTGTTCCCGACGGATATCCAGCATATTGTCGATGGATGCGGAGATCGCCCCACAGCAGGGGTATTTCTTGACCGTACGGCCTGGATGCAAAAGAGCCCACCCCTTGCCGGGCTTTTCCGGAAGACCTGAAGGATACAACCGGTGCTCCCCTTTTCCGCAGAAAACATTGGCAAATCCCAGCTCGGATTCTAATATGCTTTCATCAGCTGTAAACCCGTTTTTTGCCAGGAGCGCCGCAGTCACCCCCCCTCGTGCGGCGTTGCCTGCGTGCAGTGGTTTAGTCATGGTACCAAAATTCTGGCGCAAACCTGAAGCATAGGAAGTCGCAATGCCCAGAGCATTTCTTATCTGGGCCTTGCTGAGGTCCAATAGCTTGGCGCAGGCCGCAGCCGATCCCAGTGGCCCTATGGTGCCGGTAGTATGCCAACCGCGGTGGTAGTGATACTCGCTGGTAGTCGATCCGATTATCGCCTCCACCTCGAAGCCGGCTACAAAGGCTTCTATGGCCTTTTTCCCGCTTACCCCTATTTCCCCTCCAAGGGCAAATATGGCGGGAAAAATGGTAACACTGGGGTGGCCAATCATAGGCCAGTATATGTCGTCAAAATCCAGGGCGTGGGAAAGAGTGCCCATGGCAAGCGCCGCATCAGGAGCCGATGTTTTGACCGCCGTACCGATAACTGGGGCCCGCCCTCCCCCGCCGTTATACCCGACGAAATCGACTATAATACGTCCGGCTTCCTCATTTAATGCCGCCAGAGTCACACCCAGCCAGTCAAGGAACGCCTCCTTGCTTTTTTCCACCATTTCCTCGTCCAGTGCCTCATACCTGATTCCAGCGATAAATTCGGCAATCTCAGCAGTAAAGCTCATAGACCATCCTTCTTTGCAATTGTTTTGAATTCAATAAGACAGTAGTTATCACCGGCCGCCAGGGATTTGTCAATACGCATTTCCACTTCCTGGCCGGCCATCTGACCTATCATTTCCCTGTCCAGCTCCATTATGGCCCGGCAGAGATCACCCCCGACCCCCTGAATACCCATCCTACAGGTAAAAGCCTTTAAAACCAGCCTGTGTTCAGTAAGCTCCACAAACTCGGCCCTGGGCGGGGAGCTTTTCAATGCCGGTCCGAAAAAGCCCTTCACCGCTGAAACGAAGTCCCCGCAGACCAACTTCTTCTTCATCGTATCACCTTGTACCTGGCCAAGTCTTCTGAAGACTGATTCAATAATTTTTAAAATCTCAGGCCCACCCTTTTCGTACAAGGCCCTCGCCAGTGACCCCATAACCTCCTGGCTCGAAGAGGCGGGATAATCATCCGGATGCAAGCATATCACCTCCTGCACCCTTAAAGGCTCCTAGATTCAGCTAGCGTTTTTTCCCGTTTTCTTTTAACTACATCCTTAATAAAGTCCACTATATCTTCAAAGGAACTGTCAGTGGGAAAAACACCGTCAACGCCCATAGATTTGAGCTTATCAACATCTTCTTTTGTAGGTATGGTCCCGCCTACCAGCAGGATTATATCATCCTTGACGCCTTCCTTTTTCATAATGTCAATCACTCTTTTACTGGCCCCGATGTGAATACCGGATAGCACGCTTAAGCCCAGGACGTCCACGTCCTCATCGATGGCGGCTCGTACCAGCTGTTCGGGAGACTGGTGCAGCCCGGTGTATATTACCTCCATACCTGCATCCTTCAGAGCCATGGCAACCACCTTGGCTCCCCGATCATGTCCGTCCAGGCCGGGCTTCCCCACAAGAACCTTTATTTTTTTTTCGTCCATCGATTATTCCCCCTTTGACGTAACGGGTTACTAAATGCCCGTAGGGCATTTGAAGGTTCCGTAAACTTCCCTTAAGACCCCAGTTATCTCTCCTATGGTGGCATATGCCTTAACCGCGTCAATTACGTAAGGCATTAGGTTTTCAATGTCTTTTCGGGCAGCCTTCTCAAGATTCCCTAGTGTTTCCTTTACCAGGGAATTATCACGGTTTCTTTTTATGCTTTTCAGCCTCTTAACCTGCCTGCTGTACACTTCGGGGTCAGCCTTGTGCAGGTTCATTTCGGGACCTTTCCCGGCGCCCTTGGTATCGCAGCAGTCATCGGCCACGAATTTGTTAAGTCCCACTACAACCTTTTCACCGCTTCTAATCTTTTTCTCCTTTTCGTATGCCTGCCTAGCGATTTTGTTGTGTATTAGACCTTTCTCCACGCAGGCGACCATGCCTCCGTTTTCCTCAACCCACCCCATCTCTTCCCTAGCTTTTTCTTCCACCTTGTTGGTGAGGAATTCAACGTAGTAGGAACCACCCAGAGGGTCAACAGAGTTGGTCACCCCGCTTTCAAAGGCTATGATTTGCTGAGTGCGTAAGGCCACCCTGGCGGATTCCTCGGTAGGAATGGCATAAGCCTCGTCAAAGGACATCACGTGGCAGGACTGGGCTCCGCCTAAAATCGTAGCCAGACACTCGATAGTGGTCCTAATGATATTGTTCAGCGGCTCCTTGGCAGTCAGCGTTGTTCCGTTGCAACCAGCAAAAAATCTCATCCTCTGGGACTGCGGGTCCCGGGAATTATACTCGTCTCTCATTATCCTGGCCCACAGTCTCCTGCAGGCCCTGTGCTTAGCCACCTCTTCGAAAAGATCCATGCCACTGGAGAAGATAAAGCTAAGGCGGGGCGCGAATTCATCCACATGCAGCCCCCGCTTCAATACCTCATCGACATAGGTTTTGGCCTCCGAGAGGGCGTAGGCCACCTCCTGGTAGGCGTTGGCCCCGGCCTCCCGCACATGGTAACCGGAAATGCTGATTGGGTTGAACTTGGGCACATTCCTGCTACAAAACTCTATAACATCCGTAGTCAGTTTTAAAGAAGGCCTAGGGGGGAATATATACGTTCCTCTGGCAAGATACTCCTTCAAAATGTCGTTCTGCAGGGTCCCTTTAAGCTTCTGCATGGGTACCCCCTGCTTTTCCCCGGCAGCGATGTACATGGCCAGTATAACCACAGTGGGGGCGTTAATGGTAAAAGAGGTGGTAATTCTGTCCAGGGGTATATCTTCGAACAGCATCTCCATATCCTGAAGGCTGTCCAGTGCCACACCGACCCTTCCCACCTCCTCCTCGATTATAGAAGGGTCGTCCGAGTCCAGCCCCAACTGGGTGGGCAGGTCAAAGGCTACGCTCAGTCCCGTCTGCCCGTTTTCCAGTAGGAATTTGTAGCGCCTGTTGGATTCCTCTGCCGTAGAATACCCGGCGTACTGACGGATAGACCAAATGTTCCCCCGGTACATGGAGGGATACACCCCTCTGGTAAAGGGATACTCTCCAGGATTGCCGATGTCTTTAAAATAGTTGGATGTTTTAAGGTCAGCCGGCGTGTACAGCACCTCTACGGGCATTCCCGATTCTGTAAAGGCTGGTCCCACCGGCTTTTTGTTCAGGCATTCGCCGGTCCACCTGACTTTGTCCTTTTCAACCTTATCGAGCCATTCTTCTAGGGTCAAGGCGACCCCCCCTTTTCACAATTGTCAAAATATTTTATAATAAATTTAATTCAAAATCTGTGCCAGCCGCGTTATATACTATTGAATGGAAGCATATGTTTAAATCACACAATGGTAATTCATTTTTGTATCAATATGCGTAGTTACTTCTGAAAATTTTGATGATTCATTTTTGTATTACAATTCAATATTGATAATCAGGGTGGTGCTGGACATATGTTTGATCCCAATTGTTCCTGCGGGGTTTATGACGAGCTTGAAAAGGTCAAAAAGCTAAACATCGAACTAGAGACCATCATCAATTCCTGCTCCGATGGGATATGCGTATTTGACAAAAACGGAGTGGGGCTGAGGGCCAACGCAGCCATAAAAAGCTTAACCGGCTTGGAAGAGGAAGATATAATAGGCACAGATGTTAGAACTCTTAAAGAAAAGAACATAATAAACGATTCTGTTGTTTTACAGGTTCTGCTTCAAAAGAAAAGGATAACAATGATGCAGTATTTCTATAACGGCAGGGAATGCATAGTTACAGGCACCCCTGTTTTCAACGAAAAAGGCGAAATAGAAAAAATAGTCACCAATGTGCGTGACGTTACCCAGCTCAACAAGCTCAAGGAAGAGCTGGAGCGAACAAAGCAGTTATACTCACAGTTCCAGTTCAACCAAAACAAGCAAAAACTGATGGTTGCCGAAAGCAAGGAAATGAAGGATGTTATTGAGCTGGCATACCGTTTTTCCCAGGTAGACACCACTGTCTTCATCCATGGAGAGTCTGGCGTGGGTAAAGAACTGGTGGCCCAGATGATACACGAATACAGTCACAGAAAAAACACCGGTACCTTCATAAAGCTGAACTGCGCCGCCATACCCGAACAGCTACTGGAATCCGAGCTGTTCGGGTATGAAAAGGGCGCCTTCACTGGGGCCAGGCGTGAAGGAAAACCCGGAGTTTTTGAGCTGGCAGACAAAGGCACTCTTTTTCTCGATGAAATAGGAGACCTCTACCTGCCTATGCAGGCCAAGCTGTTAAGGGTGCTTCAGGACAGGGAATTTGTAAGGGTAGGGGGTACCAAACCGATAAAGGTTGATGTAAGGATAATATCGGCAACCAATAAAAACCTGGAACAGATGGTTAACAAAGGAGAGTTCAGAAAAGACCTTTATTACAGGCTGAACGTACTCCCGGTAACCATCCCTCCCCTTCGCCAGCGTCCTGTAGACATACCCGCCCTGTTACATCACTACCTGGAAAAATTTAATAAGAAATATTCTCTAAATAAGTCCTTTTCACCATCGGCAATGATGCACCTGATGAAATACTCGTGGCCTGGTAACGTCAGAGAACTGGGAAACCTGGTGGAGAGACTGGTGCTAATCACACCCGCCGACAGGATCACGTCAGAAGACCTACCTGAAAAAATATGCACCGAAGACCGGCACATTGCGGAGAATCCGGGTGATTTAAAGAAAAGATTGGAAATCCTTGAGCGAAAAATTATAAAATTGGCCCTGCAAAAATACGAAAACACCTATAAGGCCGCCAAGGCACTGGGTATCAGCCAACCCACCTTCGTCCGAAAGGTCCAAAAATATAACCTTAGAAAGGAATAGTTTTTAGCTACCAAGGTACCCGGTTAATCCCTGGTATCTTTTTTGCATTTTTGAAGTATATTAGTAGTTTTTTGTTAAACATTGGAAAGGGGCTGACTAGATTGCAACGGCTGCTGGAAGATTTTCAAAGAAAAGACCGGCGTTCCCTGGCAAAGTTAATCACTTTAATTGAAAATGACTCGCCATTAAAGGAAGAAATAATTAAAAAGTTACATTTCACCACCAAAAAGGCCAGAATAATAGGATTTACCGGTTCTCCCGGGGCGGGCAAGAGCTCGCTAATAGATCGCCTTGTGAAAACTATCAGGCAGAGGGGTGAGACCGTCGGAATAATAGCCGTTGACCCCACAAGCCCCTTTAGCGGGGGAGCCATGTTGGGAGATCGCATCCGCATGCAGGAACACGCCTTGGATGAGGGTGTGTATATCCGTAGCATGGGAACTAGAGGTAACCTGGGGGGGCTAGCTAGAAGTACTAAAGATGTTGTTAAGGTGCTTAACGCCTACGGTAAAGACTGGATCATCGTGGAAACAGTGGGAGTGGGCCAGGCGGAGTTGGAAATTATGAACATAGCCAGCACCACCACGCTGGTACTTACCCCCGATTCAGGGGACGGAATACAGACCATAAAGGCCGGGATAATGGAAATTGCCGATATATTTGCCGTAAACAAATGCGACCTTCCCGGGGCTGACAGGGTAGCTACCGAAACGGAAATGATGCTTGATATGCAGTACCATAAAAAGGCCTGGCGCCCTCCGGTCATAATGACCTCTTCCGTGACGGGGGAAGGAGTTAACGAATTACTGGAAGCTATAAACGAGCACCACCGTTATCTGCAGGAAAATAACATTTATCTGTCCATACAAAAAGAAAAAGCAATAACCGAAATTCTGGACATCATTAGCAGCTATTGGCAGAAATTGATCTGTCAACACCTTAACGGCAAAAGTCAGGTAAGTTTTTTATTGGAAAAAGTGGCTAATCAAAAAATGGACCCTTACACCGCTGCCACAAAAATAATTGAAATCCTTGCAACACCCGGGAGTCTTAACACTGCCGAAGGAAAGAAGGAAATGATTTCCGACGCCCTGTCATAATTTAAGTAAGATACCACACCCAGTGTAATAATCGTGGCAATAAAGATAATAAGCGTCAATTTAAGTCTCAATCTTTTCAAAAAATACCCCTTTACCGTGAATCATCATGATAGTTGGGATCATTTTTCCCTCCTTTACCCATCATGAGTGATAATCCAGGTAATACTCAATGTAATTCCGGACTTTTTCCGCCGGTTTGTAAATCCCAAAGTGGCCCTCGCAAAGGATGTCCGCATTTAAATTGATCAGCTTGCGCATGGAGTCCCGCCATT
>NZ_JADNRQ010000028.1 GCF_015594625.1 Desulfallas sp. Bu1-1 | reverse complement strand
AATCTCCTATTAAGTCAATAAATGGTAGTTAAGAAAAAGGCAAACTCATCGAAAGATGAGGACGCAAAACCACGGGTCTAATGCAGGATTACTGCGATGATAGCCGGGTTGCCGAATGCTCATGCACGCATGGCTTGCATAAATGGTCAACTCCTTTAATGGTAGTATTAACCATTTACACGTAATTTAATATATTCTCTGGAATAAAGCGGGGCACACCGGATGCCCCTTTTATTATTCTACATAATAATAATCGGAATACGACTTTGCGGATTCGGTGGTCCCATTATGAGACAGGCTGTGCTCAGATCAACCCAACTGCTACCGTTCCAGCGCTGCAGGTACAGCTTAACCATGATATAGTCCACAGTTTGATAAGCCCGGGTGTAACCGGTTAGTGAAATAACCTCAATTGAAGATATCGTTAAATATAATGAGCAACAAAAGGAAAAACCAAATCCTGAGTTAACCAAAAAAGCTTTAACTTCTAACTTAAATAGAATAAAGGAACTAGAAAAGTTAGAGGCTAAACATTTAAAAGATGTCTTCTCGATTAGTGAAGGCAGTATATCAATAATGGCAAACCCAGTAACGGTTAATATTGGAACGGACACCACGCTAACAACAGGAGACGATGGTTGGGGCGATGGTAGCAACAGTGGTTATTCTCAATATAGAACTGCTTATAGTCCCTATTACAAGTATGCACAATCTAAAACTTGGACATTTGGATATGGATATGCAGATGCCTATTGATATGTTGGTCAAAGATTTATTGCTAAAGGAACTACCGCTAAGTCAGCAAAGGTAATTTTCAATGGAACCTATAATGGCTCATTGCTTGGGGGCATTAACGGATCTGCTACTGGAGAAGTCAAAGTAAAACTCTGGGACGCAACTGATAGCGTTTGGGTAGGTACCGTAACAGTAAGAACTGGTTCATCCTCTAACAATATTGCAACTTATATGAATGGTAACATAAGTCACTCAATAAATGCCACAATTGAGCCAGATCACGAATATTTCCCATATATTCATGTTGTTACTACGGCTACTCAATATGGAAGCCAATTATCTAGAGCTGATTTTTATGATGATGGTAGCGATGACGAAATGATAAAATATACCTCTATTAAAATTGACTTTATTTAAAGTTACTTAAAATATATGGCTATGGGGAATTATTTTTAAACCCTATGGCCATTTTTATTAGTTTAAAATAAAAAAGAATTAAGCCTATGAAAGGTAATAGTATAATTGCGGCTAGCCAAGGTATAGGATTATATTTATAGTTTTTACTATGAAAAAATAAAATTATGATAGAGATAATTTGAGTTGCTATTAAAAAATAATTAAGTAATTGTATTAATTGAGTGTCCAATTTATCTATTCCCCCTAAATTAATGTGTGATAATCATTTTTGAAAAATTTAGGAATAAGAAACATCTATAACTGTTAAAATCTGCAAGTAATCGCAATTGAAAATTTCAACCTTTCAGGTTTTTTTACCCATAAGTTATTATAGCATACTTAGTTTTACCTGATACTCCGTTATTTTGATAAACATCAGGTTTTTCTTCTCGGTGCTGCAATAAACCATCGGGTTATTACCCGGGCACAGAGGGGTATCGTCACTGGTGTGTTCTTTGTAAGCACCCTTTTACCACGGTGATTAAGTTTAATGATCGCCTGGCCGCGCAGCTTTAAGGCTGTAAGTATACATACTCGGCGTCATAACCGGCGTCCATGAGATAATAGCGAGGAGCAACACCCAACACCCTATTATGCATGTCATAAGCTTCATTTATCAAATCCCGGGCGAGTTCCAGGTCAGCATAATTGGCCGGAGCCAACCTGGCGGCTGCGGGTATAGGCCCGTATTTAGTATTAATAGCCGATAAATGAAGCTTATAGCCAAAAAAAAATTCAGTTTCCCCGCAGGAACCGGTCATGGACAAAATGTGGCTTGAAAGAAAGAGAGTTCATTACGTTGACCCCAATAATTTTCGGTCGGGATGCTTCGGGCCTCACTGGGTTGATAACTGGCAAATGGCCAAACTTGTTAAGGATCGAGGGATTGTATATTAGTTTAAACAAGGGGGCGGGGGTTCCTCGCCCCTAGCTCCAAAGAGATTCCAAAGAGAATATATTAAATTACGTGTAAATGGTTAATACTACCATTAAAGGAGTTGACCATTTATTAAATTAACAGCTTATTTTAAATACCCCTATGAAATCCGTAGAATGATTTATACAACCAATATATCGAGGGATATCACCGACAACTGCGAAAGGTAACCAAAACCAAAACGGCATACCCGACTGATGATGCCCTGAAAAAGATTATTTACCTGGCCACTGTTGAAGCAGCCAAAAAGTGGACCATGCCGGTCAAAGACTGGAAGAACTGCATCTCACAGTTTGCCATATATTTTGGGGATAGATTGGAAACTGAGTTGGCCATATAAGTTAGCCTGGCGATTAACCGGCGGCAGCCCTTGACATGGAGCCTCTAGGCCTGTGTTTCCGGGAGGCCGCGGGGAGTCCACGCTGTGCGTTGGCCTCCCGCCCCAATAGGCTAACACAGGCCTTCCTCCATGTAAAGGGCTGCCTGGTTGTTTCTAATTAACCCCGGTTTTATCTAAAAGGATCAAAACCATTTACACGAAAATATTTACACTCCCTCTTCTATAAATATAATTATTTTTGTACCCCTGTTTGTGCAAGTCATGAGCTTAACAAGTTATTCAGCTTTTTGTCAAAAGTATAGACCTCATGTTTCCCTAACTTGTGATAGGCATATAATAATGCATCTACAAAATCCAGGTTCCTCTCTGCGTAAACCCTTAACGCCTCATTAATCACTCCAAAGTCGTTAACTTCTAAATTTCCGTATCCAAAAAGCTCTGATAATGCACTGCTTATATTATTTTTCTTCACTTTGTAAACTTTCTCCAACACATAGACAATCTCTGCTATAACTTCGTTTGGAAGAAAAACTATACTATTCTCAAGTATTTCGGCAGCTTTCTCTGACAAATCATCCGAATCGTTTAATAAATACCTTAAAACAATATTGGTATCAACTATTTTCATATTTATCCACCGCTGCCTTTGCCCAGGCATCATTTTCTAAAGCCTGCAGATCCTTGTTTTTGTACTTCTCTAATAAACCTCTGGCTCTTTTTGGTTTCTGATCCATGTTAGCTTCCACATGCTCATTTTCATAGGGAAAAATTAGTATCTCAACTTTTTTATTCCTAAGGCTTTCAGGTATATCTATAACGCTAGCTAATATGTTACTATTTGCAACTTTTCTAACAAAGTTCAATCAGACTCACTCCCTTCGCTTAAGAAAAAGAATGATGATCTTAATTTAGTCGTATACGCATATTATACCATGTAACCATTTATTGTAACACATTAACTCATTTCCAAAAAAAACAAAATTACACTTCACTGATTCTTCAAAAGCGCCTAAATCTCCCGCTTAAACCCGTACTTCTGCAGGTATTCCACCAGGGCCGCTTAGTTTAGAGATTGTACTGTGTTGTTGTCAAGTACTGGACAAAGTGTACAGAGTATTCAACCGGTAACGGTAAGACCTGTTTTGTCCAGATGATACCCATGACGCCAACCATCGCCCACCGATACCGCCCACCAACCACCATTCTGGCAGGCTCTTTGCTAAATAATTTAGCAAGCTTGTATTGACACCGCTTATGAGTTTACTGACAAAGAAACGGGGGGTATGTCTATGGCCATGGTGGAATTGCGGAAAGAGGATCAAGTGGCGGTGCTGACCATCAATAACCCGCCGGTAAATGCCTTAAACAGCCGGGTTATGGCGGAGTTGTTGCAAAACCTGGAAGAGCTGGCCGGGGACGACGGAGTGCGGGTGTTGATAGTGACCGGGGCAGGTGACAGGGCCTTTGTGGCCGGGGCGGATATCAAGGAGTTTCCCGGTTTGTTCAAGGGGCAGGCCGGTCTGGCCGGGCAATTTGCTTTGGCGGGACATAAAATGTTCAATGCTTTGGATAATTTTCCCCGGCCCACCATTGCCGCCGTAAACGGGCTGGCCCTGGGGGGCGGCTGCGAACTGGCCCTGGCCTGCGATCTTCGCGTGGCGGCGGATACAGCACAGTTCGGCCTGCCGGAAATCAAGCTGGGGCTGTTTCCCGGAGGAGGGGGCACTCAACGCCTGCCCAGGTTGATCGGGGAAGCGCGGGCCAAGGAATTGATGTACCTTGGTGACCCTATTTCCGCCGGGGAAGCACTGCAAATCGGCCTGGTCAACAGGGTTGTCCCGGCAGGGCAACTGGTTGAGGAAACAATGAAACTGGCCGGGAAACTGGCCACCCGGCCGGGTGTCGCGTTAAACCTGATCAAGCAGGCCGTGGACAGGGGAGTTCAAGTAAGTTTGGAAGAGGGATTAAAAATTGAGGCCGACCTTTTTGACAGGGTCTTTTTAACCGAGGATGTGAAGGAGGGGGTTAATGCTTTCATTGAAAAAAGAAAGGCCGAGTTTAAACACAGGTGATCAAGGTGGGTCTTAGTTGCGGGTTGTTGAGCGGTGCATAAAAATATAACGGAACCTGATTTCTAAATATTAACTCTATTCAAACTTGGAAAACTTTTTTAACGGGAGGTCGATTTTAATGAATATCGTTAAGGGCTGTCCCTCCACCTCCATGAACGATTACCAGCTCAATACCACCACCATTATCAGGCATGCGGCCAGAAATTTTCCCGAACGGGAAATAGTTTACCGCACCCCGCAGGGTATCTCCCGTTACAATTACGGGGAGGCTTACGCAAGGATTAAAAGGCTGGCCAACGTTTTGGGCAAGCTCGGGATCAACCCCGGGGACAGGGTAGGGGTGCTGGATTGGAATACACACCGTTTTTACGAGCTTTATTTTGGAATTCCGGGGATTGGGGCTGTATTGCTGCAAATGAACCTGCGCATAGCACCCGAAGAGTTGAGTTATGTAGTCAACCACAGCGAGACCAAAATGATTTTTGTGGATGAATCCCTTATTCCGGTTGCCGAGGCCATTGCCCCGAGCCTTAAAACAGTGCGGGGTTATGTCATCATGACTGATAAAAACTTGGCCGAAGTACAAACCAAATTGAGCCCGGTCTATAGTTACGAGGAGTTATTAAAAGAGGCGGAACCGGAGTATAAATGGCCGGTGATTGACGAAACCTCCGCTTACAGCGCCTGTTATACCACGGGGACCACCGGAAAACCGAAGGGGGTCTATTATTCCCACCGGTGCATTTACCTGCACACAATGGAGGCTATTTGCTATCTGGGTTTATCCTGGAAAGATTGTTATATCCAGCTTGTGCCCATGTTCCACGCCCAGGGTTGGGGATTTTTCTTCTCGGCCACCTTCATGGGTGCCAAGATTGTTCTGCCGGGGCGTTATATGGTGGAGGATTTGGGGTCGCTGGTCGACCTAATGGCAAGTGAACAGGTAACAATAGGTTGCGGGGCGCCGGCCATTTTTATGCCCATGTTAAACTATATCAATACATTAAAGGAAAAACCCGATTTCAGGGGTGCCCGGCTGGTATCCGGTGCTACGGAACCGCCCCTGGTCATGGCAAAAGGCTGGAAAGAGCTGACCGGTGCCGATATAATTCACGCCTATGGAGCTACCGAAACCACTCCTTTAGTCACTTTCAACCTGGTCAAACCGGATTTGGAAACCGGGTTGTCGGATGATGAAAAATGGGAACTGAAGCGCAAGCAAGGTATACCGGTTACAGGCCTGGACGTCAAAATTGTCGATCCCGAAGGCAAGGAACTGCCCCGGGACGGCAAATCTTCCGGGGAAATTTTAATTCGCGGACCGTGGATTACCGGCAGTTACTACAATGATTCGCGGACACCGGAAGCTTTCCGGGACGGTTACTGGAAGAGCGGGGACGCCGGGACGATCGACCCCAACGGTTATCTGAAAATCACCGACCGGGTCAAGGACCTGATCAAGAGCGGTGGAGAATGGATTTCCTCCGTTGATCTGGAGAATGCTATCATGGCCCATCCCATGGTGCTGGAGGCTACCGTTACGGGAATTTATCACCCCAAGTGGGAGGAAAGACCCCTGGCCTTTGTAGTTTTAAAAGAAGAATTTAAGGATAAGGTTGCCAAGGAAGAAATAATTGATTTTATATCTTCCAAGTTTGCCAAATGGCAACTGCCCGATGACGTGGTTTTCATCGACGAGGTTCCAAAGACCAGCGTTGGCAAATTCAATAAAAAAGTATTACGGGAAAGATATAAAGACTACTTTGTTAGTAAGCTGAATGATTAAAGACTGGTATAGGTTGCTAACATGATTTCCATATTTAGGAGGGAATCAAGATGATATTAACCTCCCGGGAAAAAATTAGTGAATACACGGGAAAAGGATACTGGGGCACCAAAACGCTGCTGGATGCTTTTAAGGAACAAGTGCAAAAGAACCCGGATCGGGTGGCCCTGGTTGATCCTCCCAATAAGGAGCAGCTGGTGGGATTGCCCCCGGAGCGAATCAGTTACCGGGAACTGGACCGGGCGGCCGGTGCCGTGGCCTCGGCATTGGTGGAGATGGGCATCCAAAAGGACGATGTGGTTATGGTTCAACTACCCAATACCTGGGAACTGGCCATGCTTTACATCGCCATTACCAGGGCGGGGGCGATCATTTCTCCTCTGCCGGTGCAGTGGCGGGTCCGGGAATTTTCATATATTGCCGGTTTGACCGGGGCCAAGGCTTACATTTCCATCGATGAATTCAAGGGTTTCAAACATTTGCAAATGGCCGGGGAGCAGAAGCCGGGTCTTCCCCACTTAAAACATTTGATCAATTTATCCCGGTTGAGAGAGATGACAAAGGGGGAAATAGCCCAAGACAAACTGGAGGCAATAAAAATTGACGCCAATGATATTTTTACCGTCTGCTGGACTTCAGGCACCGAGGCGGAGCCCAAGGGATGCCCGTTAAGCCATAACAACTGGTTTTTCCAAGCCGGCTTGCTCCGAAAGGCTTCCGGTTTTAGAGAAGGGGATACCCAACTGTGCCTGGCCCCGCTGGTAAATATGACCGCTCTGGGGGTACAGTACGTTCCGTGGCTTGCATTCGGGGGCACTTTCGTGTTGCATCACCCGCTGGATGTGGAAATCTGCCTGAGGCAGTTCGTGGATGAAAAGGTTAATTTCAGCATCTTTGCTCCGGCCATGATGAACATGATCTTAAAACATCCCCGCATTGATGACTTTGATCTTAGCTCGGTGCGAACCATTACTTCCGGTTCCGCGCCCCTTTCCGGCTGGGCGGTACGCGAATTTAAGCGTCGCTGGGGGATCGAGGTGGTGAATATCTGGGGCCAAAATGAGGGCACCGCATTGCTTTCCGGCCCACTGGATGTCCCGGATGTGGAAAAGAGGGCGGAAGTGTTTCCATACTGGGGTAAACCGGGATTAAACTGGTCGGTTAAAGGGATGGAAACAAAAATAATTGATCCCGATAGCGGACAACCGGTCACCGAAGTTGGCGGGGTAGGGGAACTGGCCTACCGTGGCCCCAATGTGATGTCCGGTTATTATAAAAGACCAGACCTTACCCAAAAGGCCTTTGACGATGAAGGCTTCTTCTATACCGGGGATTTGTTCATGATTAAGGAAGAAAATTTTATCGGCTATTTTGAACGGAAAAAGGACATTATCATCCGGGGTGGCTTCAACATCAGCGCCCAAGAGGTGGAGAACGTGCTCCTGGGGCATCCCAAGGTGCTGGATGTTGCGGCGGTAGCCATGCCGGACGAAGTAATGGGGGAACGGGCCTGCGTTTTTGTGGTGCCCAGGCCCGGAGAAACGGTGAACTTGAAGGAATTGACCGCCTTTATGGAAGAAAAAGGCGTAGCGGTTTACAAGCTGCCCGAAAGGCTTGAAATTACCGACCAGATTCCCCGCAACCCGGTGGGGAAAATATTAAAGTCGGTCCTCAGGGAGAAGATCAACAACATATTACGGGCCGAAAATGTCAGGTGAGAGCTTTTCCTGTCAGTCAACCGGCGGGCGAACAACAATCTGTCGACACACAAAGGTAAAATTGTGAAACGAATGGAAAAACTGCCGGATCACCAGACACAGGTGCCTGTTTGTGCAGCAAATTTATATGAGAGGGTGAGTTTTATGCGTGAAGCAGTAATTATTGAAGCCGTGAGAACCCCTGTCGGGAGACGTGGTGGAATGTTAAGCGGCATCCGGCCGGATGATTTGGCAGGGATGGTGCTCGGAGAACTAATCAGGAGGGCCGGGATCGATCCCGCTCTGGTGGAGGACGTAATCATGGGCTGTGTTTCCCAGGTGGGCGAGCAGGCCATGTGTATCGGCAGGGTGGCGGCACTGATTGCCGGGTATCCCGTGCATGTACCCGCTGTAACTTTAGACCGCCAGTGCGGTTCCAGCCAGCAGGCGGTACACTTTGCGGCCCAGGCCATCATCAGCGGCGATATGGATATTGTTGTGGCCGCAGGTGTTGAGAATATGTCCAGGGTGCCCATGGGGTCCAGTATGAAAGACACCTGGTTCAGTAAAGAGCTTACCTCCCGCTACGAGATCATACCCCAGGGGCTGTCCGCGGAAAGGATTGCAGACAAATGGGGCTTTAGCCGTGAACAATTGGATGAATATTCGCTGCAAAGCCACTTAAAAGCAATCAAGGCCCGGGATGAAGGGCGTTTTGACGGGGAAATAATGCCCATAGAAGTAACCTTGCCGGATGGAACCAAAACAGTTTTCCAAGCGGACGAAGGCCCCCGCTGCGATACCTCTCTGGAAAAACTGGCCAAACTAAAGCCGGCTTTTCAGGAAAACGGTAAAATTACTGCGGGGAATTCAAGCCAGATCAGCGATGGGGCGGCAGCCATACTGTTGATGTCCATGGATAAAGCCAGGGAATTGGGACTGAAACCTCGTTTCAGGGTGCTTGCCCGCAGTGTAGTCGGGTCGGATCCCACTTTAATGCTTACCGGGCCGATTCCTGCCACTGCGATGGTGCTGAAAAAAGCCGGCCTGACTATCAATGACATTGATGTATTTGAGGTGAATGAAGCTTTTGCACCCGTCCCCCTGGCCTGGTTGGAGGAAACGGGAGCAGACCCCGCCAGGCTCAACCCCAACGGCGGTGCCATTGCCCTTGGCCACCCCCTCGGCTGTAGTGGAGCCCGTCTGATGATCACCATGATGCATGAACTGGAGAGAACCGGCGGGAGATACGGGTTGCAAACCATGTGCGAGGGACACGGCATGGCCAACGCCACTATCATTGAAAGGCTTGATTAAGTAGCCGGTGTTGGGTAAGCAATGTAATAATCATCCCATAGTTGTTCGCTCCAGTAACGGAAGCACCTTGCAAGGTTTATCACAGCCACAATAAACAATAATTTCAGGGGGGAGATAGGTATGGAGATGAAAAATTGCGTTGCCCTGGTAACAGGAGGGGCGTCCGGTCTGGGTGAAGCGACGGTTAGAAGAATAGTTGACCGGGATGGCCAGGCCGTAATTCTGGATCTCGTGGAGGAAAAAGGGCGACAATTGGCGGCTGAACTGGGGGAAAGCGTAATTTTTGTCAAAACTGATGTGACGGATGAGGCAAGTGTACGGGCGGCGGTGGACAAAGCCGTTGAAACCTACGGCGGTATCCATGTGGTCGTCAACTGCGCGGGCATAGGGATTGCTCAAAAAGTGGTCGGCAAAAAAGGAGTCCATGACCTGGCCAGTTTTACCAAAGTGATTCAAGTGAATTTAACCGGTACCTTTAATGTTATTCGATTGGCTGCGGAAAAAATGATCGCCAACAACCCCAACCGGGAGGGCGAGCGGGGGGTTATTATCAACACCGCTTCAGTGGCTGCCTTTGAAGGGCAAATCGGGCAGGTGGCTTACAGCGCCTCCAAGGGCGGCGTGGTCAGTATGACCCTGCCAATTGCCAGGGAACTGGCGGCATACGGTATCCGGGTGATGACCATCGCCCCGGGTCTAATAGATACGCCCATGTTTGACAGTCTTCCCGCTGCGGTCAAGAAATCTTTGGGAGCTATGGTTCCCTTTCCGCCCCGTTTGGGATACCCGGAGGAATACGCGCTTTTGGTACAAAGTATCATCGAAAACCCGATGCTCAACGGCAGTACCATCCGGCTGGACGGCGCCATTAGAATGCAGCCCAAGTAAGGGGGTGGCAATGTGGCTTTAGACTTTAATACCGGCGACTACAAAATATTCAGGGATGCTTTCAAAAAATTTATCGCCACGGAGATCATCCCCTATTACCAGCAGTGGGAAGAAGCGGGGCTGGTTCCCAGGGAAGTATGGCTTAAATGCGGCGAGCAGGGTTATTTATGTCCCTGGGTGGAGGAAGAATATGGCGGCTCCGGGGCGGATTTCGGCTATTCGGTGATTATTGCCGAAGAATTGGCCAGGGCGGGCACCCATGTGATGTTTCCCCTGCATAGCGATATTGTTGTGCCTTACATCCATTCCTTTGGTACCACGGAGCAAAAACGGAAATGGCTTCCCGGCTGTGTATCCGGGGAAATAATTGCCGCCGTGGCCATGACCGAACCGGATACCGGATCAGACCTTTCTGCTATTAAAACAGTGGCGGTTAAAGACGGTGATCACTATATTTTGAACGGCGCCAAAACATTTATCTCCGGGGGGGAAAACTGCGACCTGGTAATTGTGGCCTGCAAAACCGACTCCCGGGCCAATCCCCCCCACCGGGGGATCAGTCTGATCGTGGTGGAAAACGGCACTCCCGGTTTTCAAAAGGGGCGCAGGCTGCACAAAATGGGTCTAAAAAGCCAGGACACGGTGGAGCTGTTTTTTGAAAATTGCCGGGTGCCGGCGGCCAACCTGTTGGGTAATGAAGGAGCGGGGTTTTATTACCTGATGCAAAAACTGCAGCAGGAAAGACTGGTGGCCACCATCGGGGCACAGGCCCTGGCCGAGAAAATGCTCCAGGAAGCCATCGACTACGCCTGCGGGCGTACCATATTCGGCAAACCCGTGGCCAAATTTCAGCATAATACCTTCAAGCTTGTAGAAATGGCCACAGAGGTTGAACTGGGCAGGGTCTTTCTGGACCGGTTGATCGAGGAGCACATGGCGGGCAATAATGTGGTAAAAAGAGTATCCATGGCCAAATACTGGATCACTGAAATGGCCAACCGTGTAGCTTATCATTGCCTGCAGCTTTACGGGGGGTACGGCTACATCGAAGAATATCCCATCTGCCGGGACTACCGGGATATCAGGGTGCAAACCATCTACGCGGGCAGCACTGAAGTAATGAAATCCATCATTGCCAAAGAGTTGGGTTTGTAAGCCGGATTGCTCGTCGCCGCGGTGTTGGGCGGCAAAATCAAATATGATGATTAACTATCAAGTAAGCTGGCGCCGCAGTAGATTTCTGCGGCGTTTTTCCTTTCACAGAACTGTACATACGGACTATTTCTTGCATTTGGGCAATGTTGTACAGTAGTTTAAATTGAAACAAGAAAAAGGATAAATATCAGAAAAGGCAGAATTATCTATTAACAGGGTTTGAGAGGAGGTGTTTCTATGCGTCTGGGCGATATGATGACACGGGATGTACCCTTTTTACACCCGGAAGATACCCTGGAGCGGGGTGTTAAGCTGTTAAGGAAAACAAAGTTGGAAGGACTTCCCGTGGTGGACGCTTGGGGTACCTTGATTGGGATTTTTACCAAGGCCAACTTGATGGATGCCTTTTTGTCCGGAGCCGTTAGTTCCGAACCCCTGGAAAGATACTTCAACCGTCAAGTTGTTACAGCACATGTGGATACCCCCTACCCGGAGGTTGAAAAAATTGTCAAAAACAGTCCCGTAGGAACCGGAATTGTTGTTGATGATCAAGGTAATGTACTGGGTATTTTTACAAAAGTTGATATGATTATGGCACTGTTCAAGCAATCAAAAAAATTGGCCACCCAGCTAAATACAGTTTATAACCAGATGCATAACGGAATTATTGTCATTGATAAAAATAATAGGATTCAGTTGATTAACCAATCGGGGGAAAAGATTCTGGGGCTGAAACAGGAAAACATACAAGGATACCTGTTCGACGACATCTTTCCGGATCTAAGCCTGGATTCTGTAATTAAGGACTCCCGGGTGATTGTAGGTGTTAAAGAGAGACTAAACGGGGTTAAAACACTGTGCAATATCAGTCCCATAATTGTGGAAAACGGAGTGGCAGGGGCGATTATTATCTTTCAGACGCTTACCGACCTTGATCGGGTGGCCTCTGAATTGGAATCAACCAAGCGTTTGTATGAGACCCTGCTAACGGTACTGAATATCGCTTATGAAGCCATTATCGTGGTGGATGATCAAGGAAAGGTGATACTGGTTAACGAAGCAGCTTGCCGGTTTTTCGGCAAACAGGAACAGGAGTTGCTAAATAGGCCGGTGAACCGGCTGGTTGAAAATACAAGGTTGCTCAGGACGCTTAGAACAGGCGTGGCGGAAACCAATAAGATAGAAATTATTGGTGGAAGGCCTTATGTAGCTTCCAGTATACCTATCATCAGGAACGGAAAAATCATCGGCGCCATAGGCAAAATTGTCTACCGGCAGTTGGAAGAAGTGAAGGAACTGGCCGAAAGGCTGGCGCAAATGGATCAGGAATTGAACTACTATAAAGAGAGAGCCGGGAATGCCAGGGATATTATTACTTTTGACCGGATCGTAACAGTAAACAAGGAAATGCTCAAATTGAAACATGAAGCGGAGGTTGTCGCCAGGGGCACCTCCACGATACTATTGACCGGGGAGAGCGGCACGGGGAAAGAACTGTTTGCCGAGGCCATTCACAACGCCAGCCCGAGGCGTAAGTGGCCCTTTGTCAAGGTAAACTGCGCGGCTGTGCCGGAAAACCTGCTGGAGTCCGAATTCTTCGGTTACGCCCCGGGCGCCTTCACCGGGGCTCAAAAGGGCGGCAAGCCCGGAAAGTTTGCTGTTGCCGATGGTGGCACATTATTTCTGGACGAAATTGGAGACATGCCACTTAACCTCCAGAGCAAGCTGTTGCGGGTATTGCATGACAAGTGTTTCGAAGCGGTGGGCAGCAACCGGACGGTTAAGGTGGACGTGCGGATTATTGCCGCCACCAACCAGGATTTGCTGCAAAAGGTTGAGGCGGGGGAGTTTCGCCAGGACCTTTATTACCGGCTCAACGTGATCAACTTTAAACTGGTGCCCCTGCGGTACAGGCCGGAGGACATTGTTCCCCTGGTGCACGTATTTCTGCAGAAATTCAACAAGGAGTTCGGGTTGCATCTAGAGGATGTTTCGCCGGAGGTCCGCAAAATTCTTGTCAACCACCACTGGCCGGGGAACGTGCGTGAGCTGAAGAATGTCATCGAAAGGGCGGTCAACTTTTCCACCGGTACGATCCTGGAAACCGAAAGCCTGCCGTTTTACCTGAGAGAACAAGGGAAGCCGGGCCATACCTCCTCCGGAGTTGATAACACGTATTTCACCGGCTACCCCAAAAACAGCCACATCGACCGGGAGACACTGTTGCAAGTTTTGCGCCAAGTGAACGGTAACAAGTCCCGGGCGGCCAAGATGTTGGGCATCAGCAGGTCGTGGTTGTATGAAAAAATGCGTAGATATAATATAATTTGATGATTGTTACGGTTGGGCAAAAATATGTTACAATTCAAACGTAAATCTGCAATCAATTGAGTCGGCGTGTTAAACGGCAGAGCTGTGAGAGTATACTAGAGGAAGGGAAGTATGCGGTCCATTTAAGTGGCGAGGGAGGGTTTATCAATGCCCGGAACAAAAAAAGTTAAAGAATTAATGGTCCCCTTATCCGAATACCCGGTGGTTTATGATACCGACAGTTTAAAGGAAGCAATCCTGGTTTTGAAAAAATACATGGCCGGGGGGAAGGGGCACCGGTCCTTACTGGTTTTCAGCAAAAGCAAAAAAGTCGGCGGCGAAGAACAATTGGTCGGTATTTTAACAGTCAGGGATATCCTCAACGCGATTAAAGCAAATACTTTAAGCTACAATGGTGCGGAGTTGTTTGAAATTTCCTGGTCCAAGTTTTATCATCGAGATCCTTTAAAGGAACCTTTTATCACTAAAGTTGGCGATGTTATCCGGCCGCTGGTACAGGCGTTTGTGCAGTCCAACCAGGATGTTACCGGTGCCATCCGGCTGATGATGACCAAAAACGTGAGCTTGTTGCCGGTGTTCGAGGGCAAAAAGGCGGTGGGGGTTATCCGGGCCATCGATTTGCTGGATTATCTCGGGGCAATGATTTAACCAAGAACCGGGCAATGATCGGATTCTTGACAGAACATGCGAGGTGCTTCTGTTGCTGGAGTGAATATGTGGAGTTATGCCGGCTTTCAGGGAAACGGAAAAAAAGGAAATCCTGTAGGCGTTTTCGAAGGTGTATGAATTAAAAAACCATTGGAAATTATTCAGGAGGCTGGTTAAAAATGATCGTCGCTCAAGAAGTGCTGTCATTATATGGTGTGGAGGATAAGGAGTCTTTTATTGAAGAGATGCAATCCCGGATTAAAAATTCAATTATTGGAGTACTTGGGATTGAATACGTGGAACTTACGCCAGATCGTGTGGTGATGACTATGCCGGTAGGACCCAAAACCTGGCAACCATTGGGTATTCTACATGGAGGGGCATCTGTTGTATTAGCGGAAACAGCAGCGTCAATGGCAACTGCCATCAATATAGACCCCCAAAAATTTTATCCGGTTGGAATGGAAATTAATGCAAATCACATACGGAGCAAAAGCAACGGTGTAGTAACGGCAACCGCTGTCCCTTTGCACAAAGGACGCAGTACAATGGTCTGGGATATTAAAATAACAGATGAAGATGGTAAATTAATTTGTGTTTCCCGTTGTACAATGGCGGTTATTGCTAAGAGGTAAACAGTTGGGAAGGTTTGATGCATATTTACAGATACCAATAAGCGTAGTATTATAAGAATATGATAAGGGTAAAATAATACTACTTTCAGGGGGTGATCAAAATATGATAAATATAAAACCATCGGCTGCAATTCGAAAAAACTACAACGAGATTTCCAAGCTATGCAAGAAGACCGGAGAGCCTGTGTACCTGACTAAAAACGGTGAAGGCGACTTGGTAGTAATGGATATTGAAGCATTTGCAAGACGCGAAAGTATGTTACGCCTCAGGGAACATCTAATTGCCGCTGAGGAAAGCCGGTTAAGCGGTAAAAGCGGTTATTCCATTGACGAGGTATCCTCCATGATGAAAGTAGCTATCAAGGAGGTACTGGATGGAAAACGCCAATAAAAAGTACACGGTGATTATCTCCGACGAAGCAACTCAAATGCTGGTTTCCCACTCACGATTTCTGGCTCAGGTCAGTGAAAAAGCTGCATTAAAACTCATAGCCGAGTTCAACGAAAAAGCAAAATCTTTGGAGGAGTTTCCAGAGCGAAACTCCTGGCTCTACGATCCTTTTATTCCTGCCGGCAAGTACAGAAAGCTTCTTATAGGCAAGTGGTATCTGCTGATTTATCAGGTAAAAGGTAACACCGTATATGTGGACTATGTGGTGGATTGCAGGCAGGATTACGGCTGGTTGCTATATTAGAATATTATGACGAGGTTAGGGCATTACGGTAGTAGCATATACCGGCTGGCCATCCTTGATTTGATAAAATTTAATATTTGGGCTACAAACGTCATATTTAAACCAAGAGATTCAACCAGACTACCCATTTAGCTTTCTTTCTCCCTCCCTTCACAATTAAAGTTTAATTTGCGATAGAATACTGTTCAGGCGGTCTTCTTTGACCCGGGGGGCGGGACCAAATATTTTCGCAAGTCCTACCGTCCCGTGCTTAATAGCCGGGTTACCGCCGTTTCTTCCATGCCGGTCAACTCTGCTATTTCAGTGTAATTTAATCCTGATACTTCTCGCAAAACCATTACCAGCATTTCTGTAGGTGAATTGGATTGGACAGATAGTCTTAATCCAAATAAAATTTAAATATAGGGAACTGCATTAAATGCGTAAGCTCCCAGTACATCCGGTTGCTCCAAATGTCGGAATTAAAATTAGCATGGATGGTAAGGGCAAAACAAAATTAACACGTCATGCAGGTTTCTTTTTTGAGTGTAACAGTTAGTTCGTTACAAACCTGATGCAAAGTTTTTACATAAATGTTTCTTATTTATTTGATCTTATGAGAGGTTTTGGACATGGATTTACAGCAGCTTATGGACATAATCACGGGAGCTAAAAGCAAGTACTACAAGCTAATTCTGGTCGTAAGCCCTTTTGCGGAAACTAACACAAGGCACCTGAAAGAAGCCAGTGAACGGTTTAAATATCCTTACGTCAATTTCAGCCTGGTTCTGTCTGCTAAGTTAATAGATATTCCCGTAAACAAAAGACGTTCCCACATCATCAACCTGCTGCCCGGCTTTACTAAAGCTTATGTTGGGGACGTTATTCTTTTAGATCATATAGAATTATTATTTCTGCCCGATCTGGGGGTGGACCCGGTAAGGGCACTGTAGTCGATCAGCCGCAACAAAACCATCGTGGCTGCCTGGGCCGGTGATTTTGACGGGGGGAAACTGACTTATGCCAGCCAGGGTCACCCGGAATATAAACGGTACCAGGACCTGACCGAAGAAGATTGTACAATTGTTCCGGCTTAAAAGGGGGAAAATTCTTTGAAATACGGTGATTTGGTACAATTTGAACCCATTGAAACAGTGGTACAGGTTATGGAGACCAACGATTATACAGAGGACCAGCGGCTGGTTCAAACGTTTGTTATCTCGGAGCGCATGGCGGAAAAAATAAGGGACATTGCCATCCCCCACCTGCAGTTTAATGAGCAAAAAGACAACAAAGCACTCCTCACGGTGGGCAATTACGGCACCGGTAAATCACACTTGATGTCGGTAATATCCACGCTGGCGGAGCATGCCGAAACACTGGAAATGGTCCAGCACGCCGGAGTAAAAAAAATTTCCGCTGCCATTGCCGGTAAGTTCAAGGTTTTCCGCACGGAAATCGGCGCGTCCACCATGCCTTTACGGGAAATCATCTGCCAGGGAATAACCGGTTACCTGGAAACCATCGGGGTGGAGTACACATTTCCGCCGATGGACCAGGTAACCAACAATTCTTAAGTTTGGCAAAGGATCCCGCGAAATTTGAAACGCGGGTAAGTGGTCACCAGGTTCGAGTTGATGGAGCCATTCTGATATGGGGCGCGGTTACTTCCGAAGGTAAAGCCGAAGTAATTGCGGAGCATGGCTTTGCCGACGTATTGTCGGTGGAGACAATGGTTAACGACCTCCGCCAATGGAAACAAGGTAGCTGGATTAAAATGATTGAACAACTAAAATGTTGGAGTAACGAACTGTATGATGCTTGGTCAGGAAGAATGTAGGTTTATTATTGAAGAACAAATAAGGCTTGCCGCGTTTAAGTGGTTGGAAGAGCAAGTACTTACTACATACCCTAAAAAGATTTGAGTTCTATCACCGGCGAAATGTTTTAAGCAACTTTTTTCAGGTATGAAACGACTAATATAATAGATATTAGTTTTAAGTCCATCAGGGAGGTGTGCTGATGACGCGAGGTGCAAAAAGATTCCGGCTTGGATTTGCCTTGCTGGCGGTGGCGGTACTTTTAGTGCTGGCCATAGTGGTTGCGGGTTGCGGTAAAAAAACCGCGGAGTCGCCGCAAAACGGGAAAAACCCGGGGGTTGTGCAGGAGCCCGGTGAAAACGGTGATGACCGGGACGCCGGGACGCAGCAGGCCGGGCAAAAAGTAACGCTTTATTTCAGTGACGACCAGGCCATGTATCTGGTTCCCGAGGAGAGGGAAGTGGTCACCGGTGGTGACACCCTGGAGGCGGCAACCGTAAAGGAACTGATTAAAGGGCCCCGTAAAGCCGGTTTAAATAAAACCATTCCCGAGGGAACGAAATTGCTTTCCGTGTCGGTGCAGGACGGGGTGGCCTATGTAAACTTCTCCAAAGAGTTTAAAACAAAGCACTGGGGTGGTTCGGCCGGTGAAACAATGACTATTTATTCCGTGGTAAATACACTGTGCAAGCTGCCGGGTATCCAGAAGGTGCAATTCCTGCTGGAGGGCGACAGGCAGGAAAGTATTCTGGATGGCAACATGGATACCAGCGTACCCGTTGAACCCGATTTCACCCTGGTGAGAGAATAGCTGCGGGAGCTTGAAAACAGCGGAAAGTTGACGCTTCTCCGCTGTTTTTGGTTTGTCCCCGGGGCATGCGGCAAAGGAACCCGGGAGATAATATAGAAAGATTTGTGCAAAGAGGTTTTCAGGAATGATCACCCGGGAACAGCTGGTTAAAAAATACGTGGAAATGCTGCGCTGCGGCCGGGCCGCGGCGTTTTTGGGTGCGGGGGTTTCCAAGCCGGTGGGGTTTTTCGACTGGCGGGAACTGTTGAGGGAGCCGGCCAAAGAACTGGGGCTGGATATCAACAAGGAGCATGATTTAATCGGGCTGGCCCAGATGTACGTGTTGCGGAAAGGCAACAGGGGACGGCTTACGCAGGAAATTCTCAATCATTTCGGCAGGGATGTGGCGGGCACGGAAATTCACAGGATCCTGGCCGGGCTGCCCGTGACTAAAATATGGACCACCAATTACGACCTGGTGATCGAAGAAACTTATCGCCGGGAGGGAATCGACTGCCATGTCATCCGGGACGATACGGCCCTGGCGTATTCCAACATCAACGCCCCGGTGACGGTTTATAAAATGCACGGTGATGTTTCGCAACTGAATGACATCGTGCTGACACGGGATGACTACGAGTTTTATGATTCAACACGATCGGCAATGTCCAGCGCCTTTTATTGCGCCCTGGTTGAATACACATTCTTGTTTCTGGGCTTCAGTTTCAACGACCCCAATTTGCAAAGGGTTTTCGGCAAAATCAGGGCCATATTTAAAGAAAATTCCAGGGAACATTTCACCATCCTGCGTGAGCCGCAGCCCCGGGATGAAGATTATCAATATGAAAAAAACAAGTTCGACCTGTTCGTGGAAGACCTGAAGCGGTATAACATTCAAACTGTGGCGGTGAAGGATTACGGTGAAATAACGGAGATCTTAAAAGACATCGAACAGGCTTATTACAGAAAAAGTATTCTTGTCTCGGGAAACGGTTACCGGGCGGGGACAGGTTTCGACGAACAGCGGCTGCGGGATCTTTGCTACCGGCTGGGGAGGTACATTATCGCCGGGGGGTACAACCTGACCTCGGGCCTTGGCCCGGGCATCAGCGCGCTTGTCCTGTCCGGAGCCATGGAGGAACTGTACAGGAGCGGTAGGCGTTCCGAGTTTCATGTGCGGTTCAATCTTTTTCCTTTTACCGGCAACCAGCCCGAAATGCGGGACCGGTATACGAAAGGCCTGATGCTAAAAAGCGGCTGTTGTATATTTATATCCAGCGGCGGGGAAGATCGCGCTGCGGTTGCCGCAATGATGCGGGAATACGAGAAAGCCGGGGAACTGGGCAAAATTGTAGTCCCGGTGGGCGTCACCGGGCCCGTGGCCCGGCAAATCTGGGAGCGGGAAAAGCGGTGTTATGCCGGTACGAAACTGGAGCAAGCTTTTGATGCCTTGGGTGCCGGCAGCAAGTCCAATGATGAAATAATTGAGGCCATATTTTCGATTATCAGTGAACTTGCTTAATTTATTGGCACAAACATCAAAAACACCGCAGCGGCTGGCGATCCGGCGGATACCTGGAGTGAGTGGAACACTGGATGCGGCCGTTTTTGCAGCGAAATCATTTTTATTTATTAACTAATACTACAGCGTAAATTCATCTTCTAAACCTGACTATCATTAGGATTATAGGAGCTTCAGCTTTTTTCGGGTGAGCCTGGGAGAAACCAGGTTTCGTCTTAATACATCTTCTAAATTACGCTGTAGTACTAATTTTTAAATGCCTGATTTTTACCGGCATAAATAAATATAAAACAAGGAATACTATCATTAATAATTGGATATGCTATATATTTTGTTTAAATGTGCCATGGGAGGTGTCTGGAAGATTGGAGAATAATGTCGTACCGGTAACCAATTATTCACTCCCGGAACTGTTCAAGGTAACATCCGCCACGGGGCTGGTGCCCGGGGAACTGCAGCCGTATGTCAATCCTGCCCTGGAGGAGTTTAAAAATGAAATGGCGGCGGAACTGGGCATGCCTGATTACGCCCACATCGATAAAGGCGAGCTGAGCAGCCGTCAAAACGGTAAAGTGGGCGGGGGCATGACCAGAAAAATGGTTGCTTTTGCAGAAGCCGTCCTGGCCTGGCATTATAGAAACAAGATGCTGGGTGACGCCGCAAATAACCACCGGGAGCTATTGCCTGAATAAAAATATTTTAACCGGTTTCATTTAAAAGGGAAAAGTAAACTAAAGGAAACGCTTAAAATCGTGCGGAATCAGGGGCGCGGGCACGGGTGTCCGCGCCAGCCTTCATTTGAGCCAGGGCGGTCGCGGTTTGGACGCCTGGTGCGAATGGTTGAAAACAATCGCGGCGGAGACGCGCGGAGGAAATACTGGGCCTGGACCCGCTCTACCTCGCCAACGAGGGAAAATTCATGGCGATAGTTGAAAGTGACAATGCCGGTCTTGCCGTTGATCTGCTCAGGCAAACCCCTTACGGGCGGGGCGCCGCCGTAATCGGAGAGGATACTCTCTTTGTCATGATCATTACTTTGTTTTGTCATACTTGTTACATTATTATAAATCAAATAGAATAGTTTAAGGTAATTTAAAACAAGCCTGTTTGATGCGCGAGGTAATAACATGGAAAACGCTTCCGCCGTTAATTCCGGCATCGCTTTTTTGTTTGGTTTGCTTTCTTTTTTGTCTCCGTGCGTTTTGCCATTGCTGCCCGGTTACCTTTCATTTATTGCCGGCACTAATATAGCGGGTCAAAGCGTGCCTTCCCGGCGGCGTGCCCTTTGGAACAGCACAGGATTTGTGCTTGGCTTTAGCGTTTTATTTATCGCCATGGGGGCGGCGGCAAGCGGAGTTGGGCAGTGGCTGGTGAGAAACCAGGAGTTATTGATGCGCGCTGCGGGCGTTATCATCATCATTTTCGGCCTGCACATAAGCGAATTGCTGCCGGTAAGAATTTTCTACCGGGAAGCCCGGTGGCACCCGGGAAAAGGGTTGCCCGGCTGGCCAGGCGCCTTTGTTTTCGGCCTTTCCTTTGCGGCCGGCTGGACTCCCTGCGTCGGGCCGGTGTTGACCACAATTCTATTGCTGGCGGGAAGCTCGGAAACGATGAAGCAGGGGGTACTGCTGCTTGTGTTTTATTCCCTCGGGCTGGCCATTCCTTTTGTGCTGGCGGCTTTGGGTATTGGTTGGATTCATCGCCGCCTGGCCGGGTTGACGCGCGTTTTACCCTATGCCAACGCTATCAGCGGAGGTTTATTGATCGCCATGGGAATTTTACTCCTGGCGGGGTTGTGGAACAGGCTGGTATTATTATTTTATTAAGGGAGGAAATTCATGAAACCAAAGCTGTTAACTGTGCTGGTGGTGGTTTTGCTGGTGGCCGCGGGGTTATGGCTGGCCCCACCCGGCAAGGAGGCCGCCGAGGGAGAACTGGCCGGGGAAGTGGCGCTGTCCCTACCCGGGGAGCAAAGAACCGTCCAGGTGGATAAAATCCCGCCCGATTTTTTTATCATCAAGAATGATCAACAGGCGCTGGCCCTGTCTGAAATCAAGGATAAATATGTGTTCATTAATTTTTGGAACACCTGGTGCCCCCCCTGCCGCGCTGAAATGCCGGATTTGAACAAATTGTACCTGGAGTATGGCGGCAAGAACGTGGAGTTCATTTTCATCAACATCGCCGGCCAGGAAAAATCACTGGCGGACGTTAAATCCTTCCTGGCCGAAAACAATTATTCCATACCGGTTTATCTTGACCGGCAGGGGGAAGTGGCCAGGGCTTACGGTATCCGGGGCATCCCCACCACGGTGGTGATCAACCCCGCGGGAGAACTGGTTTATGCCGCTTCCGGCCAGATTAATTATGAACAGGCCAGGTCTTTAATCACCGAATAATGGGCCTTATCCTTGCTCCCGATTGGGCTAAAAAAAGCGCCGGGGTGAAGGCGTTTGCCGCGTAATTTGCATGACAATGGGTAACATAAACGTAGAGTATTTAGCCTTTTTCGGGAAAGGAGAAAAACGCATGACCAGGATTATTATCTCGCCCAACAAGTATATTCAGGGGGATGGAGAGTTATCCAGGATCAAGGACTACACCGCTGCCCTGGGAAACGCTTTCTTTATTATTGCGGATGAGTTGGTTATGTCCCTGACCAGGAATACGGTGGAAAAAAGTTTTCAAGGCGGCGATGCCAGGCTGGTATTTGAAAAATTCAACGGTGAGTGTTCAAGGGAGGAGATCGACAGGTTAAGGGAAATCGGCCGGAAAAACGGCTGCAACGTGGTAGTGGGCATCGGCGGGGGTAAAACGCTGGATACCGCCAAGGCCATTGCCTTTTACGAAGGCTGGCCCGTGGTTGTTGCGCCCACCGTGGCGTCCACCGATGCCCCGTGCAGTGCGCTGTCGGTCATTTACACGGAAGAAGGGGTATTCCGGGAATACCTGCTGCTGCCCAAAAACCCGGACGTTGTGTTGGTGGACACCGGGATAATCGCCAATGCGCCAGTAAGGACCCTGGTTGCCGGCATGGGCGATGCCCTGGCCACCTATTTCGAAGCCCGGGCCTGCGCGGAATCAAACTCGGCCACCATGGCGGGAGCGACGCCCACCAAGGCGGCCCTGGCCCTGGCCAGGTTGTGCTACGATACCCTGCTGGAGGATGGGCTAAAAGCCAGGCTGGCCGTGGAAAGTAAAGTAACCACGCGGGCCGTGGAAAATATCATCGAGGCCAACACCTATTTGAGCGGCATCGGGTTTGAAAGCGGCGGGCTGGCGGCCGCCCATTCCATCCACAATGGTTTTACCGTCCTGGAGGAATGCCATCATTTATATCACGGGGAAAAGGTGGCATTCGGGACTATCGTGCAATTAATCCTGGAAAACAGCCCCATGGCCGAAATTGACGAAGTGATCACCTTCTGCGTCAGCGTCGGGTTACCGGTTACATTGCGGGAAATTGGTATTGAAGAAATTAAAAGAGATGAACTGATAAAGGTGGCTGAAGTGTCCTGCGCCGAAGGGGAAACTATTTTCAACATGCCCTTTCCAGTGACCCCGGAAGACGTGTACGCGGCCATACTGAGCGCCGATGCGCTGGGCCGGCAATACGTCGCCGTGGATCTGGAAGACCTGCCGGTTACGCTTCCTGAGGGCGCCATGCGCAAAGCGCCCGGGCAATTTACCGATCATCCCTCGATTCACTGACAACTCCGGGGTTGTTTGGACCCCGGGGTTTTTTTCATGACGGACCCGTTTGTCGGTTGCATCAACTCATCCATAATACAAGGCTGTGGGCTTTTAATGCCGGTGCTCTATAAAAAAAACTTGGTATTTAGTAATTATTTATAAATAAATTAAATTATAGCCATAAAGGAATAACATGAAAAGGAGTTGAATAAGTAGAACGGGGAAAACTGGACTGGTGCTCCCCGCGGGCTACAAACCCGCCGGCCTGCCCGCAACCCGGGCGGGAGTCCGGTTCGATTCCGACTTTTCCCCTCCAAGTCAGTTTTCCGGGAGGTTGGTTCATGCAAAACAAAAGGTTACTGGTGGGCGTGACGGGTGGAGTCACCGGGTTGCTGGCGGTGTTGCTGGTTAAATACGGGAACCCGCCCAATATGGGCTACTGCATTGCCTGTTTCCTGCGTGACATCAGCGGCGGACTCGGGTTTCACAAAGCGGCTCCCGTTCAGTATGTGCGGCCGGAAATACTGGGTATGGTGACCGGCGCCTTTGTAGCTGCCGCACTGACAAGGGAATACAGGGCGGTGGGCGGTTCCAGCCCGCTGGTCAGGTTTTTCCTGGCTTTTACGGCCATGATCGGCATGCTTGTTTTTCTGGGATGTCCCGTACGGGCTGTGTTGAGGCTGGCGGGTGGCGATTGGAACGCGATTGTGGGCATCGTAGGCCTGGTTGTTGGTGTCGGGGTGGGAATTTATTTTTTAAACCGGGGTTTTTCCCTGGGCCGGGCATCGGTTCAACACAACATCAACGGGTATATATTCCCCGGATTGACTATTATTTTAACCGGACTGGTATTATCAGGTGTTCCCGTTTTTTATGCCAGCACGGAGGGGCCGGGTGCCATGCATGCGCCGGTGTTTCTATCGCTTGGGGCGGGCGTTGTCGTAGGCGTACTGGCGCAGCGCTCTCGCTTCTGCATGATCGGTGGAATCAGGGACTTCATTTTGTTTAAAGACTTACACCTGCTGACCGGCTTTTTCGCCCTGCTTGTAGTTGCTTTTGCGGGTAATTTGGTTACCGGGGCTTTTAACCCGGGTTTTACCGGCCAGCCGGTGGCTCATAGCGACGGTCTGTGGAACTTCCTGGGCATGGCCCTGGGCGGCACCGCTGTGACATTGCTGGGGGGCTGCCCCTTGAGGCAACTGATCGCGGCTGGTGAAGGCAACACGGACTGCGTGATCACCGTGCTGGGTTTTGTGGCGGGCGCGGCTTTCGCCCATAACTTCGGCCTCGCGGCCAGCCCCCAAGGGGTTCCCGTGGCCGGCCAGTGGGCCGTAGTGGCCGGGTTGGTTTTTGTTCTGGGAATTGGGCTGTGGGGCGCCAAACAATTCGCAGCGACGGGAGGTGTCGGCCTTGAACAACATCATTGACGCCAGGGGACTGTTATGTCCCGAACCGGTTTTATTAACAAAAAGAGCGATTGATAACCTGCCCGGCGGTTCCGTTCAGGTGCTGGTGGATAATCCGGCCGCCCGGGAAAATGTAACCAGGCTGTGCGTAAACAAGGGATGGAATGTTAAAGTGGAACAGCGTGGTTCCGAGTATGTTCTTCAAATTACAAGGTAAAAATTAAGAACCCAGGCTACCTTCATCAACCTGGGTTTTTTTAACGTCAGCGCGGCTGACGGGATTGGCCGAAGTTATACCTGCGGGTTTCAATTAACGGTTCGATGCCGAAACAATGCAGGAAGTTTTGCAATTCTTCAATCACTTCGATGAGTTCCACCGCCCGGGCCTCCGAATCATAAATGGCCCGGCCGAAGGCGTATGCCCCCTCGCGCCGGGGCGTTTGTTTTTGGGGCGGCAGTTGATCTTTGCCAAACCACCTTTTGGCCGTAGCGTACGGTGTATGGAAGCAAAATTGGTAATCCCGGCAGCAAACGTTAAATTCATATAAACTATAGTATTTATATTCCCTGGTGCACCTGGGGCAGCCCCTGGTTTTGTCCAGGTAATCGACGTAGCTCAAATTCTGGTTTTTCGCTCTGGTTTTACAATCGGGACACAGGGTCAACTTGCTGTCTCCCTCGATAAAACTCACCTGGAGCAGTTCATCGCCGTTATAATAATGTTGAACGAAAGTGTGCAGTACCTTTTCCTTGAGATCGTAAAGGTAGGGATTGCCCGCCTTGGCGTAATGATTCAGGTGGTATAAATAAAATGACGCTTTTAGAATTTGTTTAACTTGTCCCGGTAAAGAATCCAGGGTCTGGAAAAATTGTTCCTTGCGCTTGATTTTATCCTGGTAGGACCTGTGCCTGCAAGCCCTGGCGCGGGCCAGCCTGTTTGCTCCGAAACGGAAATTGTCATATCTTTCCCATGCTTGCTTGATCCGGGGTATGTCCGCGATCAGATTCCGGACCTGGTCGGCGCTGAATAATTGCATATTTCCATTTTTAAATTGCTGGTTGGCCTTAACTTCCAGGTAACCTTCCGCGGTCAATCGTCCGATGCTTTTCGGTGCTATACCCAGGGCTTCGCAGACCTGGGCCGGGTTTAAAAGCATGCGTGATTCCACCATAACTTTCCCCCTGACACCTATGATAGACTACTTTATCACAACCGGGTTTGAAAAAGAGCAGGTAAGCATTGTTTTAATCGCAAGTCCCTGGTGTTGATAACAACTAAGTAAAGGATGCCGGTTGATTATGTGGAATACTTTATAATATAGTATATATTAAGTATCATCAAGTATATCAAAAGGATGGTTATGATGACAGTTAAAATTGGTGAACCATATTTTGTGGACGAACTGGTTGTTTACTTTATTAATGAAAACGAGGCCCTGGTTACCGACTATGATTGCCGGTATGAGTTGAGGGCAAGCGAGAACAGCTGCGAATGCTGCACTTTCCGTTTCAGGTCGCGGGTGAATCCCCGGTTCATTTGCAGGCATATCGACGCCGTCAGGCGCATGAAAAATAAAGCTTGACCGGGCAAGGCCGCCCGGAGCAACCAACCACTTTAATGATAAAAGGACAGGCCGTCCTTTTCAGGCACTTGTTTTGACCGGTCCCCGGACCGGTGGAAAAACTTTTTGTTCAGGTATTTCCACAAGTTTTGCAGGTTGCGCCTGCGGGGCGAACAGGTGAAGGCCAGCAGGAAAAGCAACCCGGCAAACAGCACAATGGTCGACCCGGAGGCAAGATCGTAGTTGTAAGACAGCCAGAGCCCCGCCATGGCGGAGAAAACCCCGGTGACCACGGACAAAAGGATCATCCGGCGGAAGTTTCCGGTTAATTCGTGGGCCGTCGCCGCAGGGATGACCAGCAGGGCGGAGGCCAGGATAATGCCGACCACCTTGACGGCAATGACCACGGTAACCGCGATGCAGGTCAACAGCAAGTAATACAAAAAGCTGACCGGCACGCCGTTGACCCTGGCCATTTCCTCGTCAAAACACATAAACAGCAACTCTTTAAAGAACAGGCCCAGCAAAAGGAGAATGGCCCCGCCCAGGCCTACTAAAACCCTGAGGTCTTGCGCATTTACGGCCAGGATATTGCCGAATAAAAAGCTGAACAGGTCCGTGTAGTAGCCTTCAGTCAAACTGACCACGGTAATCCCCAGTGCCATGGCGGAGGAAAAAAATATGCCGATGGATACATCCTCCTGGATCTCCCCCCGCCGGCTGACAAAGCCGATGCACCAGGCGACCAGAGTGGCGAAAATTCCGCCCGCCAGGACCGGGTTGACCCCGAGAAAAAGGCCCAGGGCCACGCCGCCGAAGGCGGAGTGGGAAATGCCCACCCCCACGAACGAAAGCCGTTTGAGCAGCACAAAAAAAGATACAAACGAGCACAGGATGCCTACAATGACCCCCGCCAGTATTGCCCTTTGCATGAAATCGTAGGCGAGCATATCCATCATGCCTGTTTCCTCCATCCGTTTGAACCGAATATAATATCGAACTCGCACCTGAACGGCCGGTCGCCGGACAGTTTTTCCATGACCTCGCCGGGGCTGCCGTGGATGTGCATGGTTTTGTTGATGCAGATCAGCCTGTGGGCGTTGGCGGATATCGCCGCCAGGTCGTGGGACACGGCGATTACCGTCAGTTGTGTTTTGGACTGCGCTTCTTTTACCAGCTTGTAAAAATTGTTCTGGGCGCCGGGGTCCAGGCCGGTTGTAGGCTCGTCAAGGATTAACAGGCTCGGCCGGGAAGCCAGGGCGCCGGCCAGGAACGCCAGCTGCTGCTGCCCCCCCGATAGTTCGCCGATGGGGCGGTTTTTCAATTCCAGGATGCCGACCCTGGCCATGATTTCGTCGGCCAGCATTCTTTGTTTCCGGCCGGGCAGCCGGAACAATCCCGTTTCCCCGGCAGTGCCCATGAGCACCACGTCACCGACGCTGGCGGGGAAACGGCGGTCAAACTGCGGTTTTTGGGGCAGGTAACCCACCCTGTGTTTCTTTCGGTTCAGCTTAACCGGGTTTTCCCCGAAAACCCGCACCTGTCCCCGGTCGGGTTCCAGCAGTCCCAGGATCAGCCGCAGGAGCGTTGTTTTACCCGCCCCGTTGGGCCCGATAATGCCGGTAAAACTGCCTTGTAAAATGGCAAAACTGATATCCTCCAGCACAGTTCTGCCCCGTACGGAAACGTAAACATGGTTGAAATCCACCACGATATCTTTGGTCATCTGCAACACCTCAGCGAAGCGCCCGCTCGAACACCTTCAGGTTGGAGCGCATCATGTCCAGGTAACTTCCGTAGCCGGGGATGTTTTCAGCCCCCAGGGGGTCCACGGTATAAACCGGGACCTTCAGTTCCGCCGCGATAACTTTCGCCGCTTTGGGGCTGGCCTGGGGTTCAATAAGCACGGCTTTGGCCTGACCGGTCCTGGACCTGTCAACCACCCGGGCAATCCACAGGGCCGAGGGTTCCTTGCTTGGAAACTCTGAAACCGTGATATCCTCCAGATCATAGCGCCGGCTGAAATATCGCCAGGAGGAATGAAAGGCGACAAAGGAGCGATACCGGAACTTGGAAGTTGTCTCTTTAATTTCCCGGTGCAAAAGATCGAGTTTCTTGTCGTAAGCCTCCAGGTTATCTTGAAAATATTGCGTGTTGCCGGGAGAGACTTCTCCCAGAACGGCCGCGATTTTCGGCGCTATTTGTTCCCTGACCAGCACCGGGTCCAACCACACGTGGGGGTCTCCGCCCGAATGATCGTGGTCGTGGCCTTCGGGCGCGGCGTGGCCTTCTTCCCGTTCGTGCAAAGGACTGAGCAATTCAATGTTGTCGGTTACCGTGACCGTAACCATGTCCGGGTTGGCGGAACCGGCCAGCTTATCGGCGAAGGAATCCAGCCCCGCGCCCACCTTGATAAACACCCGGGCTTCGGCAAGTTGTTTCACCTGTTCGGGAGTCGCTTCAAAGGTATGGGGACTGCTTCCGGGGGGAAGCAGCGTGGTCACTTCAACCTTTTCGCCGCCGATATTGCGCGCAATATCGGCGAGCGGGAAGATGGTGGCGACAACCCGTATTTTTGATTCCCCGGCCCGCGGGTCTTGTTCCACGTTTTCCGAACAACCGGTCAACCAGCCGGTCAGTAATAACAGGAATGTTGTTAAAACCAAAACTTTTTTGGCCAATCCCATCAACCTTCCTTTTGACAAGACCGGCACTTATCGCAGTAGCCGGAAAGCTCAAAATTATGAAACAAGACCTCCAGGTCGTTTTTGCGCGCTTCCGCCAGTTGCCCGGGGCCGATGGGGCAGCCTTTGAGGCATTTTACTTCCCCGCATTTGAGGCAAATGAAATGGTGGTGATGCTGTTGCACCAGTTCAAACCGGTCGCCACCCCGGACCCGGATCCTGTTGGCCACCCCGATGAAGGACAGCACTTCGAGGTTGCGGTACAGCGTATCCTGGCTGATTGTCGGTATCTTGTCTTTGACCTGGTGATACAGTTCCAGCGCCGTAAGCGGCCGCTCGTTTTTTGACAACACTTCGATAATGACGCGGCGCTGGCGGGTAAGTTTATAGCCTGAATCCTGGAGCAGTTTTGCAATGTTTTGATTAATAACCAATGAACACCCTCCTAAATAGGAATATTCCTATTTTCCATGCGATATGCCATAAATCCTGCTTGAAGAATATTTTTAGCACGGGTTTTTTACCCGCTTCATTATGTCACTACGACGTTATTATTTTTTTAAAGGATAAATTTGGGCGGTTGTAGAATTTTGAACATAAACCACTGGTTTTGGAGGGAATTGTTACATTTCGGTTGAACGGTGGGGAGGCGGATTTGGTGGGTGGATTAATTACCGGTAAGCATGAGGGAGTGGTTTACGCCGGGTGCACCATCAAGCTGTTTGGTACGCGGCTGAATACTTACGTTTACGTAACCGACGGGTTGCTGGTGGACACGGGGCCAAGCAGGTATAACCGGGAATACGCGAACTTTTTCCGGACGCAGCCTGTAAAGCAGGTGGTGCTTACCCATTTTCACGAGGACCACAGCGGCAACGCCCCCTGGCTGGAAAAACAGGGCATAGCCGTGTATGTTCACCCGGCGGCGGTGAACGTTTGCCGGAAACCGGCCCGGTTACCGTTTTACCGGTTCATATTTTGGGGCGCGCGGGAAAAATTCAACCCCCTGCCCGTGGGCAATACGCTAAAAACAAAGCATAAGGTGTTGCAGGTTCTGGAGGTGCCCGGGCACTCCCCGGATCACATCGCGCTTTACGATCCCGCAGAAGGGGCTATTTTTACCGGTGATTTGTTTGTCACGCCCAAAACCAGGATTGTGATGAGGCCGGAGAATATACCACAAATCATGCAATCGCTGCGAGTTTTACTGCGGTATGATTTTCAAACGGTTTATTGCGGGCACGCCGGGGTGGTGGATGAGGGCAAGAAAATGATTCAAATGAAACTTGACTACCTGGAAAACCTGCGGGGCGAGGTGCTTGAATTATATAACAGGGGTTTGAGTATCAAGGTCATCAATAAAAAACTTTTTCCGAAAACCGCTCCACTTACATACCTCTCCGGCAAGGAATGGGCCTCGGAGCATATTATCAGGTCCATTATCGAGGACAGCTAAGAAGATGGATTAAAATATCAGAGGCCGTAATTGAAACGGCCTCTGATCAGTTAATAGTTTATTAAATAAATATAGTTGCAACACCGATTAAAAACCCAAAGAAAATCACCGCTGGGATGAAGTTAATAGGATGCCACTCGGAATAATCCATTTTAAAATCTTCTTGTACCGGCTCCGGATGATGCGGATCCATTACTACCCCTCCCCGAAAATTCGTTTTATACTATATATTTTACACGGGTAACGCTATAACCTGCAAATTTTTTCGGGAATTTATTTATGATTTGCTTTGGGGATTTGAATAAACAGCACATTATTTAGAAGTAAATATAACGAATTACATTGGAGGATAATGATGAGCCGGTTAAACAATTAGTAGTTATGCGTACCCACAACCACGGGGACCCCATACTTGCTGGAAAGCATTTCCTTGACCTTGTCCAGGTCAATGGAGCAGGCCGCTGTTTTATTGGCCTTGACCATGCAGGTTCCCAGGTGAATGGTGTCGATATCGCGCTCCAGGTAATCAGCCATTTCCATCACCAGGCCGACCTTGGGCATAACCAAGCCCGGGCAATCGCCGCACCCGCACATGGCCACTATTTTTACTGAGTCGTAATTGGCGAACTCACCTTCTTTGAGGTCGGCAGCCTTGAAACACTTGAGGCAGGCAACGCAATTGATATCTCTGATTTTCGCGCAGGTAACGATTAAAATGTTGGCCACAGTCCCACTCCCCTTTTTTAATGATTATTTTTTTATTATTTTACTTTCATCATTGTGTTTGTAAAATCCTTTTGTATAACTATTTTATTTTGGTTAATTGACAAAAATTAAAAGTATAAGGCGAAAGGTTTTATTCCACCTTGCTCTCCCGCACGGCCCGGCTGTCTTTGATCGCCTGTTCGCAGGCGTAACCGGCAATGGCGCCGTAAACGCCAAGGCCGCTGCCACCCAGCCCCGGCGTTAAAAAAATCGCCCTGGCCGGAGGGAGGATTGGCCAGGGGGAGGCTAAAGTAACGCCAAGAATTATATTTGTATGCCAAGATTAATTACATAGTTTTATTACATCAACGGATCCATGGTCAGCGCGGGGTGCCCCTTCTCCTCGAGGAAGGGCAGGATCTCCTCGCCGCTGGTGCCCACGGTTTCGTCGGCGATCTTATCCACGAAGTCCTTGCCCAGCCCGGCGTTCTCGGCCGCCTCTTCCAGCGCGGCGCGCAGCTCTTCCTTCAGGGCCTTGGGCATCCACACCAACCTGCCCAGTCCGCCGTCGGCGGGCACAAACTTGGGCGAAGCCAGGTAGGACTTACCGATACCCATGAAGCCGGGCATCTGGGCGCCGCCGCCGATGGTGCCGGCCAGCGTGCTGAAGGTCATCCCGGACGGGGTCATGCCGCCGTGCTCCCGGTTGACCACCATGAAGCCGTTGCACTCGGGCACCATGGCCAGGATGCACTCGAAGCAGCCGCAGGAGGTCATCGGGTATTCCATGATGGTGTAGAAGTTGACGGCCTCGATGTTGCGCTGCGAATTGTTGTAGCAGAACTCGTTGAAGGACTTCCACTGGCCCTTGACCGGGTCGATGACGCCTTCCTTGGGAATGGGCTGGTTGGCGCCGTGCGGGTTGATTTCGTAGGCCGCCTTGGCGTCCAGCCAGCTCACCGCGCCGCACAGGCCGACCCGCTCGGGCGCGATCACGCACACGTGGGTGGGCGCGAAGCTCTGGCACAGGGTGCAGGAGTAGAAAGTGTCCACCAGTTCGTCCTTGAGCTGCTTCAAGCGGTCGTCCCGCTTCTTGTAGTATTCCCGGGCCACTTCCCGCATCTCCAGCACTTTCTGCTCGTCGGTGTAAATGGTGATCTGCACCCGGTCCACGATGGAGGCGAATTCGGACTTGAACTTGGCGTACAGGATTTCACCGATGTGCTTCAGGCGGAAGCCCTTGGCATAGGCGTCCTTGCTGATGCGCACCCACATGATGTCCCGCTGGGCCACGTGCCACAGGCCTTCGCCGTAGTTGGTGAAGTAGTGGATGCGGCGCTCCAGCACGGGCTCGAAGTCTTCCTGCATCTTGCGGCCGTAGACGTCCACCACGATGCCCAGCGGCATCCGGCCGCCTTCGGCGACGGTGTCGATGTCGGGGCCGACGAGCTCGATCTTGCCGTCTTCAATGGAGTCGTCCGCCATGCGCACCAGCTCGAAGCCCGGGGTCTTGGTGCCGCCGAACTCGACGTACATGTCTTTTTTGCGGATGGACTCGCCTTCAAAGGCGGGACCGACGGTGATGGGCACATCGATGTCCACGGCGGTAATCTTGATGCCCCGCACCTCAAGGCAGGTCTGGACGATTTTGTCGTAGTCGGGTTCGCTGATGA
>NZ_JADNRQ010000027.1 GCF_015594625.1 Desulfallas sp. Bu1-1 | reverse complement strand
AGCCGGTAAAGTTGGAACTGGGCAATATAACCGCTTCTTCCGCACCCATTTGGGTGGCTTCAATCATTTCGCGGGCCGAACCCAGTTGCTCCGCCGGGTAAATAGTAATTTGCACCTTGTTGTCTGTTGCTTCCGCCACCTTGTCTCTAAACATTTCCATGGCTTTCATTTTGGGGGAATCCACAGGTTCCACTGTGCCCAATTTAGCGGTGTATGTTTTCCCTTGATCTTCAGATTTATTGGCGTTTTCCGTAGATCCCTGGTTTCCGCCACACCCGGCAAGTACTAACAGAGCAATAAGTAACATAGATAGTAACAAAATACCCTTTTTCTTCAATGTAAGCCCTCCCTGCTAAATGTTATTTGTTGGTTGTCCAAATAAATATAAATTACCTACTTGTTACCTAGCAGATATTCACCCCCCTCATTTTATTGGTAATTGGGCATGCCCGCCAAGATGGCTTGTGCTTTTTATCATTTGCATGGTGGGGCGCCCCGCCACCATGAACAAAATGCTTGCTTATGATATTCTGAAAATTGTATATAATATTAAGTATATGATATATTATCTAATTAAATTTTTCAATATGCGGTTTTATTCTTGTAAGAAATTTTGACAAAATATTATTATGTTTTTATATATTTTATATTTTATATATACTAATAATAAGCATAAGTTCACGTGATAATTTAGATTCATTATCACAAGAGTTCCGACCTCTTTTTCCAAATAATTAGTAAAAGCTGCAATTACCGTTGTTGGTCACATCCGGCAACTACGTAAGGTACCAAGATCAAAACTGCCTTATTAGACGGACTAGGCTATACATTTCAGCGATCGGTTTGAATCTTAAAAGATGATCGGGTAATTAAGTTTACCACTTTGGTGTTGCTCAAAGATAGCAACAAATGAAAGAGGGTGGCTAATGCCACCCTTCTATTCCTAACAGAAGCCCGCCAGGCCCGTGTTGTTCTCCAGCATTGCCCAATCCTCCTGGCGGGCAAGAGCCAATATTAGGTTAACCGATGACTAGAGTATCATGCCTTTTAGTCGTACACATAAAATCATTAGTTTAGTTTGTTTTATTCTTAATTGCTTCCAGTACTTTTTCCGGGGTAGCCGGCAAATCATGAATCCAAATGCCGCAGGCATCATTTAATGAGGCAATAATTGCCGGCGCCATCGGGAAGTGAGCTGCCTCTCCCATTCCAATTGCTCCGAAAGGTCCGGGGCCTTGCGGTATTTCCACCACGTAAGTGCTGATCTCCGGAACGTCAGTGGATCTGGGCATATGGTATTGCTTGAAACTCTTGGTTACGCCGGGAACATACTCTTCCATCAGGGCAAAAGCTACGCCCATGGCAACGCCGCCTTCCATCTGCCCTTCCATGGCCAGGCGGTTGATTGCCCTGCCACACTGGAAAGCCACTGCAGCATTAAGGACCTTGACTTCACCCGTAAGCGTATTAACTTCCGTTTCCACAACCGCAGCTCCATAAGTAAACACTACATACAGCGTACCCTGCCCGGTGTCCTGGTCTAAGAGATCAAGGGGCACAACAAATTCACCAAAACCAGTTAAATCGTAACCTTTCTGATGCAGTTCCTTGAACGATATTTTCCGTTCCGGGTCATTTATCACAAAGACAAAGCCATCTTTGGTATCTAATTGATCATTTGCAACACCCAGTTCTTTGGCTGCCGCTTCATATAATTTTTTCTTCAAATCCTTACAGGCCAGTAATGTTGCATTACCGGTGTAAAAGGTATGTTTACTGGCACATGTTAAGTCAGAATCAGGCGTAAGTAACGAATCCGCGGCAATTACCTTGATTTTATCAAGGGTTAATCCCAGTTCTTCTCCGGCAATTAAGGCCATTACCGTATTTGATCCTTGCCCGATCTCGGCAGCACCTTCCTTTACAAGCAACGTGCCCTGGTCGGTGATTTCCACATTGCACCGGGACAAATTTAAAAGACCGGTTTTTCCGATTCCATACCATGTCGTGGCAAAACCTTTACCGCGTTTGATATGCGGGGGTAATTTAGCAATTTCTTCCGGACTCGTGGCCTTGTCGCATTTGGCCCAGTGATTTTCTATTGCTTCAATGACTTCTTGATACCCCGGAGGGTCTTTGATTAATTGTCCTGTAGCTGTTACTGTTCCCTGTTTAAAACCGTTCAACTTCGCAAAATCAAGCAGATTCATATTCAATCGCTTGCAAATCTTATTCATTTGCGTTTCCACTGCGAAACACATTTGAGAAACGCCAAAGCCACGCATTGCTGAAGAAGGAGTGTTATTAGTAAGTACAGTTTTACCCAACACTTTAACATTGGGTATTTCATAAGGCCCGTAAGAATGTACTATGGCTCTCATCAGCACGCCGGGGCTGGCCAATGCATAAGCACCGGCATCTGTAATAATTTCCCCGTAATGGGCGACTATTTTACCATCCTTGCGGACACCAGTTTTTAATTTAATCCAAAACGGGTGTCTTTTACAGTTGCCAATAAAATTCTCTTCCGTGGTAAACTGTAATTTTACCGGGACGCGTGCCTTGTAAACAGCGAGTCCAAGAAGCACCTGGATAAACGGGTCGATCCTGGCTCCGAAACCACCACCGGTGCCGTCTTCAACAACCCGTACTTCATCCGTCCCCAATCCCAGTACCCTGGCCACCTCATCACGGTGGTAGTGGGGCGCCTGGCCACAAGCGTAAATAACTACCCGGCCTTCTTCATCTATAAATGCCACTCCGGCGTCAGGTTCAAGGTAACCATGGGCATTGGCCGGGGTGGTGAAAATGTTTTCTTCGATAATATCCGCTTGCTTAAAACCTTCTTCAATATCACCATGTACAAGGTTTTGGTAGAATAATAAGTTGCCGGGATAATCTTCCTCTTGAACCTCGGGAGCACCTTCCTTTAGCGCCTCAAAAACATTGGTCACTGCAGGTAGTTCTTCATAATCCACTTTAATTTTTTTCAAGGCTTCCTCGGCCACTTTTTCCGTACGGGCTACAACAATAGCTACCGGTTCACCGTAATACCTTACTTTATTATCAGCTACTACCCGGAAATCATGGAAGATGTATTTAACCCTGTTTGGTCCCTTGAGATCGTGGGCCGTGGCCACCGCAACCACACCATGCATGGCCTCGGCTTCCGAAGTATCAATTGATTTAATCCTGGCGTGAAAATAAGGGCTTCTGAGCACTTTGGCATGGCACATATCTTCCAAGTAAATATCCTGCGCAAAACGTAACGTCCCCGTTACTTTTTCCCACGAGTTAATTTGCGGAATTCTTCCACCCAAGCGATATTCGGTAATATCTCTTTCTTTAATTACGTCGGGATTCCGCCTGGCTTCAGCCGCCAGCATGATTCCGTCTATGATCTTCTTATAACCAGTACACCGGCACAGGTTCCTTCTAATTGCTTTCTTCACTTCTTCACGTGTGGGATTCGGGTTTTTATCCAGTATCGCTTTGGCGGTAAGAATCATCCCGGGGGTGCAAAAACCACACTGGGCAGCGCCAACTTCAACAAAGGCCTTTTGGATTACATCGGGATTATCCTTTGTTCCAACGCCTTCAATAGTGATGATGTTTTTCCCTTCAACACGCTCAACCGGCAATTTACATGAGTTGGTCGGTACGCCGTCGATTAAAACTGTGCAACTTCCGCATACGCCTTCACTGCAACCTTCTTTGGTACCGGTTAGCCTTAAATCCTCACGTATAACCTTCAATAAAGTACGTTTAGGATCGACTAGTAATTTTACCGGGCGCCCGTTGACGGTAAATTTGATTTCACGAAAACCCAAAACATACCCCTCCCTAGATGTTAGTTTTTATGATTGATATCCAAAAAGTGGACGTTACTTTGACCGTTCCAGCAATCAAGTCCATAGGTAGTCGTTTCATACCTCCTTTTTACAAAAAACATGCCTGCACTTATTATCCATTACTGGACAATGAAGCTAGTTTTAATCATTTTCATGGAAAGGCGTTACTTACCTCTCCATCATGAAAAAATCAACTTGTACACAATCGTTCATTTTTAGTATATCATATATCATATAAAATTTTTTTTCAATAAGCACTCAATCTCTTGGATTAATTTTTTCCGAAACCGCAATGTGGGAAGCAACATTAAACATGACAAAAATTAGATTTCGCCCATTCTTATGCATATTTAATTATACCAAAAATGGCACAAATTAGAGACTTCCCAGGATGTTCCTTGCCTTTTCGCCCTGTCGGGTTACGTTTAATTTGACCGAAGAAACAAAAATTCCCAGCACAACACAAAAACCACCGATAACGTGCCAAGGTAGCACTTTTTCTTGGAGAAAGAACGACGCCAAAAAAATCGAATAAACCGGAATAAGGTTGTAAAAATTTGCAGCTTTGGCCACTCCAATAGCTTGAATTCCTTTATAATACCAGACAAAGGCCAGCACTGTAGCGAATATTCCCAAATATAAGATTCCCAAAGCCACCGGCCATGATATGGTTATATTTATATGATAAAGTTCCCATCCCGAAACTATAACCAGGAAAGGCAACCCCGCCACAATGGAAAAGGACGTAGTCTCCAGCGGGCTTAAATAACTCATTACGTTTTTACCCAGAACAGTAAAAATAGCCCAGATAAATGTATCGGCAAAAATGATCAGGTCTCCGGCATTAAAATCCAAATTATATAAAACGGACCATGAACCTTGGGATTCTATAATAATAATGCCAACTATCGAGATTACTGAACCCAATACTTGTTTTAATGTAATATTTTCCTTTAATAATAACCAGGAAAAATATATTGTTACTATTGGATTAAAAGAATTAATTAAAGTTGCATTTATAGCCGTGGTATATTTTAATCCTATGTATAACAAGCTATTAAAAGCAAATACCCCGGTAATCCCCATAATGAATATCTTGAGCATGAGCGGGCCGGTGATCTTTTTTTTCTCTTTTCTTATCAGTAACCAGGGACATAAAATCAAGGCGGCGATCAAAAACCGGCCCGCAGCTATGCTAAAGGGGGGCAAAGCATCGATTAAGGCTTTTCCGACTATAAAGTTACCTCCCCAAATTAAAGGGACAATAGTTAATAACAAGTACGGGGTTATTGATTTAGCTTTATACATATACATCGTGTTCATTTTCTCCTATGGCACTTGTAACGTTTACTAAAACACAAAGTGTGTCAAAAAAAAAGAAATTCAAACAAACCAAACCTCGGGGATTTGGTTTGTTTGAGATAAAATTTAGAACCTTTATGCACTGGCATTCATTTGAAAACGATTGATTACCTCTTGCGGCCTTGGTTTGTCAAATAAGCTTACGACCACCAAAACTGCAGCATTGACCATGAAGCCCCAGAAACCACCGTGGATGGTAAGCGGGTTGGGCCAAACATAAAGAGTTAAATAAGTTACTACCAAACCGGAAACCAAACCACAAATTGCCCCCATGGTGCTCGCCCTTTTCCAAAACAACGCCGCAAGTAACGGAGGAGCCAGCTGCATACCCATGGACATGGCAATGAATGCCAGGGGCACGATCATGCCGGACCAGTTCATACTTACCCAGAGGGAAGCCAGGCCCATTACCAGGATAATAATTCTCCCCACCCAAACCACCTGCTTTTCCGTGGCGTTGGGATTAATAAATTTCTTGTATATATCCACACTGAGAACGGAACTGATGGCATGCAAATTTGAATCGGCGGTGGACATACCCGCGGCAATAATGGCGGCAAAAACCCCGCCTATAATCACCGGAGGTGCATACGTAGACATTAACTGCAGGAACAGGTTATCGGGATTGGCAATATCCGGCCAGATTATCCTGCCGCCAATTCCCACCAGGGTCGTAGCAAATAAATAAGCCAGTGACAACAGGGCGGGCTGCAGTCCCGCACTAATTTTTAAAGATTTTAATCCACCGGATGCATAACAGCGCATCCAGAAGGGCGCTCCCCCGGGCACCTGGCCCAAAGCGATCATCAGCGAGGTGGAGAATATGCCGATCCAGGTAAGGTTACCCAGCGCGCCCGGCATGGTTAAATGCTGCGGAATTTCTTGAATAGCCCTGGCCCATAAATCAGTCGGGTGGTTAAACATATAATACCCGGCATAAAGGCCACCGACATACATGCCACCCAGGAGAAGGATACCTTGGATTACGTCTGTCCAGGCCACGGCTGCCATGCCGCCCATCATAACATAAGCCAATATAACAAAGAGAATAATCCAGGCCCCAATACTGAACGGAATAGCCCCGCCGCTTACCATTTCAAGTATTTTGGCCCCGCCAATAATTTGAATGGTTACATAAGGAATACAATAAGCAATGTTTGTTAAAGCGGTTAATACCCTTAATGTTTTGGAATTGAAATAATCATCTAATAAGTCCGCCGGAGTAATATAGCCATTTTTGTTTCCAACATACCAAATCCGCCTCCCTATGTGCCACATAACCAGGCTTACTACAATAGGAGTGGAAACACAAACCGTTATCCAGGGAATACCCTGTTTAAATAAGGCGCCGGCAACGCCCATCATGGCGTATGTACTAAAATATGTGCCGGCCACAGTAAAGGTAAGCGGCAGCCAGCTTAACCCGCGTCCGGCCAGAAAGAAATCATCTTGACTCATTCCCTCTGCGCCGCTTTGGGATTTCATGACCCAATAACCGATGCCTAAAGATGCCACCATGTAAAGCGTGACAATAACAAATTCAACTGACATGCTGTCAACCTCCAGGTTAGTCTTCTTTCCAAATTTTTTGGCTGAGGTAAAGTACAGTCACAACCGGAATTACCGTCCAGATAACCGTCCAGAAATAAAAGAATGGCCACCCGAACACCAGAGGATAGATGTTATTTCCCAACAATAGCCCCGGGCCTATTAAACAAAAATAACTGACTATCATTATGGCATAAGCTATTTTTGTTTTTAAATCCGCCATTTTAACACCCCCTTCCGTCATTTAATTTTTGAGATATTATATATAATATTTGACATATTATAAGACAAAATCCTGCTTAAAAAATGTTTATTTTTTTTATTTTTTCTATTGCGCTGAAATATAGATTATTTACCCTTCTTCTAATTGCAAGAACTTATATTTATTTAATGCTAGAAGGGTGCCAACTTTGCCATGAGAAGCCTGATCATGGTTTTTCCCGCCGCTTTGGCCAATATACGCTTAATTGAATAATTGTTTATAATACAAAAAGCCAGGCAAAAGGTTTATTAGTCAAACCTTTTGCCCGGCTTCATCGCCGTAATTACCAGGCATAATTGACGGTAATAAATTAAAAACCCGCGAACAAGTAAAAACAAATTTGTTCGCGGGCATCTTTGCCTTAATACATCGTTGTATTAAATATTTATTTGCTAACTGTATTATAATCAACCCGGAAAGGAAAATCAATATCTAAAAACTAGAATGAATTATTTCTAAATTTTCATTAACTTTGAAGGATTTACCGAAGTCATCATCCTAATTTCTTCTTCAGTTATTCCAAGCCCCAGCAGGTTGGTAATAAATTCCACCAGCATCTCCACCGGCGGTGGATTACCGAATTGCCCACCGTCCGTGCCCAAAATAACCTTATCTGCTCCAACAGCCCTGATAACACCGGCAAAGGCACCCGGGGAACAGGGGTTTTTGGCCAGCCTGGTGGCAAAAAACCAATCCAGTTCAACCCAAACACCTAGAGTAGATAAGCGCTGTAAGTCTTCAACCCTATAGTCAAGGAAATCGGCGGTGGCATGTGTTAATACAATGCGTTCCACTCCTGCATCCTTCGCCCGTCCCACAAGTAATTCCGCTTCCGTTTTGGAAATATGGCCCGTGGAGAGAATCAAATTCCACCTGGCTATTGCTTCCAGGATCGGAAAAATTGCAGGGTTCAAATCATTGTTTGGGTCAAGCAGAGAAAGCTCCTCCACTTCGCGAGATAAAGATCCGGCAAGCGCCGATACATGCTCCGAATGTTGAAGATACCAAGCAGCATCAAGAGTAGGCATCCACACAAACTTAGCTCCCAGCTTTGCCGCCACCTCGACGGCATGATCATTTAAACCGCCTAAAGCATAATTTAAAGATACGCCCCCGTAAACGGGGAAACCGGTAATTTCTGATGCAATAGAAGCACGCGAAGCCGTTTCCGTTACATGGCTTTTAATTACTATAGCTTTCATCCCTGCTTTTTTGGCCTGCTCCGCCGCTTCAATGTCGTTAATCTTCCGCGGGAATATATCAGGGGCAGTATGAATATGGATATCAACTGCCCCTTTTATTAATTCCCGCGCTTTTTCCCGGTAATTTTTCATAAAGGGCTCTCCTATCTAAATAGCCGTTGCATAACCGTGTAAATAAGCGGTAAATGACCCCGAAAAAACGTTAACAGGCAGTAATTTTATCCGCTACGAGAATAATAGCGAAGAGAGCGGAGGAAACCACCGGAGCGCTTGATACAAGTACCGGTAATATTTTTCCGGGTAGTATTGTCTAATTCTCTTTCTCATGCAAAGCTTTTAAGATTTTTTCCGGAGTTATGGGCAAAGTATCAATTCGCACCCCTACGGCATGATAAATAGCGTTGGCAATTGCCGGGGCAATGGCTGTCAGCGCAGGTTCCCCCAGGCCTTTGGCGCCATATGGGCCATTGGGATCATTTGATTCCACCAAAATTGAAGTTATCGAAGGCATATCCACAGACCTTGGCATATTGTAGTGTTTAAAACTTTGGTTTTTAATAATACCTTTTTCTTCAATCATCTCTTCAGTTAAAGCAAAACCGATTCCCTGGGCCACCGCCCCCAAGACCTGCCCTTCGGCCATCAAGGGGTTGATCGCCTTGCCCAAATCGTGCGCCGAAACTATATTCAATAGTTTAACCTGGCCTGTTTCGCGATTTACTTCCACTTCTGCAATTTGAGTAACAAATGGATAAGCACAGGAAACATTGCCTACTTTGGTTTCAGGGTGAACCATGGTTACTCCCGGCGGCACAAAACTGCCCTTGCCGATAATGGTTGCCCCCGCTTGTTTGTATGAGGCTATTTGGGCAGCTTCGGGGAAGCTGATGCGCTTATCCGAATTGCAATCATAGATTACACCGTTTTCAATTTTTAAATTTTCCACGGGAGTTTGTAATTCTTCGGCCGCCACTGCCAATAGCTGTTCCCGGGCGTTTATTGCGGCGGCTTTGACAGCGTTACCGCCCAGGGTGGTAACCCGGTCGCCAAACGTTCCCAAGCCATGCGGGTTGATATCGGTGTCCAAATTCGGAACATCCACCCATTCCAGGGGAATGCCGAGCTCACTGGCGGCTATAATGGCAAAAACAGTTTTGGAACCTTGGCCGATATCCACTTCGCCCGGGAAAACAGTTACCCTACCCTCTTCGTTAATCCGTACATAGGCCGATGATCCATCAAAAAACGGCAGAAAAGTACGGTTACCCGAAACATGCAGGCAGCAGGCAATACCAATTCCCCGGGCCAGCTTGGATTCTTTATTTTCGGCATATTTTTTCCTTTTGGAGGACCAACCGGCAACTTCAACACTCTTTTTAATGCAATCGGACAGCCCGCAGCTTCCCAGGTACCAGTTATGGGGAGTAATGTCACCTTTCTGGCTGGCATTTTTAAGCCGCAGTTCCGCAGGGTCCATGTTTAACTCCACGGCTAACTTATCCAACATGGTTTCCAGGGCAAAGTGACTTTGGGGGCATCCAAAACCACGGAAAGCTCCGGTAGGCACCTTATTGGTATAGATCAGGTAACCCTTGGTAAAAATGTTTTTTATTCTATACAGGTTATCAGACCGGGTTGTGGCACTTAAAAGTATACCCGGCCCGTAATTCATGTAAGCCCCGTTATCGGCAAGCACTCTGGCTTTTTTCCCAAGCAGCGTTCCGTCTTTGCGCGCGGCCAACTGCATTTCGATGATCATGGGAACCCTGGGTAAAGAAGCCATCAGTTCTTCCGTTCTGGTATTGACCATTTTTACCGGCCGTCCCGTTTCCCTGGCCAGCAGAGCGCACAGCGGGTGCAGCTTATATTCTAATTTGCCCCCAAAACCTCCCCCCAGGGGAAGTTGAATCACTCGGACTTGCTCCTGTCCTACCCCAAGGGCATTGGCATAGGTCATCCTGGCTAGCATATGTGATTGGGTGGGGATCCAAAAGGTTACTTTGCCCCTGGCATCCCACTGCGCCACCACCGCATGAGGCTCCAGATATCCGTGGTGCACGCGGGGTGTTTCATACCTGCCTTCAACAATTACATCCGCTTCCGCAAATGCTTTTTCGATATCCCCATGGTTGATAGTCATTTCCCGGGCTATGTTAGAACCAAACTCGTCATGCACCAGGGGCGCGTCCGGCTGCATAGCCTGTTCCAAATCGAAAACCCCCGGTAATTCCTCGTATTCAACTTTAATCAGGCTAAGTGCCTCTTCAGCGGTATCTTCATCCACCGCGGCAATCAGCGCCACCTCATCACCGCGATAACGCACCTTATCTTTAGCCAAAAGGCGCTCATCAAGCATTTTTTCTCCAGCCACAGAATAATTGGGCAATTCAATTTCAGTTCCAACAATTACGGCCTTCACCCCGGGCAACGATCTGGCCCTGCCGGCATCAATGTGCAGAATCCGGCCATGGGCTATAGGGCTGCGCAATACCTTTCCATACAGCATACCCGGGAGCTTAAAGTCACTGCCATATATCTGTTTGCCCGTAACTTTGTCGACGGAATCAATTAATGGTACTGGTTTTCCAATCAGTTCACCCATTTTACCATTTCCTTTCCCGGAAGCTATTTTTTATTTAAATAACTTGCCGCCTTTTTTATGGCCCTGACTATCTGATCATAGCCGGTGCACCTACACAGGTGACCCACAATAGCTTCCCGAATTTCCGTTTCCGAAGGGTCGGGGTTTTCATCTAAAAGTGCCTTGGCCGCCATGACCATACCGGGAGTACAATACCCGCACTGAATAGCCCCGCTCTCCACAAAAGCTTTTTGAATTGGATGAAGTTCCTTCCCCCCGGCGATTCCTTCAATCGTTAAGATCTCGCACCCATCAGCTTCTACAGCCAGCATCATGCAGGAATTAATCGGCTTTCCGTTCAGCAACACCGTACAGGAACCACAATCGCCATTATCGCAGCCTTTTTTGGTACCTGTAAGGTTTAAATCGTCTCTTAGAAAATCCAATAGGCTTTTATGGACAACAACCTCTTTTTCGTAATACTCGCCGTTCACGGTAACTTTAATCACCTGTTTCATGTTTGAGCCCCCAGTGCCTGTTGAATTGCCTCCTTGATTAAAACACCGGTCATTGCCCGTCTGTAATCTACCGACATATATAAGTTCTCCGTATATTCCAGCTGTTCAATACACGTATGGATTATTTTTTCAATGATATCCTCATTAATATATTTGTTTTCAATTAATTGTTGAATGCGGTCCACCTTAACCGGTTTACGAAATGAACCACCGATGGCCAGCGATATGGCGGAACAAGTGTTATCTTCATTTTTTTGCAATGTTACAGCTACGGAAATAGCCGCAATGCCCATAGCCTTAGCGGTACTAAGTCGAGAGTAACCCCAGCCCGAATTATCTTGCGCTTTAAAATATATTTCCTTTAGGATTTCACCTGCTTTAAGATTTATTTTCTTATCGCCCAGGGCGAATTCTTGCAGTGGGATATTTCGTTCCCCCTGGCTGCCAACCAGTACCAACCCGGCGTCTAAAGCCATCAGCGGCGGGATTAAATCCGCGTGTGAAGCGTATTTGCAAGGTCCAACACCACCTCCGGACATACTTCTACAACCCGGCAACCCACAGGCCCCGCAGTTTGCCTTAACACTGCAAATATTTCCACCTATAGTGGCCATGTTTCTTATTTCAGGGGATCCTATTTCCTTGGCTGCCCGGAGCAACAAAGGCGCACGGTCTTTTAGAAGGCTGCTATTTAACAGTTCATTTATTTTCACGCCGGCGCCAATGTATATGCTTCCTTCTTTTTCGGTTAAATATTGCAATTCTTTAATCCGGCCAATTCCTACCACCAGGCCGGGCTTTAACTGGCGGTGTTTTAGCTTTAATACTAAGTCGGTACCCCCTGCCATAACACGGGCGTTATTCCCGCCCTCAAGCAATTTTAAGGCTTGTTCCAAACTTTCCGGTTTTTCATAAGCAAAAGTCAACACAATCCAAACACCTCTATTTTTTAAACTTATAATAGATTATCGTTATTCACTCCCCACCCCCACATTGAATGCTTTTAAGTTACCCACTTCATTTTTACCGCGCCTGGGTGTTACCGCATCTTCTTCGTATATAATCAAGCAATTTTCGTCCACTTGTTCACAAGCCGGTGGACGGGCCTACTCGCTGCACGTCTACGATTACGCAGGGCACTTCCTGGTATATACCAACCCCGAGGTTCTCCTGCATTAGAGAAAATCCCGGTCCACTGGTGGCGGTGAATGTTTTTTGACCGGATAATGAAGCTCCTCCATAAATTTGATAAATGGTTTATAAGGACATACCCCCTTCCTCTGTTACAACAAGGGAAGAGGGCTCCAGTAATTATAAAGAAAATTCCTTAACTGGAGTCACCAAGGAATACCAGCTTGGGTCCTTCCCTCCCGCTAGATATTATATATTATATATTATATGATTCATTTAATTATTCCTTCTAACTAAAACGAAAAATTTTTATCATTTGCTTAAGCAGCACTTTACAGAAAAAAGCATCGTTTTGAGTTCGCTTTTTTATTAAAATAATTACCCCCTCCCTTGTTAGTTAACAAGGAGAGAGGGCTTCATAATTGCTCTATATAACCGTTTACACACGTTAATCAGGCAACGTCCATAAACATACCGGCGATAATTAACATGATATTCATGAGAATTATAAGGATATATAAAATTTTATCGTTAACTTTATTTATTTATCGACTTTTTCCCGCAGAGCCATAAACACTCTTTCAGCTGTATTGGGCAGTTCCTTAACCCGGGCTCCCACCGCATCGGCTATGGCATTCAATATAGCGGCGGCCACCGGTACAGTGGCGGGTTCCCCGATGCCCTTGGCCCCGAAAGGACCGGTGGGTTCCGCAGCTTCCACGATTATTGGGTCAAAGTCAGGCATATCCAGAGCCGTGGGGATCAAGTACTCATGAAAATTCGGGTTTTTGATACGCCCGTTTTCCAGGACTATTTCCTCCGCCAGGCTGAAGCCTACACCCATGGAGGCGCCTCCTTCCAGCTGGCCTTCCACACTCATGGGGTTAATGGCTTTGCCAACGTCATGGGCGGCGGTGATTTTGATAATATTAATTTCCCCGGTTTCCGTATCCAGCTCGACCTCCGCCACCTGGGTGCCGTATGAATATGTAGCATAGGGCACCCCCTGGCCCGTTTCTTCATCCAGCGGCAGGATGCCGGGATTGAAGTTACCTGTGCCCATGATTACTTTCCCTTTACGCCAGCAGTGCGTTACCACTTCACCGATGGATATGCGGTAATCCGGGCGGTCCAAAAGGAATATATATCCGTCTTTGGCCGACAGTCTTTTGGGACTGACGTTTAACATTTCGGCCGCTGCGACAAAGAGCTGTTCACGGGCATCCTGAGCCGCCAGGCGGACCGCGTTGCCGGAGATATAGGTTTGCCGGCTGGCCGAGCTTACGCCTGATTCGGGGGTCACAGCGGAGTCGGCAGATATGATGGAGATACCCTCCAGGGGAATACCCAGCTCCTGGGCGGCTATTTGGCTTAGGGTGGTATTGGATCCCTGGCCGATATCAGCGGCGCCGCATAGTACGTTGGCGGTGCCGTCTTCCAGTAATTCAACAAAGGCGCTGGAAGGGTTTGGTTTGCCGGTATTGCCCATTCCAAAGTACATGCAGGCTATTCCTTTACCCCGTACCTTCATGTATTACTCTCCTTTCAATGCATACCGCTTTTTTCAACCGCGCGCTCGATGGTTTCCAGGATACCCACGCCGTCATTGAGGATTTGCCCGGTGGGGGTGGCAGAGCCTTTTCGAAAGGCGTTAATGCGCCTGATCTCTACCGGGGAGATGCCTATTTTCTTAGCCAGTTCATCCATGATAGCTTCATGGGCAATGGCCGCCTGGGGGGCGCCAAAGGCACGCATGGCCCCGCTGACCGGATTGTTGGTGTAAACAGTATAGGTGTCGATTTTTACATTGGGTACTTCATAGGGGCCCAGCGCACAGGTGGCTACCCTGGTGAGCACCGCTGTCCCGTATGAGTTATAAGCGCCGGTGTCGCCGTAGATTTCAACTTCCGCCGCTACAAGCTTACCGTCTTTCCGGGCGCCAAGCTTGTAACGCATGGTAAAGGGATGGCGTTTGGTGGAGGCGATTATGGACTCGGCCCTGGTGTAGGTCAGTTTTACCGGTCTACCTGTCTTGAGGGCTAAAAGGGCGACTAATATGTGCACGGAGTTGTCAATTTTACCCCCGAAGCCCCCGCCAGTGGTGGTTTGAACGACTCTTATCTTACTGACCGGGTAATTTAAATTGGCAGCAATTTCGGAACGGTGGTAGTGCACACCCTGGCTGACTGCATAAACTATAATTTTCCCCCCGTCATATACGCCTATGCCGGCTTCCGGTTCTATGTAGGCATGTTCGACCATGGGGGTTTTGAATGTGTCCTCGATAATGACATCCGCTTCTTGAAATCCTTTTTCTATGTCACCCTTATATACTTTACGGTGCAGGACGAGATTGCCATTGGGGTGTATTTTGGGCGCACCGGGTTTGAGGGCGTCTTCCACTGTGAACACACCGGGCAGCGGCTCGTAATCTACTTCGATCAGTTCCAGGGCTTGTTCAGCAATTTTTAAGGTTTCAGCCGCAACTACCGCTACCGCGTCACCATAGTGGCGAACTTTGTCTTTAGCAAGCACCGGCTGGTCTTTAATATGGATGCCATAGCCATTGCGGCCGGGTACGTCGTCCGCGGTGAGCACGGCAATTACGCCTGGCAATGCTTTGGCCCGCTTGGTATTAATGTTTTTAATCAGGGCGTGAGCATGGGCGCTGCGCAGTACTTTGGCATAGAGCATATTGGGGAATGATAGATCATCGGCGAATTTGGCCTGGCCGGTTACCTTGGGGATCCCGTCCACCCGGGGCACCGAGGAGCCAACCACTTGTTCGCCCACGGTGGGCATGGTGATTGTTTTTTCTCCTCTTAATTCAGCTGCGGCGGCCATGACGGCATCGATGATTTTTTTATAGCCAGTGCAGCGGCAGAGGTTTCCGGAAATGGCCATTTTTATTTCTTCGGGGGTGGGGCTTGGGTTTTTATCCAGCAAGGCCTTGGCACTCATAAGCATGCCGGGCGTGCAAAAACCACATTGCACCGCTCCATGGACCAGGAAGGCTTTTTGTAAGGGATGAAGCTCTTTGGCGGTGCCCAGCCCTTCCACGGTGATGATTTGCTTCCCCTGGGCTTTTAAGGCCGGTAAAACGCAAGAGGCTACGGGCTGGCCATCCAAAAGAACAGTACAGGCCCCGCATTCACCGCTGTTGCAGCCTTTTTTGGTACCGGTAAGGCCAAGTTTTTCCCTTAGAACGTCAACCAGGGTCATGTCGGGCTCAATTTCAATTTGGTGTTGTTGACCGTTTACGTTGATCTGCAGCAAGGTTTTATTCACCTAACTCACCTCCCAGGTCTTTTACAGCAACAAGAATGGCTCTTTTAAGCAGGACTTTGGCCATTTCTTTTTTATAAAACGCGCTGCCCCGGAGGCTGTCCCTGGGGCTTATTTCCTTTTCCAGGACGGCCATGGCTTGTAACAGAACTGTTTGCTGCAAAGGCGCGCCTTTAAGAACCGCTTCGGTATTGGTGGCCCGCACCGGCACGGGAGCCATGGGCCCTAGGGCGATTCTGATGTCTTCAAATTTGCTGAGAGTTTGGTCCAGTTTAAGCCATACTCCGACATTTACTATGGGTAAGGCCAGGGCTTTGCGTTTGGCCAGGCGCATGAAGGCAGTGGCTTCACGCGCACCCGGGGTTTTAATGTCAAAGGCCAGTAGGATTTCGGAAGTAGGGTCAATAGCTGATTGACCTGCACCCAGGAATAGTTCTCCAACGGGTTTAGTTATTTCACCCTGGTTAGTTAATATGCGTGCCCTGGCATCCAGGGCCATGAGGGCAATGGTGGTGTCCGCAGCGGGCTGAGCGTTAACTACGTTGCCGCCGATAGTGCCGACATTGCGGATTTGAGGAGAACCGATGCTTTGGGCTGCCTCGGCCAGGACACGGGCTTTTTCCCGGATAATCCCGGATGCGGCGATTTGTTGGTGGGTGGTCATGGAGCCTATGGTTATCCAGCCATTATTTTCGGTTATACCGTTAAGTTCCTTTAATGCACTTAAGTCAACCAGAGCCTTGGTGTTTATTTTGCGCTCTCTTAGCTGTAACACCAGGTCTGTACCACCTGCAATCAAGCGCGCATTTCCCTGGTTTTCCCGCAATATATTTATTGCTTCTTCTACCGTTGCGGGAAGATAGTATTTTTCGCAATTCATCTACTTTATACCCCCTCTTAACAAAAAACCCAGCAAAAATTACCCATTTAAAAAGATGGATAACTTTGCTGAGTTTTTTAATCATTTGCATGAAGGGGGGAGCGCCCCTCCATCATGAATAAAAATCAGCTTTCTTATGATATTAAGTATATGATATATTACTTATTAAAATTTTTCAATATGCTGACTTTAATCTTATAAAAAATTTTTACAATAAAGCACGTTTTTGGTCGACTAGTAATTTTACCGGGCGGATCATTTCCATGGAAAGGCGTTACTGACCTCTCCATCATGAATAAAATCAGCCTGTGCATCACAATCGTTTATTTTTAGTATATCATATATCATATAAAAGTTTTTTTCAATAAGTAACTCAATCTATTAGATTAATTTTTTCCGAAACCGCAATGCGGAAAGCGGCATTCACTGCAGCTTTCACAAAGACCACCCACGCCCAGCCGGGTTATATCTGCCCGGGAAACCGGTTCTCCGGCCAGGATACGGGGCAGCATAATATCAAGTATGGTTGCTTTAGCATGAATAACACAAGCGGGCAACCCAAGGACAACGGTCCCTTCAAGTTCCGCCACCATAAACATTGCTCCCGGGAGAACGGGAGTACCATAAGTTATTATCTTGGCGCCGGTGTTTTTAATGGCCCCCGGAGTATTATCGTCGGGATCAACAGACATACCTCCCGCGACCAAAATCAGGTTTCGCCCGTTCTTATGCATATTTAAAATAGCCTCGGTAATTTTCGCAGGCTCGTCGGGCATATAACATTGCTCCTGGATTGAATATCCATATTCTCCAAGTTTATCCCTTAAAACCGGTCCGAAAGCATCATTAATACGCCCGTAATATACTTCATTGCCGGTAATTACAACCCCGATGTTAAATGGCTTGTACTGCACGACTTTAATTATCCAGCTATATTTTTCGGCCAGGGATTCCACTTCTTGCACAGCCTTATCTTCTATGGTAAGAGGAATCACCCTGGTGGCCGCAACGATTTTTTCTCGCGTAACCGGGAAGTTGTCATGCAAAGTACTAAGACACATATACATGATCGAATTAATTTGATTGACTGCTTCTTTATTTACCCTCAATAGACCGTCATGTTCGGCTTTAAAGCTTATTTTCCCTTCGTGAGGCTCACCATATGAGATACCGATCCCGGCCACCGCTTTGGCAATCCTATAAGCAGCATCATTTTCGTGGATATGCCCGGCCGGGGGGTCCCAGACATAAATGTGGTCTTTACCCATCGATAGTAAAACAGGGATATCCTCGGGCTTGATTACGTGTCCCTTTTTAAACGCCGGTCCTTTAAATTTTCCCGGTATTATCCTGGTCATATCGTGACTTAAAACCATCCCCACACTGTCGGCAACCGGAACTTTTTTCACTTACATTACCCCTCTCAAATGTAGTTGGCTGGTGGTACTAAACCATCTATTTATATGCACTCGATGTAAACGGTCCCCGAACCGCCGCAAATCATGCCCTCGTCGGCCAGGTCCCTTTCCCAAAGGACCGGTTTTTTTGTTCTAATAACTTCCAGTGCTTTTTGAATCGCCTGGTGTTCCAAGGCCCCGCCACCGATCGTCCCAATGGTCTTGCCGTCCGGGTAGACCAGCATCTTGGTCCCCGCCTTGCGGGGAGTGGAGCCGCGCGTGCTGCACAATGTAACCAGCGCCGCTGTTTCCCCGCTTCGCTGGATCTCTACAATGGCTGCAAGTATTTCCCTGTTCATTCCAACACCCCCGCTTTCACTTCTTTTAATGGCCTGCAGCTTCCGTTATACTCCCGGGCTACCATTTCAGCCAGAATACTCAAGGCTATCTCAGCCGGTTTTTGACCCCCGAGATCCAGGCCGATGGGGGCAGAAACTTTTTCTAAATCCTTTTTATTGATCCCTTTATTTAATAATGTTTTAAAGGTTTGCCGCACCTTACTTGAACTACCGATCATGCCTATATAACATGCTCTGGAACCAATTACTGTTTCAAGGCATGCCAGGTCATATTGATGCCCCCGGGTAATAATTACAATGCTGGTAGAAGCATCGATTTCATTTTCAGGCAATCCTTTAGCAAGATCGCTACAAATTAAGGCATCGGCATTTGGAAATCGCCCCGGGCTGACGAATTCGGGCCTGTCATCCACAACTACCGTCTGGTAGCCTAAAATAGAAGCCATTTGCACCAACGGCACGGCAACATGTCCCCCACCAAAAATAATTAACTTTTTCTGGGGGAAGAAAGAATCTTCCAGTATCTTGACCGGTAACTCGCAGCCGGCATCCAGGCCTAATGCATTTATTTCAATTATGCCGGTATTGGGAACAGCACGTTGAAATATATTTGCGGCTCTGGCCATTACCTGCTCGTCCAGCAATGAAATTCCAAGAGTGCCGTACACTTCTCCACCGGCAATCGCAAGAAGACGGGAACCTTCTTTAAGGCCGGGATAACCTTGACTGTCAATAACGGTATAAAGCACGGCAGGAGTACCGCTTTCCACTGCTTTCAGCAACTTTTCAAACATTTTATTGCAACACACCTCATTTCAACGTTAAATGAATTGGTGACCCGGGCTATCTACACAGCTGGTTTTTCTCTTGTAAAGCACGTACCGCTTTTAATGCCCCATAGCCTATGGCCATTGCTTTATCGGTAATGGTGAAGCAAACTTCCCGGTCTTTTGCGGGGTGGATGTCACCGACTTTCATGCCTTTATAAACCCCAAGTCCATTCCTCAAAAGCCCGCGCACGACACCGGTAATTGCCGCTTGTACGGGGCTGCCATTTACAACTGCCACTGTCTCCCCTCTTTCCACCAGGTCACCAATTTTCAGTTTAGCATCAAATATACCATCCACCGGCGCACGGAGCACCCGCTCAATGGTATAACCCAAGACATTTCCCGGAATGCCGGTATTCGGCGCGGCCATTCCGCTAAAAATAGGTTCTCCCAGGTTGGGGCCCCTTTGGGTTTCAATGACGGCATGGGCATCCTTCCCGGCCTCAAAGCCCGGACCAAGGGCAATTACTATTTTTGCGTCATCAATCTTAGTCCCGAGATTCCTTTTAGCCATAGTCGCGTCTATATAAATGAATGGACGAAGTGTTCCTATTACTTCACACCGGGGGTCTACCAGCACGGCAATGTCTCCACCATCCATAATTGTGGTTATTTCATCCATGTCTTTTGCCAGCCGCCCCCATATGCCCTGCACACATATTTTCCCTTCATAAACAGCCTCAGCAAAGGATACCGTCCTGCGCACGCAGGTCGGGCGCTCTATCTCGGTCATCAACACACGATATCCTTCCTTTTTAAAAACGTAGGCCACTCCGCTGGCCAGGTCTCCGGCCCCCTTGATCAATACGCAATCCGTACTCAAATACAATCGCCCCCTTGCTACATTTAATTTAACGTTGTACTTGATTATGTATAACGACATAAAAAAATTAATATTAACGTAAAGCTTTTTTATAATCCATATATTTTTGGTAGGCAATTTCCACTGCCTTTGTAAAAGCACGAATAGAAGCAACATGAGCCCTCTCTTCCATTTCCCGCACTAGAGGTTCGATACCCCGGCTAAGGTCATAGCCCTCGGCAATAGAAGAAAGAAATTCGCCGGTATGAGGGAGTACAGTCATAAATGAGGCTCTGACAATAATTTCTCTTTCTATATCAATTTCCAGCAAAGCAGTAGTTCTTTGAATATGATCCTGCATAGGAATCCCTTTTGGTAATTGGGCATGTCCACTAAAAAGATGAGTTTTTCCACGCTGCAACCCCATGAAGACACCCCCAACTTAGCACAAACAATATAATTAACTTAAGATTGTTATCTTGCATAAAGTAACTTAATTTATGAGTATTATATTATTTAATTTCTTTATCTGTCAATTTAATACGATCATTGTCAAAATAAGATACTACGCTGTAATTGCATCCAAAAGTGTAAAGTTCCCGTCCCGAAACCAGAAAAGGCAACCCCACCACAATGGAAAAGGAAATAGTCTCCAGCGGGGCTTAAATAACTCATTACGTTTTTACCCAGAACAGTTAAAATAGCCCAGAAAAATGTATCGGCAAAAATAATCAGGTCGCTGGGATTAAAATCCAAATGATATAAAACGCGAAAGACATGCCTACAGCGATGAACCTATCGTTATTATTTGCGTAATATATGATATATAATATTTGACATGTCACAAGAAAATACCTGCTGAAAATTTATATTTTTCATTCCTTTATAATTCCTTCAAAAAAACCCAGCACCAATTGCCCATTATTATATATAATAGAAGAACCATCACCGGAAAGGATCAAAATTAAGCGGGTCGGGTATCAAACCCAGTTCCACCGAACGATCAACAAAACACCTTCTGGTTAACCATTAAAATAAGCGAGCGCAACATGACAATATGATCAAACTCCACAGGTCGTCGCCGTGCGTATTCCAATGAATTCGTCCACTAATTCCGAATTAAATCGTCCAGTCATTCCGAATTTAATCAAGGCCGCGCGGCTGTTGGTAGTCGATATCCTCCAGGCAAGCCGGCAGGCGGAGCCTGGCCCGCTTCAAGAGCCGGGCCAGGCGCTTGTTATGACGATAGGTCCATTCATGCTCCACCAAGAGGCCGAAGCGCTCCTTAAAAGATAAGTGAATTGGAATCGGTAGACGATTTCAATCGGAATAGGTGGACGGATTAAATCGGAATAGGTGGCCGTTTTGCGTCGGAATATGCATATTTATTTAAAAATGTTCTAGAAATCGGCCTATAAACCCCTTATCCCAGAATAAATCAATTACATATCCTTTAAAAATCGGCAATACCCAATCCATAATAGATGGTATATACAACTACACTGTACACTAAAAATCCTCCCGCGAGTTTTAGAACGGATCTCCGATCAGTTTGGGAAGCAATTAGTCCCCAAAAACCGGCAATTATACCTACAAGTACAATCAACACAATGAGATTCTTAATCAATTTGTATTGCACTCCTTTCATTAATTTTCTTCTTTAATCTAAATATGCCTCGGGCATAGGAGATTACAGTATAAACCACAATAGATGTTAGTATAGAATATACTGGGGGAATACCCGTTGGATGAGCGTAAGTCGTATAATAACCAACGATAGTTCCCAAAACAATAGCCGGAATCACCACCCAATTAAACTTAAACTTTATCACTTCCGCATCGTTAATTCTTCTTTTCTCGTAGACACCTTGTTCCATCCAATGATATTTAGTAAAATTCATTATATAAAAATCAGCAATTATCACTCCTCCTACTGCAGGCATATAAATTCCCATGAGGATGAGCCAATCAACAATGTACCGGTGCAACCCAGCAGCTGCACCTAGCATCACAATTGCCGCTATTATGATTGCAACATTTCGTCTATTAACATCTCGCTCAATAGCCGCTTTTGGCAAAGCAGTAAAAGCCAGAGATGCAAGATATGCAGAGACATCCGTTGTAGTCCAGGATAAACAAAAGAACAGAACCAACCCCAAACCGACCAACCCTATTACTTTCAGTGCTTCAAATGTATCTGTTATTCCGGTTGCCGCAGAAATAAGCGCGCCTGACAATGCGCAGAACATGGCTCCCAACCCAAAGGCTACAAATCCTACAACCCAGGCATGCCATGGCTTTCTACCCCATCTAATCAGATCTCCGCCCCGCGTAACCCCATTTGCAAACAACCCAATTATCATAGTTACAGACATTGCAAAGCTTTGCTTTTCCGGGAAGGTGCTTGTGAATAATCCTACCAATCCTGCAGGTGTTTTCATTATCACCGTGTATAATGCAACAATCCCCATTAGAACCATGATTATTAATTGAAAAAGCGATATCCAATATATACCTCGAATACCTATAAATGTACCAGTAAGAAACAATAAACCAAATGCAAGAGCTAGCACACGGGCATCAATATCCCAAATCCCCGAAACAGCCCATGCGAAAATTGCTACCATAACAATTGACCAACCAATATCACCAAAATTAAAGGCAGGAATTACCGCACCTCGTCTACCAAAGCTATACATTGCTAACATATTGCTTGTTAGCCCGGTTCTAATAGCAATTTGACCATGTAAACCCAAATAAACTGCAAGAAAAATATTACCAATAAATATTGCCAATAATCCTCGTCCTAGAGAACCAGTGCTTATACCAACAACACCTCCAATTAAATACGTGAACATAAACATTGCAAACCCGAGCCATGCGATTGTTGGCACTATGACCGGCAATCTCTCTTCTATAGGAATATGATCGGTTGGGTATTCTGTACTTGTCAGCTTTTTTAAGCCGTTTATCAATTCACTATTCATTTGATTTCTCACCTTTCTTAATTGATTATTAAAAATAACGGCTAGCGGCCCGCTGGATATGAGGTTATCTTCTGATGTATAGCCGCGGTCAAGAACGGTAATCACCCGCACCAACTTCCAGCCTATCAGGTTGTTTTTAACTTCCTGAACAACAGATATATCGGCAGTGTTACCCGGCCAAACCCAGCACGCACTGGAATCCCATCCCTGGTAACAGCCAAGCCGATAACCGCATGGGGTAGAACCCAGGGTCAGCTGCTAAAAAATTTTAGATCAATGTTAGTGGAGCTATTTCAACCTGTATCTTTAAAGCCTCCTCCGGACTTAGAAATTTGAATGGGCCCTATTTACCTATGCAATGTCGAACTCGGGTTTGCTTGTCATATATTTGATATTATTCTGTTTTTTCTGAATATTTTACCTACATTAACCTTTACAAACCTTTAAAGGAAGAAGGCGTCCTCTGTTAGCTTATTTGCTCAGGAGTCCATACGCAGCTATGGCCTCTTGCGTTATAAAAAACACAGATTTCTCCTATTTTCTTACGGGGAAGCTTCCTGCTTCATCAAGTCTACCTCTCTGCAGGAAGCCCCCCGGTACCTTCATGAAGATAAGCCTATTTCATCGTCCGCTTATCCTCCGCCGCCCTCACCTGACCGGCTAAGGCTTTCGATGGGATTAATGACCGTAACGGCTTCTTCGGGGTTACACAATATACCATGAACTTCATTGCCGTTGCCGGCCTACATATGTGAGCTCAGTTACTAGCGGCACGCGTAAAATATTAGATTTTGACCATGCTCCTAGTCACCATTTTTAAACAAAGGTGTACCTATAGGAAGTATTTGTTTGCCAAACAATTCATTAAGGAAAAGAGCACAGGCTACGTAAAGCATACCCAAAGCGAAAATTAAGTACATATACCATCCAAACATTTCTGGCCCCTTACCTAATACACCTACATCTGCTAAACCAACAAGCCAGAGCCCAGCATCAAGAATGACAAAGAGAATAAATAAGAACCTACTGACTAAACCTACAGCAATAAAGAAAGCAATAACATAAACAGCAACTACTAAAAAGCCTACACCACTCACAGAGGAAGGAATTGTCAAATCCTTAATCCATATTTTTATAATTTCGCCAAATGCCGGCGTAATACACAGCATTAGGCCAAAAACCAAAAGTGGAGTAGCAAATAATACCCCCCCTCGCCTAAACTCAATAATGCCACAAATCACCTGAACCAACCCCCCAAATAAAATCCAGGCAATTAATAGGGGTGCCCCTTCCGGTGCAATCCAGCCCAGATTTAATACAGCAAGCGGAATAACCACAGTACATAATCCCAAAATTCCAGCTGTTGATGGATTAGCCCACATAATTCCTTTTTCCTGCATTCATCATACCTCCTGTTGCTTCTGTTTTTTCCTCTACCTGCTGAACGGCAGTAAGACCCAGTTCACCCCACCGGCGTACAAGTTTATGGGGCAGTCCGAACTGGTCCATCACTCGGCCAACCAGGTGATTAATGATATCGTCGATGGTGGCCGGGATATTATAGAAGGCCGGCATGGGCGGCATCAGGCAAGCCCCGGCACGGGTCACGGCCAACATGTTTTCCAGGTGGATGGCGCTAAGCGGCGTTTCCCGGGGAACTAAAATCAATTTTTTCCGCTCTTTTAGCATTACGTCAGCCGCCCGGACGATCAGGTTTTCGGCAAAACCGTGGGCAATGGCCGCTAATGTTTTCATGCTGCAGGGAATAATAACCATTCCGGCAGTCTGAAAAGAACCGCTGGAAATAGAAGCACCCACGTCATTTAAATCATGGGTATAATCCGCCAATGCTCTAACTTCCTTGACGGTATGGTTTGTTTCTAGAATAATAGTTTTCTCTGCCCAGTTGCTTATTATGAGGTGAATTTCAATATTTGAACAATTACGTAATACTTGTAATAACCTGATTCCATAAATTGCGCCGGTAGCACCGGTCATCGCAACTATAATCCGTTGCTTCTCCAAATGTATTCCTCCTCAAGGAATTTGCAAACAGCAATCGGCATGAAAATGAATGATTCTACTGGCGACAAAAAATCATAGAGTTAAAAAAATCAGCAATTTAGATATTATTCAGTGGACCCGCTTAGAAAACATAATTATGAACAATCTTATATCTAAGCGGGCTCCCACTAAACAATATACCTACACAAATCAATGATAATATTCATATTCGTTGTAGCATTTTCATTATGGCATTAATATATCTTGTTATAAAATGGCTTACCCGAATTTTCTATTTAATTTAAATTTTCTCTAATTTCAATTCAACTGTTTCTTAGAGCAGCCAGGATATCCTCACTGGTGATTGGTTGCTTTGTGAAGCGGATCCCGACAGCGTTGGCAATTGCGTTCGCAATGGCTCCGGCGGTGCAGTTCAGCGCGTGTTCACCAATTCCTTTGGCACCGAAAGGCCCGCCGGGTTCGTCAGCTTCGACAATAATTGGAATAATTTCGGGTACGTCCATAGCTGTTAAAATTTTATAGTCAGTATAATTGGGATTTAAATATTTCTGTTTTTCTTTATCGAAAATCATTTGCTCCTTTAAAGCGTAACCAATTCCTTGAATAGTGGCTCCATAGATCTGGTTTAACACCACGCCAGGATTAATGGCCCTGCCTACATCATGTGCTGCAACATACTTTAGGATTTTCACTTCCCCGGTTTCAATGTCTACTTCTACTTCTACAATATGTGTAATGGCCCCGCCCACGTATGTGCTGGCATGGAATGGAGCGACTGTAGGACTGGGCTCAAGGCTGCATTCCCCGGTTTGTGATGTATGCAGAATGCTGCTTAATTCCAAAAATTTTTCAGGTGATCCCTTAACGAACACTTTTTTGTTTTGCATGATAAGATTCTCAGGTACGGTTCCCAACCTGGAAGAAGCCAGATGCAACACTTTTTCCTTTACCTGACGGGCCGCGGCTACAGCAGCAGCACCACCGCAATAAATAGTTCTACTGGCACAACAACCATGATCGTCAGGTGTGATTTTGGTGTTACCTGTTACGATAACAACGTCATCGAGGGAAAGGCCCAATTCTTCCGCAACCAATTGACAAAGTGTTGTTTTACTGTTAGTACCTATGTCTTGCGTTCCTATAATCAGGGCCGCCGTGCCATCTTTATGCAATTTAACAATGGCGGATGTCGCTTCCCGCTCCCAGTCGCACCAGCCTATACCGGTACCAACACCGATGCCCCTAACTTTTGATCCATTGACAACAGGTTTGTTCCAGCCTTGCCACTTTTCATTCCAGCCAAAGGCAGCAGCAGCTTCTTTAATGCATTCTTCAATCGGATAGGTTGAAAGCCTGGCCCCGAATGGCTCCATAACATCCCCGGTTCTATAAGAATTTTGCATGCGGAAGGTTAATGGATCTATGTTTAACTTCTTCGCCAGCTCATCCATTAATTGTTCCAATGCAAAATGGTAAGCCGGGAACTGAACTCCTCTAAACGGCTGTGCGGTTACCAGGTTAGTATTTACATCATAGACTTTAAAACGCCCGTTTTTAAATTTATAGGCATAAAATTGGCTCAGCAATAAACCTAACGACCCGCCAACAAAGTTTCCATAGGCACCTACGTCATATATACCCTCAAAGTCAATAGCGGTTAAATTTCCCTTATCGTCCGCGGCCAGTTTAACGTGCATAACCGAGGAATACCGGCGTCTCCCGATGATATGCTCGTCCTCGCGGGTATATTCCAATTTAACAGGCTTTTGGGCTATCCTGGCCAGTAAGGCCGCTATAATCGGGTAGCGTTCCTGTTTTTTTCCGCCAAAACCTCCTCCCACATAATCAGAAATCACATTAACACAGGTTAATGGCAATGACATAACCCTCGCCAGGTCTTCCCGCACACGATGAGGGAATTGGGTGGCAACTCTGGCCGTAATTTCTTTGCCATCCCACTCAACCACGCATGAACGGGGTTCGATAGCTGTGTGTACATGGATTCCTGTAGTAAAAGTATACTCGGCTGTAGCAGCACTGTTTTTAAATGCTTCCTCTACATTACCCCATTCCTGTATCATGGGTTTACCTTCGGGGTCGGAGATGTTTCCCTCGGGATAGATTTTTGGAGCTTCAGGTTTCATAGCCTCAACCGGATCAAAAACAGCCGGTAGAATTTCGTATTCAACATCAATCAATTTAATAGCTTCTTCCGCTAACTCCTCGCTTTCTGCCGCAACAGCAGCAATCTCATCACCAAGGCACCGGGGATGATCCGTCAAAGCCAGCATTTCCCTGGTCTCAACAGGAAAGAAAGGAATTCGGGGAACATCCTGGCAGGTTATTACAGCCTGCACGCCTGGCAAAAGGCGGGCCCTGCTGGCGTCAATCTTTTTTACAATAGCGTGTGGATAAGGACTGCCTAGTATTCTGGCATACAACATGTTATTTCGCACGTCATCGGCAGCAAATTTAGCTTTACCCGTTACTTTCTCATAACCATCACGCAGGGGAACCGGTTTTCCCACTATATTCATGTTAGTAGACATTATTTTTCACCTCCACGGTTTTTGCCAGCTGCCTGCAAAACAGCATTTACCGCCATGGGATAAGAACCACACCTGCAAAGATTGCCGACCAGGGCTTTTTTAACGTCCATTTCCGTTGGTTGAGGGTTCTCATTTAAAAGTGATACGGAGGACATAATTATACCCGGAGTGCAAAAACCGCACTGAGTGCCATGATGGTCGATAAAGGCCTGTTGCACCGGATGCAATGTAGTACCCTGAGCAAGCCCTTCAATTGTTGTAACCTCTTTACCATCCACTTCCACGGTCAGGGTAAGACAGGAAAGCACAGCCTTTCCATCTATTAAAACAGTACAGGCACCGCATTCCCCGTTGTCGCAGCCGCATTTTGTCCCCGTAAGACCAAGCCCGTCACGCAATGTTCTTAACAGGGTACTGTTCGGTTCCACCTCCATGGCCTGTTCAGTACCGTTTAGTAAAAATTTAATCTTATGCTTTTTGCCTGCCATTTTTTGACACCTCCGCAATCGCTTTATTTATCATACGTTCCACCAGTACCCTCCCTACTTCACGACGGTAGGCCGCTGTGGAACGTAAATCATCCACAGGGCTTGTCGCTTCAGCAGCCATATGACTGGCGTCTTTAATCAGGGTCTCCGAAGGGGTCCGGCCTTTTAAGGCAGCCTCGGCGTCATAAGCTCTAATCGGTGTCGGCGCCACTGCCCCAAGGGCGATACGAATTTCCTTAATTAAAGAAGAGTCCATTTCAATATATACAGCTACACTTACTTTGGCCAGATCCTCAGCTGTCCTGCCCAGTTTAATGAATGCCGATGCCGAACAGGGACCTGGTGGGGGTACCATAACCCGGGTAAGAATTTCATTATTTTTCAATTGATTTGTACCAGGACCTGTGAAGAAATCTTTGAGGGGTAACAGTTTTTTGTAACCCAGGCCGAAAACTTCAAGTTTCGCATCCAGAGCCAGAAGTGGCGGGGCCATATCCGCTGCCGGTGAAGAACGACAAATATTTCCGACTATTGTGGCCATATTACGGACCTGGGCGGTGGCAAATTGTTCGGCCGCCATGGCCAGTGCACCGTACTTCGCCTGCACGTCCTGATTAATCTCCAATTCGTGGATTTTTGCCAAGGCGCCAATTACCAAGCCATTTTCCGGGTTGTACGAAATGGTTGACAATTCCGCCAATCCTTTAATGTCAATTAAATATGCCGGATTAATTTGCCTGTGTTTCATGCGAACAAGGAGGTCCGTTCCTCCGGCTAAAATTGACGCCGAATCGCCATATTTATTCAAGTAATAAAGAGCTTCATCAATTAGTGCCGGTTTTATATATTCAAATGCAGTCAATGTTTTCAAAGGTATACCCCCTTTTTATACTTTTAATTTAACACCCTTGGAAAGAAAATCTGAGATATAATCCATACTACTAGCACAACTTACTTTTTCACGCTGCTTCTCCCTGGCCGCATACGTCTGCTCAGGTCGCGCTTGTAATAATAACAGGTTCTTGCCAAACTCCATATCCCGGTCGAAAGCCCACTCAATATCTTGTGGCACATTACCAAAGTACGCTTCAACTTTCTTGCCCAGTCGAACAAGCTGATCAAGTTCTTCATCTGTCAAACAAAACATCTTTTTCCGCTCCTCAGGAATGGGCTTGAATACCACCTCCCCTAGCTCAGCATCATAGACACATTCCTCTTCTTTAGAACCTAAGGTTCTTTCCTCAACCGCCGAAGTAAACCTATTTAACCGGAATCTGTCCGGTCCTACACGTCCTGACACTATGCTTTCTCCCAATCCCCAGTTGGCCTCTACCAACATCTTAGAACGATCACCGGTTATGGGATTAATAGTAAAAAGAACACCTGCTGCCTTTGCATTAACCATTTTGATCACTGCTACGCCTATCGGTGCATCTTCAATACTTACTTTGTTTTTTATTTTGGTAGCAAGAGAACGAGCATTAAATGTACTGCTCCAGCATTTGATAACTTTATTAATAACATCATCATCGCCGTGTACATATAAAAATGTTTCGTAACTTCCCGGCATACTAACAGGACCACTGGAACGAACAGCAACCTTTAAATGCTTTTTACCCATTTTCTTGGATAACTCGTGATAGAATTTAATGATTTCTTGTTTAATATCATCAGGCATAGTAGCCGATTCCATCATGGACCGTATTTTTTTACTCAACAGTTCCAAATCATCAATAGGATGCTTGGAATAATACGCTTCGTTAAGGATTTTACTAATTTCTTCTTGCAGACCCGTTTCAAAAATAAATTTCCGGTAAGCTTCTAAGGAAATTGCAAAACCCGGCGGAACCGGTAATTGATGATTTGTCATTTCTCCTAAATTAGCACACTTTTTACCAACTAAATATAAATCTTCCTGTTTTAATTCTTTTAACCAATAAATCATTTTACTTTGCATAGTTTTCTGCCTCCAGTTAAACTCACATTTGATTTGAGAGCTAAAATTTAGATACCTTGGGACTGTAAGGCTCGAGTCACTTCCATTTTTTGGACCCCGTTTTTGTAACACGCGAAAAATCATTAATAACAAGGTTTTTGGAAACCGCGGTCAAACCTCAGTTAAAATACTTGTAACTGGAGACCAAGATTACCTTGGTCTCCAGTTAACTTTGCCTGATATTTTCAACGATTAGGCTCGTTCTAATATTTATACTAATTACGCTCTTTCCAATATTTCCACTATTCCGGTATTTCCATCAACCTTGATTTTATCTCCTGTTTTGATAATGCTAGTTCCCTTGCCAGTACCTACAACAGCCGGCAAATTATGTTCCCTTGCGACAATAGCCGCATGAGACATAATTCCGCCAGTATCTGTAACCAAAGCATTAATTTTAGTAAATATCACACCCCAACTGGGAGAGGTGGCTGGGCAAACCAGAACTTCACCTTCCTTAACCTCATTCAACTTGTCAATTGACCTAATCACCCTCGCCACGCCAACACCAATACCGGGTGAACCAGCAGCACCTTTAACTTTTCCTTCTTCTTCCTGTTCACTCCATGTATCTAAACGCTCAGATGTAATTCCCCACATCATAATAATGTAAGGATCTGTTATTACCTCAGGCATCTTTCCGACAACCGGCAATGGTGTCCATTCCTTTAAACGTTCCAATATGTCTTTGCGGCGTTTTATTTTTTCAGGCAGGTAGTAGGGTGCCCTTGCAGGTGAACCAACAGACCAACTGGTAACCAATTCAAATAACAATTGACGTATTTCTGAATGGTGGAGCATCATAACATCTTCTGAGTTTTCCAAAAAGTCATTTTCCACGAGCAATTTTCCAATATCACGAATCTTATTCCAAAAGATCGCATGGTGCCAATGCTCTACGTAAAAAACATGGTTCTCCAGGAATGGGAATGAAGTTCGACCGGTTTTCAACAGTTGATCAAAAGTATCTTTTTCTTCAATACTGCTTAAAAGCTCTCTATAACCTTTTGTTATCTCATCCCTTTGCTTGCGTAATTCATCAAATGGACGATCAATAGATTCTCCCCGTTTTGCCATTTTGATATAATCCGCTATGGCTCTCAGCGGAATAGTTAAGTCATCGTTCCATGCACGATGCTTATGGTAGAAATTCCCCATACCTACTGAAAAGTAAAACCAAGGATCTCTTGCTTTTTCGAAACTTTCCACCCATAACCTGCCGTTTTCGTCTTCTCGCAACTCATTTAAGATTTTCTCCGGGGTACTTTCGGAATCTACCATTCCAATAATTTTATCATCCACATTGAGTTGCAAGGATAACTTTGCAAGTTTTCTCAGTTCCCCATCCGGTTTTAATACATCCAATTCTATAGCGGATATCATTCTTGCCGCAGTTTGCTCATCAATTTCGGGAAAAGCCGACTTGCAAAATGTCATAAATGCAAGATAGGACGCGTAACCGATATTGGCAAACTCAGAGTGATATTGCCATGCTTTAAACATGTTTTCTATTAAACGATTGTACTTAACCAGTAAGTTATATCCAGAAGACACTCCTATCGCATCTTTTACCATGTCTTCATTTTCTATCTCCGGTAAAGTTCCAATCTCAATGTCTTTTAGTTCATTTATTAAAGAAATAATTTTCTTTTTCCATATTCTGTATAAGGCTTCCCAGTTTTCATAATAATAACGTGTTCGCTCAATAAACTGTTCTTTCCGCCGATTTATTAATTCTTCATCAGTAATTGGGTTTGGACTTATATAGATGTATCCGTTAATAAGACGATGATCTATTCCCATAGCCGCCGGTGCCGGAAAAATACGGCTGTTATATTGGGATAAGGCAATTTGCCAGCATTCAGGCAAAATTAGATCAAAGGGGGCCATCGGCTCGGGGTGATGCAGCGCATCACAATACCAGGCCCTATTATTTTCAAAATCCTTTCTTTCCTCACTGAACAAGTAGTAACTTGGGTACATTTCTTGCCAGCCTTCGCACCCTTTTGGTGTTTCTACTTCAAATGGACTCAACCACTTTTTGGGCATTTATCTTAACCTCCTATCTCAATTTAATTAATCAATTCCAAACTCGCTCCAACGTTCATTAACCCTCTTCATCATATCTTCATCCATCTCGACTAGTTCCGGCTTATCCTCCCACTCATAAGGTATTGTAGCATCCATTAAAATCCGGGAACATATATGACGGTTACCCATGGGTAAAGAGGGATCCAGTGCTGTTGAGCGTCCTTTTTTGATAATCTCAGTATCCTCAACCGGGTTATACCGGACAGACAAAGCCCACATTACACGATCCCAATCATCTGCGCGTATGTCATCATCAACGACAATTACACCTTTCATTCCATAGTTACCAACCACTGTAGCAAAAGCAGCCAGCCCGGCTTGGCGAGCGTGTCCCGGATACATCTGTTTAACAGAAATGACAGCCCAAAAACGCCCCGCCGCTGGATGGAAGTAAACAGATTGTATTCCTGGTATTTTCATTTGGTTAAGTTGCTCCCAAAGAGCAGCTGTCTTAGCAAGCGAATGAATCAAAACGTTTGTTGTAGGGGGACGTCCTACCGTTGTTCCCCAAAAAATAGGATTATTGCGATGCAAAATACGTTTTACATCCAACCACGGCCGCGGCATCCGCCCTTTGGAGTAATACCCAGTATATTCTCCAAATGGCCCTTCATCACGATAGTTCTCAGGATTCGGATCAATAAAACCTTCCGCTACAATCTCCGCATGAGCTGGTATTGGTAAGCCGGTAAGGTCACTTTCTATAACTTCAACCGGTTTCCCCCGCAGAGCACCGGCAATATCGTATTCACTTACGCCATAAGGGATAGAACATGCTGAAAGGAAGAATAACCGCGGGTCGCCACCGATCACTGCCGCAGCTGGCATCAATTCGTTTCTGGCCTGATACTTTTTCATTGTTATGTCAGCATCTTTTCCTTTCAATATGAGGGCTCCCAGGCTCTTCTCGTCCAGCATTTCCATCCTATAAGTCCCAAGGTTAACAAAGCCTGTTTCTGGATCCTTTGTTATTAAGCATACCGACGTCCCAAAATAACGCCCTCCATCTTTGGGGAAGTACTTTGGAACCGGAAACTCGTAAAGATTAACATCATCACCTGTTTTGATATTTTCCATTACGGGACCATTACTCACCAGTTTCGGCGGAATTCCTCCCTTTTCCGTTATGCTTATCCACTTTTTAGCTAAATCAAAAATGGTAGATTGAAGTGGCATATTAAAAACCATAGCAACATGCTTGGGTTTCATAAATACACTTGTTAAAACCGGAGTTTTATAACCTTTTACATTTTCAAAGATTAAAGCAGGACCATTTTGTTCTTCATTTCTTTTAGCAATATGGCACAGTTCTAAATTCCAATCTACCTCAGCTTTAACGCGCTTTAGTTCCCCCATTTGTTCACATAACTGTATAAGATCTCTCAAATCATTAATTTCCACCTGTGCATGATTGGTTTTCAAGATTTCTACCCCCTAATAAAATTAGTTTTTATTTATCCATGTTTTATACATTTCATCAAATAACTCCACGGCTTTTTTAGCAAATTCTTCTGTATTTAAAGCTAAAGGTAATTCAACAATTTCTACTTCTTTTTTAAGGTGTTTTTTAAGCTCTTCTAGAAAAGCTGCATCCGCTTCCGGGTCGTGGATATGCATTCCTTCCTCACTCATAGCTGACCACCCCTTTTGGGGGTATAGCATTTTTGTAGGAGCAATTGCTTCATTAAGCCTTTCAGCAACCACACGGGCAACTTGTTTTAATTCTTCGGCCGTTACCCTTACTTGCACCCTTGAAGAATCAGTAATTTTCATTTTCCTACCCGCAAAGCGTTCATACAAATCACTTCGGCCTCCATAACTAATTTTTTCAAGGCCAGCTGGAGCAACTATTTGCGGAATTTTAGCCTTACATGCCGCTAAAATTCTATTGGGCCCACCGGCACAGTTCCCGCCAAATAGTTCATCAGTGATACCACCAGTGACAAAATCAATTACACCCTGAAAAAGCCCTTCAGCAATCATTTCATCCATTGCTCTATCCCCTACGCCCTGGGCATGGGTCACTATAGGTTCATAACCGAGATCCTTTAAGTAATGTATGGCATGTTCTACGGCTCTTTCAGCCTGCCCAAAAGCTGAAACAGCTATAAGCGGTTTATCGCTTTTAATTTCCCAGCCCTCAGATAGTTCTACCATGCCGCAAATTGCACCTATAGCATTCATAAGTTGGATTTTTAACAATGGATTCAAACCTACAATATCAAGTACGGTATGATGCATTGTCATGTCCTTCGTACCAACATATTTACTTATATACCTGGGGTGAGCCGCCATAGGTGATGCCATGAGTTTTGGCATGCCAAATGGAAGTTGCTTCATAATGCTTGTTGCCACAAGCGATGATGTTCCACCTCCAATTCCAATTGCACCATGAATCTTACCTTCTTCCAATAGCCTTTTTGCTATTTTGATTCCACCGGCAATCTGGTTATCTGTAGCCTTTATCCGATCAGACTTGTTATAAAGATATCTTACTTCTTCAATTGAAAGGCCACCCGCTTCTGCAACTTCCTCACACGTAATATCTCCTGGATAAGGAGGCTCCATTTCCATTGAAAAGTCCATTACAATAGCATTTAACCCTCTATTTTCTATAGTTTCCTTTACTAAAACAAACTCAGGACCACGTGTGTCCAGATTAACAATCACCAAGATACCCTTTCTTGACATTATTTACTTCCTCCTCTAGTAAGTAAACACTAATATTTTGCTGATTAATTATTATACATATTCATATATCTCGACTAAAATCTTTCCCCCTCCTTTGCTAATTATTAATTAACTAATTTCTTTCAACAGTATAGACATCAATTTTATCAATCTTTCCCTCCTTTTTTTAAAAATTAAGCATACCACCAAATCTTTATCAACATCATCAAACATACCTGCTGCGGTAGCGGTATCATCATTTAAAAACATTTTACCTTTTACATCCAAGTATTATATCTTTGCCAAAATTTAGTATTTAATCATATTGATTTCACTGCAAAACCGGTACTTGTAACTGGCACTCCGGCGGTTTCTTCCGTTCATTTCGCAATTTTACCTTTTTGGCTGTAGTAGCTCTTAGTCAACGCTTGCCGCAAACTGCCGAACTACTTCTTCACGCCCTAAGGGGTCATGACTTTTGGGTTATATTATTGAAATATTGCAAAACGGCATATTATTGAGAATTATACGATTTTTTACTATACTTTTTTGGCCAGGTTCCCAGATTTAACTAACATCAAGTTATTTTTAATTGATGTCGTTTTTACAAGTCATCATATGCCGGGTATTTTAACTACCAAGATAGTCATGTGATGGAATATCATGGGGAGTTAGATATTTTTAAAATTAGTCTATTTTTTGATTTTTTTGTAGTTTTTTATTGTAATTTTAATAAAAACAAAAAACCCAGCACTTATTAACCTTAAACGGACAATGAGGCTAGGTTTTACTCATTAACATAAAGGGGAGTAATTAATGCCCCTTTATCATAAGTAAAATTAGTTACTCAATTAAAATATACATTTTTTACATTATATATTATATCTTATATCTTGTAAACGATCAATAGTTTTGAATAAAAATTTTTCTATTTAAATCATCCAAATTTGGCGACATAAATTTCCAAACGCAGTAATATCAACGGTTTCACGATATTATTTACAAATACGTAGTTCCCTAATTTCTTTCATAAAATCATTATAAAAAAGCGGATGCTCACCGTTCAGAAAGGGTAAGGGCTGACGCATCTATTTGCATTTAAGCACCAGGCCGGGCTTTAACTAGCGGTGCTTTACAACAGATTATCGTTATTCACTCCCCACCCCCACATTGAATGCTTTTATGTTAATCTCGTGCAGCTTACTTGGCAGCGCTTCTTTTATGGAATTCACCATACTTTCTTTGTTAACAATGGGAGCGTTCTTCAATATTACGCCCAAAAACAGCGAGTTGATCACTTTAAGGCTGCCTATATCAAGACATGTGTCCTTAAAAGGATAACCCACTTCATTTTTACCGCGCCTGGGTGTTACCGCATCTTCTTCGT
>NZ_JADNRQ010000026.1 GCF_015594625.1 Desulfallas sp. Bu1-1 | reverse complement strand
GCGCTGCCCGCCAGGTCGATGCCCGGGTCGGAAATGTTGTTTGTGGAAAAGGCAAGGATTTTGGGAGCAAAATCCTTGCCTTCTTTGGTTGTTGCAGCGGTTGTTGCAGCCATATTTACTTCGTCCTCTTGATGTAAAGTTTGATGTCGCCCGCTTCTTCCAGCATGCCCAGAAACTCATGCCCCGTCTTCTTGCACCAGGCCGGCAGGTCTTTCTTGGTGCCGGAGTCGGAGGCCAGCACCTCCATCACCTGGCCCGGTTGAATTTCGGCGATGGATTTTTTGGCCGCCAGGATCGGCCCCGGGCAGGATGTGCCCCTGGCGTCCACAATTTTGTCCGCTTTGATGTTCTTCAGCTCTTCAGGCGTCATCTTGGGTCCTCCTTAATCAATTAATTAAATTCAGTGATACCTTACCAGGGTATCGAGAATTGCGGTAGGCCGAAAAGCAATGCTGCGCGGCGCAGTCCTGCCGTTAGTAAACAACGCTTCGGCCGGCGGTTAAACTGTGGGGGCGACTTGCCCCTTTTTTAATCAATGCGACACGGCATCCAAAACAACCGGCTTAAATGTTTGATTTAGATATTAATTTAGAAAATTTAATCTTTCGTATATTGTATACAATGTACTTGTTGTTACTTCGTGTATTTGCTATAATTATCACAAATCAAAAAGGAAGGTGAAGCCAATGATAAATAGGATTGTCAAAGCTCCTTGTGAAACCTGCTTGTATAAAAACGGCATGGAATGTTTCAGCGTCAAAGCAATGTTGAAAACAGCCTGCTCAATGGAAATGGAACTTTATAACCACAGCATGGAAAGCATGGTTTCGGAAATGGTAATTCCCTGCAAAAACTACGTTCCTGAAACCAAATACCTGCAGCAAAAAGTGAAAAAAGTCGTTTAATAACCTCCGGTCCCGAAAAATATTTGCTATTATTCAATTTTTTTTGAGTTGAATTATTGTCATTACAATACCTGCGCGCAGCCGCCACTCAGGCTGCTTTCAGCCCAACCCCTTGTGAAATATTATACCTTTCACACAAATAATCACCCTGATGGAAAACCACACTCAAGACCCCCACTCGCCTCTATCCAGGCCGCCGGAGCGGAAATACAAGGCGGCAACCAAAACGCAATAATTTGCGACATGATGATTGCGGTAGGGACACCCGTTACCGGATGCCCCCCGCACAGATCCGTACGTGAGGGATTACCTCATACGGCTCCTACCTTGGGTTGGTGACGCGAAGCCTCTGAGTCTCTCTTCGCTGCTTCACGTATTCTGTCGAGCCCGCTCAATGCTTCCCCCTGTCTCTGCGTACAGTTCGCAGTCGTCTCTTCAGAATTCCCCTTGGTCACCGGCCTTTCCTCCAGTGCCTCCGCCACTGGTCGCCCCAATTTTGTTCGGCACTTTCTTTGGTACTATACCGGTTTCTGACTTCTCAGCGGCGTACACGCCAGGATTGCGGCCACGGGCCTTCCCTGGCCGACCCGCCGGCGGTTTGCGCCGACGGGTACCGCTGAGATCTCCCGGTTCTCGAGCATAGAGTGTCCGCGCATGCTCAGGGTCTCTGACTCCGCGGGGCCGGTATACGACTCGCTGTTTATCGCCGTTTTACCGTGTTGCCTTCCCCTTCGGTTCACAGGGTCGGCACCCCGGATGGGTGATTTCGGAGCTCAATGGCTGCCCTACGTTTTCCCCTGTCAACGCTTCACGTGCGGCCTCGCGGCTGCCCGCGCATGACTCGGGGCCGTGGTGGTGCAGCTTCACCTTCCACGTAGGGCTCTTTCATCCCCTACTCTATGCCGGTTTATCCCGGCGCTTTCGAACCGTCCCTTTGTCGCAGAAAATGGAAGCGGGTACATAGGCAACAAGAATAGCAAGAATTTCCACCGCCAGGACTGCTGATGGGCGTCTGAAATAGCGCCACATAACCGGGTGGAATTAGGGACACGTGAAGAGGCAGTAGCGGCAGAGTACGTGCCGTGTAAAGTATGCAGGTCGTAGGTGTGTGGCAATAGGCCATGAAGACAGGGGGCTTGTATGATCAGGATTGAGTGATCACCACTTGATTTAACCCTCGTATAATGATAATGAATTATCCACCTGAGCTAGAATTCCTACACATTGATAGATTTCATGTCTGCCGCCATCATATTCGACTGGTTTCTGAAGGCGGTCATGAAGCAACCACAAATTACCCCAATTTGGTTTTGGGGTTAAATCATTTAATAAACAATCTTGGTGAGTTTATTTTGGTCCTGAGAAGATTGATAAAATGGTACCACTAACATCGCCATCTTAACCAAATTACTCGAATAAAGTGATAGTTCTTTAGCTTCATTTGGTGATATGCTTTTCAATTGCTCAAGCGCTTTTTTCCATGCCTCTTGAGTTGTTTTACGTACTTTATTAGAGGCTGCTGAACACCCGGCCGGCGTTGAGGTATTTTCTTATTAATTGAGCCACAGGCGGTTTTTGATTATTATTCTTATAACTCATGTATTCGTTCATGCCCGCCGCAGCCAGGCTGTTGATCTTGGCGTTATATTCTTGCTGCAGGGCCGCAAATTTGGGACGATATTTTTTTCAATATCTTCAACCGTAGCGTTTTCCGGACCCACCGTGTCGCCATCCATAGCGTTTTCCGGATCCACAGCGCTTTCGCCCCGGTTGGCATAATCGTTCTCCAATTTGTCAGTTGGCCGGCCGGGGTTATTTTTGCCTTCTTCCCCCCTCGTAATTGGTAGATTCACCAGTTTGAACGCCGGGTTGACCGGGTAAAACAATATTACCCGAACCCGGCGTTAACAGGCCCAAGTACCAGGCGAAACCGAGAATAAGTAACCCGGCCAGGCAAAAAAGCGTTGCAACGATTTTTATAAACCTGCGCATAAAACCCTCTTGTTTCTTCTAATCAAAGCAACTAAGGCTTCAGCCCGGTGATGCTTTTTGATCAAGCCCTGCCCTTTTCCCTGGCAATGCGGAGGAACTGTTCCTGTTTGGTCTCCGGCGGAACATGGATTACGGAACGGCGGGACATGGCCAGCGCTCCGGTGGGGCAGGCGGAAGCGCACGCCCCGCAGCCGATACATATATCTTTTTTCACAGCCGGTATTTCATTGCCGTTTCCATCCATGTTCATTTCAATGGCGTGGATATGGCAGTTCTCCGAACAGGTGCCGCAGCCCGAGCATTCTTCCGGGTTCACTTCCGGGATAAAATTGCTGGGGTGCACGGAGGCGACGCCGCCTTCATTGATGGCGCGCAGCACACCGCAGCAGCACCCGCAGCAGTGGCAGATGTAGGCCGGTTTTTTCAACACATTGTCGCCCAGGTGCACCAGGCCCAGCTTTTCCGTCCGGTCCAGCACCCGCAGCAGGTCATCCACGCCGGCGGGCTTGGCCAGGCCCCGGCTCACCAGCCAGCGGGCGGCATTGCCGAGGGAGGTGCAAACGTCCTCAACGGGGGCGTCGCAGGCCTTACCCAGATGGCCGGCCTTATGCCGGCATGAGCACATGCCCAGTGCCCCGCCGCCCGCCTCGCGGATAATCTCCGAAGCCCGCTCGTAACTGAGCACTTCGGTTTCCACGGCCGCCGGGATGAGGCTCTCGTAAACCAGGGTTTTGAACATCTTGGTGTCGCCCCCGAAGAATTCCTCCCTCACGCCGTCCTCTTTGAAATACCTTTCAAACAGATCCGCCAGTTCCTTCATGTTGATATCTTCCCGCACCCGCATGAAGGTGTACTCAAAAAACCCCACCACCATGGGCGCCAGCATGTAATAGGTGTCGTCCCGGCGGGGCAGGTCCAGCACCAGCCCCTTGTTCGCCATGTCGTCCAGGATTTTTTTCAGCTCATCCCGCCCGATCCCGGTAATGCCGGAGATCTTGTCCAGCGGCAGCGGCAGCAGGGGAAACTTGCTGCCCACCAGGGCTTCGGTTTCGGTATAAAGGCGGTGGAGAATTTCCATTAAAATGTCGTTTACCGGCGTGCCCACCGGGTTTTTGTTCAACCGTTCGGCCAGCGCCCTGTACACTTCTTCCTTGGAGTTAATCAGATGTCCCATAATATTTTCCTCCCGGTGAATATACTATTTTCGTAATTATCTTATTATACTGGTAAATCAATTTAATTGTAAACTTTGTTCAGACAATTGACCGGTCATTTATGATACAAAAAAGCCACTCGTACTGGAAGTGGCTTTTTTGTATTTCTTAAATACGGTTCATAACAGGATGCATTCAGTTAAAGAAGTCTAATGTTTGATTTCGCTGCAAAAACCGTTACTCGTATCTGGCGCTCCGGCGGTTTCTTCCGTTCGTTTCGCAATTTTACCTTTTTGGCTGGAGTAGCTCTTAAGCAACGCTTGCCGCAAACAGCCAAACTACTTCTTCACGCCCTAAGGGGTCATGACTTTTGGGATATGACGGGCTAGGGACCGCATCCAGTGCTCCACTCTCTCCAGAAATCCGCCGGATCGCCTTCCGCTGTGGTGTTTTGGCAGTTAAATCAATGTTAGAAAAACTGCTTGCATGCAACAAAAGCATGTCTACTGTTCCGAGGTCAACCCCAGCACGTCCAAAAGTTTAAAAGTCAAACTCAGGATAATGGACACCACGGTGGCCAGGCCCATTCCTTTCAGGCTCACCGCGCCTATGTTCACCTGGGCGCCGCTGACGCCGACGATCAGCACCACGGCGGTGAGGATCAGGTTCCGGGCCTTGCCGAAATCCACCTTTGCCTCAACCAGCATGCGAATACCCGAAGCGGCGATCACGCCGAAAAGCAGCAGCGACACCCCGCCCATCACCGGCTGCGGGATGCTCCTGATGGCTTCCGCCAGCACCCCGACAAAGGACAGTAAAATGGCCATGACCGCCGCGCCGCCGATCACCCAGACGCTGTATACCCTGGTGATGGCCATCACGCCGATGTTCTCGCCATAGGTAGTATTGGGGGTGGAGCCGAAAAACCCCGAAAGCATGGTGGACAGGCCGTTTCCCAGCAGGGACCGGTGCAGGCCGGGTTCCTTCGCCAGGTCCCTGCCCACGATGTTGCTGGTTACAAATAAGTGCCCGATGTGCTCCGCGATGACCACCAGGGCCGCGGGCAGGATGACGGCGATGGCCGCCGGGTTGAATTCCGGGGTATAAAAAGTGGGCACGGCGATAATATCGGCCTCCTTGATGGGGGTAAGATCAACCAGGCCCATGAAAAAGGAGAGGACGTACCCGGCGATAATGCCCAGCAATATTGGTATAATCGCCAGAAAGCCCCGGAAAATCACCGACCCCAGAATGGTTACCGCCAGGGTGAACAAGGACACCGTGATCACCGCGGGGTCCGGCTTTTCCGCGGTCAACCCGGCCATGCCGGCCGCCACCGGGGCCAGTTCCAGCCCGATCACCGCCACGATGGCGCCCATGGCCGCCGGCGGGAAAACCACGTCGATCCACCCGGTTCCCGCCACGCCGATGATCAGGGCCACGGCGGAGAATACCAGGCCGGCGGCGATAAAACCGCCCAGGGCGGACCCGTAATCGTACTTGTCCAGCACAACCATCACCGGGGAAATAAAGGCGAAACTGGAGCCGAGGTAGGCGGGAATGCGTCCCTTGCACAACACCAGGTAAAGCAGGGTGCCGATGCCGTTGAACAGCAGCACCGTGGCGGGGTCGACCTTAAAAATGATGGGCACCAGCACCGTGGCGCCGAACATGGCGAACAGGTGCTGCAGGCTGAGGGGTAGCGTTTGTAAAAGGGGCAGCCGTTCCTCAACCTGAATCTCTCGCTTGGACAACTTAAAATCCCTCCCGGTAACAGGTAATTACACGTGATTTCACAGCAAAAACCGGTACTTGCATCTGGCGCTCCGGTGGTTTCTTCCGTTCGTTTCGCAATTTTACTCTTGAAGCCGGTGAAGCTTGTAGTTAACGCTTGCAAACTACTGCCTAACTACTTCTTCACGCCCTAAGGGGTCATGGCTCTTGGGATATGACGGGCTAGGGACCGCATCCAGTGCTCCACTCTCTCCAGAAATCCACCGGATCGCCTGCCGCTGTGATGTTTTGGCAGTTAAATCAAGTTTAAATCAGGTACAAGCGGTCACCCGCGTCACCCAGGCCGGGTACTATGTAGGCCTTGTCGTTCAGCGCGGGATCGAGGACCGCGGTGATGATCCTGACGGCGGGGAATTTGCCGTGCACCTGTTCAACGCCCCTTTTGACCGCCACCGCGCAAACCAGCGTGATCCGGGCGGGGTCGTAACCCTTCCCGGTAATCAGTTCCAGCGTTTTGACGCTGCTGTTGCCCGTGGCCAGCATGGGGTCGAGGATATAAACATGATCAAAATCGCCGGCATCATCCGGCACCGTATCCAGGTAAGCCCGGGCTTCCAGGGTGTCGTGATCCCGGGAAATACCGATGTGGGCCACTCTGGCCGCGGGGAGGATTTCCAAAAAGCTGTCCAAAAACCCCAGCCCGGCACGCAATACGGGCACCAGCAAGATTTTGCTGTCCCGCACATGGGGGCAGTCCGCCCCGGTGTCCAGCGGCGTGACCACGGTTTCCACGGTATATTTTAAATTCCCGGTGGCTTCAACCGCCATGATCAGACCCAGTTTATTCATGGCGTCGCGAAAATCCCTGACCCCGGTCTCCCTGTTGCGCAGTATTCTCAGGCAGTCACCGGCCAGGGGGTGGTTTACAATGTGCAGATAACTCAACTCATCCCCTCCATTGTTTAGACATTGAGGCAAACCCTTCTTTATTTTCGACAGGAGATGTCATTATCCTGTTAAAGTTGAAAGTTTTGACTTTAATATTCTCCCGGGCAGGTTCGTACATTCTTGTCGAAAAAAAATATGCAAATGACAGCCCGGATAAAATAAATCATAATAAAGGAAAAACAGCTTGGGCAAAGAAAAAGTTAGAAAGACAATTTTGGTTGGGCAATTGCCATGGAAAGGGTGGTGGGGGATGTATTTAAACAGGCTTTTTGTGTACGGCACGCTGCTTCCCGGCCTTGACAACTACAATCGCTTCATACAGGAACACCAGCCCGTGGTTTACAAGGCCAGGGCCAGGGGGATCATGTATTACCTGCCCCGGGACGGTTACCCCGTGGTGCTGGATGGAGACGGGGAAATCAAAGGTGTGCTGTTCGAATCGGAAAACCTGCGCATTGCTTTGCCGCAAATTGACGAGATCCAAAAATACACCGGCATTGAAAGCCAGAGTCACTTGATCCGGGAGATCAGGGATGTGGAAAACATAGAGAAGGGCGAAACGGTCAAAGCCCACATGTACCTGTGGCCCCCCTCCAAGGCGCGCTGGCTCAAGGAAAACGGCACCGTGATTCTCGACGGCGACTGGCTCAATTTTTTGCGGAACCAAAAAGGGACCTCGCACTGACCGTTGCGAGGTCCCCTTTTTTATAAACGAGAGTCGCCGCCGGCCCGTGCGGGCGGCATTTTGCTTATTTCTTCCAGGCAAAGATAACCGGCTCCCTGCGGGGGATGGGCGGCCAGGTTCCCCGGGGGTAGCCCAGTACCAGGGGGGCCACCAGCCTGTAATTTTCGGGTACGCCCAGCTTGTTTTTAATTTCCGGCGAATTGCCCAGCGTCATGGCAAACCCGATCCAGCAGCTGCCCAGCCCCATTTCATAAGCTGAAAGCATGATGTTCTGCGCCGCCATGCTGCAATCGAAAACATGGTTGGGAGACTTGGTGTCACCGTAAATAAGCAGCAAGCAGGGGGCATCGTAAAAAATATTGAAGTTCTTGTTTTCCATTAAGCCTTTGTACTGCTGCAGATAGGCGTTGCTTTCCATTTGCCCCAGCAGCACTTCCTTGGTCCGGTCGGACCATTCCCGCATGAATTCCTTGTCCTCAATCACCACGAACGCCCACGGCTGCATGTTGGAACCCGAGGGCGCGTGGATACCCATGGCGATAAGGTTCTTGATTATTTCTTCGGATAAGGGTTTTTCCTCGTAAGACCTGACGCTGCGCCTGCCCGTTATGATTTCTTTCAGATTCACTTTGCCACCCTCTTTCTTTATATTCTATCATCAATATTATCACAATTTTGCCCAATAAGTACTTGACCCGGCGTTATAAACAAGTGTACATTTTATTGTGGTAAGTATTATTTTGAGTTCACATGCGGGAGGTTATCAATATGAAGCATACCACCAACACCCGGATTGTTTTCGCCGATTCCGCCGGTGAAGCAAGGAAAAAGTACCTGGAACTGGGGATAAAAACCAAAGACCCCAACGCGGTACTGGAATGCTACAAGGCCATTGATGAAGAGGATTTTGACCTGTCCTCGGATTTTAATTTTGTCGGTGAAATTTCCGTATCACCCGAGGTGATGGAAACAATCCGCCAGGACCCCGAACGGGCTTATGTTTTGTACTACCTGGAGGATACGGACGGGCATTAATTAGTTAGTCCGCGTTGGGGCTTCGTGTTAATCAAGCGTTAAGCCGCACCCTTTCCCGGGTGCGGCTTGTTGCGCCGGAGCAAACTTCAGCCGATCATGATTTTCCCTTCGGGATAACGCACGTCGGGTTGTTTTTGCCGGTACGCCAGAGCGTACCCGATGGTCAACGGGCCCAGGCGGCCAAAAAACATGGTGACCATGATCAAAAGGCGGCCCAAATCGTTCAATTCCGTGGTCAGCCCCAGCGACAGGCCCACCGTGCCCAGCGCGGAAACAACTTCAAACAGCACCTTGACCAAACCGGCATCCTCGCGGGTCAAAGCCACCAGGAAGGTCATTAAAAAGACTACAAACAACCCCAGCAGGGCGATGGCCAGGGCCCGGAACACCTCCTGGTGGGCTATTCTCCGCCTGAATATCTCCGTATCCCTTTTGCCCCTCAGAATGCTGTAAATGGCCAGCCACAGCAGGGCAAAGGTGGAGGTCTTGATACCGCCCGCAGTGGACCCCGGCGAGCCGCCCACGAACATAAGCAACATGATCAGCAGTTGCGTGGACAAAAACAGGTGATTCAGGTCAATGGTGTTAAAACCGGCCGTCCTGGGGGTTACGGCCTGAAAATAAGCGGCCATGACTTTGCCCGCCGGCGTCAAGCCGCGCAGGGCGTGGTTGTATTCGGCGGCCAGGATAACCGCGGTGCCCGTGATGATCAACAAAAATGTGGTGATCAGCACCACCCTGGAATGCAGCGACAGTTTGCGCTGTTTTTTGAAATGATATATTTCGTAGATGACCACAAAACCCAGCCCGCCGGCAATAATTAAACCGGATATGACCAGGTTGGTTACAAAGTCGGAGGTATACCCGGTCAGGCTCCTGAAATTCCCGAACAAATCAAACCCGGCGTTGTTGAAAGCGGAAACCGAGTGAAAGATACCGAACCACAGCGCCCTCGGGAAGCCCAGGGACGGCGCCCAGTGCGCGGCCAGAACCAGCCCCGCGATTCCCTCCGTGACAAAGGAAAACACCAGCAAGTAGCGGAAGATTTTGACTATCCCCTCAATGGAGGTTTTATTCAAGGCCTGCTGCATCACCAGCCTTTGCCTGAGCTGAATCCTTTTGCCCAGCAGGAGGGCGAAAAAAGTGGCGAAGGACATGACGCCCAGCCCGCCAACCTGGATCAGCAACATAATGACAAGCTGCCCGAAAAAAGTCCAGTGCGTGCCGGTGTCCACCACGACCAGCCCGGTCACGCACACCGCGGAAGTGGCGGTAAACAACGCGGTCATCCAGTCCGCCGTTCCATCCCTGACCGCCCAGGGGGTGCTCAGCAAAATGCCGCCGGCAAAAATCAGGCCCAAAAAACTCAATACCAACAGCCGCGGGGGCGTCAACCAAATTCTCGTCATCTTCCAACCTCGCCTGTATACTAGGATTCCATTTCAGACAGCCGCTGCAGGTCCTCATTTTTGCCTAGGGCCACCAGAACATCACCGGGATTGATCACCTGCCCGGCAACGGGCGCCACAATAATGTCCTCACCCCGTTTAACGGCCAAAATGGTGACCCCCAGCCTCTTCCTGACGCCGATTTCCACCAGGCTCTTGCCGGCAAACGCCCGGGGGGCCACCAGTTCAAGGATGCTGTAATCCGGCGAAAGTTCGATCTGGTCCAGGATATTTTGGGAAACCAGCGAGCGGGCCAGCTTGATGGCCATGTCCCGCTCGGGATAAATCACGCCGGCGCCGATTTTTTCCAGCACCTTGCCATGCAGCGCGTTTTGGGCTTTGGCGATAACCTTTTTTACGCCCAGCTCGTTGAGGATGATCGTGGCCAGGATACTGGCCTGGACATGCTCGCCGATGGCCACCACCACCACGTCGAAATTCCTGATGCCCAGGGACTTCAGCGCCTGTTCGTCCGTCGCGTCGGCCTGCACGGCGTGGGCCGCCACGTCGATGGCGTTGTGGACGGTGTTTTCGTCGTTGTCAATGGCCAGCACGTCGTAGCCCATGCGGCTCAATTCCGTGATCAGGCTCATGCCGAAGCGGCCCAGGCCGATCACCGCGAACTGTTTATTTTTCATTTGGTCCTCCGAAAACAATTATTTTGCATAAAGTTAGTATTACCAGTGAAGCCTGACAAATGTACAAGCGCTACTCTTGTCCATTGGGCGCTCCGGCGGTTTCTTCCGCCGCATCAGGCCCGTTCCAGGCGGACAACGCTCCCCCGGTCCGGGCGGGCCGGTTCCACCACCAGCCGGCGGGGCAGGCGGTTGACCAGCTGGGGCACGTGGCTGATCAAGCCGATGGCCATCCGCTCCAACGGCAGCCGTTCCAGGGTGTCCATCACCACCTCCAGGTACCGCTCGTCCAGCGAGCCGAAACCCTCGTCCAGGAAAAAGAACTCCAGGGGCGCCCGGCCCCGGCGCTGGATCTGGTCGGACAAAGCCAGCGCCAGCGCCAGGGAGGCCAGGAAGGTCTCCCCGCCCGAGAGGGTGAAAACCGGGCGGCGCAAGCCGCCGTCAGCCTCGTCCCGCAGCACGAATCCCCCCTGCCCGTCCAGTTCCAGGGCGTAGCGGTAGCCGGTCAGCCGGCCCAGGCGCTCCGAAGCCAGGGTCACCAGGCTTTCCAGCCGCCGCCGGGCCATGAACTCCACCAGGGCCCGGCCCCGCAGCACCCCTTCCAGTTCGCCCAGCAGTTCGCGGCGCCGGGACAGCTGCCGGCGGTCTTTTTCCAGCGCGTTCCACCGGTCCCGGCGCTGTTCCAGCTGGCTGAGGCGGTTTTCCGCCGCCCCTTCCCGCTGCTGGGCCAAACCCAGCCTGCCTTCCGCTTCCCGCATTTGCTCCTGGATCACCCGCCAGCCGGCGTCGTCCACGCTCCGGCCCCCCAGCCGGGCCTCCAGGTCGCGCAAACCGCTTGTCAACAGCTGCTCCTGCCGCCGGTATTCCTCCACCAGCCGGGCCAGTTCCTCCCGTTCCCCCGGGTCCAGCAGCGCGTCCCTGGCCTCACCGGCGCCGGCAAAACGGGCCCGCAACGCCGCCTGTTCCAGTTTCCGGCCCAGGTTGTCCAGCTGCTCCTGGAGCGCGGCACAGGTTTTGTTTTCGCCCTCCAGTTTCAACCGGGCCCGGTGCAGGGAATCAAACGCCTGTTTACTTTGCTCCTCGGCCCGGGCCGCGGCTTCCCTCAGGCTGTCAAGTTCTCCCCGCACCTGTTCCAGAGCCTGTTTGACCCGCCTCCCGCCGGTCAGCACTTCCAGTTCCGACCGGCGGCGGTTGATTTGTGCTTGCAGATCCGCCAGCTTTTCCCGCAGGGCGCTCGCTTTGAATTCCAGTTCCCGGAGGCTGTCCCCGGCCTGCTGCAATTGTTCCGCGCTGCTTTTCCATTGCGGTTCCAGTTGTTGGATCGCTTCCCGGCAGCGGCGGCATTCCGCCTGCCTGTTACCGATGCTTTCCCGGTACCCGGGCACGTCGGCCGGCGCTTTAAGCCCCGCCGCCGCCAGGTGCGGCAGCAGTTCCCGGTTCAATGCCGCCTGTTTGGCCGCAATCCCGGCCTCCCGGCGGGCAATATCTTCCAGCTGCCGCCGCCGGTTCTCCCGGTCCGACTGCACCCGGGCCAGGGCCGGCCGCAGCTGGTCCAGCCTCCGGCGCAGTTCCCGCTCCCGCTCCCGGGTCTCTTCCACCTGCCGCTCCCAGTCCCGCACCGCTTCCTGAAGCAGCCGGTGCTGTTGTTCCATTTCCCGCAGCAGCCCGGGCAAATCAGCCACCCGCGCCTCCCGCCATGTTTGCGGCAGTTCCCCGCGCAGCCGCCGGCCTTCTTCCCGAACCTGCCCTTTCCCCTGCAGGATGCTGTCCTCCAGCGCGGCCAGGGCCGCCAGTTCACCGTCCAGGCGTTCCACCCTGCCTTCGCCCTCGCTCAGTTCCCGGCGCAGTTCTTTAGCCCGCGCCCCGGCCCCGGCCAGGGCCCGCTCCAGTTCATCCAGTTCTTGAACCGCCTCCGGGGCGGGGGCGGGGTGGTGGGTGGAACCGCAAACCGGGCAGGCCTGTCCCGGTTCCAGGGTCCGGGCCAGGTAAGCGGCCAGGTTGCGGCGTTTGACTTCCTCCACCCGGCGGGACAGTTCCTCTTGTTCGCGCTCAACCCCCTCCAACTCCCGCTGCAGCGCCGCCACCTGTTCCAGCCGGGTTTCCCGCTCCTGCCGGCGGGCTTCCATTTCCTCCCGGCGCCGCGCGTGTTCCCGGTCCAGGTCCCGGTACTGTCCGGCCAGTTCCTGTAACCTTTCGGCCCTGTGTCTCCATTGCTCCAGCTGCACGGCCCGGCGTTCCAATTCTTCCCCCGGAACGGGCGGATTTTCCCGCAGCCGCTGCAGCGCTGCCGCCTGCTCCGCCGCCCCGGCCTCCAGCTGTTTCAGTTCGGCATCCAGGGTGTTTTCCTGCCGGCCCAGCCGGGCCAGTTCCCCCTCCGCCTCCCCGCGCTGCCCGGCCAGTTCCCCCGCTTCCTCCGCCAGGCGAGTAACTTCCCGGTACAAATCAAAAATCCGGCTGGCCCGCTCTTCTTCCTCCGGGCTCAACAGCAGCCCTTCCAGGCGGTTTTTCAATTCCGCCAGGCGGCGTTCCTGTTGTTCCACGGTGTTTTGCAGCTCCAACTTGCGGGCTTTTAGTTGCGTGATTTCTTTTTCCCGGGCGGCCAATTCATCCTGCCATGTTTTTTCCCGCTCCAGCATGTCGTCCAGCTCGGCTTCCCCGGCCAGGGCCCCTTCCAGCCGCGCGTGGAGCGACAGCAATTGGGGCTCCCTGCTTTCCCTGGCCTGCCGCAGCTGCCGGGCTTTTTGGTCCGCTTCCCCGGCCAGCCGTTCCAGCCTGCCGGCCTCGGCCGCCAGGCCCGCCAGCCGGTCCTTGCGCCCCGCCAGGTCCCGCTCCAGGCGCTCTCCTTCCTCCAGCAGCCCCCGCAGGCCCTCCGCCCGGGTGGCCGCTTCCAGCCGTTCCCCGGCCCGGCGCACCCCGGGCTCATCCCGGCGCAGTTCCACCAGTCTGTTTTCCAGGGCGTCCCGCTGCGCCTGCAGTTCCCGCACCGCGCGGGCTTCTTCCAGTTTTTTGCGCACGGCGTCACAGTGCCCGGCCGCCCGCCGGCGCTCCGCCCGGCTGTGTTCCAGTTCCCGCCGGGCGTTTTCCAGCGCCCCGGGGGAGCAGTCCCCCAGGCCCTGCTGCTCGGCCTCCACCCTTTCCAGGTGGGCCTGCACCCGGCCTTTTACCTCCACCACCCGTTTCTTCAATTGCTCGCCGAAGCGGTCCAACTCAAACAGCCGCTCCAGCATCTGGCGCCGCTCCGCGGGTTTCAGGGCCAGGAATTCGGCAAAACGGCCCTGGGGCAACACCACCGCCCGGGTAAAATCATCGGCGGTCAGGCCCAGCAGCTCCTGCACCATGGCCCGGACCTGGCCGTCCTTGTCCGCCAGCACCCGCTCGCCGCCGGGGTCCACCCGGACCAACCGGCAGTCCCGGGTATGGGCGCCGAAATCACCGCTGCGGCGCAGCGTCCTCTCCACCCGGTAGCGGCGGCGATCGTCGCCCCGCCCCACCTCGAAGGTAAAGGCCACCCGGGCCTGATCCTCCCGCTGGTTGATCACGCCCTGGTAGCCCGTGGCCCTCTTGACGTCCCCGAACAGGGCCAGGGTTATGGCATCCAAAATGGTGGACTTGCCGCTGCCGGTGGGGCCGAAGATGCCGAAAATGCCCCGCTCGCACAGCCCGTCGAAATCCACCGCCTGCTGTTCGCGGTAGCTGTGCAGGCCGGACAGTCGCAATTCAACAGGTTTCATCCCTATCCACCTCCTCCGCCCCGGGGGACGCCAGTTCCAGGAACAGCTGCACCAGTTCCTCGCCCGGCTCCCCCCCGGTCTGGTGCCGGTAAAAAAGGGTGAACAGTTCGTCCAGGGGCAGCGCGGTATAATCGGGGGATTCCGCGGCGGCCGCGGCTTCCTGCTCCGGCAGCGCCACCCGGATGTCGATGATCCCGGGGCGCAAGCCCCGCAGGGTTTCCACCTGCTCCCGGGTCAAGGGCGCCGGCGCGCACACCTCCAGGTCGATCCAGGCCCGCCGGTCCCGCCCGGCTTCGCACCAGCGCAGCACCTCGTCATAGCCCCCGGCGGCCCGCCAGCAGACCAGGGGACGGCCGGAGTTCAGCGGAATAACCCGCCAGCCCGCCTCCCGCCCGGGAACGGCTTCCACCACCACCACGCCCTTGGCCTGGCCCGCCTCGGAAAAACTGTAGGCCAGCGGCGAGCCGCTGTAGCGGCAGGGCATTGCCGCCCCCGGCACCCCCTGGGGACGGTGCAGGTGGCCCAGCGCCGTGTACTGCAGCCCCGGCGGGAAGGCCCCGGCGTCCACGCCGTACGCCCCGCCCAGGGAGAGGTGGCGCTCCGAGTCGCTGGTATGCCCGCCACGCACGTATAGATGGCTCACCGCCAGGTTGACCGCTTCGGGGCGGATGGCCCCGGACAGCAGCCGGAAGGCGGCCGCGACCCGCTCCGCGTAGGCCGCCTGCCGGTCCGCCTCTTCCGGCGAGTCGCTCAACAGTTCCCCCAGCCGGGCCTCGGAGGGATAAGGCAGCGCCAGTAAAACCGCCGGACAGGGCCAGCCCGGCCCCTGCAGCACCATGTGGGCGGGACCCCGCTCCAGCACCCCCGGCCCCGCGGGCGGCACGTCCCCTGGGCGGCCCAGAATGTGCACGCCCTGGCGTGACGCCAGGGGAGCGGCGGCGGCCAGCCGCTCGGGCTGGTCGTGGTTGCCCGCGATCACCACCACCCGGCGGCCGTTCACCGCCAGCCGGGACAGGGCCTCGAAATAGAGTTCCTCCGCCCGGGCCGGCGGGTTTTCGGTATCGAACACATCCCCGGCCACCAGCACCAGGTGGATCCCTTCATCCTCCGCCAGCCAGGCGATTTCATCGATAAATTGTTCCTGCTCGTCCCAGCGCCGGTGGGGCCCGATGCACTTGCCCAGGTGCCAGTCCGAAGTATGAAGTATCCGTAGCCCTCTTTCGACTTGGCTCAATCAAAATACCCCCCATCCCGGTACTATAAGGCGATCCGGCGGCATCAATCGCTCTCTGCGCATCTTCCTCGTAATAGCCAGTTTCCCCTGAAAAAGTCCGCGTTGGGGCTTCGTGTTAATTTCCGGATTGCTGACTCGCTATTATGTTTGTACGAACTCGCTCACCCTCGGGCGCCGGAGAACTCGCGCCCTGCGGGCGCTCGGACATGCACCGGCGCTTATCCTCGGGTTCGCTCGTTCTTCGAATTAAGCTCGTATGCAATCCTCCAATTAACACGAAGCCCTTCTAAAATTAGAGTTTTTCAAGGGGAATTTGCTAATATTATAAAGCTTCCGCGCGGTTCAAGTGGAAAAAGTACAGGTACTTCTCGCGTACCGGGCGGCCCAGAATGGACCCCGCCGCCCTGGCGTAAAGCTCCAGTTGAATCCGGTAGCGGTCCACAGCTTCGGCCAACCGTTCCCCGTCAATCCTGTCGGTCTTGTAATCAATGATCACCAGGCCGTCCCGCTCAATGACCAGGCAGTCGATAACCCCCTGCAACAGCACGGTCTCCCCCGGGGGCACTTTTCCCGCCAGCTCCGGGTACAGTTCCGCGGCTTCCAGGCCCAGGGTGAAGGGCACTTCCCGCAGGAGCCGCCCCGCCCGGGCGGCCTCCTGCACCCGGCGCCCCAGCCCGGTGGCCAGGAAACGGGCTATCTCCGCCGCCCGGACCAGTTTACGCTGCTGCGGGTGCAGTATCCGGCGCTCCACCATCAGGTCCAGTTGCCGCCGCACTCCGGCTTCGCCCGGCGGCGGGTCCAACACCAGGTTTTGCATGGCCAGGTGCACCACCCGGCCCCGCTCCGCGCCGCCCCGGCGATCCCCCGTATAAAACACCGGCAGTTCGAACCCGGGCGGGGACTCATCCTCCCCGAAAGCGGCGCCGGGCCAGAATGGCGCAGGCGCTTCGTCGCCGTGCCTTTCCTCCAGTTCTTCCTGCCGGTGCCGCCACTCGGTTACCGTCACCTTGGAGGGCAGGCCCGCCAGCTCCCGGTGGGGGCAGTTCCAAAAGAGTCGTTCCCGGATTTCACCGGGCTGGAGCAGCTCGCCCGGCCCGCCGGGCCAGTCCTCCTCCCGCCGGCGGAGCCAGTCTGCGGGCAGGGGTTCCAGCCGCTGGAGGTACGGCAGCCAGTCCTCCCGCCCCCGGTCCTCCCCGGCCCGGCCGGCTTCCCGCAGCCGTTCCAGGGCGGCCGCCGGCCACAGGAACACCCGCCAGCTTTCCGCTCCCGCCTCTTGGGGTTCCCCGGTCCAGGCAAAACCGGCCAGGTTGCCGTGGCTCCACAGGGCCGGCCCCAGCCAGTCCACGGGGCATTTGGCCCCGGCCAGCAGCGGCGCGCCCAGCGGCCCGCCCGGCGGCGCAGCCGCCCCGCGCCCGGCCCAGTTTTCCACCGCCCGGTCCAGTTGCCTGACCGCCGCGGTCACCACCAGCCGCTCCCGGGCTCGGGTCAGGGCCACGTACAGCAGGCGCATTTCCTCGGCCAGGGTCTCCAGGCGCAGGCGTTGCCGGATCACCCGGTGCGGCACCGTGGCGTAACGAATGCCCCGCTCCAGGTCCACCAGCACCGGGCCGCAGCCCAGGCGGCGGTGCAGCAGCAGGTTTTGGTTCAGGCCGGTGAAATTGAATCCCCGGCCCAACCCGGCCACCACGACCACCGGAAACTCCAGGCCCTTGGACCTGTGCACGCTCATCAGCCGCACCACGTCCTCGTTCTCCCCCAGGGAGCGGGCCGCGTCCATGTCGCCGTCGCCCTCCTGGATCAATTCCACAAAGCGCAGGAAGCGGAACAGCCCGCGGTACACGGTTCCCTCGAAACGGCGGGCCCGGTCCACCAGGGCCCGCAGGTTGGCCTGGCGCACCGCCCCGCCCGGCAGCGAGCCCACCAGGTCGCAGTACCCGGTTTGGCGGTACAGTTCCTCCAGCAGTTCCGCCGGAGACAGGCGGCCCGCCAGGTCCCGCCACTCCTCCAGTTGATCCAGAAATCGTTTCAGCCGGGCGGATAGCCCGGGATCCACCCCCGCCCCCCCGGCGGCCGCCCGGCGCACCGCGGTGTAAAAGTCGCCCTCCGGGCAGGCCAGGCGGATTTCCGCCAGCCGCGAGGCGTCCAGCCCCACCAGGGGGGAGCGGAGCACCGCGGCCAGGGGGATGTCCCGGGCGGGGTTGTCGATCACCTGAAGCAGCGATACCACCGTCTGCACCTCGGGGGCGCCGAAATAACCGCCGCCGCCGTCCGCGTAAACCGGAATGCCCAGGCGGCGGAATTCCTCCAGGAACACCCCCACCCGCCCTTTGAGCGAGCGCATCAGCACCACCACGTCCCGCCAGGTGGCCGGCCGCAGGCCCCCCGCGCCCCGGTCGTACACCCGGCATTCGCCGCCCGCCACCATCCGGTGGACGCGCTCGGCCACCCACCGGGCCTCCAGCCGCACCAGGTCCAATTCTTCCGGTTCGGCCCCGCCGTTTTCCTCCTGTTCCCCGGCTTCCCCGGCGTCCGCCCCGGTTAACGGGTCGCGGTAGTCCAGCAGGTGGATCTCCACCGGCGCGCCCGCTTCCCCGGGCGCGTTCCCGAAACCGGCGCCGGGGTTCAGGCGGGCCCGCTCGTCGTAGGCCAGCTCGGCCACCCGCTCGTTCATCAACCGGCCGAACAGGTAATTCACGGCGTCCAGCACTTCCGGCCGGCTGCGGAAATTGGACCGCAGGTCCAGCCGCCACCCCGGTTCGGGCGCACCGCCGGCGTCCAAATCTTTAAACCGCCGGTAATAGTTGAGAAATACCGCCGGGTCGGCCAGCCTGAAGCGATAGATGCTCTGTTTCACGTCGCCCACCAGGAAGCGTCCGCCTGGCCGGGACACCAGCCGCAGCACCGCCTCCTGCACGCCGTTGATGTCCTGGTACTCGTCCACCAGCACCCCGGCAAACATTTCCCGGTAATCCCCGGCCACCGGGGAGGGCAACAGGTCCGCGTCCGGGTCTTCCGGCGGGTCTTCCCCCCAGGGCGAGCCTTCCCCGTTGCGGGCCAGGATGGCCAGGGCGTAATGCTCCAGGTCCGCAAAGTCGGCCACGGCCCGCTCCAGTTTCAATGCCCGGTAAGCCTCCTTGAACCGGAGCGTCACTTCCACCAGGACCCGCACCAGGGGCGCCACCCGCGCCAGGTCGCCGGTCATGGCTTCGGGAGCCCGGGTGAAATAATCATTGTACAGGGCGGCAACCCGCCGCTTAACCCCGTTGCGCAGGTCCTGCACCTTTTGCTTGGTATCCTCCCGGGCCTCCCCCCGGCCCAGCCGGGGCAGGGCGGGCCACTGCCGCCCCGCGTCCAGGGCGGCCTTCAACCGGTCGTAAGGCCCGTCCACAAGCCCCAGCCATTCCCGCACCCGCTCCAGGTCCTCCTCCAGCCTGCCGGCGTACGGGTGCGGGCCGCCCGGGCCGGCGGCCAGCCGCAGGGCTTCCTCCAGGTCGCCCAGCCAGTTCTCCACCTCCAGGCGCACCAGTTCGCGCCATTCCCCGATCCAGGGCTGCCGTTCCCAGGGCAGGCCGGCGGAACGCTCCAGGGATTCCGCCACCCGGTTCAGCCAGGCCGCCGGGCGGGGCAGGCTGTGGGCGAAATCGTACAAGCGCAGCACCAGCTCCACCAGTTCCCGGTCGTCGCCGTGGCGGCCGGCCAGGGTCCGGGACAGGTAAAGGAAAGAGGCATCGCCGGGCGCGTCCCGGTGTTCCTCGTAACATTCCTCCAGCACGTTTTCCACCATTTCCCGGCGCAGCATGGACGCTTCGTTCTCGTCCATCACCCGGAAAGACGGGTCGAGGCCGAGCAGGTAAAAGTGGCTCCGCACCACTTCGCTGCAAAAGGAATGCAGCGTGCCGATGTGCGCCCGGGGCGCCAAAAACAACTGGCGCTGCAAAAGGGAGTTGGCCGGCTGCTCCTGCAGCGCCCCGGCCAGGGCGGCGCCTACCCGGTGGCGCATCTCCCCCGCCGCGGCGTCGGTAAAGGTGACCACCAGCAACCGGTCCAGGTCCACCGGGTTTGTTTCATCCAGCGCCAGCCTGATGATCCTTTCCACCAGCACCGCGGTTTTACCCGAACCGGCGGCGGCGGAAACCAGCAGGTCGCCGCCCCTGGTCTCGATGGCCTTTTTCTGTTCGTCAGTCCAGTTGATAGAAGACAACGCGGTCTCCCCCCTCCCGGCCTGCTTCTTGATTGACGCGCCGCCGCAGTTCCCTTGCGTCCAGGTTCAGGCTGCGGTGCCTGTTCTCCGGCAGCCACGGGTCAAAGCGGCAAACCGGGCTGTAAACGCAGTGGTCGCAGGCGCTCCTGCGCCCCATCTTCAATGGGGCGATATCCACCCGCCCCCGGGCGATATCCCGGCCTGCCATTTGCAGCAGCTTGCCCAGGGCCCCCAGCAGCCACCGGAACTCGCCCGGGGTGTAGACCGAGGCCCGGGACTGGCCGGAAACACGGCCGTCTTTGGTCAACGCCGCGGGCACCAGCAGGGAGGAGCTGCCCGGCTCCAGGTTCCGGTCCAGCAAACGGTACAGTTCCGGCCCGTGGTCCACCACCCAGCCGCTCAACTTGAATTGTTTCAGCCACTCCCGGTCCAGGTCGGCGGGGGACAAATCCGGCCGGTCAACGTTCATAACGGGGCGCTGCACGTGGAAATAAAACGCTCCGGCGGGATCCGGGCCCCGGCCGCCGCGGCCGCAAATCCCGGCGAAATACTCCAGGGCCACCCACAGGTACACCAGGAGCTGCAGCTGGACCCCCGCCAGCACCCGGGGCAGTTCCAGCTTTTCCCTGCCCGACTTGTAATCAATGATCCGGAGATAAAGCCCATCGCCGTCCGAACCCAGGTCCACCCTGTCAATGCGCCCGCTCAGGCTTAACACCACGCCGTTGCCCAGGTCTATTTCCAGGGGCGGCAGGTTCAGTTCCGGCCAGAAGGGCAGGGAACCCGGCGCGGCGGTTCCCGGCGCCGGCCCTTTGCCCCGCGGGCCGAAATATACCTCCAGGGCGGCGGGGCGAAAACCGCTCCCCTGCACCTGCCGGACCAGGGCCCGGGCCGAGTCGCTCACCCGCTCCAGCAGGCGTTCCTTTTGCCGGCGCAGGCGGGCGCTGCTGAGCAAAATCCGGCCCTGCAGCCGCGGGGCCAGTTCTTCCACCAGCCCGGCGCAAATGTCGTGCACCTCGTCTTCCCGCAGTTTCTCCCATCCGGGCCCCCCGGCCGCCACCCGCTCCACGAACAGGCGCAGCGCTTCGTGGTACAACTGGCCGGTGTCGGGCGGCGCCAGCCGGTAAACCGCCCGTTCCTCCAGGCCCAGCCCGTGGGCCAGAAAATGGGCGAAGGGGCAGTTCACAAACCGTTCCAGGCGGGAAACGCTGCCGGCGATGACCCGCCTTCCCCGTTCCTTGCGACACCATACCTTCAGCCCCAGTTCCCCTGCCAGGGGGGGCTCCACATTGCGCCCGGTCAAGCCGTCAACCACAAGCTTGAGCCTGTCCCGCCACTCCTCCCTTTCCACCAGCTGGTTGTAAACCCTCCACCACAGCGGGTGCACCGGGCGGCCCCAGGCGGCCTCCCGCCAGCGCAGGGCGAGCCGCGGCAGCAGCCCCGCCGGGTGTTCCACGAACTCAGCGTCCCCGAAGCCGCCGGGCGGGTCGGCGGGCATTAGTTTGGTCTCCAGCCCCGGGAACAGCTCCCGCAGCCTCCGCACCACGGCGGAAGGAGTAACCGCCCGGCCCTCGTCGTCGCCCAGGGGGTAACTCAGATAAAGCAGCCCTCCGGTGCGGGTGAGCGCACGGTAAATCAAGAACTGTTCCTGGCACAGCCGGTCCCGTGCGCCCGGCGGCAGCTCCAGGTTTTTCCCGGCCAGGCGCCGGGAAAGCTCTTCCCGCTCCCGCTCGGTGAACACCCCGTGGACGCGGATACCGGCCGGCAGAGCCCCCTCGGTGAGGCCGGGGATGAACAGGGCCTGCACGTCGCCGGGCGGGCGGGAACGGTCCAGGCTGCCCACGGTCACCGCATCCAGGCCCGGCGGAATCAGGCTGAGCGTCGCGGCCTCCAGCCCGGCGTCCAGCACCGCGGAAAACTCGGACGCGGTCAGTTGCTGGTCCCCCAGCACTTCCACCAGCTCGTCCCAGAGGCCGCTCACCAGCCTCCACACCTGGCGGTGCTCCCGGGCCAGGCCGGGCAGCCCTTTCTCCAGGGCGCTCCTGCTCCAGCCGTCCAGCCGCCGGGGCACGTCCAGCTCCAGGCACAGCTCCAGCAAAATCCGGGCCCACTCCCGCCCCGCCAGGCGCGCGGGGCGGCCCGCGGCGGCCTGCTGCGCCTTGAGCTGGGCGGCCCTCAGTTCCCGCACGGCCCTTCGGCGGATGTCGTTGATTTCGTCCAGGGCGGGCGGTAGTTCCTCGCCCGGCTCGTCATCCTCCCACAACCGGCCGGGCACGTAATTCCAGGGCTGCTCCCCGTACCAGCTGCCGCCCCTGATCCCCGCCGCCAGGACGTAGTTTTCCAGCCTGTCCACTTCCTCCCGGCTCACCCGGGTCAAGCCGGTTTTCAGGTACCGGAACACCGGATCGTAGGTCCAGCCGGATTGCCACACTTCCAGCGCCGAGCGCAGTAATTCCACCAGGGGGTGGTGCATCACGGGACGCCGGTGGTCGATGAAAAACGGAATCCCGTAGTCCGCCAGCGCCCGCTGGAACAGGGGGAAGTAGACATCCACGTCCCGCACCGCCACCATCACCTGGCGGGGGCGCAGCCCTTTTTCCCTGAGCAGGCGGCGGATCTCCCGCGCCACGCCCTCCACTTCCGCCCGGACATTTACCCCGGCGGCCAGGCGAATCCTTTCCACGGGCGCGGTACAGGCGATCGTGGGATAGGTAAAGTAATGCTTTTCCAGGTGGGCCAGCTCCGGCGCTCCGGCGAAACGCCAGTTCCGCCCCGCCGCCAGAAAATCCTCCCGCACCTCGACCCCCGCCTCCCGGGCCAGCCGGCGGAGCCTGTCGCAGGCCTCCCGGGGCTTGACAAAGGGGTGGTGGCCGGGCAACCGCCCCCGGGCGGCCGCCTCGTCCAGGCACAGGGTTACGGCAACTTCACGGGATTTTTCGAGCAACGCCTTCAGCACCGCGCATTCCTGCGGGGTGAAGGAAGCGAAACCGTCCACCCAAACCCGGCAGCCTTCAAGAAAAGCGGCTGCTGGTAGCTGCCGCGCCAGCAAGTCCAGGTAATCGTCCGGGTCGGTAAACCGGTCCGCCAGCTTGTCCCTCAGCCGGTGATACACCAAGGTAAAGTCCTGCAGCTTCAGCCCCAGCCGGCTTTCCTCAACCTCGCCCGCCGCTTCGGCCAGGTCCTCCGGGAAAATGCGGCACATCTTCAATTCCCCGACCAGCTCGGACAGCGACGCCAAAAAGCCCGGCCGGTTCTGCAGCGCGCCCATCAAGCCCAAGTTTCCCTTTTCCTCCAGCAAAATGCTTTTCAGCATCACCCGCCGCCCCAGTTCGCTTACCGGTAGGAGGGCCGCGCCACCCGCCTCCCGCAGCACCCGGTGGGCCAGGCGTTTGAAGCTGTACACCTGCGCCCGCAGGCCGCCCCCGCGGGAAGCCAGTTCCCGCTCCATGGAAAAACTGGCCTGGGCCGGAACAATGAACAGCAGCGGCGGGCCCAGGGGTTCCTCCCGCATTTCGGCGCATATTTCGTCCAGGCAGAGGCGGGTCTTGCCCGTCCCCGCCCGGCCCAGCACAAGTCGCAGGGTCATTGACCATCCCCCTGTAAACAGATCTATTGTTTAATTATTTTCCAAAGGCTGCATGCATTCCTGCCCGCCCGGCTCATAGTATGTAAAAACAGTCTTTGGGGAGTGATCATGCATGGCAGTGAACAAGCAGCCGCCGTGCCCTTCCGGGCGCTACTGGCGCGTAAAAGCGGGGGACACCCTGTATTTGATAGCGTTGCGGACGGGCACGACAGTGGCCGAATTGTTGCGGCTCAACCCGGGTGTCGACCCACATAACCTCCAGATTGGCCGGTTGATTTGCCTGCCACCCGAAAGGATTTGCCCTTCGGGCGTTTTCTGGGTGGTGGAACCCGGGGATACCCTGTTCAGCATCGCCCGCAGCACCGGTACCACGGTGGAAAAGCTGCTGGAATTAAACCCCGGTATTAACCCGCGCAACCTCCAGGTCGGCCAGACCATCTGTTTGCCGGGGTAAACCTTTTGTGGCCCCCCGGAGCAAACCCGGGCTGTAGATAAACATCTTTGCACGCTCAATCCCGCTTCTATTTTCGTATGAATACCAAAAGCCCGCCGGCCAAATAACGACCCGCGGGCTGGTTTAATTATTTTGTCAAGTTATTGGAGCACCAAGCTCCTCAGTTTAGCTGGTTTTTTATCTTCAGAACGGTTTCTCTGCTCAACCCGGTTATTTCCATTATGTCTTCAACGGAGAAACCTTTCTTTAATGCCGCTTTGGCGGTTTCCATTGCCTTTTTCATTTCACCTTCTTTTATGCCTTCCGCCTTACCTTCTTTTATGCCTTCCGCCTTACCTTCCATTTTAGCACGCTGCTGCATCTCTTCCAGGGTTATTTCCAGGTTCGTGATCATAATTTCCACCTCCCAGGGGTTGTTTTCATCCAGGATGCGCCCCAGTTCCGGTTGCAGGTGCCCGGGTATCTTCGGCATGATTACGTTTTTCAGCCAGACTGCCAGTTGACGGAATTCATCACCGCTCATTTTGCTCAACGCACCGGCCAGTTTGCGCAGCCGTTTGGTTATTTCCGCCGGGTCCATTTTTTGGTCCAAGACGAATACGCTGGCAATCAGGTTGGCCGCCCGGTAGAGTTCTTCTTCCCGGTAACGGTTGACGTCAAATAATATGTATTTAAAATCAAGAATGTTTTTTTCAAACTGCCGGTAACCGGCCAGCATTTCTTTGAAATGCACGGCGGCTGTCCAGTTGTTGGCCCCGTTGTACAGTACCGCCTGGATAATGGCCGGCAGACGCCAGGTTTTGCGTTCGCGTTCTTTTTCCGGGGTATTGTGGTATATTTCCCGCCATATTTCCACCATATATTGCAGCAGCCGGAAGGGCATCAGGTAGTCTACGGTGGACTGCAGTTCCAGTAGAATGTAGAAGATGACGTTCTTGGTTTTCAACCTGTAGATGATGTCGGCTTCCTTTTCGGTAAAATCTTTAAGCATGTATGATTTATTGACCAGTACCAGGTCTTTTTCTTCGATTTCCCCGGCCCATTCTTCCCGGACAAATGTTTTTATTAATTCTAGAAATACCCGTTTGTTGGAGAGTAGTTGTTTGTAACCCTTGTCGTGGGGATGGTATGGTAAGCGGGCAGGCTGTTCATTTTCCGGCACGCAACCACTTCCTTTGGGTTCATTATATCATACCGGATGCAGAAGCGGTATTTTTAAAAGTTAATCTATACCATATTGTAACCACTCACATAACTCGACGGCACAATAACCACTCACATAACTCGACGGCACAAAACTCACCGAAATTGGCGTAACAAATACAACGCCAACCTGCCATCTTAAAGAGAATTATAACGCCAACCATTTCATGCACATGCCAACCATTGTTAATACAGTGCAAACTGTGGACTTGGCACATGCCAATCGTTGTTGATATTGTGCAAACACAGCCTGGCACATGTCAGTAAATGTGCATAATGTTATGCTACCGGGTCTTATCAGGACATGAACTATTAATTTTGTCAATACCCGGGTATGTTAAAAAAAGTTTATTACGGAGTATTCCTTCAACGTAGTACTTTATGTCGCTGGGGTAGATGATATCGAAGGAATTATAACCCCTTAATGACGACAATATAATCCAATTGCTTTTATGTTTGATTGCATTAGCTACAGAGGACCATTGAAGGTAATTGATCTGGCAGAATAAGCCCCTCTCAATGAACCAAACGCCTTTTTCGGTAAAAATATAGTTATAGGGGGCATGCCAGCGTTTAGGACGTAACGGCCACCATAACACCCCCGCGCAAAATAAAAACCCGGATGCATTAAATAAAATACTTTGAACATTGTTCCCCCGGGAATGAACAATTACCATTCAAAAAAACAAAAATACAGCGGCTATTAGTGCCATAATGGCAAATATATAACCTAGAATAATTGATGACCAGAAATTACCGTCCAAGTGATTTTTTAATACCTCGTTCCATAATTCCTTCGAAGGCCGCCATTTTAGTATTACACCGGGTAAGTTGTATGCTTGTTTAATTTTCAATCTCACCCGTAAAGCGGATAAAGCTGAACTAATAAACGTAAGGAATGCTATAAATATTATGACATTATTTGGGGGAAGCATTTTTAATTCAACCATAGTTATACTTCCTCCTTTTTTAAACCTTAACAAGCCATTCAACCCTGAAATTTAATCATTTGCCATATAATATTGCTGTTCGGGTCGCAAAATCCAGGCCAAACAAAAAAGTTTAAATTGAAAGATAAAATTAATATGGTTAAGAAAATGCTTTTCGAACAGGTAATGGTGCTTTTTAATTGACCCTTGGTTTATTTTTAAACCATCTGAAAATTATTGATATAATTGGTTTTTATTTAAAACCCGAGTTTAGCGACAAAATTTTCCAATGCTAAGCATACCAAGGGTTTGAGGTGATCATCAAAAACAGTTTCGTCACTACAACCAGTTTTTCATCTTTTTTAGTACACGTTTTACCTGGAAGGCATCAATAGTGCTTTCACAACCCAAAACTTGGAGGTATCTCTTCTGTTCCTCAGAGGGTTCGGTAATACTCAATTTACTCCGCTGTTGCTTTTTGAGCTCCAGACGATTAATCTGGCATTTTTGCAACTGGGCCAATACCGCGGGAGGTGATTCCGAGAGTCCTTTTTCCCGCAGGCGCCGTTCCATATCGTTGTAGAGGAAATAGGCTAACATACAGATGCTCACATGTGCCCTCACGCGTTCGCTACGAGTCAAATAGATGGGGCGTAACTCAATATAGGATTTGATTTCCTGAAAGGCTTCCTCTACTTTGTTTTTACGCCGGTACCAGCTGATCACCTCCCGGGCCGGGACTCCTGCCGCCGGTAGATTGGTAACAAAACAAGTGAGGCCATGTAAACGTTGTTCCTTTTGCCGTTCCTCGTCTTTAATGGTGTAAGTCAGCTGGAAGGTCGGCACCGTCCGCTCTTGCCCCTTGGCGTTGGTCATCTTAACTTCATGGGGTTCCATCTGAACCCGGAGGAACCTTTGCACCCGTTGGCGTTTGAGCATGGCTTGTACTTCTCGGGCCAGTACCTGCTGGTTACGGGCTTTTTTAGCCTGGGCCAGGGCTTTGTTCTTTTGCTCCAGCCAGGCGAGGGCCGTCTGCAGCCTGTGTTCCTGGGCCCGGTATTCCTCCAGGAACCGGGCAACATCAAAGGCCAGGATATAGCGTCGTCCATTTTTGGTAAACTCGCGATAGAAAAGAAACTGGTTCTCGTCGTAAGGGATAAACTCCCGCAGGGCCATAATCTGCTCCCAATCCTGGGGAGATGCTGGTTCGGGCAGGGCATCTTCCAGGAAACCGGAAGTAACGATCTCGTCCCGGTCCAGGGCTGAGACATAGTGCCAGGATGTGGCCTCCAGGGACATTAAATTAGCCGCCGATACCATACCCCGGTCAAAGACCAGGGTGCAGTGCTGGAGATGATATTGGGAGTTGACCTCTTTGATTAACTGCGTTACGGTAGTGATATCCTGGGTATTGCCTTCCAGGACCTGCCAGTAGAAGGGGTAACCCTCTGGGGTAATCATCAGTGCCACGACAATCTGCTCGCGGTCGGGTCGGTGATCGCGGGAATAACCCAGTTTGGCAATGAGACAACGGCTTCCTTCCACATAGGTGGAGGTGAGGTCATAAAAGAAATAATCGTTAAAGCTCGGGCGCTTAACCTTTAGACGCTGGTAGAGGAAGGATTGTAGTTCTGCCTCACGTTTGCTTAAATGGTCCAGGGAACGGTAAACATCGAACTCATCCGCCTGATGCGGGTCAATATCCAGGTATGCTGGCAGCACCGTCGTCGCCATCCACTCTTTAATCTGGATCTTCGGCAGGGGTTCCAGGCAGCGGTTGAGCACCAAGGCTTCCAGACAGTGGTCATCCGGACAGAATTCCCCGAACCCCCATTCCTGCCATAAGTGATGGAGGGTAGCCACTGCCAGGTAGGCCGCATGTTTCGTCACCACAATATCATCACTTTTAGCTACCACTAGATCCGGGTTGGAATAGGCCGCAATGGCCATTCGTAGACGTTCTGCCTGTTCGTCGCTTAAGGAGCCCAGGGTAAAAAGAATACGATGTTTTACCTTGCCCCCTTCACGATAAGACTCGACTATCTTGTAGTTGTTATAGGTTTTGCCTTTAATTGTGGTTGTAGACTTCTTGAGGAACACCTCGTAGCCTCCCGATTCTTAGGGACTACGATAAGTGTACCATATAAGTTATATTTTATCAAGTTTCGCTAGAAATTAATACATCAATATTAGGGACTACGCTTTTTGAGGTTGGGTCTCTAAACCCTTGATATTATTGGGGTTGGAAATTATTGTCGCCAATCTTGGGCTATAAATCTATACAAGAAGAGGGCATGCCCCTATGAATCTATTACTTCATGGTTTTTTTAGCGTTTTATCATGCTCTCCGATGTTTCTAAGCAGTATTCCGTCATCCATATACTGCCACGTCATCCTGATATCCATTGTTATGCTTGCCTCAAAAATGTCTTCATGTCCTTGTATTTTCTTAGTGCGAAGCGAAGGATGTCGCGGATTATGCATCATCAAGGAAAGCTTGTGTTTTAGAGCTTTCTTTACTTCAGGCGATAGTTCCTTTACCTTTTCATTAAAATATTCAGTATAGTAAACTTTAATCATTCATCCAGCCCCAAGCCATTAAACAGTTCTTCCTTGGAAGAAGCTGTCTTAATCTTTCCTTCCTTGATGTCTTTGTCCACACGGGCTTCACCTTGTTGCCATTCCTTTGAATAGAACCACATCTGATCTCTTGGAATAACAACCACCGGTGTAATGATTATACGTCCATCCTTCTCCTCTATCTCCAGTTTGTCGCCTGGACGAAGGTTCATTTTTTTCACTAACTCACTGGGTATGGTAACTTGTGATTTTTGTTTTAATTCCACAAGCATTTTATCAACTCCAAGTAATAAAGTTTAACTTTCTAACTTTATTATACCCTTTGTTGATGAAAATATCAACTAACGCAGTGAACCTCCCCCGGGACAAGTCCGGGGGCTTCGTCCCGAAGGTTTCTCATGTCACCGGAATGCTGCCTGCTAAAGCGCAGGTCTTACGCTTTCCTCGTGAGCTACATCCCGACATTTGCCGGGAAGGCCCGGTCCATGGGCGTCTACTACTCATCGTAGATACGTTTTAAGCGGCTCTTTTCGGCGCCAATACCTGCGGCCGCAGGTATTTCACTTTCCGGGGCAGCTTGCGGCCCCTGGTGAAACTCCCGCACCTTCCAGGTACCAGGCACGGCGCTCTCACTGATTGACACCGATTTTCTGGAAGGAATGGGCGGCTACCCACGGGGGATACGTGGGTAGCTGAAAGGGGATCATTGACAGAAGAAGATAGGAGGTTGTTATGGAAATATTATGGTTTCATCGGTTATAATATGCAAAAGGAGTTGGTTGGTTTGATAGAAAGTCATAAAGAAAAAGCCATAAATGAATTCTGTGATACTTTAAGAGCTCAATTGAGTACAAACCTGGTGGAAATCCGCCTTTTTGGCTCAACGGCCCGCGGCACATTCACGGACGAATCTGATATCGATATTTTAGTAGTTGTTCAAAATGAGAATGGGCTAACTAGAGAAGCAGTTATTGATATGGCTGTGGACATTAACCTAAAACATGACGTTGTAATATCACCAATAGTTATGTCGAAGAATCGTTATACGGAGCCTTTATTCCAGGAAACATTATTCTATAAATCTATACAAGAAGAGGGCATGCCCCTATGAATTTAAGCTTATCCCGGTGGCGGTTGGAAAAGGCCGAACAGACATTCATAGAAGGAGATCAACTTTTTAAACTTGGTTCTTACCACGGTGCCATAAATCGCTACTATTATGCAGCATTTCATGCGGCTAGAGCCTTGTTGGCCCTAAAAAAACTCGACGCCGCCAAACATAGCGGAGTCATTTCATTATTTAATCGTGAATTTGTAAAAACCGGGGCGTTAAATAAAAGATCTAGTAAAACTTTATCCATGATATTTACTTTACGTTCAGAAGCTGATTACGACGATTTTAGGAACTTTAGTTTAGATGAAGTTAAAGAAGCAAGGTTAGCTGTTCGTTCATTTATTGATGAGATTATCGCATTCATCAGGACTACTAACCTCAAAAATTAATACGGGCAAAATCAAACTGCTGATCCATAATTTTTACCCCGATTTTAATGAGATTTTTTTATTAACTTTATCAATCCACTGTAACGGTGCGGGTATTCTTGTCCCAATTCACCCGGGCACCCAAAAATTCACCCGCGTACCGCAGCGGAACCATGGTGCGGTTGTTTTTGATCACGGGGGTTGTATCCATGCTCTTTTGTTCTCCATTGACCACCGCCAGGGTGCTGTTCAATGTCAATACGATTCTATGCCCCTGCTTGACAATGGTGATGGTTTTTGTTTTTGCATCCCAGTTCACCACCGCCCCCAGGGCTTCGGAAATAGCCCTCAGCGGTACCATGGTCCGGTTGTTCGCGTCGATGTATGGTTCGGAGTCAAAGCTGATGGGACGCCCGCCCACTTTGATCACGATGGAAGCGGAACCGGAGGGGCCATAGCCGTAGATCAGGTACTGTTTTCTTTCTTCCTTGAACCGGTTGAGCCCGGCGGCGTAGTTTGCTTCGATCTGTTGAGGCGTTAACCCCTGCTCCAACCATTGTCCCATTTTGTCCGTACCCATGATTTTATCGAACATGACCACGGTCTGGCCGCTCTTGGGTACTTTGAAATTAGTCAACGAGTGAGCGTATGCCAGGGCGCAGATACCGGTTTTGGCCGGGTTGAAGGCATGCGGGTCGGTGATGTTCAACCTGACGCCCCCGGCCGATCCCCTCTGTTCGGGGATGAAGGTCACCCCCGGAAGCCCCGCCCGGTTGAGCAGGCCGGCAAATTTTTGGGCGTCGATTCCATTGCCGCCGATCCACTTGAATTTATCGGCCTGGAAGATGCCCGTTCCTTCCCCCAGCCCGGTGGCCATGTAACCGCGCACGGAGTCCATGTCCGGGATATTGGGCGATGTCTGCACCCAGGACAGCCCGGTATCCTCAAAAAGCATCGTCCGGGTGTAACCTTCCATGGGAACCACCGTCAGGTCGGCGCCGATCTTGCGGTTGAAAAACTTTGCCAGTTCGCCCACCGTCATCCCGTGGGCCATCGGCAAATTGTCGATGCCGACAAACGACGTGAAACGGTCTTCCAGCACGGGGCCTTCCACGATAACCCCGCCCAAAGGATTGGGCCGGTCCAGGACGATAATTTTCTTGCCGTACTTCTGTGCCGCAACCATGCAGTAATTTAAAGTGGAAATATAGGTGTAGGACCTGGCGCCAATGTCCTGGATGTCATAAACCAGCACGTCCACGTTGCGCAGCATGTCTTCGGTGGGCATCCTGGTGGCTCCGTACAAACTGTAGACCGGAATGCCCAGCGCCGGGTGCGTGTATGACTTAACGTATTCCCCGGCCTTGGCGGTGCCGTCGATGCCGTGTTCGGGCCCGTAAAGCGCCACCAGTTGGGTTGACTTGTCTTCCGCCAGCACGTCAATCATGCTCCGCCCGTCGCTCGTCACACCGCTCTGGTTGGTGACCAGCCCGATTCTTTTTCCTTCGATGAGGTAGTGGTATTTGGTCATCAACATTTCATTGCCCAGCTTGAAGTCTTCCGCGCCGGCAGGGCCGGTAAACACCACCAGCGCGACCGCGATCACCAGCAACGCGGTAATTGTTTTTTTCATGCTATCTCCCCTCAAAAAAAACCAATTGTCTACTAAAATCGACGCTTTTAAGCATTCAAAAGTTCCCGCGATTTTGTTTTGTCGAAAATCAAAAACTCATAAATCTACAGTAAACGGCAAATAGTACAATTAGCAAATCAAACCGGGATGATATGGTGATATGCGGTCAAAATCCGCGCCGTCCAGGTGGACGGCGTGCAGGATTGCAGAAAGTTGTTGAAAGAAGTGCTGGAAGGAAAAATCGACGCTGCAACGGGGGATGCGCGGGCGGCCCGAAGGTGATCGTCGACCCCGAAGAAGGCAAGAGGTTGGTTGATGAATACGGCCGGGAAGCCCTTTTCCTTACCCCGGTGGACAACAAGTATGTGATGGAGCTTTTAAAGCACCTGGGCATTAGAGATGTTCACGATTTCCTGGACAGCGACAAGGCGGCGATGTTTATCAGAGATTTTAAAAGCTGACGGAGGCGATGGATTACATTAAAACGCGGTTGTGGGAAAAAATGTTTTTAGTGTATCATATCTGCCTCTGTTGCGCATATTTCATTATAGGATATCTCTCCCGCTTTAGGACATGGCAGCTTGTCCTCTCCAAAGGAACAAAAGCTGCAGTAAGCATTCTTTCCATATTCCTTTATACATCTGTTATTACAGTTTCCCCAGCAGTTTTCTGTTACAAAGTCAAAAATGGAAGCACTTACTGTGGATACAATATCCTTCGCTTCAGCTTCCGGCAGCAAGGATTCAAGCTCTTTTGCCAATGCTACCATAATTGAATTAACAAATTCAAAATAAAATAAATTGATGATGACGGGTTTCTGAAGAACTTTCGGAAATTCCTCCAATCGCAATCCCTTATCCTTTAATGATTGCAGGCTTGCCCTTTTCATTGGTTCTTTCAAGCATCCGACAGTACATTTTTGACAACCGGCAAAAAAATTTCTTCCCTGCGATAATAGTTTCTTTAAAAGCTCTTTTACCTGCTCCGGGTTCGGCTTGCCCAATTTATGAATTATCGATCCAATAATATTCAGCAGCTCAAGCAGAAAATAATCAAGGTTCACTACCGGAAACCCCGATTCGGAGATATATTCCTTGACAGTAAAATATTTATCGGATAAGATTTCCGGTTCCGCCAATTTCCTCCTCAATTGCTCTTCTTCCTCGTGCCTGGGAAGACAGCATTTCTTATACTTCTTTCCGCTACCACAGGGGCATGGGTCATTCCGGCCGACGGTTTTATGCAGCTGTTGCACTTGTGCGCTCATGCTTTTCCCCCTCTTGCTACTTTCCGTGCCGACCACAATCACCCTGACACCGGCAAATTCCAGCAACTCCCGGACAATCTGCCAGTTGGTCTCGTTATCCTATACAAACAGCACCTGTAGGCCCGCCAAGGAAAGGATTTCTCCGTTGCAGGGAACTGCTTGCCCGGTTTGTTCCTGCAGGGCAATTCAAATTCTATTTTTATGGTCTCACCGGACATGTTATTCGCCTCCCAGGTGGCAACAACGACCTTTTGTAAGATTATACCATAAATCCCCCTTGCTCTCAACTAACTTTCGTTATTTCCTCTGCCGTGAAGTAAATTGTTTTCGATGATTTTACCGAATGGTAATAAATCCCAGGTGCCAGGCACTCTTGCGTCCCCCTTCTGCAGCACGTCGAAAATGACATAATTCGATCCGATGTTGGCCGCAATTTACTTATACCGCACCGATTGCCTGGCACGATGCTTGACCGCGCTTTTCTCCAAAGCCTTGTTGATGGGCGTATAAGCTACTGCTACGATAAAGCCGAACAGCAATGTAATCGTTATGGTGAATATTCCGGAGTAGAAGTGCCAGAGTATCATGTAAACCGAACATAATACCAGAGATACCAGCATCAGCGGAAATGCCACTTTGAAGTAATTCATAAAGGTGATATGCATGCCCCGCTTTTCCGCCATCCCGATCACCACGACGTTGGCGGAGGCGCCAATAACGGTTCCGTTGCCGCCCAGGCAGGCACCCAGGGACAGCGACCACCAGAACAGGTTGAGCGCGTTTGGATCGGTTACTCCCATTAATTGCCCCATGTCCTTGATTAACGGAATCATGGTGGCCACAAAGGGGATATTGTCCACAAAGGCCGAGGCGATGCCGGACAGCCACAGGATCAGCATGGCCGTGGGGATCATCACCCCACCGGTAATTTCCAGGGATGCCTTGGCAATGGCCTCGATGACGCCCACCTTTTCCATGCTTCCCACCAGCACAAACAGGCCGATAAAGAAAAATATAACTGGCCATTCTACAGCATGCAGCGCGTGTTCGGGGTCCTCCCGGCTCACCAGCAGCAACAGGCTGGCGCCGGTAAGGGCGATTACCGACGATTCCATGTGCACGTACTGGTGTATGACAAAACCGAAAATGGTCAGCCCCAGCACCAGCAGGCACTTGCGCAGTAGCTTCGTGTCTTTTAATTCATCGTTCTCGTTCATTTCCATAATTGTTTTCTGGCGTTCCGGATCGACCACCAGCCGGGCACGGTAAATTAACCGCAGCAGTGTTATGGTTACAATGTAAACAACAATAACTATAGGAGTAAGGTTAATAACAAAATCCATAAAACCAAGGCCGGTAGCACTACCGATCATGATGTTGGGGGGGTCGCCGATAAGCGTTGCTGTGCCACCGATGTTGGATGCCAGTATTTCCGCAATTAAGATCGGAATGGGACTGATTCCGAGTTTCTGGGCGATGGCAAATGTCACCGGGACAATCAACAAAACCGTGGTCACGTTGTCCAGGAAGGCGGATAAAACAGCCGTCACCAGCGATAACGCCGCCATAATTTTTAGCGGCTCGCCCCTGGAGCTTCTGGCCGCTTTGATGGCCATGTACTCAAAAACACCCGTCTGCCTGGTGATGCCGACAATAATCATCATGCCCACAAGCAAACCGATGGTATTAAAATCTATGGCATGCACCGCTTCTTCCGGGCTTAATATTTTTGTCACCGCGATCAATGCCGCTCCAACCAGGGCGATTACCGCCCGGTGTATCTTTTCGGAGATAATTATAGCGTAAGTAATTAAAAAGATTGCGCTGGCAAAATAAATTTGGATATGTTCCGGCAAATGGGTCACTCCTTTGGTTTAATTATAATATCAAGAGACACTTGTCCACTTAAAACTGGTAATAAAATTAGAAATATCTTCTAGGAAAGACCGTTCCTTCCGGTTAAAATGGGGTTATTGGAAAAGCCCATTCTAAAACCGGAAGGAGAGAGCCTCTATGCTCAAGTCTAGCACATACCAGTGGAAAATCAAGCGTCGTCAAGAAAACAGGCGTCGTAGGGGTAAAGAGGTTATGTCATTCTCTCGCCAAGAAAGCGGAAGCCAAAGAACCGGACATCCGGGATGCGGTGGACGCCGTGCTCACGTTCCGGGAAGTGGAGCAAATATTTGAAGCGGTGGGCATAAGCCCCGCGGAGCTGGAGGAAGACCCCAGCGAACACTCCTCCACCGCCGGTCGCATCTATGCCAGGACAGGGGGAGTGAGCGAAGCGATAGCGAACACCCTGGAAAGGCTGAGACCCGGCAGGGCGGTCAAAATCCGTGCCGTCCAGGCGGACGGCGTGCAGGATTGCAGAAAGTTGTTGAAAGAAGTGCTGAAAGGAAAAATCGACGCTGCAACGGGGGATGCGTGGGCGGCCCGAAGGTGATCATCGACCCCGAAGAAGGCAGGAGGTTGGTTGACGAATACGGCCGGGAAGCCCTTTTCCTTACCCCGGTGGACAACAAGTATGTGATGGAGCTTTTAAAGCACCTGGGCATTAGAGATGTTCACGATTTCCTGGACAGCGACAAGGCGGCGATGTTTATCAGGGATTTCAAAAGCTGATGGAGGCATGGTTCCATGATAAAATACAAATGTCCAGTCTTCTGGCTACCTGGGATTTTCTCAGGCCCATGTTTTTGAGGATTCACTTGATGAATTCCGGCATATATTTTCCACCACGTTGTCAAATAATTACCACCTCCCTGTCAAACATTAATTATGCTGCTTGACAGGGGGGTGGTAAAAATTGTCCATTTTTATTGTCCGAAATTCATCCATTTAATTATACCGCGCACATAGCTAGCCTTTGCATCAACAATTTGTTAAACTTGTAATTATAAGGCTTAAAGACATAAAATATCGGTTTCTTCAATAATTTTGTAAAGTTTTATTAGATCTTTAATATCTTCTTTTTTAATATGCAGCTTATCTATGAGTGTTTTAATTTCTTCTTCATTATTTTGATAATAGTCTGCTAGTTCCGGGTTATTTAAAATTATTTCGTTAATTATTTTATCTAATTCCATAATTTAATTTGTTATCACCACCCGATGCTTGTTGCAATATAAGTGTAATTGTTAAAACTTTAATTTATTCACTTAAATACTAAGTGTTTCAACGTCTTATTTGAGGTCCATTATTTCATATTTTTCTCATTATCAACTTCAGAAACACTACCGGTATGGAAGCCGGTCTCAGACTCATCAACCTTAAACTTAACCACGGTGTTTTGCAGTTCGGCGGCAATGTTGGCCAGCTCTTGAGCGGAATTGGATACCTGCTGTACAGTGGAAGCAATCTGTTCACTGGCAGCAGTAAGCTGCTGTGTACCCTCGTTGGCCTGCTTGACAGCGATCGCGATATCCTGGATCATTGCCTTGTTCTTTTCCACTGCTTTAATGATCTGCTGCAGGGAAGCGCCGGCGTTACTGGCCACCTGCACTCCTTCACTTACTTCCCTGGTTCCATGTTCCATTGCATTTATGGCTTCCCCGACACCATCCTGAATCTCCTTGATCAGCCCGGTAATTTCATTGGCAGCGCTGGCTGACTGTTCGGCCAGTTTGCGCACTTCCTCCGCCACCACTGCAAATCCGCGGCCGTGCTCCCCGGCCCGGGCGGCCTCGATGGCGGCGTTCAGGGCCAGAAGGTTGGTCTGGTCCGCTATGTTGGTAATGGTGTTAATAATTTCTCCAATTTTGTTAGATTGCTCACCGAGTTTTTGAATTGCATTGGAGACGTTTTGGGTGCTTGAAGCAATGAAGTTTATTTTTTCTACCGTTTCCTTTACGGCCCGGTTGCCTTCTTCAGCCACCTGCCGTACCTGTTCAGATTCCAGGGCCGCGACTTCCGCATTCTCCGCCCCCTGGGCCGAAGTAGCTGCAACTTCATTGGTGGTGCTGGCCACTTCTTCAACCGTAGCACTTACCTCTTCACTGGAGGATGCCAGTTCCTGGCTGTGCGAAGCCAGCCGGTCGGAACTCTTCTGGATGTCGCCTATCATGGCTTTTAAATTGTCTACCATTTTTTCAAATGCGACTGTCAGAGTACCGATTTCATCCTTACTCTTACGGCCGACATCTACTTTTTGAGTTAAATCTCCGCGTGCAACAGCTTCAGCAATTTTGCTTAGATGTATTACGGGCTTAGATATAAAATTGGCAATAAGCAAGGCAATACCCAGCATGATAATCATAGCAATTAAGGTTACCGAAAGGCTGGCACTGCGGATGGCGCCCAGGGGCGACATAATATCTGCCACGTCGGCGGTTTGGGCCACCGACCAGCCGGTCAATTCCACCGGGGCAAAGGCCAGCATTTTCTCAACACCTTGATAGCTGTAGGTTCCATATCCCTTTTCGCCTTCGCTCATCCGCCGGAATAATTCTTTTAAGCGTTCATCGCCGGCATCCACAATGGTCTTATTACCCAAAAACTCGTCATTGGGGTGGGCAATGGTTGTCATGTCCGAGTTTTGGATCAGCCCGTACCCGTGGCCGCTTAGTTGCATGCCCTTTACCAGTTCTTGCAGGTAATCCAGCGGTACAGTCACGCCTACCAGACCAGTTGGTGATGTAGCACCATCTTTATATGTTGGGGCCACTACAGCGATAACTTGACTACCGGTAGCTTTACTTATTAAGGGATCGGAAATTGTAGTTTTCCCCTGCATTGCTTCTTTGAAGTATTCTCTATCTGCAATATTAAAAGTTGTATCGTCTGAGCCCGCGCCATTACCGTATTTATCAGAGGCATAAACCAAATCATAGTCATCGTGCTTTTTCAGTACCCGTTTTAAAACTGGCAGGTAACGTTCAGGTTCCGCGCTTTGCACATCCGCATTTTCAGCCAAAGTATTGACCTCTTTAACAATACCTCTCAGCCATTCGTTTACTACCATAGCATTATGCTCTGCACTATTAGCCGCTGCATTTGACAATTGTTCCTCAAGGATATTTGATGCCTTATTGAAATTAATAAAGGAAACAGCACCCAATGCCGCTACCGTAACAAGAACAATGATAAGCATCAATTTAAGTCTTAGACTATTCAAAAATACTCCTCCCTCTTTTTATCTTTTTAAATTCAAGCCGTTACCGATAAGGGTCCGGAAAGCAGATTCGAAATGAGTGGAGTTTGACATATCTTCTCGCTCCCAAAGGCGGCAAAATGCCTCCACAAACCATGGATCGAACTGTGTGCCGGCACAACGGCAGAGTTCATCAATCGCCACTTGAAAAGACATTTGCGGCCGGTAAACGCGGTAGGATGTCATAGCGTCAAAACTGTCGGCCACGGCTAAAAGGCGGGCACCCAGGGGAATAGCCTCGCCCCGTAGTCCTTCGGGATATCCCTTACCATCGTACCGTTCATGATGGTACAGAGCCATGACGCTAATGTTTTCCATTTCCGGAATAGCAGAAAGAATCTCATAGCTAAAAACCGGATGTTTTTTAATTTCCCGCCATTCTTCTTCGGTAAGTTTGCCCGGCTTAAATAAGCAGGAGTCGGGAATACCCAGCTTACCGATATCATGAAGTAAACCGGCCAGGTAGATATGCTCTTGCTCTTTGTCGGACATACTCAGCTCTTTGGCCAGCATCAATGCGTAAAACGCCACCCGATTGGAATGTTGGGAAGCGACCTTAAAACGGGCCTCCTGGATTCTAATTAATGTACTGACAGCATGGATGAATGTTGATTTCATATTACACCTCGGGAAAAAAAGACAGGCGAAAAGGGGATAACAATAGGATAAGAATTAAATGGTGGGGAACGAAGAAGAAAAAAATAATAGGTCATAAGAAAGCGCAAAAACAAATTATTACTTTCTTTCAATATTTTAACATTAATAGAATATTTAC
>NZ_JADNRQ010000025.1 GCF_015594625.1 Desulfallas sp. Bu1-1 | reverse complement strand
GAAGTCTCAAAGATTATGCAAAGTAAATGAGACAGAAATCCTTATATTTAATGGTCTGTACGAGTTTACTTTGCATAATCATCTACTTTGCATAAGGAGGATTATGCTAAGCTTTGCATAATCCACCTTGTGGTGTGCCTAGTTCCGTGGTTGTTAGTTCGTCCATTACTCCAGCTTTGAGCATTTTCTTAATTATCATCAAAATTCTTCTGTCATGTATGCCCATATGCCAGAGTTGTTTGATTAATTTGGTGTGATTAATGTTGTCGAAGCAGCCTTTAATGTCCCCTTCAATTATCCAGTGGTATCCTGTTTTGTGGCATATATTAGTTGTTCTTTCAAGTGCCATGTGTGCGTCTCTCATAGGTCGGAATCCGTATGAGTGTTTAAAGAATTGTGCTTCCATGATTGGTTCAATGATGATACGCAGGATTTCCTGGACAATTCTATCAATGACCGCAGGTATGCTCAATGGTCTCTTTTCATTTTTTCCTGGTTTGGGTATCCACACTCTTCTGAGAAGGTGCGGTTTGTAGTCATCAAGTGCGTTTCTGACCATCTGAATGACTTCTGGATATTGTTGTTGCAGGATGTCTGGTATGATGACGCCGTCGGTTCCCGCTGTTTTACTGCCGTGGTTGGATTTAATGTTGTGTATGGCAGTGATGATTATTATTTCGGATTTTGCTAGTTCTAGTAGGTTTTTGAATTTAGGTAGTTTACCTTCTTCAAGTGCCTGTTTGGTTGTTGCGTATAGGTAGTCCAGGATAGATTGCATGTCTGATTCAGATTCCAGTTTCGGGTAGACTGATTCGTGAGCCATCGGCATCCCTCCTTTCGGAAGATGTCGTGGGTTAACCAGGTGTGCGCAACGGCTTCCCAGTCAGGCTCAATCATGTTACCGTCTGTTGCTTGACTATGCCCCTTGGCTCCACATTGGTTAGACGTTTCATTGCTACTACGGGCTGCTGCCCCCTGCATTCACCGGCCATTTCCTGCGCGGTTAGACTTCACTGCTTCGATTGGCTCCGTCTTGCAGGTTTCGTTGTACCGTGTTTCCTAGCCTTACATACGACTTTAGCCGCCTGCTCTGGTCCGGAGTTCAGCCTTTATCCACGGTTGGAGGATTAGGCACGTTTCCATATTGGAGAACGTCAGTTATGATAGCGGGCATTTCATAACTGTTCCCTCGCACTCTTTCGAGTGTGATAAGGTTCAATTTCCTTATCCGAATGTTTCGAACCGTACAAACGCAGGTTCCTATGATGAGTCGGCATGGTCGTTTTGTGGCGGCCCGGCTACTTCCCTAACCGCTTCTCAGGTCCGGTTTTCGCCGTCTTCACCGAGCTTCATACCCTGAATCACTTTCACCATCGAATTATCAGGGCATGTCGGAGTATTAGCCTTTCTACGTCGCCAACCTTCGACGCATCCGGGAGTTTCACCCGGCGATTCGGAAACACAGTTCATCAGGTTTGCACCTAATGCCTACTTTTATTCAGGCATTACTGCCTGCGTTGTGTAGGAACAACGCACACGCCCGCCCCATCCCCCCTTCGATTGGAATGGTTTGGGCCGCAAAGCCCGGTTAGTTTTTTATTCTAAAATTTTGCACATTTTGATTGGAATATGCAGTTATTTGAAGTCAATAGTTATTGGCTCACCGTTTGATATAGCATTTTTTACCAAGTTATCAAAGCAATGAAGGCAGAATCGTTTACCGGTTTTTCCTTTCTGTAAATAAACCGTCTCTTTCGTGCCAAACCTAATATCCCTACCACAAATATCACAACTTACCCAACTACGGGTTATTCTTTTTGTATATATTGCCTCTCCAATAGTTATCCGGTATATTTCGCCAGATGTAATGCTTTTAAAAAGAGCTATAGGGTCAATGATTGTAACCGCCCCCTTTTATTACGCATTTTAAACAGAATGGGCTATAGCTTTTTTGATCGCTTCCGCCGCTTCCCGGGGTGGCAAGAGTTCTTCCACGCCGGTACCTTTGATTCCGGGGGCAACATTGAAATCCACAGCATACAGTCTGTTGCCGGCCGGAACAAAATCCACGGCATATAGCGGGTGCCTGATTTTATCATTATAACTGTCTTTTTCTCTGGATAACACCTTGATTTCAACATCACCGCAGTTAGACCGCCAATCTGAGTGGCTGGTGCACTTAAGCCAAAATATCTTGTCCCCAACCTGGAGATAACGCCAGGTCAGGCCATGGCCGGAAGGTAATGCCGGAATATATTCAGTGGCCAGGTGGTCAGGGTACTGCTCCATGGCGTCACGCAGTGAGAGCAAGACCTTCCCTTCGCCGCGGTGCGCCCTTTCGTCAAGATAGACCACTACTGATGTAATATCAACATATCCTTGCCACACCTGTCGCTCGCGGTCGTATAAATCACGTACCCGACCGAAGGCCGGTACCCGCAAGCCCAATGACTTCAGGTATTCCAACATCTGAAGCCGGTCCATTCCACCAGTGGACCTGCGCTCAAAGACTATCTCGGCGTCGGAACCATCAAACCAGTGATCGTAGTAATCCCAAAAGTCTGAAACCAATTTAATTTTGGGTAATTCCATTTGGTTTTAGCCCCCAATAACGCACGGCCCCCTGGTGGGCCGCTGTGCCTTTCCTCCTTTTGGAAAAATTTTAGCGACCCGACCAGGCGGGTTAATCTCAATCATCAATAGTGGTAATCCAAGAACACCAGCGCGAACCGTTCAGGGTGTTCCGTGGCTTCCTTGAGTGTTCTCTGGGTGATTTTGGTGGAGTAGTCCGGCACGCTGTAAAAACAGCTGTCGGGACAGTATCTGCCGTACGCCAGTTGAACAGCGCTTGTGATAAGATAAACCCATGGACCGTTATTTTCCCATAACAGTCTGATCAGTTTTTCGCTCAGGTGCATGGTTGTCTCGGGTTTTTCTGTTAATTCGAGGTTCTTTAAATTTTCGAGGGCCGCCCGCAAGGGCATTTCCCTCCACTTGTTCAAAAGTTTGAGAAACAGTTCCCGGTCGTTGAGACCGAGGACAACGCCCCGGTTGGGAAATTCGTCGGCCCACCTGCCGGCGTCTTCTTCACGCCAGTCGTAAACCTGATCCTGGAAATATTCGGTTGCATATATTGCTTCACTTCTGGCTTCTTCAACCAGGTCTTCGACGTTTTCGACCGATGTTGTTTCCTCAAGTTCTACCAAGATACAGTGCAAATAGTGCATTTGCAGGAAGGCGGGCCCCGGTAACCCGCCTTCCCTCACCTCCTTTGGTTTGGTGAATTGGGGCGGACCGGGCCGCCTAAATTTTTAAATCTTGCTTTTGCTTAATCTATGAGCGGCTTTTTTGACCGCTTTTTTCAGCAACCTCTTCCCAATAAACCAGTAATTTATCCAAGTTTTTATTTAGTCCCAGTTTGTCTATGAAATCTGTGTTTTCGAGTTCTGGTACATAATGAACATGAATATATGATTGGTTCCAGCAACTCTCACCACGTAACTTCTCCAGGCGTTTTTCTTTATTATAGTATTCCTGAATCAACGTTTTGTTTTGTTCGGCAAGTTCTTTGGTCGCCACTACCGCAATCGGGTAGTCGTTTTTGCAAATTACGTACATTTTAGTTGCCCTCCCTAAACTTTATTGGATTTTGCTGTTTTTTGGGTTAAGCGCCCAGGTGCTTGGCGCACGCCATTGCAACCTGTGCCGCAAATTCAAATCCCCGGAATGTTTTGCCGAGGAATATTATTTCGCGCTCACCTTCGGGACTGATTATCTCAACATGAATGTAATGCCCCTCGTTGCTCCCGGTCACAGGAAAGCAGGCAATCCATCGGTATTGTGGAAATTCCTGCTCAGCACTGCGTCCTCTGTTGGTAAAAGAAATGCTGAAATACTCGTCGGGATAGCAGTTTTCTTCTTTGAGTCTTTCCTCCAGTTCATCGAAAATTTGCTGGATAGTTTTGTTGCCCACATAGCGCAAATAACCAGGTGTTTCATCAGGTTCGTAGATCGCAATCTCGATGGGTTCAACTGGCGGATTTTGAGCCAGATCAACGTATCTCGCGTATTTGATCATTTTTAGGGCGGCCACCGGCGCCGCCCCTTTTCACCTCCTTGGTGATTGGGCGGGCCGGGCCGCCTGCTGAATGTTATTCTTTTAACCGAGCTGCATTAATGTCCGGCCCCATATCCACCCAGGCGTCAAAGGCGCCGGGAAGAAACCGCATTTCTTCCACAGGCGCGGAGCGATAGGTGTTAACAACGGATAACAGCCCGGTTTTTTTGTCCCAGAAGACATTCGCCCCGGAGGGTAGAAGCCTCTGGTACTCTTCCAGGGAACTGAACAGTTCCCGTTTTTTCCCGGCGTCATATGCTGCATTGTCTGCAACTACTGATAACTGATACAGCGAAACAACGCTTTTGGAAGAATCCTTAAAATATTTATCAATGGCCCGCCGTGCTATTTTTTGGTACTTTGTCAGTGCCATTACATGCCACCTCCTGCAGCTTGCCGTTCGGGGCCGGCAAGCCTTTGCAGTTCGTCGATCACACCCTGCGACTGCCAACGCAGGATGCTTTGCCAGGCCCTGTCCAAACGCTCTGCGACAGCCTGCTTGAACAGCTTTGGAGACTTCAGCCGTTTTAAGGCCAAAGCCTTTCTTTCGGGGTCTTTGTCGTACCGGGCGAATTCCCGTTCCCGATTGAGGACCGCCCAGTATGCCACTTCGGGGATGGCATACTCCAGCACCGCCCAGTTGCAGTCCTCCTCGAAGCGGTACACGGCGTATCCTTTAACTGAGGTGTAGTAGTAATCGCTCCATGTTGCAGCTCCGTCAACGGCAAATTTGTCGTTGAACAGCTTCGGCACTGCCGACATGGGGGCCACCAGGATGTAACCGCCGTGTCCGGAGCAGCCGAACCACCAGGCGTGCCCGGGCAGGTCGGCCCGCACTTTTTTTTGATGATTAACGTCTCCCCACTGCAGCGCCCAGTGCCGAGCCCATTTCTGTGCGCTTTCGGGGGTGATTTTGTCTTCGGTAAATTTTAATTTTAGGTGGCGTACCCGACCCATACGGTCGTAGTACCCTACTCTCGTCATTTTCAAAACCGCGGCACGCGCGGCCCTCTGGCGGGGGCCGCCGTGCCTTCCCTCCTTTTAAGGTGAGTTTGGCGGCCTGACCAGGCGGGCAGCCCAGGATTCGCAATTCCTTTATTTTGGCCTTATCCCCAGCTTGGCCAACAAGTCCTCCAGATCATGGACATATCAATAGGGGCACTCCGGGCATCTGCGGCCGCGCTTTAGCCAGGCGCTGCAGTCGATGTGCGGGTTGAACTCCCCGCACGAGCCTTTTGCTTGGCGAACGGTCAACCACGCCGCCTCGGCCAGCTCGGTTAGAGCCGTTTCCAGCTCTTTAATAATTTCATTCTTTAGAAGGCACAGCAGGCCCCCGACGGCCTACTGCATCAATCACCTCCTGCGATTGATTTACAGGCCGGTCGGGCGGCCTTTGTTTTTTGTATTTTACAAACCGCTTTGCGCGCTGAATTTAACTGGCCTGTTGTTGACCTTGACATACCAGGTCAGGCCGCTTCTTGAGTCCCGGTAAGGGTGACTAACGGTTTTTACGAATCCTTCGGGAACTACGGTTGAAGCCTTCATCTTGGTGCCGAAAGGGTTGTTAAACACAATATCAACCTTACCGCCGGACCGGTGCGCAAGCTCCATGCCGTTAACCATTTCTTTCAGAAGCAAGTTATTTAGTTTTTGGGTCATTGAAACCACTCCTTAAATACTTCCCCCTGGGCAGGGGAAGTTAATTTCTCCCCTGCGGGGGACGTACCAAGGAACAACTGGACGGCTCCGGCCGCCCGAATCACCTCCTTTAAGTAGTTGATTAGAGCGGCCAGAAGCCACTGTATGTATTTTTGAACCCTTTGCGAGGGCGGAACAATGATTTTAACAGCACTATTAATGTGCCATAATTAAATCCTTTGCCCGGCGTACTTAAAAGCGCTGGTAATAGATAACTTTTGCCCGGCGTGCTTAGAAGCGCCGGTAATAGATAACTTACGTCCGGCGTACTTAGAAGCGCCGGCAATACATGACTAACAAACTTATAAAAATTGTTGTCTTGGTTAGATGGAGCCGTGCTCCAGCCTGCCCACTCAGGGAGTGGGCAGAAGCAACACAGCTACGAAGCATCTGTAGCGAGATTCTCGGACTTGCTTTCCGCATTAAGCTGCTCTCCAAGTTTGAAAAGCAGGTCCCAAAAATGATGGTATTCGCCTTCGTTGGAATAACCCGCGTCATATGTGTATGTCCTTGGCTCTTTAAGGTTATGGCCTTGATATTTGATGTATCTTCTGGCCTCTTCGAGGATGAAGAAGAAGGCAACATCCTCGTAATCTTCTTCTTCCCAGGCAAATACTACCGGCTCAACGCCGTAAACCTTGAAATAATCGCTGTAATCGCAAATCCAAACAGCATTTCCGTCTTTATCATGTACCTCGGTGTATTGTATTTCCCCGAATGGCTTAACGGGAATCGGTGGATCTTCTCCCCTGTCCTCGTAATACTGCTTGACAAGCTCTTCTTCATTTTTGAACCAAAGCTGGTAGTCGTCGGTATTATAAGTGAATACAAGCGGAAGATGATCATAAAAATCAGCAATATCGGGGCTGTATGGGATATGCCTGATTCTTTTTGTTTGGACAATGTGTATTGGGTGATGAGTTGCAAGATTATCCTTTGCGCCAGGGTAATGATTGGCGGCAAAAAGTTTAAGGAACTTTTCTTGTTCATCAGTTATTTGAACAGTGATTTTTTTCATACTTGGACCTCCCTTTTGGCTTTTTGCGTTTCTTAAGCTATTTTCCCCTGCTTGGCCAGAAAGTCAGCCTTTAACCTTATAAATTCAGTTTTTGGGATAGTTTTTAGAAAGCCTTTGTCCAGCTCCACCTCAGACTCAATGATAAATTTAGAGCCGAGCAGATAAAAAATCTTTTTGCCCGGGTACTCAATGAGTCCGAAGTCGTAATCCATAATTATGCTAGGACGAATAAATTTTAGATCGTTCTCTCTGCAAAACCTAACCCATTTATTATTAAGGTCCGAATCAATGAGTGCCGTGTACTGACCATATTCATTCGGCCCATCAAAATATTTTTTTAAGTGGTCCGGGGGGTTGTCCATGATCAGGCGACCAGGGACAAAGTGGATACCCTCAACGCTCTCTATAGACAGCAGGCGGCGAATTTGTTCCTGAATAGAATCGTCAAACCATTTCAGGTAGTCTCTGAGGCAGTCGCAGATCTTCCGGTAAGCGGCTGAACCCGATTGAATTTCGTAATAAAACATGTTTTTTACAAACCTCCTTTTGGTATTTGCTGTTTACCGGCATCTCCATAAAATTACTCTTCCTGCTTGTAAAGACGCTTGCACATCAATTAGCTGCTGGTTTGCGCTCCCCCTGAACGGCAGGGAAAGGTCGGCTTTGTCCTGTTCAAACCGCCCGTCCACCACCACGTCGGTAAGGGCGAGCAGTTGATTTACCGCCGGGTCCGGGTGGGTGAGCAGTTCTGCCCAAGTGTAACCGGTATAGACCCAGAGGTTGAGCCCTCTGTCTTTGATATATTGGGCCACTTCCAACAAATTCACAGCCTGGCAGAACGGCTCCCCGCCGGAGATGGTGATCCCGGAAACTAGGGGGCTCGACGGTATTGAAGCAACGACGTCCGCTATGTCCACTACAGTGCCTCCCTCGAAGTCCCAGGAGCCGGGGTTATGGCAGCCGGGACAACGGTGCGGGCACCCCTGTACGAAGATTACGTCCCGGAGGCCGGGGCCCTCGACAACCGATTCGTACACCAGCCCGTTGACCCGCAGCGTAACGCCGGTTTTTACGGGTGTGGTGTCGGTCATTGCATTGACGTTCGTGTGCATGACCCGATCCCGCAGTTCGGCCAGTTTGGCCGCGCCCCAGTTGTCGGTATTGGCGAGGTATCCGGTGATACGTCTTACCCTGCGAATAGGGGATTTTTCGTAGCTCTTAATTTCTATTTCACTCCCGCATTCGGTGAGGATAATTTTGGCGATTTTCTTTCCCTGCTGGGCGAAGGATTCTTTTTCCTCGGTTACCAGCTGTTCGACAAATTTGGGCTCAATTTTACCGTTAACGACTATTTGCAACTTTTACCAGGTTCAAAAAACTTAACTGTTTTAACCCAGTTAAGCGGCCCACCCCATGACCTGGATTTCGCTCCTTTCTGGATTGGATTTGTCTGCTCCTGAGGGTAGACTTTGCGACAGGGGGACCTCGGCCCCGGGAGTCCCACCCGGACGGGAGATGGAAAAATCCTGCTCCAGATAGGCGCAAGAACGCAAAGTTCTTGCGTAGACCATCTGGGGGGAGGTTAACCCCGCCTCCCGCGACCTGTTAGATACGGCCTACCGGTTTGTCCGTACTCCGGCTAAACGGGGTCACCTACTCAGCAAAGCTAACTGCTTCAAGTCGTGCCATGCGGAATAAAAAGATTCCTGCTTGAAACGGGTCAGCCCATTATAAACGGGAACCTTTCCGTCCAGCCGCTTAAAGAGCCACTTCACCTTTCGGGTCATTCCTTTTCCTTCCCCAGGTAAGGATTTGACTTTCAAGATAAGCTTTTCTTTAACCGCTTGAACCTTTTGCATTAACTCTTTTGTGATACGTTCTTTAAAACCGATGGCTCGCCGGGCTATGACTAATGCCGCAGCGTGGTGGACGATTATACCATAACGCTCCATGTACTTCCAGTAACCAATGGTTGACGTGTGCGCCGGCCAAACCAGCTTTACTCCTACGCCTTCTTTGCAGGCTTTACGCATAACAGCCTCGACCATCTTTCTGTACGGGAAGTTGGCCGCCATGCGGTTGAATCTTTTGTCCGTGTCCAGCCGGTCTTTGCCGAAACCCAGCTTTTCTAAGGCGATGGGTTTGCCTAAAGCTTTAGCAATGCCCACCACCACTTTGGCCAGCACGCCAATTAAGTATGTGCGCCGGTGCCTCCGGCTGTAAGCCAGTTCGGGTATTTTGATGTAAAGGAAACCGTTCGGGTGCGTTGTCACCTGGAATTCTCCGGTAAACTTGTGCAGGGCCTTCGGATATGGTACGGTAAAGCCTTCGGGCCAGGGTTCCGGCTGGCCGGTATATCCCACGTTAGCCAATGCTACGCCGTCGAGGTTGGTGTCCATGCCCAGGTAGCCCCGGTTGGGACTGGTCGCCGGTTTGAGTGTTGTTACAGTGAATGTTATATGTGCCCTGTACCGGTTGTCTTTACTTTTGATTATCTCCACGGTGTAGGAAGCGCCGGAAAACAGCATTTCCCACACTTTAAGCCGGTGCTTTTCCGGCAGCCACAGCCTGCCTTCTACCCGGGGCGCCCTGGTCATTACGGGCCTGCCCTTGCTGTCCGTGCCTTTCTGTTCGGACAGGTGGGAGATGGTCACAGAAAGGGCGAATTCCCCATCATGCCAGCTTACCTTGATATTTTGGTTGCCGCCTTTGCTCTTCTCCCCACGTGAATACAGCCGGTCTTGCCGGGACTGCCGCCACTCTTCGTTGCTAACCCTGCCTCTGCATACCTTTTTCCATAAAGAACGGCCACCAAAGACCACTGTGGGTATGGTGCCGTTATTTTGATGATTTTTTAGCTCGTCCAGTTTATCAGCCAGTTTCTTTACCCTTGCTTTGCGGCCTTGTACGGTACACCGGGCTTTTTCGATCTTTGCCGGGTCATTCTTTTCGATTGTTTTCTCCAGATTTTTTTCCGCCCAGCCGAGCTTTTTCTTGGCACGAGTCAGTTTGGTTACTGTTTCTTCGATTTCCATCGCCAACAGCTCTTTTGAGGACGACACGACCCATGCGGCTTTGGCTACGGCGTCTTTGGCGTATCTTCCGTTAAGAGCAAATTTCCCTTGGCCCTCACGTTCAATTTCATTCGCCTTAACCCCTTCTAACAGCCGGTTGAACGACCAGCGGGTACAGGCGCAAAAAAGGCGCATCTCGGTGTCCAGGGGCGTTTCATCTTCTTTACCGTAAGGGTCCGGGTAATAATCCCAAAATAAAGGAAACCACTCGCCACAGACGGTGTATTTTATGCTGTCGTCAGGCTCAGTCGGTTTCTTTTTATTCTTTCTCCGCTTTTTCATCTGAACCCACTCCTACAATCAAAACAGTTTTGATTAATCAACTATAGTCAGTCATTTTGTAGCTGTTACATACCATCTCTTTGGAGATATTTTACCAAACAAATGTTCGGTATCAATATTTTTAATATTTGAAAGGTTGATTTTGTGCCGTCCCGGTACCGGGGCGGCTGCTACCCGACCGAAACCTCCGTAGTTACCGTCCGCTTAATGGTAACCGGCACACCATCCACGATAAAGCTCACGGACATCACTTCTTTTTTGTGGAGCTTCAGTAGAACGTCGTCGATTCCCTTACCGTACTTGGAAGGCCATACAGCGTTTTGAGGAAAGTATCCCTGTTCCTTTAGGTGTGATATGAATTTTCTCAGCGCCCCGGCAACGTGCGGGTTGGTCCTGAAATCCGAATCGAAAGCTATGATGGGGTCTTTTATGCCCATCTCGGAAAGAATCTTTTCAGCTTCTTTCCATGAATTGACTCCCGGCACCCCGATAAACGGAGCGGACATCAGGCAGGAAGCTATATCAGCTTTTAGCGGGCCTTCCGTTACCCACACCCTGCCGGTGCCTCCAGTGTAATGGGCGGGAGCATGTGATGACGTGCCGTTTGGCATCCCGTGGGATGAGAACCAGACGTACTTGCCTTCGTCCAGCCTGATCTGCAGGGCCTGGATTCTTCCCTGCGGGTCTTTTACGGGGATGAAGTATCCCCTGGGCGCGATGAAGTCCCAGTATTCTCCGTATGGCCCTCTGCGGGTGTAAAATCCCGGAATCCCCTGAAGGCTTTTCCCCATCTCATTTAAGCGTTTCTGGATATACCCGGCCACTTTCCAGCGGTACTGAGAATTTTGGGGGACTGATTTGTACATGTTGTTGTGTATTTGAAGCTCGCTGAGGCCGCGCCTCAACAGGTCGTCCTTGTGTTTACTTTCCAGGGGCAACGCTTTCAGGAAGTAGGTATAGACCCTGTTTCTCAAGTCCACGCCCGCCAGGTTGTTTTTTTCGGATATTTCTCTGACAGGTTTTTCAACTGGTCTTATTCCCGCGTCATTGCAGAGTTCTTTATAAGCCTGTTTATTATCTATACTGCGGCATTTTGACCACATTGTAATCGCGTTGCCTTCCTCGCCGCAGCGGTGGCACTTATACTGCCCGGTACTGGCGTTAATGTAAAGGTGACCCTTGTTTGCGTGTTTGGCCGAGTCGCCGCAGAACGGGCAGCGATATATTTTTTCGTGCCCCGGGCCTTCTTTGATGTACGTTAACCCCAGTTTTTCGGCGACCCCGATTATGTCAAAATCCCGGATATCAATCCCTCCTGTCAGGAGGAAAGGCCGGCGGCCTTTCCTTCCGGGAGTTGGACATGCTTCAGCGCCGGGCTTTTGTTTTTCTTTTGGGCTCCGAGTTTTTTTATAACCTCTTCATTCCAGCCGAGTTTGCCCGCCTGGGTTGCCGTCAGGCTGAAATATTCAAACGGGTCTTTGTTTTCGCCGGTGATCCTGTCAAAGGCCGCCTTTAACGCTTTTGGGGGCCACTTCCAGTAGGATGATTCCTGCATGATAAATTGCCGGTTGCCCTCGACGGCCACCGGGCCGCAGGTCTCGACGTAACCCTTCATCAGGCGCTTCATGTTATCAAGCGCCGATTCAAGGCGGATTATTTCACCGCCGAGGGCCTGGGCTTCCTCGTAGGTCTTGATTTCCCCGGGGACCGGAAGTTCCCCGTTGACGCACTCATGCGAGTAGCCGCAGTAACGGCAGGCACCGCCCGGCCTGGTGGGAAAAAGCTCTCGGTGGTCGGCTCCGTGCTGGACCTGGTAAAGTTTATCCTGGATTTCCAGGGCCAGGGTCAAGGCCCACTCCCTTGCTTCTTCCATTTCTGATTTAGTGAATTCGTGTTCCGGGGTTTCCCTGGTACGAAGAAAAACAAGTTTACTCCGCACCGGCTTGTTATATTTTTGATACAGCGCCCACGAGTAAAGCCCCAATTGCTTTGTTTCAGTGGGGTGATATGACTTGTGGTTGGTCTTCCAGTCAACCAGCTGAACATAGCCCCCTTCGTCCCGGTTGAGGTCGATATACATTTGGATAACCGGCGAAAGCGGGTCATCCGGCAGCAAGGGAAGCTGAAGATGCTGTTCAATCTGGTTGTCAGGATGGAATTCCGCTAAAACCATATTTTGGTAGGTCAGCTGGAAGATTTCCTCGGGGTCAATTACCAGCGGCGCGTTGTCAACTACCATCTTGGACATGACTTTAAAAAAAAGCATATCTTTTTTGTTCAGGCGCATGGCCGCTTCAATCACGCTGTGAACTCCCTTGCCGTTGACCAGCGGCAGTGTGGGCGGTTCATTAACTTTTAAGCAATAATGCCGGTAAAACCCGGCGGGGCAGTCCTCGTACTTACTTAACCGGGAAAACGAAAATATTTCCATTACTGGCACCTCCTACAGACTACTTACAACCTTTTTAAGAACCCTGCCGATAACCTGGGGCAGGACCGAAACGTTGCTGACGTAGATGCAGTTGTTGTATATTTTCTGCGCCTGGGGCAGGTATGCAGGGCTCCCGAAATACAGCCCGATCACCCCGAGCCCCTGCCTTTCGGCTTCCCGGACGGCAAGGGCGGTGTCCCTGATCCCGGTTTTGCCGCGGTATTCTAAGTAAGCGGCAACGGGCATGCCGTCGGAAAGCACGATCAGGACTTTTTGCTGTTCGGGCCTTAAAAGGAGTTCCCTTGTGGCCACCCTAATGGAATAGCCGTCCCGGTTTTGATGCCGCGCGGCTATACCTGCGATGCTGTATCTCTTGTCATAGGGGTCATCGAAGGAAATAAACCTCTTGTGCACAACATCATTAATCACGCGTATTTCACTGGTAAATCCCGTTATATTGACCGGGATTTTAATAAGGGCTGAAGAACAGGTTTCGTAGAGCAGGCACGCGGATTTTCTTGCTTCGGCTATGTTTTTGCCGGTCATGCTCCCCGAGCAGTCCACCAGGAGATAAACCGCAAGCTTGGGGATGTCGTTGGGTTCCGAGGTCTTGCAGAAGACCCTGGGGTCTTTGACGTGCAGCTTCCAGAGGGAATTGCCGTGCACTTTTCCTTTGCGGAGGTTTCTTTCGAGGTAAGTGGTTTTATATTCGAGTATTTTTCTGATTTCTTCGGTTGTTTTGTTGATGTGCGGCCTGACATTTGAATATATCTGCTCATATATTTCTCTGCTGTGATCAGTGATTTTCAGGTCTTTTTCCAGCACAAATTCGCAGCCGCGGTGAATATCTCTTGATAATTCGCCGGTAATATTCTCGGGATCGATGTCCGGGATAACCATTTTAGCTTCAGCTTTTTCGGCGCGGGATGATGATGATTCAATAGTGGAGAGTTCCTCACCGGCTTCATTGACCAGTTCCGCGTATTCTCCCAAGTCTATACTGTCGTCACCGGAATCCCCAATATATTCATCTTCCCCTGATTCATCAAGGTTATCGTCCTCGGGCAGGTCATCATCAAGGTCATCGTCCGGATTACCTTCGAGCAGGTCATCGTCCGGGACTTCATCGGGGTCGTCACCTGAATCATCCTTTGGTAAACCACCGTCCGGTTCATCTTCCGGCAGATCGTCATGTGACTGGTCATCCGGGTCGCTTTTATGGGGCAGATCGTTGTCCGTATCATCATCCGGTGCGCTTTCCGGTTCATCACTGTCGTCATCATCCTCCCCGGCTTCACCACCAGGTTCGGTTTCTTCACCGTCCCCCTTGGCTTTATAACCGGGTTCGGTTTTCTCATCGTCCTCTCCGGTTTTACCACCAGTTTCCTCACCGTCGAAACCAGCTTCAGGGTCGTCTTCCGTTTCGTCCGTGCTTTCATCCGGTTCGCTTTCATCGTCGCCCGGCTCTGGTTTGCCTGGCGAATCAACACCCGATCTACTATTATCGGCATTTTCACCTGTCCCGTCATCCACTGATTCCCGGCCCGGCTCGTCTTTGGGCTTTTCCTCATCATGCTCTTTGTTATCCGTGTGATCCCATGTTTCATAATCTTTGGTGTCGGGAGCTTCTTCCGGGTTATCACCGGGTTCTCCATCGCCGCATGTCGCGTCGGGTTCATCCCGCATTTCCGGTTTTTCCTCCGGTTGTTCCCTTTTCGGGAGAGAGGGTTTTCTCCTGGGGTCCAGTTTACCCTCGGGAGCCTTTTCCGGTTTTGGCGACCCCAGTGTGGCCGGCAGCGGCGGCGGAGCATATGACTCCAGGAAGTCATGTATAATGCTGAAAATTTCCCGGGCGCACTCGCAAACCGTTTCGGTGTCCGGCCCAAGGCGGCCCCTGTCGATGTGCGGGGCACACCTGTAAATCAATTCAGCTATTTCGGACTGCTCCTCGATTTGCGCCGGCAATCTGCCCACGACCGCGTAGCAGATCAGGCCGCCCATAAGCGCTTTTGGCCCGGTTCCCCAGTCCCTGGTTTTAAGGAAGATGTAGTCATTAATAAATCTAAACCAGAGCATGGTTCCGGGATATAAATTGGACATGCAGCGCTCAATCCGGGCGTCCTCAATGATGTTGACCAGGTGAGCCATCAACCGGCTGTGCCTGGTGGCCTGATCCCAGGCGCTTTTCGAGGTGAACCTTATGTGCGCGGATTCATGAGCTACCGACGCCTTCATTGCTATCCAGCATTCGGCCCCGGTAGCAGGAACGCCGGGTACAATTTCACCTTCAGTCAACCGGAGGATGATGTTTTTTAAATCGGTGCAAGGGGTGTCGCCAAACATCAATGTAAGTTTGCCCCTTGCCGAGAGAACGCGGGCCAGCGCCTGTAATCTGGCCCGCTTGAGTTCTATTTGAGACATTTGATTTCCCCCTCTAACGGAGATGGGCTTCGATGATATCTTTTATCCTGTCCGCCTCGTACCGGTCGCTGATGCCGTCGGTCAGCACGGAGGCGGCAACGTATCTTAGCGTGCCGCAGCCGTCCATCTCCTCCATGGCTATCCGGAAAAGGGAACGGACGGAAAGGACTCTTTCGGAAAGGTCGCCGTTTTCCACGCCCTGGGCAAGGGAACTGAAAATTTCTGAGAGCTTTACGGCCGTGCTTTCCCTGCAGTTCGTCTCGTTTTGAATCAACTCGGCGAGTTTTTCCGAGCCGAGGTGAGGCACTTGTACGGAACGGAACCGGTCCTGAAATGCCTCGTTTAAACTTTTTGTGCCGCTGTAGCCGAAGTTCATACAGCCGACCAGCCTGAAGTTGGGCGGGGCCTGAATGATCCCGTAGCCCGGAACCGACAGGGTTTTCTGCCAGTCAAGAAGGCCGTGGAGGAGGGAAGTGACCTCGGGGATGAGCATGTTGATCTCGTCCACAATAATCATCTCCCCTTTTTCAACGGCTTTCAGGAATATGCCAGGCTCAAACCCCACTTTCATCTGGGCTCCCTTAAGCCGCTGAATGAGAGTGTCGGGTTCAATGCCCGCCGTTTTACAGGCCACCCTCAGCTTGGCTTCGGTGATGATGTCCACATCTTCCACCGGGACCAGGGTCCTGGCCCCCAGGAGAGCTTCGGCATTGATGTCGATACCACCGAAAACCTTGTTCACGGGTAACATCAGGATGGCCGCAAGCGTCTCGGCCATGGTGGATTTACCGGAACCCTTGGGGCCGATCAGGAGCGGAGCTTCCCACCTGCTGCCGTTCTCACCATACACAAGCGCGGATACCGCGCTTATGAGTTCATTGCCGGACGGGATGTATTTGGGTTTGGGAATCCTCATCCGCTGCTCGTCGGTGAGGATCTTCTCCTGGTTTTCGCGGAAGGCGAGCACTTTTTTCAGCACCCTCGCGGGGAGGTTGAACCGCGTTAGCCAGTGCGCGTCGTCCGGGACATCAAGGACCGCTTCAGGGTCCGCGGGGACATCTTCTTCCACGAGTTCCAGCAGCTCAAAATCTCCCGGCCTGCCGAGGATTTCCTCCGTCAAATCTCTAATGATCTGGCAGGGAGCCACCTGGCTAACTACAAGCTCGGCTTCCACGGGCGGGTCAACTTTAAGGGCCATAATTACAGCCCCCATGTGCCAGCACGGTTTATTTTCCTTGGCGGAAGGGCACCCCTCATCGTGATAGATAGTGAGGGGTGATGGACTGGCCGCAATGATAGCCCGGCCCGGGATGTTTTGGTGGATTTTGTACTCCATGTACACCCTGCCGTCCCTTCCAAGGCCAAAGCCTCTGATGAGACGACGTTTTTCGTCGTCAAGGGCGGTTTTTACGTTTCTGGGCCAAATTTTCAATAATATCAACCTCCCGGTGAAAAAATGAGGGTGGTTTAAACAAACCACCCTCTTGGGACCGTGATCAAGCTGCGGCTTCCGTTTTGATTTCACTGATGTAAATAAAGTTGCCGTTGGTCTCGGAAACCATTTCGCCTTTTATCGTAATGGTGTCATTTACGCCGACTTTGGCCAGGACATTTTTATTACTGCCGCGGGCCACGAGTATATATTTTTCGTCCCCCCTTTCAGCCCGCGCCCAGACGACATCTTCGAGCTGTCCGTCGAAGCTCTTGCGACCGGTCTGCGGACTGGAGGTTACAGTTACAGTTACATCGCCGGCGGCGTCTTCTCCGGCCTTTTCTTCCTCCCGTGGTTTATCCGTGGTCAGCTTCTCCAGCATTACAGGTTTCATTTTGTCATTTTTAACCTCGCCCTGGACTTTGATGATGTCCCTGGGTTTTAACGCCGTGAAGCTCCTCCCTACCAGGGTGTATGTTTTCTCGGCGGTTGGATCGAACGCCAAAATTTCCTGGTACTGCCCAAAGGTCGGGTGTTCCAGGGTTTTGGGCAACTCAAGGATGATCAGCTCGCCTTCAAACCTGGTAATTTCGTCTTGCGGTGCCTTGTTCTCCGAAGTTTCCTGATTATTGGGGGCTTCCTTCGGAGTATTTGGGGCCGGTTCAGTTTTGCCGGACTGCCTATCAACAGTTTTTCCGGGAGTTGCTGAATTGTCCTCGGTTGGAGCGCTTTCAGTTTTGCCGGACTGCTCATCTTTCCTGCGGGTATTCTTTTTGCCATTTTTTTCTTCAGGTATATCTTCTTCGCTCTGCATCAGTTCTTCAGGAATATATATTCCGGCCAGTTCCGACGCGAAAGCCATGCGCAGCGCGGCAGCTTCAGCGCATTTCTTCAGCATAGTCTCGGGCATCGACGCCCAGAGGCCGACAGGCTTGCCTTCCTTTGTCTGGCAGTATTCCCTGTAGGCAATCACTTCTCTGGCGGGGTGGTCCCAGTCTTTGCGGTAGACTTCCGCTACCGCCCTGACCAGCTGGCCTTTTTCGTTATAGATCACGTCCCTTTTGATTCCGGCCAGCTTGCCGGACCGGTCGGCGGCGATACGGAAGCCGTCAATGCCGACTATTATCACATTCACTTTCTCCCACTTACCGGACTCGTTTCTGCGGTTGCGCGTAAGGAGGTGAATGGTTCCGTCGAGGGGGTTGAGCCCCATCTTGCTGGCCCGGTACAGGAAGCGCTTGAGTTCGTCGTCGTTTATGGCTTCTTTACCCACCGTTTTCCTGATCAGCTCGACCTCTTCCGGGGTAAAACCGAACAGCTCTTTTTCGCTCATATTTGGCCTCCTTGATATTTTTTTGAATTAAGGGGAAGGAGCAGGGTTGCTACCCCGCCCCTTTATGCCTGGTGAACTACCCCTCCCTTCACTTCACTCAGGAAGAGGCTTCCTGCTTCATCGAGGGGATCTCTCCAGCAAGCGTAATTTCGGGCGATTCCAGCCCTAGCAGCCTTTCATCCCCGCTCTTGCGGATGGGGACTTCCCGGCAGGAGAGTTAAAATACGGTGAACTTGTCGTCCCGCATCCGCTTTTCAGCAGGCGGGACCCTTTCAAACCCCGGTACGGGTACCAGTGCGAAAACTCGGCCCGGGAACGCCTGGGCGGCTATAATGCTGCCCACAATAATGGCACCCGGATTTTCGGCTTCCAGTTGGGCCAGGGCCTCCGCGCTTGCGGAGTCGGGCACGAACCGTGTTCTGACTAACTCGGCCCCACTGGGGTGAGTACCCGCGGGTTGTTCCACCGGGCGAGCGTTAATTAAAATGCCACAGGGCGGAACCTGGTAGGCCTCGCCGGTTACGCTCTGGAATGTGATGGGATGCGGGGTGGTGTTGATGATTTGTTTCATATTTGGCCTCCTAGAAAATTTTTGAATTAGAGCAAGGAGCAGGGTTTACCCGCTCCTTAGAACGGTATTTCGTCGAGGTTTATTTCGCTTTCGCCGAAAGGAGCGCTGTTACCGGGTTCTTCTTCCGGCCACGGCGGGGGTTCAATGCCACTGTCACCTTTCTTGCCGTTGGGCAGGAACACGACCCGGTTGGCTACAATCTCCGCGGCCCTGCGGCGAATGCCCTGGCTGTCCTCATAGGAGCGGATTTGCAGCCTGCCTTCAACTGCCGCCGGTGCCCCTTTGGAGAGGTACTTCGCGCAGTTTTCAGCCTGCTCGCGCCACACCACAATGTCGATGAAATCGGTCTGTTTTTCCCCGCTTTCATCCTTGTAGCCGCGGTCCACCGCCAGGGTGAAACGTGTTACCGGAGTGCCGTTGGGAGTGTGCTTGAGCTCGGGGTCAGCCGTTATCCTGCCAATGCCGATCCACTTTTGAAACATAGAACATACCTCCTTTTTGTTTTATGGAACCAAGCAAAGGTTTTTACTCCAGCGGAACAGTTTCGTTACCGTTGCCCAGGATTTTTACAACACCGGGAACCAGCTCGATGACCATCCGGGTGTTTTTTGGCATGCTGAACACGGCGTTCTTGACCTCGGCGTTGTCGCCTGCCTTAACCTCGACCCGCACGTAGCCGGGCCAAGGCGTAAGGGCGGCTGAAACGATCTCCTTGCAGCGCCTGGCCGCTGCTTTAAGATTTCGCAGGGTGGCGTTTTCCTTGCCCACCCCGGTGTAGACCGCGTATGTTGGCATTTTAAAAACCTCCTTTAAGATTACCCCCGGTTTTTAATCCCAGGGCGAGTAGAGAAAGACTGTGCTGCGCAGACTCCAGTGGAGCACGCTGAACACTTGATTTTCGCAGCGGGCAATCTTTTTGGCATTCACGAGCCTTGGAGCAATTATCTAGACTGCCCTTAACATTGCGCCAATCACATACAAAGGCGGCCGGTTTTTCGGACTTGAATATGGCATCACCTCATAAACGAATAATTTTTGGCTTAAAAACAGAAAAACCCCGGATAAATAAATTCGGGGTTTTTAGACGATGATAATGATTAATTAATGATCTGAACCTGCTTCTGGTTTGGTTTCATGCTGTCGGTAGGCAGGTAAAAACGTTTGTTTCTGGAATGTAGCAACTGAAGCGCCGACAGGTTGGATTTCCTGGAAGCTTGCAATTGTTTTTTAAGCGCGGCAATTACATAAGGGAATCACGGCGTGGATACCCCCGAACTCATTCGGAGGAGGAAACGCCGTTGTTCACCTCCCATATCAAGGTATCAGCGTTTTGAATCTTTTTGAGCTTGTTTATGCTTGCCCCGTTGTACAACTCCCGACCGGTAGGATCCACTATACGCACAGTCCTACGACTAAACAGGGTATTGATGTACCCTACGATTTTTCGGTCACTTCGGGTACGATATAATACCAGGTCGTATTTCTGGAATCTTACACCGGACTTATTAATCAAGTATCTGTTGGCGTTGGCCGGTTGCCTTACGCCTCCTTTACCGGGGTTGGCACGGTGTAACTGCCGGTTTTTACGTCTGACATAGCGACCACAAAGTACGTGGATATCACAGGGCTGAAGTTCAATACCATAAGCTTCGCAGACTGCGGCCAGCGCATCGTTGGCGTGTGTTTTGGTCAGGCCGTGATTTTCCCTGAAGGCTGCTACCTGTTCCGCCGTTACAAATTTGATGTGTTCCGCTGGTTTCCACAGTGCGCGCATCACGTTGACTCTGGCCGTCCACCGGTAATTCTCCAGCAGAACTTCAAACGGGATTTTCTTTTCTACCGCCTTTTTGTAGCACTCGCCGCAGAGGGTGATCAGGTTCTTGGGTCTCTGAGACTTACCACGGAAACGGTAAAGTTTGCGGTTAATTTTGCTTCCGCACAGGACGCAGGCGTAGCCGTCCCGTTCGAGGACGTACTCTCTTACGTCGAAATACCCTTTCTGTGGACCGTTTTGGTACTGGACGCCCTTTATGGAAGGGTTCTCCATCTTCTGAAAGTCGAACTTGTTCAGCTCTATCGCCCAGCCGGATACAGGGAGAATACCCTCGACCAGTCTCCGCAGTTTATCGTGTTCGTGCTTTAACTGCCGGATAGACGGGGCTACCCAGCCTTCTGGTTTTTTGCGGTTTAAATACCTCGGCTGGCGGTACCTGGTCTTGCGGTGGCGCCGGTTCCGGCGGTAGTTCCTGCGTTCGGTGAGTTTTTCCGATATGTCTGGACGGCATTTCACCTCTACCTGAAACAGCACTTTGCCGTCGCTCCGAACAGCGGCCACTCCTTGGGTAAGTCCGGGGTCTTGTCCGGCATAAACCGGCTGCACCGCTTCGGATGTTTCGATGGTTAGCTGAATAGTGAAGGGCACTATTCTTACTACTCTGGCTTCGTCCGCTTTAAGCAGGTGTCTCGCTCTGGCCGGTTTTGTCGGCATGAGCGGCCTGCCGCTTTTAGAAAGCACGTAGACATACGTCACTTAGATGACCTCCTCTACGCTGGAGTTATTGTGCCCGTCGCCCATGTTGAAAGGGTTTTTGTGTCCGGGACACCGCCCCTACCCCGCAGGGCTTTTAATCCCGAACCACAGTTGCCTGGAGCTCGGGCTATACTCCGGGGTGTGATGGCCCTCTCAACGTAGCCCGGTTACACCGGGCTTGAGCTAGTCAACCCGGGGCCTGCAGAATTCTTGCAAGCCCCCTATTTTAGTAGGGGGTAGTTGACTTCCCACTCACCGGCCCCGGCGGCCAGTGAGTGACCGCCGTTTATCCCCGGCGCGGGAAAATATAAAACCAGTAATAGCTGATTTAGCCCCTTAAAAATAACTCAAGAACTGCCGGTATGGGATAAATAAAGTTCTTCATAAATTTTATCTACCTCCTCGTCTTCGAGGTCGTCCCATATACTTTGTTCGTACTTAACCCCCAAACCGGCTTTCAGTTCCCTTTCGCCTTCGGCTACCCGGGCCATCTCATCAGGTGTAAGTTCCTCTTCTTCGCAGGTCATTTCTAAGTCTTTGAGTGCTAACATATCCTCGGATTCTGTTTTTACCTCATACCTCCGTAACGCACATTCCTTATTGCATTTTTTGGCCTCAGAGCAATTATCGAGACTGCCCTTTACGTATCGCCAATCACATACAAAAACAGCTGACAATACACATTACCCCCTGAACTGATGATTGGTTGACAACGGTACGCGTGTACCCTTTATAACCCCCCTTTCATTTTGGTGAACATTTAAGAACATTTTTTTAAAATAAAACAAAAAAGTCCCAACCAGCCCCTGACTTTTTAAGGGGTTCCAGGTGGGACTTTTGGTCTATGTTGATTAATTTGAGTATACCGCCAATACACTTAGATGTCAATATTAAACCGTAAGGTAAAGCACATTTTTTTACCGGAACATTTATTTTGCCCGAAAAACAAAAAGCCCCATTGCAGCCTTTTGATTTCAAAGGCACAATAGGACTTTGGGACAAATTAAAACACCCTCCAAAAGGGCGCAGTTAGACCACGATTATTAACCCTGAACCCGGCGTACTTGAAAGCGCTGGTAATTTTACGCTTTAGCCCGGCCAACTTAGAAGGGCCGGTAACGTTTCTCATGTCCAGCGTACTTGAAAGCGCTGGCAATACACCGTTAAAAAATTGAAAAACCTAAGAAAACAATTAATATCACCGGAGGTGTGTCACTGGAATTTCCCGGCTTTAGCTGTGGGAGAAAAGCGACGCACGCTCCTTTTCTCCTTGCGGAGCCCCGTAAGGGGCTGGTAACGCGGCTTGCGCCGTCTCTCCTCGCCAATGTTATCTTAGCTTGTTAGGCCCAGCACACTGCTCGTAAAACCCCTACTCGCTGTTTAATGCTGGGCGACAGGGCAAGGGGCTGGAGAAGCACCCCAGGGTGTCATGACTAAGATAACGTAGCCAGTTAAGGCTTAGGCTGGTCATAGTAGGGCTTTTACAAGCCCCGGGCTTTAGCCGTGGGGTCTATGACCGGGGAGACTTACGACCTTACCATAATTGTACAAAACAAATATTCCTCCTGTCAACAGGCAAATTGAACAACTTTTTCCTGACTTCCATCGGGCAGGCGAAAGGCGAGGTACAACGGTTTATCCATGAGATCCCTGTCCGTTGTTATCCTGTAATCCATGTCGAGGTTGAGCTTTGTTAATTCTTCAGCAACAACGATCAACCTGGGCACGTTTGGCAATTTGGAAGGCAGCATACTGACAGCGTCCCCTTTCCTGATTACCAGGACGGGGTAAGGTTTTCCGTAAAGATTTATCAGGCCCGTGAACGGTTCAGGCCCCAGGGTGGCCGAACAGGGCATAACGAGGCGCATTTTTATATAGAGTTGGGCGAATGCCATCTGCCGGAGGGCTGTTTCAAGGTCAAGGTACGGGTTTAGGGAATACACGTTCAACTTGTGCTTTCCGTTGAGTTTGTACCGCGCAATTATTCTCTGCCTGGCCAATTTTTTGAGTTTCCTGCGTCCCTCTTTGTTTGGCCAGAGGTTTTCAAGCTGGAAGCTGGCAGCCGTGCCGCATGATTTGAGGATGTTCAAAAGCATTATTTCCCGCGGCGTCGGGAAACGGGGTTCTATGATGTGGTCGTTGATCGTGCTGGCTTTGTAGTAATTAAGCAAAGAAAAAGGGGATAATTCGGGGAATAACTCCTGCATGTCATTGACGCAAAGAGCGCCGGTCACCTCCCAATAAGGTTTTATGAAAAAAAATAGGGGCCGTGCGCCCCTATTTTTTTCTTACCAGCCGGATCACTTTGCCGTTGATTTTACCGGCACCGTTTTCCATGCTAATCTTATCAATTTGCATGGCCACGGTGTCGCCCCGTTTAATCTCAAAGCGGTTGGTTTTCAGGTGTCGGCAAAGGGCGTTTACACCCGGTTCCAGTTCAACGAATATCCCGTACCGGGTGATACCAGTGACGGTGCCACGGTAAAAGCCATTTTTCTCATACCGCCTGGCGGCCTCCGGCCAGGGATTGGGGATGAGTTCCTTGATGGAGACGATGACCCGCTCGTTTTCCTGGTCAAGCTCGATGATTTTTACCTTGAATTTGTCCCCGGGTTGAATAATGTCGAAAATTTCATCAACCCAGCCGTGGGAGATTTCGTAGATGGGCAGGTAAGCCTCAATACCGTCAAATTCCACGATTACGGAATTGTCATAAACCCGGCTGGCTACGGCATCGACCGTCATGCCCACACTGATATTGGGCCATGCCTGGGCAGCCAGGCGTTCCAGCGCTGCCCTGCGGGAAGCAATAAAGCGCTCGTTTTCCACGTCGATACCTATGACGATGAAGGGTACTTCCTGACCGATATATTTCAGCAATCGCCCACGGTTGACAGCCTTGGTGTCGCTGATCTTGATACCGGACTCGGTTAAAGGGATAATTCCCTTTACTCTCTCCTCGGCCACCACAAGGCAAAGGATTTTTTCTTTTTCGCCGTCTTTTTTGTGCAGTACCTGCTCCTCTACGCCGGTGGCCGGCCACCTCAAGATACTCCTGTTCTGACGGGAACTGTAAACCTGGGGCCATACATCACGCACAAATTCCTTTTGGGTTGTTTCCATGAAAATTCCTCCTTTGGTAATTTTAGTTAATATCCCCCACTTGTAGAAGTGGGGGCTTCAGTGCACATGTTTTCATAGAGAAATTCGCGTCCTGTATCTTGCTATGCTACTCGAACAAGAAGCTGAATAGCCGTAACATCGCGGTCGAGAATTTTGATATTTTGAAAACCGGGAATTATTTTCAGGTCCATATCCAGCGTGGCAGACATGCCGCGGGCAATGACTATGCCTTTAACGGCCTGGTTGACCGCGCCTGCGCCTACTGCCTGGATAGTGACCTCGCCGCCGTTTTCTTTGAGGGTTAAAAAGATAGCACCAGCCAATTTTTTTGGATTGGTCTTACCTGAAACTTTAAGAATTTTTGGGGTCATAGTAAAAATCTCTCCTTTGGTTAATTGGTTTTGTGATCAGCATTGCAGTGCATTTTTCCCGAGAAAAAACCTCCAGACCGGGACATTCTTCCTTATAGTGCCAGACACAGCGGAGATATTGGTTGTATGCCTTGACTGATCGGATTTTTTTTAATACCCCCCTTTCCTTCTGATTTGCCCTGCGGGTTTAAAACAAAAAACCCGCGGCTAACGCGGGTCACAACCAAAAGGCATTACTATCACCTTTCCTGCACACAACATTTTCCTCGGTAATCTCTCCGTCCGAATCTTCCACCATAGAGAGGTCTTCTTTAGAGTCAGGATTATCTGTCACTTCCGGGGCTTTTGTTGTTTCCCCGGTAGTCCCGGCTTCTTCCGGAGTTTCCCCTATCTTCCCCCACTCAATTTCAATCTCAGGGAGCGGTTCAGTTTTCCAGGACGGTCGGTACTCGGAAATATCCTGTTCTTCCAGTTCGGAAGCAAGGGGATGTTCGGTATAAGCCAGCTTGTCGATCATTAATGGGTCTCTGCCTCTAATTATGAGGACGGCTTTTGACTCGTCCATTTTCAGGGCTTCACCCATGGTCATAAGGGGCCGGGCTTTTGGCCCCTTGGTCACGCGGGCCTTTATAAAACTGCCGGTAGTTCGACTAATTGATTTTTGTTCCACCGTGCCGGTGTCCAGGGATTCGGACAGGTACTTCGCTGTTTCGTTGTCGTTAGCTCCCAGGAACAGGCGACTGTCGCAGCAGGAGATGATTTCCTGCCATGCGTCCTGCGGGTAGCGGTTTTTGAGCTGGGGCAGTGACTGGGTGATGATGGTGCAGGATATGCCCCGGGAACGCATGGTGGCGATACGCTTTTTAAAGTCCGGTATGGCGCCGATGTTGCAGAACTCATCCAGCAGGAAATTGATATTGACCGGGCACCTGCCCCCGCTTTTGTCCCCCAGCCTGGTTAATTTGATGAACAGGAAGCTGTAGAACAGGGATGAGAGGAAGTCAAAGGTGGAGTCGGTATCCGACACCACGCAGTAGTAAGCGCATTTCTCCTTGCCCGGAGCTTCCAGGTTGATGTCGCTGGTTTCGGTAAGCTGCCTGACGTAATCGTTCTGGAATACCTGCAGGCGGGTGCCGAGGCCCTGGACAACGCCGCCCTTAACTGTGCCGGACGCCTGGGAGTAGATGTTGTAGGGAGCCTTGGCCGGGTGATTCTCGTCCAGCGACTTGAAGGTCAAGTCGAGGTGGTCAGTATCGCCGGAGGCGAGAAGGGTGTAAATGGAGTAGATGTTGCGCTTCTCCGGCGGGTACTCCATGATGACGTACAGCGTGAGAGCTTTTAACAGGTTCTGCTCCGCCCTGTCCCAGAAGGGGTCACCACCCATTTTCTTGATACCGGGGACGGCGGTGTTGGCGATGACGATTTCGGTAAACATCTGGGCCTCTATGTCGTTGGTCACCTCGGACAGGGGGTTCCACCGGTCGGAATGGAGCATGTCTATAAGGTTGAACACCCTGACGTTATATCCATGTTTTTGAAAGAACCGGATGGTCAACCGGGCAATTTCGGACTTGGGGTCGGTTATGACAACCGACTCGTGATTTACAACTGCCTGCATACAGTTGGGCAGAATAACGCTCCACGTTTTACCCGTGCCGGGCGCCCCAAACACTGTTATGTTGCGGTTGAGACGGCCCTTGTTATGGAGGCGTACCGGTGTCCCCTCATAAGCGCCGAGAAGAATACCGGGGCCGTGGCCAAGCTCAAGGGTTTTGGGGATTTCCTCCGGCTCCATCCACCGGGCGGTGCCGCAGGTGGGATCGTCAATAAAGCGGGCTTTTTTGGGGGAAACCTTCTCGGCCAGCTCGGGGACCCTGATGTAGATGAACAGAGCTGTGATGCCAAGAAGGAATCCGACGACGATGTTGAGGATGACCCAGGCCGGCATTACTCCCGCGCGGGGAACGGTAATGGCAGCCTTCAGGGGGTTGCCGTACAATTCCATGCCCAAGGGGATGTTTTTAAGCAGGACAGCAAATGAACCCAACAGCCAGGCGTCAAGGATATAAATGCCGGTAAGGATGAGGATTGATTTTACCTTCCGGCTTGTTAGGACGCGTTTTGTTTTATGAAGCATTGCTTGCATTTTGGTCGCTCTCCTTCGGGTCGGGAATTACGTGTTGTTTTACCCCGGGAAACTGGGCGGCGAATTGCGCGGCCTGGCTTTCCAGGCAGGCGATGATTATTTCCCTGCCCTCTCTTTTTTTGGTATAGCTGAGGTAATCCGCAAGGTGCTCTTTTTTGACCAGGTCGTTATAAATGAGTACCGAGACCAGGGTATTCCCCTTTTCGTAATCGGCGAATGGCCTGTTGCTGGGGATAAAGCCATGGAACTTATTTTGAATAATCTGGTTTAGGCTTTCCATACTGTTTAACAGGTTTAAACCGAAGGGAAACGGCAGAAGTAATAGTTCGTTGATTGACCTGCCGGAATAGGTGCCGAATTTCCTCATGCTTTCGGGTTTGGGGCAAAAAATAATGGCCTTGGAGATGCCGTGCTCGATGAGCCTGTCCAGTTCGCTTTTTATGCCCCTGACGGTGCTTTTCTTGGGATCACTGCTGAGCATGTAAACCGCATAGCCTTTGCCGTTGTTGCTGACATAGCAGTTTATAAAGGCGGAATTACTTATCCCTTTTTCTTTTTTGATTTCCCGGCTGGTCATGAAGTGCCAGTTTTTCAGGCCAAAGTAAATCCTGGCCACATTTTCTTTTTGTTTACGTTGCCATGGTTCGCGTATCCGGACCGGGGTGAGGTTATCCTCCTGACCGGAAATCTCACAAAATACTTTCGCACCCAATGGGGTGGCCTGTATATGTCGTCCTGTTCTGATAAGATAACCACGATCTATGAGTTTGCTGATTCTTTTGTAGTGGTAGTTATCGACACCGTAAATCTCCTGGGCCTGCTTTGACGATATTACGCCACATTTAATTACGGCCTCCAACAACTGAAGATCCCGTTCTGTTAACCTCTTTTCGGGTGGCAATTTTATCCCTCCCAACTGGAAAATTTTCAGGGTAAAAAATAAGACCGAAAAGGTCGTTGCTGGTTGATCAAGAAATACTTTTTGTACCTTGTTCCTGGTCAAGGGTATGAAAAATTGACCCTGGCAAAGCCTCCAGACTATGACCATACTTGGACATGAAAAAATCAAGGCCCATTTTGGATATATATAACCCTTGATTTTGCTGGTTTTTATGCTGTTTTTATACCGTCTAAAATAGGGGGTATTTTTCGTATCTAACGCGTTTGTATCCAAAAATCGAGTTTTTAGACGTTTATAGAAATTTTTCTTTCCTATGTTAATAGCGATTTGCTAATTTGGATACGAACGTTTGTACGTCCACGTCATAATCAAGTACAAAGATTTCCGTGCGGGGTCGTTCCTTATCCATCTTCCCTGCTACCATAAATGTCATATGCTGGTAACTATCATCCGGGATAATTTTCATGTATCGAATTGCATTTATTACTATTGAGAACGCGCGGTTATCCACGTCCCATGCCCCGGAGTAAGGTGAGTAAACCTCAATTATAATCAGGGCCGACTTAAAACGGATGTTTATATCCAGAAGCGCCCGCCTGATCTTGTTTATCCATCTCATTTTGGTTACTTTTGTTACTAACTTATCCCGGGGAAGACATTCGTCAACCGTAATTCTGAGAATACCGTTTTCAACCCAGGCCGTAGCACCGTCCACCGGTTCAATTAATCCCATGTCTTCCGCTTCTTCTTTTATTGCCTGTTCAATATCAAGCATTGCAGCTTCCAGCTTGTTGTAAGCCTTTCTCAGCAGGGACAAGTTGGTCATTGTCTGCATTGATAATTACCTCCCCATTAAAAAAACTAACTTTACTTCGCCTGGCTCCGGCCCGAACTATAATACCTTCCACACCTTCCAGCGGCCCCGAGCAAATAATCACTTCATCCCCTTTTTTGAATACAGGTCCTGGCTTACTTCCGTTATTGTTAATGCTTAACAGCCTGTTCATTTCTGCATCAAGGACCTTACCGATCACCCTACATCGTGAGTTGCAGCCAATTAAATAAAACTCCGGCCAGGTATCTGCCTGTACAAAAACATAACCGGGAATAATTGGAGCACCATCTTTTTCCGGAATTGCTATTTCGCCTATGTTTAAACCGCTGGCCCTCTGTTTTTCCAGGTATTTCTTGACTTTTTTTTCATGAGCTGTTGTAACTTGTACCGCATACCACTGCATTAAATATTCCCCCCTTTCAAACATCGAGCATCCTGCCAACCGCTCTGGCAAGGCGCGGGTCCACTTCGGGCAGTTGTGGCTTTTCAATGTTCTCCTGTTCGGTTGCTATTCCCGAAATAAACGCATTATTGATCTTGTTATTGATTTCAATAATGGCGTCTTTAATCTCGTTCAGTTCCTGATTTAAGATGTTGATTTTACTGTTAATCTCACCAATCTGGCAGTAGAGATTTAACGCCAGCCTTATTACCGCTTGCTTGTCCTGCTCCTGCCATATCCAGTGGTCATCCGGCAGGCGGAGGCTGATCACCCTGGTTTTCAAAACTATCACCTCCAGATGTATACACTCGGAAAGCCGTGCCCCGTAAGGCATTGAGCCCTTAAAAAACCTACGGGTGTAAACAAAAGTGTTTACACCCGTAAGGCCGCTATTTACAAGGCTTGCGGCCACATTTTTGGAGGTGGTTGTATACACTACCGCTATTGATCGCCCGGCGGGTGTATACAACCACCCTTGTTTGGGCTGATCTAAGCCTTGATTTTCAAGGGTTACGCGGTGTTTACACCCGGTGTATACACTTGCCCTTCATTTTTACCCTCAAACCCTTGCAGTTCCTGGCTTTCCGGGTGTATACACCCTCCGGCCAGTCTATAGAACCCCATCGCGTTGGCCCACTGGGGGTCTGAAACTACTTCAGCTTGTGGGAGCATGGTTTTTATTTCATCTTGGAACTCCAGTGCGCCGCCTCCACACAGAAGCACACCGCGCAGCAGGTCCGCCTTTTCCGACCAAGCCGCCAGTATGGACTGCGCCAGCGCTTTACCCACTTCACGGCGGGCGTAGTCTATCATTACCCCTGTATTTACAGGGCGGCCCTGGACGGTTATCTCTCGTTCACCATTAACCCATAGCTCAAATGCGTTGACGGGGGACAGAGGAATGCCGGTCGCCTCCGTAATTTTGTTCCGGAACAGTTTGACCGCCGTGGATACAGCGGTGTCCAGGGACAGGGTGTATGACTTCAGTAGCACAACATCCTCCGGCAGGCACTCGACCAGAATACAGTCGGTGGTGCAGAATCCAATGTCAATTACACCCAGCAATCCTTTACCGGGAAGGTTCTTTTGGGCATACAGCGCACCCACCGCCTGCGGAAGGACTTTTACCGACGTAAAGCTGATATATTTCTCCGGCTCTCCGTCCACGGAAACATGGGCGCTAACCGACCGGAGAAAATTTTCGGTTTCCTGTTTGCGCAGGCGGTAATAATCCAGCGGCAACCCGACCGCAAGGTGAACTTGTTTTTCGGCTCCAGTAAGATACGCGGCAGTCAGGGCATAGAGTATGGTTTCATCCTGTTTAAATTTGTCCCGTGACAGGGATACCCGGGCGGCACGCCCTTCCTTACGGGCCAATTCCCCCACAAAAACCGCCTGCTTGTGTATTTCACCGGGTTTCCGGTATTCAAGGACATGGCCGTAGGATTTCCCGTAGTTTAAACCGCTTTCCTGAGCAGGGGCCAGTACGGAAGGAAAAATGGCGCGGTTTTTTTCGGAAATAGCTTTTGTATATCCGTAGCCAAGATCAATTGAGATAAACAAAATATCATCTCCCTTCGCAGTTTTGGTTTCTCAAAGAAAAAGCGCAGTCGTTTGTTGACCGCGCTGTAATGTATATACAGCCAAATGTTTTTTCTACGCAATGTAGATAACAGAGTTTACCACGCCTCTTGGCGCTACGGCCGGCCTCTTTTAAAACGGGGCCGCACACGGAGAGCAGCTCCATTTTGGGTTCGGTCACCACCAGATTGGCAAAGCACCCGCTATGCGCTATGCGAAGAAGGTTGGGAATGAATAGGGCTGGTTGACTTACCCGCCCCAGGAGCGCCGTCCATGAGGATGTGCTCACTCCCTTCGCGCGCATGATGACCTCTCTCTTAATGCCCCCTTTCTCCCTGTCCAGCAGAAGCCCTTCTGATGACCTGTGAGCCCTATACGGGATGGTTCGGCAAATTGGGCCGAGCCGTGCAGTGTTGCGCGGTATCATTTTTTGCGATGTTCACAGCTTAAACGTGTTTGTTCTGATATTTTAATCACAGAAAAAACCGCAGAAAACTGACGGCTTATGTGGTGGGAGGAATGCAGCTTTTCTGCTTTCTCTCCTTTCCAAGCAATTTTTTTGTTTTTCATAGCGGTTGTTATGTCGACACAAGAAAACCCGGTTTTACAAAACGAACACCCAACTTAAAGTCACCTGATACTACGGCCAGTGAAAGGGGGCGCTGCGCATTGGCCGGGAAGCGGACCGGGTAGGTTGCAGTTACGGGAAATACGACTGGACTGCGGAATTTAGCATAAATGTAAAGAGGTTTCTTAATAATAAGGGTAATAAGGAAGGTGACGAAAATGGATATAGATTGGAAACGAAATCTAGGTAATACTGATAGAGTAATTAGAACAGCTATAGGGATATTGCTACTTATCCTGGTCTTTGCTAAAGTTATTACCGGTTTATGGGCCACCGTTGCTATAATATTTGCCTTGTTCCAATTTATCGAGGCGTTTTTTGCTTACTGAATTGTTTATGATCTTCTGGGTTGGTCAACCCGTAAAAAAGAAGTGGAAGAAGTTTAGCGGAACATAATTAACATAATTCGTAGTTTTATGGCCTACGTCAATAAGAGTAACCAGGCCCGAATCGGGCAAATCATCTACGGTCAAAAGGGCACCTGCTCCCTGGGGGTATATAATTACTTCTCCAAAGCTGATCCGTACAGGATTTTTGCCGTCCAGCGTGACCACTGCGTGTAAATTTTCAAGATGATGTTTTAATTTTTCTTTCTGTGATCGGTAATAGGCCACCGGTAATCCGGCCACTAATGCTGTGTCCACCCCCGCACCAAGTAACGTGGCTGCAGTTAACATCAACACGTCGTGGTTGGGATGTTTGTGTTTCTCCCGCTCCAGCGTGAAGCTTGCCGCGTGGCCCTCGTGAAGCGCCAGGTCGCCAACGAAGTGGCGGGACGTTTTGCCGTCCACAGTGCGTATTTCAACCGTATGGCCTGTGCCGTTTTGTGAAATGTCGGCGAGGGATAAGCTTCTGTGCGGGGCAACACGGAAGGTATTTTGATACGTTTTTCCAGGGAAACGGCTTTTACATGGCTGTAGCCCACGTCAATTGCTATTTTCATGATATCACTCTCCTTATAAATTAAGACATAAAAAAAGCGCGGTATTTACGCTAACAGGATAGCATAAAACCGCACTTTTTTATTGTTATGGATAGGTGGACATAAGTACTCACTTTAGCGTCATGATATAAAATAGGACCATTATTACATTTCTTAACAGCCATGTCTGGTGCTATAATTACATGTTTAAATAGCATAAATTAGAAAAGCCAAGCTACAAAAACAACTAAAGGAATAGTCCGGCTCGCCCACCGTTATAATAACCCATCCACGAAGGTGTATCGGCGTTAATCCTGTTTATCCCAACGACAGCAAGTTTTTTATCTACTATTTAGTGCCGCTTACTTTATACTTGGTTTAATTGAAAACTTAGATTACCGTTAATGGTAGCTTAAAACCTTCGATTGCAATGGAAATATAGGACTTTTTACTTATTTGTCAGATTATGTTTTTATGATAAAGTAAAGTAAAATTAACCCATTTTAGTTAAAATTTTGGTCGAATATTGTTGAATATTGTGAATTAAAGAAAGAGTGATTTTATGTTTTTAAATCTATTTAAAAGAGCATTAATTTTTTGTGTTTCCTTGTTACTACTATTAAATTACAACGCAAAAATTGCATCATCTGACGAATGGGGTGAACCTATAACTTATGGGAGTACAAACAGAGAGAAAATATTAACAACAGAATTCAGTGATAATAAATATCAAAAAATATTGGTTAAGTTTAATACAGTTAACGAATATGACAGGTATACATATATAGGCTGGGATGGAGCGCATAATTACCACCACTCTGCAAATTATGGAGGAATAACTTTTGTAACTAATTTTGGATATGATTATAGTTATTATTTCTATACAAAAATTTTTGTCAATGGTTCTCAGGTTTTCTATGAAATCTACGGTAGGAGTTACGGTATTTTCGCAGACCCCGTTCCATTTGATCAGTATTGGGTCATAGATGCAAATGAGCAGTCACTTAAAATATCTAAACTTGACGGTGAAACTGTATATGAAGGACCACCACACACAATTACAGGAAAAATAACTTCACAAGGTCACCCAGGCACCGTATCGGTAGCTCAAGACAATAATTCTGATCCGGACCTACTTGCTTCTCTTGGGAAAGCCTTCTATTGTTTCTTTGGAAATGATCCAGTTAACCTCTCCACGGGGAACTTTATATTAGAATCAAATGATATTAAAATTCCTTCACAAATTCCCATGGAATTAACACGGTTTTATAACTCCATTGATGATTACTCAGGTCCCCTTGGTAAAGGATGGACACATAATTACAATACTCACCTTGTGTTCAACGACGATGATTCGATAAGTGTATTTTATCCAGACGGGCACGTTATCAAATTTGATTATGATGGTTCACAATATATAAGACCCGGTGGTTGCTTTGAAATATTATCTCAAGATGTAGATAGAAATTATATCCTAGAGTTCAAAGATCAAACAAAATATATATATGATACCACTGGTAAATTGATTCAGATTAAAGATAAAAACAATAATATTCTTTTATTGACCTACACTGGAGATCTTCTGACTTCAGTAACAGATCAAGCCAACAGAAGCCTTAATTTTAGTTATGATGCTGAAAAACGTTTGACGCAGATAACTGATCCTGCCGGGAGAACTGTCACATATGAATTTGATGATAACAATAATCTTTCGAGTGTAAAAGATATTAATAACGGCATCACTGAGTATTTATATGATTCAAACGGCCTTACAGATATCATTGATCCCAGAGGCAATAATACGCTAAATAATCAATATGATGATAACAGCAGAGTTATTAGACAGACTGATGGCAAAGGGAATATTACCCAGTATAGCTACGACTCTGAGAATAAAACAACAACCATGGTAGACCCTAAAGGAAACACCGTAGTCATTAACTATGATGATAAGTATCGAATAGTTGGTATTACCTACCCGGATGGAACTGGTGAATCGTTTTCATATGACAATAATAACTGCCGTATTTCAATTACCGATAAAAATAACAATACTACTAGATTCACATACGATGATATGTGCAATTTATTGAGCAGGACAGATCCGGACCCTCTCAACTACACCACAACGTTTGTGTACGACAGTCTGAATAACCCCGTTCGGGTTACGGACGCTGCCGGGAACGTCACGGATTACACTTATGATGAAAAAGGCAATCTGCTTTCCGTAAGCAAGGAAGTATACGGCGGGACAGCAACAACCACGTTTGCATATAATGGGCATGGACAGGTTATAAGTGTTACAGATCCAAACAACAACACTATTTCGGTGGCTTACGACGTTTACGGTAACAGGACTGCCGTTATTGATCCGCTTGGCAATACCACCACCTATACTTACGATATAATTGGACGTAAACTGACGGAGACCGGTCCCAGGGGCAACGAACCGGGCGCTGATCCGGAATTATATCGCTACAGCTATACCTATGACCAGGCGGGCAACGTTCTTACGGTAACTGACCCGTTAGGCAATGTGACAACCAACACCTACGATGCCAACAACAACCTTGTCAGCACCACCGACCCCATGGGTAACACGACCACATTCACTTACGACGAGAACAATAAGCTGGTCACAAAGACGGACCCGCTCGGCAACACTACCACATATCAGTACGACGCCAGTGGCAACCTGAGCTCCATAACCGACGCTAACGGCCATACCACCAGTTATAATTACGACTTCCTGGAAAGGCTTATATCAACCACCTACCCGGACGGCAGCACCGAAAATCTCACTCTGGATGGAAACGGTAATATAATTGCGATAACCGATGGCAGGGGTAACACAACGAGTTACGAATACGACGTACTGAACCGTCTGGTCAAGATAACTGACCCGGCAGGCGGTACGGTAACTATGCAATATGACCCTGTGGGCAATAAGATAAGCTTTACTGACCAGCGCGGAAACACCACGACATATACCTATGACCAGGCTTCCAGGCTGCTTTCCGCCACTGACCCGTTAAATCACACTACCAACTACACATACGATCTGGCAGGCAACTTACTGGCAGAAACAAACCCCAAAGAAGCCAGCCGGACCTATACCTATGACGCTGCCAACCGCCTGGCCAAAACCACCGACCCGCTGGGCCATGAAAGCAGCGTAGAGTACGACAGCGCCGGCAACGTCATCACCCGCATCAACGCCAACGGGGCCGTTACAACATTTTCATATGACGCCCTCAACAGGCTGCTATCAATCACCGACGCCCGGGGTAACACCACGGAATATACTTACGATGGAAACAGCAACCTGACTGGAATCACCGATGCCAATGGAAACATTACATCTTACACTTACGACCGGTTAGATCGTTTACAATCAATAACAAATCCCCTGGGGCAGACCACTGAATTCGCATACGACCCGGTAGGCAACCGAGTTGCCAGGACCAAGCCCGACGGGAACACCATTAACTACACCTATGACGTAAACAACCAGTTAGTAAGGATTACTTATCCCGATTCAAGCCAGGTCAGCTTCAGTTACGACGCCAACGGCAACCGGACAAAAATGATCGATACCCGGGGAACCACCACCTACAGCTATGACAGCCTTGACCGGCTCACCTCGGTAACAAGGGACGTTTACTCTATCGGATATAACTACGACTTGGCTAGCAACATCACGGGCATCGCCTACCCTGATGGATTAAATGTAAACTATACGTATAACAAGCTTAACCAGCTACAATCAGTATCGGACGCCGTATATACCGCGACTTTCACCTACGATGAACTGGGCAATATAACTGGAGAAGAACTACCCAACGGAGTTACGGTAAGCTATCAATACGACGATAACGGACGGCTGGTTTCACTGCGGCACGTCAAGGGTGACACGGTTCTGGCCGGCTTTGAATACACCCTGGACAACGTGGGTAACAGGCTGAGTGTCACCGATGAAAATGGGCGTACAACCAGGTACACATATGACGACCTCAATCAATTAACTGAAGTTCAATATCCGGATAACAGTTCAGTTACCTACACCTACGACCCGGTGGGCAACCGTCTCAGTGCCGTCGGAGTGAGCTACACTTACGACAGCGCCAACAGGCTGATTCAGGCGGACGGCGTCCCTTACGGCTACGACGCCAACGGGAACCTTGTATCCGTGGGAGAATCGGTATATTACGATTACGACTACGAAAACCGGCTGGTACGCTTTGCAGACGGCACAAACACATACCAATACACCTACGATGGTGACGGCAATCGCCTGACCCAGACAGTCAGCGGAGCGGTATATGGGAGTTACAGTTATATTTACGACATCAATGCAAGACTTCCGCTCCTGTTGGTAAAAAAAGACAGTGAAGGAAACGCCAACAACTACCTTTACGCTGCAGGGCTATACGGGCGTATTGGTCCCGAGGGAAGGCTTTACTACCATTCCGACTGCCTGGGCAGCGTATCGGTGGTAAGCGATGTCTACGGTGAGGCGCTCAACCGCTACACCTATGACCCGTTTGGCAACCCGCTTACAGTTACCGAGACTGTGGCCAACATGTTCCGGTTCACCGGCGAGCCATACGACCCCAGCGGGTTGATATTCCTACGGACCAGGTACTACGACCCGTCCATGGGCAGGTTTCTCACTCCGGACACGCTGATGGGGGAGATGGACGACCCGCTGTCGCAGAACTTATATGTGTACTGCGGCAACAACCCAATAGTTTATATAGATCCGTCGGGGCATATCAAAATCTGCCAATGGAATGATATAGGGAAAGGTTTGTGGGCCTCCGGCGGTGAAGCCGTAAGAGAACTGTTATCAACACCAGGCGCATTATGGGAACTGTCAAAAGCAATTTATCATAAGGAATTATCATTGAATGATTTAATACTCGCTTTGCGAAGTACTGGTGCCGATATAGCCGGGACAGTTGACTATATATTGAAACACTCGGATAGTGTGTGGTTCGGGAACCCATCCGACAAAGAAGTGTACGAGTACGGCAGAAACCTGGGGCACGTATTACAAATAGCCGCCGGTAGTGGTGCCGCATTAAAAGTTATTTCTAAAACGGTCCCAATAACGACGAAAGCACTAGGAAACAGTTTGGGTAAAACTAAGGGCGCGGGTAAAGCTACCTGGGGGATGTGGAGTGACTTAGAAAAAGTAACTTATAGAGGTCGGGAATATACAAGCATAAATGGACGATTATTTACAAGAGAAGCAGTAGATAGAATGACCCCAACAGGATACGGAACGGCTGCAGGAGGTTATCCAGCAAGAGGTATTCCTCCAAGTGTTGTGGAAGATGTAATAACTAATGGCGCAAGTCGACAAGTTGCTGTAAATAATGAAGTCAGAACTATCTTTGAACTGAATGATATTAGGGTTGTTACTGCTGAGAAAGGAAGAATAGTAATAACAACATATCCTTATTAAAAATTAAAAGTGTTTCGGAGGGAATGTTCATGAACGAGCATAGTCAAAGGCTAATAGAAAGAATCTTAGAAGCATTTGAGTTGTATGAGAAGAAAAAAATAACAGCTAAAGAGCTTGTATTGAATGTTGAAGGAAATTGTAATGCACTAGAAGAAAAAGCTCTAGTAAGCATGTGTAAAAAAATTTTATCTAAGATTGATGACGCTATTCACCTTTACAATGAAAATGAAGGAAGGAATTTCCTCTTAAAGGAATTCAAATTGTTCAAGGAAGCTATCTTAAATCACAATAGATGAGCTAAAATCATTCTATCAGCTGTTTGCGAGACTCTTAATATACCACAAAACTGCGTGAATGAGCGGTTGTAAGGCTAACCCCTTCAGCCGCATCATATTCAGAAAACTTAATATGGCAAAACTGCAGAATAACAATTTTTCAGCAAGCTAAAAATTAGGGCCAACGGAAACCAACCCGTTGGCCTTTTCCATGCCCGGAAAAGAGTATCTTACGCAGGTACGTCCACCTATTGATGAAATGAAACGGACAAGTAAATGATGTTGACTATCATGAATAACCATAGCAAACAATGATTCGTGTGTTTGGCAAGATAAAAATGTAGCAAACGCAAATCCAAGGTTTCTTCTTCGCCCCGGAGAACAATGTTCACCATCAATTTTGAACGTAAGCTTTTTCCTAATCTTTTATTTACTTCATTGGTTAAAATAAAATCCGGTGGTATATGCAGTTTCATTTCCAGGGGATTACCGTCTTCTTTGGCAGAATATATTGCATAAACCTGTTGTTCAGCCGGACTATAAATGAAAATAATTCCCTTATAATACAATTTTAATCTATAACCGGCCGCATCCTGCCGGTCTTCTATTATTTGACATGCTCGATTACTTAAAACGTGCGCTAAAAAAAGCCTGGCTGCGTGTGGAAGGCTTATGTAATACCCGTTGCAAGTACATCTCTGCAGCACGGGGACTTATATACACAAACTTGGGAAGCGTATAAATCTTTTTCATATTGATCGCCTTCAAGGAATTATTCTGAAGTAGCGATTCCTGGCAATTTACTGAGAGAAAACTCCTAAATTATCTCCGGCCAGGATTAAGGGTTGCATCTTTTACAAGGAACATACCCGGCACTGACAGCCTCATCCCGTGTTTTGAAATAAACCCTGTTATATTCCGCAGGCAGTGTTGAACACGATGGAAGGTGAAACTTCTTGCTGTTCTTGTTGCCTATGTACCCGCCTGCGCTTCCCGCTAGCGCTACAGGCGCTACCGGTGCAACTGTGCTGCCGGTGTCCGGCGCCCTCGGCTTGATAGTGCTGCCCAGCTTTTCTACGGTGATGTTCTTCCCGTTGGATGTAAAAACCACGGTGCCGTCCCGGTCGGTCCGGTAGACATGGACTCCGGCATTCGTCAGTTTAGCAAGCGTCTCTTTATGCGGGTGGCCGTAGTCGTTCCCCGTGCCAACAGAAATCACCGCATATTTCGGGGCCACCGCTTTCAGGAAAGCCCGGGTAGTGGAACTGCTGCTGCCGTGGTGCCCCACTTTAAGCACGTTAGCTTTCAGGTCTACCCCGGAGGCCAGCATTTCTTCTTCCGACTGGGCTTCGGCATCACCGGTTAGAAGGAACGCCGTACTACCGTACTGTATCCTTGTTACGGCGGACCAGTTGTTCAGGTCCTCGTAATTGGAACTGCACGGGGCGACAAAGTTAACTTTCAGGCTGCCCTGGTCCAGTATTGTAACACCGGCTTTTGCGGTGAAAATTTTCAAACCCTTATCTTTTACGGCCAGCAGGACATCCTCGAATGTTTTAGTGGTTGTGGTCGCTCGGGGCATGTATACCTGGCCAATATTAAATGCCCGGATTACGTTGTCCAGGCCGCCAATGTGGTCTTCGTGGGGGTGCGTTCCCACCAGGTAGTCAATTTTCTTAACCCCCTGCTTTTGCAGGTATTCTACCACTGCCGGGCCATCGTCGTTGTTGCCGGCATCCACCAGCATATTCCTGCCGTCCGGAAATTGCACCAAAATTGAATCTGCCTGGCCCACGTCCAGAAAGTGGACTTTAACCCTGCTCTCTAAAGGCTGAGAATTTAACTGCCTGCTTTCCTGGTTAACGGGTTGTGATACTGATGGAATGGCTGAGGCTTTTGATTCTGTGTTTGTAGCGGGTTGATCCGATGTGCTTGTATTTGAACTGCTGCAACCTGTAAGGACGGTTAGCAGGAAAGCCAGAATCAGGATGAAAATATTTCGCTTCATACCGCCACCCCCCTAATCGTTAAAAATCTCATCTGCCAGTTGCTTGTTGGCTTTAGCTCTGACATCGGTGGCTTCCCTGTCCAGGGTTATTTGTATATTGATTACGTCCCCTTCCCGGGCGTTAGGGGGAATCAGGAATTTGGGAATGTTAAAGATCTTCTGGCCAAATTCGATGACGGCCCAATCTTCTTCAAAACGGTCTATGATTAACATCTCAATGTCCCCTTTAAACAATTTTTTCCTGGGTACTTTTTCTTTTCCAGGGAGCCGAAATCCTGCCATTTGGAATTGGTTTTATACCCTGCTTTTTGCACGAAAATACTCGACAACCAGCTTGTCCACTTTCTGGCTGGCCGCCAGGAGCTTTTCTTTGTCTCCAGGGTTGATGGATAATAATTCCCTTCTGGCTTTTTCCAGTCGTAGAATTACCCTGCCAAGTTCCATCAAAATATCCCTCCTTATACCAAATTGCACCAAGCTCAATTAAACCACTTTTAATAAAGTACATCAAGGAAAAATATTGTCACATTCTGTCTATATTGTCAATAATAAGGGTAAATAATGATGTCCAATATAATTTCTGATATAATTTATCTAAAATATTTTTTATCGAGGAGGCACCTATTCTAATTATGAAAAAACTGATATTGTTAATTGGCGCTTTAATATTTGCGGCCACCATGCTACCCGGTAGCCTGCTGGCCGCCCCGGTTGAAAAGGTTGTTTTCCAGCCGGGTAGCAACAAGTACATAATCAATGGTCCTGAATTTACAATGGATGCAGTACCATTCATTTTCGGGGGCAGAACTTATGTCCCGCTGAGGTTCCTGGCCAGCGCGCTGGGAGCGGAAGAAGGGCTTACTGAATGGGATAAATCGACGGGCATGGTGCGTTTTGCTTTCCGAAGCGATAGTTTTATGGATATCATTTTGCAAACTGGCCAACACAATTTAACAATTAACTATTTGGATGCTGGATCAAATGAGATTTTAAGTAGTGAGACAATAGCCATGGATGCAGTACCGGTTTTGCGGAACGGGCGGGTTTACCTCCCAGCTCGCTGGGTAGCCGAAGCCCATGGTTTCATAACTGAATGGGACAGCGTTAACCAAAAAGTATTGATTTATGCACCTACTGACATTAAGGAGTCCCCAACTGGCGGTGTGAGTGTTGACACACGGCAAGTTAAGATTGCCACAAACTGGCTTAATTTAGATATGCAGATTCCTGTGATCTCGGGCATGACCAATAAGGCATTGCAGGAGAAAATAAATAAAGAAATAATGGATAAGGCCATGCATAC
>NZ_JADNRQ010000024.1 GCF_015594625.1 Desulfallas sp. Bu1-1 | reverse complement strand
GCCCCAATTCCATGACATTAATCAATGCCCGCGCGGCATGGACAAGTGTGGATTTCATGCTACACCTCTTAAATACGGAAATTACTGTGCAATAGTTCACCTGATAAATGAACATGTAAAAAATCAAAAGGACCAGGTCGTTTTTAAGGATGACCTGATCCCTGAAAAAAACAACCCCGGCAACCTGGCAATCATGCTTCATAAGAAGTTTAGACCCATGGCTTTGCGTCCCGCCCTTTCGGACGGTTTGCCTTTGTCGAATATTGTTGAATTATGTGGTTATTGTTTCTTCTTTAGGCACGATTTAGAAATTTCGACAATATAAACGTTTTTCCTTTAAAAAACATCTGTTGCTTTTGGACTAATTTTCCGCGGGACCAACGTCCTATTTTGTAGAATATATGGGCAATCGCCCGTATTACGGCACGGAGTATTATGGCTGCGGCCAGGCGGCGGTAGTTATGCTTGTCGATGTCTCTATCACCTCTTGCTACAAATGTTTTGAAATCAGTTCAGGCATAACCGTTGAATGGACATACATATCGGTATCCGGTTCATCGCTTATAACTCTACCCCAAAAGCTGATTTTTACCGGGAACCTGATTATCCCGGTCACCGCCGGGCGCGATATGGTTTCACTGTAATTGTCAAAGGTATAAGAGAAGGGGAGCCTGTCGCCGTTGACCACCTGAAAATAACATACTTCCACGGGGCCGTCCGCAATTGACCCCGGCAACGGGTTGTTGTTCATATCCAATTTTAGGTTAGCTCGCAATATTTCATAAAATTTATTTGTCGCCGCCGCCTCGTCGATTACAACCCGGTTGTCCTTCAATTCCTCGGGGTCGAGTTCGGCTGCCGCCGCTCTCAGCGACAGGTTCAACATATGCCTGGCGGCGATCCTGGTGGCATACAGCTGGGCCACGTCGGCCAGCAGAGAGCCCACCGCCATAACCGCCACCAGCAGGACCAGGAAGGTGACGGAAGCGACGCCCCTCCGGTCCCGCATGAGCTGATTGATCGTCATTGCTCAAAGAACACCTCACTGGCCGCCTTCATATTAACCTTCAAAACCACCTGGTTTTCACCCGTGGCCCACCGCCCCAGGGCGTCGAAGAAAAATGTCCTGAATCTAAAGGGGTACGCCACGCCGACGTCAATCATGCCACCCCTCTGTACATCTGTGTTGGCGTCGGTGCCGTAGACATAGATGGTTTTTGGATTGACGCTCCCCGGGGGCGCTGTGCCCAACGCGTTCAAACTCATGCTATCCCCGTCCGTGGTCCAGTTCCTGATGTGATCCGCCGTGGCCTGGCGGATGTCGGCGGAGAAACGGCCGGTCATGGCCGCCTCCACCGCCGCCGCGCTGGCGGCATGGTTAACCACCGCCCAGTTGTACATGACAAAGCCCATCTCAATGATGAAAAAGAACAGCATCAGCAGGACCGGCAGCACAAACAGTGCCTCGATACTGACCGAACCCCGGCAATCCTTCCGCATGCTCAAGGGCCGCCCACCTGCCCGATTTTGTCACGCATTTCCTGCATCTTGGTCCCCACTTCGCCTGCAAGGCCCGATACAAAGGGCGCCAGGGCGAGGGTGAACAGTATGATATACAGAGCGACCTCCAGGAACTGGTTGCCCCGCTCGTCCCGCCAGAGCTGCTTTAATAACTCGATCATCCGTTTATGGGGCAGTGGCGTGTACCGCTGCCCCTCCCCTCCCTTATGTTTTAGTTGCCGCCGATGTTGGGCACCTGGGTGTTTGAAACCTGGTTTTGAATATCCGTAAATTTTGCTTTGATACCCTGGTTGGCCAGGGCGTAACCCGCGCCCGCCACCAGAAGCACGACCACGATGATCCACAGGCCGTTTTCGATGAAGGCGTTGCCCCTTTCGTCATTCCATAAACGCTTTAAAAAGTTTTTCATTGGAAAATAACCTCCTTAAAATTTTGTATGGGACTGTGATTGTGTGGGGCTGATTACGAATATTCCCCCTTTCCCGCCCCCTGAAAATAAGAAAACCCGCCGGAGCGGGTTCAGAACGCTTTTAGTTTTTGGATGATGTTTGTGTACATGGGCAGCACCCACAGCAGGATCAGGCTGAACATCAACATGCCGGGCAGGACGGAGAGAATGAGCGGCTGGGCCTTGATCTTCCGTTTGATCTCCGTCACCCGTCGCTCGTAAGCCATGCTGGAGTAACGCTGTAATATCTCGTCCACGTCCATCCCGGACCGGATCCCCTGGAGCACCACACCCACGAAATCCTGCACCTGCCGGAGCCTGCACCGTTCGGCGAAGTTCTCAAGGGCCTCGGCCAGGGGCGATATTTCCAGCTCCGCGCTTAGAACCTGCATCTGCTTGGCCAGCTCGCCCTTTAAGGCGTGGGGCACGATTTTCAGCGCCTGGTAGAGGTCGGACGCCTGGGCGTATATCCTCACCATATCCACCATAATGGGAAACTCGCGGCTGATTTCTTCCCTGCGGTGTTTCTCCAGTTTGTTCAGGTGCGATTCGGGCAGCTTGTAGGCTATTAAGGCCAGCACCAGCAGGGCTATCCCCGGAAATGGTTCCCGCCATATCAGCACGCCGCCGGCAACGACCAGCACAATCGTGGACGAAAAACGCAGGGCCGTGAACAGTTCCGGCGAAACCCTCATGTTCACCGCTTCCAGCCTCACCCCGAGGGCGCGCAGTTTTTCACGGGATGTCACTTTGGACCCGATCTGGGCCAGGATTTCCACCGGACCGGGAAATTTGGACGAACGTAATAGCCATATCAATACCGACACAAACACCAGGGCGCATGATAAAGCTATCATAGTTCCTCCACCACCCCCTTTTTACGGGTAAGGTACCAGGCCGCAAATTCCACCACCGCCACGACGGACAGGACAACCTGCCCCGCTGTGCTGTGGATCAGCACTTCCCTGGAGGTCGGTGAGAATATCCATATCGCCGCCGCCGCCAGGGGCACCAGGAGCAGAAACAGATTGATCGTCATGCTCTGGCCCCTGGTTTCCGCCTTTAACTCGTCACGCAAAAGCAGGCGGCTGCGGATGATCTCGGCGATGTGTTTAATAACTCTGGAAGTATCCGTGCCGTAGTGCTCCGACAGGATCACCCCCTGCACGAATAACTCAATGTCCCTGTTATCGACGCGGTAGGCAAAGTCTTTCAGGACCGCGCTCAGGTCCTTGCCCGCATTGTATTCCGCTATTACCTGCTGGAGTTCCTCTTTTAAAGGTGAAGCGGTGGCCTGGCTCACTTTTTTAAGCGTGTCCACCAGGTCGCCGGTGACCTGGTACAGGCCCGCCAGCATCTGGAGGGCCACCTCGGCCTGCTCGTCGATAACCGCCCGGCGCTTCCTGTAGAACACGTCCACTTCGCCGTGGGCGAAGGCTATGGTCAGCACGAAGGCCACCACGGCCAGAATGGGGTTGTTCAGCGCCGCTATGGCCACCGCTCCAAGGAACGCACCTACCGCGCACGAAAGGATGATAAACGCGCGGTAGCTCATTTTTATCCCCAGGCGCTGCAGTTTGAAGGCGGTATCCCTTTTCCCGCCCGGCGGCAGGAAAAGGGACACGCTGTCAGATTCGGCCCGGGCCAGCAGGCGCCTCATTCCGGAAAGGAACCGTTCCCTTTTCAGGGCCGCGCACCAGGCCAGCGCCGCCAGCACAATTAAAGTGCATGTAATACCGAGCATGTCTTACCTCCTTCGGTTTTCTTCCCAAAGGGGGCGATGGCGGGCAGGGGTTCCCCCAAGAGGTTCTCGCGCATGCGTTCCAGCAGCCCGTCGCTCAGTTTCCCCACCGCCACGTGCTTTTCGTTGATGTAGTCGTACCGGTAAATATCGTTGAACACGGGACGACCGTCCTTGTTTATTACCTCGGTTACGTGGGTGATTCTCCGCTTGCCGTTGGGCAGTTTTTTGATGAAGATGGTCATGTCTATCGTTTCGGCGATCTGGGGAACCAGGTCCTCGGCCTTGACACCGCCGATGCGGATCATGGCCCGCACGAGCCGGTGGACGGCCTCCATTTTGCCGAAATTGGCGTGGAGCGAAGTCAGGCTCCCCTCGTGACCCGTGCCCATCGCCTGCAGAAGTTCAAAGGCTTCGGCGCCCCTTACCTCCCCCAGGATAATGCGGTCGGGGCGCATGCGCAGGGCGTTGACCATCAAATCATATATGCTGGCCTTGTCGGACGCTTCAAGGGATACCACATGAGTATGATCGAGGGCCAGTTCCCGGGTATCCTCGATGACGATAAGTCTTTCGTTTTTTGGGATGTAACTGGCCAGAAAGCGCAGAAAAGTCGTTTTCCCCGACCCGGTGGCGCCGCAGACGATAATGTTCAGTTTGCCTCTTACAGCGTAGTTGAAAAAGGTGGCCATTTCCTTGCTCATATATCCCTGGTCCACCAGGTCCTTTTCGTTGAAGTAGTTGACCACGAATCTCCTGATAGTGACGACCGGGTTTTGTGACACCGGCGCGACGACGATGTTGACCCGGGAACCGTCGGGGAGCCGGGCGTCCACCAGCGGTTTGTTGAAATTGACCCTCCTGCCGCAGCGGTGTACTATACGCTGCACAAAGGAGAACAGTTCCTCGTCGCTGGCAAACTCAACGTCCGCCCGCTCTTTTTCCCTGCCGGATATTTCAATCCAGATTTCGTCTTTCTTGTTGATCATGATTTCGTTGACGTCGGGCTGGTACAGGTATTTCTCCACCGGCCCGAGGCCGATGAGGTAGGAGATCACGGATTCCTCGAGTCCGGGGTCCTCCCTGCCCGTGATCTCCCTTGTTTCCCTTCTGATCACTTCTTCCTTTTTTTCACGATTTTCGTAATCCTCCAGGAACAGATCGCCGTATTTTTTCACGACCCGGTACCGCACCTGTTTTAAGATATCCTGAAAATCCAAGCTATGCGCCTCCTTGTCGTTGCAGTTTGGGATGTTCGGGCAGGAGATAGAACGCCTTGGATTCGGCCTTGGCGAACAGCAGTTTGGTAACTGTTTCGCGGGACACCGCGATGGTAATGGTGGAGGCGTTGTCAGGCACGGCCTGTTTCATGGCCTCAATCTGCCCCAATACGGGCACCGGCTTGTCGGTTCCGATTACCCGCAGGCCCTGACCGACGATCAGCGCCCCTTCATCAGTCACCGCTACGGCGGTTACCCTGTCCCCTTCTTTGATACCCCTGGGCCAGCGGGCCTCGTTCGAGTTGAAGGCGACGTAGGTCTCGTAGGGTTCCAGGTAGCTGAACGCGCCGGTTGTTTTGTCGGGTTCCTGAACCAGCCGGTCGGCGATCAGCTGTTCACCGGGATACAGCTGGGATACCGCGTATTTACCCACGGCATCTTCGAGATTGCGCACCGCCCGGGGGTTCAAGTCACCGGCGAATACCGTGCCCAGCTTCAAATCGCCCGCCTGAAGCTGGTGGCCCGGCTGCACGGTTTTGGCCACGATCACCGCTTTGACCGGTTTGTAGGTGAAGTGGAAAGTAGCGTAAAGGGATACGGCGGCGGCCAGGCTGACGAGCACGGCCATCCAGAAAGAGATGTTTTGTTTTTTGAACCGCAATTTAAATATTATCCTCCTTGTCGTTTTTTGTTCCACACCGGCTCTTTCTTTTACTTATTTAATCAATAAATCACCGCAAATATCACCCCCAATAAAACAGAAAACCAGGCATGTGCCTGGTAGTGTAATTTTTTGTAAATGAAAAAACAAGAAGGGAACGTCGCTTCTTCCCAGCAATGAATTACGAGCTTATACCCCTGATTCTAATTCTATCTTCTTCCACAATCCATAGCTGTCCGCCAATATCCCCAGCGTTAAAGGTAATAAAAGGCAACAATTTATTAATTAAAGTCATGATAGCTTTTTTGCTCTGGTTCTCTACCCTTAAAACAATAATACCCTCAAACTTTTCGGGCGGGTAAACGATAATATTTGAAAAATCGTTATCCAGGGTAATCAGAAGCCGTTTTTCCTTTTTACATATGGCAATTAATTGTCGATCTGAGCACCCTTCAATCCCTTCAGTATAAACTGAATGAACATCATGCCCCGCATTTTCAAGAACATTGATTACATCAACAGGCATATTTTCATCAATCTTAATTCTCATAGTGATCTACCTAAAGTACTATGTGACGTTCCTTGGCTATTAGCGCGGCGTAAGCTAATGCGGCATCAATATCTGCCGGAGTTAAAGAGGGATAACTTTTTAATATTTCTTCACGATTCATTCCCTCTGCTAGATTATCAAGGATAACAGAAACGGGGATTCTGGTTCCGGCAATACATGCTTTACCATGACAGACTTCAGGGTCAATAGTAATGCGTTTTAAAACGTTCATTTTATCACCATCCTTACCCGTTTAAATTCTTTGATGATATTAAGAAAAGTATATCAATTTTTGGTTACCCCCGACAACCGTTATGCCCAATTCGGCGTTAGTTTGGATCCCGACACCGTGAACATACTATTGAACGAGTTGGTGAACCCGCCTTTGCTGATGTTGATTTGAGATCATCTCCTATAAATAAAAAAAGCCCTCCCGTTGTTGCAGGGAGGGCTTTATGCTACCAGGATAACGTCCTGATAATCAGCCTTCTCTTGATATGGCCTTTGATTGTCAGCTCCATCACATCTTCCTTGGCTGTCCCGTTGCGGTACCCGATCACCTTGACCAGATAGGTGCCATCGTCCGGCCATCGGCCCTTTACGGACAGGTCGGGTATGGTGTAGGTGCAATGCCATATTTTATTCGCCGCGTCGTAGTTCATCCAGGCTTCATGCGAAGAAACGCCGGAAGGCAGTGCGCCGCTGCCGTCTGGTTTCTGCGGTAATGGGATGATTACCTTCATGCTGTCGATTAACACCTTTTGCCCGTCGGAAGGTCTTACCGCCGACGCCCTGACGGTGATGTTCCTGCCGCGCTCGCCGGGGTTGGGCGTTATGCTGCCCACCACCTCAAAGCTGTCCAGCACGGTCAGCGTCCGCCGGTACCAGGTGGACCACTTTGGTTCTAACTGGGAAAGTTTCGGCTGGTCCTGGACTCTCAGCTCAATGTCATAGATTCCGGCCCCACCTACGGCGTCAAACCGCGTCGGCGGGTTGGTGAAATATTGCCAGGCCCCTCCATCCTTCCTGATCCGCCACTCCCGGGCCACGATGGGGTCGCCGTCCGGATCGTAGGAGGTGTCCGTATAAGTGACGGTCTGATCTTCATAGACCGGGTTTGGTTGCACCGTGAACCGGGCCACGGGCGGCGTGTTGTCCGGGATCACCTGGACCGTCTGGTAGTACGGCTCGGACCAGAGGGAGCCGTCGCTGACTTTCAGTTCGATTGTCCACTCGCCCACGGTACTGAATTTTGTCGGCGGTGTGCTTGTTGTGCTCCCCCAACTGCCGCTGGGCGGCTTGACCCGCCACTGCCGCTGGGCAATCGGGGTCCCGTTGGGATCGTAGGACAGGTCGGTGATGGTCACCGCCTTGTTGACCACGGCCGGGTTTGGCTTAACGCTAAATTGGGCCACGGGGGGCATGTTTACGTTACGCGTGCTGATGAGCTTGACCACTGGGAAGGACCAGACGCTTTCCATGTCCTTGACCTCGTACTTGATCAGGTAATCGTTGTCCCGTGCCAGTGTCACCGGCTTGCCGGACGTCCAGGATATGTTGTTTGCCGGCCGCCAGGACCACTTGTGTTCAGTTATTCCTTTGTCGGGTTGGGAAAAGTGGTCGAGGTCGTAAGCATCGCTATTGATGGTGACGTTGTAGTAGTCGCCGTTCTTTACGAGTTGCACTCCAAACATCGCCACCGGCCTGCGGTGCACATACAGGTTAAGACTGTCCGCAGGCATGTACGACCACAGGCGATATTCGTCCCAGTTGTCGGCAAGGGCCACGCCCGGCGATCCGGCAAATAGCGCCAACACGCCTGCCATCAACACCAGAACCAGCAAGAAAGGCTCTGCTTTCTTTCTCACGACATTCAACCACCTCCGTTGGAGCTGTTCTCGTCCCTGTTGGAATACCTTCCACCTCCCTTCGCCATAAATAAAAAGACCCCGCTTATGGTGCGGGGCCTTTGGTTACTTGGGATTGTCCCTTGCTTGGAACGTCACAACGAACTTCCCGGTCTTGTCGAAGCGGTACACCGGACCCGGAAGCCACTGCCCGTTGAACGACGCCTCTCCGAGGCTGTTCTCGAAGTAAGCCGGGTTGTGGCTGTATTTCCAGCGTTCGGCCATCTTAGGGTCGTTCTCGAGATCATTATAGTAGGTTTTGTAGTAGACTTCTTCGTTCAGCAGGACGTAGTTTTCCACCGGCGGGTACAGGCTGTTCAGTTTGTTGATGATATAGGTCGTTAACTGCTGCATCGTCGTATTCCGGTTGGTGTTTAATATGAACGTCCCCTGCCCGTCGTTACGGGCGATTATGCTTGTGGCCTGCGACTGGTTGGCGGCGCTGCCCAGCACGGAAAAGTCGATGCGGTCGTTCAGCAGCTTCGAGTAAATGTATGCAGCCTTAACCGGATCGTTGAATTCCGGATAGGAAAGAGCGCTAATGTTGACCAGGAAGCGTGCAGCATCATCCCGCCATATGACCTGGCCCTGGAGAACCTCATCGAGGGTTTTGCCGCTCGTAACCGTCATAACGAGGTTCTTGAAGGTGAACCAGGACAGCATGTTGCAACCGTGCGGAGCATAGCTGGCAATCGGACCAAAACCATTGCCGTACTGATGCGGCAAAGCAAACCCATTTATAAACTTGTTCCCGTTATCCCAGAGATCCAGTCTGTCCGGCGTAACCTCGATCTTGATGCTATGGTCGCCCTTAAGCGCCTTTGGGAACGTCCCTATCTTGTTCGCATAGGGGGCATTGGCCAATAAGTAATACTGCTCGTTGTGGAAGGAGTTTACGTTAACCCCGGGGATTTCATACAGCTCTATGCCCGCCTGCGCGAACAGGATGACATAACCGCTCAGAATGTCGTTCTGGATCTTGCTGTTAAAGAGGAAGCCGCCGCCCTCCATACTATGGTAGTTAATGCCGCTTTCCGAGAGATCGAAAGTAAACGTCTTCTTACCCGAAGTGTTGTCCGGCATGAACAGGAAATCCTTGAAAGCCGGGCTACCGTAACCGTAGAAATATACATCCTTGCCCACTATGATTATGTGGTTCCGACCGGTATAGTAGCCGCCAGTGTTTTCTCCCCATCGACCAACGTGATCGTAGACCTGCCAATTGAATGTATCCTGCATTGTCATGCTTTGCGCCTGAACTGAGCTTATCTGATAATCGACGTTGTTTGCCGCGAGCTCCGGTTTCAGGTACTGGTTAATCAGCCCGTCAAGATTTTGGGCTATAGCCCCATCAAACCCGGTTCCCTGGGTGTTGCCCAGTGTAAAAATGATATCCGCCTTCTTCTTCCGCAGCACATCAAAGCCCACGGAGGGACGGATGTTGATGACCTCCGCCCTTTTCTCGTTCAGAGGTTTGGAGGACGTATCGGCCTTTAAATAGTCCTCGGCAGATACAAACTCCGCGACGGTATCCTCACCGAACCCCTCCGTTACCTCCAGCTCGACGTGATATTTGCCGACCTGGTCGGTCTGGAAACTCGGCGCGGTTTCGTTGCCGTCGCTGAACACCACCCACTGCTCGTCATTGAAGTCACCATCATTGTCGCTGTCGTAACGGTACTTCCAGGTCCGGTGGGCAATTATATCTGCATCCGGTGAATAGGACGTATCCCTGATCTCGGCGGTGGCCTTCTTCCCGACGGCGGGATCGCGCAGGTATGCCTGCTGTACCACAAAGTCCGCCACGGGCGGTTCATCCGGCCTGATGTCCAATGTCTGTTCGTACCACTCGGAGGTGTGACCGGCGGTATTCGTCACCCGCAACCTCACCTTGTAGGTGCCGGGTGTCTTGAACAGCACCTCTTTTTTGTCCGGCGAAACGTCCTTTACCCTGATGGCCTCGGATGTCGCGCCGTTGCCCGCCGGGAGGATCTCCCACTCGTCCAGCTCTTTAATGATGGGGTACCTGGCGGAGGACTGCCCCGCTTCGGTGAGGACAATCCTGCGGTTCTGTTTATAGGCACCGTCATCCGTAAAGAAAGCCTGCGGGATCGCCGGTTCCACGGTCACCGTAACTTCATCGGTGTCCGTGGCCCCCCAGTTGTCCTCGACGGTAAGGGTGATCTTGTACTGCCCCTCCTTGTCGAAGTAAACCGTGCTTTCCTCCCCGGCCAGTTCCCCAACCATGTTTTCAGCCGGGGTCACGGACCAGGTGAGCTTGACGATTTCCCCGTCCGGGTCACGGGAGGCACTGCGGATGGTTACATCGTCGCCCTGCATGATACTGTCGGGAACGACGATCCTGGCCCCGGGCGGCTGGTTTACGACTTCTATTTCTTCTTCGGTGGAATCTTCATCGCCCTTATCATCGGTAACGGTTAGCTTAACCGTGTATGTCCCCAGTTCGCTGAAAACCAGGGTGCCTCCGTCGTCGCCGAGGTTGTTTTCCTTCACCCCGGATGACGGTTTAACGCTCCAGTCCACTTCCGCAATGTAACCGTCAGGGTCGTAGGACCGGTTGGTGACGTTGACGGTCTGTCCCGGGCCGCACTCGGACGGCATGGAAAAACGCGCCACCGGAGGTTTGTTCTCCGGTTCCGGCGGCTCGGACGGCGGTGGGGGCGGCAACGATTCACCGATGGCAATATATTTGGTGCACTCGCCCTTGGCCCCTTTGTTGTCCGTCACGGTCAGCTTCACGGTGTACGTGCCCTTCTGAGTGAATTTCAGGGTGCCGCCCGTGTTGCCCAGCGTGCCGGTATAGGAGGAAGGACTTACGCTCCATTCCCACCTGGTGATCGTACCGTCATAGTCCACCGAACGGTCAAGCACGTTTACCGATTCATTCACTTCCGCGCCGGAGGGCAGGTCAAAGTCGGCCACCGGCGGCATGTTCCCGCCCGGCGGAGGTGTCGGCGGCTTAGCGCCGGCCTGAACGGTAACTGTTTTGGTTACCGTGGTGGTGCGCCCCACTCCGTCTGTTGCCTCGAGTTTCAGCGTGTAGGTCTTGGCGGCCGGGAACGTGTATGATACCTGCTTGGAAAAGCTCTTGTTCCCCGAACCACTGTCAACCAAGCTGGAGTCAACATAGAATTTATAGGTGACCGACTGGCTTTGCGATCCGGCCGGGACGAAGGACGTGCCGCTGATGGCAATCTTCGCCTGCTCCCCCGCCTTGATGGTGGAAGGAGGGTTGATTTGGGCATTGGGTTTCGGTGTGGTTTGCACATATACGACACCCTGGCTGTATCCCGTTACCGTCGCCCCGCAGAGATCGGCAAACCTTCTGATGTATGTCCGTTTTTGGGAGCCGGAACCCCAGCTGATTGTTGACTCGTAGGAACTGATTCTGCTGGTGACGAACGACGGTTCGCCATTCAATTCCCGTGCGGCGCTGCTGTAACTGCTGCTGGATATAAAGTTGTATCCATTGCCGCCGCCGTTCGAGTAAGTGTTTATAAGTATGGCTTTGCCTGTACCGCTTACAGCGCCGCTGATCTGGACATCCCAGACGCCGAGGTAGAAGCCCATAGATGGGCTAAAATTAACCATATTAACCATTTGCCCTTTTGGGCAACCCAGGCCGGAATCGGACCAGGCGTAGGCGGGCGGCCCCACCGGGTACAGGGTTAACAGAAACACCATCAAGAGTGCAAGCATTGTATAGCGCTGTTTTTGTTTTTTCACACAATAACCACCTCTTTTTCAAAATTATCGCTTGCCGGTACTTTATTTCATCCCCCCTTTCTCTGCACCGGCAATTGCCTCTGAAAAATAAAAACCCCGCTCGTTCTGAGCAGGGTTGGCATATTGGTCGATTAATTGTTATTTTTGTTTAATGGTAATGCTTTGCGTTTTTCCTTCCCATATAACGTTCATGCCGATTTGTTCCGAGACAAATCGCAGGGGGATAAGGGTTCTGCCGTTAATTACCTTTGCCGGCACATCAAGTTTTGCCGCCTGTCCATTGACCAGTGCTTCGGTGGAGCCGAGGGTCAGCACCACTTCCTTATCTTCAAGCCGAACTTTAATTTGCTTGCTTTCGGGCAGCCATTCCACGCTTGCGCCGAACTGTTCCATCACGCCGCGCAAGGGGACCATGGTTCTTTTGTTATCCACAGTTGGCGCTGCATCCAAACTGGCTTTCCGCCAGGTACCGTCCCGGGCAACGGAATAGTCCTTTTGGTTCAAATAAAGTACCACGGAGATTTCACCGGGTTCCGGGGGTGGCAGTTCCTTTGTAACGGGTTTGTCTTTTGATACGCCGGTTTCCGGTTGTTTTTCACTGCTGCCGCTCAATATCTGCTTGATTTCGTCTACGGACTTACCTTGGCTGAAAAGACTCCAGACTTCCGCGCCTTTGCCGTTGAAACGCTTGTCAAGGGCGATTTCTATCAGCTCGGGATGGCGGGCAAAATAACTGCCGGTTTCACCATAAAAAGTTAGGTTCTCTTTAATTACTTCCGCGTAGGGTGAATCCTGCCAGGGTACACCGTCGATTTCAATAACTTCCTGTGTCGGGTACCGTTCACCCATTTGTGCCCCAAGATTCCACGCATACTCGCTTGGATTGGGGAAATTCTCAATTACTATGTCTTTACCGAGCCGGTATTTTACTTTAATTGTCCCTTCCCCCGCCCACGCCATTGGAGCAACCACAGCTACCGCGAGTGCGGCCAGGGTGAACATGGCGATAAGTTTCACCGTGATAGATCTCAAAAACCTTTTTTTCATAGTTTCTTTCGACCTCCTTGGTTATTGTGATCAATTGGTTATCTGGAAAGTGTTAAAAACCCCGGTTGTTGACATTTTATATTAACCATTATAATATTGTATTAACAGGGAATATTAGTAATACGGCGTGTGCGCCCCATCAAACCGGGGTTTCATTTAGGCCCTTGAAACTGTTGGCGCAGTTTCAAGGGTTTTCAATTACTTCCGCCGGTCCGTTATCAGGACGACGAGGGTGAGAAAAAGGATAACCACTGTGATAATCTGTATTACGTCTGAAACTGCGATCATTGCCAGCCTCACCCCCTTTCGAGTTGTCTTAACCCCGGCAGGTGAGGCCCGTATACCAATATTCCCTTATCCAATTATACCACAATTATCCTGTTAATTCCGCAAATTCCGCAGTTCCAGTTAAAACCCCAACAGCTTGAACCCCACGGCCATCGGCCCCATCAGTACGGCCAGCGGCACGGCCCCGCCCGGTATTTTGCCCAGGAGGACCATGAGGAAAGTGACAAAGCGTCCTGAATTGCGCCATGCTTTTGTGGCGCTCCACAGCGCGAAAACTGCGGACGCCAGTGCGATACCGTACAGTACGGGTATTGCGCCCAGGAAAAGGGCAAGCCCCGGCGCGAGTTTCGCGTCCCCGCCGCCGATCCAGCCGCGTGACCAGAAGTACAGCATCACCCCGAACACCAGCAAGGCCCCGGTAAGGTTTTCATAACTGCCCGTCCACAGGGCAAATATTAAACCGGCGGCAATGGTTGTTATGGTCAGCCAGTTGGGGATGAGCATGTTCCTGGCATCGTTATATGCCGCCACAAGCGCCACGAAAGAGGACAGAATAATGGGGAATTCTACTGCCATTTTTCAGCACCTCCTTTTCTTGTTTACTCAACTTACCACCTGTAAAATCAACACAAAGTTTTGCTGAGCTTTTTTGTTTTGCAGTTTTATACATTTTTTGCCATCATCATTGCATTTCGCTTTAGCAAAGGTTATACTTTTTTAAATGAGGTGTATGTTATGACGAACAATAAACCAACTTTATATATGGAAACAACAATCCCAAGCTACCTTGCAGCACGTCCAAGCAGAGATTTGATTGTTGCCGCCAATCAACAGGCAACTCATGAATGGTGGTCTGAAGCAAAGGATTACTTTATTATTTACATATCCCAGGCAGTCTTGGTTGAAGCAAAAGCCGGAGACCCTAAAGTAGCTTCTCAAAGGCTTAAATATCTTGAAAGGCTTGAAATATTGCCCGCAACCGAAGAAGTTGAAAAAATGGCCAGAGAATATCAATATGTACTTGATATTCCTGAAAAATCTGCATTGGATGCTGTACATATTGCATATGCGGTGGTATATGGTTTGGACTACCTTTTAACCTGGAACTGCAAACATCTCGCCCACGGGGAAGTCCGCAGGAAATTGAAACGTTTCAATACCTCCATTGGACTGGAAACCCCTGAAATTGTCACCCCCACTGAACTTATGAGGAGGGATTAAATCATGGAAGATCAGATTGTCAATGAAGTACGAAAATCACGTGAGCTTATCCTGGAAAAATTCAATGGCGATTTAAGTGGCTTCTTTAAATTTATCCGCGAAGAAGAAAGCAAAAACAGCAATAGGCTTGCCCGCATCCGCACAATTAAAAAAGAGATAAGGGAAAACGTTTTAAAGTAACCAAACTCACGTTATTATCTCCACACTGTTCCTGCCACTTTGCTTGGCCCGGTACAGGGCCTGGTCCGCCCTTTCCTTTACGGATTCGGGCGTATCCCCTTCCCTGTATTCAGCAACGCCGAAACTCGCCGTGATTTTAATTGCCCCCGCCGAGGTTTTGGCCGGGGCGCTTTCGATTGAACCCCGTATTCTTTCCGCTACCCTGGCGGCCTGTTCAAGGCTGGAACCGCAAACGACGGTGAATTCCTCGCCACCGTAGCGTGCCAGCAAATCATCGGGGCGTATTGATTTTTGGACCACCCTAGCAAAATGCCGCAGCACCTCGTCGCCCACACCGTGCCCGTAGGTGTCGTTCACCTTTTTGAAGTGGTCTATGTCCATCATGATTATTGAGAAAGGTGCGTTCGTTTCGGCTAAATATGTTTCCAGCCGCCTTCTGTTTGCCACGCCGGTCAATTCATCGGTCGTGGAACTGAACATTAATACCAGAGAATCCCCGGCCTGCTTTGCCGCCTGGTCCCATTTCTCCAGCTCGGCGTATTTAAGTCTCTCAAACAGCGCTTTTAGATCGCTTTCCACACCGGCGAATTCCCGGACAGAGAAGGGAAATCTGTCTCCTGTGCCTTGAATTTGTTTGCGCAAGTGTCGTACCCACAGCAGGACCAGGGCCAAAAAAGACCAGAAGGCCAGCAGCCAGAGCGCCTGCACCAATACAACCATTGGCGGGCTGGCCCTGACCGTTACTCCCAAAACAAACAAAACCACCGCGGCAATCCCGGTGATTAAAACCGTCAATTACCACCACCTCCAATTATTTTGATCATTTGATCAGGCGAGCGGATAATTACTGTACTGTTCTCCTGTGTGGTTACCAGCGCCGGTACCGCACCCGGCCACTTTGTTATGTAAAGTTTTCCCTGATAGCCCTTGCCGGTGAGGTAATCCCGCCCGTCCTGCAAGTTGCCGCCGGTCTGCACCGGTATCCAGTGTTCCCCGTATGGATCAAGTTGTACCAGTTTGCTTGTAACTTCACCGCAGGCACTGCATTTGGGGTTGAACAATAAAACCGACTTTTCTGCGGTGTCTAGGCGGGTGTCCGAGCTCCCGTCGCTTGCCTGGATGTAACGGCTGGCGGTGTTGGTGTTCAACACCTGTTCCGCCGGGGCGGCCAGAATGAAGAATGTGAGCAGTATCAACGTCATCCCGGCGGCCGTGCCCCTGGTCCACAGTTTGAACCCGCTTTTGTCGAATACGGCCAGATACACAATGCCACACAGGATCAATGCGTCCGCTTTCAGGCAGTCCGTGCACCGGTAGGACAGCGCCGCCTGCATGACCAAGGAACCGGCGATCATTATTCCACCTATTACAACCGGCCAGGTATATTGTTTTGTGGTTACCAGCATGGCGCATACGGTGCATAAGAGCATGGCCAGCAGGGTTATATGGTCGGGTGGTTTTGATACCGCCATATAGATTGTCGCAGTAATAAAAAAACTCCCGCCAAGGAGTCTTCGCATGATTGATCTTCCTTTCTATACAGTGTTTTAATCGCACCCCTCAGCCGCTGCCCGGTGCCAGCCGCCATCCAGGTCGTAATAAAACGAACCGCCCTGGGAACAGCGGGAAGCGCCTAAAAAAGTAAAGTCGGCGCCCGGAAACAGTTTGTTCAGGGAATTGAGCAGGACCGTCTTTACCCGGCCCGTGGTCATCACGACAACCGAGGGATATTTAGGATTACCACTGTTGCCGTAAACCGTTATATCCGTTATTGCCGAATCGCCGTCCTCAGCGGCGCTCATTTCCCTGGGCTTGTTCAGGTTGAAAAACATCAGGGCCGCGTATTGGGCGTTGTTGCCTTCATACTCAACCCACCGGTCCAGCAGTTTCACCGGGCCGCAGCCGCAACTGCAACAGTAGTCCTGATAACCATCCTCGTCAATCAGTTCCTTTTCGGTCCCCACAACTTCAAAGGGGTCACCGCAGTCAATACAGCATACCCAGCAGTCATCATCACCACAGCATACCGTTTCATAACTGCCCGGATCAATTTCCAGCCGCACGTACCTTGTCGCGCTCATCGCGGCTGCCACCGACGCCGCGTCGCCGGCGGTTTGCAGTTTTTCAGCTGCTATGCCCCTGCGGGCGAAGTCGATGGCCACGGCGGATATGGCCAGCACTATGGCCAAAACGGCGGCCATGATGGGCAGGATACTGCCCCGCTCGTCTTTTAAAATCCTTAAAATGCGCTGCAAATCATCGCCCCCTACGAAAAGTCCCACCAGCCAAACGTAGCTTTGCTGTGAACGTCAAAGTCGAAAAGGCTTTTGCCGCCCACCAGCTGGGGAAAGGTCCTGGAAAACAGGTTGATTCTGTACGTCACATCGCAGGTGATTAAATTGCGGTTGCCGGTGTGCTGGCTGTCAAATTTAATGGTCAACCTGTCAGGTTCAAGGTCGTACAGCCAGGCCGAGCTCATAGCTTTGTTATAACCGCTTTCTATGCTGCCCGTTATGCAGGCTTCCCTTGCTCCTTCCCGGGCGACTTTTTGGATGTTGTAGCAGTCCCTGATTACAAAGGACAGGGTTACGGCTCCGAGGAAAAGGAAAATTAAAAGGATGAATGAGAACGCCGCTTCAATTATGATTACGCCTCTTTCATCTTCGATTAAACGCGCCCGGATTTCTGAAACGGTATTCACGTACCGTCTGCGCCTCCTTTGTTATGGTTACTTTACCCGTCCAGCCGCCGTCGCCCGGGTTGAACAGTTTTTTCAACCCGGGGACGAATGTTTCCATCCGGGTAACCACAACGCTTTGAGTTATGTCCCCGGCCTGGTGGACGGATACCTGGCCGATCTCCGCCGCGACCATTGTTTTTTGTAGGTGGACAGTGGCCTTGTCTCTCGCTTCGGACATGTCCCCGGTCACCGCCATGTAATGGGCCGCGATCCTGGCCGCTTGGCTGGTTTGAGATGAGTTATATATCCACAGCCCGGTTATGATCAGCACGAATATCAGTCCGATGAAGATAGGCGCGATCAGGGCGAATTCAACAAGGACCTGGCCGCTTTGGTCTTTTTTGATTTGCAACTAAATCACCCCTGAAATAAAATACCCCCTGAAATTGCTTCCAGGGGGTATTGGCTTAATTACCGGCGCTAATACCTTGCGTCGATTATTTTCGCATATATTTTCTTGTCCGTGGACTCGGACACTTGAGTTATGATCACCTGGATGATGAACTTATTTTTGTTATCAGACGGGTATGCACAGTATCTTTGCAATATTGTCAATTTATCACCCCAAAAAAAACAAAAAGGCCGCTTAAGTAAGCCACTGAACAACTTCAAGCTGAGCCATATGAGCGCACCAGCGAAAGGAAATGGTACCGTAACAGCACATCCCAGTACCAACTAACCACCCGGGTAGAAACGATAACCTTACGTTTACCGCGTTTCCGTAACGGCTAATTTTCCACCAAAATGTTCGTCCGTTACCAGCGCAGCGAACAGGCCCTCCCTGGTGCTAACCCTGATGGAATTGGTCATTAACAGGGTATCTACCCAAAAGGCCAGCCAAATTACAGAATAAGAGTATATATTACCCCTCCTTTTTTTATTTGTTCCTGAATTTCGTTAAATTTTTTATCTAAATCCTCCAAACCAATTAATATAGTTTTAACTATATTAATCTCATCCCTGGGGTCAAAAATATCTTCCAAGATATCAGTCATAATTAACACATCCCTTAATAAGATTAATTACTCTATAAAATCCAACTATAAGCACACCTTATAGTTTAGCATAATTTTGCATACTTCTTATAACAGCATAATCTTTAAATAACCTAAAACTAGCCTCCCAGTTTTATAATTTTATATGCCTCAACTATTGCTTCTCTAATTCTTCCCGCCATCAACGGTGGAACGGCGTTTCCTACCTGTTTGAACTGCTCGGTTCGCTGACCGCAGAATATGAAATCGTCAGGAAAGGATTGTAGTCTTGCTGCCTCACGTACGGTTATAGAGCGTATCTGTTGTGGATGAATGAACATGTGCCCATCCTTCGCCAGATGAGCCACAATTGTTGTGCTTGGCTTGTTCCATACCTGTTTTTTATACTTGTCCTTGAAAACATCATTTCTGTATATCATTAGTTCGGGACGGCGGTATTTTTCAATTGCGTGCGCAGCGGTTTCTCCCGGTTTTAACAATTTGTAGAGTTTTAAATCCCTGACGTTATTCGGTCTTGCGACGTGATTGAACAATAGACCCGAGCGCCCATCCATGGATTTCTGATATCTCGATTTGATCCCCGGCCGCTTTTTGAATAAAGCAAATTCGAATCCTTGCCCCTGTTCAAGTGGCGGCAGGTCCGAAACAGCCTGTCCAAATGTTACAGGCTTCTTAACTTTTTTTTCTTCGCATTGCATATGTCTAACAATCAGATCAAGCGCATTTTTCGCTGCTATGTTATTACCATTTTCATCCTTTTTCACACCGAATAATAAAAAACGAACTCTGCGCTGAGGAACTCCAAAATCAGACGCGTCCACAAGCAGAGACTTCACAAAATAGAGATCTGAAAAATCCTCGGGTATTTCCTCCCGTGCGCGTCCACCGTTGGCGGCCAATATGCCCGGCACGTTTTCCATTACAAAGAAAAGAGGCTTGATGGTTCTGACAACTTTAACAAATGCGGCGTAATTCTCATTTCCCTCAAGTTCAATAAACTTTTTTCCGTTAACTGGCCTGGTGGATTTCCGACCTTTTGTGCCTATAAGTGAAAAGTCCTGACATGGTGGGCCGCCAATAACAAGGATTACGTTATCATCCTTTGTTAATTCCCTGATCTTATCAAGGGTTTCCTCTTCGTGCAGGTTGGATGTTAATACTCTATCTGCTGGAAGTTCAGGGTGGTTAATCCAGTACGTTTTTGTCGCCCACCTGTCAATGTCAACCGCCACAGAAACTCTGAGCCTTTTATCTGGTGGACCGGTCTGTGACAATCCATAACCGGTTCCTCCAGCTCCGCAGAAAAGGTCAATTACTGCAGGCGTTTCCATGTTAGTTAATTTCTCCCGCTCACCCCTGTATTTCATGCAAAATTTATTGATTGAACAAACCTCGCAGTCCGGGCGGGTGTATGTGCACACGGTCTGACCATGAGCCACAAGGTTTACGTGCAGGTCATAAGCAAGCTTGCCCGGCACAAGCTGTGCAAGTACTTCCTGGGCTCTCTTATGGTTAAGGGTAAGACTCTCGGGTATGTATCCTACTCTTGCCAGTATACGAATACAGTGCGAATCCGCAGGGAACACTTTTCTTCGCAAGGCATACATCATTACGCAGCGTGCTGTTTTTGGACCAACACCCGGCAAGGACACAAGGAAATCAAAGCACCGGGAATTACTGTAACGATGCAGTTTTGATAAATCCGGGCTACCGAACCTTTTCTTTATTTCATGAACTACCTGTAAAAGACTGTCAATGCGGGTTTCAACAAGTCCAAGGCCTGTCAAAATTTTTTTCAGCTTATTTCTAGGAACCAATAATAGATTACCCCAGTTTCCGTTTACCGTTTTTTGAAGCCTGTAAAATGCCCTTCTGCCCTTGGAAATCGGAGTTTTTCTGGTTAATAAAAGGTATATAAGGTCATCCATGGGGTCATCCGGGTTGCCATGGTCAGGTGACCCGTATAAAGCGCGAAGAATTTCAGTTATATAAAACAGATCGACCTCGCCCGGAGGTGTATATGGTGGAATCCATCTGCGACTGGTTGCTTTCTTGGTAATTATTTCAGCCCGTCCTGGTTCCAATTTCTCGGAGTGATAGATTGTCGCAGTGTTCAGTTCCGAGATATTTCCCTGTTCGTATGATTCATGGGCCATTCAAATATCAACTCCCGACATGTTTCTTTCTCTCAAATCAGATGATTTCCTGCCAGATAATTGAATGGTCCTAAGTAAAAATGATTTTTAGTATAAGCTTATATATCCTTCTATAAGACAACTTTTTTCACCAAACCTGAATTTATAATCATATCTATGGCCCTTGCGATATCCTTAACCGCTTCTCCGGTAATCTCCACACCCAGTTCATGGTTTTCAAGCAAGCCCCGTCTTGAAAGATTGAACGAACCCACTAGCGCCACCGTCCTGTCCGCCACCATTACCTTTGCGTGCAGATCCTCACCTTTTGTAATCGGGCAAAAATCATAAACTGAAAGATTCGGGTGGTTTACTAACAAACAATTCAGGTAATCAATAACTGAAAAGGCTTGCTCACTGAGTCTGTTAATTATAAGTGTGACGCTTACGCCCCTTTCCAGTACGTCATTTACACCCTGCAATATAGAATCAGCACCACTGGTAAGAGAGTAGGCACAGATCAGAAGCTCGTTCTTTACCCGCATAAAAAGCCGACTCATGGCTGTGTCAGCCGATCCTATTCCGCCACCCATCCATCCGTTACCCGTTACGATCACCCTCACGTTGTTGTTGCTCATGGAAGGTTCGCCGCCAGCAAATTGCGATCAAGGCACATGTTTCTGTGTTCGCAGGAAGTTTCGGAAATAAGAAGGCAAGCATAACAGGCCGCACCGTTACATTTGCCCGGACCAAATTTCTCATCGCCGCAAAGTGGGTCATTGGAGCACACATCAACATCACTCAGTGCGATGCCCAGTATGCGATCGAATTGCGGAACAAGAGCAATAAGACCACCAAGGGTTCCGTCGCCGCCTGGCTGGACGGTATACAACAGCACCCCGCCGCTTGCTCTTCCAGTTCTTTCGTCAACTTTGACGTACACCCTTTCTCTTACAGCCGCTGACGAGTAGCCGGAATCGACAGAGAGAGCGTTGATTATCCTGTGAGAGAGTGTGTGCCACCATACGAAAACAGGATGGAGATAATCACGTTTCCTTATCATTGCGGGAAGGTTATCGTTGTTATAGCTGCTCCACGCCCGTTGCCACTCAATTGCATCAGAACCATTCAGCCATGGATGGTTTACGGGAGTGAAGGAGTCTACAGAGTCAAGATCGATAAATATTCCCTCTCCAAAAAGTTCAACTCCGGGGTACCAGTTGCGCGTACCGTCATTCAAGTAACATGGAACAATGCTGTTAATTGATTGTTCCATTCTCCTGTAACCTTCCTGAACAAGCACAACTCTAAGGCGACTTACAGGTGTTACTCTGACCGGCAATCCATTGGTCCCACTAAATACCTTAACATCATTTCTGACAACCTCAAAATAAGGAGGAGTTCCGGGCGTTGGAGATGGCCTTGCTGGGGCCCCCCTGACTGCAGCTTTACAAAGCTCATTGAACTCATCGTCCATTAATGTTTGACCCATTATTCTCGCGTTCTTGACATCTTCAACGGCCTCCATTAACGCCGCTTCAGGTACTGACTGGATTTGATTGAGCAGCTGTTCTGAAATTAACCCTTGTTGAAGAATAAGTTCAAGCGCCTGAATCAATTCAGATTTATTTTTAGGTTCTTTTAAAGTAAGCGTGGTTAGGATAACGCTCTTGCCTAGTATCAGGTGCAATTCAGTGTCCAGTTTTGGTATTGTTATGGCGGATCTTAGCTCAGGTATTCTAAGGTTGGCAGCGCCTCGTTGAATTATCCTGGCTTCACTATTACATGGCGCTGTTGAGTATCCGTGCTCGGGTAATCTTCCAGAACATCTCCAACCTCTGGAATAAGCAAGACCCAGATTTGCTTTTTCCTTACAAAGTGGACACTCGATATTGACGTGTTTAAGCGCGCCGCCGCCACCTTCCCATTTCAGGTACCGGGGAGCACACCCTGCCCTGCTGTGATCTATCATTCCGACCCAGTCAACGTCGTCCATATGTCCTTCGGGGCACGCCCTGACGAAACGAATGGCCTCATGGCGCGCCTTTTTCCATGCTTCAAAGTGATTGGGTTCGGCCGGGCATTGAGGACATCCTTCGCGAGAACCCCATCTTGTTTTATAAAGAATTCCATGTTTTACACAAAGTGACCACATGGGAAAGGGTTTGGTTTTATAAATTGACTCGGTTTCGGCCAAACCCAGTTCAGCATTTGAAGGTATCCTGATGATTCCTGCATTATCCCCGATGCTTGCGGAAAGCCGCTGTTCAGTTATTTCAAAATCAGTTATGTTTCGACCGTTATAGATTTCTGATAATTGAAGGGAGCTTATAACCCTTGGGCCGTCAGGCCCCTCCAGAATGCTGCCCGGCCCGTATGTTGTGATGAACTGGGACGGCCGAATTGACTGACCTGTTGCCATAAGAAAAACCTCCCTTAACCGCTAAATCTTGTTGTTGATTCAACATCCCGAAGAGAACCCGGGGCGTTCTTGTACGCCACTGCAAGATTTTGCATCTGATGCTGAGGATCACCCAGAACAACAGGCCTTTCGGGAGGTCTAAGCATTGATGGTTCATGGTAAAGAAGTCTATCATGATATTTACCCGAGAGACTTGCCCAGCGATCAAGTTCCGAGTCCAATTCTCTTGCTATTACCCCGGGAGGTACCCTTCTACCCGGCGGTTGATTACGCGCGCGTTCCTCGAAAATTCGCGCCAGCGCTGCAACTTCTGGATTGAGTCTTAATGCTCTCATCAAGTTTGCGTGACAGACGTAGGTTCCACCTGATAGTCTCTGTTGCACTTTCCAGCGTGTATCAACAAGATTTCCGTCAACACGTTCTCCCTGTCTGAGGATTGCAACCGCAAGTGGGCCAATAGAACGTTCCCTGGCTCTTGGGGAAAATGGAGCAACTGATACCGGTTCAACATTTCTATACAGCGCCCTGTGATAGCCGGTAAAGTATTCATAATGATCCAGGTCGCGCGGCCTGCTGGCCCTCAAAAATGTTACAACAAGTCCTCCGCGCTGTCTTCCCACACGACCGGTGGCCTGTATGTATGAGGCTGTTGTCTTAGGCTGGCCATGAACGACCATCAAACCGAGACGGTCAACATCAACACCGGTGCCGAACATTGAAGTGGCGAGCACCGCATTTTCAGGGTTGCCATTAACAAGATTATTTTCCAATCTTTCAAGCATTCCAGGTAGTTCCAGCGAGTTGCATCGTCCAGAAAGTTCCAGCAACGCCTCGTTCAAGTCCCTTGCTCGACTGCCAGCCATGAACCTGATTCTTTCAGGGATGTCCTGGCGATAAAGCGAGCTTGCACCAGCTAGTTCCCTGATGGCGTTAAAATAACCCACAAGCGTCCAGAAGCGGTCAAGTTCATCTCTTTTTGCTCCCCCTGCTAACAAGTCCTGACAGGTCTGTAGCAAAACCGACCATATTCTTACAATGGGTGTCTGTGCACCCTTTCCCGGGGGACATATCCCCACATACAACCTTCCGGCGTTATTACTATCAAGCGGGTGGGTCTCTTCCATACGTGAAAAAAAGTTATCCTCAATACACAATCCAGGAGGGGGGAACTGGCCAAGTTTTCGAGCGAATATCGACTGAACTTGTGTCCTTGCTTCCCTGACAGTTGCGGTCGAGGCAATATATTTGGGAATTATGACGGTATCATCCTGTTTTTTCGTACATAGTGTATCAATAGCTGTTTCGTATATTCCAACCATGCTACCCAACGGACCCTCAATCAAATGAAGCTCATCCTGGAGTATCAGGTCCGGGCTTTCAAATCGAGAAACCTGCTTATGAAGGGGAGCTTTTCTCCCAAAACCAGGGGGATGCTCAAGGTAACGATCAGGCATGTAACCCCAGTTAGGTGGACATCCCTTTCTGTAATAACCCCAACGTGCGTGATAGTGATCAACATTACCAAATATGGATGAAGCGCGAGGTTCAAAAGATAATCTCGCAAACTTATCCACCGTCGCAACCAAAAGAGACGGGATTCTGTGATAAACCTGATCGTCTATGGTATGAGCCGGGATTGGAATTCGGCTGGAACTTCGGGGACTTCCCATCACCTGAAATGCTGGTAATACTTCTTGCCATTCCATGTCTGATGAATTGGATACTACTTGAGTGTCAATCGCTATCGGGACCTTCTCCGCCCACTGAATTCTGTTCAGTTCGCAATCGGGGTTTGGACAATAAATTTCAAAATCCACAGGTTTTTTACCGTGCCTTCCCGCCAGATAATACCTAATAAAATACCCCGGCCTGCTGGGCCTTGCGCATTGTAGTTCAACCCGTTTACCTAGTTTTGGTTTTATAACATTCTCCCACCATTCGTCAACCTGCTGCGCTTTGAGCACGTTATTCGGTGGTACGGTAAATTGAACGGAAAGCGTGTGATAAGAAGGATTTGAATGTGTAAAAACAGAAACATTGTTTATTGTAATATTACCATACAATAGGTCCGAGACTTCCGGAACCATTAATTTATTGGACTTAAAAACAAAGTGTAAAGTATTACTCCCTGACAAGAAACCCTCATTAGGAACCGCAAGATGTGAGTTGCAGCAAGGGCATCTTAGAACCTGGGCCGGCTCCCCCTCTGCATTTTGGGGGTTTCCGGTCAGGATATCAATCGCTCCGAAAAATCGAATTATTGTGCCGTCCGGTCTACGCGCATTGTTTGTAAGCATATGATTTGGAGTCACGCCTCCACCAACCCATAAGCCGACCGAAAACCTTTCAGTCCCCCACGGATAATTTTCTTTCGTTTTACAGTCCGATGGTCTCCATCCAGTTAATCCACTGTTATCTACCATAACCCTTAGATATTCACAGGCCGTAATCATCCTTAATGCCCTACGAAATTGCTGAATAGTAAGCAATCTTAAAGTATAACGAGATATTACACCAAGCCCTGATCCCTTTAAGAGCCCGTCCGAATCTCGTGGCGCCCGGCGTCTTCTTAAGGCAAGGGTGAAGGCTGCAAGTCCCAGGTAAGCCTCTGTTTTACCTCCACCTGTAGGGAACCATAGAAGGTCACAAATATTGCGATCATTGTGATTTTTTATGGATACAGATGGTATGTTAAGCAGTATAAAAGCTAGCTGAAATGGCCTCCAGTCAAACACACGGCCATTCCTGGCCCAACCAGATTGCAACGCCATTACCTTATTAGCAAAACAAAATGATAGTCTGATATCTTCATCAGATTTAAGTAAATTAAGCGCTTCCTCGATTCTAAGCATAGTCCTTTCTATGTCACCAAGATGCTTTTTAACCGCTAGTTCATGTTGAGGAATTAATACCTGAGAATCACGACGAAGTTTTGATAACCAGTTTTTATATCCTGCCACAAGCGGTCGTAGATTGATTTCAATCTGATCAGGTTTCCAGCATTCAGAAAGAGCCTGAGGGTTTAATTCGGGAGGTGGGCCGTACTTTTTGTCCCATTCCATGTCTGGTGATACGACCGGATAGGATGGCAGGTATTCAGTCCTTACAGCAGCTGGTGAGAACTTGTCTCTTTCCTGTTTCGGAACAATTTCACCATCTTCCCAGAAAAAAGGGTAATGCTGAGGAAGGGGAATTGTGGGATGAGGTCTTTCGGGATCAATCTCCTTCCAGGTAGCGCCTGTAAGGTGCCCCCTAGCAATTGTTGGTTTGTTTCTGTACAAAAGACGCAGAGAATCGTCTTCTGTACACTGATGAGATCCGTTGTTCTTGTTAAAAGGGCTCTTGTCCAGTGCTTCAAGATGGCCACTTTTAATATTTACTCTTATTTGTGGCTGAAAGATATGATCCTCAGTTTGAGGTTTTTTATCTGCCGGAATTTCTGTATTATTTACAAGAAAAAGCGATATCCTCCACTTATTGTCACTACGTGATACATTTCTGCCTCTCATCTCAAGCAGAACACCTTTTTTCGTATCCCAGGTTAATCGTTCTCTAACAATAACCGCACCTGTCAGAAAATATTCCGGCTTGCGTACCCAGTTAACTCCATCTTTACTATACCGTGCCCAAGTTATTATTACCTCTATTTCTGGCAGAACCTTGGGGTTAGCAATGCAAAAAGATAGACCCATCGATCTGGGCAATGATTTGGGATCCAGAGCGGGAGAGATTATTGTATTATCCATGATGGGGTTTTTACTTATATCATCTTCCTCATCGTAAAAAGTATCTTCTGTAATAATCTCACTTTCAGCGTCTATATCAGGCTCAGCCTTAACATTCCTGGGAGCCAAAACACCCATTATATATTCGTTTTTGGGGTCATGCTCCTCGGCCAGGATTTCGTTAATACCTCCCCTTGGCCCAACAAGTTCACGGTAGAGTGCAATAAGTAGTTCTTCTCTTTCAGCCAAATTCCATACCCCCGATACAAAAATCTACATTAATCTATTTAAAGAATCTATTCTATAATAAGGTTCTTGTTTCCTTGAGAAATTTTTGTAATATATTATCGAATAATATCGAAAAGCAATAAGTTCGTAGTACGATGATAAAAGAGTAGTTTAATATATTATTTAAAGAAACATTAAGGAGCTCAGACTGAAGTTTAACGATAAAATGTAAATCTTTAATAAAATGATTTCTTTACTATCGAGTTATTGAAATCCGACGTCAGTAAACATCTCGAAACAAAATTTAATTTTACCCCTAACCCACCCTCTCCGCTAAACAGTTCTGCACCTGGTAGTCACTTTAACTATAAACAGTCTTTTGTCACTTTCCTGGGCATTATTTGTTATACACGGGATTCAAAACCACTGACATTGCCCCTTATGCCGACCATCATCTTTAATGTTATTTTGTGCACGCCCCTGTTTGAAGTATCTAGTTCGCGATAATCATTGGACAGTTTGTCCACTTAATTATGCAGAAGTGACACGTCTATCGTGCTGAAATATTTAACTTCGTGTGTTTTCAACCCCTCCTCAGTCTCCGGTATCCCAAAAAACAGGGCCGGATTGGTTTCCAGCCCTATACTTTTTATACCATCTATTTAATATTTATTCTAATATTTATCGCTGTCCATAATGGCGCAACCTTATTTTCATAAAGACCTACTCAATACAACTTATAGGTTCGTTAATACCTTACGTCAATTATCTCAGCGTGTATTTTCTTGTCCGTGGGTTCGGGGCGCCTGGGCGATGATCACCTCAATGGTGACCCTGTCCCTGTTGTCGGACGGGTAGGCGTCCGTCCAGCTGTTATCCGAGGGCCACGCCTCGGCGGTTATGGTGTAGTTGCCGCCGGACCGTACTAGAAAGTAATGGCTTTCTAAGCTATGATTGGCACCGAAATTTTGAAAAGTATTCCTTTAATTTTTCTGGTTCACCGTGGCTCTTAAAATGTATGTTTATATTTTCATATTTTAAGCCAACCACATAAACACGAAAATCCTCTGCAAACCATTCCTGTAATAATTCATCAGAATCTAATTGATATTTTTTTGCTACATCCAGGTCACTTTGATCTGGTTTACCCGCTATCTTAAGGTATTGTTGTTTTTCTTCCTCGGTAAGGATATTAAACCATACCCAATGACCCAGCTCATGGCTAAATACAGGTGCTATATCATTTTCATTCTTTAATACATTCCAAGTGATAGCGAGGGTATTAAAATCATAGTCATACCATGCCATTGTTTCTCCTGGCCGTCCTTGGAGGTGCACCACTGATGGCACTAAAACCAGTTGAGGTTCTAACCACTTTTCATTATCTGCGTCAAAAGACTGAAAAGGTTTAATTTTTTGAGATACTTGTTCTAAAGCATTTTTCATTTTCTGAATAACGTTTTCGTATTCTAAAGCAAACTCATGTCTTTCTATGGGCTCCACAATCCATTCGCCTGGCGCACTGGGAGAGAGAGGAAAGTAGTTAAAAATAATGTCTTTTGGTAGAAAAGTATTACCAGCCCAACTAGAGGTTGGATAAATGGCGGTAGCAAACACTACCGCCATAATTATTATAACCAATTGTTTTTTCACGCCTATAACCTCCAATTGTTTTGGTTAATTTAATAACCGCCCGCATCTAATATCTCACCGTGTATCCTTGAATCTGTCGGTTTTGGAGGTTGGTAATAGGTTACCTCTATTACCTCTGTATCCACGTTATCTTTCGGATAGGCATCCGTCCAACTGCTGTCAGCCGGCCAGGCTTCCGCCTTGATGCTATAGTTGCCGGTGGATGAAGCTGTAAAGTTGTATGAGTTGCTTTTGTATTGCCCTGGTGCCAGGTTAAAGGTGAATGTCTTGCTGCCGGCTGGACCCTGGACGGTTAACTTGACCGGCAGGTTGCCGCCGCTGTTATCTTTACGCTTAACATTAACCGTGGTTTCAACCAAGTCCGGCAGGCGGTTGGTCGTCCACGGGTCCATCTTGGGCCGTATTTTCACCATAATGTCGTTTTCGGGAACCAGCACCGGCGCTTCGTCGCGGTTGTTTTCCCAGTTGGCGTCCTCGCTTACGCTTATTGGGTTAATTCTTGAAACGATTACCGAGGACCTGTTCTGGACCGTGAATTTATACCGGTATGTTTTGCTTTCCCCCGATTGAAATTCGATGTATCCCTTTGTGTTGGGCGCGTCAGCCGGGTCGAGCGGTTCCAGGGTGACCGGGTATTCGTTTTCACCGATTACGTGGTGTAAGCGCAGCCAGGCCATTTCGGGCTGCGGGTGGTCTTTGTTCAGCGAGTAGGTGACCGTTGAAGTGATCACCTGGCCGGGCTTGACATCCTTGAACTGCTCGACCTCCAGCTGCGTTGAGAAATCGGGCGGTGGCTGGGCGATTCCGTACCAGCTGATCAGCACCGGCATGTACCAGCGCCAGCCTTTGGCGAAATTGGAGAAGTCCCGGTCGGTCATGCCCAGCTCCGCACGGATGTTGGGGTCTTTCAGGTCAAGCACCGGCGGCGTCAGGTCGAAGGTCCTTTGGACGGTGGCCGTGCCGGCGGCCAGGTCCTCGCCGGTCTTTCCCACTTTGTAGTTGTCGGGGAGTTTTCTTAGATATTTTTCACGAAAATCATTCCAGCTTTCCGGGCGGCCTGTACTGGCAAATTCCTCGTCGGTCATGGTGAAGGAACTGTCCATTTTCACCACTTCCACCCTGGTCAGGGTGTACTGGCTTGTGTATTGTGTCCTGGGAAAGGTTGAATCCCACGATACCTTTTTGCTTTTCCAGCCGTAGTAGTCTCGTTTGCCGCAGTTGTCGGTGTCCTGCCAGGTGCCGTCCGTGTGCTGCCACACGTCGAAGCTGCCCACGTCAATCTGGCGCAAAATTAATTGCTCCTGGGGCTCGGCCAGGGCCGATCCCGGGAGCAACAACAGCAGGGCCGCGAGCACAAGTATTAATTTGGTCAACCGCACTACCTGCTACCTCCTTTATAGAGAGGGTTTTTCACAGCCAGAACCTGGTTGCTGTATAGCAGCATGATGTGGGTGACATCCTCGATCTTGGTGTCGGTGCCGGGCCTGGTATCATAGCTTACGTAGTAACCGTGGGTGAAGGGGTTGCTGTCGTATTCCTTCAACGTGTTATCCCTCTGCGCCGACACGTCGTTGCCCTTGGCAAGCACCAGCACTGCCGGTGAAAGGCTACTTGCAGCCTGTTTAACGAAAACCTTATCTTTTTGTACGTTTACATCATAGATAATTTTATAACCTTTACCTTCACCCATCATAACCGGCTTCTGCCGCAGTTCATCCACCGTGATTTCCATGATGGAGGCGCCGGGCAGTTTGAATTCGTAGGGGATGGCCCATCCGCCATAGGTCACATAGTTATTCGGGTTCAGCGGTTTGCCGCTGAATGGTCTGGTTTCCCCCGTTACCGGTGTTACCGGCACCTTGATGTACTCCAGCACGCCTGTGATGTCCGGCTTCTCCGCGCCCTTGGGGTAGCACAGCACCACGCTGGGGAGTTTCGGGTCCCAGTCGACCTGGTAACCCAGGGCCTCGGCCACCCACCGGGCGGGCAGGTAGGTACGGCCCTGCCTTGCCAGCGGGGACACGTCCATGGTGGTGGCTTTGCCGTTGCTCTTGAGCTGTTTGCTGCCGACGGCCAGTTCCACCACCGGGAAGCCGGGCTCGTCCAGCTTCACCCTGGGGCTTTTCCAACCGATGTGCTCGTCGGTGACGCCCAGGGCGTTGGACAGGTAGCGCACCGGCACGAAAGTGCGACCCTGTTCAATGAACGGCTTGGCGTCCATTTTGACGCCGGGAGTCTTGCCGTTGACGAAGTATTGGTCATGACCGACCACGAACACCACGCTTTTCACCAGGTTCTTTTGCTCGTCGTATACGTTAACCTGCTCGTCCGCGCTGGCATGGGTTATATACGGCAAATTGATGGTCAGCAGGGCAAGGGCCAGAATGAAGCCCACGAAAGCGAGAAATCTACGCAATGTGAACACACCTCCATGAAAATTTTGGTACTACTTATTAGACGCGCGAACAGTTGTTTTGGTTCCGGTTATCACCCCCAAAAATAAAAAAAGCCGCTTTAGGCTTTATAAACTTGTTATGGCATTGGATACGCTATTTTAACCCAACCAAAAAAATCTTTCGGTTTTCTAATAGGTATGCCATAAATATTTTTCAACTTCAACATATGTCGAACATCGCTTGATATAATGTATTCCGCATTTCCGGCTATGGCTGCCCACAAGAACGGATCATCATCTCTGTCCGGCGAATGTGGTGGCCAATCATCCGGCATTTCCGGTACTTTACCTTTTTGTCGGAGAATGAGGTCAATTTATAGCTTACGGGAACAATTGCTATCACCCCCTGAAAATAAAAAAAGGCCGCTTATGCCGCCTAACTTGACAGGATTAGTTATTACATGTTAGATTAAATACAGGAATACCATAACATACGGCGTGATGGCCTCGACCTGCCGAGGTTTTCGGTTATGCCCTCTAAGCTGCTGGCACAGTTTAGAGGGCTTTACCATGATTACCTACGGTAGACGATCAGCAACACCACGAGGGTGAGCAATTGGATGGTTGCCTGCACGATCTGAATCACGTCTTGTGCGGAAATCATCCCCGCCCCACCCCCTTTCAGAGAATAATCTCCCGGCAGGTGAGGCCCGCAGTTATGGTATTCCTTGTCTTATTTTAGCAAATGATGTTGGTTTGAACAAGAAACTCTTTCTGTGTTTGTGTTCGTTTCTCATTTTCGTTGTGAATGGGACAGTTCACTTATCGCTTTCCTCTTTTTTAGGTATAAAGACGTTAATACCGGGCTTATTGCTCCGGTTAAAGCAGCTGCAAGTGTTATTCTAGCCAAAGCAAGCATTGAAAGAGATTTTCCAGTTATTATGCAGTAGTGGCTACATATAGCGAATCCCAATAACCCCCCAATAAACCCACAAACAATAAAGTATACTGCCAAACAGGGAGCATATTCGTCTAATGACGATAAAATAGCAATGATTAAAAATACGATCAGCAAAAATTCCAATGCAACGAATCCGCCCCAATAGGCCGCTAACCTTGCGATTTCAGCATTTCCAGTTAAAGCATAACTAATCCAGGCAGAAATGCCCGCACAAAAGCCTATTGCTGCGAAAAAAACAGGTAAAAAAGTTTCCATGAAACACCACCCTGCAAATATTAGTTAATCCTTACAGCTGGACCGTAAGTCTTTCACAACAAAAAACACCCCCGTCTTCTCACTTTTTTCTGTAACCCAGCGAAATCAGCAGAGCCCGGACCAGCGTTAGAATACAGCTGGCCAACGCAAGGGCAAAAAGAATTAGCCCAATTAACAGCAACCTGTCATGCAGGAATCCATGAAACCACCTCCACCACATCCCCCGTTTTAATACCGTGTTCCCTGATTGTCCCGGCGGGCAGTTCGATCACGAAAGCGGCAACCCTGGCTGTTGCAACTTTAAACGGGCGAAGGTCCTCAACCGCTTTAACCACCCTTCCCGACCTGCCGATGAAAAGAACGTCGATATTGAACTTCATGAACCACGTATGTATCGAGTTGCATGGCTTGGTGACCAGCGCGCTCCCCGGGGCCAGGCCCTTGCGTCCCAGCAGTCCCTTCAACCTGGCAGTGAAATTTTGGGCCACAATGACTTCACCCGCGATTTGCCTGCCGTTAACAACCAGCAGTTTCATCACCTCCTGTAAATGAAAAGCCCCACCGGTGCACGGCGAGGCTTTTTTCAGGTTCTTTATTGTAACGCGTCTCCCACTTCCTCGAATTTGGCCTTGATCCTTGTGCCGATGGCGGTCAGCGCCACAATGACCACCACCGCCACCAGGGCGATGATCAGCCCGTATTCCGCCATGCCCTGGCCGGATTCATCGTTATACAAATCTTTGAGAAGCTGAAGCACGAAATACACCCCCTTTCTTTGTTAAGCAAACGCCTTTAACATGTGCCACAGTACCGGGAAGCCCAGAAATCCGAAAAGCGGCAGAAGGATGAATATGATTATCGGGAACAAGAGTTTGATCGTAAGCTCTCCGGCTGTTTTCTGTGCCTCATGGCGCTGTTGTGACCTTATCTTTTCGGCGTGGTGCTTTACCATGTCCGGCAGTGTTTCACTGCCGTAGCGCATGGCCTGGGTGATTTTCCTCACCAGGCCCGTCAGTTCGGGCACGCCACACCTTTTGGCCAGCTTATTGAACGCCACGGCCCGGCTGTCGCCGGTGGCGATGTCCGCGAGGGTTTTGTTGATTTCCCGGGCCAGTTCCCCTTTCATTGACGCCGTGACTTCCTCCAGCGCCAGTATCAGGTCGGCGCCTGATTCCATGGCGTTTGACAAAAGGATACAGAACTCCGGCACATCGGCCCGGATGGTGTTGACCCGGTTTTTGGCCTTTCTGTTCAGCCAGACGCCGGGGGCGAAATATAAAAGTAGCGCCGGTAATGCAACCCAGAAAATATGAATCAGACCGGCGAGCATGAAGGGCAGAAGCGCCGTGACCGCGACCACCGGGAGGGCGATCCGCAGCCCGATGAAATATTCCGGCTCCATGTCGATGTCCGCCTGGGTGAGTTTTTGCTTTAACAGGTTTCTGTTAATTTCATTGCCGAACCGGTTGCCCGCTTTGAGCAGTATTTCCTCGGAGTTGCCCCTGAGCTTCATGCCCCCGGGCAGGTCGAACCTTCTTCCTGCCGTCCAGACCAGGACGGAGGAAGCCGCCAGGACGGAGGCCAGTATGCTTGCATCCAACCTCTCTACACCCCCTTACCGAGTCCCGACGTGACCATGCCCCGGATAATAATGTTGCCGAGTACGATCCAGCCGGTCAGGAAGATGAAAACGACGCCGCCTTCAAACGTCTGGAACAGTGGTTTGGTAAACTCGGGCGCAATCGCCCGGGCCAGGCCCAGGATGAAAAAGGGCAGGGCGGTCAGCACCTTGACGGTCATCATGTTCTGGGCGATGGCCGCCTTTACTTGCGCCCGGAACGATTCCTTGTCCTCGTAGGATTCCAGCGCGGAGCGGCAGATGTCGCCCAGGTTGCAACCCGTGCGGCTGTATAAATTCATGCCCACGGACAATATTGCGAGGTCTTCCCAGCCGGTTTCCCTTCTGACCGCCTCCAGCGCCCGGGCCAGCGTGTCCCCCGAGCGGGTCCGGCGCAGGACTTCGTAAAATATGTCCCTGGCCGGTCTCGGCATGTCGGGCACGGAGTCCTCTATCGCCTGGTAGGGGTTAAGCCCGCCGTACAGTGCGGATTCTATTTGTCCAAGCACATCGGCAAACTGGGTCTGCAAGAGTTCCTTCCGTTCCCGCTCTTTTTGGGCGCGGTGCCACCGTAAAATAAAAAAGCCGCCCAACAGCGCCAGGGAGGTGAAGATCAAATTGCCCGTCACGGCGTAAGTCAGCCCGGAACAGATAACACTGCCGGCAATTATAATCAGAGTGTCGTTGGACGACTTGATATGCTTTGTGCTTTCAAACCGCTGGTCTTTGTATCTCACCGACCTGCCCCGGGTCTTTATTTTGCCTCCGAAGACAATGTAGATCACCGCCAGGCCCGCGAGGAATGAAGCGGCGAAGGTCATGGTCTCCAGCCCCCGTCCTCGACCAGCAGTTCTTTGCGGGTGAACTTTTCGGCCACGTACTCGAAGCTGCCGGTCTCTTTTTTGTACTGCCAGACAGGGTTCAGGGCAATGTTTAAAATGCCGTCCGCGTCGCGCTTCACCCCGGTAACCTCACAGATGTGGTCCAGGCGGCGCCTGCCGTTTCTGTCTTTAAGCACATGGATGAACAGGTCCACGGCGTCGGCGATCTGTTCGATGATCGCCTCGTAGGGGAGGTCCATCTGCGCCATCTGTACCATGTTCACCAGCCTTGACCGGGTGTGCCACGCCGAGTTGGCATGGGCCGTGGTCATTGATCCCTGGTGGCCGGTGTTCATGGCCTGGAGCATGTCGAAGGTTTCACCGGCCCGGCACTCCCCGATGATTATTCTTTTGGGGGCCATGCGCAGCGCCGACTGGACCAGCCTTCTTTGGGTGTATTCGGTCTGCGAGTTGGCCTCCAGCCGCCTTACGTTGGAGTGCTGGAGCTGCAGTTCCGCCGGTTCCTCGATGGTGATAATGCTCTCGTTTTCCGGGATGAACGAGGCCAGGCAGTTTAACAGTGTAGTCTTGCCCGAGCTGGTGCCGCCGCTGACCACTATGTTCAGCTTGGCCAGCACCGCCGCCCTGATGAATTCCAGCACTGGTTCGGAAACCACCCGCCGTTTTAATAGGTTTTCCACCGTCATGTCGGTGCGGAACCGCCTGATGGTGATCATGGTGCCCTCCACCGCCAGGGGAGGAATCTGCGCGATGAGTCGCGAACCGTCAAACAGCCGGGCGTTCACTTCGGGGTTTTTCATGTCAATCTTTCTTCCCGTGGGGGCGATCATCCGTTCCAGCACGTCGCGGATGTGTTGTTCGTCCCGGAACCGCACTCCTTCGGCCACGGTCTCGACCCCGTTTTTCTCAATTCTGACAATGTCCCTGCTGGCCTTGATTTCCGTCACGTCGGGGTCGTAAAAAAACGGCTCGATCGGCCCGAACCCGAGCAGGTCGTTGCCCAGTTCCTCGACGAGCTGCTGGGCCGCCGCTTCCCCCAGGGGCACGTCGTTTTCCAGCAGCGCCCGCATCACGATGCTTTTCAGCTGCGATCTCACCAGGGGATCACGGCTTTTGGACCGGTCTTCGGGTTTCAGGCGCAGGCTTAACTGCTCCTGGACGCAGGTGCGCACGGTGGCGTACTGCTCCATGGTCATTCCCGGCACCTTTTCTTCCCTTGCGGCCGAGCCTGTTTGTTCGGCCTCTTTAAGCATTTCCTCGGTGATGATGTAGGCGTCGCAGTTGACGGCAAGGGTTTTGATCAGCTCGCTATCCAGCATTTTTCGTCACCTCTTCCCTGGGGTCATCAAGCAGTAGTTCGACTATACCGGACAGGGCCAAGCTGAAAATATCCCTCGGCTTCGTTTGCGCCACCAGCCGCCTCCTGTTGTTTTCCTCCGCGACGGTTGCCGAGTACGGCAGCACGGCGCTTATGGTTATGCCCAGTTCTTTGTTTTCCACCAGGTCCGCCGACTTGATCCCGCCGGGAAACCCGGCCTGGTTCAATATAGTGTACAGCCTGTCGCCGCACCCGAGCCGGTTCATGAAGGAAGTGTTTTCGATGTACATGTCCAGGCTGGTGCGGTCGGGTTTGATGACCGTGATCACGGCGTCCGAAACCAGCGCGGCGGCCCAGGTGTTGTTGCCGTGGCCCACCGGCGGGCAGTCCAGGATGATCACGTCAAAGCTATTTTTCAGGATGGTCAGCATTTTCAGGATCAGGTTGGGCTTGACTTTCACCGTGTGGTCGAAATGGATCACGCCCGGCACGACAACGATTCCGGAGGAATGGGTTATTAGCGCCCGGGTCATGTCCCTTGTTCCCTGCACATCCTCCCAGTCGAGGATATTTACCAGAAACTCGCCGGCGGGGAGGCCCAGGCGGCTCCTTACCGAGCCGTAACCGTCGAGGTCGGCCAGCACCACTTTTTCGGGATTGCCTTTGGCCAGCAGCGCGGCAAGGTTGGTGGCCACCGTAGTTGCCCCGTCCCCGTGTTTGGCGCACTGGATTGTGATGATAACTCCCTCGCCGGGTATGGCCCTGGGGCTCACCGGGATGTTGAACAGATGGGTTATTTCTTTTTCCGGTTCCGGCGTGGTTTCCGACTGCCCGCCCTGCCAGATGACCGGCCCCTCGACGATGCGCCTGTCGTTCTTTTTGAACAGTTTTAACATCGTTATTTCACCTCGGTGGAAAGCAGGGTGATGGAGAATTTTTTGCCGCGCACGATCCCGCCGGCGACTTTCTGGGCTTCCTCCGGCAGCACGGCGATGACGAAGGCTTCTTCAATGTCCGCCGGTCCCTTTAATTCCGTTGTGCCGGGGACCTGGAGGACCACCGCGTTGTGGGCCACCCGTTCGATTCTGGTGGCCACCTGCTGGCCCACGATAACCTCCACTTCGCCGTACACGTCCACCCTGTCGCCCATCGCGACGCCTTTCAGGCCGGTCGCGGTACCGGCGGGCAGGTCCACGGCCTGCCGGTCGGGGGCGAGGGCGTTCAGCTTGGCCCGCAGGCTCCCGACCTTGGCTTCCAGGTGCTGTTTTCTGATCACGTCGCCGCCGAGGACGGGGCCTTCAAACACGGTTTTGCCGATGGCCTCGGCCTTGTTGTGTACGGCGTCCGGCGGCACGGCGGCTTTCGGGTAGTTTTCGACGGTGATATGCCGGGAGTCGATCACGGTGCCGACGGGCAGTTTGGTTTGCGCTTTGACCACCGGCACGGACGGCGTGTTGATGTCGATGACATACCAGACCAGAAAACCGGCGGTCGCCGCCAGCAGCAGGCCCAGCAGGACGTGGGCGTATTTTCTTAATATCACCAAAATTGATTTCCCTCCTACCTGTTCCAGATGAATTCGTCTTTTTCGTTGTTTCTCAAAGCCATGCTCAACGCGTCAGCCGGGTTATTACGAATTATCACTTTGGGTTCCAGTCCTTCCGGTACCGCCGGTGGGCTGCCCCTTAAATCAATGCCCGGTATGATGTTTTGTTTTCCTTCCTGAAGGGTTTTCAGCCAGAGCATGGATGTTCTGGTCTCGACGGGATCGCCGCCCGGGATGATCACCAGCACGACGGACCGGCCCGCAAACGCCGCTTGTTGAGCGGCGTTGATGTCGGAGCCGAAATCCAGCACGGTATAGGTGACGTCTTTCCTGACGGTTTTCACCAGGTCCCACAGGTCGCCGTTCGATATGTTGTTCAGGTTTTTTGCGGGGTCAACGGCATAAATGGATATGTTGTCCCTTTTCACCGGGGCCTGCGAGCCCGGCACGCGCCAGTCGGACATGATCAGTTCTTCTTCCGGCACGTCCAGCCATATGGCGCCGGTGCTCTGCCCGGTTGCGGCTATGTATGCCACTTCCCCTCTTTCCGCGAACATCTTCACCGCCTGGGCCGCGATTCTGCCCGCAAGTCCGGGCCGCCAGGGGGTGACAACAGCAAAAAGCCCCCCTGGAACTATCGTGGTGGGGGTTTTTACGATGTTTTGCTTTATTTGTTCTTCCGCTGGCTTTTCGTCCGGCGAAAGCCCTTCTTTCATGTTGATTTTGGCCGGTTTGATTTTCTTTTTGGGTTTGTTTTTGGGTGTGCTTACCGGTTTCAGGATTTTACCCAGCTTGGTGGCGTTTATTTTCAGTGTTTGCAGGCCCTCAACGGGGTTTTGTCTGGCTTTCACTTTGTTCCCGGTATTGTTTTCTTTGATGTCCGCTTCCGCCTCCTGGAGCTTGCGGACAATGTTTTGCATCAGGTAGACCAATTCTTCACCCGAGATGTAACCGCCCGGGGGGCACGAGAGTATGTGGGAAACGCCCGCGTTTTGCACCCGCTCCACCATGCTTGAGCCCGTCTCGTCCAGCTCCCCGGCGATGAACAGTATTTCCGGGACATGACTGGCCGCCCATTCCGCCAGGGCGTCGGCTTCGGGGACGCCTCCGGCGGGGCCGGTTCTCATAATCACGGCAATGTCGGGCCGATAATCCGTCACGGCTTTTTTGAATTCTTCGGGGGTTGAAACCTCGGCCACTATTTCGATTAAATTTGAGAACATGGTTTGAAACGACCTGTTCAAGTCCCTGCCCATGGCCAGAATGACGTGGGGCGTTCCGGTTCTCGGCCTCGTTGGTTTAATAGTTGGTTGATCCGATTCATTTTTATCTTCGTTATTAAAAAGGTTTATGCCTTTCAGCCATTGAACAAGTGTCTGACGTTCTTCCTCCTCCTGGCTGATAACTTTTATTGATTCTTTTGCTGATTTCTCCTGCATTGTTTTAGGTCTAAGCTGTATATCATCTGAGTAATTGGCTATTGTTTTCTTTGTCATTATAATTTGAGGCAAATCTTCTACGTTGATCTTGTCGGCCTTATAGATGTCGTAAATTCCCAGTGCGACAATGCCCTCAATTAATGATTTACTCGCTTTTTCCGAAATGATCAGTTTTATTGAGCTTTCGGGACACGATAACCGTATTTTTTTGAGGTGCTCCAAAAGGACGGCGTTGTAATTTACAACGCCGTCTACTATACCTGTTACCATTGCCGAGCCGAGAATAAGAAAAACGTCCGGTTTTTCTTTAATTTTTTCGACTGCCACGGACGCTTCTTCCAGGGTTCGGCTGAAACCAACTATTTTAAATTGGTCTGAAAGGTATTCGGATATTTTTTCAGAGTGATCACCAAAGATAACATAAACTGTCGTCATCAACTTGCAGCCCCGCCTTTAATAGCGCCAAAGATGCTGCCAATAAAGCCTTTGATTATACCCACAATCTCCAGCGGTTGGTTTACAAGCATATACATAATACCTGCGCCCAGCACAATGCAAACCCCTGCCGATAAAATTCTTTTCGTTACCCCCAAAGCCGCTAATACAAGCCCTACTAAAATAACAATCCCTGCTGCCGTTACTGAAGTTATAATTGCTGGCTCTGATAAACCCTGCCCGAAAGTCATTATTTTTTCTCCCGCGTCATGGGCAGCATTGACGATCTGTTCCGGTGGAATAGGTTCAACTTCTATAGAAGCTAACATTATAATTTTCACCCCCAAAAAATGGACCGGGCACATGCGTACCCGGTCCCTAAATTAAAGAGATTATTTTGTTTGATGCTCACAAAAAACCCCACAAAATACAAAAACAGGACAGAGGGAAAATCTCTCTCCAACCTGCTTTCCTGTTGAGCGTATATACATTCGGAAGGAAAACTTAGTATTTTTATGGAAATTCTGCTTTTCAGGCAAATTGTTCAAATGAAAATAATTTGAGGCACCAGCGTGAATAGGAGGTATATATGGTGGAATTTCTGCTGACATGTAGTTGTTGCAACCAGTCATTTGGAATGGACGCTTACCATCTTAGAGAAAAAGAACATCTCGAATGTCCCAACTGCGCTAACCCAGTTTCAAAGGAGCTTTTCCAAGCGATAATCAGCCTCGCAAAGTGTTGGCCCAAAACCCTTCCAGAAAAAAGGTGGCAAATTCAGATCAAAGGGGTTGCTATTTAACAACCGGTTTTTCTGGCATGGAGAGTTGAATCAGCCCGAGTCGGTACTCGACCGTCTTGAGAACCTCTCGTGCTTCGTGAAGGATCATACCTTTTTGTGCCATTAAGCCGATAATCTCTGTAGCTGCTTTATCAACGATGCCGGGACGAACAAGGGAATCTAACTCATCTTTTTGCAACAATATCAACTCCTTGGTGAAAAATTTTAAAAGCTGGTGCCTCGACAATTAAAGTGACCTCCTCCCCTTAATAAATTGAGGGGCATCCACAGAGAATATCGTCCGTGGTGCCGGGGTCCGTGATTAGGTGCCCCGGAGGTTTCTGCATTGCTGCAGCACACAAGTACAACCTTTCGGTCATACCGTGGCCCGGCCACAGAGGCAAGGGGTCGTTAATTTTTTGACCCGTATATACACCCGGATACCGGCCGGCGCATCAGCGTGGGCCGGACAAAATAACGGTATCCGGTATTATTGCAACAAATAGACCTTATGTTTACAAGAATGTCGCTTCGGGCTTGCGCCCGGCGAAGGGGTCCGTGTATCCGCCTACTAAAGTAGGCGGGATTACAGCCCCCTCGCGCTCCCCCGTTTTTTCTAAGAAGGCGACTTCCGGGTTAAACAAGGTATGGATTTGGCAACACCCGGGAAAGATTAAGCAAATGCCCCTGACGCCAGCACCCCCACCGGTAAATAGTACGGAAAGAAGGCGAATTAAAGTTGAACACATCATTGGCTGGCGCTTGCAAAAGCCATACCTTGGTTTTTGGGTGCTCCGGGCTGATAACCACCTCGGATTCAACGGTGAACTTATTCCGATAGCGGAACAAGCCAAGTTTTTTTCGTTGCTTCATTGTTGACACGCGGTACTCGACACCGGGCATAATCTTAACAAATTGCCCCGAGGTATCTCTACCGACATCGAGCCAAATACTTTGAAATCCAACAGGATCAAACCTCATTAATCCATGCGGAATATGGACCTGCAAGTATGCAATTGTCCCCTGAAATTTGCGGTTTCCAATAGTACAGGAAAAGCGGAATCGACCCGGCGTTCCTTCCGGGAGCAACAGCGACATGGTATCTTCTTTAAGGCAATACACAAATGCTTCCAAACTCTCTACCCCGGCCCTTTTCGCTAGACACACCCGGTGTTTCCCTTCGCTTACCCAGTAACGATTCCCGTATTTTGTAAGGTGGATGGGGTCACTTTTGATAAACGGTGTGCGCCCCTGCCCGAATTCTTCCCAGAATCTCCGGCAGGGGCTGTAGCTGAGGCAGATTTCCAGCATTTTGGGATTTGAGGCACTGCCGCTCAGCGCTTCGAGAAGTTCTTCCTCGGTATTCCAGTAAGCGTTGAAACCTAATTCCTGCAACAGCAGGCACCTGTTACCCAGCATAATTGGAAACTCAACAATATCTCCCACCTTTACAGTGTGCAGTTCCGCTTTCACTTAACTTTACTCCCCTCAAAAAAAACCGTTTTCCCCAAAAGTTCCCTATGATTATCCCAAAACCTTCCGTCGAAACGCATTAATTGCCGCTTTTAATTCAGGGGAGAACGCTGCGTAAGGCAGTACCTGTTCCCTTGAAACAATACCATCGAAGTATTTCCGGTCGCTTTCCCGCGTGAAAAGTTGCATTTTGCATCCTGGGTACCTTTCCGACATTTCCTTAATCGCATCCCTGATTCCACTCCCCCAGTGCCCGCCTATGGGGCGAAGTATAACCTCTTCCTCGCTGGTCAACACTGTAAGCACAGCAAAAACATCCGGCTTGACAAGGCTTTTAACCCCTTCGAGAATTTTTTCTTCATTCATAATCAAAACCCGGCGCGGATACCCCTGAATTTATTCAGGGGAGGAGCGCCGGTTCTGCCTCCTTTCTGGGAATAAACATCAGACCCTTGGCTCTTTCTACTATTTGTAACCGGTTGGGAGTT
>NZ_JADNRQ010000023.1 GCF_015594625.1 Desulfallas sp. Bu1-1 | reverse complement strand
TTTAAAATGTTTTTAAAAAGGTCTATTTGTCATGCGCTTTTTTAGGCTCTTGCTTACTATGCTTGCTTATCATTACAAGTCTCCCTATATATTACATTTGGGATTTATTGTTTATCGAATACACTCTATTCAGCTACCTCAAAAAAAAAACCATGAAGACCCCTCTCTTGAGGAAGATAAACCTTCATGGTTTTCATCTTTGAAATTTGTAGTTTTAATAGAAATTAAGCCCCAAGCAGGTTCCAGCTGGATAATTGGATGACTTCGGTCATCCAGCATTCCTAATTGTTATACAGTATTTCGCTAATTAGCATGTAAAATCCTTCTTTACCGGGGAAAAACCGAATACCTTTTCCCTCAAGGCATGGAATTTATCACTCCGGTAGCGGAGAGCCAAAGGCATCACCATTACTAAAAGAGGTCAGAAACAGTTGCAAAATTTACCTTCGGTTCGCACGAGGTGCTTGCCCTGGTTGAACTGGGGATAATCACTCCGTTCGTTTCTGAGACTGTTGTGAGTGAAGCATTCCGGAAATTGCAGAAGAAGTTGCCCGGTTGCGTGGACCACTTCTACACATTGTTTAAGGCATTGCCCTTTAAAATAGCAGGTCCTGATGATTACGATCTGGAACGGGCCAAACCGTTGATTAACGAAAAGGACGCCCCCATAATGGCGGCGGCCATGACAGCAAAGATGGACTGGTTGTTAAGTTTGGATAAGCACTTCCTGAATGAAGACTGGAAAGGGAAAGTGAATTTCGCAGTCAGTACACCCGGGGATTTTTTACAGGAGCTGGTATCCCTTTTGAAGGAAGAAAGCTGAGCGCCACCATCTCCCGGCGGGTGTTTAAGAAAAAGGCGCCGCAGGCCACCAGGGCTTCAATAGCAGGCTTTTCCGCGCTCGGGCCGGGCAGAACCACCCCGGGCTGTTACAACGGTACAATTACAGGAATGTTGGCCAGCCTTTCCACTGCTACCGGAACACCGTAGACGCCGGCGATGTTTTCCGGAGTCATGACTTCCATCCCCCCGCAGGCAAAGATGGTCCTGTTCTTCAGGAGCAGGAATTTATCGGCAAACCGCAAAGCAAGGTTAAGGTCGTGCATCACCACCACCGCCGCAATGTTTTGTTCCCTGACCGCTCTTTTCACCGTTTTCAGAACCTCGAATTGATTTTTTAAATCCAGGTTGCTGGTGGGTTCGTCCAGCAAAAGAACCCGGGGCTCCTGGGCCAGGGCCCTGGCAATGACCACCTTTTGCAGTTCTCCCCCGCTCAATTCATCCAGGTAGCGCAGGGAAAACTCATCCAGGCCCAGGATGCCCAACACATTCCGGACGATTTCCAGGTCTCTTGCGGTTGTACCCCACTTGATGTGGGGTTTCCTGCCCAAAAGCACGGCGTCAAAGACCGTAAACCGGGTGCTTTCGTATCTTTGCGCCACGTACCCCAGGCGGCGGGCAACTTCCCGGCGGCTGAGCACAAACAGGTTTTCTTTTTCAATGAGAATTGTCCCCGTTTGCGGCTTTAAAATTGTATTCAAGCACTTGAGCAGGGTGGACTTCCCGGCGCCGTTGTTGCCCAGGATAGCAAAAAATTCCCCCCTGTTGACTTCAAATTTGATATCCCTTAACACGGGCCGGCTGTTGTAACTGAATTCCACTCCGTCTACCGATAAGATCATCTTTTGCCGTACCCCCTGGAAAGAAGATAAAGAAACAGGGGGGCACCCATAAAGGAGGTAATCGCCCCCACCGGCAAAACAACCGGGGAAACAATGGTCCTTGCCAGGGTATCGGAAGCAAGCAGCAAAAGCCCTCCCATTACGCTGGAAGCCGGGATTAGAAAGCGGTGGTCGCCGCCCAGCACCCTTCTCATCATATGCGGGCCTACCAGGCCGATAAAGCCGATGATACCCAGAAACGATACAGTTACCGCCGTGACCAGGGAAGCCACGAACATCCCGGTCAACCTGATTCTCTCCACATCAACACCCAGCCCTTTGGCCGTCTCCTCCCCGCCGTCCAAAGCGTTGTAATTCCACCGGTTGACCATAAAGTAAAGCAGCGCGGCACCGGTTACCGCAGCCATGATTTCCAGATCCCGCCAGGAAGCCCGGCCGATGTCGCCGAAGGTCCAGAAAACAATCGAAGCCACCTGCACGTCGCTGGCAAAAAACTGCAGGATAATGGTGGCGGCTGAAAAAAGGGAGCCCAGGGCCACCCCCGCCAGGACCATCGCTTCGGGAGTGACCCCCCTGACCTGGGCCAGGAATAGGACCACCAGGGTCGTTGCCATCGCCCCCACAAAGGCGGAAATGGTGACCAGGTAGGGGTTGTTGATAATGACCGCATCAGCGCTGGTGCTGTGGGTGCTCCCCGCCCCCAGGGCAATGATGGCCACGGCGGCGCCAAAGGCCGCTCCCTGCGAAATACCCAGGGTGAAAGGGGACGCCAGGGGGTTGCGCAAAAGATTTTGCATCACGCAACCCGCCACGGAAAGGCCAATTCCGGCAGTAACCGCCGCCAGTATCCGGGGCAACCGGATATTCCAGATAATGATATTTAACCTTCCCTCAGCTTTGCCCAGCAGCGTCAGCAGCACCTGGGCCGGCGAAAGCTCCGCCGACCCGGCGTTGATGGCGTAGATACCCAGCAGGGCGGTTAAAAGGACAAGCAGGTAGATGATGAATATTTTTCTCCGGGTATACCTCAGATAGCTTCTCGGGATGTTTTCCATTGCTAACTGACCCATTTTTCTATCTCCTCAAGTATTACTGACCGGCAAGATCCAGCTTTTTAAATCCACCGTAATCTTTCGCCATTTGTTCATATACAGGTTTGCCCAAAAGGAACTGGTAAATCTCATCGGCTTTTTGGGCCGGGTCGATATCCTTAAATTGTTCGGGGTAAATCACTTTTCCGGCGTAGTAGGCGTCGGCAATGGCGGTGCCGATGTTTGTGGTGTAGTAATTATAAGGAATCTGGCCGTAAACCCGGCCTGTTTTGACCGCCTTCAGGGACTGGTAAAACTGCGGGTTTTTCTTGTAGTCTTCCCGCACCAGGGAGAAGCCCCCTTCATCGATGAAAATGATATCGGGGTCCCAGCTCAGGAGCTTTTCCTTGTCGATCATGACACTTCCCGTTTTACCCGTTTCGTCAACCACATTCCGGGCATTGACAGCTACAAAGGGCGGGTATTTGGCCTGGGTGCTTTCGATGCCATGCACTCCCTTCATGCCCAGGGCGCCCACGTAGACTTTGGGCTTTTTGTCTTCAGGGATATCCTTCGTCCTCTCATGCAAGTCCTGCTGGCATTTTTGCAAGTAATCAACCACTTCCCGGGCCCTTTCCTCATTGCCGGTAATTTTACCAATCAGCTCAAGGGACTGGTAAACATCCTTGTCAAAGGTGGCCAGCCTGCCGTAGCTCAGCACCACCACCGGAATGTTCGTTTTGGCCTGCAGTTCATCTGCCCGGGACCTGTCTACCAGGTAAGAAACAAAAATTACGTCCGGCTTGGCGCCGACCAGCTTTTCCGCGTCCGGAGTGGAATCGGGCCCTCCCTGGCCAATGGTGGGCAAATCCTTTAATTCGGGATGGGCCAAAATATACGGCCGGCCGGTGGGCTGTTGTTTTTCCAGGTTTTCCACGCCCACCACCTTATCCGTGCCGTTGACATAGCAAACCAGCCGCAACGCGCCGGGGCCGATGGCCACCACCTTGTTTGCCGGAACGGGAACCTCCACCTGCCGGCCGGCCAGGTCGGTGACAACGGCTTTCTGCGGCGCCGCCGTATCCTGCTCGGGCGTTTTGGCGCCGCACCCACCCAGGACAACCAAGGTAACCAGCAGGGCAACGAGCAGGAACCCCGCCTTCAGCACTTTTGTCCGCATTTCTTTCTCCTCCCGTTTTTAAATGTACTTAATGTAAAAATCTCGCCGGCACCTGACGGTTCCTCCGGGCTGTCTCCTCCCCGAAAGCACCGCCTCATATCCCGACGGGGGTACAACTCCTACCCGTTCTCGCCAGTAAAAGCAGGAGCTTCATCCTTTTTACTCAGGAACATTTCTGCGTAATCTGCATACCTGCCTGCAAAAACCGGACGGGTAAACCACATCCCGTGGTCGCCAAGCATTACGGACATCGGTTTGGCCCGCTCGTAGTCCATCTCCCCGGCTTCATTGAAGAAGCGGTCATCTGCCTCCAGGTGCACTACCTTACCAATGACCAGAGAATAGTTTTTCCTGCTAATCTCTTCCACCAGCGTACACTCCACCAACGCCAGGCAACCTTCAATCCCGGGCGCTTTAACTTTTTGAGAAGGGCGAGGTTTTAAACCGGACTCTTTAAATTCGTCCACTTCCGGCGGGTAATTTTTGGAACAAATCATTACTGCCTCAACCAGATCGACAGGCGGCACATTAACCACAAATTCCCCTGTTTCCCGGATATTATTTAAAGTATCCCGCTTGATCCAGGAAGCCAGAATTATGTCATCAAAGGGCCTCAAAATCGGGGTAATATTGGACCAGGGAGCAATATTACGCACTCCATCTTTTCCCACTGTAGAAATCAGCACCACCGGCAGCGGCATCACCTGTTCCCTCTTGCGCGGCGCCAGAATCATCCCTTCCCGCCTCCTTATTATGTATGTTTAAAATTTCAAGGATCAGTAATCACCATTTGGTCAAAAGTTCCCTTGTTTATTTTCCTTATCCCTCTGCCGTCAAGGCATCCAGCACCTTCATAGCTTCTGTAGCATAAGCAACGGCAGGTCCGCCACCCATCATTATGGCTACGGAAATAGCCTCTAAAATCTCCTTTCTGCTGGCGCCCATCTGCAGAGCTTTAGCTACATGATTGGCAATGCAGTAAGAACACCTAATGGCCACGGCAATGCCAACCGCGATCAATTCCTTTTGCTTTGCCGAAAGCGCTGCGTCGGAAACAACCGCCTCGTGTAGCTGGTGAAAATTCTTTATTACCTCCGGCAACTCTTGAGCCAGCTTTTCCAGATAGGTGCTTAAGCCTTCACCATTCTTTTGTGCTTCCATTCTAACCACCTCCGTAAATACTCTCAGGCGCAGGAAATGCAGACCCGGCTTGCTCCGGCGCCCACACTTGGCCCTGAATACTACCGCCACCGGCTCCACAAACTACACGGGGTCGAGGCTCAACTAAACCGGGACAATGTTTTAAGAATCTTAAAATGAGAGTGAAGCCAGCAACTCCTTTACCTGTTCCCGATAGTTTCCCGCCGACAGCGGATTGCCTACCAGGTTGGCTTTCGTAATTTCCGGCGCAAAGCCAAACGCACCCCGCACCAGAATCCCTTTCGTGGCCAGCTCCTGCCGTAGAAAAGGTTCCGTTGCGGCATCGATCTTATTTAAAACGACCACAAAATCCTTTCCTGCCTCCGCCGCCAGTGCTTTTGCCCGGTCGGCCAGCAGGATCGCTTCGTGCGAGGGATCAACCACCATCACCACCAGGTCGACACCCTCTACAACTCCCCGGCCGAAATGCTCCACCCCTGCTTCGGTATCCACAAGCACCCACTCGTCTTGATCAACCCGCAACTGCTTTAAAAACGAGCGGGCCACCGCCCCCATGGGACATGCGCAACCTTCCATGCTGCGCTCAATTTTACCAATACGCAGGAAGCGTAACGGCCACTCCCCACCAGTACACTCCGGGGGCAAACTGGCCAGGCTTAAGCCGTCCTCGAAGAAGCCCGCGTTTTCGTCGCTCTTTTGCTGAATGGAAGCCAGCAACTTCTCGCGCACCGCCGGTTTACCGCCCAGGCAACCCATTAAAGTCATCACCGGGGTGGAAAGGCCCAGCATTTTATGCAGGCCCAGGTTTGATTCGTCAGTATCCACTACCAGCACCTTTCCCCGTTCAGCAAGCACTTTTGCCAGCAAGGCAACCAGCGTACTCTTGCCGCTGCCGCCACGACCGCAGATCATGATTTTTGGCATCGCAAAACCCTCCCATCCTGTATTTTCCGGAAAATGCAAAAAGACCCCCTGCCCGGCCTTCAGGTCGGCAAAGGGTCTTCCTGACCCAAATTTTATCGTCCTATTTCTTGTTTCATGATAATAAATATTTTACATACGAAAAGAAAATCATGCAACATAAAAAATTTTTTACAGCTTAATTTTTCACATACGTACTTTTATCCGAAAAAAGCAACTTTTGATTTCCAGGGCAGAAGTACGGTAGCCAGGGCTTCAACCGGCAGGCGACCGTCCCATTTTATCAGGTCTTTCGCAGGGATAGGCTTATGTGGAGCTGTACTTGGATTTACTTTTTAAACCAGCCGATGCGTGCCCCGGAAACACTATCCACATCGGAAGAATACGGCTTTATGTCTATAAGCGGGCTCCCGTCCAGCGCGTCAACCCCACGCACCAACAGGCGGTTTTCCTTCACCTCCAGCAGTTCCGCCACACAGAAGGCAACGGGGTTGGGCCGGGAAGGTGAGCGGCAGGCAAAAACGCCGCGTATTTCCGGGCCGAAGGGCGTTCTTGTCCGCAGCTTGTCCCGGCGCGCCAGGTGGCACCAGTAAAGCACAATCAGGTGGGTTACCTGTTCCACATCTTTCAGACCTTCCATAAACTGGGGGTAAATCTCCAGCTCCGCCGTCCGGTCGGATAGACGCCCCTGGTGCGGCGCCTCGCCGGGCGCCCGGTAAGAGCTGTGGATTACCCCAATAGGAATTAGCTCCAAAAGAGATCACCTTCTTTAAATCAACTTGTGAACACTACGGCTCAAAAAAAATAATAAAGCCACGGACCCATTTTCTCCTAAAAAGGGCACCCGGGCCTCCGTGGCCGTTTATTTTTACCTACCCTTATGTGACCTACTAATAACCGGTCTGTTTCATTCCCGTCTTCGCTTCGGGGTTAAAAATACGTGACTTTCGTTCATAACCCATCCTACCAAATTAAAGGGGAAAAGTCAATCTCGCATTGAATTACCCCTCCCTTCGCTCCGCAAAAGGCACGAGCTTCTTGGGCGAAACAAATTCGTGGGTTTCCGGCTTCATCATACCGGGAGTGATATTAATTCTTTAACGCCGGGTATTTTTTCAAAATGTTTCTGGTTATTGGTCAGTATTACCAGGTCATGATATTCCGCCACATAAGCAATAAGGAGGCCAAAAAATCACTGACTGTATGTTACCAAACTTTTTATCCTGGACTAATAGCATCAAATTAAATTGGATTAGTCCGTCCGTCAGTCCATCAATCATCAATCCACAGAGGTAAAACAAAAAAGCCAGCAGCTTTAAAGCACACCGGCCGTTAAATTTATCCACCTCATGGAACTACAGTGAAATATTCTCACGGTAGCGCCAACACTTCTTGTAAGCCAGGATATCCGCCCTTGCTTCAAAAAGCTTTTCCTTGTAAACCTTGGCAAACCAGGCTCTTCTATTTAAGACTGGCGGGTAATCCCTGCACTTGTCAGCAACTTTACATATAGCCTCGATCATCTCCTCCTTCCCGAATTCCAATTTTCCGGCTATCTCAAGAGCTAACGGCAGAAGGTCAATAAAACCCGTCCTTACAAAATAGTACTCCAAACTCGATCTCTTGGCCTGTCCGTCAGTTCCGGTAGGGTATAATCCGTGTTTCATCAAAAGTCCTCCATCATGATTATTTATCCAGCAACCGGCCTAATTGGACAGATGAGGCCCCAGGGTTTTACATACCTGGGCGAACAATTCTTCCGTTACCACCTTTGCGCCATCCAGGCAGACCTGGTTCAAGCACTCCTAGGCAAACCGGTTGACCAGCCGCGGTATCCCTTGAGAGCGGCGGTAGATAGCCTTTTTGGCAGCTAATGTGAAGACATCATCTTTGCCGCCCGCCCTCGTAATTTGCCAGTCGATGTACCCGATGGTTTCTTCCTCGGACATTTCCCCCAGAGTAGCCCAAACTCCGATTCTCTGGGCCAGCGGGATCGTGGCCGGCAGCTTTAGAGTGGAGGCCAGGGCGGGCTGGCCGAAGAGCACCAGGGTGACCAGCGGCTCGTGCCGGACCTGGGCGTTGGTTAGAAGGCGTAGCTCATTCAAGCAAGACGGCGTTAAAAGGTGTGCCTCGTCGATCAAAAGCAGGTTGGGCCGGTTGGACTCCAGAAAGGAAAAAGTCAACAGGTCGACCACCTTCATCGCGTCGGCGCCGAACCAGGATGTGTTGACGCCGAGCGCAGCGGCGATAGCGCGGTACAATTCACGCGTTTTGGCCTGGGGGATCGGGATGTGGCGTATGCCATTTTTTTTGCCTCCTTCAAACAAAAATGGTTTTAACTTTTAGCAGGTTAAGACTTTGCCGCAATTCTTAAGGCATCGGGGAAGCCGGAAAGGTCGCTTGCCGGGTGACTTTCACCCAGAAGCCTGCCCACGGTTTGTCTTACCAGTTCCTCGCTGAAAGGGCCGTAAGCCCGCCAGGCGGTGTGGATCAAAAGGCGTTCGTGGGCGGCGAAGCTTCTCTTTAAAAGCCTGGATAAAAGGTGGGCAAAACCGCCGGCGTCAAGCGCCGTACCGTTATCTTTGGCAGGGTCGGCTCCAGCTGGAGGATTGACCTTTGTTCGATGGTGGGAGGCGGAGTGTGGAGCAAGAGTTCGGTTTCTAATTTCTGATAGATATGCTGAAATGCCTTTTCCACCTTTCCCTTGGCAGCAGCATCTCTTACCTTGGTGTGGGTTACCCGGCAGCCGACCAGCGCGGCTGCTCTTTCCAGGGACTTGCCCATATAAGGGCCACCCCGGTCCACGTACAGGACGTCCGGCACGCCATAAAGAGCTATCGCCCGGCGGAAAAGGAGCATTACCACCTTTTCCGTTTCCTCCAACACATAAGAAAAAGCCGTGAAATAGCGGGAGTGGTCGTCAACGAACAGAACCGGCCTGGCCAGTACCACCTGTCCCGGGTTGGTCGGGTCCTGGACATACAAATCAGGTCCCTTTGTATCGGCAAGCCAGATGCTCTGCGGGTGGGGCGCCTCATAGGAAAGCCTCACCTTTGCGGAGCCGTTTTCGCGCCTTGCCCGCACAAGCGTTCTCCGGTCCAGCCCGGCCGACCGCAAAAAACGGGTGATAGTGGCAGTTGATGGAACCGGGCCTTGACTTGTAATATCGTGGGCCATCAGTTCTTCCCGCAGTTCGGCCGCGCTGCGGTACGGGTTATCGTGACGCCAGCGCACCAGGGCCTTTTTTTGGGGCTCGGTAAGTTTGCGGAAAACCCCCCGGTCACAGCGCGGCCTGGATAAAAGTACACCGGCCCGGTCGTCTGTTTCCCGGTATTCCTTCAGCCACCGGTAGATCGCGGAACGGCTTAACGTTTTCTTGCGTGAATAGGGAATGTCGAACTCTTTTTGGGTAAGCTCCTCTATCTTTTGTGCCCGCTCTTGTGGCGCAAGGTCTTTCAACATCAGGACAATGGCCATTTTAAACGCCTTTTTGTCCAGCCGTTCATGATACAAACGGTGCACTGAGATAAATACCCCCCTCTCGTTTTCATCAGCCATACCCCGGCCGAAAGTTTTTTCAAAAGGCCTCATTTTCTACTGCACTTTGCCATGGACAAGCTCGTTGAGAGCTTCCACCATTTTAAGAAAAATCCGGTATTGCCTGTCCGGCCATCAGCCGGGGGGCGTCTTTTGCCCCCGTAAAAACCCGGTTACGTCTTCAATGACGAGGATGCACCGCTTCAGGCGGTCTGTGACGTAAGCCCGCGCCTGGTCGTTGCCCCGGGACAACCGGGCCAGTTCCTGGGCTACGCGGGGTTTCAACCTGCCCAGGCCAAGTTCCTCCATGATCTGCAGGTCAAGGACGGTTAAGAGTTTGAGCCGCCGGCTTACCCAGGACTTGCTGCACCCCCAGAGTACACCCGCCTGTTCCATCGTAAAGCCGCCTTCCCTGATAAGGCCCGCAAGAAGACGGGCCTCTTCGATAGCACAAAGCCCCCGGGTGAGCAGGTTGGACGTACAGTAAATCACCAAGGCGGTGCGGTCGTCACACTGCTGCACCCGGCAGGTAACTTCGGCCCACCGTAACCTGCGCACCGCCCTTAACCGGTAATGGCCGCTTAAGATCTGGTATCGTCCGCCCTCGCAAGGCCGGACCAGGATGGGCTCCAAAAGCACTGTCTCCTTGATGGAAGCGGTCAGCCCGGTCAGGTGTGCCTGGTCGTAAAACCCTGTGCTAAAGGGATGGTCGACCAGCAAATGGCACGGTAAACGCAAGACCCTTCCTTCCGGTGGCCTTTCATTGACTGCTAAACCTTTTTCATTGTCCATTCAATCCCTTCTTTATGAGATAGTTTTGAGCCGGTAACTGTTTCTCCCGGTCAAAGCTATCTTATCAAAGGAACCTTACTGCCAGGTGTTTTTTTATTTTCCTTCAGGCGGCTATTCTTTTCTCTACGGGGTTTCGGCTGTACAACTCCGGCAGGGGTCTATTCCATCCGGCAAAAATGTGGTTGAGGCTATCGAGGTGGTGAAGGAAAAAATGGTGGAACTTAAGGTTTTCTGCTTTGCCGGGCAAGATCTCGGCGACAAGGCCGTCTCCCGGGCCTGGGTGTGGGTGAAAAGGGACTTGGGTAAAGCCCATTCCTTGCCTTCGATGAGGGTGACGGATTTGCTTTTTCTTAACTTATAAGACGGCAGGTAGCGCCGGCGCAAGTCCTCCAAAAAACCGTCGTTTTCCAGAAGCTTGCCCATCCTGTGCGCCGCCATGTACAGGGTACTGTGGGCTATTTTGTCTTTTCCGTCATAAAATTTTTCGGGCAGGTCCCGCCACGTCTAACTGGATGTTTCATAGGCAAAGATGGTAAAGGCAAGGGCGGGCAGAGTTAGTGTGGTGCCCTGCAGTAAAAAGGATGGTATTACTTTTATTAACTCTTTGCATACTGAACAGCGCAATACCGGCAGGGGTAAGCGGATCAGGTATAAATTTACCTGGTTCCAATTACCGTACACCCAGTCCCCGGGAATGTATATATGCCATCGCCAAACAAAGCTGCTCCCTTTATATTCAAGGCTGTTTAGGGAGGCGCAAAAGGGACATTGGCCGATTTCTTCGCCGATATTTTCAAAATTTTTGTTGAACCAGTTATTGCAAACTGGAGCGAAATATGTTATTTTGTTCATGATTTGTTTGGGAAAGCCCTCTCAGTGTGACTGTCAGGTCTATAAAGGTCGAGAGGGCTTTTATTTTTTTAGATTGGTTTTCAGTATTTTCTATGCGATGTTAATCTTGGATCCGGCAAGTAGCCGGCTCAAAAAACCGCAAACACTTGAAAACAAACAACTTTTTTCTCCATAAACCTGCAAAAAAAGAGGAACACCTTTCCTAAAAGAGAAATTGGTAAATAGCCATAAATACCAAAACAAGGAAGGTGTCCTCTTGGTTATGGTATCACCCGTTTTGGTTGGAATATGCAGTGAAACATCAGCGCGTTTACCTAATATTGTTTCTACACCAGCAGTTTGAACTTTATTGATAAAATAATCTATTGCTTCCCGAAATTCTGCTTTCCCAGGGGGAATAGCTGCCAGCCGTAGCTGGCCTCCAAGCTTTTCTTGCTCTTCAACCAAAGTTACCTGATAACCCCTTTTCGCCATTACCCACGCAGCGTTTAGCCCTGCAGGCCCGCCCCCGACTACAACCACTTTGTCTTTATTCTCTACTTTTTTAAAGGCTAATTTAAATTCCCTACCTGCCCATGGGTTAATGGTGCATGTGAGCCCTTCTTCCCTACCGGCATTTATTGAATCAATACAACCTTGATTGCAACCTATACACGGACGGATATCAGCCTCTTTTCCTGCAAAAGTTTTTTGGACCCAATCCGGATCGGCTATGAGGGCTCTTCCCAAAGCAACAAAATCGGTCTTCTTTTCAGCTAAGATTTTCTCGGCCAATTCAGGCGTTTTGATGCGTCCAACAGTAATCACCGGTACCGGAACAACTTTCTTTATATTTTCTGCCAACTCGACAAAACAGCCTTGAGGTTCTACGCTTGGGGGAACTATAGAAGGGTATGAACCGTATACTCCCGCAGAGACATTTAATACATCGACTCCGCTTTCCAATAAAGCTTGAGCTGCTTCTTGGGCATCTACAAAGGTCATCCCACCGTCCATAAAGTCCATCCCACCGTCCATAAAGTCACTACCGTTTATACGGCAGCTAACTAGAAAATCCCGCCCTAGTTCGTTCTTAATTCCCTTAATAACCTCAATTAAAAATCGGGCTCGTCCTCTTTGCCCTCCTCCATATTTATCCGTTCTTTTATTAGTATTGGGAGACAGAAATTGACTTCCCAAATAGCCATGTCCACCATGAACTTCAACTAAATCAACACCCACGCTGGCTGCCCTGCGAGCAGCAGATACAAAGGCCTCAATTATTTCATCTATTTCTTCTATGCTCAATTCATGAGGCATTACTTTACTAACTGGTGACGGGATAGCAGAGGGAGCAACTGCAGGCAAATCGCCCGTAAGAATCTTTGATGTCTGCCTTCCGGATGTTGTATTTGAACTCCCACTGCGGCTCCTGCTTGATGGATTTCGCTCACTAATTGTCGCCATGCTTCAAGATGTGTGTCGGAAGCTAAGGACAAGTGACCTACCTTAACACCTGGGACAGGAACAACATATGAGGATTCAATGATCAGCAGACCAACTCCGGCTGCTCGTCTTTTATAGTACTGGATAATTCTATCTCCAGGATATCCTAACTCTGCTAAACCCGACCCCATGGGTGCCATAACAACCCTGTTACGCACCTCTAGCGTGCCAATCATTCCGGGTTTTGTTAAATATGAATATTTAACTATTCTGTTCACCTTCCTTCACTACCCTTCGTATAATGCCTTTAGAATCTTCTTTTTTATGAATCCCTTTTTTCTTGATCTTAAGCGTACGTACCAAAGAAAATTTCCAATTTACAAGATTCAGGGGCTTGACATATTACCGTTGGACTAATATTTCAAATTTTAAAGAAGCTCATCTTTACCTAATACCGTAGTTATTTCTTTTATTTATCCGTAAGCAAACCGTAGCATTACAAATTTTAGAATGCTAAGGAAATCAAGACCGGCTATGGAAATTCTACAACCCTTCAAACCAGCGCATAGTGCATGAAAAAGGCAAACCCGGAATTAAGCCACATCCATTAATCTCATGCCTTTCTCGTCGGTCCGGGGGTAAAATAGCTCTCATCCCAGGGGAGACGGAAACCGCATTCACAGGTCCCGTATCCGATAGTGCCGTCGCTAAGACGATATTCCATCCAATTCATGCTTGATAGAAAACCATCGATTGGGATCATATAATTAAAGTTAGGCTTGGCAGTGTATTCCCACAACTTGTCATTGCTGTCCCAAAGGCGATAGTGTAATGATTTTACGGTCATCCCGTCCTCGGAGAACTCGATATTATCTTCGACCTCGCGTAACTGCAACCACTTCTTGCCATCATAAACCATCTTCATGTAGTCCCTCTTGCCATTGGAGAATATTGTATGGCAAATAGCAACTGTTTGGCCGTTAGCGAAAACAGGCCAAGAAATCCTGTATAGGTACATAAACTCCCAATCGCATATACCCCAGCTGATATCACGAAAAGCAAAGCCGTCTACTATATCGGTTTTTTCTCCCCGTAAAATGAGTGTGCCGTTAAACCGAGTTGGTCCTTCTAAATGTGCGTAGTAGGGCTTTTCACTTGTTTCCCCATAGTAACCGCAATGGCGTCTGCCATTGGCGCTGTGGCTTCAAATGTCAGGCTAAGGGATGATTGATCAAGATCGGATGAGTACTTGGGTTATTATCTTTCGATACATGACGCTCTTCTGCTCCGGGATACGTTAATTCCATCTTAAAATCCCCTTTCATAATTTTTTTGCTGGTCAAGTAATTAACCTGCACATTATTATCCAAAAATGATTTACCATTATATCCCATCGTTTATGTCAATAACTGAACTCTGCCTAACCGAGCACAAACTGCAACGACGACTGCCTAACAGTAATGGGATCAAGAGGACATTTCATTTGCCCACCCTTTCTTTTTTTGCAATTTTCCCCCAAACATACAAAACCCCTGTCAATCAAGAAATTTTGGCTGACAGGGATTTTTTAAATCCAAATTAATTTGACCGAAGGTGGGATTGCTGGCCTAAATTAAAGTGATTGGCAACAACAGGATGCTAGAAATTTATCAGAGTTTGCTTTACTGACTTTCCTATCAATACCACACTTCCTCTAAATTCAGGTATTTATATGATCAGGCTTATGCCGGTGCTCTTCTTTAGTATTTTTTCAGTGCAGAGAATTGCCGAACTTGCAGCTGTATCCATTGCTACGCCCCAGCCGCGAACGGTATCTCCAACGAAATATAGCCCTCTGACGTTGGGAGCCTGTACATCTATTCTCTGCCTCCAGGCATTGCCCGGGAATTTCCCTGAGCAGTCGGTACTGGGAATTATGCCATCACCCTTCCAGAGAATATCTTCTTTTTTGAAGTGAGGGTGCATGGAGAAGATTTCATTCCACAAGTTGTTTATTTCCTTTTCATAGATGGATGGCCTTTCCCTGCAAAGTGCAACATATGAGCGCGGCAATACCGGACCGTATTGGAACAGATGCTTGTCTTTGCCCATGCCATGGATCCAGTTAGTGGGCTGAGACAACCACCTTACATAGCTGGGCCCAGTGCTATTTATTGGCTCTTTACAGGACACCAGTACCGCTGTCTTATAATTATTCAATGGCTTGCTGCTCACGCAGGTCAAACCCAGGCTGGCACTTGGCGCGATCTGAGAATGCTCTTCATTGAAGCGAACGCGGTCAACGAACCACCTCGGAAAATTCTCCTGGTTTGTGAGTTTGAAAATATCCCAAACAGGGAGATTGCTAACTACAATTGGGGCTTCAATCTTTACCAGAGCGTCGGCAGATTCTGCAGATACTCCTTGCACAACACTGTCTTTAACGACGATCTCTCGAACCCATACGTTAGTCCGTACGCTGCCACCTGCATCAGTTATTACTTTGGCCAGAGCTTCATGTATTACATTCATAGCGCCGTCTCTGGGATAGATAGACCAGCCTTTCTCCCTGAGTCCTGCGCCAACGCAACGAAGTGCTTCACCCGCAGAAATATTTGAGGTATACTCTTCGGTCATAGGTATGTTGGCTAACAGGGCAAGAAAGTCATATATATCACGGCTGCTGGTATGTGCTTTTATCCAATCGCCCCATCCCATCAAGTCGTAATCTTCTGCTTCTTCAATGGTAGTGTCATGAATGAGCCTTAATATATCCATCAGTTCTGCCCTGTCTTTCTGTGGGATATACTCAAAATTTGCAAAATCGTTTATCTCGCCCGGAACCTCGAAGAATTTCCCATCATGATAAATCACAAAATTGGGATCAAGTGGTATCATAGGGATGTCCTGCTTCACTGCCTCCAGCACATGCACCAAATGACCGTTTTTCACAATTCCGTGAAATCCCAATTCAGTATAGATTCCCTTAATCGGAATACTGACAGCTCTACCTCCGAGACCTTTTCTTCCCTCTAAGAGAACGACCTTTTTCCCTTCTTTTGCCAGCAAAGCACCAGCGCATAACCCTCCTATTCCTGCACCAATAATAACAACATCATACTTTTCGGCCATTTTGCTCCTCCTTTAAAAAATTGTACTTTCCACCTGTTAATACCTTAATCAGCCATAGTATCTTGTTTAGTAAATCACAGCAAGGACTATGCCAAACTTATCAAAAGTCAAAAGAGCATTTCATTGGAAGATGTATCCTTATTTCGGCTGCTTGTTATCGCCCCTTTATAAAACATTACATAAATGCAAACTACGCTGTTCTATTAAACTTTAAGCAAGCTCTCTGCCCTGATAAATAATTAGACATAACTACTGCCACGAACTATAACATTCTGCTCATTTATTGAATTGGTGCAATTATTCTTGCAAAAAGGCAAAAAGAATTATTCCGCAAGAAATTGATAACGAACTCGTAGATTTGCAACGTCTGCTGCTGGTGGTGAATCACCTGCCAGATGAAGAACCGATGCATCCCATAACACAACCTGTAAAGAAGCAGCTCTAATAGTATTTTTTCTTCGGCTTTAAAACGACGTCACAGATTCAGTTTAATGAAAATATAACCTTCTGGTCTCCCTCTTCTCTTTTAATAACTTGTTTTTCCTCTAAATCTCTCAAATGGGCAAGCGCTTCCAACACCGCACACATCTTTTGTGTATCCGGATAAAACTCCCACGATCCGTTTAAATCCCATTTCACCTCTACCGCCACTTGGTAAGCGGTTTTACCGCCTTTTCTCAGGATAGCGAACACTTCATCAGATCTGGTCACGCAGTGATCTTTAAGCTCGAGAATCCTTTCACGGTATCTCATCTCATACTATTATTTTCCTTTAAATACAGCCTTTCTTTTTTCAAGAAATGCCTGAAATCCTTCCCGATGATCCTCCGTTTGGATCATGAGAATCTCCAGATTTCTGGAGTAATCCTGTGAGGTTTCCATGTCCATATGTTGGGATCTATGCATGGCAACTTTTGTCATTGCAATTGCCTTTGTAGGTCCTTTCGCCAGTTTTTGCGCCAGACTTTGAACAGCGGAAGCAAATGCGCTTTCGGGTACCAGTATATCCACCAGTCCGAAGTGTTCAGCTTTCTTAGCATCGATAATATCCCCGGTAAACGCCATGAGTTTGGCCCTGCCGAGACCAACTAGCCTCGGCAGGAGGTAATTACCGCAGATTCCGGGAATTAACCCCATTCGAACGTAATACATGCCAAACTTGGCACTCTCCGAGGCAATCCTGATATCACAGGCCAAGGCCAAGTCTAAGCCCCCACCGCCGGCAATTCCGTTTACAGCGGCAATAACCGGTTTTTCCATAGAGTATATCAGGTTGATTGGCTCCGAGAATTTACGGCTATATTCCCGACACTCAAAGTGTGTCATTTTACTCATTGTGGCAACATCCAGTTCTACATCCCCGCCGGAGCAAAACGCCTCCCCCGCCCCCGTGATCACGACACATCTGACATCCTCATCTTTCGCAATTGACGAGAGTGCGAGAGTCAATTCGTCCATGAGTTCCGGTGACATACAATTGAATACTTCCGGACGATTTAGGGTAACCGTGGCAACTTGGTCTTCCCTGGTGACAACAATAAACTTGTATTGCTCATCCACCATTATTATTCCTCCAAATCTGTTTAACCCTTTACTTAGCCAGGGCAAGTTATTAATAAGGTAGAAATTCTCTTCCAAAGACATCGCGGACAATTACTATTTTACAAGCGTTAGCAGTCCCGTCACCGAGTTCCATTCCCATTACATCTCTGAGGCGTTGTTCCACAGGGTACTCTTGAGTATAACCATAATGACCGTGCAGAATTAAGCAATCGTGAATCGCTTCAACTGAGTACTGTGGGCCCATCCATTTGACCATGGCCGCCTCTTTACCGTGGGGCAACCCCTGATCTTTCAGCCAGAGCGCGCGGTAACTAAGCCAACGAACTGCTTCCAACTTGCTGAGATGTTCAGTAATCGGAAAGGAAACTCCTTCAAATTTTGCCAAAGGTTTTCCAAAAGCATGTCTTTCCTTAACATATTTAATCGTTTCTTCCAATGTGATCTGTGCCGCTCCCAGGCATCCCAGGCCCAAAAGAATGCGGCTAAATTCAAATCCTTTCATCACCTGTATAAAGCCTTCACCCTCGGCCCCAACAAGGTTTTCAGCCGGAACCTCAACATCTTCAAGGAAGATTGAGCCCCTGGTAACAGGCTTACTCCCAAGGTCCTTATATTTTTGGACAGTGATACCCGGAAGATTCATGGGAACTAAAAAGGCGCTGACACCTCTGGCTCCGGCTTCCGGATTGGTTTTGGCAAAAACTAAGGTGGCATCCGCGAATGTCCAGGATATGCCGGATTTTTCCCCATTTAAAACATATACTCTTCCCTTTTTCTCCGCTCTTGTTTTAAGTGCAACAGCATCGGTTCCGCAATGAGGCTCAGTAATCGCGAGCGCAACTATTTTTTCACCGTTTGCAATGCGGGGAAGCCACTCGGCCTTTATTTTTTCACTGGCACTTTTGTTTAATATCTCAGCCGCAAGTAATTGACTTATTACTGCTAAGGAACAGTTAAAATCTCCTTTGCCGAGTTCTTCCACAACAAGTCCGGCTGTGACGCAATCAACTGCCATGCCGCCATATTCTTCCGGTATTGTCATGCCTGGCAGGCCCATTTCAACCATTTTATTCCAGTGCTTACGCGGGAATTTCTCCTCCCGGTCCCATTTCATGTAGTCGGGCAAAAGTTCATTCTTTGCAAATTTTGCAATCACCTTAATTAATGTTTCCTGTTCTGCCGTTAATGAAAAGTCCATTGTTTGTATCCTCCTCATAATAGATGAAAATTAACAACGTATCTTTTTGGCGCGGCACAGATTGTTATGCACAAAAATTGCGTGGGCGTTCGCTGTCCCCAGGTTAGGATAGATCCCAAACCCAATGGACATAAACACTTCCCCGTGATTATCATTCACACTGAACCAGTACCGCTCATTCGCCTGCGGGTCAGACATGGAGAAAACCTGGAGTGGTTCAGGGAGTTGGTGAATAGGAAACTCATCCAGTACGCTCAGCGGACTATGCTCTCTCAGATCTGTTTTCCTCATCTGCTAGATGTCCCTCAATCTCATTTAATAGCAAGAGCTATCCGGTCAATTCTTGATGGCTTCGTCATAAGCCTCTCTGATTGCATCCAGCATTTTTCTCGGTTTACGGGCATCACCTATCAAAACAAGCTTATCAATCTGTCCCTTCAGTTCTTCATAAAGTTTATTATCGGAACGCGACCCTACCGCAAGAACCACGGTATCAGCCGGAATCAATTCCTGCCCTTGTGCAGTTTCCACAAGCACTCCATCCTGTTTAATAGCTACCACCTTGGTCTGATCCATTGTTTTAACATTAAATTTTCTGAGCAGAGCCAGCATTGACCAGCGGGAACTTGGGCCAATGTCCTTCCCTATGCCCTTAACCATCTCCACAACAGTAATATGCTTGATTCCCTGTGTTAATAAACGGTATAATTCTTCCGGTTTCTCCGCCTGATATATCATCAGATGCCGCAGGGTTGACGCGTCAATGGTTCCGATCTCTGCAAGATATAATGCTGTCTCAACTCCAACCGCCCCTCCCCCGACGATGACAACATTAGAACCTGTCTTTGCCTGATTTTTCAGGACATCCCACGCTTGCACAACCAAAACGCCTTCTTCAACCGGGATTGGGGGTGCAATCGGCTTGGCGCCTGTGGCAACTACAACCCGATCAAAAACTCCCGCTTTGACTTCTGCCAGAACATTGTCTGCAGTTGCTTTTTTCCCAAAACAAATCTCAATGTTTAAACTCCGGCAGGCATTGACCAGATAGTCTTTCAGCCGGAGAAAATCCTGTCGGCCCGGGGGTGCGGACGCTACCAGAACCTGACCGCCGGGTTGTGTATTCTCCTCCCAAATCGTCACCTGATGACCACGCGTGGCTGCGACCCTGGCATATTCCAAGCCGGCTACGCCTGCACCGATTACCAATATTTTCTCCGGATGGTCCGATTTAATCTGTAACGGCAACAATGATCCTTTTAAGAGCTCCGCTTCTCTGCCGGCTTCCGCGTTGGCAAGACATTCAACGCTTTTGTGATGGAAGATATTATCCAGACAACCCTGGTTACAGGCCACACAGGGACGAATCGTTTCATATTCTCCCTTTTCCGCTTTAGCTGCTAATTCCGCATCCGCTATAAACGGTCGGGCCATCCCAATAAAATCAGCAATGCCTTCATCAACAATTTTTTCTCCCAGTTTCGCATTCATCCGGTTACAGGCAACCACCGGAATAGATACCGACTCTTTAATCGCTTTCGCCAAATAACTGTATGCGCCCGGCGGTACTTCCATCGTAAGTTGCGGAACCTGTGTTTCATGCCATCCCCCTGTCACGCTGATGGCATCAACGCCTGCTTTTTCCGCGGCAACACAGAATTGTCTTGCCTCGACATTGGTGTTGCCTCCCGGCATAAAATCATTACCCCCGACCCGGACCATGACGGGATAGTCCGGACCAACAGTCTGGCGAACCTTATCAATAACTTCCAGAGGGAAAGTCATCCGTGCCTGCAAATCCCCACCATAACGATCTGTTCGTTTATTGGTTAAAGGAGATAAAAATTGCCCAATCAGGTAACCCGAATTGCCGATAATCTCAACTCCGTCAAATCCCGCTTCTTTTGCCCTCCTTGCTCCTTCGGCAAAAAAAGATATAATCTCAGTGATTTCACTCTGAGTAAGCTCTTGCGGTGTCTCACCCGTAAATTTAGAAGGGACTGCTGACGGGGCCACTGCAGGCACTCCGTAATATTCTTTTGTCCGCGCGTAGCGACCAGCATGGAACAACTGGGCAAAGATTTTGGCTCCTTCGGCATGAACCGCATCAGTCAGTCGGCGAAGCCCGGGTATAAAGCTATCATCATGCATATACACCATGTCATGGTCAATTTTGCGTAATGGATCAATTCCAACTGCTCCCAAAACGATAAGCCCGACTCCCCCGCGCGCCCGATAACGGAAAAACTCCACTAACCTGTCGCTTATTTCACCTCCGGGGCAATAAGCCAAACCCATGGCAGTCATTACAAAACGGTTTCTGATTTCCAGAGTGCCGATTTTTCCCGGCGAATATAACTTTGACATCTTTAACTCTTCCTTTCATCTAATGACGACCGTGTTTACGCACCGGAAAATTTAGGTTTTCTTTTCTCTTTAAAGGCAATCACCGCTTCACGGTGGTCTTTGGTTTGCATGCAAATGCTTTGAGCAAAAGCTTCATCTTCAATCGCTTCGTCCAGGCTGCGATTCAGGTTGCGATTTAACATATACTTGGCTAACCCGATGGCAATAGAGGGACCCCGGGCAATTTGACTCGCAAGCTGATTTACCGTTTCATCTAATTTATCCGGTTCTACCACTTTCGTTATCATACCGATGCGTTCTGCTTCATAAGCATCAATCATTTGGCCTGTAAAAACTAATTCTTTAGCCTTTTGAATACCAATGGCCCGTGGCACCAGATATGTGCCCCCTATGTCTGGGATCAGGCCAACGTTAACAAAAGCCAGGCCAAATTTAGCCGCGGAACTGGCGATCAGTATATCAGCCGCCAAAGCGATAACCAACCCGCCTCCCATAGAAAATCCATTAATTGCTGCAATTACCGGTTTCTCAATGTGGAAAATTAGGCGTGTCAGTTCGGCCACCTTAAACACATATTCCCTGGCTGCCATCAGCCCCATACTTCCGTCTATGATGTTTAAATCGCCCCCTGCACAGAAAGCACGGCCCGCCCCGGTCAGGACCACCACTTTCACCTTACTGTCCGCGGCAGCCTGCTCAAAAGCAAGCTTTAAACCTTCAACCATAGCGTCACTCAGAGTGTTCAGACTGTCCGGTTGATTCAGGACAATTCTACAGACTCCATCTTCAAGCTTTTCCATCAGTACAGCATCAGTCATTACATTGCACCTCCAATTAGTCTCTTGTTTGCTCATCCACAATACATTGCTTTGCTTTTTTTCACTAAAATTTCAATATTTCAAATTTTTAAATTTTTAACCTAAGTGAGCTGTTTAATACTCATAAAAACCACGGCCTGTCTTTCTGCCGTAGTGGCCGGCCCGGACCAGCTTGCGTAGTAATGTAGCCGGACGGTATTTGGAATCGGCGGTTTCGGTATAAAGAGTCTCCATAACCATCAACAACACGTCCAGCCCGATTAGATCGGCCAGGGCCAGAGGGCCAATTGGGTGGTTAGCCCCAAGTTTCATCCCCAGGTCAATATCCTCTTTACTAGCAATACCTTCTTGAAGCACAAAGATAGCCTCGTTAATCATGGGCACAAGTATCCTGTTTACGGCAAACAAAGGCGCCTCGTTAACGGTAATCGTCTTCTTGCCAAAGCTTTCACACAATTTTTTGGCCATCATGTATGTTTCATCCGAGGTGTCAAGGCCGCGGATAATTTCCACCAACTCCATAACCGGCACCGGATTGAAAAAATGAGTGCCGATCATCCGGTCGGGCCGCTTGGTGGCCGAAGCCATTTCTGTTATACTCAAACCCGAAGTGTTGGAGCAAAACACAACCTCAGGACCGCAGATCCGGTCAATTTCCCGGTACAGATCTTTCTTTTTCTCCATATTCTCAATAATCACTTCAAAAACCAGATCGACCCTCTCGAGATCCTCCAGACCTGTTCTGGCCGTAAACCTGTCCATTACCGCAGCCACGGAGTCTTTGATTTTGCCCTTGGCCGACAGCCGCTCCAGGCTTTTCCTGATGTTGTCGAGGCCCCTGTCCACAAATTCCTTTTGTATATCAGTCAGAATTACCTGATATCCCGCGCAGGCCGCTACCTGGGCTATTCCCGACCCCATGGTCCCGGCCCCGATAACACCTATGGTTTGTATAGACATTTTTTAATCTCCCCTCATATAACAGATCTTTACATTTTCTTCAGGAAATCATTTCTATAATTGTAGCCATAGCCGGACCACCGCCCGCGCACAAGGATGCCACTCCATAGCGCCCGCCCCGGCGGCGCATCTCATACATAAGGCTGACGATAATTCTGATTCCGGTGCAGCCTACCGGATGACCCAACGCAACCCCGGAACCGTTAACGTTAACCCGGCTCATGTCCAGCTTTAATTCCCGGTTAACCGCAAGAAACTGGGCGGCAAAGGCCTCATTGATTTCAAACAAGTCCATATCCTTCAAATCCAGCCCTGCGTATTTGAGCGCCTTGGGAATGGCGTAAACCGGCCCAATACCCATAATCTCGGGAGCTACCCCGAAAGAGGCGGTGGCAATAATTCTCGCCAGCGGCTTTACGCCCAGTTCTCCGGCTTTGGATTCAGCCATCAGCACCAATGCCGCCGCGCCGTCGTTAATCCCACTGGCGTTGCCTGCTGTTACCGTTCCGCCCTCTTTAAAGGCCGGCCGGAGCTTGGCGAGAGACTCCAGTGATGTATCGGTACGCGGGTGTTCGTCGGTATCTACCAAAATTGTCCCTTTTCTGGTCTTTACTTCTACCGAAACAACTTCATCTTTGAATTTTCCTTCCCGGATGGCGGCCACTGCCCGCTGATGGCTTAATAAAGCCAGTTCGTCCTGTTCCTGGCGGGAAATGTCGTATTTATCAGCCAGATTTTCGGCGGTCATTCCCATATGGTAACCGTGGAACGCATCGTGCAGGGCTTCGTGCAGTAGGGCGTCCTCCACCCGCCCGGCGCCCAGCCTGTATCCCGTACGCGCGCCCATCAGCAGGTGAGGCACCCGGGACATGCTTTCCATGCCCACGACCAGGCAAACACCGGACTTTCCAAGCATAATCTGCTGGGCTGCAATTTCCATCGCCCGCATGCTGGAGGCACACTGCTGCTCTATTGTTGCTGCCGCAACCTCTTCCGGGATACCTGCTTTCAACTGTACCTGGCGGGCCGGGTTGCCCTTCACTCCTACCTTGTAGACCATCCCGGCAACCACGTCCTCTATCTGCCCAGGGTTCACTCCGGCACGATCCATGGCTGCCCGGGCCGCCACCACACCCAGGTCCACAGCCGGTATGTCCTTAAGCATACCCATGAAATCACCTATTGGGGTTCTGGCAGCTCCAACGATAACCACATTTTCCACGCTAACACCCCTTGACATCAACATATTCTCTTACATGCCACCTTTATAGCTAATCCCGGCTTAGGCAATCACTCACACAATGCTTTCCACCTTAAACAAGTAAAAGTTCAAAGGCCTCCGAATAGCCCATAGCATTTTGGGAATTATATTACTGCAAAGGAATTGTGGCTCTCCTTTGTACTTTGGTTTCTTATCTTTTTCAGCTGTTATAATTTGAGTTTCAGTTTGTGCTTACCAAAGTACAAAGTCAGGGAAGGTTTTCTAAGTTTAAGGCCTGGTGTAATAATGTCAATTTTTACCCTTTTTCAGTCGTTCAATGCGTTTTAATTCATTCCTTTTAATTTTTCCATCTGGAGTACACGGTATTTCTTTTACAAACTCAATTTCTCTCGGATATTCATGTTTACTCAGACGCGTTTTTACAAATTCCTGAATATCCTTTTTAAGTTCATCGCTAGGCTCGGTCTTAGGTATAATTATTGCTTTAACAATTTCACCGCGTTCTTCATCAGGAACACCTATTACCGCTACTCTCTCAATAGCCGGATGCTTTTCTAAAACCTCCTCAATTTCAAAGGGCCCTATCGTATAACCCGCCGAGATGATAATATCGTCGCTCCTGCCTTTGTGCCAGAAGTACCCCTCTTCGTCTACATAGGCTGCATCGCCTACTCTAATCCATTTGCCTTTCCGTAAGACAGCCAAGTCTCCAATTGTTCCGGGGGGTAGTTCGTTGTTGTTTTCATCTATTATACCGACTTTCACCCCAATCATGGGCATCCCCAAACTTCCTAGCTTCTGCTTATAGTCTGGAAAGGAATACTCTATAATAAGGGCTCCAACTTCAGTAGATCCATAGATTGACCTGGGTGCACGACCTAAATATTCTTGAAAATACTTTAATGTATCCATGTCAATGGGGCCACCGGTATAACTAAGTTCTCTTATTTTAAGTTTATAGTTGCCAATCTTGCCGCAAGTCCTAACCATTCTGTATACTAAAGGAGTAGCGGATATATTGGTTATGTTAAATTGTTCAAGTGCTTCCAGGAACATTTCTGGATCAAACTTTCCAGAGTATGCTCCTATCGCATTACCAAATATAAGAGGTCCGACTGTCCCATACCATATTCCATGACCCCAAGCAGGAGAAGATGGATTAAAATAATTGTCATCATCGGTTATTCCAATACCGAATTTCATATTAACAGCCGTTAATGTAGCAGCAATATGTTTATATTCAATGGCCCTGGGCCTCCCAGTGGTTCCACTTGAATACTGAATTACCGCTAAATCATTTGCAGAAGTATTGATAGCACATTGGTCATCCTCATTTTTGATTGCATCCAGCAATTCATCCGCGTAAATAACTTGGGAAACTAAACCTTTCTTTATATTATTCGACATTTCCCTTGTTACTATAACTGCCTTGGCATTAGAATTGGTAAGCCTGAATTCAATCGCTTCTTCGCCAAAAAGAGGAAAACAGGGAACTACCACAGCTCCTACCTTCATGATCCCAAAGAAACTTATATAAAACTCAATTGATGGAAAAAGCAACACAGCCACACGATCACCCGGTTTAATGCCCTTATGTCTTAGGTGATTAGCTAATTGCCCGCTTAAGCGTGAGAACTCCTCAAAGGAATAGATCGCATTATTACCATTGGCAAACTTAATTCTTATTGCTGTTTTCTGTGGATCATGCCTATCTACACACTCATAGGCAATATTAAATTTCTCAGGTGTCCCACTGAAGACTTCCCACCTTTCTTTTAATGTGAAATTTTTTCTTGCTTCTTCCAATGATTTATAATTTAATTTCATTGCAGAACCTCCAAGTGTCTTAGTATACCTTAATTAATAGGGAAGATAATCCCTTCCAAAGATTTCACGGCTAATAACTATTTTTGAAGCATTGGCGGTCCCGTCACCGATTTCCATACCAATGACGTCTCTTAGACGTTGCTCCAACGGAAACTCCTGGGTATAACCATAATGACCATGCAACAGCAAGCACTCGTGAATAGCCTCAACAGCATACTGCGGGCCCAGCAATTTGCACATAGCCGCCTCTTTGGTATGTGGTAGCCCCTGATCGTGCAGCCAAAGCGCCTTATAACAAAGGGTACGGACTGCTTCAATCTTTCTGATGTGCTCAGTAATCGGAAAAGATACGCCTTCAAATTTTGCCAGCGGCCGTCCAAAAGCGTGACGATCCTTAACATATTGTTCGCCTTCGCGACCAATCAGGTACTTAGCCGGAACCTCGACATCTTCCATGAAGATTGAGCCTCTGACGAGAGACTTGCTGCCCATATCCTTATATGTCTGCAAGGAGGTAACGCCCGGGAGATCTGAGCGGACCAGAAAAGAGCTTATGCTTTTCGGAGCGGTCTTTGCGAAAATTAAAAAAGCGTCAGCAATTGCACAAAATGATATGCCGGATTTTTCTCCATTTAAAACATATTTATCTCCTTTTTTAACCGCCTTTGTTTTCAAAGCGCCGGCATCGGTCCCGCAGTGCGGCTCAGTAATAGCCAAAGCCAGCAGCTTTTCACCGTTAATCACACCGGGCAGCCACTCAGCCTTTAATTCTTCGCTGGCGTTATTTATCAAATTATCAGCATTTAATATTTGAAGAATCAGGGACAAGCCATAGTTATTAATCTGGCAAAAGCTCGTTCTTTAAAAACTTTGCCAATGTTTTAATCATTGTTTTTTGTTCTTCACTTAATGAAAAATCCAATTGTTTATCCCCCTAACTTTTTTGTTGTTCCGAAGGGATAGGAACAAATTTTTCATGCTCTTTTTTTGCCCTTTCAGCCATAACATAATGCAGCTTCTTTCCAGTAGCGGTATAGGGCATCTGTTCCTCAACAATCTGGTAGTACCTCGGCCGCGTGTAATTGGCCAGGTAAGGATCCTCCACGCAGTGTCTATCCAGTTCTTCAACCGTGATTTCTTCCCCCTCCTTAGGAACAACATACGCAGCCACAGCTTGCCCCCATTTCTCATGCGGAAGCGGCACCACGAAGGCATCTTTAACTTTTGGGTGTCTCATCAAACATTCCTCAACCGGAACAGGGTAAACCTTTTCCGCTCCTGACTGAATCATGTCATCTGTCCTACCCTTTATTGTGATAAACCCGTCTTTATCCCAGGTGGCAAGATCACCTGAATAGAACCATCCTTTATATAATTTTTCAGAATTTAATTCAGGACGGTTGTAATATCCGAGAAATTGATGAGCCGATTTTGCAATTACCTGACCTACTTCCTTACCGTCTTTTGCTACCAGTTCATATGGCTCCACTCTTTCACCCGGCCTTACTTTTATTACTCTTACCTGACAGAAGGGGACAGGCCTGCCTGCTGAACCTGCTTTTTCCGCCACCGGATGGATATCGCTTCGCAAATTTAAATCCATTCTAGTTTCCGTGGTGCCATAACCGTTAAATATATTTTTACATAAGACCTCGCTCCATTCCAAAAATTCTTCTTTACTAAGTGGAGATCCCATTGTGCAAATCCACCTTAGGGAACTTAGATCGCGCGGTTTTTTGCGTTGTTCGGCGGCCAGAGCATTAAAAGTCACCGGAGCGCCCCAAACAAGAGTCAGTTTGTGCTTCTCGATAATGTCCAGGGCTACTCCCGGATTAAAGCCCGTTAAAGGAAAACCGAACAGATGACCTCCGCTAAGCAAAATAGTGGTGGGAAGAATTATTCCTCCCTGGTGGAACCAGGGAGTAATATTCATTGCTTTATCATTCCAATTGACGTTATTTACAACAATAATAGACCAATCCATCTGCATAATAGCAAGGCTTGTCTCTACGGTCCCTTTGGCAACTCCGGTTGTTCCTGAGGTATAGTGTCTCATGATTTCATCCTCAAAAGGATCGAGGACTTCCATTAGCCGATCTTCTATATCCGGGTCCTCTTGAGAACAATCTTTATAATAATCTTCAAATTTCGAGGCTCCTTCGACAGACGACTCTCCTGTTGAAAGTAAAATTTGCGGATGATGTTTAGATAACTGTAGCGCTTTTTTAATTGTTTGATCTAAAAAAGAGTCCCAGATAAATACCTTTGGCTTGCTGTCCTCAAGATGGAGCGCAATTTCTCCCGGGGCAAGCCGAAAGTTGATGGGTGAAAAGATGCAGGGCGTCTTCCAGCTTCCAAGCATTGAAACGGGAAAATGCCATGTATTAAAAAGACAAACCATTACAACATCGTTCTTTTGAAGTCCATCTGCACGAAGCTTATGGTTCAGTTGATTGGTAATTTTATCAAGCTCGCCATAAGTTAATGTACAATTAGTTGTAAGGCAGGTAATAGCTTCTTTTTCAGAAAACTCCCTCATAACAGCTATATAATAATCTACATAAATATTTCCCTCATACCCTTTATGCTCTTTCAACACAATTCGCTAAACCACCTTTTTTTATCTAAGTACAGTATAGTTATTTTCTCCGCCGGCGGGCTACCGGAGAGGTGCCGGCTTCACGGGAAGGCAGCACTACCGTGGAATGTCCGGGAATGGTGTCTTCACCCCTTTGATTTATTCCGTGAGTTTCAATGTCAACGGCATATTCACCGTCTTCATCGATATATTTCCTTGTTACCTTCCCTTTCATCCAAACTACATCAGAGAAGTATACAAATTTACGATATTCGGCGTAGCACTTTTTCAACCATCCGTCGTCCCCGATCCAGTTGGTCAACAAGTGAATAAGCCAGCAATGCCTCTGGACCCCGACATCGTAAGGATAAGGCACTCCCACCGCTAAAGCAGCTGATTTGTTATAATGCACACTATAAATGGGCTCCAGAGCACTGGTTTCTTTATCCCTGAACGCCCAGGCGGGATGCCTGCGATAATTCCTTAAAGACAGGCCATGAGCCTGGATCTTTATGGGCGCCGCGCCGATACAAAAAGCCACCATATCAGTCAACCCGAGGGGCCCTTTCACCACAGGGGGCAACTCCTCGCCCTCCTGCACGTCCTCCCAGTACCGGACCCTTCCACCGCGAATTTCTTCATTTAAGACAGCCTCTTCAACCCTGGCCAACTCCTCTTCCGTCCAGGGGTGGGGCAACTGGATACCTGAATATTTTCCTTTTGACCTTGACGCTTCTCTTTCCACACGTGTTATCCACAAGTTCACCTTGGCCAGAAGTTCGTTGTCCTGATTGTAATATTTGGACTCCTGGTATTCCATAATCATCCTGCCCGCAAAAGTGCTCTTCTTTTCTTCAAAACCCGTGAAAACGCACTCCGGTGTGATTTTGTCGCCCAGCCGCGCTGGCTTGTAAAAAGTCCATTCCGACCCTGTATGAAAGCCCTGTACCCCGGGTAAACCCTGTAAAACCCACCCTGGAAAAATACTGTGTAAAATGCTCGGCGGCGCTATCAACCCGCCCCAGGCCGTTTTCCTGGCGTATTCCTCATCAACCCAAAGCGGATTGGGGTCCCCGATACCATCAACGAAGTGCCTCACGGAATCTGCGGTTACCCACTCATTAAAGATGTTGTTTATCCGGAGTTTTATGCCGATTCTTTCGCGAAATTTAGCAAGGGCCTCTTCTGTAATTCTTCCCTCCGCCATACTCGCTATTATTTCTGCCATTTGTTTCATGTCCCCCTTATACCAAATATTCAATGGATTTTTTACTGGATGATCAATGCTCAACCGTAAATGCTTATTTCTACCCCCTCCCTTTACGGTACCCCTTCTATGGCTTAATTCGCAATTTCTATGCCAGTTCAAAAGCCGGATAGCAACACGGTTTTTCCCTCTTCATGGGCAATTATTTTTGCCTTTTTGCAAGAAAAATTGCATGAATTCAATAAATTCTCAGAAAGTCACAGGTCTTAGGGAGTAATGGCCTTGTTGATAGAATTGGCATAGTTTTTGCGTAATAAAAAATCGGGGCCAAAGATATTAAGTGTAAATTAATGGTAGTCAAGCCTGGAAGAGACGATAAGATGAAAAGGGGGTTGTCTAGCATGTTTTGATACAGGTATAGTTGGATGTCTAATGAATTTCGTGTAAGTTTTCCGAAAATCAAACATTTCACAAAAACAAGAGCCTCTGACATTAACAGTTCGCAAGGTAAAAACGTGAAACAGAAAGGGCTATCGATGACTGTGTGGGGTATATTTTCTGAAATTTCTGAACCCGAACAGCAGGCATTATCCCTTAAGAGGAGGTAGAATATGTTAAACGGATTTATGGGAAAACTGCTTTTTGTTAATCTAACTGACGGAACTATTGAGGAACGTAAACTTTCAGAGGAAATAGCCAAAAATTTCATCGGTGGATACGGTATAGGAGCACGGGTATTGTATAACGAGATGAAGCCAGGAGTAGATCCGCTTGGCCCTGATAATGTTTTGGGGTTTATACCCGGTCTTTTGACCGGAACCAAGGCATTATTCAGTGGACGCTACATGGTAGTTTGCAAGTCTCCTGTTACAAGAGGCTGGAACGATGCAAATTCAGGCGGTTATTTCGGACCTGAGCTGAGAAAAGCGGGATTTGACGGTGTATTTATAAAGGGTGCCGCGAAGGATCCGGTATATCTGTGGATCAATAATGGCAAGGTAGAAATAAGGGACGCGTCGGGATTGTGGGGGAAAGACATAGTTGATACGGAGAATACTATAAAAGAGGAATTGGGAGAAAAAAATCTCCGTGTTGCAATGATCGGCCCTGCAGGAGAAAAGATGTCGTTAATTGCTTCGGTTATGAACGATGGACACAGGGCGGCAGGGCGTGGGGGATCCGGAGCGGTTATGGGTTCCAAAAATCTGAAAGCTATCGCGGTACGCGGAACGCTTCAGGTGCCCATTGCAAATCCTGAGTATTTGAAGACAGTTAATAAGAATATTGTCGCTGCAATGAAAAACGGTCCTGTCTCTCCCATTATCGAGACGCTTTCCAGGTACGGTACAGGCATGGGTGTTGTTGAAGCTATTCTTGGCGGCGACGGACCGGTAAAAAACTGGACTGGCGTAGGATTTAGCGACTTCGGCGAGGATGGATCCAAAGAAATGAGTCCTCAAGTAGCGGATGAAAAGTACAGAGTTAAGAAGTATGCCTGTGCTGAATGCGTTATTGGATGTGGAGCAATATACAATTCCAAGGAAGGTAAATACGCGGTTGGTGAAACAGGCCGTCCCGAATACGAGTCACTTGTGGGGTTTGGTTCTTTGATGATGAATACCAATTACGAAGCAATGATGAAATGCAATCATATATGCAACATCATGGGTATGGATACAATTGCTGTTGCAGGCACTATTGCTTGGGCTATGGAGTGTTATGAAAAAGGGATAATTACTTTGGAAGAAACCTGCGGGATTGAACTCAATTGGGGCAATGCCGACGCTATAGTTCAAGCTGTGCAGGTTATGGCAGACCAAAGCACCGAGTTTGGGAAATTGCTTGCTCTTGGTTCTCTGGGTGCGGCCAATAAGTTAGGAAAAGGCTTTGAGTGTTTAGTAACAATAAATGGTATAGAACTGCCAATGCACGATTCGAGATTTAGCCCTGGCTTTAGCAGGACATACTATTCGGACCCCACTCCAGGCCGTCACGTTAAAGGTGGTTTGGGATGGTACAATTTAGCAACACCGAAGACCAAGTATAACTATGAGGGAACAGGACAAATGGATAAGACTATAACGGCTGGAGTGGAAATTGTTAATTGCTTAGGCTTGTGTTTGTTTCCCGATATGTTTGGTATTAAGAGTCACTCTGAATACATCAAAGCAGTTACCGGATGGGAATTAGGAGAAGAGGACCTGCTTCAGACTGGCATGCGGATATTTAACATGAGACACGCATTCAACCTGCGGGAAGGCTGGACCCCATCAAACATTAACATCCCAAACAAGAGGTTTGCGGGAGAGCCTCCTTTGGAGACCGGACCTGCTTCAGGTGTAACAGTTGACTATGAATTATTAACCAAAAACTTCGTAGAAGCGATGGATTGGAATCCGTCAACATGGATACCAAGCCGGAGTTCACTAGAACAGCTAGGCGGTTTGGAAGATGTTATTAAAGATCTTAATATTTGAAAAATGTTAAAGAACTAGCAGAAAAAGTTGCTATTTTAGCTTCTGCTTACTATCCAGTTTCGAGCAGAAGTTACATTGGAGAATAAAAAGGAAGAAGGCAAACATGCAGGTTTTCGTAAAACTATTTATTCCAAACAAAACCATTTTCGGAGCTGATGAATTGAAAATTGATATATCGGAGGGAACCTCTGTAGAAAATCTAATTAATGTATTGAGTAATAAATTGGTCGATATTCCTCTGGATCGTGAAGATACCACAGTAATTGTCAATGAAAAAAGGGCATCACGGGAACAAATACTAAAAGATGGGGATAAAGTGATGTTTTTTCAAATATTGGCCGGCGGATAATGACTTAATGGCTACCAGATATTAGGATTAGAAATATAAAAACAGGAGGTTGATATTAATGATATCCAATTTTTCATGGGATTGGCCAACCATTGTTGTAGGAGGCGTAGGAAGCAGAAGTTTAGTACCTAAATATTTTTCAGATTTGGGCGCAAAAAGAATGGCCATCATTACGGATAAAGGGTTGGTAGCTGCCGGCGTCGTTGATATGGTAATAAATAGTTGGGAAAAGCAGGATCAAGTAAAGCTGATTGGCATATATGATCAAGCTGCGTATGATGCCGATTCGACCAGCGTTAATGAATGCGCTCGCTGGTGCAGGTTAAATGCAATTGACAGCATCTTGACTATAGGCGGCGGAAGCGTTATGGATGTAGCCAAGGGTGTAAAGATGATGCTGGGCATGGGAGCAATCGATGTGCTGGACTTAATGCCCAACAACATGGGAATATATATGAAACCCGAGGCCAAACATCTGGGTATTCCTCATATTTCCATACCGACAACAGCCGGTACTGGATCGGAAGTATCATGCGCGGCGGTAATATTAAATAAAAAGCTAAACCAAAAAGGCGCCATTGTTCACTATAATATTTCCGCCGATTATGCCATTCTTGACCCCGAAGTAACAGTATCGCTACCGCCTCGTCTCACGGCCGAGACTGGTTTTGATGCTCTGTCTCATGCCATGGAAGGGTATTTCAATAGTGCCCCATTTGCTATGACAGATGCTCTTTCTCTTCATGCTGTTCGTCTTATTAAAAAATATTTGCCCATTGCTGTGGCAGATGGTAAAAATCTCGAAGCTAGAATTAACCTGCTTCAGGCCAGCACTCTCGCCATCCAGGCATTTATCTGGGCCGGAGCGAATATCCCTGCCCATAATATCAGTCATGCAGTTGGTGCCAAATATCATGTACCACATGGGGCTGGTTGTTGTATAGCGCTGCCTATTGTAATGGAGGCCTATCCTGAATGGTGCATTGGCAGGATTGCTGGTATGGCTCAGGCATGGGATATTAATACCGAAAATAAATCACCTGAGGAATTATTGGCACTTACTATTGCTTCTGTCAGGAAACTGCAGGCCGATACCGGTGCACCTACGGTATTTGACGTAGCCCTTGATACAAAGGAGAAACGACAGGAAATTATAAATCTGATAAAGACTGATCCGGTTGCTTATCAAGAAATACCAACTTCGGTTATAGAGAAAATTATTGATAAAGCTTTTAAGAAATAGATTTGGGATTTTAAATTGATATATCAGCCCGCTCACAGATTAGGTAAAGCGGGCTGATACTTTTATTCTTCTTTTCAACAAAGGCTTTCCGGGGGTGTAAATTAAATTCTTCAAATTTATATCAGGGAGAGAAGCATCATGAAAATAACCCTAAGTTATATTCTCGAACGGGCAGCAAGTAAATACCCCAAAAAGATAGCAATTATTTACGAAAATAGAAAATTCACCTATCAGAAACTAAATGGAAACGCCGATCGCCTTGCTAACGCTTTGCTTTCCATGGGAATTCATAAAGGTGATAAGGTGGGTGTATTATTATATAATTGCCCTGAATTTTTAGAATGCGTTTTTGGAGTCGCCAGGGCAGGAGGAGTTCTAATTCCATTAAACTACCGCTTAAAACCAGCTGAGCTAGAATATATTTTAAACCAAAGCGGCACTAAGTTTCTTATCCACGATGCAGAATTTTCAGTAACTATTGAAACTTTGCTCACAAAAACAAAACTAGAAAAATGCATTGCTGTTGGTCAAGATCCAAATCAGAACTATACATTTTTACTAAATGAATCTCTTCCGCAAAGGTCCCCAATTAATCTTGATGATGATGATATTTCCATGATTATGTATACTTCGGGAACAACTGGGAAACCAAAAGGCGCGGTCTTGACTCACAAGGCACAAATCTTTAGTTGTATTAACATAATGACCACTTTCAATTACGTCTCAGAAGATATAGCCTTGACTCCCTCGCCAATGTTTCATACGGCTGCTCTTCATCGTTCATTAGCTGTAGTTTTTGTGGGAGCCACAAACATTATTATGAATAAATACAGGCCCAATCAATTTCTTGAACTGATTGAAAAAGAAAAGGTTACTCTCACGGTCTTGATACCTACAATGTTTACAATGCTTAAAGATGTCCCCCATTACAAGAAATATGATGTTTCTTCCCTAAAAAAACTAACTATGGGTGCAGCAACTGTGCCGGTGGAACTTTTAAAGGAAGCAAGCGATTTATTTGCCGAAGCACAATTATGGAACGGTTATGGTTTAACGGAGTGTTCTACAGCAACCGGACTCAAGGTGAACGATTTTCCCACAAAAATGGACAGTGTCGGTAAGCCGCACGTTAACGTAGAAGTCCGGATAATGAATGAAAATGGGTTGGAACTACCTTGTGGAGAAGTTGGAGAAATTTGCTTAAGGGCTCCTAATGTCATGAAAGAGTATTATGACGATCGTCAGGCAACCAAAGAAGCCTTTTGGGGTGACTGGCTACGTACCGGAGATTTGGGCAAACTTGACGAGGATGGTTTTTTGTATTTTGTTGATCGCAAAAAAGATATGATCATTAGCGGTGGCGAAAATGTCTACTGCAAAGAGGTTGAGGATGTGCTTTATACTCATCCCAAAGTTCTCGAAGCAGCGGTAATCGGGATTGAAGATAATTTTTGGGGAGAAATAGTCGGAGCTGTAGTAGTTCCTAGACCGGAAACCAACCTGACGGAAAAAGAAGTAATTGAATTTTGCGCGGAAAAGCTCGCGGGGTATAAGAAGCCAAAGGTTGTATTTTTCGTTAACGAACTGCCTAAAAGTGCCAGCAATAAAATACTTAAGCGAGAGTTAAAAGAAAGGTTTGGTAAGATAAAGTATATTCAGTAAAATAAGGTTACCCAATTTGACTTAATGGAATCGCTTAGTTCACAAAGGAGCCATTGAATACGCCAAGAAAAGGGAGGCTTTCGGCCAACCAATTGGGAAGTTTCAACATAATGCGTTTACGATCATATATAGAATTATTAAAAAGTTATCTTATCCCATTAGGATTGCCCGCCCTGCTAAATAGACTCGGCATAGTTCTTGCTATAAACAAGCCTGATTTGGTATGTGGGAAGGTGCAATGACTGAAATCAGTGGTGTTGATTATTTTGTCAAATGAGGAGGTCATAAACAATGTTAATGCTGTTGTCGCCTGTAAGAATCGGCAGTTTGGAAGTCGCGATATTGTTGTCATCGGCGGCGGCGCGGTGGGCTGTGAAACCGCTATAACCATTGCGGAGATAGGGACATTAAGCGCTGATATACTTAAATTTCTTATGGTGAATGAGGCGGAATCCTACGAAACCCTGATGCAGCTTTTAAACAGGGGCGTAAAAAATGTGACTATTTTAGAGTTATTGAAAGGCATTGGCAGAGACATCGGCAGCAGCACCCGCTGGGTCGTGATGAAGAACATCAAACGGCTGGGTATTAATGTAATAGACCAGGTCAGGGTGAAACGGGTGAACAGTAACGGTGTCGTCGTAGAGAGGGACGGGCAGGAGACCCTGGTTCCCGCCGACACGGTTGTACTGACAGTGGGCTCCCAGTCTGTAAGGGAACTGGAAGGCCAGTTGCGTGAGAAGGTGGCGGAACTGCATGTGATCGGAGATGCCGCCAGTCCCAGGAAAATCACCGAAGCCATCAGGGAAGGCTTTGATTTGGCCGGGCAGTTATAACCGGGCGCGGTCGCAAGACCATTATCATATGGTTAGAGTATTTGCAGTGATTTAGGTAGGAATATTTCTAAAAATATACTTTTGGTTTTCCGAGAGATTAAACTCAAAGAGGAGGACAACTTTATGCATCATTACCATAAGCTCCAGCAAACCCTGGACACCCACCCCATGGGAGCCCCTCCGAGCGAAGAATTCCTGGAAATACTGAAAATACTTTTTCCACCGGGGGAGGTGGAACTGGCCGCCCTGATGGACTTCAAGCTCAGAACGGCGGGAGAGATAGCCCGCAGGGCCGGCATGCCGGAGAAAGAGGCGCTGCAAAAGCTGGAGGCCATGGCCGACAGGGGCTCAGTGCTGGCCAAAAAACTGGACGGCCAGCCTGCCTACGCGCTGCTGCCCAACTACCCGGGGCTGTTCGAGTATCCGATCATAAAGGGCGTGGACGGTGAAACACTGAAAAGGCTTGCCAAACTCTGGCACGCCTATTACATGCGGGCTATGGCGGCTGAGCTGGCCTCAGCCAGCCCCCCCTGGACCAGGGTTTTTCCGGCTGAAGAGGCGCTGACGGAAGAATACGAAATACTCCCCTTTGAAGTGGCCTCAAAAATGATGGAAAGAACCAAAGCAATAGCCCTCGCCAATTGCGCCTGCCGGATTTCCGCCGGCAACTGCGACAAGCCCCTCGACGTGTGTCTTGCCTTTGACGGGGCGGCCAGTTTTCTGGCTGAGAGGGAAATGGCCAGGTTAATATCCCTCCAGGAGGCCGTGGAGGTGCTTAAGCGGGCGGAGGAAGCGGGGCTGGTGCACACCGGCAACAACGCTGCCGATAAATTGCTTTTCCTCTGCAACTGCTGCCCCTGCTGCTGCCACTTCCTGAGGCTAATCACCGAGCACAACTACACGAATGCCGTGGCCAAATCCAGCTACCAGGCCAGGCTGGACGGTTCCCTGTGCACAGGCTGCGGGATATGCGCGGAGGAACGCTGCCCGGTCAAGGCGCTAAACATAGAGGGTGACCATGCCGTTTTTCACCCTGAAAAGTGCATCGGCTGCGGCCTTTGCGTATCCACCTGCCCTACCGGCGCGCTGCGCCTGGAAAAACGCGCAAATCACCAGCCACCGCCGGCTACCACGGGTGAACTGGTCGCCAGAATTACAGCCACAAAAAAATTGTAAAGGACTATTTATTGCCGGATTCATTGCCCGGCTATTGATAGAGAAGTTCGTACTAGGCCTTCCCTTACACCGAATCGAAACCGCCTTGCATATGGAAGGACTGGATATGTCCCAAGGTACCCTGGTAGGAGTGCTCCAGCAGGTGGCCTTTTTGCCGGCATCCCTCTACGAAGCTATCCGTGCCCATTGCCGGTCTACTGGTTTGAGGCAGTCCGACGAGACGGGCTGGAAGGTTTTAGAAGAGGTGAAGGTTAAGACCTCAAACCGCTATTCTCAGCTTTTTAGCCGCCCAGGTTGCCTCTGATTGGGAGGAGCTATATGCCTATCGGCCTGTTTTGATGGAAAACATCGTAGAACAAAACCGATTTCATGGAACCTGCTACCGCGCGGCAAACTGGATCTATGTCGGGCAGACCCAGGGACGAGACAAGCTCGACATCCACAAACTCAAGAATAAACCTATTAAGTATGTATTTCTCTTCCCTCTGGAGAAAAACTTCCGTAAATGTCCTTACCGCACCTACGTAGTTCACCGAAACTCTTTACTTTCTCTATATGGCAGAGTTTTTACTTTTGAACCTGAAATGGATCAAACAGCGGTTCTAAAGTAACAAGCTTCGAAAAAAGTTTTTCAATTTCATGGGGAATTTCAATACCTTTAAATTCCTTTGTATTAACAAAGCGGAATTTTAAATAACCCGCCGCTGCCAATCTCCCCTCGGGCAAAACACTAAGATTGAATAAAAGCCGGAATCCTTTTCTTGTCAGGTCTACTGCACCTAGATCGACATTTACTACATCCAAGTATTTCATTGGTGAAATGTATTGGCATCGCGATTCAACAAGGGGAACGCCGATATGGCGCTTCCCTATCAGGTCACGTAAATCAATGCCATGTTCCAGGTAAAATTCCTCGCTGGCCTTCTCAACTATGGAATATACTTTTCCGTAAAATAAAATCCTACCATAATCTATATCGGAAAATGATACACGATACTGGTAACCCACTATAAAGAACCCTCCTTCTTAATCAAAGCGACCCAAAAAATCTCTGAATTGTATAAAAATTTCTTTAGCGAAAAAGCAGGGTAACCATCCGGTCATCCCTGCTGTCTCCGGCAGAATCCTATCGTGTGCCTGAGCCATTCATCTCAGGCTTTTCTCGTCGGTCCGGGGGTAAAAAGCTTTCATCCCAGGGGAGACGGAAACCGTACTCGCAGGTCCCGTAGCCGACCGTGCCATCGTTAAGTCGGTACTCCATCCAATTCATGCTTATTACAAATCCATCAATTGGGATCAGATAATTAAAGATGGGCTTAGCAGTATATTCCCATAACTTGTCATTGCTGTCCCGAAAACGATAGTGCAATGATTTGACGGCCATCCCGTCCACGGCTAACTCAATATTATCTTCGACTTCGCGGATCTGCAACCACTGCTTGCCATCGTAAAATGCCCTCATGTAGCCCATTTTGCCCTTATCGAATAATGGTTGCGTAATTACGGCTACCTGGCCATTGGTGAAAAAAGGCCAGCTCAGCGTGTAGTAGACCATCCTCTCCCAGTCGCGTACACCCCAGCTGATATCACGAACACAGTAGCCGTCTACTATATCGGTTTTCGCTCCCCGCAAAATGAGTGTGCCGTTAACCCGCGCCGGTCCTTCCAGATGTCTGAACGCCGGTTCCTTATCATATTTTCCCCTTGTCATCTCAATAGTGTCGACCATCGGCGCCGTGGCGTCAAATGTCAGGCTTATAGAGAATTGATCAAGTGAGTACTCAACCAGCGCTTTTTTCAGAGGCTCAATACCGGTTATACGCAAGTTGGCAACCTCGACCCCGTCAGCCATCCGCCTCGAAGTATAGGGCGACGCCGCACAGAAACGGTTGTGAACAAGCTTTCTATCCTTGAACAGAACGAACCACATGTTCGAAATTTGGGAGTTCTCAAGTATGCCGATGCGAAATAAACCCCCTACAGTGCTTTTCGGATCATAGAATTCGAAGTAGTAACTTTCGCTCCATTTCGGGTTATTATCTATCGGCGCATGACGCTTTTCCGCTCCGGGATACGAAAAATCCATTACAATTCCCCTTATCTTTCTTATTTTTCTATATACAAAAACTTTCAGTACACCATCTCCCTACTTCCAGTACCCCCTTTCTCTTTAGTCTTACATTTTCTCCTTAGATTTTTTATTCTAATGACCGCATCAATCATTAATACTTAACATGCTTCCTCAGTAGCTAACTAATTATGATGCTTAATATAACTGCGATAGTTTTGGCGATACTGGTTTATTGCTATGTCACGAATACCATTGTCACCGAATTTCCTAAACTTCCCACTTGCCGTCCTGGGGAAATCATCCATTATACATAGTTCGTCCGGCAACTTGTAATCAGCAATTTTATCTTTGCAGTGTTCCCTTAATTCAATGATATCCGGGGGATTATTCTTGTCTTTGGGAATAACACACGCACAGATTAACTCGCCGAGAATTTCATTCGGTATTCCTACTACAGCAACTTCGTGTACTTTAGGGTGTTTAAGAAGAATATCCTCTACTTCATTTGGATACACTTTGTATCCACCCCTGTTGATCATTTCCTTTAGCCGGCCAACATATTGCACATAACCGTTTTCTAAAATTCTACACAGGTCGCCGGTTTTTAACCAACCGTCAGCGGTTATCTGCTTTTTCGTTTCTGCTTCATTATTCCAATATCCGGGTGTAACCAGCCAACCCCAAAACCAGAGTTCACCAACTTCACCTATCGGTAATTCCTGTCCATTGCTATCGCAAACTTTTACCTTGCAGTCCTTACTTGGCAAACCGACAGTTTGTGTCTTTAATTCATTGGAATCAGATAATTTAGTAGAGCAGCCTCCCCCGGATAGTTCCGTCATACCCCACGCTGAAATAACATTTAAATTCATTTCTTTTTTAATCCTGAGCAATAAATCGGAGGAAAAAGCCGCCCCGGATGCCACACCGGCCCTGAGGCTGGAAAGGTCGTACTTATTAAAATCCTTGTGGTTCAGTTCCATAAGAAACATAGCCGGCGTACCGTGATGAATTGTACATTTGTATTTCTCAATCATTTTTAATGTTTCTACCGGGTTATACGGGTCCTGTATAACCATAGTAGCGCCGGTAATAATGCCGAGGTTTAAGCAAAGGATAAGGGCAAAAGCATGGAACCAGGGCAACTGGGTGAGGATCACATCGTCCGCTGTCACTCCCAGGCGTTCTATAAATTGAGAGGAATTTCTGATATATTGATAGTGTGTAGCCGTCGCTCCCTTGGGCACACCGGTGGTCCCTGAAGTATACATCAATATAATCAGATCTTTTTTAGTGTCTATCACAGGATGGTTATATTTATCAGCCCTGTGCGCTTCGACCAAATCCCTATATATAAAAATATCTGAATGTTCGGTTGGCTCCATTGCAACCAAATTGTGTAAAGATGGTATGTCCTTTTGTAAACCCTTAAGCAAAGAAATGTAATCATAATCACCTAGTCGGTTCATGGTGATCATTGTTGATAATCCCGAGTTTTCAAGCAAAAAGCGAAGTTCGTGTTCTCTATATCGAGGATTTATACCCAGTGTAATCGCTCCCGCCTTAGCCACACCCACATAAGCGGCTATCGCTTCAATAGAGGATTGAAGTATTATCCCCACACAGTCACCCTTCTTTACGCCAATGGAAGCCAGTCCGGCAGCAAGTGCGTCAGCCATATCGTTTAGTTCTTTATAAGTACAAGACCTATTAGGTTCAATAATAGCAGTTTTGTCAGGGATTTTGGCAGCCATCCGGGCACAAATATCACCCAAACTCATTTCCCATAAATCTTCAGGATTGACAATTAATCCGTATTTTGTCATCTTATAAACCTTCCTTTCCTTTCCTTTCAGATCCTAAAGCTTCCATAGTTCTGCTTCATCCACATCCGCAAGTATCACTATCAATACAGAGATTAAAATGCCGAAAAAATTTGAAGACTCCTCTAAACATTGTTTTCCCTACTCGAAAAACACTTCTATTTTTACCAATACAGCTTCCGTCGTCAACCTATCTTAATAAGAATACAACCTTCCGGTCTCCCACTCTCCTTTCAATAACCCGTTTTTCTTCGAGGTACTTCAGATAGGCAAAGGCCTCCCACCCTGCAAACAGCTTTTGTATAGAAAAGAATATATTACTATATTAACTGCCGCTCTTACCACATCTTTTTCAACATGGCAAGTCGACTCGCCCTGCGCTTGAGGAAAGAATACACTTCCTCAAGAAGGGCTTGCCCTTCCTCAGATGCATTGGACTCAAGCCAGATTTGCAAATCAATAAGAACTGCTTTCAATCTGTCGAGAGTAGCGTCAAGAGCCGACATCCGTAGGTCACCACGGTTTTGTTCGGCTTGGTTCACAGCTTCGCTCAGGGATTGGCGAAGTGGTTCTGGCGCTAACTCAGCACCACGCTTAAAAATATTGGTCATCGCCTCGATATCTTCCACCCTGCTTGCGGCAGCACTATCCCAATCCCTTCTTATAGCAATGAGAACAGTAACCAGGGAGATCAAATTCATTCTCTTGCGGGCATCTGTCTCAGTCTTTATCATGTCCTTAACTTCCCGCAGCGCTGCATCAAGGGCGACTGGAACGGTGGGCTTCATTTCGCACCTCCCATATCTTCAATAGTACATTCGAAAAATCTTAAAGCCTTGTAAATACAGGCTTTATTTTTTTGCATTTTTTTAGCTTCACCTCAAAAACCCCCCTTGATTTTATATCATGGCCAAAATACTTGATTTAGATATTATTA
>NZ_JADNRQ010000022.1 GCF_015594625.1 Desulfallas sp. Bu1-1 | reverse complement strand
GCCTCCGAGTTAAACCGGCACTACCGGAATCCGGCTTGATTCCCGCCAATCATTAAGCGGGACCCGTGGCGCACGGTCCCAAAGCACACTTGCTGCAAACATCGCACAGTCCCAGGTCGGTAAATTGACCGGCTACTTCCAGTAAACGCCGGTAACAGGTTTGCTTGTCCAACCCGTCAACTTGTAGCGCCCCCGTGGGGCAGTTTGTGACGCAGTACAGGCATTTCCCCCCGTTGTAATACCGGCAAAACTCCCTGCCCGGCCGGGGGGTGGGGGGAATTTCCGCCGATATGACCATACTGCCGAAGCGCCCGGCGCAGCCCGCCGGGGTGATCAGCATCCGGTTGACGCCAAAAGTGCCCAGGCCGGCCACAAAAGCGATGCTCTTGTGGGACCAGCCCGCAGTCAGGTCCTCTTCGTTGAAATTGTGCGTCCCCTCATTCTCAACCGCCCAGGGTAACATCCTGGGTTTCATACCACCTCAAGGCATCATAAAAATGTTCCTTTTTAAAATCGGGCCACAAATCATCCACGACGTAAAAATCGGAATATATGGATTGCACCGGCAAAAAACCGCTCAACCTTCTCCTGCCCCCCCAGCGGATGATCAAATCGATCCTGGAAACATCACGGGAGGCAATGGAATCCCGCACATTGGGCCCGTTGCCGTTATTGCTTGCCAGGTCGTGTTTGAGCAGGTGATTTAAATCCCACATCCATCCGTAGTTCACTAAGAAGTTGATTTTAATCAGGTTTCGCCCGAAGGTTTTTCTTTCCCTGTACTCCAGCAGCTCCCTGGGAAAAAGGGGAGAATTATAATCTCCGATTACAAGCAAAGAAGCATCCCTGTTGGATAGCATACGCACGGCGTCCACGCACGCCTTTTGGAAAGCCCTGGTTTGAACCGCCGGGCGTTTTGTATTGTCCTGCGTAAAACCATAAAAAGTCAATTCCGGAATGCCCAGCTCAAGACACAACTCGTATAGCATCATCCCTGGTTCCAATCCATTCCGGTACCCGTCTTCCTTGGCCAAACCCCTTGCCACTGCCCATCTCCTGTTTCCGTCCGGTATCACCCCGATATGCCCGGGCAACCTTTTAAATTTAGGGTGAGCCATAATATTCCCCCATTGATTATTATCGGCATACATTACATACAATTCCACATTCGTTACCTTTTTATTCCTTGAGTAGAAACTATGAGCGACCCTGCTTGACAAAAAAAACACTTCCTGCCGGCGGTATTAATACGCCAACTGCAATGGAAGTGCTTTTTTGATATTATTCTGAAGGGAAATTGAATAACTGGCGGCCTGGACCATACGATTACTCACCCAGGGCCCGTTCCAAAATCCGGTACATGCGGTCCACCATGCCCTGGGGGTCTGTGATCAAGCCCGCCGCGATCACGGCGTTGTCGTAAATCTGCTCCACCGCCAGTTTGGCGAATTCTTCGTCCTTCAAGCGCAGGGCCGCCAGCCCCTTGATCAGCCTGTGCCGGGGATTGATCTCCAGGACCTTGCCGTAGATATTGCCCAGGTCTTTGTTGACCACTTGCATAATCCGCTGCATACTGCTGGTCATGGCGCCGTTCAAATTAACCAGCATGGCCGGACTGTCCACCAGTCGCTTGGATTCGCGGACCTCGCTCACCCTGTCGCCCAGCGCCTGTTTTATCCAGGCGGTCAGGTTCCTCAACTCCAGGCCGTCAAGTCCCTCGCCTTCCAGCTGATCCTTGTTTTCCAGCTCCGGCAGCTCCACGCCGGCCTGGTCCGCGGAAACAAGCTTTTTACCCTTATACTCACCCAAATGGGTCAGGACAAAATCGTCAACCGGTTCGTGGGTATAAATAACCTCCAGGTCGCGCACCCGGAAAGCCTCCAGGTAAGGCCCGGCCTCGATCATTTCCCGGGTTGGGCCGTTGATGAAATAGATACTGTTCTGGTTCTCCTTCATCCGTTCCACATAATCGTCGAGGGAAATCAATTGGCCCGGTTCGGATTTGGAAGATTCAAACCGCAGCAGCGGAGCTATATCCTTGCTGTAGGCATGGTCCGAGGCCGCGCCCTCCTTCAAGAAAATCCCGAACTTCCTCCAGAATTCGCCGTACTTGCCGGGGTCGTCCTTGGCCTGTTCCCCCAAAAACTTGAGAAAACGGCCGGTTATTACTTTTCGCAACCTGGCCACCAGCGTGCTGTCCTGCATGGTTTCCCTGGATATGTTGATGGGAATGTCCTCGCTGTCCACCACGCCTTTCAAAAAGCGAAGCCAATCGGGCAGCAACCCTTCCGCCTTTTGCTGGATCAACACCTTGCGGCAGTATAAAGACACGCCCGGTTCCATTTTCCCGAAACCGAAGCGCTCCAGGTTTTCCCCCGGCACAAACAGCAATGCATTGATGGCAATCGGCGCGTCGGCGGAAAAATGCAGCCGGTATATCGCCTCATCATACGCGTTGGCGATAAACTTGTAGAACTCGGCGTACTCCTCTTCCTTGATCTCGTTTTTGTTCCGCGCCCAAATGGCCTGTACCGTGTTGACCTTTTCCCCGCCCAGAATAATGGGAAAGGGCACGAAGTTGGAATAACGCTTGATAATCCGCTTAATGTTGTCAACGGAAGCAAACTCGGCAGCGTCATCCTTCAGTTCCAGGATAATGCTGGTGCCCCGCCGCAGACCTTCCGCCGGGCCGATGGAATAACTGCCGACCCCGTCCGAAACCCACTCGCACCCTTCCGCCCCGGGGCGGTAAGAGCGCGTCAGCACCCGCACCTTTTTAGCCACCATGAAGGCCGAATAAAACCCCACTCCAAACTGGCCGATCAGGTTCAAGTCCTTCCGGTCCGTTTCCGCCAGGTGCTGGACAAACGATTTGGAACCGGAATGGGCAATGGTGCCGAGGTTATCCACAAGTTCATCCCTGGTCATCCCGATACCGGTGTCACTGATGGTGAGAGTCTTGTCCCGGTCGTTCACTTCAATGGTTATTTCCAGCGGCAATTCGGGGTCGGTAATATCCTTGTCGGTAATGCTTTTATACCTTATCTTCTCCAGGGCGTCGGCCGCGTTGGAAATCAATTCACGCAAAAAAATTTCCCGGTCGGTATAAAGGGAATTGATCACAATGTCAAGTAATTGTTTAACCTCCGCCTGGAATTCCAGAGTTTCCCGTTGTGACTCCATCTTTTCCGCGGGCATTGCAGTGCAAAACCTCCTTTGCAGAAATTAGAAAACAGGAAGCAATTATTCCCGTTCCCCGCAGTTCCGGTATATCGTGCCGGCCAATCCCGAAGCGGGAACAAAAAATAATTGTTAGCACTCGCCGGCATTGAGTGCCAGCATTATGCTATTAAAAAAAGTCCCTCACTAGCAAGTTTACAAAGAATACAAAATGCGGGAATTTCCCTCCACAGTAAGGATTATCTCCTGATTTCTTCCGGTTTTATACTAAAAGACCTGAACTTGTTCAATCACTTGCACCAGTTCCGCCATCCATCTCCGAAGGTCGACGCCCTTTCTATTTATTTCGTTTTATTATCAAGTTATAATATAATCAAAAGCCTGATCAATACTTTGGAGATTTTACCCTTTGGCAACTCATTTTACCAAAATGAGTTGTTGGAAATGGGAAAAACTCAGATCAAGCCATATTCGTATACTTTTGCCTTAATTTTTAATATATTATAGAATGGTGATTATGGACAAGCCACCAAAGGGGATTTTCGCGTGCCGTCAGCGATTACATTGTTATTAAAGCTGATACCGGGAATGTTGATCATGTTTGCCGTAGCCGTGCTGGCAAGGGGCGGAACGGACCTGGGCCTGCCCTGGCAAGGCCTGGAAGCCATTTTTGCCTCCAACCCCGTAACAAATAAAATATTAATCGATATATTGCATCTTAATTATATCCTCATCTCCATTTTAATCGGCATGCTGTTAAGAAATGTTACCGGCATCCCCAACGTGTTCCTGCCCGGCATCAGAACCTCACGGCTGTTTATCAAAATTGGCGTGATCTTGCTGGGCTCGCTGTACAGCATTGTTGACCTGGCCAACCTGGGCATCCAGGCGTTTTTGATCGTTTTAATCTTTATTACCATTACACTGGCTTTAACCTTGTACCTGGGGCAAAAAGCGGGCATGTCACCGGCGGCCGCATCGGTACTGGCGGCAGGCACGGCGGTTTGCGGCGTTTCGGCCATTGTGGCGGCCGCACCCGCCGTAAGAGCCAAAGTTCCCGACGTAATCTATTCCATTGCCACCATTCTAACGGTGGGATTAATCTTCTTGTTCACCTTCCCCACCATCGGCGCATTTTTGGGGTTGAGTCCCCACCAGTTCGGGGTCTGGGCCGGCACCGGCATTTTAAATTCAGGCCAGGTTTTGGCCGCAACCCTGGCCTTCGATCACACAGCCGCGGACCAGGTCTCGATCAGCTTGAAAACCGGCGAAATATTCAACCTGACCAGGATCCTCTTCCTCCCCTTTATCGTGCTGGCCCTGGCCGTATATAACAGCCGCCTGGACAAGCAAGATGAGTACAACATCAACACCGGGTTTTGGGACAAGTTTCCCTTGTTCGTAGCCGGGTTCTTCGTCGTGGTTATCATCACGTCGCTCGGCCTGCTGGGTGAAACATCCCCTCCTTCACCCGAGCTGGTTTACATCCGCAACCTGTATAACTGGTTTTTCGCCATCGGTTTATCCGGTTTGGGCATGCAGATATCATTTGATGAATTGCGCAAGGCGGGTGGAAAACCGCTGCTGGTCGGTACCCTGGCGGCCCTGGTCAAAGCGTTCGGGGCGCTGGTCGTTGTATTGCTTTTTATATCTGATCAACCCTAAACCGGACCGCGGAAAACTATAAAAAAGGAGGCCTGCTATGGACGGAAGAAAAAATGACCGGGAAGAAAAAATGGACTTATTTTTTACCTCGGAAAGGCTGGAAGATTACATTGCCCTTGCCGTATCCGCCCTGATCCTGATTCTGGTGCTGTTGTTTTTTTAGCCCGGTTTGTTTTTTAAAAATATTATCGCTCCGGAATAGAACCCGTCATTGTCGTAAATTGGCGCAATTTCACAGAGAATGTCTCCGAAAAACAAACTTCCCCGCGTCAATGAAGTTGATCCGATGCTGTTCTCCAGCAATGAAGCCAGTTCCGAGTTTATATCGCTGATGTCCATTTCGCTCCTGATGTTGCCGAGATAGTAGCTGGCCATCAGATTAAATGCCATCACCTTGTTATCCTTGTCCACAAAGATTACGCCATCTTGTAAAAACCGGATAACCTTATCCAGCGCGTAACTGCATAAAAGCTCCTTTTCGCGGCTTAAACTGATCACGACCAGTGATCCCAGCAATTTACCATTTTTAAAAATGGGCGAGCTGATGATTTCCAACAGATTGTCCGACTTTTTCAGGGTTACTTTTTTATCCGACACGCTGGTATTGCCGATTATTTCCTTGAGCTCGGTCTTTTTAAAAATAATGTTCTTTTCGGCGAAAATTTCATGGGCCACATTATTGGCAAACACTATTTTATTAAACTTGTTGGCAATGATAATGCCTTCTTTCAGGTTGTTGAAGATGTTGAAATCAACATTTTCAAAATACGAGTTAATGTTATTCGCTTTAAGCAGTTCAACGAAAAACTGGTAGATCAAAAAATACAACGTAAACAATAAAAACATAATGGTAATAATGCGATAAGTGTCCAGGTTGTTTTGTTTAATAAAAAAATATAAATCCAGAGTTGAATCGTTTATCCCGAGTCTTTCAACAGAATATTGTACATTCCCGGTTTTAAATGTTTCCCGGCCCGGGTTGAACCGGGCCAGGCTGTCCCGGCTAAAAGGCCACACCACCTGGTAACCCCTCCGGTCCATAAGAGCAACCTTTAATTTTTCCGTGGAATAACTTAAAATAAAATTGTTGCTAAAATCACTAATGTTAAAAATTACCACCAGGTACCCCGTTCCACCCTTATCATTTCCCACTGGTGCGGCAACACCAAGCCGGCTGACCGTATTGTCTCCCTTCACCCCGAAAACATAAGGGTCATTACCCCGAATATTTCCAAGTTCCTCCAATTTACCCCCCCGGCCGCCCAGGGCATGCAACACATATCCTCTTTCATCCGTTAACATTACATTGGTAATTCGGGAATCCTGTCTGCCTATGTTTTCCAGCCGCTGTTTAACCGTCGCGTCATTTCCAGCATTAATAGTTTTGGCGACGTTCCCGGTAAAAAACTTTAGATCCTGGATATAGAAACTGGTATTGGTTGACACGATATGCTCAATGCTTTGCTCATTTTCCTGCATAATTCTTTTGATAAAACGAAATTCAAGCACAAAAAAAAGAATAATCAAGGTCAAGAAAAAGATTATGGCAAAGTAAGCCAGAACCTTTTTCTTGCTGTTAAACCTTTCCATAGAAACCACCCTTTTAAATTGAAGCGAAAAGCTCGTTCAAATCAACCGGTTAAGCGCTGCCGGGCCTCACTTTGTGCCGGGCGAATCGTACTATTCGATCAACCCTTTTTTAACCGCGGACGCCAGGGCTTCTTCAATGGTATCCACACCCAGTTTGGTGCAAATCCCCTTGATCCTCCTTCTCAGCGTGGAAATGCTCATAAATAACGCCGACGCAACCGTTTTCTGCGTTTCGCCGTTGGCAATCATCTGCAATATCTTAATTTCCGTTTTCGTCAGGCCTGTTTCCGGAAGGTTCATCAGTGCTTCCAGGCTCAACCCCGGGTAAAGGTACCGGCCGTCCCTGAGGGTAATTTTAATTGCCGATTTTATTTCATCAAAGGATGCGTACTTGGGAATAAATCCATGCACGCCGCTTTCCAGCGCTTTTTTTACAAACAAAGCATCATCGTAGGTTGTTAATGCGATAAATTTTACACCGGGTAGTCTTTTTTTAATTTCATGGCAAAGTTCCAAGCCGTCTCCGTCGGGAAGTTTTATGTCCAACAGAATAATATCCGTGTCTTTTTTCAGGTTGTCCAGGGCGCCGGCACAAGTACCGGCTTCAGCTACCACAGTCATGCCTTCTTCCATTTCAATCAACCTTTTCAGGCCTTCCCTTACAATATTATGGTCTTCCACCAGCATAATCTTAATCTTGTTCATTCCGGTCGCCCTCCGTTGACGCGGGTACGGTCAGGATTACCGAAAAACCGGATTCATCCCCTCCAAATACCAAATCGCCGCCGATTAAATTGGCCCGTTCCTTCATACCCCACAACCCTTTTCCCGCCGCGTAATCTTCCGGTACCTGCCCGTTGTCCATAATTTCCACTTTCAAGGTATTGTTTTCTTCCTTAAAATAAATATCCACCTCGGTGGCATTGCTATGTTTTATCACGTTGCTCAGGGCTTCCTGAACTATCCTGTAAATAATGATTTCCGCCTCTTTTTTTAAATGTAGTTTTTTATTTTGATAATACAGGTAAACCCTGATATTGTGCATTTGTTCAAAATTCGCCACGTACGACTCCAGGGCGGAAATCAAGCCCACCCTTTCAATCAAATACGGGTGAATATCATTCATAATACCGCGCATATCCATGGCGGCGGTTTGGCAGTGGGCTCTCAGTTTGACCAGATCGTCAAAAACATCACCGGGCATTTTCTCACGATGAACCCTTAGAATATAATCCAGGGAATGGATGATCGGGGACATGGCCCTGCCGATCCAGTCGTGAATTTCAATGGATATTTTTTTGCGTTCCGCCTCGATGGTATCGAACAAGTAACGCTTGTTTTTTTCCGTTTCCACGTGGTGCGCCACCATAACCGCGCCGGATAATTTGTCCAGGTAAAATAGCGGGTGGTAATCCACGTTAAGTAAAACTTTCCGGCCGCCGCCGGTGAAAACCACCTGGTTGTTCAAAACTTCTTTTTGCTCCAAAATAACGGTGAAAAGGGGCTGCAGTACATGCTGGGTGGTGGGGAACAAAACCATGATGTCATTAAGGGATTTATTTTTTATTTGTGTTGCGGGGAGACACAGCAACGTTTCCGCCACGTGGTTGATCCCCGTGATTCTACCCCTGTGATCTATAAATGCGATGGCATCTTTTGTAAACTCCGTTAATTTTTCCAAGTGGTGATAATTCACCAGCATGGGGTAAATAAATTTTCGGGTACCGGCAACTAGAAGCGCCAGGGACAAAAATACCAGCAAAATTGAAATGAAGTTAAGCCTTTTTTCGCCGGCAACCAGGCTTTTGGCATCACTGCTTATAAATTCATTACGGGCCGAAAACATTGCATCCGCCGAACTCCGCAATTCCGCGGTCAATGATTCGAATTGCTCGCGGTGTAAAGAACTGATATTGCCCGGCTCGATTGCAGGGGCGATTTCATCCTGTACAAAAGATATATATTCTTTTGTAATCCCTATTAACTCCTGTAACCTGTTCCGGGTTGTGCCGGAATTCACTTGGTTAATTAAGTCATTTTCATTTTTTAATACTATAACACTATATTCATTAAATTTGTCCAAATACCGGGCATCGGAAAATAGAATATATGCCTGGGCATTATAAATCAAATACGATATATCGCCGGACAGCTTGCATATTTCCGATATGAGTTCGTAATTGCCGGACACTCTGGTTAACTTCGCCGGGGTGACATAGGCATCATACAAATTTACCAGAGGCACCAGTAATACCGCCACTAAAAAAAGCGCCGCCCATTTTTTAAAATCGCTGGAAATACCCATATTATCACCTGGTTTTTATTTTCGACACAATGTAATATTCCCCCTCCAGGAAACAAATTTCTCATCAAAATGAACTAAAATGTTCACTATTTTGAAGTGCTTTGACCTTGTGTGAAAACCAAAACAATCACCTTGGCCGTTTGGCATTGATTATATAGGAAAATGTTATAAGATTTTTTTAGCAGTTATTAGCCAGATTTATTCATGCTATAAGAAGGCATGATTTTAAACCGTCACTTTTAACCAACCAGTCAACCGGTTATATGGTAATTTTATAATTTATCAGCCCGGGCTTTAAATTAAATCTTTAACAAAGAGGTGATACAATCTCTGATCAAGTGCCCGAATTCTCAATGTTTATCTGATGTTAACGCGGGATGAAAATAGCAATGGTTTAAAATTAAAAAGCTAATTCTTAAGAAGGAGTGATCTCCATGTCCAATAAGCCCGCTACAGCCAGTGGGGGTTGGTCGGACCTGTACAAGAAAGAAGACTGGTGGGCGGTCTGGCTCGGTATTGGTCTGGTCTTGGCAGCCATATTATTCTGGTTTTCCGGCAGCTCGATCAAGTTGATCGCATTCGACATTCCTGGATGGACGGAATTCGGCGCTGTCACCGCTTACCTTGGAAGCAACCTGGAATCGTTAATTCTAATGTTTATAGTTTTTACGGTTCTGTTTTCCATTGCCGTAAAAATCCTGGGTCACAAACTCAGCGAGTTCATACCCGGTTTTCTAATCATTTTCGTCATGGCCGTAATGGTATCAATATTCGGCTCCTGGGAATGGGCGAAAAAATACAACCTGGAAGCGCCGCTGGTAGCGCTTGGCCTTGGTTTAATCATCAGCAACGTTTTACCGGTTCCCAAATGGTTTGAAGCAGCATTGCGCACTGAATTTTATGTTAAAGTCGGTATCGTTTTACTCGGTGCCACGCTTCCCTTTACTTTAATCATTCAGGCAGGCCCCGTTGCTTTTACCCAGGCCACTGTAATAGCCGTTTCAACATTCCTGTCCATTTACTGGGCCGCCACCAAGCTGTTCGGCCTGGACAGAAGGTTTGCGGCCACCCTGGGCGCCGGCGGTTCCATTTGCGGCGTATCGGCATCCATTGCCATCGGCGGTGCCGTTAAAGCTGAAAAGCAACACGTTTCTGTAGCCATTACGCTTGTTGTCGTTTGGGCCATTATCATGATCTACGCCCTGCCGGTTTTCATTACCGCATCCGGTATTCCCGCCGGCCCCGCTGGAGCATGGATCGGCACTTCGGAGTTTGCCGATGCCGCCGGAATGGCCGCCGCAGCCGCCATCGGGGATAAGGCCATCACAACCTTCACTCTGATGAAGGTAGTCGGGCGCGACATGTTTGTAGGCATTTGGGCTTTCCTGCTGGCTCTGATTTCCATCACCAGGTGGGAAAAGAGGGAAGACGGCACCAAGGCCGACGCCGGCGAAATATGGCGCAGGTTCCCCAAGTTCGTTCTCGGTTTCTTCGTAGCATCGGCGCTGGTGACGTTGATTATCGCCGGAGCCGACGCTGCAACCTCGCAGGCCATAACTTCGGATATAATCAAGCCTCTTAAAACCTTAAGAACCTGGGCCTTTATCTTCTGCTTCCTGGCCATTGGCCTGACCACCCGTTTCAGGGAGCTCACCTCCGTGGGTTGGAAGCCGTTTGCAGCATTCACAACCGGCGTGTTGATCAATGTTCCCCTTGGATACATTTTCTCCGTATTAATCCTGGGGAGTTACTGGGTAGCGGTCGCAGCAAAATAATCATCTTCAAAACACAACGAGTCCCCGGCCAACTTTATCGCCCGGGGACTCGATTTTTATTCCGGCATTGTTACTACAACATACCCCATTTACGTTCATACTCCACTTGCAAAACAAACTCGTCGTCATGAAAACCGTGTTCCTTTAATAATCTGATGGCGTCATTAAAGTCAAACGAGTTGGTCTCCATGATGACCCTGTCCTTTTTACCGGTGACGGCCCAGTTGTCATGGGCGGATAGTAATATTTCCATCATCCGCGCTATTCGGTCAAGCCGCACCGACAAAAAGGCGCCCAAATTCCTGACAGCCCCGGGTTCAACTTTGCGGACCCCGGTGATTTTTTTCAACGGCGACTCTTCCCCCGGCGCCCATTCCCTTTTTTCAAAGAAATCAAAAATAAATTTTGCGTGTTGGATGCAAGTTATATTGTCCTCGCGCACATTATCCCCCGCCTGAACAAATTAAATTTGATTAATACCGCTACACTTATTGTACTCAATTGCCGGGACATGTCCATCCCGCACCGGGAAAATGTTACCGGGCTCCTTTTTCTTTAAGCAGGGAAACCACGTCCGTGTGGCCCTGTTCCTCCGCCAGGTCAATTGCTGTTTTACCCTCGATATTTTTTATATTCATATCCGCCTGACGATCCAACAATAACCGCACGATATCGATATACCCGCCCATCGCGGCGTACATCAAAGCCGTGTTGCCTTCTTTATTTTTTTTATTAATACCCGCGCCCTTATCCACCATTATCTTGACAATATCAGTATGCCCCCTGGCCGCAGCGAACATCAGCGCCGTCCAATCCCGGTTGCCTTGCATGTCCGGTTCGGCCCCGCGATCCAACAGCAGTTTTACCATTCCGGCGTTTCCCCTGTACGCGGCCCACATCAGGGCCGTATTACCGTCGCGATTCGTTATATTGACGTCCGCACCCTCCTGCAACAATTTCCGAACAGCGGCGGAGTCTCCTTCCATGGTCGCCTTGATCAGGGGCTCCCCGGTATTGCCGGAACAAGACGCCAGCAACACGATCGCAAGAATTAAAAAAATGGTATACTTCTTTAATAACATAATTATCACTCATTAACAAATTTGTTTTATTATACAACTTGTAACGATCAAAAAACATGATTTTCTGATACCAACGGGCAAATTAATTTTGCTGCAAAAACCCGGTACTTGTGCCTGGCACTTTTGCAGTAAAATATTATCAGCTTGTTGACAAACCATTATATTGGGGATGCACGCTTTGTCAACAAGCTCGTCATACGTGATTTTTTAAGAAGGGATATTGTGAAAGGCCAAATCGTATTTATCACCGACGGGTCTTTGTCCGCCCGTTTGGCCGGTCTAACGGCAATTGAGTTGGCGCGGTTGTGGCGGACTCCTTTGCGGGCCGTGTTCATCCTGGACGAAAGCTGGAGCTGCATCCTCGGCGATGAATGGATCAGCGCTTCTGGTACAAGAACGAAATTTTTTCGCTGGCTGGAAAATGAACTGGTAAACAATGCACAAAAAGAACTGGCCCGGTTTCAAAAGCTGGCGGAGGAATCGGGGGTTGAAGTGGAAACCGAGATAGCAACAGGCCAAACCACCCGGGTCATTCTGGAATTAGCCGGCTCACCCCGAACGGCCCTGCTGGTACTGCCGAATCCCCATGCCACCCGGCCAGCGGCTGAAGCGGGCCTGAAATTTAATTTCAATACCCTGGCTAAAAAAATAAAATGCCCGGTCATAGTGGGACCCAACACCAGGCCATAGCTTTGAGAAAATCTTCCACGTGTTAATTCTCGCTTGACATTAACACCTATTTATTTTAATATTACAATATATAAATCTAAAAATAAATTATGGAGTGATCTTATGGTTAAAAGTAAACAGAAAAACAATAATAAAAATAAGCGAGCTAATTTCATTTGTTCCCGTAATACCCTGGACGGCGTATACCCCCCCCTGATACTGGCGCTGCAGGCCAAGCGGGCCGGGGCGGAAACCATGATCTTTTTCACCTTTGACGGAATTGACGTTATCCGTAAAGACGGCCTGAAAAAGATTAAATATTACCCCAACGGGTTACTGGGAGCTTTGCCCGGTGTTCCCGCCGCTTCCACCAGAATGATGACCAAACTGGCGGAAGAACGCGCCGGGGTGCCAAATATTGAAACCCTGCTGGAAATGTGCCGTTTGGAAGGCGTAAAACTCCACGCCTGCCTGATGACCATGCAAATGATGAACCTGCAGCCCGAAGATTTTATTGAGGGCGTAGAGGTTTCCGACGCTGCAAGCTACATCAAAACGGCGTTGGAATCGGACGTCAACCTGTTTATTTGACAATTAAGTAGCATCTTTATAGATTTTAGAAATATTAATTATACCCATTTTTTATAATAAAAAAGGCCGTATATGGCCAAGACAATCCCTCCCTTTACGCACCGCACGGGTGCTACTTGATTACACTTCACTTGCGCCTTTGAATTTCGTTTTCCGCCAACAGCAGCAGTTGAGCGGGCTCCAGTACCCGGCCGTCTTCTATTACCGGTTCAATAAAATAGCTGCAATCTTTAAACAACTCGTGGTCACCGGGTTTAATCCGGCGCCCGTTGACATAGCACTGGTCGTTGACCCGCAGGCCGCAGTTCGCACAACCCCTCATAAATACACCCCCGTAATGTACTAAAAACATGTTTGTTAACTTCCAGGTTTTAACTAAATGAACCGTTCTATAACAACACTTTTTTTGGGGCCAGCTACGCTAAATGGGTCCCTTAAACCCCCTGGCCTGCATCTCCATTTCCTTCAACATCAGGTGTTCCTCGGGGGAAAGCAGTTCCCCGTCCTCTTCCATAAACGGGGTAAAATAACTGCACTCACGTTCGGTCTCCGGCGTTTGGGGCGTCATCAGGTAATGGTACTTTACACAGCGCAGCCGACCGTTCTCCCGTTTGGCGATACCACAGCACGCACAATTTGTTGGCATGTGAAATCCCCTTTGCCATAAGTTAATTATTATTTAATTATAATAAAATACAGACATTTTGCCAATACAAAGGAATTAAATAAGATTAAATAATATTGACAACAATAACATATAAAGTTATATTTAATAAAAAAATCATTATATAAGTAAGTATTAATAATGATAACGATAATTGGTCACCGAAAAGAAGGAAGCCCAATAACCTGGATATTAACGATTGGAGGAATGTTATGGGGAAAAGAAGTATGCTTGTTTTATTGCTCATGGATTGACATTGTCTTTTATCAGGAAACCGAGCGCGAAGCATTAATGGAACTGGCCCAAAAATACGCGGTTACCTCTATCCCCGCGGTGGTTCTGGTAGGTAAAGATGGCAAAGCTGTTCCGCCTATTGTAGGCGAGGTGGACCCTACCGGGCTGGATAAACAGCTTCAAGGCCTGGTGAGCGATTCATGATTAACCTGGCAGCCGACTCCATCACCCTTTTGGCCGGCATACTGGTGTTTGCCGGAGGACTAGCCAGCGGTCTCAGCCCCTGCACACTGCCCACGGTGGTTTTTGTGGCGAGCTACGTGGGCGGTTACGCTGAAAAATCAAAGCTGCGCGGGTTTGCCCTGGCGCTGGCATTTGTGCTGGGTTTATCCCTCACCCTGGCCGCTATGGGCGCGGTGGCCGCTTTAGCCGGCAGCTTATTTATGGAAAGCGATGTTTTATGGTATGTGCCGGCCTTTGTTTTACTGCTCATGGGTTTAAACCTGTTGGGCTTATTTAACCTGCCTGATTTACCGGGATTTAACCTGAAATCTACAGGGACCAGAGGTTTTTTGGGGGCGTTTTTACTTGGCATTCCCTTTGCTTTTGCCGCCTCGCCTTGCACCACACCGGTCACGGCCGGGGTTTTGGCCTATGCCGCCGGCAAGGGCAGCGCGTTTTACGGGTTTACGTTGCTTGTCTATGCTTTGGGGCGCAGCCTGCCCCTGCTGATTGTCGGCACCTTTACAGGACTGGTAAAAAAAGTGGGCCGGCTACAAGTTTGGAGAGATATTTTGCAGAGGATAAGCGGCGTGATACTACTGCTGCTGGGTTTATGGTTTTTATGGGATAAAATATTACATTAAAGGAGGCGCAAGTGGTGGATATTAAGGTGCTGGGTCCAGGCTGCAAAAAATGCAAGGAGCTGGAGAAGGCGGTACAGAAGGCAGTGGAGGAAATCGGCTTAGACGCTACAGTGGAAAAAGTGGAGGACATGGACAAAATCACCGAGTACAACGTGCTGATGACGCCGGGGCTGGTGATTAACGGCAAGGTGAAAGTGTTCGGGCGGGTGCCCAAGCACAAGGATATCATTCGTTACATCCAGGAAGAAATGTAAGGGAGGGATTGGCATGGCGGATAAGTGCTCTTGCACTTGCAGCTGCGAAGCAACGGAAATTTTAATTTTTCCCTGTTCGGGGGCTTCCAATGTGGGGCAAATTGCCAACCAGGCGGGCGTAGAGCTGACTAAAGCCGGGATTGGCAAAATGTTTTGCCTGGCCGGCATCGGCGGGCATGTGGAAAGTTTTGTAGAGTCAGCCAAAGGGGCCAAAAGAATAATTGCCATTGACGGCTGCCCCGTGCAGTGCGCCAAAAAGACCCTGGAACACGCCGGAGTGACCATCACCGACTATGTGGTGGTGACCGAGGAAGGTATCAAGAAAAACCATGACTTTGACCTGGCCACGGAGGATATCAATAAAATCAGCGATAGAATTCGTGTTTCTTTGGGTATCAGTTAATTTGTTCATTAAGGTATATGGGCAACTTTCTCCCGGTGTTTCCCCGACACCCAGAGAGTTACTCATAATTCAATTATGCTGGTAAATAGTTATTTAGTTAATTTAATTGTGACCATCACTGGAGCGGGGTTTTAGCTTGGCTGGCCCCGCTTTTATTCTATAAAATTTTTAATAAAAATACATTGACAGAAGATAGGCAGTCTTTTATATTAGATCATAAGGATATAATTATATAAGTAACTGAATAATTTTAATAATATCGTTTATAGCACAAATTTATTAACTTTACGGAAGGATAAAGGAGGAATTTATATGGTTTAACAGGCTGCGCACTAATTTACGCCCTGCAAAAATAAGTAGTTACCAGTTAACCAATCAGTAAACTGCAAAATACAATAAGATGCTTTTGGGGAGATGAACAATATGACCTTCATGGCAATATTACAGAGCGGTATTAACGAACTTCTGGAATACCTGTCGGCGCACGTGCTCACCTGCCTGGTGCCGGCCTTCTTCATCGCCGGCGGCATTGCGGCGGTGGTGTCCACCGGCGCGGTGTTAAAATATTTCGGCCCCCGGGCGCCCAAGCACCTGGCTTACGGGGTGGCCTCGGTATCCGGCGCCATTTTGGCTGTCTGCTCCTGCACCGTGCTGCCCCTGTTTGCGGGTATCCACAAAAAAGGCGCGGGGCTCGGCCCGGCGGTCACGTTTCTTTTCTCCGGTCCGGCCATCAATATCCTGGCCATAGTACTCACCGCCCGGAAAATGGGCTGGGAGCTGGGCCTGGCCCGGGCCATAGGCGCTATATCGTTTTCCATTATTATCGGCCTGTTAATGGCCTTCATCTTCAGGAAAGAAGAAGTTGCCGGCAGCGATGACAGCGGCATGTTTGCCGGTGAAGAGGGCAAGCCGGTGGGTCATCTTTTGGCTTTCTTCGGCACTCTGGTGGCCATCTTGCTGTTCGGCACTGCGGCCATTCCCTTCTGGAGCAAAATCGCCATCATTTTCTCGCTGCTCAGCTTTTTGGCCGTGGTGCTCACCCAGTGGTTCGATGGTGAAGAAGTAAAGGAATGGCTGGTGGAAACCTGGAAATTCGTTAAGCTGATATTCCCCATCCTGCTGGTGGGCGTGTTTGTGGCCGGTATCCTCAAAGCCGTAATTCCCCAGCACTGGATTGAGGTTTCGGTGGGCGGCAACGGCCTGTCGGCCAACCTGCTGGCCTCGGTGTTCGGCGCGCTGATGTATTTCTCCACCCTGACCGAGGTGCCCATCGTCAAGGCGTTTTTGGACATGGGCATGGGCAAAGGCCCGGCCCTGGCGCTGCTGCTGGCCGGCCCCTCGCTGAGCTTGCCCAACATGCTGGTGGTTCGGAACGTTATGGGTACCAAAAAAACTATCGTGTATGTGCTGATTGTAATTGTACTGGCCACAGTAACAGGTATGTTATTTGGTAGTATTGTTAGTTAACACTGGTAAAATCAACAAGCAAGTGTGTCCAAATATTTACTGTTGAACAGAAAAAATGCAATTAAAACTGTAATATTAAGCTTGTACCTGTTTAATAACCATTACCGCGCAGGGAGCGTGCTGGACAATATAACTGGAAGTGCTGCCAAGGATAATTTGTTGAATTTTGTTATGGCCTCGCGCGCCGGTTAAAATAAGATTAAATTTGTTTTCACTGGCAAATTTGACAATTGTATTGCCGGAATGGCCATAATTTCGTCAACTTCACTCACGGTGCCGGCAAAGTCCGGCAAGTTGATTACGGAAACAACCCCGATAAAAGAGTTATATTTTTGCGCCAGGTCAATGGCAGCATCAAGGGCTTTTTGAGCATGCATCGAACCGTCATAAGCCACTAATATTTTTTTAAACATGACACAAAACCTCCAATGCAAAAAATTAAATACCGCCAAAACAGTGATCACAGTCATAACTATTTAACCACTAACACAGGGCAATGTGCTTGCTGGATCACCTTCCGGCTTACGCTGCCCAGCAGCATACCTTTAAAGCCACCGCGCCCCCTGGTGCCGACAACAATTAAATCGCTATTGCTCTGCCGGGCATAATTTACAATGTTTCCGGCCACGTCGCCCTGCAGGGCCACTATTTCCACCGGCAGGCCGGCCCAGTGAAATAATTGTTTTATTCTTTTGAGCAAGGCATCAACTTTTTGGCCGGCGGATAAATGATAATCTGTTGCTGATTCGCCCAGGAACCGGGCTTCATCTTCGGTAAAAGTCAGCACGGTTAAAATTGTGCATTTGGCCTTGGGGATAGATTTCAGCAGGTTAACGGCGTATTGAGCAGCCCTGTAGGCGTTTTCCGATCCATCCACGGCTAATAGTATTTGATTAATCATTGTCTTCCCCCCATCGGGAAAACTAAACTTTAGCCCTTAACAAGCAGATCGAAGGACATGGATATCGCTACAATTATGGCTGCAGATATTTGAGCTTTATGAACGCTAACTTGACGGGGACGGGTTATCCCCCGGCAACGCCTGGGTTTCCTTTTCTGTTTCCGGCCTGAAAAAGGCCTGGGCGATCAGCGTCGGCACTATGGCGCTGCCTACCACCACCGTAACCAAAATGGTATACTGGCTTTGGTCGATTAGATTATGGCTGAGGCCGAACAGTGCGGAAATGGTGCCGAAGGTAAGCCCGGTGGACATGAGCAGGGTGGTGTACATACCGTCCCGGGAGGTAAACTTGAACGCTTTGGTCAAGGGCCACACCCCCAGGAATTTTGTAACCATTTTTACCGCCAGCAGCGCCAGGATCAAGCCAAACCCGGCTATCACAGCGGGAAACGATACAAACAAACCGGCTTTTAGGAAATAAAACGGGGTGAGCATGGCAAAGGCCATTGTCCTCATTTTAACCATTACTTGTTTGTTTTGCATAAAGATGTTGGCTACGGCCAGGCCCAGCAGGTAAGCGGGAAGCACCGCCTCGCTGTTGGCCTTGAGCGCCAGGCCGCCCAGGCCGAAAAGCAGCAGAAAAACAAATTTAACCTCCATCTGGCTGACCTGGTTACCGAACTTCTGGATGACCCACCTGGTCATAAAGGGCGTTAAGGCAATAACGACTACGGAAACAAGCAGGAAAACAGCCAGCCACCAGTCGTAATTGGCAAAGAAGATACCCAGCGCCACCACCGTGCCCAGGTCGTTTACAAAGCAGGCAGCGAGAATAATTTTACCCAGCTCCGTTTCGTTGAGGCCGGTTTCCACCATCACCGCATAAACCACGGCCACGGAAGTGGTGGAAAGGGCAATGCCGGCAATTAAAGACGCGTTTAAAGACCAGCCGATGACATAATAGGCAAAAGCAAACGCCCCCAGGAAGGGAAACAAAAAAGCAATAATACCTATTAAAACAGTCTCCTTAAATTTATTTTTAAGGTCTGACGGGTTAACTTCCGCGCCCGCCAGAAAGGTGAGCAACACTGCTCCAAAACCCGCCAGAAACTCCACCCAGGGTAGCATATGCAGGCCCAGGTAATTGCCGCCGATGGCACCCACCATAATCTCCGTAAGGGCCACGGAAATACCCAGCCGCACGGAAACCAGCGCCGCCACAAGGGCCAAACCCACCCAGAGTGACGCGTCCAACCATATATTCACCTGATAATCCCCCCTTAAAAAAATCACTACTTGGCCATTGTACCGTTGTAATCCAGCGCGATATATTTCAGCCGCAGCACGCCATGACGGGAATGTCGACGGAAATCGTTTCACACCTCCTTTCAATGGGGATCGTTCATCCCCCGGCTTCCTCATCCAGCTTAATTGAGTTTTGCAACTGCACCAGCTCTTTTTTAACCTGCTCGACCTGCGCCAGTTGTTTTTGAATTTCCGCCGTGGCCGCCCCGGCATGTTTTTCGCCCGATGCTTTTTGAGCCAGGGCGCGCTCCAGCACGGACCGCGTCTGGCTGACCACCGCTTGAAATTTCTCCTCCAGCGCCCGGGCAAACAAGCGCACGCTTTTTTCCACCCGCTCCCGCATGTCATACCGCACCCGGCCACAGTTGCGATCCAGTTCCTTATCCACTTTGGCCGTCATTTCCCGCAAAATAATAGGTCCGGAAATAAACCGGGGCAAAACGGCGGCGGTGATTTGGATGGGGTCGGGCAGCAGCAGTCCCGGTTCATCGCCTAAAATATAGTAGAGCTTGCTTTCGGCCGTCAGCCGCTCCACCCTGGTGAAACCTTCCAGGCTGATTTCAAAAATACTGGCAGAATGTTTAAGCAACTCTTCCACTATTTCATTGGTTTTGCCGGTGAACCTTTTTACCAGGTCGTCAAACCCCTGGCTTACCTTTTGGTCCAACTCGGGGTACCATTCCTTCAAACTTCTTTCCACGGATTGATAAATCAGGTCTTCCAGGTGGGCGATTAGTGACCGGCCTCCCAGCCCGCATTCTTGATAGGCACGGCCCACTTCCGCCTCGATCAACTCGCGGCGGGTTGTGCGAAACCGGGTGATTTCCTGTTCCATTGCTGCAAACAGGCGGTCCACTTCCCCCTTTAACAAGTAGCTGTTGTCCAGCTGCTGCTGTTCCAGCTGCCGCACCATTTGATCAAACAATTCAACCTTTTTCTTTAAATCCTGCAGTGGTATCCCCAGCGCTTTTAACTCCAGTTCCAGGTTCAGCTTCAGTTCGCCGCAGGCATTGATACCTTTGGTAACGGCCGCCGCCAGCACGGTCTGGCCCTTTTCCCGCATTAAAAAGTGTTGCAGTTCCTGCTCAAACTGGGGCAAAAGACTGTTTTGCAGTTTTAACCGGTCGCCGGTTATTTTACCCTCCAGCGCAAGCTTGGCGGACAGGGGGTAAACCGGCACCTGGTGATAGCCCAGTTGCTCCGCCAGCGTTCTTTTAGTAAACTCCAGGGCTTTTTCCCTGTCGTTGCCCGCCAAGTAATCTATTTTGTTCAGGATAAAAAATGTTTTGGCCGCATACTGGCTGATTTTGGTTAGAAATTCGCATTCCGCCTCACTAATGGGCTGGTCGGATGAAAGTAGAAAAATGGCGGCGTCGACCATGGGCAGGTATTTGTATGTTTCATCAGTGTTATTTTTATAGATCGATCCCACACCGGGGGTATCGATTAACAGTACACCGTCTTTCAGGTAAGCCGAAGGATAGGCCAGGGTTACATGACGCACATTCTTACTATTGCCCGGGTTGCCTTCTTCCGTTACGTAATCCGGCAGTTCCTGCAGGGTTATTTGCTTGGTCGGGCCATGTTCAAAATAAATGGTAATCTGCATTTGCTCCGCATATTCAATTAAAGTCACAATGGATGTGAGCGGCACCACGCCGGTGGGTAGCACATCATCACCCAGCAGGGCGTTTAAAAAAGTTGTTTTACCCCTTTTAAACTGTCCCAGAACAACCAGGTGAAACCTGTCTTTGGCCAGCTTTAGTTGCTGTTCCGCCAGGTAATCCGCTAAAACCCGGTTGCCCCGGCCGGCCGAGAGCTTTTCCAGTTCTTTCAGAGCGTTGATGGTTTCATGTTTGGCACGGGCGTATTCCATTACCATTTATGAATCACCTCTTTTGCCGGCATGGTATTTTTTAAAAAAGTCATGCCACCACTTTAAGTCGTAGATAAATTTTTGTTGGGCCAATAACGGGAGGTTCTTTAGTATGCTTAAAACTTCTTCCTGTTCCACGGTTAAACCGGCTTGATTTCTTTCGTTATAGCTCTCCGTCAAGCCGAACAAATAATCCAGGCTGACCTGAAAATACCTGGCAATTTTTAAACAAAGCAAGTAACTGGGTGGCCTGCGCCCGGATTCACAGCCAGCCAGCACGGATTTATGGCAGCCCAGTATTTCCGCCAATTGCTCCCGGGTCAGACCGGATAATTTACGCAGGTGGTACAACCGCTCCGCAAATACAGGCAGGTTTTCCGCAATTTGTTCCATTTCCGCCCGGGCCATCATATCCGCCAATGGATGATCCAGTGCTCTGGCCAGTTTTCTGACCATGCGCGGGGTAGGTTTTCTGTTGTCCTGCTCCAACCTGCATAAAGAGCTGGGATCTATTCCCGCTAAGCGGGCCAGTTCCTTTTGGGTCAAGTTTTTTTGATTACGGAGCTGTTTCAGGTAATTGCCGAATGTTTGCATAAAATCACCTTTCACATGACGCGCTCCAATTGCATTAATCAATACACTACCCGGCTTGTGCAGTAAACAAAAAAGCTCCTACCAAACCCGGTAAAGGTGGTAGGAGCTATTAGCCTTGCAGCGTTAAGCGAGCTCCATCGCTGTAATATTTAACTTATAACAAATGTAATTGCCCGGAAAGAAATAGTCAATTGTCATATTCTGCAAAAAACAATGATCACAATCCCCTCATGCCTTTGCGCTCGCTGACACGGGATTATTCTCTATTTTACAACGTTTAATTGGTCATTTAACAATTGTTATTTAACATCCTATCCTATGAACTATAGACAGGGTACAACATCCTTCGGAGAATTTCCATGATGGAATGTGTCTCCAACTGATAGTATGTACAGAATAAAGCGGATACGGGTTTAATTTTTGTTACAGCCTTGACAATCATGTGCAATAGTTTAATAATATCTGTAACCATTGTTAAAGATCAATGAAGTATAACTACCCCAGCTGCCCGGAAAATGTCCTTAATTTATGGAGGTGAAATCCTTGGATTGGTTAATCCTAATCTATAAAATACCGGCCGAGCCTTCCCGGTACCGGGCGTCGGTCTGGAGAAAAATCAAGGACATTGGAGCGATTTATCTGCAAAATTCAGTTTGCATCGTGCCGTTTAACAAAAAAACCGAACGGGTTTTTCGCAAGATTAAAAATGAAATTGAGAATTACGGCGGTGAGGGATATTTGATCAAGGCTGATTTTATCGGTCCGGAAAACAAAATCATCAGTTTATTTAACGACACCAGGGATGAAGAATATGCCGAAATAATTGAGAAGTGCTATGATTTTTTTTATGAAATAGATGCGGAAACGAAAGCCGAGCATTTTACTTATGCCGAGTTGGAAGAGAACGAGGAGGATTTAAAAAAGCTGTACAACTGGTTTGAAAAAGTGCGGGAGCGGGATTATTTCACTTCATTCCTGCAGGAAAAAACCTACCAATTATTAGCGGCATGCCGGGCTTGCCTGGATGATTTCGGTGAGCATGTGTTCGCCCGGGAAGATATGAAGCAAATTGATCAGTGACAGGCTTTCCAAAGGGTTGGTAAAAATTGCACTAATATTGATGGCAAATGGCGAAGATCATTTTGCCAGGATACCAAGGGGGCGATTAAAATATTTAATATAATTATTCTGGGCCTTACCAGTTTGTTGACCGATATCGGTTCGGAGATGGTTTACCCTCTAATCCCCTTGTTTTTGGTGCAACAGTTGGGGGCCACTCCAGCCATTGTTGGATTAATCGAAGGGATTGCCGAGAGTCTGGCTTCCCTGCTCAAAGTTTTCTCCGGCCGGGTGTCTGATAAATTGCAGCGCCGCAAGCCACTGGCCATAGCAGGTTACGCTTCTTCCGCGTTATCGAAAATTCTCATCATTGCGGCGGTCTCATGGACCTGGGTGCTGGCGGGACGCATCGGAGACCGTTTCGGCAAAGGTATCAGGACCGCCCCCCGGGATGCCATTATTGCGGATTCCACCGACCCGCATCAGAAGGGTAAATCCTTCGGACTGCACCGGATGCTGGATACCGCCGGAGCGGTAATCGGAGTCGCCCTTGCCTATTACTTTTTTACATCATATCAGGGCGATTACAGACAGGTATTCATCTGGTCACTGGTTCCGGCTTTTCTCGGGGTGCTGGTTCTGGCGCTGGTGCGGGAAGTCAAAGGAAAGGCGCAAAAAAAAGGGCTGAAAGACGTGCCGCTGAATTGGCAATCTTTAAGCCCGCGCTTGAAAGGGTTTTTAATCGTCGTTTTTCTTTTCGCCCTGGGCAATTCATCCAACCAGTTTCTACTCTTAAGATCTTCGGACCTGGGGATGCAGCCGGCGCAGGTCATTTTATTGTATTTGGTATTTAACATCAGTTATGCCTTGATTTCTTTACCGGCGGGCATGTTATCGGATAAAATCGGCCGGCGGCATTTATTGATTGCCGGGTATTTGATTTATAGTATTGTATATTTTGGTTTTGCCCGGGTACATGATGCCGGCCATCTCTGGCTTTTATTCATTGTGTACGGGTTATACAACGGGGTCACGGAAGGCGTGGAAAAAGCCCTTGTAGCTGATGTTGCACCACAACAACACAGGGCCACCATGCTGGGATTGCATGCCACTTTAGTGGGCATAGGATTGTTGCCGGCTTCCTTTTTGGCCGGCCTGATCTGGCATTACTGGGGCGCCGCCTATATGTTTTATTTTGGTAGTGCCATGGGCCTGCTGGCGGCGCTGGGCCTGGCGGTGGTGTTAAAAATGGAGGATACCAAACAAGCCGGTTAATTGGTTCAACACAGCAACCTACCGGCCAAAAAATTTTCATTATTCACGCGCAGGCTTAACATTTTGCGCCCAGTATTTTTGTAAGGTTGGCGTCAGTCTATAAAACCCCGCCATAAAAAGTACCTGCACCAGCGGTTTGATGGCAATGATCATCACGGTGAGTGGCGAGAAAAATACTACGGCCAGGGCCAGGGCAATGGAGATGTTCTTACCACTAACACCGTAAGCCAGCGCCACCATGTCCGGGTAACTGGTGCGGATAAGCCGGGCGTACAGCACGGAGAATCCGAACAGCAACGTGTAAAAAACCACCAGCGGCATGGCAATGATACCGAGGTACTGGGGATTGCGCACCAGTGTTACGGACTCGGCCATCATCGATATAAAAAAGACCATATACATACCCAGGGCGGAAATTGCCGGAAACACCGGTTTTAGTTCCATAAACTTTTTAGGCCCCCATCTTTTCACCAGCCAGATCCGGGTAAGGTTACCCAGAATTAATGGAATAACTATCGTATAGGTTATTGTTTCTATCATTTTCCAGGCATTCACTGGTACATACTTACCGGCCAAAACGCTCATCCACAGGGGGATCAATATAATGCCCGCCAGAAAGCTGGTAACCGTAATAACCAGCGTCATAGGCGCGTTTCCCTTGGCCATGGACGTCCACGCCACAATCATGCCGGCGCAGGGCACCACACCGGTGAGGATCAGTCCCACCGCAAAGTCGGGGTAACCGGCCAAAAAAATTTGAGCCAGCAATGCCGCCAGCAAAGGGGAAAGAAGATAGTTGAAAAGCATTACTACGGACATAAATCCCACCCTTTTGGCGGCACCTGCTACTTCATCTATTTTTATCCCCACCATCATTGGATAAAGCATCACAAAAAGAGCTACCGGGTAAAGTACCTGAAGCTGTTTGCCCAACCAAGGCAAAATGTACCCCACCAGCAGCCCCAGCACAATTACCCCCATTAATAACTTGATCATGTGTTTATTAATAAATTGGGCGACACGCACCTTTATTTCCTCCAAAGTTATAAAAGTACGTAAGTTATAAAAGTACGTAAAAACACTTGGAGAGCAAAATACTAACATTAGCACTTCCGTTCTCCAAAATATTTAATGAAAATACTCACCACTTTTTACTAAGGCTTAATCAAATAGCCGGGTTTTTCAGTTGGTACAGAATTATACACTTCGCTGACGGCCTGGACAATATGCTGCGATATTGTCTCTAGATCCTGTCCCGTATTTAAATCAAAATCTTTTGTGATCCCGAGGTCTTTGGTAATAACAATGTTTTTCCGTGGTTCCAGCTCATATTTCTTTAATGTTCTCAGGGAACACTGCATTGGGCAACCATCCACAGCTACAATACCCCGGGCGTTTTTGGCACCGTTATAGATATTTTTTAATCCGGCCGGAATACTGGCCAGGCACAAGAGGGCCGCTTTATCATAACCTACTTTATTGGCCGCCTGTACACTGGCCAACATTGAGGCCTGGCCCACATTGGATGCTCCGGCACAATAAAACACTGCCACCGGGCTGGGTTTTTCCTCTACGGCTTCACCCAGGATCTTTTTATTCATGTAAGGTAAATACCAGTTTTCCTTCAATTGTTCCTTCGCAGGTGCGTTTACCGGTTCCATTTCTTGCACTGTAGAACACCCGCAACCACAACCTGTTTTGTTTTCCATGCTGCTCATCTCCTTAATAAGTATAGAATTATATAATATTATCGTGATTAAAGTATATTATAATATTATTCTTATCCCTACTACTTGTCAATATTATTCTTTCAGCAACGAGACATGTATCCCTAACCTCTACAATTTTCATGTCGGCTACCGTCACGGTCAGAGGGTGTCTTGCTTTTAAGATAAGGAAGTATTATCATAAATACCATGTTAAGCCGACAGCTTCAGGAGGGCAGTTATGTTTTTGAGATCGATCATTCTTTTTATCCTGGCCGGTTTGGCCGAAATCGGCGGCGGTTATTTCATCTGGTTGTGGTTACGCGGGCGCAAGGGATTATGGCTGGGGGTTGCCGGGGCGGTCATTCTGGTGTTATACGGCGTAATCCCAACGCTGCAGGATTACCCCCATTTTGGCCGGGTATATGCGGCCTACGGCGGAATTTTTATAGTTTTATCCTTGTTATGGGGGTGGTTTATTGATAAAAAAAGACCCGATAAATATGACTGGGCCGGTTCCTGCGTTGCCCTGATCGGTGCCGCGATCATTATCTGGACTCCGAGGTAGGTAGTTTCCCTTGAAAAACACTAATTAAGCGGGGCTTCGTGACAGCTTCAACTAATGATAATTGTTTAAAAAAATTGTTGAGCAAACCGGCTGCGCAAAGAAAGGTGGTGGGGAATATGTCCATTGCAGTGTGCGGTTTTAACGCCGCCGATAATACCAATGCACTTTGTCCCGCCTGCGGTACGCCCGGAAAAAAAATAAGGCCGGAAACATTAACAAATCTGGTTCAAAGCGACCGGCTCCCGGGTGATCCATACGGTTATAGCCTGTGTTTATCTCCAAGCTGTAATGTTATATATTTTGGTGAGCGGATTTATTATAAAGACGATATTAAAGTCAAAGTCTGGTTTAAGGAACCGGATTTGGACACACCGGTGTGTTATTGCCGAAACGTGACAGCCCAAGACATATTCGAGCATATAGCCATAAAGAAATGTTGCCATAGTATTGAAGACATTCAAGCACACACGGGGGCCAATACCGGTAAGGATTGCCTGACCCAAAATCCCGCCGGCACCTGATGTAAACCGGCAGTGCAATCGGTGATTGCCAGGGCGTTAAAAGTTAGAGACCGGTAAATAATGCGGGAAACGCCAGCAAAAGTGTATCAGGCATGGGCATGTTGTTCGCAGCGATGTTCATGGACATGACCGTTATGATTATGATCCGAATCGCTTTCCCGGTAAAATTCGCGCAAATTGCAGGTTGTCTGCCCGGCTAGGCTGCATTGCCGCTCAAGTTGAATGGTACTATGAAAAATGCCGAATTTTTGGGCCAGAACCTGGTTGCACCCGTTCAGCACAAGCTGCCCGTCAACATGATCATCCTGAATGACATGCATGGTAAAAACAGGAATGCCGCTGTTAACGCTCCAGACATGCACGTCATGAATATTGCACACCCCCGGCACCCGCCGCAGTTCCTCAATCATTTCACCCAACTGCATTTCCGGCGGCGTACCCTCCATCAGTATGTGCAAAGCCTCCCCGGCCACCTTGTAAGCGCTGCGCAGCAGCAACAAACTAATGGCGATACTGATTAACGGGTCGGCCGCATACCAGTGCAGCCACATCATTAACAATCCCCCGGCAATGACCCCCAGTGAAGCCAGGGCATCTCCAATAACATGCAAAAAGGCGCTTTTTACATTTAAATTATCGGCGTGGGTGTTTAACAAAAAAGCAATTAATAAATTAGCCACCAGCCCGATAACAGCAATAATGAACATTTCCTGGCTGCGAACAGCCGGGGGTTCCAATAAACGCCGGATGCCCTCCACCAGTATCCAGCCGGCAATAACAAACAACGAAATACTGTTAATCAAGGCCGCCACCACCCCCAGGCGGTGGAACCCGAAGGTATTTTTGAACGTTGATTGCTTTTTGGCTTGTTTTATAGCTACCCAGGTTAAACCGAGAGCGGCGGCGTCCGTTAAAACGTGCCAGGCATCGCTCATCAAAGCCAGGCTGTGGGTCCAGAACCCACCTACCAATTCTGCCAGAAAAACAGCTGCGGTCAGAAAAAGAGCAATGATCAACTTATTATTCAGTTGCTGATTGTGCCCGTGGGCATGATGGTGGTCATGCATTTTGTCAGCACATCCTGTCGGTTTAAATTAATAAAGTTATTATTATTTAATTATAACTTCATTTAAAAAATAAACCAATAGAATAACTGCACTTGTTCCACATAATTTTAAAGTGATAGCAAGAGCAATTGTCTGTTGCCCGTATGCAAACGGCAGCCTGACTCCGGGCAAATACGGCTGCTGGTATTGCATTTGCTTAAAATATAAGTAGACTTTTATATATAGTTAAGCCGGCATACTTGGCTGTGCTAAAATGTTACACGTGTACCGTTGTGGAACAAAATGATGTGTTGTATGTTAACAATTCCAGCAGGAGGTTTATCATGTCAAAAGGGTATGTAATTGCAGGCTGCAGTTTTCAAGCGGGTCAAACCGTGCCCGTTGAGCAAGACGGTCAAATCAAATTGCCGCCGGAAACAGGCCAATCAGCCGGCAATGCCGGCGCTGTGGACGCGCTATGCATTAAAACCAAAAACGGGTTGCAAATTATTCCCCGGGTTGTTGATGTTAAAAAACTTTATCTTGAGGCAACCACGATGTGCAACTTTGCCTGCACCACCTGTATCAGAAATTCCTGGCGGGATGATCTGGCCCACATGGAATGGCCCGTCTTTGAACGTATTGCAGATGACCTGGGCAGGTTGCCGCAACTCGAATACGTGCACTTCGGAGGTTTCGGCGAACCTTTCAGCCATCCCCGGCTGCTGGATATGCTGGAAACAGTAAAATCCAAGGGACTGCGGGCAGAAGTCATCACCAATGGTTCGCTGTTGACGGCGGGCATTATCAATAAGCTGGTTGATCTCAAACTGGACATGCTCTTTGTTTCCCTGGACGGCCCGGACGAGGAAGAATACTGTCATATCCGGCAGGGGGCGGATTTCCACGGAGTGCTGAACAACATTAAACAGCTGAACGAAATAAAGACCCAAAGGGGCGTGCGCCACCCCGAGCTGGGTATTGAATTTGTGGCCACAAAAGACAACTTCCATAAACTTCCCCGTCTGGCCAGGCTGGCGCATGAATTGAAAGCGCGCCGGGTGATTGTGACCAATGTGCTGCCTTACAATGAAGAGATGAAAGATCAAATTCTTTACGACATGGACGATACAGTTCCGCTTTTCAGCAACGATTCGGTGTTACTGATGGTTCAGGCCCATCTGCCGCACATGAAATTGCGCACCGAACGGTACTGTAAATTCGTTGAAGACAAGGCTATGGTCGTCAACCACAAGGGTTTTGTTGCGCCCTGCTATGCGTTGATGCATTCGTACAACTGCTATATTTACGGTCGGGCTAAAGAAATGTACCCATTTTACCTGGGCAACGTGAAGGAAAAATCCCTGGACCAAATTTGGATCGATCCTGCTTATATTAATTTCAGGTTAACTGTCAACAATTTCCAGTTTCCTTCTTGCACGGACTGCAAGTTCCTGGACGGCTGCTCTTATGTGGATAACAACGACGCGGATTGCTGGGGCAACAGCCCGTCCTGCGCCGAGTGTCTCTGGTCCAGGCAATTAATTGTCTGCCCGTAAAATTTAAATTAACATCTTAATTAAATGCTGAGCAGACAATTGATTTAACTGTAAAAACACCACAGCGGCAGGCGATCCGGTTTTTTCTGGAGCAAACTGATCAAAATTATAATTTATTTTTGTCTGCATTTATTGACGGAATGAATTTAAAAAAAGCATTGACTTTTAAATGATGCAATATTATTATATAAGCAAATTATTATGGGTTTTATAGGTAAAAACATCAAAATATATTTATATATTCGATTATTTATTTATTAATTTTTTGTTTAATGCATAAAATCAAAGGGGAAATCAGAGGAAAGGAGGAGAGTAAATTATTGCATTAAACTATGAAATCACCGGCATGGGGGCCTGCCTGGCCGACGGAGCCAAGGTAAGGGTTACGGCCATATTGAATGAGGATATTGCCCAACTACTTCCGTATGTTAACGCAGTAGTCAAATACGCGTCTTTTGACCCGGGCGGTTTAACCATTACCTTCAAGTACCGCGGAAGTCCCGTAATACTGGAAAAGCGGCGGGTGGTGGTGGGGCAACTGGATAATTTGGATGCGGCGGAGGACATTTTGGATGATTTAATGGATTTTTTATGCGATGTGCAGTCCAAAATGGGGCAAATTACACCCGTATTCCAGCCCAAAATCCAGCCCCAGCCCCATGAAATTATCAAGCTTTTGCCCCGAACCAACTGCGGCCGGTGTGGAGAAACCACTTGCACCGCTTTCGCTTTGAAGCTGGTGCTGGACCAGCAAAAGGCGGAAAACTGTTTGCCGCTTACAGGGGATGAAATCCGCAAGGTTTTAAGCGTCCTTGAATCGTTTAATCACCAGCAGTTAAAAGCTGATTAAGTAAAACTCGGTTTAAAGACAATCAATTGGTGTCAAAAGGGAGTGTCTAATTGAAAAACTTGGAACGGAGGTGACAAAAAGGATGACCAAGTGCTGTGACCCCAGGGCTCCGAGGACATATAAAGTTAAAGTGGGGGACAATCTGGTTGGTATCGTCGGGTTGGACCTGATTATAGCCGGGGTACGGTCATTGGAGCCGCTGTCAAAAGAGGCAGTCAAGTCTGAACTGCTTAAACAAGCCAGGGCGTATAACTATATACCTGATTCAGCAGGGGAAAAGTATGTCGAGGCTTTGTACAGGGAATATTTGAAAAAGTTAAATGAAGTCAATGATGAACAGCAGGACAATCAGGACGGACAGCCGGGTACAATAAAAATCCTGGGCACCGGTTGCCCAAAATGCATCAAGCTGGAGAAAATAGTGAAGGAGGCAATTGAAGAACTTGGCCGCGACCTGAGCGTGGAGAAGGTTACGGATTTGGACAAGATTACATCTCACGGGGTCGCGATCACTCCGGGACTGGTGCTGGGTGGTAAGGTCGTGTCTACCGGACGGGTTCCGGCAAAAAAAGAAATCATCAACTGGATTAAGGAAATATAGTTTTTATTTTTTTGTGGTAATATATAAATTAATATTTATATAAAGGGGGTTTTATTTTAAATGGCGGAACCAGTTGTCAAAAGACTTTCATTTCTCGACCGGTACTTAACCTTGTGGATCTTCCTGGCCATGGCCGTGGGCCTGGGCGCGGGGTACATTTTCCCACAGATTGCCGGCTTTTGGGGTAAATTCCAGGTGGGCACCACCAACATACCCATCGCCATCGGCCTTATTTTAATGATGTACCCGCCCCTGGCCAAAGTCCGCTATGAGGAGTTGCCCGCTGTTTTTCAGGACAAAAAGCTGTTGAGCCTGTCCTTGATCCAGAACTGGATTGTGGGCCCGGTAGTGATGTTTTTCCTGGCCGTGCTCCTTTTGCCCGACAAACCCGACCTGATGACCGGGGTCATTTTGGTAGGTTTGGCCCGCTGCATCGCCATGGTGCTGGTGTGGAACGATCTGGCCGACGGCCACCCGGAATACGTGGCCGGCCTGGTGGCGTTCAACGCGATTTTTCAGGTGTTGACCTATTCCATTTACGCCTACATCTTCCTGACGGTTATTCCGGGCTGGCTGGGACTGACCAGCGTAACGGTGGACGTGTCCATGGGCGAAATCGCCAAGAGCGTGTTCATTTACCTGGGCATACCGTTCATTGCCGGTTATATAACCCGTTCCGTGCTGGTCAAATCCAGGGGTCGGGACTGGTACGAGCAAAACTTCATTCCCCGCGTCAGCAAATTGACGTTGATCGCCCTGTTGTTCACCATCCTGGTGATGTTTTCCCTGAAGGGTGAGGTAATCATCACGCTGCCCCTTGACGTGTTACGGGTGATTATTCCGCTGACCATATACTTTGTGTTCATGTGGCTGGTCACATTTTTCATCGGCAAGTGGATCGGCGCGGATTACCCAAGAACCACCACCATAGCCTTTACCGCGGCCAGCAACGACTTCGAGCTGGCCATCGCGGTGGCTGTAGCGGTTTTCGGGATCCACTCGGCCCAGGCTTTTGCCACGGTGATTGGTCCCCTGGTGGAGGTTCCAGTGCTGATCAGCCTGGTCAACGTGGCCCTGTACTTCAGGAAGAAATACTTCAGTCACGAGCTGACTGCAGCGAGGTAAATTGTAGCGTAGTAATGATATAATAAAATGAGAATAGCCGGGAGGTGTAATATGCCTTCCGGCATGGCAATTTAAATGGGAGAAAAGAATATGAAGGATTTACTTGATTTTCTCAAGCTGATCGCCGACGAAACCCGGCTGAAAATTATCATGATGTTATCCCGGCGGGATATGTGCGTCTGCGAAATCATGGATGAGCTAGGGATGTCTCAGCCAGCTGTTTCCCACCACCTCAGGATTTTAAAGAAAAACGGAATAGTGCGTGATGACAAAGATGGCCGTTGGGTATTTTACTCCTTGAATAAAAAGGTTTTTACACAACGGTTGGTCTCTATCAATAATGACTTGTTTGATCAAATACGTGATAACCTGGAAAACCGGCAGACTCACCGGAATTACGGTGCCTGTCTGCGCATTGAAAAAGAAGTGCACTCCTGCCTAAAGGCAAAATAAAATTAGAGCTGGCTATGCGGGCTAGCGGTAGGGGGAATAAATATGCGAATAGCAGTATTTTCTGATATCCACGGAAACAAACATGCCCTGGATGCAGTTTTGGCAGACATACAAAGCCGCGAACCGGACTTTATGGTCTGTCTGGGCGACCTAGTGGGGTACGGGGCTTATCCCGATGCGGTGGTACAAACCATTCGGGAGAGTGGCATCCTTACCGTAATGGGTAATTATGACGATGCCATCGCCAACCAGCGCCTGGTCTGCGGGTGTGACTATAAAGACGAGAAGGCTCACGAATTGGGGTTGAAATCAATTATTTGGACCTCTGAAAATACCAGTCAGTCCAGCAAAGAATTCATGCAAACCCTACCGGACAGAATTAGCAAAGAAATCGGCGGGCGCAAAGTGTTGTTTGTACACGGCAGCCCGCGTCAATTAAACGAATACCTTTACGAGGACGTGCCCGCCGCCGAGGTGCTAACCATGCTGGAGGAAGCAGACGCTGACGTGTTGGTGTGCGGCCATACCCATTTGCCATATTTCCGGGTTGTTGAAGGCCGGTACGTAATTAACGCCGGTAGCGCGGGCAAGCCTAAACACGGCGACCCGCAGGCGGTGTATGCGCTGATTGAAATGGATAATGATATCCGGGTGGATTTTATCAAAGTTCCATACGACTACGAATCCGCCGCCCGGGCCGTGGAAAAAGTGGGGCTTCCTGTTGAATTCGCTTCGATTATTAGAACGGGGATTGGTTAAATGAAGCTCCCTATCCCGGTTTAAGGCAACAATGCGGCGGCAAGGGGAAAAATATGAGGTGCTAACGGTAAAAAGTTTATAGTTTTTAAACAGTCTGATTTTATATAAAATAATTGATTTTTTTAAATATAAGCTTTATTATAATGATATAATATATTTTTATCAATTACTATAATAGTTATTTATGATCATGGCCTATTATTAATAAGATTTGTTTATTGGCAGGTGACTACCCATTAAACTGGACGATGTTAGGCGCATTTTGGACGCCGAGGTCATCACCGGCGAGGACATGCTTGATATTGAAGTCAGTTCCGGTTTCGGCTGCGATCTGATCAGCGACTCGCTGTGTTTTTCCAGGCCGGAATGCCTTTTAATCACCGGGCTTACCAACATCCAGATCGTTCGCGTGGCGGACATGATCGAGGCCAGGGCCATACTCTTCGTTCGCGGCAAAAAACCGGGCCGGGACATTATCCGGGTGGCGAGGGAGAAAAAACTGCCGCTGATGGTGACCAGGCGCTTTCTCTTTGAAAGTTGCGGCCTGTTGTACCAGCACGGCCTGCGCAGTTCTTAATTGCCGGTGGAGAGTGATAAATTGTGAAGCTGGAGTTTGTTATCGAGGGCATGGACTTTACGCGGGCCGGAGAGGCTGCCGCCAAAATCAAAAAAGCTCTCCAGCTGGTGGGAATGGAAGTTGAAACCGTCAGAAAAAGTGTAATCGTAGCCTATGAAGCGGAAATGAACATTGTCATTCATGCCCGGAGCGGCACCCTCACCGCCCGCGTTTATCCCGACCGGGTTGAAATCGAAGCCGCGGACGAGGGCCCGGGTATCCCCGACATTTCCCTGGCCCTGCAGGAAGGGTACTCCACCGCCCCCCCGCACATCCGGGAAATGGGCTTTGGGGCCGGGATGGGTTTACCCAACATCCAACGCAGTTCGGATGAACTGCACATCGATTCCAAAGTGGGTATAGGAACAAAACTGACGTCAACTATTATGAACCGGACAAGTGGTGTATAAGATGCCAAAATATTTTCATTCCGTAATGCTCGATCCCGACAAATGCAAGGGCTGTACAAACTGCATCAAACACTGCCCCACGGAGGCCATCCGGGTGCGGGAAGGCCGGGCCAGAATTATTGAAGAGCGATGCATCGACTGCGGGGAATGCATCCGCATCTGCCCCAACCGCGCCAAGCTTGCCATTACCGATCCCCTGGAACGCCTGTCCGAGTACAATTACACCATTGCCCTGCCGGCACCCTCCCTCTATGCCCAGTTCGGCCCCCGGGTCATGCCGCACCATATTCTCGGGGCGCTTTTGGATACCGGTTTTGACGATTATTATGAAGTAGCCGTGGGTGCGGAAATCGTTTCCAATGCACTGCGCCGCTACCTCGGCCAAAAAAGCCATCCCAGGCCGTTGATTTCCTCGGCCTGCCCCGCCGTGGTCAGGTTGATGCAGGTGCGTTTTCCCGGGTTGCTTGAACATATTGTCATGATCGACACACCCATGGAAATTTCCGCCCGCCTGGCCAGGGAAAAAGCTATCCGGGAGCGTGGCCTGAAAAGTGAGGAAATCGGCATTTTCTTTATTACTCCCTGCCCGGCCAAGGTTACGGCCATTAAGCAGCCCTTTGGCGACCGTTCATACGTGGACGGGGCTATATCTATGTCCACTATTTATGGTGAAATTTTAAACCGGCTGGAATCACCGCGCACAAAACTGGCAACCAGCAGGTCCCCGGCCCGGGGTGTGGGCTGGGGCAAGACGGGCGGGGAAAACCATGCCATCAAGGATCACTCGCTGCTGGCCGTGGACGGAATTCATAATGTTATCAACGTCCTGGAGGAAATCGAGCGGGGAGGCCTGGGAGATATCGATTACGTGGAAGCGCAGGCCTGCACCGGGGGATGCATCGGCGGCCCCCTGGTACCGCAGAATCCCTTTGTGTCCCGGGTCCGGATGGAAAACCTGCTCAAAAAACTAAGCGCGCGTGAAGAACAGTTTCCGGATACCGTCGACGACGATTTCTGCCTGCTTACCAAACCCATTGAACCCCGCCCCGCGCTGAAGCTCAGCGATGACATCGACCGGGCCATCAGCATGCTGGAAGAAGTGGAACAAATCACCTCCATTCTACCGGGCCTGGATTGCGGTTCCTGCGGTTCCCCCAACTGCCGGGCGCTGGCGGAGGACATTGTCCGGGGTTATGCGGAAACATCCTACTGCATATTCAAACTCCGGGAAAAATTACAGCAACTGGCCAGAGAAATAGTGGACCTGTCGCACATGCAGCCGCCCGCGATGGGACGGGAGCCGGCAAAAAGCGGCAAGGAGGGCGCAAACAATGAATCTTTGGAATAGCATCATCAAAACACTGGAGTTGACGCTACAAACCAAAAACGTCGACCTGGAAAGAAAAATCCGTGGCGCTTATTGCGGCGACCTGTTGAGCGACGTGCTGGCCCACGCATCCCCCGGCGACCTCTGGATAACCATCCACCGCCACCGTAACATAGTTGCGGTGGCCGCACTGGTTAACCTGAGCGGGTTGATCATCACGGGCAACCGCCCGCCCGACCCGGACACCCTGGAAACAGCCGGCAAAGAAGGGATTCCCCTGTTTACCACTCCCTTTAATAACTTTCAAGCCGCGGGCAAACTCTACAAAATATTATCAGATTATTCAATGATTTAGATGTATAAATTTTTAATAAAAATTACAAAACATAAGACGTGTAACACCGGGTGACGCAATAGATAAGAGACCTGATGATGATTCAATTTGCTTATTGATTCGCTGGCTAAACATATAAAGAAATTTTATAAAAGTATTCTAGGTAATACCCATCAAACGCAAGGAGGTTTACAACATGTCAAACAGCTGTTCATGCCACGCTCAATTGACCCCGGACCACCTGGCCGAAGTCGACCGGATACTGGAATCATACCGGGGGCAACCCGGAAGCTTGATCCAGGTACTGCACAAGGCCCAAAACGTAATCGGGTACCTGCCCCGGGAAGTGCAGGTCAAAGTGGCCGAAAAACTTGACGTGCCCCTGACCAGGGTTTACGGCGTCGTTTCTTTTTATTCTCTGTTCACCACCAAACCCAAGGGCAGGCATAAGATCCACGTCTGCGCGGGAACGGCGTGCTACGTGAGGGGAGCCAACCAGCTACTGAACAAGCTGGAAGAAGACCTGCAGGTCAAACCCGGCGACACCACCGAAGACGGAAAGTTTTCCGTGGACGTGGTTCGCTGCCTGGGCGCCTGCGGCCTGGGACCGGTGGTTACGGTGGACGACGACGTGTACGGCCGGGTCCATACGGGCAAGCTGGCGGACATTTTATCAAAATACGACAAGGAGTGACATCAGATGGAAGAGTTGTCCCAGCACCTGCTTGACATCGCAGTCAATTCCCTGGAAGCGGGTGCCACCGAGCTGGAAATCACCATCCGTGAAGACACCGGGGACAATACGCTGCAATTCCATGTGCTGGATAACGGCCGCGGCATCGCCACGCAGGACATTCCCAAACTACTCGACCCTTTTTATACCACTAAAAAACACAAACGTATGGGGCTGGGCATCCCCCTGCTCCGGGAAGCCGTGGACAGGTGCGGCGGCACTCTGGAGATCAGGGCGCTGCCCCGGAAAGGGACCGCCGTAACGGCCACCTTTCCCTACGATCACCTGGACCGTGCACCCCTGGGCGACGTGGCCGGCACCCTGACCGCCCTGCTGGCGGGCAACCAGGGGTTGGATTTAATTTACCGGCACCAGTATAACGGGGAAATCTTCATTTTTACTACGAGGGAGTTCAAATCCCTGTTAAAGGGCATCCCCCTGCAGACACCCGAAGTGCTGGTGTGGTTGAAAAATTACCTGGCCAACCAGGTCAAGGAACTGAGGAGGAGAAACAATGAAAAGCTTGGACGAACTGGATAAGCTGCGTGAAAAACTGCAGCAACAGATGAAAGTAAGGGACAAGGACCACGAGGTGACCGTAAAAGTAAGCATGGGCACTTGCGGCATCGCCGCCGGCGCCCGGGAAACCGTCAAGGCGCTGCTGGAAGAGCTTAAAGAGCAGGGACTGGGCGGGGTGGCACTGACCCAGACCAGCTGTGCGGGCCTGTGCCAGCACGAGCCGCTGGTGGAAATTGTCAAAGGCATGGAAAAAACCACGTATGTAAACGTCGACCGGGAAAAAGCGAAGGAAATCGTCAGAAAACACCTTGTGGAAGGTAAAGTGATCAAGGATTGGACCACGCCGGATCACTAAATTCATAACATGTACCTGGCGGTAGTCAACAACACGTTTATTATTTCCGTCCAACACGACAAGGAGGATATATAACGATGGAAATGTACAGGTCCCACGTGCTGGTATGCGCCGGAGCGGGCTGCATATCCTCGGCCTGCAAAGCGGTGCAAAGCGCGCTCCAGGAAAACATCGATCAATACGGGCTGGCGAAAGAGGTCAAGGTTGTGGAAACCGGCTGCATGGGTCCCTGCGACCTGGGCCCGGTGGTAATGATCTTTCCGGACGGGGTTTTTTACCGCAAGCTGAAACCCGAAGACGCAGCCGAAATAGTCAGCGAGCACCTGTTGAAGGGGAAAGTGGTCACCCGGCTGCTGCACCGGCAACCCGGCGACCCGGATCAGGTCACCAGCTTTGACCAGCTGGATTTTTTCAAAAGGCAGACCCGGATCGCCCTGCGCAACACCGGAATAATCAACCCGGAATCCGTTGAAGAATACATAGCCCGGGACGGCTATCGCGCCCTCGGCAAGGTTTTGTCGCAAATGACGCCCCAGCAGGTGGTGGACACCATCAAGGGATCCGGCCTGCGGGGGCGCGGCGGGGCCGGCTTCCCCACCGGGCTTAAATGGGAATTAACCGCCCGGGCGGCCGGAAACCCCAAATACGTGGTCTGCAACGCCGATGAAGGCGACCCGGGCGCCTTCATGGACCGCAGCATTCTGGAAGGCGACCCGCACTCCGTGCTGGAAGCCATGGCCATCTGCGGCTACGCCATCGGTTCATCCAAGGGCTATATTTACGTGCGGGCGGAGTACCCGCTGGCGGTGGAGCGGTTGGAAACAGCCATCAGTAAAGCCCGCGAGTACGGCCTGATGGGCGAAAACATCTTCGGCACCGGGTTCAACTTTGATGTTGAAATCAGGGTCGGGGCCGGCGCGTTCGTATGCGGCGAGGAAACGGCACTGCTGGCCTCCATTGAAGGAAAACGCGGCGAACCCCGCCCCAAACCGCCGTTCCCGGCCCAGGAAGGACTCTGGGGCAAACCCACGGTGATCAATAATGTAGAAACATTTGCCAATATACCACCCATTATTTTAAACGGCGCAGAGTGGTTCGCCTCCATCGGAACTGAAAAAAGCAAGGGCACCAAGGTGTTTGCCCTGGCGGGAAAAGTGAACAACACCGGTCTGGTGGAAGTGCCCATGGGGACGACGCTGCGGGAAATTATCTTTGAAATCGGCGGCGGCATCCCCGGTGGTAAAAAATTTAAAGCCGTTCAAACCGGAGGGCCTTCCGGCGGGTGCATCCCGGAAGAATACCTGGATACGCCGGTTGATTATGAATCCCTGACCAAGCTCGGGACCATCATGGGCTCCGGTGGCATGATCATTGTGGACGAAGACACCTGCATGGTGGACCTGGCCAAGTTCTTCCTGGAGTTTGTCCAGGAGGAGTCCTGTGGCAAGTGCTCGCCCTGCCGCATCGGCACCAAGCGCATGCTGGAAATTTTAAACCGTATTACTTCCGGCCAGGGGCGGGAAGGGGATATCGAACTGCTGGAAGAACTGAGCCGGGGCATCAAGGACTCCGCCCTGTGCGGGCTGGGACAAACCGCCCCGAACCCCGTGCTGAGCACCCTGCGTTATTTCCGCCACGAGTACGAAGCGCACATCAGGGACAAAAAGTGCCCCGCCGGCGCCTGCCGGGATTTGCTGACTTATTACATCAACCCGGAGTTATGCCGGGGCTGCGGCCTGTGCGCCAAAGAATGCCCCGCCGGTGCCATCACCGGCGACAAGAAAAAACCGCACGTGATCGACGCGGCAAAATGCGTCAAGTGCGGCACCTGCGAGCAAAAGTGCAAGTTCAACGCCATTATTACAGTTTAATGGAGGAATCAACATGTCACAGGTAATGCTTACCATAGACGGAATCCAAGTTGCGGCGGAACCCGGCACCTCCGTTCTGGAAGCGGCGAAAAAGGCCGGCATTAAAATTCCCACCCTCTGCTACCTGGAAGAAATAAATGCAATCGGGGCCTGCCGGATTTGCCTGGTGGAAGTGCAGGGGGCCAGAACCCTGCAAACATCCTGCGTCACCCCCGTGGCCGACGGCATGGTGGTGCGCACCAACACTCCCGCGGTGCGCCGGGCCCGGAAGCTGAACCTGGAACTGATCATGTCCAACCATCCCCGGGAATGCTTGACCTGCCCCCGCAACACCAACTGTGAACTGCAGCGACTGGCCTCGGAGCTGGGCCTTGACGAGATCAGGTTCGCCGGGGATACGCCGCCGTACGAACCGGACCGTTCCAGCCCCTCCCTGGTGCGTGACCCCCGCAAATGCATCCTCTGCCGCCGCTGCGTCAGCGTGTGTGAAAAGGTGCAGCAGGTCAGCGCCATCGCCCCCCAGGAACGGGGTTTTAAAACCATTGTCGCGCCGGCATTCCTGGAACCCCTGGGCGATGTGGCCTGCGTCAACTGCGGCCAGTGCGCCCTGGTCTGCCCCACCGCCGCCATTCATGAAAAAGACCAGACCGCCGAGGTTTGGGCCGCCCTGGCGGACCCCGGCAAGCACGTAGTGGTGCAAACCGCCCCGGCCGTCCGGGTCAGCATCGGGGAGATGTTCGGCCTGGCACCGGGCAGCGTGGTCACCGGGCAACTGGTGGCCGCCCTCAGAAGGCTCGGATTTGCCAAGATTTTCGACACCGATTTCACCGCCGACTTAACCATCATGGAAGAGGGCAGCGAGTTGATCAAGCGCCTGCGGGAGGGCGGCAAACTGCCGCTGATCACTTCCTGCAGCCCCGGTTGGATTAAATTTATCGAACACTTTTACCCGGAGCTGCTCCCGCACCTCTCCACCTGCAAATCACCCCAACAAATGTTCGGAGCGCTGGCCAAAACCTACTACGCCGAAAAGGCGGGCATCAGCCCGGACGATATCTTCGTGGTTTCCATCATGCCCTGCACGGCCAAAAAGTTTGAAGCCGGGCGGGAGGAAATGAACGGCAGCGGCCGGCGGGACGTCGATGTGGTCCTGACCACCCGGGAACTGGGTAAAATGCTGAAGGAAGCCGGCATTGATTTCAGCGCGCTCCCGGAAGAAGCATATGACGATCCCCTGGGCATCTCCACCGGCGCGGGAGTCCTCTTCGGTTCCACCGGGGGCGTGATGGAGGCGGCCCTGCGCACGGCATACGAGCTGGTGACCGGGGACACCCCGCCCTCCCTGGATTTTAACGAAGCCCGGGGCCTGGAAGGGATCAAGGAAGCGTCCGTGGACTTAAAGGGAACCACGTTGAATGTCGCCGTGGCCCACGGCCTGGCCAACGCCCGGGAAATCCTGGAAAGGGTTAAAAACGGCCATCCCTACCATTTTATTGAAGTGATGTGCTGCCCCGGCGGCTGCATTGGCGGCGGCGGCCAGCCCATACCCACCAACAACGAAATCAGGGCAAAAAGGACGGCCGGCATTTACAGTGCCGACAGGGCCATGCAATTGCGCAAGTCGCACGAAAACCCGGCGGTGCAGGCGTTATACCAGGAATTTCTGGGCGAGCCCCTGAGCCACAAGTCACATGAACTACTGCACACCCGTTACGTACCGCGCAGCAGGTATTAATTCACGTAGTTGGTGCGCGGTCATCCATGACCGCGCACCAACTGTACCGCAAACCCGGTAATGACACAGATATTAACAAACCATTCCGCATGACCGCCGGACCAGGTTGGATTTTGCCGAACCCGCGTGTTATACTTTAACTTGACAGCACTGGTTCCATGTATATCATTTATTGAAATATACTGCCTGCGGGGTGGAGTTTTTGGATCTACAATTGTTGCGCGAAAAATTATTGCCGGTTTTCGAATCTTACGGGGTTTCGTGCTGTTACCTCTTTGGTTCGCGCGCCGGGGAAAATTATTACCCTGATAGTGATATGGACCTGGCAGTGGTTTTTGACGGCTATTCCCCCGAAAAACACAACCTGGATCTGGAAATAGAACTCCAGGATACTGTAGCTGAACTTTTGGCGCCCCTGGAAGTAGATCTTCTATTTTTACAAAGGGCTCCCATATACCTGAAATTTACCGTTATTAAAGACGGTAAAATCATTTTTTGTTCAAATGAAGATTTCCGTACCGACTTTGAGGACATGACTGTAAGGGATTATCTGGACTTCAAACCCGTCCTGGACATGTATTACCGGGAAATGGCGGAAGAGCTGACGGCGGGTAATAACGGGAGGGTTTAGACTTGATTAACAAGGACCTGATTCACAACCGCATTGATCTTATCAACCGCTCAATGGCCAGGCTGAAAAAAATAGCCGCTCTAACCCGGGAGCAGTTTTTAGCTGATCCTGATAACTATGCCATTGCGGAACATCACCTGCGCCGGGCACTGGAAAGCATGTTTGACATTGGCAGGCACATCATGGCCAAGCAGGGATTGGGGCACCCGGTAGATTACCGGTCAATCATCTTGACCCTGGGCAGGGAACAAATTATCCCCCCGCAATTTACGGAAAAAATTAAAGGCATGGCCGGATATCGCAACCGCCTGGTGCATGGTTATGCGGAAGTAACCCCGGAAGAAATGTATAGTATCATACAAAAGAAACTCGGCGATTTTGAAGAGTTCTGTAGCCACATTTTAAAGTACAAAGCCAAACAAGGGGTTTAAGCCGTCCCTGCTTTCCAACAATTGCCCTCCCTGTATCGTTCGCACCGGCATTACGCCATTTTTTCAAAAAATACTTTCCACCTGTACCGTAAACCCGGCGATGACACGGGATTGAACCGCCCCCTGTTGCTCCACTTCCTGGTCCAGGGTATATTTCCCCCCCTCCAGGCAAAAAACCTGGACCGATTTACTATGGGGATCAACGATCCAGTATTCCCTGACGCCGCTCTTTTGGTAAACCTTGTACTTGACCCGCAGGTCGTAATAACCGGTACCGGGGGAAAGGATCTCCACCACCAGGTCCGGGGCGCCGTTAATCCGCTTCTCTTCGATAATGGACAGCCTTTCGTTGGAAATATAAATTATGTCCGGCTGGTAGGTTTCCGTTTCCTCCAGGTAGACGTCCACAGGAGCGTACAAAACAATGCCCAGTCCCTTTTCCAGGACAAAGCCCGCCATTTTTAATTCCAGTTTCATGGACACCATCTGGTGGTATGGTGTGGGCGAGGGCGTTATGACCAGCTCCCCCCCAATCAGTTGATAGGGTGACCCTTCCGGAAGGCGGCAGTAATCTTCGTAGGTATACCTTTGCCGGCCGGCCGCCAGCTCACCCGGAACGACGTTCATTTAGCGCACCTCCTTTTCTCCGGTACTGGTTTCGGTATTGTTTTCATCCATGGTTTTTTCATTATTTTAACTGAACGCTGCGGTTTGCGCAAACTTTCCAGCCCGCCCGGCTGCAAAAATGAGTAGCGGAGGACAAAAAGGTACGTGTCTGGGGCAAAGGGCAGTTCACCATTCCGGCTGAAATTATGAAACAGATTAAAGTATTCCTGGACAGCAGCGTAATTATTGCCGGCCTGGCGTCGAGAACCGGCGGTTCGCCCGGCATTCAGATCAAACCAAATCTCTGAAGGCCTCTCTCAAGAGTCTTTTTGTATAAACATGTTCCGGGTTTTCGAATATTTCGAAGGATACGCCTGCTTCCACTATTTCACCTCGATACATAACATAAACTTTATCGGCAATTTTACGGGCCAGATGCAAATCGTGAGTAATATATAGCATGGCAAATCCATGCCTGTTCTGGAGTCCCTTTAGTTCCCTTAAAAGATTGGCCTGGGTAGAAGGATCCAGCATCGAGGTTACTTCGTCTGCAATCAATAATTTCGGTTTTGTTACCAGGGCGCGCGCGATTGCCAGACGTTGTCGCTGTCCTCCACTTAAGGCGTAACAGTAACGATTTAAAAATTCCGGGGAGACGGGCAACTGTACCTTCTGTAAAGCCTTAATCGCTTCTGCTTCCCTTTCTTCTTTACTGCCCCACTTAATTATGTCCAGCGGTTCTCTAACCACTTCCAGAACCTTCATGCGGTGACTGGTGGCAGAGAATGGATCCTGGAAGATTATTTGCATACCTCCCAGCATTTTAGTGGCCCATCTTCCCTCCACCTTTTTGTTTTTAAAAAATACCTGGCCCGCACCGGCCGGCAAAACCCCTGCCAAAATGTGGGCAAGCGTAGATTTGCCGGAACCGGATTCCCCCACCAGGGCCACCACCTCACCGCTTTTAATTTCCAGGCTAACTCCTTTCACTGCCTCAATTTCTCTGTCCTTTAATATATATTTTTTTCGAATCCCTTCAGCCCTGAGGAACGTTTCGATGCCTCCCTTGTGACAGGCTACCATGCGCTCAAGGGCTACATACCTGAGGGGAGGTCTGGTCTGACTGCAACTTTCTTCTCCCTGGCAACACCGGGGATAAAAAGCACAACCTTCTATAGAGCCTCCCAGGGGAGGCTCTCCGCCAATTCCCCACAGGTCTTTATATCTAAAGAAATTGGGGGAAGAATTCAGCAATCCGCGGGTATAACAGTGCATGGGATTTTTAAGCACCTCAGAGGTGATCCCCGACTCGACCACGCGCCCGCAGTACAGGGTCATAACTCTGGAGGTAAGCTTTTTAACTGCTCCCAAATCATGGGATATTAAAATCATGGCAAAGCCCAACTTTTTCTGCAATTTCTGCAGCAACTGCAAAACTTCATTTTTACTTGCAGGGTCCAGCGAGGTGGTAGGCTCATCCACAATCAGCAGTTCCGGATCACAGGACAAAGCCATGGCCAAAAGTACCCGCTGCCTCATTCCCCCTGATAACTGGTGCGGGTAATAGTGCCGCCACTCCGGCTCAAGGCCTGCCATTTCCAATAATTTTACAACCTTTTGGTCAATCTCCATGGGGGATAAGTTATAATGAGCCCGCAAAGGCTCTCCTATTTGTTCTCCAATGCTGAGTACGGGATTAAGCACTTCCAGGGAGTTTTGAAACACCATGGCCATATCTTTCCAGCGATAATTTCTCAGTCTCTTTTCCGGCAACCCCACCAGGTTTTGCCCCTTGTAAATTATTTCCCCTTCAACGATACCCTGTTTGATCAACCCCATTATCCCCAGGGCCAGGGTACTTTTCCCACACCCGGATTCCCCAATAATCCCCAGGCTCTCTCCTTTTCGAAGTTGCAAGGACACGCCGTCAACGGCCTTTACCGGCGGGTGTACGGCATGATACGTAATGGACAGGTTTTTTATTTCCAGCAAATATTGATCAGCGGTCACGGCGGATACCCCCAAGTATAAATGTTTACCTTCCCAGGCGCGGGTCGACCATTCGTTCCAGCTCACGGCTGATAAAGGCCAGGGAAATTACCATTATAATCAAGGCCAGCCATGGGTATAGCAACCACCATTTCCAGAAGTCCGTATAGTATATCCCCTTAAAATTGGTAGCATGGTGAATGATTAAACCCCAGCTTTTGGAAGTAGGGTCCCCCAACCCCAGAAAAGAAAGCCCGGCTTCGGCAACAATTGCCCTCCCCGAAAGCCTGATCATATTTACTGCCACCAAAGGGAAAACTTCCGGGAGAAAATGCTTCCACATTAGATACCAGACGCCGGCACCATATGTCTCCGCCGATTTGATATAGCTCCGTTCCTTCAACATCAGTATCTGGGAACGCACGATTCTGGCGGGGAAAACCCAGGAAAACAGGGCCAGTACTAAAATGATATTTAGAAGACTGGGACCGAAAAAAGCTGCCAGCACAATCATCACCGGCAGGTCCGGCAACACAATCATAATATCAATTAACCTCATTAAAACCTTATCGGGCCACCCGCCCAGGTACCCCGAAACAATACCAATCAGGCCGCCACCCAGGGCTGCCAATAAGGCCGTGCCAAAACCCACGAGCAAGCTGACCCTGGCCCCGTAGCATATCTGGGCCCAGAGGTCAACACCAAGCTCGTCGGTACCCAAAGGGTGCCCTCCTCCCGGCGGCGAGAGGGGCGGTCCCGATGAGATATTGTGGGGATGGATTGAAATATAAGGAGCCAGGATAGCTACCAGCAGGACAACCAAAATCACCACCAGGCCGGCTTTTCCCGGCAGGGAAAATTCTTTTACCCGCTCGACTATTTTCACCAGCAACTCCGGCATTCTCCCCAAGGTTATCCCCCATGTATCCCGCTATAGTCACTAATCCGCGGGTCAAGCTTCTTGTAAACTAAATCGGCTAGAAAATTAGCCAGCAAAACACATATGGTTACCACCAGGAAAATCCCCTGAACAAGCGGATAATCGTGGACCATAACTGCTTCCCTCATTAAATGCCCCAGCCCCGGGTAGGCAAAAACATTTTCCACCAGAATTGCGCCACCCACAAGTGAACCAAGGCTTAAAAACACCCGCGTTACTATGGGAAGCATGGCATTCCTCAAGGCATGGCGAAAAATGATGCGTTTTTTGGGAAGCCCTTTGGCCCATGCAGTACGCAGGTAATCCTTTTCCAGCACGGTCGTCATACTGTTTCTGGAAAGCAAATACATACCGCCCAGCCGGGCAATGGTCAAGGCCATTACGGGCAGGAAAGCATGATGCAAGATATCGAACAACCTTTCCCACCAACTACTATAATTGGCAAAATGTGTGATGGCCCCCGACAGGGGGAATAATCCCAACCCCGCGGCAAATGTAAAAAGTAAAACGAGACCCAGGAGAAAGGCCGGAACCTCTGACAGGAGAATCAAGCAAAAAAACAAGAATTTGTCCGGCCATTTCTCCCGGTACCAGGCGGATATGCTGCCCAGAATAGTACCGAAGACAGTACTCAGCAGCACTGCCGCTATTACCAGAAAAGTTGTCCACGGTAACCGGCGCAGGATGATAGTGCTCACCGGTTCATTATAATACAAACTGTATCCTAAATTCCCCCGCAACAAATCAGACATGTATGACAGGTACTGCCCGGCAACAGGCCGGTCCAGCCCGTAGTATTCAAGATAATACTGTCTCTGTTCCTCCGAAAACCTCGCCACCTCCTGGCCTTCGTCTGCAGACATGTACAAAAAGGGATCACCAGGCATAGCCCGGGGAAGTAAAAAGTTGAGGGTCACTAAGATCCAAATGGTAAAAAGATATTCCATTAGCCTGGTAACCCTCTTCCTTCTCAATTAAGATTAACCCCTTTCCAGGTAAGATAGCTTACTGTGAGATAAAGAATGGTGATCGTACATGAACATCCACCCGTCATATTTGGCCGGCCTGTACACGCTGTAACCGGTAGTATAGTAAATGGGTATCTCCGGGACATCTTCGGCCAAAATTTCCTGAGCTTTAAATATTAATTCTTTACGTTTTTGTTCGTCAAATTCCAGACGCTGTTTTTCCAGTAAAGCGTTCAATTCATCGTTTTTGTAACCCTGCAAGCCTGAAGCGGCAGGTGAAATTCCCCCCCTGGAGCGACCGGCAAACCTTTCGCGCAAATAATCCGGATCATTGCCCCATCCACCGTGTCCTGTGATAGCTAGCTGATATTTATTCTCCCTAACACGAGCATCCCGGGTCTTCATATCCACGCTTTGCACTTTTATCTCAATACCTGCCTTGGCCAGTTGCTCCTTTAAGACTTCCGCCAACCTGACCTCATCACCGACAAGCAAGTTAAAGGAGAGCTTTTCACCATTTTGGTTTTGGCGAATAGCATTCTGGTCCAGCCTGTCGTAACCTAACTTCACCAGCAACTCTTCCGCTTTCTTTAAATCAAGGTCATATTGCTTGACATTGGGATTATACATTACATGGTCGGGAGGCAGGATTCCCGCACTGCCGGGAACAGCAGCGCCACGGGCCACCTTTTCAATCAATTCATTGGCATCAATGGCGTAAGCCATGGCCTGCCTGAATTCTTTATGCCGCAAAACCGGGTAATCGCCCATGTTAAATAGCAAACGATATCCCCAGAAACCCGGACTTTTTACTACTTTGTACTGCGGGTCATTTTGAAAACGGGGCAATACATCGGGAGTAACACCTGCCAGATCAATTTCCCCTTTTTCAAAGGCTAAAATTTCTTCACTAACCGGCACAAATTCAATAACCTTGACTCTCTGCCCGGGCCCCCAGTAATCTGTAAAAGCTTCCAGGCGGTAAGTTCCGTGCTCCTTGCTGTAGCCCGTCAAGCGGTAGGGACCACTCCCAATGACCGCTTCCGGCTTTGTAAACTCCTTCGGGTTATCAATGTTTTCCCAGATGTGTTTAGGAATAATGGGAGTCAAGCCCAGGTTATAAAGCATAGCTGCATTCGGTTCCGAAACGGTAACCAAAACCTGGCGATTTCCAACTATTTCTACTTTTTCAATATCTTCACTGCTAAATGATGACGACACCATGGGATATTTACTTGCATATTCAAAAGTGAATTTAACATCCTGAGCCGTTAATGGTTTCCCATCTTGCCATTTTACGCCATCCCGAAGGGTAAACAGGTACTGTTTACCGCCTTCTTTAATTTCATATTTTTCAGCTAACCAGGGAATAAGTCCCTTTTCATCCCGATCCAGAAGGCTGTCAAAAATCAAGCGCATCTTAAAACTTCCCGGCCCTCTGGGATAATGGGCATAAGGACTGAGGTAACCCCAATCTCCCCCGGCCAGCCTGATAATATCTACCTGCTGCTGTTCCCCCCCCTTCGCTACGCCAGGTTTCTGGTCATCCCTGGCTTGATCTGTCCCACAACCAAACAGAAGAAGGCTTAATGATATAACCAGCAGTAATACAATTAAAAAGCATTTTCTGGGCATTGTGCCACCTCCAATTCTAAATAAAATCCTAAAGTCTTAACTTATGTAAAAATTTCATCAACCCGCCACAGCATCATACCGGTGCAAAAGGTGGTTTCCTGGCGAAAAACGCCGTTTTCGGCATGCTCTTTTACATAATGTTCGATTGTCTGCTTGACTTCGGGAGTGATATCCATATAACTCCAGAAAAACCTTGACAAATTCTCCACTGCTTTTTCTACCGGTTCCTCATCTACCCGGTTAATGGTAAAAAAATTGAGGTTAGGCCGGTAACCCATGGCATAGAGCAAACCAAAAGGATAAATAATATCTCCTGGATTATCACCTATATCTTCACCAAAGAACCGTTGCCAGAGATCGCGGTACGCCTGCCCCCAACGTTGGCCGGAAAAAGCGCCTAAGCAGCAAAACTTCCTTGACGCTGCAAGCATTTTTTGCAGTGTTTCCGGGTCTCGCACCCCGGGTGTCATCGAGGCAAACACCAGATCAAACCGGCCGGCCAGCCCGTCTTTTTCCACCTCCACTTCCTGCCAGGTTCGCTGAATAATAGTAATGTTTTCTATCCGCTCGGTCCTTGCCCTGTCTTCCAATATTTTTACCATCTCGGCGGCAGGTTCAAGGGCGGTTACCTGCTCGCACAACCGGGCCATGGGGATGGCATAGTTACCCGGCCCGGCCCCGATATCCAGCACTTTGACCTCAGGTCCAATGACCCCTTCCCGCTTCAATGTGTCAAGCACCGCTTTTCTCCTCTGCTGCCCCTTGTCGTCACCGGTGCAACAGGCAAACCACCGGGCGCGCCGGTTCCAATTTTCCACCATCTCTTTCTCGCTACGGCAACGCCGCCGTGTTAACAGCGAGTTTTCCCGGGCATCTTGCCAGAGTTTCATCCAAAACTCGCGATCACCAACCGAAAATAAATGCAAAAAACCACCTCCTTTCCTATTCAGTAGTACATTCGAAAAATCTTAAAGCCTTGTAAATACAGGCTTTATTTTTTTGCATTTTTTTAGCTTCACCTCAAAAACCCCCCTTGATTTTATATCATGGCCAAAATACTTGATTTAGATATTATT
>NZ_JADNRQ010000021.1 GCF_015594625.1 Desulfallas sp. Bu1-1 | reverse complement strand
GGGCGCTGGCTTTTGCCACCGGCATAAAAATAGGTAACCCCGAACTGCATGTTATCGTACTTATGGGTGACGGTGATGCAGTAACTATCGGAGGCAACCACTTTATCCATTCCGCCCGTCGTAATATCGACTTGACCGCTGTAGTAGTAAACAATTACAACTATGGAATGACCGGCGGCCAGTACTCGGCCACCAGTCCCCTGACAGCGCGCACGACCACTTCACCCCGGGGTGTGCCGGAACCGGGCTTTGATGTATGTGCCCTGGCGGAAACATCGGGTGCCAATTTTGTAGCCCGTACCACCGCATACCATGTGCTGCAGATTAAAAAATATATCATGCAGGCTATCCAGAAAAAAGGATTTAGCCTGGTAGAGATAATGAGTCCCTGCCCCACCCATTTTGGACGGAGAAACTTTGCAGGCGGGCCGCTGGCCATGATGAAATACCTGAAAGAGAGAGCCGTGCCCAAAGCTCGTTTTGATAAAATGACGGACCAGGAAAAAATAGACCACATTGCCACGGGCGTATTTGTTGACAAAGAGCGTCCGGATTTCCTGACGATCTACCGGGAACTGAATCCAATCAACCAGCTAGCGGATCAAGGGGGGCGGTAACAAATGAAAAAAACCTGGCAAATAGTAATGGCCGGAGATGGAGGACAGGGCTTGATTGTCGGCGGGCGTATCTTGGCCCAAGCCGCCATTTTAGAAGGAAAGAACGTTCTACAAACACAGAGTTACGGCATCGCCGCCCGGGGAGGCTATTCGGAAGCTCAGGTAATCATCTCCGACGGGGAAATCTATAACCCCAAGTGTGAGACACCGGACCTTGTTCTTGCCCTAACCCAAACAGCCTACGATCGTTACTGTGAACAAGTGGACGAAAATTGCTTGATTATATACGAAGAAGATGCGGTAACACCCAGGCGCGGTAAAAATGAAGTGGGTTATCCTTTTAAGGACACATGTCTTGATATAGGCAGCCTTAAAGTGATCAACTCGCTGTTTTTGGGCGTAATATTGAAGAATGCTCCCATTGTTAACAAAGAAAGTATGGTGAATTCCATAAAAGAAGCGCTGCCAAGTAAGCTGCACGAGATTAACATAAAAGCATTCAATGTGGGGGTAGGGAGTGAATAACGTGGGAATTGGCCGGATTAAAGAATTGCAATATTCGAGGGCCGGCATGTGATTAACGCCGGCAGCGCGGGCAAACCCAAACACGGCGACCCCCGGGCGGTTTACGCGCTGATCGAGATAGACGGCAATATCCAGGTGGATTTTATCAAGGTCTCCTATGACCACGAGTCCGCCGTCCGGGCTGTGGAAAAAGCCGGTTTGCCCGCTGAATTTGCAACCAGCATTCTGTATTCCTCTTCATGCATTGAATTTTTTGCCCAGCAGGTACTGGGGGACATGGATATTTAAACCGAAAGCCTGTTGCAGGCAAACGAAGGTACCCAGCAGCTTACCGCCGCCGGTGAGCAGATTGCATCCGCCGTACAGCAGGTTTCCAATGCCGCCTAGGAACTGGCAAGTACCGCTGCGGAATTGCAAAACGCTGTCGCCAACATAGAAACCCTCTTCCGCCGGAGGAGGGTTTCTTGGATGAATGTTGGGTCACGTTCGTCCCGCGCATCAAGACCCCGGCTTGCGCCGGGGCCGGTTTGTGTTCAATGAGTTAAGCTTCTTTTTCAAATTCCTCTTTGCCCGCTCCGCACACGGGACAGACCCAATCATCCGGAAGCCGCTCAAAGGATGTATCCGGCGCAATGCCGTTTTCCGGGTCGCCAACTGCCGGGTCATAAACATAGCCGCAAATTGTGCACACGTATTTTTCCATTATAACCTTCCTTTCTGTTTGTTCAGGTGTATAATTGGGCGCCGTCTTTGGCACCGACCCTCGCTTAATCTGGTGATAATAGGCATAAGTCATGGGGATGCCTTCTTTCAATACTTCAGCTCCGGTTACTTTGCCGATGAAAATATGATGTGTTCCGGCATCCACTTCTTGGATCACCTCGGCCTCCAGGTAAGCCAGAATATGATCTGTTAGATAGGGAACCCCCGTATTTCCCGTCTTGTAACTGATGCTTGCAAATTTATCCACTTCCCGGCCGGTTTTAAAACCAAATTGACCAATTAAAGACAGCGGGGCTTCCTGAGCCAGGATGGACACGCCAAATACTTTGCTGTCCCTGATAAACTCGTTGGTTAAATTTTGCTTGTTTATGCTGACGGCGATTGTCACAGGGTCGCCGGATATCTGGAATACCGTGTTGGCCACCTGGCCGTTGATTTTGTCGCCTTTTTTGGAGGTGACGATATATAGCCCGTAGCTGATTTTATGTAGCGCTTTGGTGTTCAAAAAGTGAAACCCCCTTTCCCTTAAATAAAAGCTTTTTTCGTTCATTTTGCAATTTTGCCGTTACGCTTGAATTATTTCACCCAGCTTTTTGCCCGCTTCTTTTGCCATGTCCAGTTCGTGGTCACCGGGCAGGTACTGGATGTTGATCAAGTCCAGGGGCATTTCCCAGCCCGTGTCCTTGATTGCCTCCGCAACTTCTTTGGCCCCCTGGCCGCCCCAGCCGTAGGACCCGAAGGCCAAACCAATCCGTTTTTTGGGCCTCAGGCCTTTGATATAAGTTAGAAACGCGCTCACTGTGGGCAGCATGCCGTTATTCAAGGTGGGCGAGCCAATCAGTATTGCCCTGGAAGTTAACAGGTCGGTCATGATTTCCGATATGTGGCTGGTTTGTAGAAATCTTACCGTTACAGGCACTCCCGCTTCTTCCAGGCCGTCCCGTAGCGCCAGAGCAATCCGCTTGGTGGAATTCCACATGGTATCATAAACAATTAGGGCCTTTTTCTCTGTTTCATTGTTTGCCCACTTGCGGTACACGGGTAGAATTTTTTCGATATATGACCGCCAAATTACCCCGTGGCTGGGAGCGATCATGTCGATATCCAGTTGGGTTACCACGTCTAAAGCTTTGTTTACATTGTCTCCATAGGGAAGGACGATGTTGGCGTAATATGTAGCCGCTTCCTCCTGGATGATATCCCAGCCCACTTGGTCATCAAATCGCCCGGCACTGGCAATATGCTGTCCGAAGGCGTCGTTGGGCAGCAGCAGCTTTGCTTCCGGAATGTAAGTGACCATGGAATCGGGCCAGTGTACCATCGGCACGTGGACAAATTTTAAAGTTCGGGAACCTATCTTTAGCTCCTCGCCTGATTTGACGACCATAAAGTCCCAGTCATCTTTTTTGTAGTACCGCTGCAGGCCTTTTTTACCCTGCGGTGAAGTTACCAGTTTAGCTTTGGGGGCAAGTGTCATAATCCCGGGTAAGCCGCCGGAATGATCCATCTCGACATGGTTTGAAACCACGTAGTCTATTTGGGACGGGTCGACAATTTCTTTAATCCGGCTCAGCATTTCATCAAACAGGTAATGTTTGACGGTGTCCACCAGGGTGATTTTGTCATCGACAATGAGATAAGCGTTGTAGGTTGTTCCCCGCGGTGTTACATAACCATGAAAATAACGCAAGTTCCAGTCAATAGCTCCCACCCAGTAAATACCGGGCTTGATTTCAACAGCTTTCATAGGTGACCTCCTTTCAGAACCCGGTGGTTCTTTTGCTTAATGTTCATTATCTGTCGATTATTATAAATGCCTGAATTTACATTTAGCTTAAGTAAACCTTAATAATTTATTAAAAATGAAAAAACCCCGGCTTGTGCCGGGGTCGACTTATCACAGCGAAAATAGCTATCTGGTTGGCGGCTTTGTTTCGGTTGTTGATGCGGTGCCGGTTGAACCCTGGTTTTCGCCCGCCGCTTTCATGACGGCGTCGCGGTGCTGCTGGACATAGCTGCGGGAAATGCCGGAACCATGGGGTTGGCTGTTATATAAATATAAGTCAAAATGCCCGTTAACGTTGTTGTCGGCAATGGTATCGATGCTGTGCGGTTTCCCGGAAAGGGAGCCCGCTATTTTAATCCCGTCTTTTACAATAACGACCGGCCTTGGTGTCCACCCCCAGCTGCCGAAAACCTGAAGCATTGTGGCGGTATCCTCTTTTGTCAACGGCTCGACGTCCGAATGATTGGACCCGCCCAGCATTTTAACCTTAAATTGTTTTTTGGTTCCAATATCAACGATAGAAAAAATATCGCCTGCTTTTAAAAGGGTGCGGCCTTTGGTAAACCAGTCAATTAACTGGCCGTAACCGGTGGAGGTGGAAGCGTTGGTATCGGTGGTCTGGTCAGGCGTTTGATCTTGCGGGGTATAACCAGTGATGAGCATTTGTTGACCGGGATAAATCAAGTCACCCTCATCCAGGTGGTTATTTTTCAATAGGAGGGAAACGGGGATGCCGAATTTTTGCGCAATGGTATAGGGGTTGTCCCCCGGTTGGACAACGTAAACCCGGGGCTGGCTTGTATTTTCCCGCGGCTTGCCTGATTCGTTACCCGTCTTTTCGAAATCGATATTGGTGTTGCGGTTTACAGCACCCCTGGAGACCGAATAACCGGCGTCCAACCTTAATGTTTGCCCGGCATATATGGTATCGCTGGTAAGATTGTTTAACCGCTTGATATGATCAATGCTTATTCCAAATTGCCGGGATATTTTCCACAGGCTGTCACCCGCGCAAACAGTATAATCAGAGGCCGATGCGACGCTTCCAAAAAACAATGTGGCCGTAAAAGCGATACCGGTTAAAAATTTTTTTCCCTTAAGTATATTTCATTGAGAAGCGAAAATAGCAAGCATTAATAGTTGATCTTTCGCTCGGGTTGTATTAAACTGGTAGGTAAGTTGGTATGGGAGTACGGTTAATTGAATTTTTCCCAAAGGGTAGAACAGTAAGACGGTAGGTAAAAGGCGCGGTTTTTCCGGGCATGCCCCTTTTCCCGGGGCGTAGTAAAACCAGCTTATTATGCCCCTCGCGATTTTGACCGCACTTTTAAACTCCTACGGGAGTTTTTTTTATTGTTATTTATACAATCAAGGAGGAGGTTAACCGGTGAAAGGATGGCAATTTAGACGCAGTTGGAGGTTGTTTGCACGGGGCAATGGAATGGTGCTGCTTTTACTGGCAGCGGCCATGCTGCTGGCGTTGACTGGTTGTTCGTCCGGCGCCAAAGAATCCCAACAGGGCCAACCGGCAACGGTGGAACTCAAACTGGCGCACTTTTTCCCCAGTACCCACCCGGCCGAAACCGAGCTTATCCAGCCCTGGGCCCGGGCCATTGAAGAAGCCACGGGCGGCCAGGTTAAGATCACCAGCTACCCGGGTGAAACCTTGTTGAAGGCGGATGCGATATATGACGGGGTGGTTACAGGCATCGCCGATATCGGGCTTTCGTGTTTCTCTTATACCCGCGGGCGATTCCCGGTCCTCGAAGTATTTGAACTGCCGGGCATCACTTACAATAATTCCAAGGTGGCCAGTAAAGTTGCCTGGGAAGGAATTAAGAAACTTAACCCGGAGGAAGTGCAGGATACCAAGCTGATGATGGTGCTGACCACCGGCCCGGGAGATTTGTTCACCAAGGTTCCGGTGCGCAGCCTGGACGACCTGAAAGGGCTGGAGGTCAGGGCCACCGGGCTGAGCGCCAAAACGCTGGAGGCGCTGGGGGCTACGCCGGTGGCGATGCCGCAGTCCGAAGCGTACGAAGCGCTGGCCAAGGGCGTGGTTAAGGGAAACCTGTCCCCCGTCGAGGTATTGAAAGGCTGGAAGCACGCGGAAGTCACCGACTATTTGACCAGAACGCCGTTTCTTTATAACACTTTGTTCTTTATCACCATGAACCTGGATAAGTGGAATGCTTTGAGCCCGGAAGTGCAGCAGGCCATCGAAAAGGTGAACGAAAAATACTTTGAAGAAGTGGCCATGGGCTTATGGGACAAACAAAACGAGGCCGCGTTGAAATGGGCGGTTGAAGAAACGGGCATGAAAGTGATCAATCTTTCGGACGAGGAAACCCAGCGCTGGATCAAGCTGGTTGAGCCCATCCAGGAGGAGTTTGTGGCCAAAATGGACGCAAAGGGTCTTAACGGGCGGGAGATTTTAAATACGGTCAAGGAACTGGCGGATAAATACAACCAGGAATATAAATAACTTTTGCCGGGGGTTGGGCTGAAATGAAACAATTTGCCGGGCTGGTTACCGGATTCAGCCGGTTGCTGGACAGGATAGCGGGCTTCTGCATGGTGGCGATTATGCTGCTGGTTGTTGCCAATATTGTAATGCGCGCTGTGTTCAATCACCCCATTTTGGGTGCCTACGAGCACGTTGGCTTTTTGACTGCTGCGATGATCGCCTTTGCCCTGGCCCATTGCGCCCTGCAGGACGGTCACATTGCGGTCGGCTTCGTGGTGGACCGGTTTCCGGCCAGGGTTCAGTCGATGGTGGATACAATTTTAAATGTTATTGCGCTGGGCTTCTGGAGCCTGTCCGCCTGGTTCGTTTTACAATATGCCAATAGCATGAAAACCAGCGGCGTGGTATCCCCGTCCGCCCAGGTGCCGGTTTACCCGTTTGTTTATCTTGTGGCCTTTGGCCTGGCGGCGCTTTGCCTGGTGTTTGCGGTCAGGCTGGTTGAATCGGCTAAGAAAGTGGCAGCTGGCGTTACCCTGAAAAAAGGTTACCCCGTGGCGGGCACCGGGGTGGAGTCCATTAAAAAGGCGGCGGTCAGCAAATGAGCCCGCTGGTCATTGGTTTAATTGGCATACTGGCTTTCTTTGTCCTGTTGATTTTGCGGATGCCCATTGCTTACGCCATGGCGCTGGTGGGCTTTCTGGGTTTCAGCTGGCTGGTTTCACCGGCGGCCTCGTTTGACATGGTGGCAAAGGAAATTTACTCCACCTTTTCGTCTTATTCACTGGGCGTTATCGCCATGTTTGTTTGGATGGGCTTCCTGGCTTTTTATTCCGGGATTGGTTCCAGGTTGTATGTTTTTGCTTACAAGCTCATCGGGCATTACCCCGGGGGGCTTGCCATAGCCACCCAGGCGGCTTGCGCCGTGTTTGGGGCCATCTGCGGTTCCAATACGGCCACGGCGGCCACAATGGGGGCCATCGCCCTGCCGGAAATGAAGAAATATAAATACGATACTTCCCTGGCCACCGCCAGTATTGCGGCCGGCGGGGTCCTGGGCGTTCTGATTCCGCCCAGCGTGATCATGATTGTTTACGGCATGGCCACGGAACAATCGGTGGGTAAACTGTTTATGGCCGGGATCATCCCGGGAATCCTGCTTATGCTGCTGTACATGCTGGCCATCTATATCCTGGCCGCCCGCAACCCCGCGCTGGGGCCGGCCGGTGTCAAATCAAGCTGGCGGGAAAGGCTTGGCGCGCTCCGGGGTGGGCTGGCGGAAGTGCTGGTTGTATTCTCCATCTCCATTGGCGGGCTGTTCGCCGGGTGGTTCACCCCCACGGAAGCGGGAGCTGTGGGCGCCGCCGGCGTGCTGGCGGTAGCCCTGCTGCAAAGGCGCCTGAGCTGGGACGGCTTTAAAAGATCCCTTTGGGATGCCACCCGAACCACGGCCATGATCATGTTGATGGTGGCCGGGGCCATCATTTTCGGCCGTTTCATGGCGGTCAGCAGGGTGCCCTTTGAACTGGCCAACTGGGCCGGCGCGTTGCCCCTGCCTCCTTTTGTCGTCGTCGGAATCGTGCTGCTGATCTATTTGATCCTGGGCTGTTTCATCGATGCCCTGGCCCTGGTGCTGTTGACCATACCCATCTTTTTCCCTGTGGTGGTAACCACCCTGGGATATGACCCGATCTGGTTCGGGGTGATCATCGTGATGGTGGTGGCCATGGGTGTGATTACGCCGCCGGTGGGCATGAACGTGTATATCATCAAGGGAGTCGCCCCGGATGTGCCGCTGGAGACGATTTTTAAAGGCATCTGGCCCTTCCTGGCGGCGCTGGTGGCCTGCCTGGTGATCCTGGTCGCCTTTCCCCGGGTGGTCACTTTTCTGCCGGGTATGCTGGAATAATAGAGTGATAGCTGGATTTAAATAAGTATAAAAAATGGGGACCGGTTTACACCGGTTTATTTTTGTGTCAAAGTGTTATACTAAAAGCTTAAAAAGCGTGTGACGAAAGTAAATGGGTTGACTTTACTTTATCTTTTTGAGAAGATGACAATGAACTATATGGTATTCGAGAGAAAAGGGGGGTTCAAATCGTGCAGACGGAAACGCTCAATAAACAGTATACTTATGAAGATTATCTTAAACTGGATGATAATAACCAATACGAAATAATCGGGGGCGAATTGATCTTGGTTCCAGCGCCAAAAACAATTCATCAAAGGATTGGCGGGGAATTATTTGGCATCCTGAGAAACTTTGTTCGGGAAAACAACTTGGGAATAGTTTTATTTGCGCCGACCGACGTGCTTTTAACCGATAAAAATAAACCACAGCCGGATATTTTATTTATTTCAAAAGAACGCCTGGACATAATCAAAGAACAACACGTTGACGGCGCCCCCGATTTAATTGTGGAAATAACCTCACCCTCCACAGGCAGCTATGACCGAGTGCAAAAAAGCAAGCTGTATTTTACCCATGGAGTAAAGGAATACTGGATAGTTGACCCCGACATCGGAACAGTGGAGGTATTCACCCCCGGCGAAAAGAACTGGTATTTGTCAGGCGCATATAATAAAGAAGAAATTCTTTTATCCCCGCTTTTAACCGGGTTGCAAATCAACTTAAAGGATGTTTTTAATCTTTAATCCCTTATCGAAGAACCCCTGGCCGCCTGGCCGGGGATTCTATTTAGGGTGGAGTTTCTTTTTTTATGGAGGTATTTAACGGAGAATCATGAATTTAGATAAATTATGTCATACTTTAAAAGAGATACCATATAAAGATCGCGAAGGGAAGCCGGGAGCATGCTCAGGGTAACCGGAATCAAGTTATCCCTTGAAGAAGACAAATCCGTGTTGAAAAGCAAGCTGGCCAAAAAACTGAAGGTCGGGGAAAGCGAGATTGTCGCGTATAAAATTTTTCGGGAGTCCATCGACGCCCGGAAAAGCCACATGATCTACTTTGTTTATACCGTGGACGTGGAGTTGAGGGACGAACAGTCCGCGCGGGAAAAAATCCGGGACAAGGACGTTACGGTTACGCCGCCGCTGGAATACGAATACGTGAAGCCTGGGAACGAAGTGCTGGAACACCGCCCGGTGGTGGTGGGAACCGGCCCGGCCGGGCTGTTTGCCGGGCTGCTGCTGGCGCAGATGGGTTACAGGCCGGTGCTGCTGGAAAGGGGCGCCGACGTGGACACCCGCACGGAAATCGTCCGCTCCTTCTGGCAAACCGGCCGCCTGGACAGGGAGTGCAACGTTCAGTTCGGAGAAGGCGGGGCGGGCACTTTTTCGGACGGCAAGCTGACCACCCTGATCAAGGATAAAAGGTGCCGCAAAGTCATCGGGGAATTGGTGCTGGCGGGCGCTCCCGAAGATATAACGTATTCCTACAAGCCCCATATCGGAACCGATATCCTGAAAACGGTGGTCAAGAACATCCGCCGCAAAATCCGGGAACTGGGCGGCGAAGTCAGGTTTAACAGCAAGGTTACCGATATCATCATCGAAGATAACAAAATCAAGGGACTGGTGATCAATAACCAGGAAAAATTGGATGCCGAAGTGGTGGTTTTGGCCATCGGGCACAGCGCCAGGGATACTTTTGCCATGCTTTATGACCGGGGGGTGGCGATGACCCAGAAGGCCTTTTCCATTGGCGTGCGGGTGGAACATCCCCAGGAGCTTATCGACAGGGCGCAGTATAAACAGTTTGCCGGGCACAAAAAACTGGGGCCGGCGGAATACAAGCTGGCCTACCACTCGCCGAACGGCAGGTCGGCTTACACGTTCTGCATGTGCCCGGGGGGGACCGTGGTCGCCGCAGCGTCGGAAGAGGGGGGCGTGGTCACCAACGGCATGAGCGAATATGCCAGGGACAAGCAAAACGCCAACAGCGCCTTGCTGGTGGGGGTAAAGCCCGGTGATTACGGCAGCGATCACCCCCTGGCCGGGGTGGAGTTTCAAAGAAAATGGGAACGAAAGGCCTTCGAACTGGGGGGCGGGAATTACCGGGCCCCCGCCCAGCTGGTGGGTGATTTCCTGGTCGACAGGCCATCTACCGCCCTGGGTGCGGTAAAGCCGTCCTATACCAGGTCGGTGGTCCTGGCGGAACTGAAAAACTGCCTGCCCGGTTACGTCATAGATACTTTGCGGGAAGCAATAATCTATTTTGACCGGAAACTAAGGGGATTTGCCCTTTCCGATGCTGTACTCACGGGAGTGGAGACCAGGAGTTCCTCCCCGGTGCGGATACTCAGGGACGAGCAATGCCAGGCCAATATCGGCGGCCTTTACCCGGCCGGGGAGGGGCCCGGTTACGCCGGTGGAATCGTCTCGGCGGCGGTGGACGGCATACGGGTGGCGGAATTTATCGCCATGAAATATGCTCCATTGGTGCATGAGTCTCCCAAAGACAATGTGTATTTAAATAGGTTAAAAAAGGGATGGATCACAGGTAATGAAAGGGTTTGTTAAACATCCGGTCCGGGTGGCGGTGGTGGGGGGAGGCGCCGCCGGGCTTACCGCCGCCCTGGCGGCCAGGTACTGCGGTGCCGGTGTTACCGTGCTGGAGCGGATGGACAGGGTGGGTAAGAAGATTCTGGCCACCGGCAACGGCAGGTGCAACATGAGCAATACCGATTTAAACATTACCCACTACCACGGCGCAAACCCGAAGTTTGCCTACGGGGCCTTGAGCCGTTTCGGCTTTCACCGGACCATGGAGTTTTTTGAAAGGCTGGGTATCGCCTGGAAGGTGGAAGAAGGGGGCAAAGTTTTTCCCGTTTCCAACCAGGCTTCCAGTGTGCTGGACGTGCTGCGCCACGAGCTGGAAATCCGGGGGGTAAAAACCCTGACCAGGACGGAAGTTAAAGGAATAAGCAAAAGTAACGGCGAATTTATACTGCGGTTGGGCAACGGAGCGGACCTCCATTTCGACCGGGTGATTATCGCCACCGGGGGCAAGGCGGCCCCCAACCTCGGTTCCAACGGCAGCGGTTACGCGCTGGCGGAACAAATGGGGCATAGAATTGTCGAGCCTTTTCCGGCCTTGGTGCAGCTAAGGCTGGCGTCCGGCTTTTTAAAACAGATTTCCGGCATAAAATTTGAGTACGAGGCCGAAATACTGGTAAGGAATAAACCCGTGGCCCGCGCCGGCGGGGAAATTTTGTTCACCGATTACGGTATTTCCGGTCCCCCGATCCTGGCGCTGAGCCGCACGGCGGGAGAATACCTGGCCAAGGATGAACAAGTTGTTCTCAAGCTGATTTTAATCAACTACATGTCCCGTGAGGAACTGGAAGCGTTTTTAATCAACCGTTTGCGGCAGCAGGCCCATAAAACCCTGGCTTTCAGTTTTGTGGGGTTTATAAACAAGCGGCTGGTGCCCGTGCTGTTGCGGGAGGCGGGAATCGAGGATATCAACAAGCAGGCGGGCCAGGTTACCGCCGGAGAAAGAAACGCTATATTAACCATTTTGCAGGACTGGCGGTTTGAAGTGACCGGTACCAACACCTGGACGGCGGCGCAGGTTACCGCCGGGGGTGTGGATGTGAAAGATGTCAACCGGAAAACAATGGAGTCGAAGCTGGTGCCCGGGCTGTATTTCGCCGGCGAGGTGCTGGACATCGACGGCGACTGCGGGGGCTACAACCTGCAATGGGCATGGTCCTCGGGATACGTGGCCGGTGAAAGCGCGGCAACGGGATGATTTTGGTGGATTGAATTATATTTTATTGAGGGGAGAGATGGATATGTCGGGTTGTGGAAGTTGCTCGGCGTGCGGGGGCGGCGACAGGGCGCAGGAATATAAGAATTGTTTCGGCCAGTCCGCTGTAAGGTGCCCCCTGTGCGACAGGGAGGTAACCTTTGACAAACTGCCGGCCAGCCGCCGGGTTAAATGCGATCACTGCGACACCGTGATCGAAGTTATTCCGCTGCTTTTAAACTAAGTTTTCCTTACTTTATTCATCCGATTACCGGGGAGGGTTTGCATGAGCGAACTGGATCAACTGGCGAAATATGTGTGCGATGATTGTGGACTGGCGTTTTGGGCCAAACCGGAAGACGAACCGAGGTTCTGCCCATTTTGCGAGCGGGCAATTTTGATCAAAATGGACAAATAGGAAAGGCAACAGCCCAGGCCCCAAAGCCCGGTATTGCTTTTTCGTAATGCCGGGTTTATAATGGGTGTAAATTAATAGTCTCCGAGCCCTGGTTGCCTAAAGCCGATGGCCATGGCCCCTGGGCCGATAGGGTATGCCGGGAAACCGGCATGCCTCCCGGTGCGGAAAGGAGGTTTTTTTCTGGCGACGAAATGGAACGTGCCGGGTTAACGTGATTTACACGTCAACCCGGTTTTAATTTTTTTCAGGGAGGTGGGGGACTTTAAAATAGTAGTCAATAACAACAATTGATTTAACTGCAAAAACACCACAGCGGCAGGCGATCCGGCGGATTTCTGGAGTGAGTGGAGCACTGGATGCGGTCCCTAGCCCGTCATATCCCAAGAGTCATGACCCCTTAGGGCGTGAAGAAGTAGTTAGGCAGTGAGTTGCAAGCGTTAACTACAAGCTTCACCGTCTTCAAGAGTAAAATTGTGAAACGAACGATTGATACCGCCGGAGCGCCAGATACAAGTAACGGTTTTTGCAGCGAAATCACAATTACATAGGGGAAATAAAGAATAGAAATAAATTTGATGGGAGAGATAACGATGAAAAAAAAGATAATCCCGGTCATATTAATCGCGCTGGTAACTGTACTGGTTACGGCTCTGGCGGGCTGCGCCGGTAATCAGAAAACCGGGGAACCGAAGCAGGCCGGCGAACCGCAAAAGAAAGATATTATCCTGGCCACCACCACCAGCACGCAGGATAGCGGTCTGCTGGACGTTCTGCTGCCGGTATTTCAGGAAAAAACCGGTTACGTTGTTAAACCGGTTGCCGTGGGAACCGGCATGGCTTTGGAAATGGGTAAACAGGGCAATGCCGACGTGCTCCTGGTACACGCTCCGGATGCGGAAAAGCCCTTGGTGGATAGCGGGGATGTCATCAATTACCAGCTGGTGATGCATAACGATTTTGTGTTGCTCGGGCCGCCGGGTGACCCGGCGCAGGTCAAGGGAACCACTGATATCGCCGAAGCGTTTAAGAAAATAGCCGGCAAGGGCGCTTTGTTTATTTCCCGGGGTGATGATTCGGGGACGGATAAAAAAGAAAAGGATATCTGGAAAAAAGCCGGCATTGATCCCAAAGGGCAAAAATGGTACCAGGAAACCGGCCAGGGCATGGGCGCCAGCATCACCGTCGCCGCTGAAAAACAGGCTTACATTTTGAGCGACCGCGGCACCTACCTGGCGCACTCTAAAAACGTGGATTTACAAATAGTTTCCGAGGGCGATGATTTGCTGAAGAATATTTATCACGTAATGCAGGTCAACCCCGAAAAATTTCCCAAGGTTAACAGTGAAGGCGGCAAAGCCTTTGTTGAATTTATGATTGATAAGGAAACCCAACAAGTGATCAAGAAATTTGGCGTTGATAAATTTGGCCAATCCTTGTTTTTCCCGGACAGGCTGGAGGGATAGTGTTCCATTAAGCAAGATTTCTAATTTTTGGGCCCGGTGGCCGGTTGATTCCCGACAGGGAATAACCCGTGCACCGGGCTATTTATTTATTAAAGCAATTGATTGCATGGAGGGAAAATGATTTTAAATTTAGGTGCCGAACCTTGTGCCCGGGGGTGCCGGCCCAAACCTGCCGGTGGAAGCGAAGTTTAAAAATAATGTACGCTTATAGTTATTATTTTAAATTCTTTCTTGCTAAGGATCAAAACCAGTGCTAAGCTGATAATAAATAAACGGTAGTTATAGTTAATTTTGTTTGAGGATTTTAATTTTTTAAAAAACAAGGAGGATGGACTATTTGAAACCGTTGAATCATTGCTGTCCCATATGCAATAATGAGTTAACCGGTGAAAACGTAGCCACAAAATATTGGTTGGAACATAAACCAATAAGGTTGGACTACGCGGGAAGAATAATTTGTCAGAAGTGTGCCGACTGGATTGATAATACCGAATGGGATTGATTGAGGCAAATAGACCTGTTGTGACAAAAGCATACGAGAGGCCGGCACCCGGAGTACGGGGTGTTGGCCTCTCGTATGTTGATGCCATGCATTGTAAGCGGTACCAAAGTATAACGATAGAAGAACTTGGTTTTACTGAAAAGGATAACTGGGCTAAGAATGTCAGGCAACATTTTTTGAAGGGAATTTTAGGTTCCTGACGAAATAATGCTTTGACAAAATGGTTTTCCCCGGAGGAAACATGATAGAAAAAAACTTCGATATCCCATTTATAGCCGACCTGGCCCTCCACGAAAAGCAGATCCAGCAGAACTACCGTCCAATCATTGCAGTACATAAATGGTTTGCCAGACGCCCCGGCACTTTGTTCCGTGGGCTTTTGCTGTCTGAATTTGTTGGAGGCAGTTTAAGGGATAACTTTTATAAAGCCCACAATCTCAAAGAGATTAAGGTTGCCGACCCATTTATGGGCGGCGGGACGCCGCTTATTGAAGCCAACCGCCTGGGCTGTGATATCATCGGCTACGATATTAATCCAATGGCTTACTGGATTGTGCGCCAGGAGATAGAAAATATCGACCTGGAAGCCTACCGTGAAGCGGCAGCCGCCCTTCAAAGCTGGTTGAAGAAGAAAGTTGGGTCTTTTTATAGAACTTTGTGCATGAAATGCGGTTCTCCCGATGCCCACGTTAAATATTTTATATGGGTTAAAACCCTACGCTGTGGCGACTGCGGGGAGACTTTCGATTTATTTCCCGGGTATTTGCTTGCCGCAAACCGGCGCCACCCGAAAAATGTCGTCATTTGTTCTGCATGCGGCCAGCTAAATGAAGTGGAAGACCGGAAGAATCCAGGGATTTGTTATGATTGTGGCGAGGAATTGAAAATCAACGGGCCGGCGAACCGCAACCGCTGTCAGTGCCCCTACTGCGGTAAAATTAATATTTATCCGGATGCTTCAAATGGTGTACCCCGGCACCGTATGGTGGCGATAGAATACTACTGTTCTGCCTGTAAACCCAATCATCAAGGCAGGTTTTTCAAAAAACCCGACGCCGGGGATATAGCGAAGTACGAGGAAGCTTCCGGTGCATTGGCTCAGTTAACTCCGAGCTATATACCTGACGATGAAATCCCGCCCGGTGATGAAACAGCCCGCCTTCACCGGTGGGGATACCGGCGCTACCGCGAGATGTTTAATGACCGTCAATTACTGGGGTTGGAATTGAGCTGCCGGGCTATTGCCGGGCATCCAGACGATAAAATCCGCAATGCACTGGCAACAAACTTATCCGACTTGCTTCGCTACCAGAACATGCTTTGCCGTTACGATACAATGGCCTTGAAGTCTCTGGATATCTTTTCAGTACATGGTTTTCCGGTCGGCCTGTTTCAGTGTGAGTCCAATCTGCTGGGCATACCCAACGGTTCCAAGGGGTCAAATGTTGGCAGCGGTGGCTGGTTAAACATTATTTCAAAGTACGAACGTGCCAAAGCATATTGTGTAAGTCCATTTGAGATCCGGCATCTAGGCGGGCGCAAAGTACAGGTGCCAATCAAAGGCGAATGGATTGGCGAAAAACGTTATATATCCGGTATGCCGGGAAAAAGGAATATTGAGCTTCATTGCTGCAGTTCAACTTTTTCTGACTTGCCCTCCGGTTCCCTCGATGCGGTCTTGACCGATCCGCCATATTATGCCAATGTACAGTACGCCGAGTTGATGGACTTTTGCTACGTTTGGCTGCGCAGGCTAGTAAAAGACGACAGTGGAGTTTTTAATAAATCTTCCACACGGGACGAGAATGAACTGACCGGCAATATTACGATGGAGCGGGGGTTATCGCGTTTTACGGAAGGGCTGGCTACCGTCTTCATAAAAATGGCAGCGGCGTTAAAACGGGGAGCACCTCTTGTCTTTACATATCACCATAATACGATAGAAGCATATTTACCCGTAGCAGTTGCTGTTCTGGATGCAGGATTGACTTGTTCTGCTTCAATTCCCTGTCCGGCTGAAATGGGCGCTTCCATTCATATAAACGGGACTGGATCATCTGTAATTGACACGGTTTTTGTCTGCCGATCAACCGGTTCTGTTCCGCGTCGTACAATCGTATTCACGCCTGAAGAAATAGCCGGGCTAGTTCATGAAGATTTAAAACTGCTCCAGGCCGGAAACATTAAGCTAACACGCGGAGATATACGTTGTGTTGCTTACGGGCATCTTGTCCGACTGGCTATATGGAACTTGCGGAAAAACTGGAGTGTTAAAATGTCTGTTACCGAAAAAATGAAAACAGTTGCCCTGGCTATAGAACAACTTGGGGGTTGGGCCGGCGTTGAAAGACACTTGCCGGGTGACATGACGGATATTCCCTTCCGCCGGACCTCCCTGGCCCGCGAAGAACAAGAATATTACGGGGGAAAAGAGGATGAAATATCCTTTTGAAGTTTCTTTTACTGAACTGGAGGCCAACCCGGACGTTTACATAGACGCTGTTTTTTCCTGTCTTGAGTCCGAGTTCCTCGTCATGCCCAGGGGGGATGGATTCGTTGAATATCCTGTCTTTGAAAGTGGGTATGAATCTCTTAAACAATCGACGGGTGGGTTCCAAAATTTTAATGCTGGGCTAATAACAGAGGCGGCTTACCAAAATCCCATGATCATCATTGTTCTCCGAACAATGCTTGGATTTACCCCTCCGGAATGGGCTTATCTAACAACCCAGCGGACAGGTGTTGAAGTGACCCAGGGCTTTGCGCGTACCTTGGACCGTAATATTCGCATGTCACCATTGAAGCCTTTAAGCGATGGGAATGTTACAAAGAAACGGGTGAGAGCGCTAATAGAAACAGCTTGTCAGTTGCTTAATTCACCGGTTCCTGAAGTTAGTCAAGATAAAATTCACCGGTTGGATAAGGCTGATACACACGGTGGACCTGCTACAATCAGGGCAATGTCAGTTATGGGAGTACCATATGCCATGCTCTTATACGAACGGTTTTTGGGACGGCCTTTTGCCGGTCACAGGGATTCCGTGTCAGAATTGGTCGGCGATAGCCTGGAATCGGCCATAGAGGACGTGCTGACGAGGGCGGGCATTAGTTATAGAAAAACGAAAAGGGCGGAACGAATTGCAGGATTTGACCAGGCACCGGATTTTATCATCCCCAGTGAGTTTAATCCGCAGGTTATTATAGAAGCCAAAATTACTGAAGATGACGGTACAGCCCGTGACAAGGTAACTCGCATCCGACACCTTGTTTCAATGAGTTTGACGGGAAGTCCCAAAGGTTCACCTAAGTTTGAAGTTGTTGCTTGTATTGGCGGGCGCGGTTTCGGTGTCCGCCGTGAGGATATGAAAAAGTTGCTTCTTGACACCCGGGGGAAGGTGTTTACACTTAAAACATTGAACTATCTTGTCGAATTTACACGGTTGCGAGAATTTAAATCAAAATAGGTCTTCGCCTCCTTCCATTACCCGCAGGTGGCCATTAACAAGCTGACCAGCCCCGTCCGAGACCCAATCGCCAAGATCCCGGAATACAAGGTTGCGCGGTGGAGGTGGAGAAGCTGGAATTGAAGAAATTGTCTTGGCGGGACTATATCGAAAGCGACCACCCAATTTTACCATGGCGGCGGTGTGGTAGTTGTGACAAAAGCAATCGAGAGGCCAGCACCTGGAGTATGGAGTATCGGCCTCTCGATTGCTGATGCTATTCCTTTTAATGGTTAAAATTAGCGCCGAAACCGGCTGTCCATTAACGAAAGGCATGGCTATGCCATGGATAATTCCCTTGCGGGAATAACTATTACCTTATTTTTTATTCAAAGAGTATATATACCAATTATTTAACTATCAATACGGGACAATGGGACTGCTGGACAACCTTTTGACTCACGCTGCCCAGCAACATACCTTTTATGTTGCCGCGTCCTCTGGTGCCGACAACAATTAAATCACAATTATTCTGCCGGGCATAATCCACAATGTTTCCGGCCACGTCGCCCTGCCGGACCACTATTTCCACCGGCAGGCCGGCCCAATGAAATAGTTGTTTTGCTTTTCCAAGCAAGTTATTAACCTTTTGACTTGTAAATATATTGTATTCTGTTTCCGATACGCCTAGAAATTGAGCTTCGTCCCCGGTAAAAGTCAGGACGGTTAAAATGATGCATTGGGCCTGGGGAATATATCTTGCGGCAAATAAAAAAGCTCCTACCATACCCGGTAAAGGTGGTAGGAGCTATCAGCTTTTCAGCGTTAAGCGAGCCCCATCGCTTTTATATGCTATTAGCTTTAAATGTAATTTCCCGGGATAAATTAGTCAATTGTCATATTCTTTAAAATTATAATTTTAGAACTTCTTTTTGTTTTTATGCTTGATATTGCAAGTCCATCCTTTGTTTTGTATTGTTTTAGGTGTTATTTAACAACTGTTATGCGGCATCTCGTTTTTGAGTGCATGAAACGCGATGCACCATATTTTTATGACGTAATTTTTTATCATAATTTAGGTTATTTGTTTGCTTGGCACTTGACAGTTTTGTGCTATAGTTTGATAATAATTATAACAATTGTTATATTGGAGTGAAATTTGTGGAGTGGTTGATTTTAATCTATAAAATAGCCTCTTTGTTCTTGTCACGTATCAAGGCAATAACCAGCAGGGCCGGCAGGGCGATTGAAATTACCGCCATCAAGTGAATTTGGGCCATGGAAAACACGGTTTTTTTCAATAAAAGGAAAATTATCGTAAAAATAATATTAATCAACCACGTAATAACATCCAGCGCAAAAAACAAGGCCAACCATTTAAGCAGCATGTTGCCGTAAACTCTGATCTTTTGCCGGGCCAGCACAAAACCATAAATGTAAATTCCGGCCAAAAGGGAATCAATTACCAAATAACCGGCAACGGCAAAACTTGGCCGGTTAAAGCTATAATTGAATATAAATATATTGATTGCCAGCCCTGCAATGAATGTCAGACAAATCATCGCCATCCAGCAAGGTTTGAACACGGTATAAAACCGAACCCGGGTGCCGTAATTGCCAATGGTATAGATAAGCAAAAGGGCGACCAAAACGCCGCCCCCTTGTTGCAGGGCATAGTTGGCCAAGCTGATCAGTTTATAAACAACGGGTTGTTCAAAGATAAATTGCATAGGCGGTTGTAACTGCCGGAACATTATGGACTCCAGCAATAATCCCGCTTTAAGGGTCAACGATATAGCCAGCCATTTATAAAAACTTGTACCCTCCATTCGGTACCGGCGCCAGGCCAGTATCACTGCAATTGCGTAAAGGATAAAGCCGAGCGGGTTGAGTAATTTGCCAACCTTGATTTTGCTCAGTTCGGTTAAAACACCCGCCTCGTTGAGGATCACCGAAAGGCCCAGCATGATTACAAGTAAGGAGATTAATACGCTTTTCCATCTTTGCATAATATCCTCCCGCAATTCCCGGAATAAAACAAAATGCTTATAACTAATTTGACGTGTATATGCTCACATAAGTTCCATAAAATGCCGTTCACATTGTTACATTGGGGGCGGTTTGGGCGTCAAGCAAAGGGTGTGCATATAATGGTGGTGGAAACTAAACCGGCAAGAATGGCCTAATTCAGGAAAATAATATAAATAAAAGGATTTAATAACAATTTGCTGGAATTATTTGTTCAAATATTGTTCATTGACTAAAAAATTAGAAAAACGGGAGGATAATAGGTATGATTGAATTTTTGGGCTGGCTCGGTTTTGTCCTGCTGGTAGGCACTCTGATGCCTTTTTTATTGCGCCGTTTAAAGCTTTGGCGGAAAGAGTCGGCTTTTGGGGCTCGCTATCACCACCACCTGGCTCTAACATGCCTGGCGGTATTAACACTGCATGGCCTTTGGGCCTTGAACGGAAGGCGGGGGTGGGGATGGGGAGCCCGGGTGCATTTTCAGAATGAGATTATTAGCGGGGCATTTGCCTGGTTGGTGCTATTGGCCATATGTGTGTTGGCGTTGTCTGCGTTCCGGCAAAGACCCTTTAAACGTACCCATTGCTGGTTGGTGGGGCTGCTGGTTCTGTTGGTGCTGTACCACATTTAGCGTAATGCCCGCGGCGTATATGACATTTTTATCCTGTTGACCCGGCTAATTTAAGCAACTATAATAAGAGTCATCAAACAAACGTTCGGTGATGTTTGGATGAAACGGGTCATTTTACTGGCCGATATGAACAGTTTTTTTGCCAGCTGTCACCAGGCCGTTCAACCGGAGTTAAAAGATAAGGAAGTTATTGTGGCCGGCGACCCCGCAAAAAGGACCGGTATCGTGCTGGCGGCCAGTTACCCGGCCAAGGCGCGGGGCGTCAAAACCGGCATGCCGGTGTGGCAGGCGAAACAGCTTTGCCCGGATGGATATTATTTTAAGCCCGACCACCGGCTGTACATCGATTTCTCCAGCCGAATACTGCGGATCATGCGCGATTTTACCGACCTGGTGGAACCATTTTCCATCGATGAGGCGTTTGCCGATCTCACCGGTGTGATGCACCTCTGGAACAACCCGGGAGAGGCGGCCGGCAGGTTAAAGGAACGCATCCGGTCGGAAGTCGGCGTACTGTGCAGCGTGGGCATCGGGCCGAACAAACTAATCGCCAAGATGGTCTCGGGGGTGCGGAAGCCGGACGGTCTCACCATTGTTGAGAGCATAGACAGCTTTAAGAAAATTTTTTGGCCCATGCCGGTCCGTGAGTTGTTCGGAATCGGCCCCGGGTACGAAAAACACCTGCGGTATTACAATGTGCATACCATCGGGGATTTGGCCAACTTCCCCGTGGAAGTATTAAAGAAGCGCTGGGGTAAAAACGGTCAAATGCTGTGGATGTGCGCCAACGGAATTGACTGCAGCCCGGTGGTGCCCGCTTCCCTTGATGTTTCGAAAAGCATCGGCCAGCAAAGAACGCTTGCCCGGGACATCAAAGGTTTTCAACAAATTAAAGTCGTCATGCTTGAACTGAGCGAAATTGTGGCCCGGCGTGTGCGCCAGGGGGGATACGTGGGGCGGACCGTGGTTTTAACCCTGCGGGACACTGATCTCAGGTTTTTTTCCAGGTCGCGGAGCATGGCGGAGTTCACGGATCTTCCCGACGAAATTTACCGCACGGCCTGCGACATTTTATACGACTGTTGGGACTGGTCCCGTGCGGTGCGGCTTGTGGGGATAACCCTGGGCAATTTAATTAAACGGGACTATTTCCAGTACGATATGTTCGGTGAAAGGGCCAGGATGGCCCGGCTGGCCCGGGCCTGCGACAAGGTTAAAGACCGGTTCGGGGAAAAGGCGGTCGTGAGAGGGGTGGCGCTCACGGAAGGGAGTTTGTTAAACAATGGATAAAAGGAACGTCCTGTGGGAAAAACACCGGCTTTACCTGCCCGAAATGCGCCGGAGGGCCGTGCACCGGTGCAAACACTGTAAATTTTTTGTTGCGATTAAAGGCAGGATGGAAACCAGGCACGGCTGTGTCGCAAATATTAAAGCCTACGGCAACCTGGAAAAACGAGTGCCCCCGGTAATATCCATTTTTGACATTATCAAGCGGGTCGGGCTGGAAGGCCTGGAGGAATGTTTGAAATGCAGCGACCCGGATGCCCAGAGCTGCGGGAAATTTGAATTAAAAGCTTGAAGGTAAAAAAAACATAAAGTTCAAGTTATTTTTTTGGCGAAATTAAATTAGTGACCCGGTCTTGAAGCAAATTAACAGAATATACTGACTGGTTTTTGGATACCCGGCACACAAACGGCCGGGCATTTTTATTAGTAAATCCGGGATTCCCGAACGGCCTGATGAAAGTACATACAGCAGTGTTGTAAACCTGGTCAGATTGGTATTGCCTTATTAAAACCGGCCCCAGTAAATATGTGATTTTTTTCTCTTTGCTCGATGGCATACCCCTTGCAAATTTCTAGTGACAAATTCTCGTGATTACAAGCACAAAAGATGCGAATTAGTTTCAAGGGGGGATGCTCAGGTCATTGACAAAAAACGGGAGGGTATTTTCAATAACTTGCTTTTAGACTATAAACAATTACGAACTTAAGGGGGGCCGGTTCGAATGAAAACGGGTAAGACCGTCAGGAACGCAATTTTGTGGGGCATTTTATCGATAGCATTATACCTGGCATTATTTTTAAACCAGAAGATCGTCATGGATTATTTTGCGCGGGGAGGGATTTATGCCATTGCGATAATAGCGACCGCTCTCGTGTTTTCCTTCGTGCATGGGACCTTTGCCAACTACTTTATTGAGGCCATCGGTTTTAAACCGGTAACTAAAAAATAAAGGGGGAGAATGGAATGAAGGAAAGGTGGTTCAAGTTCTTCAAACATTGGGGGTTCATTCCCCTGGCGGCATTGATCGCCCTGGTCTTAATCCCCGGAATTTGCGAAGCTGCCGGCGAGGCGGTGGATACGACCAATGCGGTGAAAAAGTTTATTGAACTAAACACTTTCAGCGTTCTCTTCCTGTTCATCCTGGGCTTTCTCGGCGGTTTGATCAGCGGTTTTATCGGTTCCGGCGGCGCCTTTGTGCTGACCCCGGGGATGATGAGCCTTGGCGCGCCGGCGGCCATAGCCGTGGCCAGCAATATGTGCCACAAGTTTCCCAAGGCGCTGGTGGGAGCATATAAGCGCTTCAAGTACGGCCAGGTGGATATTAAGCTGGGGGTAATCATGGCGGTTTCGGCCACGGTCGGCGTGCAAATCGGGATTAAAATTCAGAAATTTATCTTTGCCAAGTGGGGGGCGGCCGGTTCCAATCTTTACGTAAGCCTGGCGTTTGTCACTATCTTAACCGTCCTGGGTATTTACATGCTTTATGATGCCAGGAGGGCAATGCGGGCCAACCAGGATGACACGTCCTCCGGACTGGCGGACAGAGTTAAAAGATTTAGACTTCCACCGGTACTTCAATTTAAAGTTGCCAATACAAAGGTATCGGCCTGGGTGACCATTCCGGTGGGGCTCGGCACCGGCATGCTGGCGGCAACCATTGCCGTGGGCGGTTTTATCGGGGTCCCGGGAATGATTTACGTGCTGGGGGTTCCCGCCATAGTGGCCAGCGCCACGGAACTGGTGATCGCTTTCATCATGGGCTTGACCGGAACATTAACCTGGGCCCTGGGCGGCTTTGTGGACATCAGGATGGCGCTTTTGATTCTGGCCGGTTCTTTGTTCGGCGTGCAACTGGGTGCTGTGGGCACCACCTATGTGAAAGAGTACATGATTAAAGTGGTCATGTCCACCATCATGTTGATTGTCTCCATCAGCAGGGGGTTTGCCATCCCGGGTTACCTGCATGAACTGGGTAAATTGCAAATGGAGCCGGCCACCATCAAAATACTCAACAACATCAGTTTTATAACCATGTGCATTGCCCTGGCCACCGGCGGGGTGATTATCCTGGGGAACATGTGGAAAAGGAGAAGAGAGCTTAAAATGGAGGCGGCAAAAGAGGCACACCCGTTATTGCAGCACGCCGCAATTGATAAATAAGTATGATTCCACAGTTTGCAATTGAGGGTACAAAAAAGTATGCGGCAGGCTGTAGGTTGAAGGGGTGCACGGCAGTAACTTGCTTTGCACCCCTTTTTAAAAAAATGCTGTCCATTTAAATTGGTGATCAAGCGGTTAAGCTCCTGATATAATGGTGGCACCGGGGATAATGATATAATTTTTCGGAGGTATTGTTGTGTACGGGAACAAAAAAGTGCGGGATTTTATGGTCCCGGTTGACGAATACCCGGTTATTCACGAGGATACACCCGTTGCCGGGGCGGTTGGATTAATGCGGGAATATTTCCACCAGAAGGACGGCACCTGGTATGGTTTTCAATCAATGCTGGTGGTAAACCGGAGTGAAGAGCTGGTGGGGATCTTGACCCTTCGGGGTTTGCTCAAGGCTTTTAAAATCCGGGCTGTCCTGGATCATTTGCTGAAAGGGGACCCCATGGGTTTGTTTTTCCTGCCCCGGTTTCATGATAGCCACGAGATCACGGTAAAGGACATCATGCGCCCTTTGAAGCTCATCACGGTGCAGGCGGACAGAGATATCTTCGAGGCCATCGTTATTATGGTCAAGTGGAACATTAATTCCCTGCCGGTAATGTCGGGCCATAAACTGGTGGGAATAGTCAGGACTATCGACCTGTTTTGGGCGGTAGGGGAATTCTTGGACTGACCGAAAGGAGCGAACGCCGTGAACGGGAAAAAGACAGCCGAAGATATCATGGTGCCGATCAATGATTATGTTACAATTTCGCAAAAGGCCACCCTGTACGAAGCCATCAATGTTCTGCGCAGCTCCTTTCACCGGGACGGCAGGGCCTGGTACGGCCATCGCAGTGTGATCGTGCTGGGGGAAGACGGCGACCTGGTGGGCGTTTTAAGCCTGAATGAAATTTTAAAGGCGGCCGGTCTCAGGGAGTTGGACAATGACCCCGACTTCAAAGCGGAATCCTGGGGCTGGTATTATATCAACAGCATGAGGCAGAGCGCGAAGTTGCGAGTGAAAGACGTTATGCGGCCCTTGGCCGTAGCCACGGTGGACGCGCGGGACGAAGCCGGCGAGGTGGCCCTGGCCCTTTTAAAACACAAGGTTAATTCCCTGCCGGTGTTGAAAAATGGTAAGCTTGTCGGTATGGTCAGAATCCTTGATATTTTCATGGTAATCGGCGAATACTTTTTTTAGTGTCATTTGGGCTGTGCCGGTAATACTATAAAATTAACTCGCTCGATCAACCGCGGGTGATCCACCTGCGGCTGTATATTGTTTATTGATATAATTTCGCTTCAATTTCCTTTATTTTTTCTTCAAGTTCCTTGATCTCCGCATCATACCTGTGCCTGGCATGGCCGGGAACGTGAATAGAAGTTTTTTCCAGCATAAAATGCCTTTCCTGTTTGACGTCCTCAAGCTCCTCTTTCAAACTTTTCAGCTTTTTCTCAAGCTCGCACCTGTCCATGCAGTACCCCTCCCTGAAGTCTTGTCAATATGTTGAGAAGAATTACATAACTTAATAGTAAACATATTAACAAAATTATAACAAACATTTGCTAATAATGCAATGTCGGGGGGAACCAATTAGCGGGAGGTATCGTCTAAAGAACGGAGTAATTATTTCTTTTGTTGGCCGTTGTCTCACCGGCCAAAGAAAAAAGTTACGGGCCGTCGGCACCGGCGGCGGCCGGAAGCGCTTCTTCCCGGTCCAGCAATTCGGAGACCGGCACCGGTTCAAGGCCACGCTCCCTGAGTTTTTGGATCATTTCCGGCAGGGCCTGCAGCGTATTCTTTCTTCCTTCGTGCAAAATAATGATGGAGCCGGGTTTTACCTGGCTCAGCACCCTGGAAACAATTTCTTCGGGTGGAGGGTTTTCCCAGTCACGGGGGTCCACATTCCATAGGACCACTTGCTGGTTTAATTCCCGGGCCACCTCAATCACATTTTCGGAGTAGCGGCCGTATGGTGGGCGAAATAGGCCGATTTCATCGCCCAGGGATTCATAAACTTGTTGCGCTACGCTGCGCAGGTCCTTGGCAATTTCCTCCCGTTCCAGTTTGTCCAGCCGGGCGTGCCGCCAGGAATGACTGCCGATTTCGCTTCCGAGTTCGATAACTTTACGGGCCTCTCCCGGATATAGACGTATTCGTTGACCAATCATAAAAAAAGTTGCCCGCACGTTGCACTTCTGCAGCGCTTTGAGATATTGACCGGTCATTTCCGAATAAGGTCCGTCGTCAAAACTCAGCCCGACTTTACCCTGGATGTCTACTTGTTTGATTAACTGGCTTGTATCAGCGGGTGAAGGTTCCACCGCCAGGGCTTGACCCGGTGGCGGCGGTGGCAGCGGTTTACCGGGGTGAACAGGCGCTTCCCGGCTTTCTTTTCCCGCTTCCCCCGGGGGTGATTCATTTAAAGCAGGTTGCTTAACGACAACCGGCGGGGGCGATGGTGTTTTATCATTTATGAAAGACCGGGGTTGAATGCCGGAACTTAACGGGTAAAAGAAAATACTAATAAAAACCAGCAATCCGGCCATAACGCGCAAAGATCTCCAATACATTTATATCTCTCCCCCGGGCATACTTGTTCATCTTGCACAATTAGACGAATTTCCACATCATTTTGTTGCGATTTTTTTTACCGGAAACTTGATATTGATTTCACTGCCAAAAAACCACAGCGGCGGGCGATCCGGTCCGAAACACATCATCTTAAAAAAAAAAGGGGGGATCAAATGCATTACCAAGCGTTACAGGCGGAATGAACAACAAATTTAAAATCGGAGGTGGGCTTTTTGAAAAGAAACCTGTTTTTAACCACGACGCTGGCGTTGCTGGTCAGTTTACTGATCGCCTTGCCGGCCTTTGCCGGGGATCAGGTGAACCTTAACGTCAACGGGGATTCCGCGGCACAGTTCGATATATTCCTAAAAGATGGAATAAGCATGGTTCCCGTGGATGCTTTTGCCAGGTTTTCCGGTGCCGATGTGGAGTGGACCCCGGGGAATACCTTAAAGATTACCGAGAACGGGGTAATCTTGTTGATGACCGTTGATAAAAAGGATGCTTTGCTTAAAGGGGAACCGGTAACGCTGTCCTGCGCGCCGGTGAAGACCGGTGACAAGGTGTATGTGCCGCTACGTTCCGTCGGCGAGGCTTTCGGTTATGAAGTGGGTTGGGATAACCGGCAGCGCCTGGTAACGTTGAACCGCAATGAAACCAGGGACGGCATGACGCCCGAGGAACTGCTGGTCAAAGCCAATCGGGTGGCTATGGACATCAACACCTACTCCATGGAAGGCAATATGAACATGAATATCAGTGTTGTTGCCGATGGGAAACAGGTCGGGGATGCCCCCGGGAACTTGAATATTGAACTGACCGGTCATTATCAGAATCAGCCCATGCGGATGTATATGAAACAAAATATTATCCCCGCAGTGAAGAATCAGGTTCCCGAAATGGTTGTGGAAACTTACATGACCGAAGAAAAAATGTATATGAAAGCTCCGGGGCAGGAGTGGGTGGTTCAGGATATGCCCTTCGCGCCGGAATTCTGGAAGCAGCAGCGGGATATCCAGTCCGATCCCTTGAAGGCGGCGGCTCAGATGAAGGAAATGGGCATGCTGCTGAATTTCGGCAACGACGTGAGCATAGACGGCCGGGAATATTACGTGATTAACTCCACCCTGGATATGAACAAGTTCCGGCAGGGTTTCCAGAAGTTGATGCAGCAGGCGATCCAAAGCATGCCTCCAAGCGCCGGCACTGGCGACCCGGCACTGGTGCAACAGCAGCTCCAGAAGCTTTTGGAAAACAGCAAAGTTGATTACTATTACACCGTTTATGTTAACAAGAAGACAATGATCACGGATGTGGTCAAGTTCAACGCCCTGATGGAACTCACCATGAACCCGTCGGAACTTGGCAGTCCCGGCGACGCGGAAAATAAAACCGGCATCCCCAAAGAAGTTAAAACGAAAATAGCAATGAAGGGCGAGTTCAAGATCGGCAACCTGGGCAGCCCCTTTGTCGCGCCCGATGTGAGCAACGCCCGGCCATGATTATATTGACGAATGTCATAAAGGAAGAGGGAAACCGGCTGTTGGAGTCCATGGGTTTCCCTCTTCCGCTTTTTTCGCCATACCTTTCTGTATATTTATTTCCAGCCGCCAGGTCTAAAACCTCCGGCTTTCAGTTACATTACATTGTAAAAAAATTCGGGGTTTTGCGCTGGTTAAAACTGATACTCTATAGTTTGTGGTTCAGTCAGCACTTCGTAAAGGAAGCAGGCTTTTTGTTTTTTCGCTTCATTTATTTCTTCCGGTGAATAGCCTCGCACCTCAATTGGTTCCAGTATTTCGGCGAGGGCCTCACCCAGCTTTTCAAAACGTTTCCAGAGAGGCATGCCGGCAAATGCTGGTGAAATAACAATAAGGTCTATATCACTGTCTGGACTGGCTGTACCTTTGGCTTGGGAACCAAATAAGTATGCTTTTTGCACTGGTACACCTTTTTTTCAAGGACAGAAAGATAAGATTTGATGATTTTATTCAATTCAGTTGTTGTTTGATGCATTCTATCAAGCATGCTCTCAGCTGTATCCAGATCGTATGCTGCTTGGTCAAGCCATTCTAAGGTTTCCGGTCTCATACAGTTTTTTCCACCTCTTTGGATATTTTAACATAATACGTAATAAAAAAGCAATGGAAATGAATCAAGTATTCAGACGCCGATTATTTTAGCGGCTTGGTCATCGGTTCCGCTTTCCTGGTCCGGAAGGAAAGTTTTTTATTGGGTCAGATTCCGGTGGCGGAGGTAGGTTTTTTGGTGGCGGGAGTACTGGGATTCTGGTTCCTGGTTTCCATTTTACGCTCGGGAGGGTTTTAAGATGGTTTGTCCTGCCGGATGTGAACGGGATTCATTCGCGGTGTGGATCAAAAAACAACTTTATAGTACAATATTTTAAAAGGCAGGAAAAAATCCCCGCTAAAATTGCGGTTTTCCTGTTTTTTTATATACGGTATGCCGCCGTTTGATTAATTAAAAGTAGATTTTAAGCAGGTATGGATGATGCAGAGTTACGGAAAAGAATTCTTTGCACAGGTTCCGGAAAACCTTTTTTCTATTTTTAGCCGAAGCCTGAAAGAAATTTATGTCGATTTGTTGTTTTTGGTTTACCGGGAATATAACAAGCGAATTTATACCCTTTCCCGGGATCATATCATCGATCTTTTTACGGAGTACCTGGAAAGCATGGGCGAACAGGCCTGGCAGGCGGAGGACGAGGGCGGCTGGGAGAATGCCGCAAAAGGTGCCCGCGAGCGGGCCCACCAGCTTTTGCGCAGGTTGGTGGACACGGGATGGCTGAGCCTGGAGCCGGAACTGGATTATACTTTTAGAATATCAATACCCGATTATGCAATTGCCTTGCTGGAGGCAATGAACAAAATTCGCACGGGCTACCGGGTGGAATTCAAGGGGAGAATACTCAGCATCTACCAGAACCTTACCGGCAGCGAAGGGTTTTCCTATGTCGCCCTGCAGCAGGCTTATGAATCCACCCGGGAATTGATTGACGGCTTGAAAAGTTTGAATCACAGCATCAAGCATTATACCGAGAAACTCCTGGAAGCGGAAGACGTAAGCGCGATCCTGAACCAGATTTATGACGAGTATCAAACCAAGGTTCTCGGCGAGCAATACTACAGGCTTAAAACCTCGGAACATATCTCCAAGTACCGCACCGGCATTTTAAAGAGCATCAGGGAATGGCAGGCCAATAGGGCGGAAATTGATCGCCAGGCCGGGATCATGGTGCGGGAAAAAAGGGCGCCGGACAGGGCGGCCGCAGAAAACATGTTGTATGATTGGCTGGAATACATAGAATCCACTTTCAGCAAGGAAATGGACAAGCTGCTGGGCGAAATTGACCGGCGCAATGCCAGGTACGCCAGGTCGGCGGCAGACCGCCTCCGGTTCAAGCTCCGCCGGGGCATGGGGTCCGGCCGGCATATTTTCAACGTGCTGGCCTACCTGGGGAAGCTGGCCAGGGAGTCGGGGGAAAAGGCGCAAGTTCCCGGGGAAATTGCCCGTTCCATCGCCCTTTTCCCCCAGGCTGCCGTGGACACGGGCAGCCTGAAAAAGCCCCCCGCGGCGCGGCAGATCCATAAACCCCAGCCCCTTCGTGTTGTGCCGGTACCGGATGAGGTGCGCAGAAAAAAACTTTCCCAATTTGGCTCGCGGGTGGCGCAAGAGGTTACAGTGGAGCAGATCAACAGCTATGTAAATGCCGTCCTGGGCGAACGGGATGCCTGCCCCATCGGGAGCCTGCCCCTAGACAATCAAAACCAGTGGGTAAAGCTTATTTACATTATTCTTTACAGCCAGTCCCCCGGGGCCTGCTACCGCCTGGAAGGCAAAAGGGGTGAAACGGTAACCATCAAAGATGGAACAATTGAGGTGCCGAACCTGGTCATCAGAAGGAAGGAGAGGACAGTTTGAGCTGGTACAGGGAGTATGAGGATTTTTCGAACAGCGACAGGGAAACCTTTCGTGATGCGGCAAACCTGCTGCTAAGCCAGAACTACCTGGTGTACGAGCGGGAAAAGGACCGCCGCTATTACCGGTTCGTGGAACGCTACGCACATATCTTCGAAGAATATTTTCTCCTTTCCGGCTGGCATCTGAACCACAACAAGCACCTCTCCGTGTTTCAGCTCTATAACCGTTACGGAAAGAACAGGTATCATTTCACCTTGCAGGAAACCATATTTTTATTTATCCTGAGGCTCCTTTATGATGAAAAACAAAAAGATTTGCGGCTGACCCGGGAGATGGTGGTAACGGGTGAAGAAATCCAGGAAAAATACATGGCCCTGGAAATAAAAAACCGCTTGCCGGCCCGGGACGACATGGAAAAGATATTAAGGCTGTTCAGTCACTTTTCTATTTTGGACTTGAAACGCGGTCAATGGAAAGACCCGGACGCCGTCTATATTCTTTACCCCTCTCTCCTGATGGTCGTGGATGCGGAAAGCGTGGAACGGCTGGCGGACTGGATCGGGACAGGCGAGGGAAAGGAGGCCGGAGATGAAACAATTAACGGGGATCAAACTGATTAACTGGCATTATTTTACCAATGAAACCATTCCCATTGAAGGAAGCGCTCTCATTACCGGAAACAACAAGGCCGGCAAGTCCACGCTGATCGATGCCCTGCAGGTGGTTATCGTGTCCAACATGAAAAAGATTCTGTTTAATGCCGCCGCCTTCGATGAAAAAACGGAGCGGGACCTCAAAAGTTACTTGCGGGGCAGAACCGGCACCGAAGGCAAATACACCTATTTGCGTGGTAATGAAGAGGACTTTTCCAGCTACATCGTGCTTGAGATAACCCATACCGCCACCAACAAACCCTCCCTGATCGGCGTGGTGTTCGACTACTATTGCGAATCCGGGGAGGAGGAGCATGTATTTTTTATCATTGACGGGTGCCCGCTGAGTGATGATCTTTTTTTGCAGGACGGGTACCCCCGCAACAGGAAGCAATTTTTCCGCCATATCAAGGCCAGGGGCCTCAATTGCCGCCAGTACCGTAACGATGTCGAGGGCTACCGAAACGACTTGCGCCAGCTTTTGGGCGGGATCAAGGAGACTTTTTTTTCGCTTTTTGTTAAGGGGATTTCCTTCAAGCCCATCACCAACCTGCGCAAGTTTGTTTACGACTACATCCTGGAGGAACGGCCCGTAGACGTGGATACAATGCGGGATTACGCCGAAAGATACCGCCAGATGGAAAATCAACTTTTAAACACCGAAGCGGAAATAGCGGCTCTGGAAGAAGTATGCGGGGAATTTGAGAAAATTGAAAATTTGCGCCGGAAAGAAGCAGCCGGCCGGTATATGCTGTACCGGGGCGGTTTTGAGCAAAAAATGCGGGAACTGGAAGAAACGGAGCGGCGGCGCCAACAGGCCGGGGACCGGTTCCAACAGCTTTTGGTTGAATTGCAAGCATTGGAGGAAAAACATAAAAACCTGCAGGCTGAAAAGGAAAAACTGATTGAAAAAATCAAGGATCATGAAATTGCCCACCGGGAAAAGCAGTTACGCCAGCAGATCACGGCATTGAAGAAACAACTGGAAGCGCTGGCTGAAATGCGGCGCAACCTGCTGCACCAGGTTAAATCGGATATCTCGGACCGGGAAAAATTAATTGAGGTTTTGCGCCGGGAAGGGGCTCCCTCCGAACTGACCGGTTCCCTGGCGGAAGATAAACAGGCCTGGCGAATTTTCCTGGAAGTGGGGCATTTTCCTTCCGACCCGGGCAAGCTTGCCCGTTCCTGGAACGAGGGTATGAAATGGCTTATTGTTCAGGCATCGGAGTGGAAAAAACAACAGGAAACTTTGCAAAAACAGGTTGAGGAACTGGAACTGGCGATTAAAAACCTTGAAAAAAACCGGGTGCTGGGCAACGCTTCTTCCACCATGAAGCTGAAAAAACTGTTGGAGGAATACCTTGTCCCTGTGGAAGGTCAAGACCGCGTCCCGGTTGAGGTTTTTTGCGAGGCCATCGATATCCGCGACCGGCGGTGGCAAAATGCCATCGAGGGTTATCTTGCCGGCCAGAAGTTTGACCTGCTGGTGCCGCCCGGATACTTCGACCAGGCGCTGGCCGTTTATGAACGGTATAAATTTACCCACGGCATGGAAAATGTGGGCCTGGTCAATACGGACAAGCTGGTAAAAGAGGCAAGACCCCCCCTCGAGGGCAGCCTGGCCGAGGAGATTGTGGCCGAAAAGGACTATATCCGCGCTTATGCCGATTGGCTTTTGGGCGGGGTGATCAAATGCGAAACGGAAAAGGAATTGAAACGCCACAAGCGGGCCATTACCGCCACCTGCATGCTGTACCAGAACTATACGGCCCGGCAAATCCCCCGCAATCGCTACGCGGTGCCGTATATCGGCAAACAGGCCGTTAAGGTGCAATTGGCCGGAAAGCGGGAAGAGTTGAAACAGTGCCGGGGGCAGTTGTCCCTGCTGGAAGCAAAATTGAAGCAAGCCGGCAGTGTTTTAAATTTAAAGAGCGACAAGCACTACCTCTATCAACAGTGGCAAAAAGATTTTGCCCGGTGCCGGGAACTGGATAACCTGGAATGGGAACTGGTGCAGGCACAACAGGAATTGCTGAACCTGGACCGTTCCGAACTTGAGGGACTGGAAAAAACCAAGAAGGATATAGAAGCCGAAATTGAGCGGTGTGCAAGTAAAACCGGCGAAATTAACACCGAAAAGGGCCAAATGCAAGCCAAACTGGAAGTATATGAACAAAAAATGGAACAACTGGCCGTGGAAAGGGATAATTATGCTCAAAAGTATCTTGCCTATGTGGAAAAACTTCCGGTGGAGCTGAAGGAAGCCTGCGAGGCCAAATGGGAGCGGGAGATTCAAAAACGGTCGCCCGGGGAACTGGCACATAATTATCAGATCAGGATCCAGGGTTTGGAAACCAGGATTAAAAAACAAATGGACCAGCTGGTCAACGCCCGGCATGAATTCAATAAAAGATTTGATTTTCTGGCCGATGTTACGGCCCCGGACAACCTGGAATATGAAGACCGGTTGCGTTTTTTAAAGGAAATTCACCTGCCCGAATACGGCAGGAAGGCCCGGGAAGCCCGGGAAAAGGCGGAGCAGGCTTTGAAGGAACACTTTCTGTCCCGGTTGCATGAGGCTATAAGCATGGCCCATGAAGAGATCGATGAACTGAACTTCGCGCTGATGGATTTGAAATTCGGCAGCTATTCTTACAGGTTCAGCATCAGCCCCAAGCCGGAACTGCGTGACTTTTACGAAATGATTGAGCATGCCCGGTTGGGGGCGAACGAAATACTTTTCAGCACGGTTTTTCAGGACATGCACGGCGACAGCTTCAACCGCCTGCTGGAGGAAATTACCGCCGGCGACCGGCAGGACAAAATCCACGAGCTTACCGATTACCGCTCTTATCTTGATTTTGACATTATCATCACCGACGAACAGGGCAACAAAAGCTATTTTTCCAAGGTTTCCCGAACCGAGTCGGGAGGCGGGGCGCAAATACCCTTTTACGTGGCGATACTGGCGTCTTTTTACCGGGTATACCACCTGCACCGGAAAAAGGACACGCTGCGCCTGGTGGTTTTTGACGAAGCTTTTAACCGGATGGATGCCGATAACGTCGAGGAATGCATGCGGTTTATCCGAAAACTGGGTTTCCAGGCCCTGATCGTGGAACCCACCGGCAAGATTCAGCTTGTGGTGCCGTATGTAAACACCAATATCATTGTCATGAGGGAAGGCTTCCACAGTTTCGTGGAACGCGTCACCCGCAGGGAAATCGAACAGTTGGTTGAACAGAAAGCCTCAGCATAAAATGAAATATTGATTTCGCTGCAAAAACCGTTACTTGTATCTGGCGCTCCGGCGGTTTCATTCGTTCGTTTCACAATTTTACTCTTAAGGACGATGAAGCTTGTAGTTAACGCTTGCAACTTACTGCCTAACTACTTCTTCACGCCCTAAGGGGTCATGACTCTTGGGATATGACGGTATCGTTGGGGACATACCTCCGACCCCAAAGCTTTGCCCTAAAGAGGAGGTGTGTCCCCTGACCGCTATTCCGCATCCAGTGTTCCACTCACTCTAGAAATCCGCCGGATCGCCTGCCGCTGTGGTGTTTTTGCAGTTAAATCAATATTTTGCTACAATATAATTTAAGGAATACAAAAGTTAATAAAAGCTTTTGTCATTGGTTTAAATATGTTAAAGTGGTTATATATGGATGTAAGTGCTACCCTTAATTAGTAGATGGATACAATGAGACGGGTAAAGTATAAAGATTTCAAAGATCAAGTTAAGAGAGACTCCATTACCGCCTTAAAAATGATAGATAGAAGTGCTCCGCGTAGAAAACCAAGGGACTTGGGGGAGGCTGATGCCCTGGTGCGTCTTGCCTGGCTTTCTTAGGACAACGCCATCTCCAGCGGTAAATTACAAAAAAAGGGGGTTAGGCGATACAGCCTGAATATAGATGGCAGTTGAGGGTAAGGGGGGTTTATGGTATAATCTTACAAAAGATCGTTTTTGACTTAGGAGGCGTAATAACATGTTCGGTGAGACAATAAAAATAGAATTTGAGTTGCCTAAAGAATTATTCTATAAAGGACGATCTCTAAGGCAAAACTAATCAAAGCTGAAGCATTGAAAAGGTTGGCTGCAACTTTTTATGCTGATGGCAGCTTATCTTTGGGCAAGGCGGCTCAACTAGCTAATGTATCTAAACAAGATTTCTTGGATTTTATGGCAACACATAATATACCACTTAACTACGATGTCCATGAGTTAGAGGAGGATTTATCGACAGTCAAGGAGTTCTTGCAAAATGAAGGTCGTCTCTAACTCAACACCTGTTATTGCTTTGTCCAGGATCAATGAATTAGAGCTTTTGCATATCTTATTCGGGACAATAATTATACCTACTGCCGTGTACAATGAGGTAGTTTTGGAAGGAGCCGGCAGACCTGGTGTTAAAGAAGTTGCCAATGCCCCATGGATTATAAAAATGGAGGTAAAAAATCTCCTTGCCGTTTCGATGCTTCAAATGGATCTTGATCGTGGGGAGGCCGAAGCTGTTGTTTTAAGGTCAAAGAGGAAATTGATATACATAGCCAATGTGATTAGATGGCAACCCTTCGTAAGGTCATGTGCCCCGGGACCCGTGTATCTGCGAGCCCGGGGCTTTTCGTTCAACTTGCTTGTTCCCGGTATTTTGTGTTAACGGTTGATGCGGTGAAAAAACAGTCCACAAATCACTGTTTTTGATCTTGTTTTTCTTTTTCTGTCTCTTGTTGTAGTTGATTTTGCTGCTGCTGTTGCTGTTGCGCCTTTTCAGGGGTGATTTCCCTGGTTGGTGCAGCGGGCTCGGGTTGTTCCCCTCCCGGAGCGGGTTTCACCTGGCTAACGGGTGCTTTGGCGGCGGGTCCGGGCGCCGCTTCCGGTGCTTTGGCCGGAGTTTTTTCTTCTTCCACCTCATCCGCATCCCTTGATTCAAACCCCACCCCGTTAACGGCCTTATCCGTCCGGTCCAGTTTGATAATCACGGGTTCCGACCGGGTGTCACCTTTTTTTTCAACCTCTGTTAGGGTAACGTCGAGCCACAGAAAATCCTGCCTGGGGACCCGCTGAACAACTTTGTCCACTTTGATGTTTTCATCGTCCGGTCCGGAGTTTAATATGATGTAATTGTTATTGCCCGCGCTTGTCCAGGTTATCATTTGCCTGTCCGACATGGCGGTAACGATATTCCTGACTGGTGTGGGAACCTGTTCCAGGTCCACCTCGCGGAATCCAATGGTTGATTCCTGGGGAATCACCTTTTCGGGTTGGTCCCGGGGTACCGGTTTTCTTTGGGCGTTACACCCGAAAATGGTGATGGAAAGTACGATTAAAATTAGTGGTAAAACTTTCTTCATTGTTACAACAACCCCTTGTTTTTTAGCTATAATATTCCTTTTGTTCCGGTTATTTATGCGTTAGTTGTTCTTTAGGGCAGGATTTGGTTTGCAATGAAAAATTGACTATAGCGCATAAAAATAATTTTTGCAATTCATAAGAAAATAATGTATAATTTAGTCGAATTTAGATAAAATATAAAATCATATATAATTAAATGATTAAAATAATACGGATTTGAGGTGATTATGATGAAACAAAGAACAATAACAAACATATGTTCGAGGGGGGGGGGGGGGGGGGTAAATATACTAAATTAGTTAAATTATGGAATGTATTCCACTTTATTTCTTCACGCCTGCTTTTAGCCGACCAGCTATTTCATCTTCATCTTCATCTTCATCTTCTTCTCCGTTCTCCACCACACAGTTCTTTTCCATTGTTTTTCTTAAAAGCAAAAAACAGGGCAAACCGGTCGAAAGGCCGGGACGCAAAGCAATGGGTCTAAGGTTTTTAGCTATGACTGCCATGCTGCTTAAACATTATGCAGGGAGAGTTTTAACGGTCATGGCTATCGTGGCCGGTTTTTTTACTGAAAATGAGAAGATCGTTAATTAATAAATGATTTATTCGGGAAGTTATTACCTAATAATAGCCAAGAATAACGATTAATTTAGGGAGGGTTAACAATGAGTGGAAACGGTAAAAAACTAGCGCCCCTGCCGCAGGAAGACCCGGGCAAAAAGCACGACGGTAAGGCTCAGGAGTCGGAGGCGAACAAAAAAGAACTGGCCAAAAAGCTGGAGGCCCAGCGCAGGCAGGCCCGCACGTTTGCCAAACAGCAACAAATCGCTGAAAGACTCGCTGCTGCGACAGAAGAGTTGTCATCCAACGTGGAGGAATCCACCAGTGCGGTGGAAGAATTACGGGCTGCTGTGGAACAAATTGCATCGGGGGCGGAAGAGTCAAGCAGCGCGGCCCAGGAATCACTGGCCGCCATCAACCAGATAACCAAGGGCGTTGAACTGGCGGCAAGGAATGCTGGCACAGCCCTGGAGCGTGGACAGGCCATCCAAAATATCATTAGGGTAACTTCGGCTGATATAGAAAAAATAGTAAATAGCGTTAATGTTGCAGCCCAGTCGAACGCTGAGTCGGCCAGGCTGGTCGGTGAACTGGAAAACCAGGCCGAAGAGATAGGCAACATTATCAGCACAGTGGTTAAGATAGCCGACCAGACAAACCTTTTAGCGCTGAACGCGGCCATTGAGGCGGCACGGGCCGGTGAACACGGCAAGGGGTTTGCCGTGGTGGCCGATGAGGTGCGCACGCTGGCTGAGATTTCGGAAAAGGCCGCCAATGATATTCGCGAACTGGTGAGTAATATTCAGCGTGACGTCAATGTTATTGCCAAAGATATTAACAGCGCCGCCGATGAAGTTAGGAAGGAGTCGGAAAAAGGCCAGGCGATTTCGCAAGGTCTGGTGCAGATTGGCGAAGACATGAATGATGTGGTAAGCGCGGCGCATGAAATAAACAATTTATCCGGTGAATCTCTGCAGAGCGTCAAAATATTTCAGCAGGGTGCAGCCGATATTGCCAAGGCGGCCGAGGAACAATCCCAGGCCTCCCAGGAAGTTTCCGGCACGGTGGAACAGCAGGTTAAGGCCCTGGAGGATATTGGTTCCAGTGCGGTTGAACTGGCGGAAATGGCGGAGGAATTAAGATCATCCACCGATATCAGCAAATCCTCCGAGGGGTTGGCGGCCGCTGCGGAAGAGCTTTCCGCGGCCATTGAGCAAGTTGAACGCTCTGCCAATGAGATTATGTCAGCCCTGAACATAGCGGCCCAGGGCGCCGAGGAACAATCCAAGTCCTGTGAAGAGTCTGCTTCTATTTGCGCCCGGGTGGAACAGGAGTTAACCAATATAGCCGAGAAAGCCGAGATTTCTCTGCAAAAAGTCACCAACTTATCGGATTTGCTGGCAAAGAACAAGGTTAATACAGATGAATTAATAGCCGGTATTAGTACGGCACTGGAAGCAAACCTTCAGAACCTAAAAAAATTAAAAGAATTGGATGTCAGTGCCAGAAAAATTGATAAAATTGTAGATACCATCGTCAATGTAGGCATCCAGACAAACATGCTGGCCGTCAGCGGCGCCATTGAAGCTGCCCGTGCGGGCGAGTACGGCAGGGGGTTTGCCGTCGTAGCCTCGGATATTCGCAACCTGGCGCAGGACAGTGCGCGCAACGCCGAGCAAATCAAGGATATGGTAAAAGCGATTCAGGACCAGATAATGACCGTGCTGCGTGATGTGGAACAGGTGGCCAACGAGGCCCGGCAGGAAACGGAAAAAGCCAGGAAAACCACAGCTGATTTGGAGCAAATCGAGGCGGAAATGAAGGTTATATTAAACGGTGCGAAGGAAATTGCTGAAAATGCGGCCGATAGCCAGGCGGCCATTGAACAGGCCAAGAAAGCAGTGGAACAGATTTCCGCAGCCGCCCATGAAGCCGCGTCGGCTACGGAACAGGCTGCATCCGCAGCCAGGCAGCAGTCTGCCGGCGCCCGTGAACTGAGCCGCGCCATAGAGGAAATAGCCGCCCTAGCCGACCAACTACAGCAAGGTTAGGGGGAGAAAGCAATGACTGTAACCAATCAACTGGTCACCTTCTATCTCGGACAGGAAAACTATGGTATTGAAATAGATTATGTGCAGGAAATCATCCGCATGCCCCAAATTGTACACCTGCCGAAGGCCCCTGACCATGTTGAAGGTTTGGCCAACTTGCGCAACAATATTCTGGCTGTTATCAACGGCCGGAGAAAGTTTGGCCTGCCCCGTGCGGATCATACAGATGCAACCCGCGTGGCGGTGTTGGACTTTCATGGATACAAACTGGGCTATGTAGTAGACAGGGTATCCGAGGTAATCACAGTTAATGCCGATGAGATCGAGGAAATTACCGCTGAAAAAGACGGCCGGGAAAAATTTTTAAAAGGTGTAGCCAAGCTGAATAACGGGCAGCGTTTGGTAATGATTATTGATCCCGCTTATCTGTTTGGCCAGGCGGAAAAGGACATTTCAACCAACGACGGGGCACGGTCGGAGATGGAGGAAAATACCGGTCGCAGCGCCCAGATGACCGAAAGCCAGGCAACAGAAAAAATTGAGGAATTTGTAAACTTTCGTGTGGCCCTGGAGGATTACGCCATACCCATTGCACATGTACAAGAGATTGTACACGTGCCTTCCGTAATCAACCGGGTACCCAACGCGCCGGAGTATGTCGACGGCTTGATCAGCTTGCGCAAGCGCATTTTGCCCATTGTCAACATGCGTAGTTTGTACGGTCTGGAACAGTCCGGTTTTGACGAAAGATCCCGGATAGTCGTTGTAAGAATCAAACATTCCGGGCAAACCCTTACCGTAGGTTTGGCCGTGGATGCGGTAAACGAGGTGTTACGCATTTCCTCCGAGGCTGTTGCCCCGGTGCCTGATCTGCTGCGCACCAGGAAAACAAGTGAAATTACCGGGGTTTGCAAAAGTAAGAATCAGAGCCTGGTTTATATACTGGATCCCGCCCGTCTTTTCTCGCTGGAGGAAATGATAGAGTTCACTGCTCAGAACATGGACTCTGAACAGGAAATACAAAGTACCGTGCAATCGGATGACGAAGAACAGCTGGTTACATTCTGGCTGGATAATGAGGAATTTGCCGCCAGTATAACTCAGGTGCAGGAAATCATTCGCGTACCTCAAGTGGTCAGGGTTCCCAAAGCTCCAAATTATGTTGAGGGAGTAATTAACATTCGGGGCGCGATTTTACCTGTGATCGATTTGCGAAAGAAATTCAATCTATCACAGTATAGTCGCGATGAACAGTCGCGCATTGTCGTAATAAACCTGGACGGCCAGCGTACAGGGCTGATTGTGGATTCGGCGCGGGAAGTTGTAAAAATAAGTTGCGCCGATATCGAACCGGTGCCCGAGATGCTCGATACGCGTATTGACACGGCCTTTATCAAGGGAGTGGGAAAACTTGCCGGGGGACGGCGGATGGTGATTATTTTAGATATGGCCAAAGTAATCCTGGCGGATGATGACGACGCGTCCGGTTTGTTTCAAGCAAGTGAGATGAATTAAATCAGGTGGTGTTCCGTGGATGGAAAAAATCGGGGTGCTTGTGGTTGATGATTCGGCCTTGATGCGTAAGTATATCAAGCAAATCATCAATGAAGAGCCGGATATGACGGTGCTGGATACCGCCAGGGACGGCGAGGAGGCGGTGGATAAGGCCATATCACTAAAACCGCAGGTTATCACCATGGATATCAATATGCCCCGCATGGACGGGATAACAGCGTTGCAGTATATCATGGCGCAGGCTCCCTGCCCGGTGGTGATGCTGTCATCGCTTACCCAAAAAGGGGCGCTGGCCACATTTGAAGCCCTGGAACTCGGGGCGGTGGACTTCATATCCAAACCGGACGGCACTGTTTCTCAAGAAATATTTAAAATAAAAGAAGAAATTAAAGCCAAGGTGAGGGCGGCGGCAAATAGCCGCCGCCCCGCTAAATTCCGGCCGGAACAGAAAAAGATTAGGGAGAAAAAACAAGCTCCAATAAAAACCGTTACGGCGCCTGCAAATGTAAATATAGAAAGAGTTGTAATCATCGGTGTTTCCACGGGCGGGCCCAAAACGCTGATGGATATTTTGCCGCTTCTGTCGCCTGATCTCCCTGCTCCGGTGGTGGTTGTCCAGCACATGCCGGCAGGGTTTACGGCTCCCTTTGCGCAAAGGTTGAATCAACATTGCCGGCTGCGGGTCAAGGAAGCCGCCAATGGAGATGTGCTGGAGCAGGGTGTAATATATGTGGCCAGGGGTGGTTATCACCTTAAAGCAAGCCATAATCAGGTTGACAAAGGGGTAAAGCTTTTTATTTCCCGGGAACCGAAAGATACGCTTTTTATGCCTTCCGTTCATGTAACCATGGAATCCTTCTATAAAGCATTGGGACCGGAACGCCTGGTGGGCGTGCTGCTTACCGGCTTGGGTGACGACGGGGCGGACATGATGGTGCGAATACGCCGGGGCGGCGGGGTGACCATAGCGGAATCGGAAGAAACGGCAGTGGTGTGGGGGATGCCCCGGGAAGCTTATTTGCGGGGCGGCGTGCAGCACCTTGTGCCTTCATATCAGGTAGCGGAGCGCATTATGGAAGCCCTAAAGTAAAGTCTTGGCCGGAGGTGCTCAAAATGAATATTGACAATCTGCTCACCAAGTTGAAAGAGGGTAGTGAAAAGGAACGCCTGGCGGCTCTGCGCCATCTGGAGCAGCAGGGGAATGAGACGGCAATTAATGCCCTGGTGGATTTATTAACGCATGAACACAGCCGTTTGGTTCAAGAGGCGGCGGTAGCTGCGCTGATCCGGATAAACACGCCGCAAGTGGCGGAAGCGGTGGTTCAACTGCTGGAGAGCGCCGATGCCTGGGTGAGAAATGCGGCTGTGGAAATATTGCAGGGACTGGGTGAAACCGCATCTGGTGTGGTCGAGGAACTGTTGCAATCTTTCGACCCCGACCTGCGTCTTTTTGCCGTGAATGTGCTGGGAGAGGCCAAATATAGGAAGGCCGTTTCACTGTTGCAAGAGGTTGTCAATAATGATTCCGATGTTAATGTAGTGGCGGCAGCGGTGGAGTATTTGGGGGAAATGGGCAGCCGGGTGACGGATGTCAGGTGCCTTGAGCAAGCCGGCCGGCGTTTCAAAGATCCTTTTCTTCACTATGCCGTGGCCGAAGCGTTAAAAAAAATAGGTCACCCGCAGAAGAGAAGGTGATATGAATTGACGTTTGACGAGTTTGTTAAAATAAGAGACTACATTTATCGTAAATCGGGCATTTTTTTTGAGGATAATAAACAATATTACGTGGAAAAACGGGTGCGTGACCGCATGGCCGCCACCGGCCACCAGAGCTTTCAAGGCTATTTTTTGTCTTTGCGTTTTGAGAGTTCAAACAAAGAGTGGCAGGAACTAATTAATGCCCTGACGGTGAACGAGACATACTTTTTTCGCGAGTATCCCCAATTGAAATGCTTCGCCGAAGAAGTTATTCCCAAAATGCTGGAAAAAAAAGCAGCACAGGGGCAGAACCCGGTTAAGTTGAAAATCTGGTCTGCAGGCTGTTCTACAGGCGAAGAGCCGTATACACTGGCCATTATCCTGAAGGAGATGACGGAAGGGATAGTATCCGCGCCGGTGACATTTGAAATTCATGCCACTGATATCAACACCGACGTGCTGGACAGGGCCAAAACGAGGCTATACGGTCAACGCTCGGTCAAAGATGTACCGAATGAATACATGGGAAAATACTTTCGCCGGCGAGGGCAAATGTATGAGTTGTCCGCTCAAATGGCAAGCCATGTTAAATTTTATCAACTAAATTTGCTTGATAGCGCCGCCATGGAGCGTATGGACAATTTTGACGCCATATTTTGCCGCAATGTATTGATTTACTTTGATGATAATTCTCGCCGGGAAGTGGCCCTGTACTTCCATGCAGCGCTTGTCGAGGGTGGATACATGTTCTTGGGTCACTCGGAATCCATGAGCCGGGTAACCTCTGTTTATAAAATGGTGCGGTTGAAGAATGCCATAATATATCAAAAGTAGGTGGTGATTGGGTGATTTTAAAAGCATTAGTGGTGGATGATTCATTGACAGTACGGGGGTATCATTCCCAAATTCTGCAGGAAGCGGGCTTTGCAGTGGAACAATCAGTCAACGGATACGAAGCCCTGGAAAAAACCCTTTTGGATTTTTACCACCTGCTGGTGATTGATATCAACATGCCCAAGCTGGACGGGGTCAGTTTACTCAAACAGCTGCGCCAAAGAGAGGAATATACGGACACACCGGTCCTGGTTGCCTCCACCGAAACTGGTGAACAAGATATCCGGACCGGCCTGGCGGCCGGGGCGACAATTTATCTGTCCAAGCCCATACATCCCGAAATACTAACCTTTTTGGCAAAAATTTTTACAGCCGGAAGCGGGGGTGATTGCGATTAATCTGCTTGCCACATTCATCCAGGAAGCCAGAGAATACCTTGAAAATATAAATCAAGGGCTGTTATATCTGGAAGAAAACCCGGCGGATGCAAATATGCTGGACGAAATTTTTCGTGTTGCCCATACCCTCAAAGGATCTGCGGGAATTGCCGGGCTGACTGAAGTCCAGAAACTGACCCACGCGCTGGAAGACGTGCTGGGCGCGTTGCGTGACGGCCGAATAACTTATGATTCGGAACTGGCGGATGTTTTGCTGAATGGTTTCGACGGGGTGCATGAACTGGTGGAGGCGGCTGCCGGCGGGCAGGCACCCACTGTAGATTACCGCCGGCTAATAACAATGATTGAAGAGTACCTGCCCTCAGTTTCCGGCGCTGCTTCAGGAGTTACCCATATCTTGCGGGATGTAGATAAAGATGCTCTAGCTGCCCTGCCGGAAAATGTGCGAAGTAATATTTCGGCTGTTGGGGGACAAGGGCTTAATGTATACCAGATCTGCTTTATGCCCGATGCCGGCATTTTTTATACCGGTACAGACCCGCTTTTGCTTGTTGACGAGTTGATGGAACTGGGGCAAATAATTTATCTGCAAATTGATGATGCCGGGCTTCCTCCCCTGTGTGAAATGGATGCGGAACTTTGTTACCTGGGCATAAATATCTATTTGGCCAGCACAGCGGAGCCGGCCCGGGTGGAAGAGGTATTTCAATTTGTGGAATCGCCCGAAAATCACCTCCGGGTGGCAATTGTGAGCGAAGTGGAGCAAACGCCTGCAGTCAAAATCGCCAACACTTTGACCGGCCTGTCGATTAAAGAAAGGAAAATGTTCAAAGAATTTCTGGAACAGCAACAAACGGCCCTGGCTGCTGCCGAAACGGAAGAAGACCGGGAATGGCGGGCACAACACATAACCAAAATTCTTCACCGGGCGGCCCAAAATTACCAGTGGCAGTGGTTGATTGAACAGTTGCCCGGCTTGCCGGTTGAACAGCAGGAATTTCAGGCTTTTTTAGATCGATTGGTGGACTTGTTGTCTGAAAGTGACGAGCAGGATTTGCCGGGCCAAGAAACCGGCCAAAAAACGATTAATGTGGATACCACGGAAATTGATTCCACAGCAAGTCCGGTTTCCGTTAATGAAGGAAAGAACGCTCTCCCTGTGCCGGGCGGCGGGCCCGCCGGCGGTAAAGACGGAGAGAAATCATGGGAAAGCGGGATAAACCAGCCCATAAAAGTGGAGCAGGAGAAATTGGACCGGCTGATGTCCCTGGCTGGTGAGTTGGTTGTGGCCAAAAACGCCCTTCCTTATCTGGTTAAGAAACTGGAAATAGAACATGGTCTGGTCGAGTTGGCCCGGGAAATGAAAGAAACATATAGCATTTTGGATCGTATAGCCCGGGATATGCAAGATACCATGCTGGACGTGCGGTTAATGCCCGTATCGCATATATTCCGAAAAATGCCCCGGTTGGTGCGGGATATTTCGCGCTCGCTGGGTAAACCGGTGCGGCTGGTCACCTCCGGCGAGGAGACCCAATTGGATAAGAACATCATCCAGGCTTTAAATGAACCAATGGTTCACCTGGTGCGCAATGCCCTGGATCATGGAGTGGAACCTCCGGAAGAACGGCAGGATTTGGGGAAGCCCGTGCCTGCAACCGTCACCTTGCGTTCATACCGCGAAGGTGACCGGGTAATCGTAGAAGTGGAAGATGACGGTAGGGGTATCGCTCCGGACCGGGTCAGGGCCATGGCGGTGAAAAAAAATTTATTGACGCCTGAAGAAGCGGTGTCCGTTAGTGATGAAGAAGCGTTAAACTTCATATTTATGCCCGGCTTCAGCACCAGTGAAGAGGTATCCGATCTTTCCGGCAGGGGAGTGGGCATGGACGTGGTGGCCACATCGCTGCGCCGAATAAACGGTAAGGTTCGGGTTTACAGCCAGCCGGGTTCAGGCACCTGTATCCGGATGGAATTGCCGCTGACCATGGTCACGTCGAAGGTTTTGCTGGTAGAAGTTTCCGGGCAGCCGTACGGTTTACCCCTGGATGCAGTCCAGGAAACCGTAAAACTTAATATGGTTCAGATAAAGACAATGAAGGGACAACCGGTTGCCGTGCTGCGTAATGAACTGGTACCATTGTTTGACACGGGTAGTTTACTCGCCCGGCATAAAATTATCAATACCGATGCCGGTGCCGGTAGCGGCAGTGATGAAGAAATCTATATCGTGGTGCTGAATACTGGTACCGGGTTGGCAGTACATGACTTGCTGGGTGAACAGGACATTATCTTGAAACCTCTTGAAGGTGAACTAACGAAAATTACTATTTTTGCCGGCGCGGCCATCCTGGGCGACGGCAATGTTTTGTTGGTATTAAACCCGCATGAACTGACACGGACGGGGGGAGTAATGGATGGGGTATAGTTTTATAAATCAGGAAGGGTACCTGGTAGTTCAATTGCAGGACCTTTTTAACATCACCCAGGTGAAAGAATTTACCGCTGATCTGTGTTCCCGGCCCGAGCGGCATCTGGTGCTGGACATGAGTAATTTAACCGGGCTGGACATGGCCGCATTGCAGGTATTATGGGCTATACGGCAAGCATATACCGGCCTGGAGATAATTTGGCCCGGTGATCGCCAGGTCGTTGAACGCCTGGAACTTCTGGGGTTCAAGACAAATTAGTTCTTTTCAGCGTGTTGGCAAGGGAGGGTGTAATATATTTTGGAACTTCACTGGCTGGCGGCGGGTGCAGGCTGGCTTATCGCTGCGGGGATAGGATACAAATATTATCAACTGCGGAAAAGGTATTTCTCCAGCAAGGAGGCAAATGATGCTGTTACGGACGGCGCGGTCGGCATTATTCAACAAGTCTGCCGGGTATTGCCTGTAGCACAGGGCAATATTCAGGCTGTGGTGACTACTACCGAAGAGTCGGTGCTGCAGTTGGGCGACAAAATAGCCGGTATCTGTTCGGCGGCTAGGGAAAACGCCCGGGAAGGCCTGCATATTTTAGATGAATATATAAGCCAGGAAAACGAGCAAAGCCTGGTAGCGCGGTTATTAAATGAAAACCGGCAAACCATGCGGGATTTAATGAGCGATTTAAACAGGCTGATTGAAGATGTCAGGTCGGCGCAGGAGCAATTTATTCAAGATGGAGTGTACTGGCGGGACAAACAATCTGCTTTGACCGGTAAGCTGAGAGATATTGCCGATCGTTCTCAATTGCTGGCCCTCAATGCTTCCATAGAAGCGGCCCGCGTCGGCGAACACGGGCGGGGATTTGCCATTGTGGCCCGGGAAGTAGGCAAGCTGGCGGAGCTGACCAAAAGTACCCTTGATGAGATGGACAAACAGAATATGGATATTTACAGTCATGTAGAAACTATGACAGCAAATGTCATGAATACAATCAACACAATTAACGATTCAACTAATATCATACAGCATATCAGGGACCAGGTGTTTAAAACGCATGAAAGAATGGTCGAGGCAGTAAAAACCATACATGAAGCATCCAACACCCTGGTCGCCAGTGTAACCGGCTTGTCCCGGCAGGTGGAAAACACAGTTATAAACCTTCAGTTTCAGGATATTGTATCCCAGGAATTAAATCATGTTTTGCAAGTAATTGGAGAGTGCAATGATGAACTCCAGCATCTGGCGCAAGCGCTGCAAAATGGTATGGCTTTAAAAGAGCGAACGGAAATAATGGACAAGCTGGCAAAGCTTTATACCACCGCCGGTGAGCGGCGGGTACACCAGCAAGTGACCGGTGAAAAGCTTCTGGATACGACCAAAGTCGGGAAAGTGGATGAGGAACTGGGTGATAACGTAGAGCTGTTTTAACTAAATAAAGGTGGTGTTAGCATTGGCCAGGACCATATTAACCGTCGATGATTCATTAACCATGTTGAAGAGTATAAAGATTGTTTTGGAAAATGCCGGTTACCAAGTGGAGCAGGCGCAAAACGGCCAAGCAGGTTTGACTGCCCTGGACAAAATAGGCAAGGTGGATGCCATTATTACCGACTTGAACATGCCGATCATGGACGGGATAAGTTTTATCAAGGCGGCACGCCAAAAAAAGACTTGCAAGTTTACTCCAATTATCATGCTTACAACGGAAGCGCAAGCTGCCAAAAAGGAAGAAGGTAGAAAAGCCGGTGCCACGGCCTGGATCGTAAAGCCGTTTAAACCGGAACAATTGCTGGCGGTACTGAAAAAGGTGGGTGTGTAATGCTGACATGAGGGCCATGTCATAGTTACAGAGTTGGACAGGCGAAAACTAGGCTTAATAGTAGATACTGTATATTCAGTGTCCAGGTATACCGGGGATAAAGTGGCAATGGGGTAGTGGATAACATGCAGGCCGGTGCCGCCGGCAGCCGCTCCCGGATCATTCATGCGCGCAAACTTGCGCGAGGTTGTCGGCCAGGTAGTCCAAACGTCCAAGCAGGTGGCCGACTCGTTCTCCCAACTCGCCGCCCAGGCCGAGCAGACCGCCGCCGGTGCGAACGAGACGGCCTCCACCATGAGCGAAATGGCCTCGACCGTCGAACAGATAACGAAAATGCGCAGAGGGCTTTTTTGGTCGGGAAAAGGGTGATTTAAGCAGATGGAAGAAAAGATTTATAAAGAAATACTTATGAATTCTCCCTTCGGTTATGCTTATCACAAGGTGCTGTTCGGGAAGCAGGGAGAGCCGGAAGACTATATCTTTCTGGAAGTTAATCCCGCCTTTGAAGAAATAACCGGGTTAAAAAGCGAAGCCATCCTCGGGAAAAGGGTGACGGAAGTGTTGCCCGGCATCAGGGCGGGCGGCTTTGACTGGGTGGCCTTTTACGGCAAGGTGGCCCTAACCGGCGAAAGGCAGGAGTTTAGCCAGTATGCAGAACCTTTGCAGCGTTGGTACAAAATAGCCGCCTTTTCTCCTGAAAAAGGGTATTTTGTCACCTTGTTTCAGGAGATCACGGAAGAAATCCGGCAGATCGAAAACCTTGAGGCCCGGAGAGAAAAAATCGAGGAGCTGTCCACAGAACTGGAAATGGTGTTCAACGGTACCCAGGATGCCATGTTCCTGGTCAGGGTGGAAGACGGAGAATACCGGTACATGAGGAACAATGCCACCCACCGGAAATTGACAGGGTTCAGCCTGGAGGATATAAAAGACAAAACCCCCGTTGAACTGGCCGGGAAAGAAATTGGTGAAGCCGTCAGTGCCAATTATCAAAGGTGTGCGGATAGTAAAAAAACCATGACCTATGAGGAAACTCTGATACTCCCCGCCGGAAAAAGGACCTGGCTGACCACCCTGACGCCGGTGCTGGAAAAGGGGAAGGTAAAATACCTGGTTGGCTCCAGCAAGGATATTACCCTGCAAAAGAAGGCCGAAGAAGAACTCAAAAAGAGGCTGAAATACGAAAAAATAATCAGCAGTGTTTCCCAGCTGGCTTTACAGGTAAGAAGCCTCGAAGTTTTTCTGACAGAATCCCTGCGGCTTATGGGCGAGGACATGGGTGTAAGCCGGGCCTACCTCTTTGAAGCGGACCGGGAAAAAGGGACCATGAGCAACACCTTTGAGTGGGCGGCGCCCGGTATAACGCCCCAGAAAGAAAACCTTCAGGAAATCCCTGAGACTGAATTTACCTGGTGGGTGGACAGGCTTAAAAACAGGGAAGTGATAAACTACGGGGATATTGAAGACATCCCCGACGAAAAGACAAAGGAAATCTTAAGGCCCCAGGAGATCAAGTCCCTGCTGGTACTGCCTGTATATGTGGAAGGGGATTACTACGGCTTCATCGGTTTTGACGACTGTCTTAAAAACAGGGAATGGTCTGAAGCCGACATCAATTTGCTGCAGCTTGCCGCAAGGATTATTTCCGAATATATTCTGCGCAAGAAATTTGAAGAAAAAGTCCTCTTTTTGAGCTATCATGACCGGCTGACAGGGCTTTACAACCGCAGGTTTATGGAAGAAGAAATAAAGCGGCTGGATACGCCGCGTCAGCTGCCCGTATCGGTTATCATGGGTGATATCAACGGATTGAAACTGACCAATGACGTTTTCGGCCATAGGGCAGGGGATCTTCTTTTGAAGAAAGCGGCAGAGGTAATAAAGGAATGCTGCCGCCGGGAGGATATCATCGCCCGCTGGGGCGGGGACGAATTTGTCATTTTGCTGCCCCGGACCGGTATGAAAGCAGCAGAAAAAATTGTCGGGAGTATTAAAAACAAGTGTGTTTTGGACAGTGAAGGGCCTGTTCAGGTGAGCATCGCCCTGGGCTATGCCGCAAAAACAAAGGCCGAAGAAAATATCTGGCAGGTACTGAAGGAAGCCGAGGAATGGATGTATCGCCATAAGCTTCTGCAGGGCAAAAGCTACCGGAATGCCGTCATCTCCACCCTGAAGGCCACCCTTTTCGAAAAAAGCATGGAAACGGAAGAGCATGCAGAAAGGTTAAAGGCAATAAGCCTGAAAATAGCGAAAGGGCTGAGCCTTTCCGCTAAACAAATGGATGAGCTGGAACTACTGGCGGTGCTCCACGACATCGGCAAGGTGGCCATCAAAGAAAGTATTCTGCTAAAACCCGGCCCTTTGACAGAGAAAGAATGGGAGGAGATGAAGAAACACCCGGAAATCGGCTACCGCATTGCCCAGAGTACGCCAGAGCTGGCTTCCATTGCTGAATACATCCTGTGCCACCATGAACGGTGGGACGGCAGGGGTTATCCCCGGGGGATAAAAGGTGAAGAAATCCCTCTTTTATCCCGTATCTTGGCTGTTGCTGACGCTTACGACGCCATGACCAGCGACAGGCCCTACCGGAAAGCAATGGGCAGGGAAGAAGCTTTAGCTGAACTTGAAAGGAATGCGGGGACGCAGTTTGACCCGGAGGTAGTAAGTGCTTTTAAAAGTGCCTGGCACATGGAAGGTATTGGTTATTTATAAAGCGTTTTATTTCGGGCCTGGTGGTTGATTCCTGATCACCTGGTAAAACTGTTTAAACCCGAGACAAATTGCTGAAAAATGTGGGCATGTAATACTGATATGTAATGAGACATGGATATGACCTTATTTAAATATTGTATAATTTTAATTAAAAAATAATGGATTGAAGGTTGATCATTATGAAACGAATAAATTTCAAACATATGTTCGTTGGGGGGGATAAATGTTCTATATATGTTAAAATATTGAATAATAGTAACAATATGTATTTATGCTTTCGTTTAACCTGCCATCTTTTTCTTCTTCGTTCCCCACCACCTAATTCTCATCCTATTGTTTTCCTTTCGGCTTGTTTTCTTGTTTTCACGAGGTGTAACATGGCGCTGGATATGAAAAATTTAACCGGGCTGGACATGGCCGCGTTGCAGATTGTGGACGATGCGGCAATCGTATGCCGGCCTGGAGATAATTTGGCCCGGTGATCGTCAAGTCGTTGAACTTGGAACTTCTAGGGTTTATGACAAATTAGTTCCTTTTAGAGTGTTGGCAAGGGAGGGTGTAATTTGGAACTTCACTGGCTGGCGGCAGGCTCATGCTGGCTTATTGCTGCAGGGATAGGATATAAATATTACCAGCTACGAAAAAAATATTTAGCCAACAATGAGGCAAGTGATTCTGTTACGGGAGGCGCGGTCGATATCATTCAACAAATTTGCCGGGTATTGCCTGTAGCACAGGGCAATATTCAGGCTGTGGTGACTACTACCGAAGAGTCGGTGCTGCAGTTGGGCGACAAAATAGCCGGTATCTGTTCGTCGGTTACGGAAAACGCCCGGGAAGGCCTGCATATTTTAGATGAATATATAAGCCAGGAAAACGAGCAAAGCCTGGTAGCGCGGTTATTAAATGAAAACCGGCAAACCATGCGGGATTTAATGAGCGATTTAAACAGGCTGATTGAAGATGTCAGGTCGGCGCAGGAGCAATTTATTCAAGATGGAGCGTACTGGCGGGACAAACAATCTGCTTTGACCGGTAAGCTGAGAGATATTGCCGGTCGTTCTCAATTGCTGGCCCTCAATGCTTCCATAGAAGCGGCCCGCACCGGTGAACACGGGCGGGGATTTGCCATTGTGGCCCGGGAAGTGGGCAAGCTGGCGGAACTGACCAAAAGTACCCTTGATGAGATGGATAAGCATAATAAGGATATTAATATCCACCTGGAAAATATGACAGCAAATGTTGTGAATACAATTAACGATTCAACTAATATCATACAGCATATCAGGGACCAGGTGTTTAAAACGCATGAAAGAATGGTCGAGGCAGTAAAAACCATACATGAAGCATCCAACACCCTGGTCGCCAGTGTAACCGGCTTGTCCCGGCAGGTGGAAAACACAGTTATAAACCTTCAGTTTCAGGATATGGTATCCCAGGAATTAAATCATGTTTTGCAAGTAATTGGAGAGTGCAATGATGAACTCCAGCATCTGGCGCAAGCGCTGCAAAATGGTGAGGCTTTAAAAGAGCGAACGGAAATAATGGACAAGCTGGCAAAGCTTTATACCACCGCCGGTGAGCGGCGGGTACACCAGCAAGTGACCGGTGAAAAGCTTCTGGATACGACCAAAGTCGGGAAAGTGGATGAGGAACTGGGTGATAACGTAGAACTGTTTTAACTAAATAAAGGTGGTGTTAGCATTGGCCAGGACCATATTAACCTGGAATACGAAAAACTTATCAGCCGTGTTTCCCAGCTGGCTTTACAGGTAAGAAGCCTTGAAGTTTTTCTGACAGGACCCCTGCGGCTTATGGGCGAGGACATGGGTGTAAGCAGGGCCTACCTCTTTGAAGCTGACCGGGAAAAAGGGACCATGAGCAACACCTTTGAGTGGGCGGCGCCCGGTATATTGAAGAAAAAGTCCTCTTTTTGAGCTATCATGACTGGCTGACAGGGCTTTACAACCGCAGGTTTATGGAAGAAGAAATAAAGCGGCTGGATACGCTGCGTCAGCTGCCCGTATCGGTTATCATGGGTGATATCAATGGTTGAAACTGACCAATGACGTTTT
>NZ_JADNRQ010000020.1 GCF_015594625.1 Desulfallas sp. Bu1-1 | reverse complement strand
GATAGGCCGGGCGTGTAAGTCCCGTGAGGGATTGAGCGGACCGGTACTAATCGGTCGAGGGCTTGACCTGATTGGTGGTTAGTGGTGAGTGGTTGGTGGTTGGTAAAACAACCAAAACAAACTACCATTGATAAATAGATTTTACTTGTGCTAACTAAAAGCTGTGCAGTTTTGAGGGAATTTCCGGTGACCATAGCGGAGAGGATACACCCGTTCCCATTCCGAACACGGAAGTTAAGCTCTCCAGCGCCGATGGTACTGGGGTTTGTCCCCGGGAGAGTAGGTCGTTGCCGGAATAAAGTTTGAAAAAGCTCTTGGATTAACATCCAAGGGCTTTTGTATTTGTCGGGGTACGGGCTTTTTGAGTAATTCGCACCTGAATGATCATTCCCTTGCCACTTGTTTTTACAATCGGAATAATGTAAAATATTTTAGTGATTGTACTGAAATGGAGGAGAATGTTATGGCAGAAACAGTGGCTGAAAAGGGAACCTGGACGGTAAAAAAAGGTTTGGCGGAAATGCTTAAAGGCGGAGTGATCATGGATGTCACTACCCCGGAGCAAGCCAAAATAGCTGAAGAAGCAGGGGCCTGCGCTGTAATGGCACTGGAAAGGGTACCAGCGGATATCCGCGCCGCAGGCGGAGTGGCCCGCATGGCGGACCCCAGCATTATACTGCGGATTATGGATGCCGTTACCATACCTGTCATGGCCAAGGCCAGGATCGGCCACTTTGTGGAGGCCCAGATACTTGAAGCACTGGGCGTTGACTATATAGACGAAAGTGAAGTGCTTACGCCGGCGGATGAACAACATCATATCGACAAACATGCCTTTAAAGTGCCATTTGTGTGCGGCGCCCGTAACCTGGGCGAAGCGCTGCGTCGTATAGCTGAGGGTGCGGCCATGATCCGGACCAAGGGTGAACCGGGCACCGGCAATGTTGTTGAAGCCGTGCGACATATGCGCATGGTAATGGGAGAAATACGCCGGGTACAGAATATGCCTAAAGAAGAATTAATGAGCGTGGCCAAGGAAATGGGCGCGCCTTACGAGCTGCTGCTAGAGGTGGCTAATACCGGGAGACTGCCTGTGGTTAACTTTGCCGCCGGTGGGATTGCCACGCCTGCCGATGCTGCCCTAATGATGCAGCTGGGTTGTGACGGAATTTTTGTCGGTTCCGGAATTTTTAAATCCAAGGATCCCAAGGCACGGGCCAAGGCCATTGTTGCCGCCACCACCCATTACAACGATCCGAAGATACTGGCTGAAATCTCCAAAGATCTGGGCGAAGCCATGCCCGGATTAGAAATAGCCACCATATCTCCTGAGCAACGGATGCAGGATAGAGGCTGGTAACGAGGGGTTTTAATAAATGCAGATAGGTGTACTTGCTTTACAAGGTGCCTTCCGGGAGCACCAGTGGGCACTGGAAAAGTGCGGTGTTATAACCCGGCAGGTGCGAAAACCACAAGAACTGGAAGGAATTGAAGCGCTCGTAATTCCCGGTGGAGAAAGTACCACCATAGGTAAATTGTTAAATGATTTTGACCTGATGGAACCGGTCAGAGGGCTGGCGCGGGAAGGAATGCCAATATTTGGCACTTGTGCCGGGCTGATCATGCTGGCCAAAAGAATAAAGAATTCCCGGCAGGAAACACTGGCCCTGATGGACATAGAGGTGGAACGCAATGCTTTCGGCCGCCAGGTGGAAAGTTTTGAAACGGATTTGGAATTAACGGTCTTAGGTGAACAGCCTTACCGGGCCGTATTTATCAGGGCGCCTTATATTACAAGTGTGGACAATGGGGTGGAGGTGCTGGCAAACTATGGAGAGAAGATTGTCTGCGCCAGGCAGGGAAAGTTTCTGGTGGCGGCATTCCATCCCGAATTAACGGATGATTTAAGACTGCACAAGTATTTCTTAGAAGAAGTTGCTAAATGAACCAATTTTAAAAAACTGTTGCAAAAACAAGACGGGTGTAGTAATATTTATTAGTAAATTATCATATTTAAAACCCAGTGCAGGGGTACAGTAACCGTATCCAACCCGCAGAGAGCCGGTGGGCGGTGTAAACCGGTGGTTGTATTCGGCGAAGAAGGCTCCCCGAAGGGGGTCCGCTGAAAGAAGCAGTAGGCGGACACGGGTTTATTCCGTTATCCGAATGAAGAGGGCCTGGATTTGTCAGCAAACCGGGTCAATCTGGGTGGCACCGCGGGAGAATACCTCTCGTCCCTGTTTGATTTTTCAGGGATGGGGGGTTTTATTTTTGGGTTGATTATTATTAACAACATTATTGATATTAAAAAACACAATGAATATTTAAGAAGGAGGACTACATATGCAAGGCAAAAATTATTTGATGATTCCGGGGCCTACACCCGTTCCGCCAAAGGTTGTGGCGGCCATGTCCACACCGATGTTTGGTCATCGAACCCAGGATTTCCAAAATTTGCACCAGGAAATTGTGGCCAAATTACAAAAGTTCTTTCAGACCAAAAATGAAATTTTTGTTTTAACCAGCTCCGGAACCGGCGGCATGGAGTCGGCCGTGGCCAATACCGTTAATCCCGGGGATAAAGTATTAACCCTGGTGGGAGGCAAGTTCGGCGAGCGCTGGTCGGAATTGACCAGGGCGTATGGCGCTGAAGTGATCGAAATAAATTTCGAGTGGGGAACCTGTGTCGACCCGCAAGCCGTCAAGGAAAAACTGGAAGAACACCCGGATATCAAGGTTGTTTTCGCCACCCAGAATGAGACATCCACCGGTGTGGTCAATGACATTGAAAGCATCGGTAAAATAGTGGCCCAAACCCCGGCTCTGCTGGTGGTGGACGGGGTGAGCGGTGTGGGCGGTATTGAAATCAAGGTGGACGAATGGCACGTGGACATTCTGACCACTGGCTCCCAGAAGTCGCTGATGCTCCCCCCGGGGCTGGCCATCCAGAGCATAAGCCAAAAGGCGTGGGAAAAAATCGAAGACAACAAGTCGCCCCGCTATTATTTTGATTTATTAAAAGCCAGAAAATCATACGCTAAATGGAATACAGCCTACACACCGGCGGTATCGCTGTTCGTCGGCCTTAACGCGGCGCTGGATATGATGCTGGAGGAGGGCCTGGACAATGTCTACGCCCGGCACAAGCTGTTACGGGACGCCACCCGGGCCGCCATCCGGGCTTTAGGATTAAAGCTGATGGCCGAGGATTATTACGCTTCGCCGGTGGTTACATCGGTTTACGCGCCCGATGGAATCGGGGCGGACGATATCCGCAAAGTGCTGACGAAGGAATATGGCATTACCTTTGCGGGCGGCCAGGCCCAGTTGAAGAACAAAATATTCCGCATTGCCCATATGGGATTTGCCGGTAAAATGGATGTGCTGATCGCCATCAGCGGTCTAGAAATGGCGCTGGCCCGGGTTGGTTACCCGGTGGAATTGGGTGCCGGGGTCAGGGCGGCGCAACAAGTTTTTCTGGGGGTGCAATCATAATGGCTCAATATAAAGTACTGGTTATGGACAATGTCTCCGAAAAGGGTCTGGAGCCTTTGCGGAAAGAGCCCGACATTGAAGTGGTAATCGGGAAAAAAATGACCGAAGATGAACTGGTGGAGATTATCGGCGAATACGACGCCATGATTGTGCGCAGCGCCACCAAGGTAACCGCCAGGGTGTTGGAAAACGCTCCTAAACTGAAAGTAGTCGGGCGGGCCGGCGTGGGCGTGGACAACATCGACCTCAACGCCGCCACCCAGCGGGGCGTGCTGGTGGTAAACGCCCCGGACGGCAATACCATAGCCGCCACGGAACATACCATCGCCATGATGCTGGCGCTGGCCAGAAATATACCTCAGGCCGTGGCCAAGATGAAAAACGGGGTGTGGGATAAAAAGGCCTTTTTGGGAGTGGAACTGCGGGGTAAAACGCTGGGCATCATCGGCCTGGGGCGGATCGGCTCGGCGGTGGCCAAGCGGGCCCAGGCCATGGAAATGGATATCGTTGCCTATGACCCCTATATCAGTGAAGAAAAGGCGGAATCACTGGGCATCAGGCTGGTAGCTTTTGAAGAGTTGCTTTCAACGGCTGATTTTATCACCATCCACATGCCCAAAACCAAGGAAACATATCATATGTTGGATGAACGGGCCTTTTCTCTGATGAAAGACGGCGTGCGGGTCATCAACTGCGCCCGCGGCGGTATTGTTGATGAGGAAGCACTGTACAAGTATATGAAGTCCGGCAAGGTGGCCGGGGCTGCTCTGGATGTTTTTGAAAAAGAGCCCAACACCGAAAGTCCCCTGCTGGAACTGGACAACTTCATCGCCACGCCGCACTTGGGCGCATCCACGGCCGAGGCTCAGCTTAACGTGGCCCTGGATGTGGCGGAAGAAATTGTGGAAGCGCTGCAGGGCAAGGTTGTGCGCAATACTGTAAACATCCCATCCATAAGTCCCGATGTGATGGCCAAAGTCAAGCCTTACCTGAAGCTGGCGGAGAAGCTGGGTAAGTTCCAGGCGCAACTTGTGGAAGGCCGGGTCACCAAACTTGAAATTACCTATAGCGGGGCACTGGCCGGTGAAGAAGTTAAACCCATAACCACGGCATTGGTCAAGGGGTTTTTGGATCCCATTCTTCAGGAATCGGTCAACTTCATTAACGCGCCGCTGCTGGCCAAGAACCGCGGCATCAGTGTTACCCAAACGGTTAACGGTGCGGCAAATGGTTACGCTAGCCTAATCACTTTGAAGGTGATATCCGACAAGGGAGAAAAATCGCTGTCCGGCACATTGTTCCGGGACAACGAACCCAGGATCGTCATGGTGGATGGCTACCGGATAGACACCAAGCCCGAGGGATACATGCTTTACGTTCCACACATTGACAAGCCCAGGATTATCGGCCCGGTGGGCATGTTGTTCGGGGAGCACAACATTAATATCGCGGGCATGCAGGTGGGACGCAAGGAAGTGGGCGGCAAGGCCGTGATGATGCTGTCGGTGGACGCGCCGGTGCCGGAAGATACCCTTAAAGCGATCGCCGAAATAGACGGCGTTCTCGATGTGAAGTTTGTAAGCCTGTAGTTTTACATGGTTGCATAAATATGGTATAATTATGTCGGCTCAGGCCGGCATTTTTGTTTTGGAGTTTGAATTAGCTGTTTACGGTGGAGGTTTTTGGCCATGCTTGATTTGAAATTTGTACGCAATAACCCGGATGTTGTGAAGGAGGCACTCAAAAAAAGGAATACCAATATTTCACTGGATTCCTTCCTGGCGCTTGACGAGCGCTGGCGGGAAAAACTTGCCGAGGCTGAAAAACTTAAAAACAAGCGCAACGTGGTCTCGGAAGAAATAGGACGCCTGAAAAAGGCTGGTAAGCTGGCCGAAGACCTGGTGCTGGAAATGCGCGAGGTTTCTGCTGCCATCAAGGAAATGGATGAGGAAATTCGCCTCTTGGAGCAGCAACTTCAGCAAACTTTGCTGGGGATCCCCAACATTCCCGACGAAAGCGTGCCCGTAGGTCTTGATGAAAACGACAATGTGGAGATCAGGCGCTGGGGCGAACCCAGGCAGTTTGACTTTAACCCGAAACCCCACTGGGAAATCGGAGAGGCCCTGGATATCATCGACTTTGAACGCGGTGGCAAGGTTACGGGTGCCCGGTTCACTTTTTATAAGGGGGCCGGGGCGGCGCTGGAGCGGGCCGTGATCAATTTTATGCTGGATACGCATACCAGGGAGCACGGTTATGTTGAGATTTTTCCGCCGTTCATGGTCAACAGCAACAGTATGATCGGCACGGGACAACTGCCCAAATTTGCCGAAGACATGTTCAAGGTGGAGAACACGGATTACTACCTAATTCCCACCGCCGAGGTTCCGGTGACCAATCTTTATAATAACGAAATTTTAGATGGGGACAAACTGCCCATCTATCACTGCGCCTACAGCGCCTGTTTCAGGGCCGAGGCGGGAGCGGCAGGTCGCGATACCCGCGGGTTGATCAGGCAGCACCAGTTCAACAAGGTAGAGCTGGTTAAATTTACCCGGCCCGAGGATTCCTACGCAGAGCTGGAAAAATTGACGGCCAATGCGGAAAGGATTTTGCAGTTGCTTGAGTTGCCTTACCGTGTGGTGACGCTCAGTACCGGCGACCTTGGTTTCAGCGCCGCCAAAACTTATGACATAGAGGTTTGGCTGCCCAGCTATAACAGCTACAAGGAGATCTCCTCCTGCAGCAACTTTACGGATTACCAGGCCCGGAGGGCCAACATCAGGTACCGGGTGGGCAAGAGCAAGCCCCGGTTTGTGCACACGCTGAACGGCTCCGGGCTGGCAGTGGGCCGTACGGTGGCCGCTATCCTGGAAAACTACCAGACCGGGGCGGGTACCGTGAAAATACCGGCACCGCTGCAGCCATACATGGGTGGCAAAATAGAGATAAATTAACATGATTCCGGGAGATGCGGGTTTATTGACACGTCTTTGCCGCTGTGTTATACTTTTATATGTCTCTGGTTAAGCAGGTTTAGCTGGAGGGGTGTCCGAGCGGTTTAAGGAGGCGGTCTTGAAAACCGTTGAACCTTTGCGGGTTCCGTGGGTTCGAATCCCACCTCCTCCGCCACTGATTTACTATATTGTTTACGGAGAGATGGCCGAGTAGGTCGAAGGCGGTCGCCTGCTAAGCGATTATACGGGCTAAAACCCGTATCGAGGGTTCGAATCCCTCTCTCTCCGCCAAGTTAGGACCACGGAATTAGTTCCGTGGTTTTACAATGCACAATGTTCCGCTTGTGGCCGCCCGCTCCAGCTATTACTTTAAGTACAAGTTACACTAAGGCGCCAGTCATTTCCGGGTTGACTTTGGCAAGCGTCTTTGTTAAAATAATACCTGCGGCATTAATGAAACAGCTTTTAAGTGCCTGTAGCTCAATTGGATAGAGCATCTGACTACGGATCAGAAGGTTGGGGGTTCGAGTCCCTCCAGGCACGCCAGTAAAATCAAGGGTTTGCGGGTTCAACCACTTACAGCAAAACGGCAATTTACGACAGTTTTACGACAACGGAAAAATGTGCGCTTGTAGCTCAGCAGGATAGAGCAGCGGTTTCCTAAACCGCGTGTCGGGGGTTCGAGTCCCTCCAAGCGCACCAGCCGAAAAAGGAAAAACACCAGGGTGCTGCCTGGTGCTTATAAATGGGTCGTTTGTTTGTTATCCCCTGGCATGGGGGGATTTTTCTTTTTGCAGCATATAGCTGATTTTTTCCACTGCCCGCTTTTTAATATCCTCGTCAACATGGCTGTAAATATCCAGGGTCGTTGTTATTGTGCTGTGGCCTAAAAGCTCCTGTACGGTTTTAGGGTGTTCGTTCGCTTTCAAAAGCATTGTTGCGAATCCGTGCCGTAAGTCGTGAAATCGTACCTTTGGTAATCCGGCTTTTTTCAGCAAGGTTTCAAACTTTCGGGCAAGGTTTCGCGGGTCAATAGGTCCGCCTTTTTCGGCAGTAAACACCAGGTCGGTTTCCCTGCATGTTTGACCAAGCAGTTTTTTCCTTGCTTGTTTAGCCTTATGCCGCCTTAATTCCTGTACCACCTCGGCGGGTATTGGTATCGTCCGCCTCGACTTTTCCGTTTTGGGCTGCAGGTAAGTTAATTTTGTTTTTGTCCCCCCGCCGCTGACGTAAGTTCTGTTGATCGACTGCCTGATAGTAATAGTATGCTCTTTTAGATCAACGTCCTGCCATCTAAGGGCCAGTAATTCGCCTCGCTGCAGGCCACTATATACGGCCAGCAGGAAGGCGGGATATAACCTGTCCTCTTTGGCAGCATCTAAAAATTGTAGGGTTTGTTCCCTGGTGAGGGGTTTTAACTCCTTTCTCTCTTGCTTTGGGAGTGTTACAGCCTCGGCAACATTCCTGTAAATCAAACCTTCCTTAACCGCTTGGGCCAGTGCTGCATGAATTACCGTGTGCAGGTATCTTACCGTACGGGGGGATAAACCTCCTTTGCCATCCAGCCTGCCGCTTTCTCGCTTAAAGTTGTATAAACGCTGTAAATCAGCCGGTTGCAATTGGACCAGGGGAATATCCCCAACGACGGGTTTAATGTGCTGCCTGATAAGGGCCTCGTAACTATTCCATGTCGTCACCCGTGTTTTGGGTTTTGCGTAATCATTCAACCACCGTTCCAGCCATTCGCCCACAGTCGTTTTGTGGGGTTCAACGAATTTTCCCGTGGCCTTTTCGTGCTGAATCTTGGCAAGCCATTCCTGGGCCTCTTTGCGGGTTTTGAAATACTTGGTCAGCCGTTTTGGTTTGCCCTCATGGTTATAGCCAATAGTGATTTTTGCCTCCCATGTGCCGTTATTGCGCTTGCAAATAGTCCCCTCACCGTTTCCACGCCGTGCCATGTCTTATCCCTCCTTCAATTTTTCCAGGGCCTTGATTGCCGCCTCCAACGGCTTTGCAATGTCCGGCCTGGTATCTTTATACTTGTCCCGCTGGCGGGTAAGTAACCTAATAGTGCTTTCCAATGGTATGTCACGCTTTGGCTTAAGGGCCTGCTCGGGGGCTGTTTCCCGTAGTTGCTCCAGTAGTTTTCGTTGCTCCAGGGCGGGCAGGGCCACCTTACCGCTGGTAAGGTATTCGTCCAACTTGCGTTCAGCTTCGGCCAGGGTGGTTCCAAGGTAAACTGCTCGTGTCCGCACGGCCTTTTTTTCTTTGTCCCAATAAACTTCGCGCAAGTAACCATACGGGTTGCCTTTTTTGATTTGCCATCTAATGTGCATATGAGAATCACCTATATAGTTATTTATTCTTATATTACCAGAAAAAATATCCATAATCAAGTTTTTGTAAGGGGTAAATCCGGTTATTTCTGCACCATCCGCTTTACCACTTTAACGCACTAAAGTGCCATATGTCTGCCGCGTCGCCTTACCTTTCGTAAACATCAGGGTCGGAATATTGTATCCAATTTAACCATTCAACCAACGTATACCCGCCGCCCGCCCCGCCTGCATGAGTGCTGTATTCGATTAAACCGGCCTTCTCCAACTTGGTCAGCAGATTCCGCACCTGCCGCCCAGTTAGTCCACAAAGGCCACGGTCAGCGCGAAAACGTACTTCTCCGGGCTGTAAGGTCTCCCAACGGTTGGTTCCCGCATAAAAGCGGACCGGTTCCGTCGCCGCCGCCGCCAACAACTCAATCACCGCCGCCCGCTGTTGGGGGGTTAGCTTGCGCCAAAACGTGGATTCTAGCAGGGGGCGGGGGAGGATAATGCCGTCTTTCATACCGGGTCACCGCCTTTCATATGTCATTTAAAACATATCCAGACAACCAATATACCGGAAAAAAGGAACATTAACCAACTGTCCCATAAAACCATTACTGGTCCCCCTTATAACTTCGAATTTTTGCCGCCCGCGCGCGGGTAAACGCCTTACCTCGCCGTATGGCTTCCTGCCACAGTTCAGGTTCATGCTGTAATATTTGCTGCAGTTCCTGTTCGGTAAAGAAAAGCCTGCACTTGGTTAGCCTTATTTCAATGTAACGCATTTTTGCCACCGAATCCCCCTCTTAGCAAACACCGTATCCAGCACCGCCGCTTTCCCCGGGGGCAGGTCCCACACCCGCCCGCAGCCGAACGCGGCAATGGCTTCCTCCGTGGTTAGTACCCGCTGCTGTTCGTATGTAGTAACCAACATACCAAAGGCTTGCTCGTAACCAGCCGCCGCCCGCCGGCAGCCGGTCATGTCCTGCCCGTGAAACGCCTGGTCAAATTCCTTTTGCGCGGCCAACACCGCCTGCCAAAGTCGGGGCTGGTTCTGTTTCACCCAGCCAATGCAGTCGGGGGGAAATCGCCGCCGGATCCGGTCCAATGCCGCGCGGAATTGTGCCAGGGCGGCGGGTTCGGACCATAACTGCCCGTGCTGTTCTCGTGCCTTAAGTTCCCGCAGCAGGGCCTTAACCTCCGCCGGGATTTTTTCAGGGGGCCAGGGGAGGGATACCCGCACCCGCCCCCCCTCTATGTGAACGGCCACGCCGTGCCGGGCAAGTTCATTAATCAATTGGGAGTTCATCAAGGGTATATTCCCCCCTTAAGGTACCGAAAAAATCTCCCGTATCTCCGGAATCTCCGGAAACCTTGCCGCTGTAAGGCTCCCGGTCCGGAGGTTTTCCGGAGATATTATCTCCGGGCTTTGCAATATCTCCGGAATATCTCCGGACCTGAAAGGCTTGTCCTGCCTGGGTTCCGGAGATTCCGGAGGTTCCGGAGATATTTTCGCTAACTTTACGGATAATAATGTGGACGCTGTTATTTTCATTCCGGGTAACGTCATAAACAATGCCCGCGTCCAGCAGATTGTTTTTAACCTGCCTTAAACGCCTCGACAAAGCATTGGCTGCACGGGGCCACCCTTTCCCCTTGGTGTTAATCCTCTCGGTTTCGGCCACCTTATCAAGCGTGGATAATAACGCCGTTGCTGTTCCGCTCCATTCATTGCGTCCCCTCATCAGGGCAACCACCGCGGCGGCCACCGGACTCCCGGCTATGGCTTCCTCATTGGCTCGACTAATATTGTCTTGGTACGCATCCAGGAAAACTTCGCCGCCGATACCGAGGGCCTCGGCCACAGCATACCCCCACCTGCAAAAATCGGCCATTCTTGGCAACTTGTCCAGCTTCACCGTGGGATAAATCCTCATAGCACGGGCCAGGGTTTTGAAAATTCCTCCCATTATGTAGGGTCGTGCTTTTTCAAACTCCTGCCAAAACTCCGATTCCTCCCGCCGCTTATCCGGACTAATCCGTTCCAGTTCAAAAAGGATTGAACGGTCTAGTAGGTCCGATCTATTTGCCACCAAGTTAATGCCGTTTAATGTGACGCAACGGCGGAAAGAGAGGATTACTTCTTCGTCATCCGTGTAAAGCTCACGTTTGCTTATTCCACCACCAGTTGCAGCACAGCAGAATAGGTCCGATTGCCAGGGCTGTAAACCATCCAGGTTATCATACGCAGGCATGTAGTTATGCGCAAGCTGAAGTACCAGCTCGTTTTTATCCTTTGGCAGTGTAAGAAGTTCTTGCCGTGCCGGGTCAACAATTCGACGCAACACCCGCAGGGCTGTTGATTTGGCTGCCCCTTTTTCCCCATAGAAGGGGGGGATAGCGTGAGGGATATTTGGAATCAGACAAGTAACGATGTAAACCGCCAGCAGGTATTTGTCTGCCTTATTTTTCAGGTTCACAAAGTCCAACAGTCGCCAGATTCCGTCCCTCGCCTCGCGCGGTTCCACTTGCGGGGCAGTGTTTTTGTGTCGCCTAAACAGGATAGGGGGCCGGTCAACTATCCGCCACCCGTCGGGAGTTATTTTCACCGCTCGCCATTGGTTGTCGGCCAGGTCGTACCAAAAGGCATTGTTATGCTCGGCCACCCGGAGGTTTAACTTGTGTTCCGGACCTTCAAAACATGCCTTGCCTTCGATAACCCCCAAGGCTTGATTCACAGCATCCGAGGTTGGGGATTTCCCGGCCTGCTTATAAAATTGATATTTCAGCCACCGTTTAAAGAATTTACTCTTTAACGGCCATATCTCGCCGTGTCCGTCAACTTCCACGAGGGCAAAGGGCTCTTGCAGGTCATCGTGGAATAAAACCGCTGATTCGGCCAGTTCAATTAAAAGGTCCGCTTGGCCTTTTTTCTCACCCTTCCCCCCGGCTTCACCATCAGCGTTTACCGATTTTTGCTCCGGTTCGTACCGGGCCACACTCCGCGCTATTCTTTCCACTTCCGCATCATCCAGCGGCGGGCTGCACCGCCGCCGGTTTTCGGCAAGCAGGGCAGCCAAAATGGAATCGTACGTCATCCCACGCCGCCGCATGCTCCCGGCCAGGGAGGTTAGCGTGTCGTTCCGCTCCCCCTGGGTAATTACTCCCCTTTCGTGGGCGGCGGGGGGTTCCGCCACCCTGGGTTTGTCCATCAAGTTTAGCAGCCATTCGGGGGGGTCGGCCAATGGCTGGTTCTCGAAGGATATTTTCCACTCGTACCGCCCCCCGCTGGCGTGCAGGCTCGGCGGGGCCACAAACATGCCGCCGTTGCTCCGGGTGTCCAGGCCAGGGGCAAAGCGTGCCCGGTTGGTGATTGTCCGCCCCTGGGGGTATTTAAACAACACATGCCGGCCACCGCTGCCCGTGATTGTTTCCGGGGTATCGGGCAGTTTGCTATGCTCGGCTTCAAGTTTAGCCAGGGTTGCCGGTCCGTCGCCCTTCACGTCCACGTCCAGCAACAGGATTCTCGAACGTTCACCGGTCACAATGCCCACATTCGCACGGGGCCAGCGCTGCCACCATTTTAGGATTTGTGCCGGGTCGGTTGATGCTTGGTTTGTCCAATCCCGCAGGATTGGGTGTTTGCCAGGGGTCCGGCAGTCCGGGTTGCCGCAGGCACACTTGCCGTTTGCCGTGGGCCACCAGAGGGGGGTAATCGGCCAGCCATGTTCTGCATATTTTAACGCTGCTTGCAGTAGCAAATTATCCGCATATTGTGATATAATGGTTTCAGACAATCTTGCACCTTCCTTCCCTACCCGGTCCGCCGCCGGGGGTTTTTGTTTTTTTATCGTTGTTGAGTTTCCAGCCAGCGAATGAAAGCCTCGCGGGTAACGCGCAGGCAGCGGCCAATCCGTATGGCGGGGAAATCCGGCAACTGGAAAATTTGGTAGCCTTTATTACGGCCAAGGCCCAACACTCTCGCAATATCTCGCGGGGTCAGGGTCAAAGGTAGATCATTCCAGCTTATACCGTTCCTTCGCGGGGTTAAGGTTAAGGGAAGGTCATTCCAACTTTTACCGGGGTCTATCATGTTACAACGCCTCCTTTAGTTTTGTCTTGGAAAATAATTTTTTGTCCCCGTTTGTTTGGGGTGAACAACCCTGATCAGCGCACCTTTTGAGGTGAGCAATCCTAAAAGTAAGTGCTTTTTTAATTCCGGAAAGTACCGCAAGCCTTGGGGGACGCGGGCTGCAGGGGTTGAAAATTTACGACAGTTTTACGACAATTGGGGAGGGAAAACATAAAATTCGGGGGTATTTAAAGGGATTGGAAGGGAATTACAAAAACCCGCTATCCCTTGGGGGACGCGGGTTTGCGGGATTTTGCAAGGGTTGCGGAATTGGTAGTTTTTAGGTGTCACAAAACTACGGATCAGAAGGTTGGGGGTTCGAGTCCCTCCAGGCACGCCAAAAGTGCAGCGACACATAAGCTATTGTTGTGTCGCTGCACTGTGTATTCTCGGAGTAAGGTTTGTTGTCAAGTAAATTTGCCGGCAACGCCGGTTGCTTAATATGAACATGACGCGCTTGTAGCTCAGCAGGACAGAGCAGCGGTTTCCTAAACCGCGTGTCGGGGGTTCGAGTCCCTCCAAGCGCACCACGTAAAACCAGGCCCCGCAAGGAATTGCGGGGCTTCGCTTTTTCAGCCCATTTTTCCACGTTCTCACTGGAGGAGTAATACTTCTGCAATCCCTGAACCACTTGTCGTTATTGGGCATAGGCTTCCAGGCACGCTGTTTCGTAAAACTCGCCCCATAATCAGGAAATGCAAAAATGTATTGACAAAGATTTATTGATATGCCAAAATTAAATTAGTTAATTAATGATATCTAAAATATTATGAAGGAGGTTAAACGTTGCCTGCTTTTCATGAATATATTTGCTTTCAAGTGGGAATTGCTGCCAGGGTGCTTCAAAAATACTATAATGCCAAGTATTCTGACTATGGACTTACATTGGCTCAATCATTTATTCTTTTGGCGCTTTACGAAAAAGACGGTTTAGGGGTAAAGGGGCTGGCTGAATACCTGTTCCTGGATAGTTCAGCCGTCACAGGTCTAATTGATAGAATGGAGAAAGAAGATCTTTTAAAAAGAAGAGTTGATCCCGAGGACCGGCGGGCTTTTCAGATAAGCCTTACTCAAAAAGGGAGAAATCTTGCCGAACAAATACTTCCCATCTCTAAAGATCTCAATGAGAGTATGAAATTAGCTTTAAATAAGGAGGAATGGAATGGACTCATGTCTTTTGTGAAGAAAATTCAGGAGTACTGTAAGTAATTTTTTTGGCCATATAGTTCACATATCAATAATTTAGATACAATTTATAATTTAAGCAGGGTCACATGGTCAATAGAGTAGTAATGTAAATGAACGGTGCCACCATTACCGGCATACCGGATCGGCTGGCGCGTTTGGATTATGTTGATAAAAAGAATGCTTCGGAGGATTGGCTTGAAGCATATGAATGGGATAGCAATAAATAATAAACCTTTAAGAAGGTGACGGAGAAGCTTGCCGGTTACCTAATCACTTAATTTTACAAGGAGGGCATGGGCATGGGACACTTAACTCATAACAAGGACGAGGTTTACAGGTTGTTGGCCGAGCGCCTGAGCAAGAGTCCGGAAGGAGCACCGGTGAATGAGACCCTGATGGCTATTTTGTACCGTCTTTATACTGAAAGCGAGGCTCTGGTGGGTAGCAAATTTCCTATTCTTCCCGTTACGCTGAATCAGATTGCCGGTATTACCGGGATCAGTGCGGACCAATTGAAAAATATACTGGATGGTATGGCTGAAAAGGGATTGATACTGGATATCCCCCGCAAAGACACTTTCTATTACATGTTGGCTCCGGTGGTGATAGGGTTCTTCGAATATACCTTCATGCGGGTGCGGGACGATGTAAACATGAAGGATTTAGCGGAGCTTTTCCAAACTTACTTTAATAACAAAGAAGTCAGGGAAGAGATGGGCAGGTCGGAAACCAAGATGATGCGGACTCTGGTTTATGAACGTCTAATACCTTTAGCTGTGGAAACTGAGGTTTTGACCTACGAAAGGGCCAGCGAAATTATCCGGCAGTCCGGCGGAGGCGCCATCTCCATATGCCCCTGCCGTCATAAAGCAGCCCACCTGGGCAAGGCCTGTGGAGCACCTCTCGAGGTCTGCACTTCCCTTGGCAGCGCTGCCGAGTGGGTAATCCGCAGAGGTATGGGAAAACCAGCCACGGTGGACGATTTGCTGCGGGTGCTTGATGAAACAGAAAAGCTTGGATTGGTGCATAATTGTGATAACGTAATGAATAAACCTGCTTACATGTGCCATTGCTGCGGCTGCTGTTGCGTAATTCTGACCGGCATAAAAGAATTTGGATCATATGTCACACACCCCAGTAACTTTATTCCCGTATTAGAATCTGAAACTTGTGTGGGCTGCGGTACCTGCGCAGACAGCTGCCATATACAGGCTATCACCATGCTGGATAACGGAAATGGAGCGGAAATTCCGGCAGTAAATAAAGAGGTTTGTATAGGCTGCGGCGTGTGTGCCTCCGCATGTCCCAGTGGTGCGTTAACCATGGCCCGGCGTCCGGTTTTACACGTTCCTCCGGAGAATACAAAGGAAAAGATGACAAGGATTGCCAGAGAGAAAGGCAGGATTTAAGGGGGGTAACAATGGGCGAGTGGAAAAAAACCGGCTGTGTGCTTTGTGCACAGAACTGCGGGCTGGAGGTGTTGGTTGAAAACAACCGCATGGTCAAGGTGAGGCCGGACAAAGACAACCCCCGTAGCCAGGGATATGCCTGCCGGAAGGGGCTTAATATTGCCTATTTTCAGCATCATGACGAGCGTCTCACGCACCCGCTAAAGAAGGTCGGGGATAATTTTATCAAGATTTCCTGGGACCAGGCAGTCACAGAGATTGCGGAAAAGCTTCGTTTCATAGTGGGCGAATACGGTCCCCGATCGCTGGCCTTTATGGGCCTCAGCGGCCTGGGCTGCCAGTCCGAAGCGGCTTTTGGGCTTCGTCTCTGTTCCGGGGAGTACGGATGTAGCCGGGAGCCCATAATGGAGGGGCGGTTTGGAAGGACAGGTTGGTTGTTACTCTATCCGGAAATCCTGCAGCCTGTGCGGTAGGCTATGAAATCCTGGTAGCACCCTTGATCCGGAAACTGCAGGGCGGCCTTACCGATATAGTTACCGTTAATGCCGTTTGCATCAATGGTTACCCGTTGAGTACCAATAGATCGCGCAGGTTTCTCCGCGGGCGTTTAGTTTTCAAACGTGATCGCTGGGAGGTTGAGGTGCTCCCCGGTCAAAAGCCAAGCATGCTTTGCTCGCTGCTTGACTGTAATGCGTTAATAGAACTGCCCGCCGGGCACGCCCCAGTAACAGCCGGAGCCAATCTGTCCGTAATAGTTCTCTACGGCAGTAGTTTTTTTGACTCCCGGCAACCGTTTTAAAACAATATGTGGTTCAAATGAGTAGGAGGATAAAATGAGTAAAATGTTTGAGAGCACAGAAATAAATGGTATGGAGCTGGCAAATCGTTTTGTTCGCTCGGCAACCTGGGAAGGTATGGCCGCCAATGACGGGTCTGTTACCCCAAAACTTGTTGCGACAATGACCGAGCTCGCCAGGGGAGGCGTGGGACTAATTATCAGCGGCCACTCCTATGTCCTGCCCGAGGGCCAGGCTGCCCCATGGCAGCTGGGTGTTTATAAAGATGAACTTATACCCGGGCTGCGGGAAATGACCAAAGCTGTACATGACTGTGGCGGCAAAATAGTAATGCAGCTTTCCCATGCTGGAATGTTCGCACCGGAAAAATTGACCGGGCAGTTACCGCTGGTTGTCTCGGACCTTGAAGAACCCGGCAAAAAGCCGTACCGGGAAATAACGGCTCAGGATATTCGAGAGATAGTAACTGCTTTTGCTGATGGAGCACGGAGGGCAAAAGCTGCTGGCTTCGACGGGGTTCAAATACACAGCGCACATGGGTATCTGCTTAGCCAGTTTCTCTCCCCGGTATACAACCGGCGACGGGATGAGTATGGGGGAGATATACAAAATCGCGCCCGTATTCATATCGAGGTTTATCAGGCTATTAGGGAAGTCGTGGGGGAAAACTACCCGGTATTAATTAAGCTGAATTGTAAGGATTTTGTAGAGAACGGGCTGAGTCTGGAGGATTCCTTGCAAGTTGGGCGGATGCTGGCTGATGTTGGCCTGGACGCCATTGAGCTGAGCGGTGGTTTGCTTACAGGCGGCAAGCTGTCTCCCAGCAGGCCTGGGATAAAGTCTGAAAAAGAAGAGGCCTATTTCAGGGAAGAAGCCCGTGATTTCAAAGAAGCCATTGGCATCCCGCTAATTCTGGTGGGCGGTATGAGATCTTTTCAGGTGGCGGAGACCCTGGTGAAAGATGGGGTGGCGGATTATATTTCCATGAGCCGGCCATTGATCAGGGAGCCTAATTTGATTAACAGGTGGAAATCCGGGGATTTCAGCAAAGCGGAATGCAAGTCGGATAATATGTGCTTCAGAGCGGGTATGTCGGGAAACGGGGTATGCTGTGCAATGAAAGGGTGTGAAGAAATAGTCGGCTGACAGCTGCAAGCGGAGACCAAGAGTTGCTCCATCCACCAGGGTAAAATTGCGGAACGAGCGGAGGAAACCACCGGGCATCCAAATACAAGGATTTTATTATATGTTTGGGGCGACCCGGTTTTATTATTACTTTGCCAACAACCCGTTCCGGATTTTTAGCCGAATGCTTGTCCGGCAGCTTTTTCTCCTTGAGAAATAAGAAGCTAAATGTCGTTCAAATGGCATTTGGCGCAATAAATTGCGGGGTTTTGCTTTATATATCCGCGTGATCCAATATTTCACCGGTTAAGATGTTGACAATCCGCAATTGCCCGTTTTCCAACAATGCCACGGAGGGGATTCCATCTCCTTTGGGCAATGTTGGGCTGCCCGGGTTAAGGAGAACAACATCTTCCACCCGCTCCAGCATGCGTTCGTGAGTATGGCCCGTAATAAACAGGTTTATACCGTATTTCCGGCTTATATCGATCATATAATGTTTTTCCAGGCCCGGGCCGTCTCCGTGCTCCACCATGATGCGGAAATCACCGAACTGCATGAATAAAAACGGGCTTAAAAGGTATTGCAGTACAAGCCGGTCAACGTCGGCGTCACAGTTGCCTCTGGCCACAAGCAGGGGAATGGGGCTGGCGTTTAAAAATTCAGCCAGGCCGGCGGGGTTGTAACCCTCAGTGATCGGGTTTCTGGGGCCGTGGTACAAAATATCCCCGGCGTGAATAATCAATTGAACGTCTTTAAAGTAGCTTTGCCAGATTTGACGGCAAATACGCTCGTTTCCGTGGGTATCGCTAATAATACCAATTTTCAAACCGGGCACGGTAAATTTCCCCATAAAACAGTATCACCTTAATATAAAAATCTTACCTGGATATTATTATATTAAATAATATACCAGTTTAAATAGTTTTTTCGAATTAATTGATTTCATTGCAAAAAACCCATTTGAACCACCAGAGCTTCTACATTTTGTACTCCAACGGCTAAATACAACCTTTTATGTTGGGCAGCCTTGTGAAAAAAGAAGGTTTTTGCACCAAATCAATTAATTGCTAATTTCTTGTATTTTTGAACAAGGCGGGATTTGATATGTTCTTGAAGGACCGGTTGTTAAAATAAAAACCAAAAAAGTTTAATGTAGTTAAGTTTTTCCGCTTTTTGTGAAAAAAACGACGACGATTTCTTACGTTCCAAGTTCTAATAATGTCATTAAAAGAATTTTTAGTGGCAAGCAAATAATGTCTAAATTAAAATCGTAGTATAAATTTAAATATTCCCAATATTAATTTTAGACAGGGGTGTTTCACATGCCGGAAAAAACAGGAACGATAAAAGATTATATGATCCCTTTTTCGGATTATCCAAGAATTAACCAAAATGCCACCCTGGAGCAGGCGGTTAATATAATGTACCGCATGTCGCAGGAAAAAGGATACCGCTGGATTGTGGTTTTGGATGATAACGAAAAGATAACCGGGTTCCTTACCCTACGTAACGTATTTGAAGCGGTTGGCAATTTGGCTCCCAGGGCAGGCGGGTGGCTGGGCATCTTTACCTATAACCGGCCAGGTTTGTTTTATTGGGAAGGAGTACAATTAATTAAGGATACCCCGTTAAAAAAATGTATCCGGCCGCTGGTGGATGTTCATGTGCAGGAAACCGACCACCCTTCCAAGGCTGCGGAAATCATCTTAAACCGCCGGATCACCATTGTGCCGGTAACGGACGAACACATGAAAGTGGTTGGCATTGTAAGACCCATCGACCTGCTGCCTTTTATCAAAGAACTTTTTGATAACGCACCGCCAAAATAGAAAGAAACCATCGTGACCTTCACGACGGGAAATTATTTAAGCCCGGCGGTTTTGTTTAAATAAATGAGCAACAAAACCTTTGATGCGGGACTCCTTGGTCCTTTTTACTGGGATGGTAAAACAAAGGTGAACAGTATTTTTAAACAGGTTGTCAAGAGATAATTATTTGTGATATACTGGTTTTTGCGGGTACCGGCGAAAAGCCGCGGGCGCATTGGTTACAACTATTCCGGCAAGCGCCTGGCAGCCCGGAAAAGGAGAGCATTCCCGGTGAATCATGCCGGATACATGCGCGAAGCCCTGGTGGAGGCCGAAAAGGCCTATGTTTTGGGCGAGGTGCCCATTGGGGCAATAGTGGTTCTCGGCGGTGAAATTATCGGCCGGGGGCATAACCTCCGGGAGACACTGGCAGACAGCACCGCCCACGCGGAAATACTGGCCATGAGGGAGGCCGCTCGCCATATAGGAGACTGGCGGTTGGATGGAGCCACGGTGTATTCCACCATTGAACCCTGTCCCATGTGCGCGGGGGCGATGATCCAATTCCGGGTGCAAACTCTAGTTTACGGTGCGCCTGATCCCAAAGCGGGCGCCGTGGATTCCATTATGGACGTGCTGCGGGAACCCAGGTTCAATCACCAGGTGGCAGTGGTATCCGGTATCCTGGAAGATGAATGCCGGGAAATCATCCAGCGTTTTTTCCGGGAGTTGCGGGAAAGTAAGAGGGAAGGTAAGATTAAAAGTTAGCGGGTTATATGTTTGTAATAAAAACAAAGATAAAACGGAGAGATGGCCGAGATGGTCGAAGGCGCTCGACTCGAAATCGAGTAGACCGTTAGTAGCGGTCTCGTGGGTTCGAATCCCACTCTCTCCGCCAAATTAGATTAAAAAAGACAAGGGATTCTCATGGTTCAAGGTGAGAGTCCTTTGTTGTTTTGCGGGTAAAATCGGGGTGGGGGAACCGGGGTAACCTGTTCTTTTATTTTTGCAAAGCATATGTTACAATTTTTATGGTTAAAATGTAAAACAGGTGATGAATTAATGGCTATTATTGATAGAGAAAGGCTACTTAAAGTTTTATTTTCATTTAATCCTTGGTGGATCACTGGAAATGTACCGAAAGAATCTACCAAGCCGGTAAAACGGTTTGCGTACTATGAAGCATATAAGGTTCTCAATCATCCCACTATTCGCCGGTCAGTTATTCTGTCCGGTGCAAGACGTGTGGGAAAAACAACAATACTCTATCAGCTCATTGAGGAAATGTTGAATAACGGTATTCCCGCAAAGCATATTTTATATGTCTCTTTTGACCACCCGATTTTAAAGTTTTGTACTATTGAAGAAATCCTTGATGTTTACGAAGAAAATGTTTCCGGAAGCAGCCAAAACTTGTGCTTTTTCTTTGACGAGGTACATTACGCCAGCCAGTGGGATCTCTGGATAAAGTATCTTTACGACCACCGTAAAAGTTGTAAAGTAATTGCCACTGGTTCAGCCAGTCCTATTTTAGCCGCTCATGCGTCTGAAAGCGGAGTGGGTAGATGGACAATAATAAAAATTCCCACTCTGTCATTCTACGAATATTGTGAACTTATGAGAATAAACGATCTGCCTGTGCTTCCCCAGGGATTGAAACCGGGCCGGCTCTGGACTCTTCCACCGGAAAAGTTGGAAGATCTCATACGTTCACTTGCGATACTGCAAAAATACTTCCACAGGTACCTTTTGGTAGGGGGGTTTCCTGAAATCGCACTTTCCGATGATGTTCCATTTGCCCAAAGAATTCTTAGGGAAGATGTAGTCGATAAAGTATTAAAGAGAGACTTGACTGTCTTATTTAATGTCCGTAACGTAGCGGAACTGGAAAAGATTTTTTTATATTTATGCATTCATTCCGGCAATCTGATTACCATTGACACCATTGCAAAAGAAATTGAGGTTGCGAGGCAGACTGTTTCAAATTACTTGAACTTATTGGAGGCGGCCAATTTAATTTATATCAGCAACCCGGTAGAAATGGGCGGCAAAAAGATATTAAAAGCCAAGCCGAAAGTATATATTGCAGATGCGGCTATCCGTAATGCGGTTTTGATGCTGGAGGACGTGCTTTCAGACCCTGAGGAAATGGGTGTTATGGTGGAAACCGCAGTATACAAACATGTCGCTTCATTCTACTATAGACAACAGACCAGGGTCGGCTATTACAGACAGGCGGGCAACCGGGAAAAAGAAATCGACGTGGTTGTCGACTACCACCCGGTCGGACGTATTTTAATCGAGGTGAAATACAGGGAAGATGTAAAAATAGGTTTAAAAGAAGCAATTGTAGAATTGGCAGATGATAACAATACTGCCGCTGCTATGGTGATTACAAAACGGCCTGAGGATTACGGATTCCTTAATGTAAAAACCAAGATCCCGATAGTTAAAATACCTGCTTTTGCATTTCTTTATATGTTGGGACATGCCGAAAAATATGGATATTTACTTCCAGCCCAAGAAATATCCCAGCCTTGAGGTGCTCCGTTCAGCAGGCCCTATTTTTCTTTTTCGCGTTTATTGATTTATACCCGGTTGGAGAGGCTTTATGATAAGATATATTTGATGATCATGACCCGGATAATAATCGTGGAGGAAAGAGTTGTTTTAAATGAACAAACCTGGGCAAGTTTTTGAAAGTGTTTACATTGTGGGGGGACCCGGGATAACGGATGACCGTGATTGTTGCATCTACCTGGTGGACGGCGGAGCAGAGCTGGCCCTGGTGGATGCCGGACTGGGTTATTCTACCCGGGCTGTTTTAGAGAACATCGAAAAGCTTGGCCTGGACAGTTCCCTGTTGAAGCATGTCATCGTCACCCACGGACACATTGATCACATTGGGGGCCTGCATTACTTTCGGGAGCGGGGAGCGCAGGTGGTGTGCCACGAGCTGGATCGCAACGCAGTCTCCGGGGGGAAGCCGGAACTGACAGCGGCATGGTACTACCGGGTCAATTACCGTCCCGTGCCGGTGGATAGATTATTAAACGGGGAGACGCAGAATGTTGCCGTGGGAAACGCGGTTTTACATTGCCTGCATACCCCCGGTCACACACCGGGGGGAATCAGCCCCTACCTGGATGTGAAGGGGACCAGAATTTTGTTTGGCCAGGATATCCACGGGCCATTTGACTCCTCCTGGGGTTCGAACATGGAACAATGGCGGGACTCCATGCGCAAGCTGATCAATTTAAATGCGGACATCCTTTGCGAGGGCCACTTTGGGATTTACAAACCGGCGGAAAAAGTCCGGAATTACATTGAGTATTACCTGGATTATCACTCCTGATGGGTAAAGGAGGAAAAAATGATCCCAACTATCATGATGATTCGCGGCATGATGGGCGCATGAAAAAAGTGATCACCATGTCCAGGCGTACCGATATGCGCTGGTTCGCTGAAAAACTCATCCCTGTGTTATCGGAAAAATACCCCCCGGAGAAAGTGCACACGGTTGTTTGTATAACCAAGTTTCCGGGCTTTATTTATAACGGCCCCTATGCAGAAGCGCTGAAAAAATATGATCATGTTTTTGCCCATGTGACCATCACGGGGCTTGGTGGAACTCCGCTGGAGCCGAACGTGCCAGGTTGGAGGGATACCGCCGGGGAACTGCCGGGGTTGATCGAATTTTTGGGTTCACCGGAGAGAATCCGGCTGCGGGTTGACCCCCTGGTCACGATCAAAAAAAACGGTACGTTAATAAGCAATATTCCCCTTGCCGAGCAAATCATCGTGCAGGCGGTGGAAATGGGGATTTTCTCTTTTTCCACTTCGTTTATGGAAGAATACCCTCGAGTGAAACGCAGGTTAGCCGGGCGGGGCTACGAAATTATCACCCTCACGCAAGATCAAAGGGTAAGGGTGATCAAGCGCCTGAAACAAGTCGCCCAAGAGCGGGGCGGCGCGCTTTATACCTGCGCGGTGCCCGGCTTTGCCACTTCAAAATGCATTGACGGCGCCCTGTTGCAAAAGTTACATCCCCGCAAGGAACCCTGCAGCTTGGAAAAGGCCCCCGGCCAGCGTGAACTGTGCGGCTGCACCAAAAGTGTCGATATCGGCTGGTACAACATGCGCTGCCCGTCCGGCTGCCTTTATTGCTACGCGGGGGTCTGACTTGCAAAGAAAGCCGTAGCCCTTTATTAACGGCGCACTTAAGAAGGAAGCCACCAGGTTTGTGACGCCGGAATACGCGCCCGGGGGAGATGTAAAAGCCCGCCAGGACAGGGAAAACGGCAGGTTATTATGGTTAGACAAATAGCGCAGATGATCCACCCAAAATGGACTCCATTGGTGATGGAAACGGCTAAACGCCCGGCTTGAGAAAAGAGCCGATGTCCACGCTGTTTTTGATTTCCTGCCGAGGTTTCCGGTAACGGTGAAAATCCGGCTCAAAGACGAAGAAACCGGCGGCTCCGCGAACATTTTATTTGACGCCAGCGCCAATCATTATCTTCATACCGAAGACATAGCCGTCGCCGGAAATTTGGTCTCATATTTTTTGATTAAGCAATATAAACTAATGTTAAATAGATCACGAACTATGCGAAATGGCGTTAAAAATATAGTATAAGAGACTAGATTTAGATGTAAGGCTTATTGATAAGTTGATTGACAAACTAAAAAAGTGTAAAATATTATTAACTCTGTAGAAAAACTTAAAATTCTCTCCACGGGTTGGGCAAAACTGGCGAAAGCCAGTGACGCTAAAGCTATGGGTCTGTGGACCGTATGGTCTATGATTGCCAGGCTGTAACGGTTTCCGACTACTGGGGGGGGTGGTCAATTTATTTGACCATCCCCTCTTTTATTTTACCTTTTTATGGCAGGAGGTGTTTATAAAGAACAAAGGAATGGAAACGGGAATATTAATGATGTCTTAAAATTTCTATGGAATATGGAAGGGAGATAATTTATGCAGGCTGAAACCCAAATAATTTTTGCCACGGCCGTTTTTCTGGTCACTTACGCCATTATCGTATCGGAAAAGATCCACCGGGCGGTTGCCGCTTTTTGCGGCGCGGCGGTGGTCATTTTGGCCGGGATTGTGGACGAGGAACAGGCTGTCCATTTTGTGGATTTCAACACTATCGGCCTGCTGGTGGGGATGATGATTATTGTTGGTATTACCCGGCAAACGGGGGTATTTGAATACCTCGCCATCAAGGCCGCCAAACAGGCCAGGGGAGAGCCCGTTCGAATTATGGCCGCCCTCGGTTTGATCACTGCGGTGCTCTCCGCCTTGTTGGACAACGTTACCACCGTGTTGCTCATTGTGCCGGTGACTTTTGCCATTGCCCGGCAGTTGCAGGTTAATGTCATACCGTTTTTAATCGTGGAAATCCTGGCCTCCAATATCGGCGGCACGGCAACGTTGATCGGCGATCCTCCCAATATTATGATCGGCAGCGCCACCAAGCTAGGGTTTATGGATTTTGTTATTAACCTCACTCCCGTGGTTGTGGTCATCTATGTTATAACCATATTTATTTTGAAATTGATCTACCGGGGGCAAGTCGCCACCAGGCCTGAATTAATGAAAAATGTTATGACCATGGATGAAAAAGCCGAGATTAAGGACCCCGCCCTATTGAAAAAATGTGTAGCTGTTTTGGGTTTAACAATTACAGGTTTTGTCTTGCACCAGTTCGTACACCTGGAAAGCTCGGTTATTGCCCTGGCGGGGGCCGCTTTGTTGCTGCTGGTGACCCGTATGGACCCCGAGCATGCATTTCATGCCGTGGAGTGGCCGGTGATTTTCTTCTTTATCGGTTTATTTGTGGTGGTGGGCGCCCTGGAAGAGGTGGGGGTTATTGAAGCCATCGCCAGGTACGCGCTGGATGTGACGGGCGGAGAGCTGTTGCCGGCAGGCCTGTTGATTTTATGGCTGTCGGCCATGGCGTCGGCCTTTGTTGATAACATCCCCTTCGTGGCCACCATGATTCCGTTGATTCAGGATATGGGGCGCCTGGGCGGCATCCAGGATCTTAATTTCCTTTGGTGGTCCCTGTCTCTGGGCGCCTGCCTGGGTGGCAACGGCACCATCATTGGCGCCTCGGCCAACGTGGTGGTCATAGGCATGGCGGAAAAAAGAGGTTTTCCCATTGGTTTCATGGGGTTTTTCAAGGTGGCCTTCCCGCTGATGGTGCTGTCCATTGTGATTGCCATGCTCTACCTGGTAGCCTGGTACGTATATCATACCACCGTGGCCATGCTTGCTACTTTAACCCTTGGAGCAGTATTGGCTTTGCTGTTGGGTAAATTGGATAGGGGTTCAATCACATCGGATTTAAATGAACCAGACTCCAACATGTGAAACGAAAAAGTATGCACATTGGAGAGCAAGTAAATTAATGAGCTATAAATAAAAATTATAACAAAGTGAGAACTGAAAAGGTTGGAGGTTTCACTCCAACCTTTTGTTGTGGTGAGCCCGGGCACGCCCGGATGATGACACCGTTGTGCACTTTTTCAAAATCTACGCCGGGTGGGGAAAATCGTTAACTACCTGGAATACAAGTTTCTGAAATATGGCATTTATTAGCCCGAACCTGGCAGGCATGCCAGTAATTAAGAGGACGTAACGGTCAAAAAGGGTTGCAGTCAGGCCAAAATAAATGTATAATAAAGATTGCGCAGTTGCCGGAGAGACGTGAACTCTCTCCGCACCGATTTATATAGTATTGCTCATGTAGACCACGGAGAGATGGCTGAGTTGGTCGAAGGCGCGCGACTGGAAATCGCGTAGACGGTGTGAAACCGTCTCGAGGGTTCGAATCCCTCTCTCTCCGCCACAAATGTTGTGCTTGCGGACGGGCCTGGTTGAAATTGTTGTGGGTCCGTCCTCGTTCTAAGTGCAAAAAGTTTATATTCTTGGCCGTGCTAGACGGGGAGGTAGCGGTGCCCTGTACCCGCAATCCGCTACAGCGGGGTTGAACTCCCGTCCCGAGGGTTTGGCTTGTGGGGTCCGGCTTCTGTAAGGGGCGTTGACGGCTGGGTCTTGCGCGACGGAGCCTTCTGAACCGTGTCAGGTCCTGACGGAAGCAGCACTAAGGAAGTAATTCCGGGTGCCGCAAGGGTGCCTGGTCCGAGTTACCTGCAGGAGTAACGCTTGGAAGCCATTATTCGACGGCGGGTGCGCGGCCATCAAATTTAAACAAAAAATCGGCTGCGGCCGATTTTTTGTTTAAAGCAGGTAAAATTATACGCGCAGCGAAATAAGTTGGTAGGTAAAATTGATCGGGAGGTGTGACAAGTGGGCTACCTTGCCCTGTACCGGCAGTGGCGCCCGCGGACGCTGGGCGAAATTGTGGGGCAAAAACACGTAACCGAAACTTTACGTAACGCCGTGGTGGCGGGGAAGGTCAGCCACGCTTACCTGTTTTGCGGCCCCCGCGGCACCGGCAAAACCAGCACGGCCAAGGTGCTGGCCCGGGCCATCAACTGCCCCGAGCAGCGCGGGGGCGAGCCGTGCAACCAGTGCCGGGTTTGCCGGGAAATTATTTCCGGTGCCACTATGGATGTAATTGAAATAGATGCCGCCTCCAACCGGGGGATCGATGAAATTCGCGAACTGAAGGAAAACATCAAGTTTTTCCCGTCCCTGGGCAGCAAGCGGATATATATTGTAGACGAGGTGCATATGCTTACCAACGAGGCGTTTAACGCCCTGCTCAAAACGCTGGAGGAGCCGCCCGGGCATGTGGTTTTTGTGCTGGCCACCACGGAGCCGCACAAGGTTCCCCTCACCATTTTGTCCCGTTGCCAGCGTTTCGATTTTCGTCCCATCCCCGACAACGTTATTGCCGATCGTTTAATTGAAGTGGCGAATAAAAGCGGGTTTAACGTCAACGAGGAGGCCGTTCGGGTCATCACCCGGGCCGCCGCCGGTAGTTTGAGGGACGCTTTAAGCCTGCTGGACCAGGCGCTGCTGCTCAGCGGGGACGCCGCCGTAACGGCCGAAATTGTGCACGGTATTTTGGGCACGGTGCGGGAAGATGTTTTGCGCGAACTGGTCCTGGGACTGGCGGAAAAAAAGACGGCGGATGTGTTGAATCTGGTGGCGGCCATGATCAGCGAGGGCAAGGATTTGTACCTGCTGGCCGGTGAACTGACGGAGTACCTGCGCCGGTTGTTGGTGGCGGCGCTGGCGCCGGAACAGGCCGGTGACGCTGCGCAGGACGCCGCGGGTCTGCTGGAGTTGTTTTCCCGGAGCAGGCTGATCAGGGCCATAGACCTCCTGGTGGAAGCCGAACAGGCGATGCGCCGGAGCGTGCACCCGCGGGTACTGTTTGAGCTGGCCCTGATCAGGGCGACCGGCGATGACGGGGCGTCGCCCGCCGGCGAACTGCTCCAGCGGCTGGAGCGGCTGGAACGGGCGCTGGCCGGGGGGGGTCGGCCAATTAATGCCGGAGTTCCGGGACCGGGGACACCGGGGCAAATTATGCCTGTAACCATTGCCGGCCAGCCTGGAAAGGAACCCGCTCCGCCGATTACAGAAAAAAGTTTTGAAAAAAACCAGGGCATAAAACCGCCTGGTACAACACCCTCCGGTGAAAAACCGCTGCAAACGGGTAATACTACAGCTAGCGGCACGGCAGCGTCCCCATCCGGGCAAACGAAACTGGTACCGGGGTGGGAGGTCCCCCAAAGGGCGTCTTTGGAGAAGGACGAAAAGGCCGAAATTCCAGGGCAGGGGATTGAACAGGGCGATCCGGGGAAAAATGGAGAAGCCGTGGCCATTGCCGGGAACGGCGCGGGTCATTACAGTATTGAACAAATTAGAAACTGGTGGCCGGATATCCTGGCTACGATAAAAAAATCCAGCCCGGCCGCATACGAATATTTTAACCCGAAACAGGTTTGGCCGGCTGAGGTTAATGACCACGGTCTTGTACTGGGCGTTACCCGGGAGGATATATTTTCCAAAAAGATAATCGAAGAAAATGAGACTGCCAGGAACCTGCTGGCCCAAACGCTCACTTCGTTTACCCGTGCCAGCTGGCAAATCCGGTGCAGTTTTTATGATGCCCCTCCCCCGGGCTGGGGCGAACGGCCTGCCGCGCGGCTGGAACCAGGGGAAACGATCAGTCTTTTCCAGGGAGAGGAAATTCCTTTGGAAGAGGCCGAAGATAAAAGTGAGATGGGAGGTAAATAATTATGGGCGGTAATATGGCTAAAATGATGAAACAGGTGCAGAAAATGCAGGCCGAGATGGCCAAAATGCAGGAGGAGTTGGGCAACCGGACGGTGGAAAGTACGGCCGGCGGCGGTGTGGTCAAGGTGGTCGCCAACGGCAGGCTGGAAATAGTTTCGGTTGAGATCAAACCCGAGGCGGTTGACCCGGAGGATGTGGAAATGCTTCAGGATCTGGTGCTGACCGCGGTTAACGAGGCGCTGAAAAAAGCCCAGGAAATGATGACCGCCGAGATGGGTAAAATCACCGGGGGGCTTGGTATTCCCGGATTATTTTAATTCTTTTGGGAGTGGAATCATCAATGCAATATGCCGGTGCGGTTTCACGCTTGATCGGCGAACTGGCCAGATTACCCGGGATCGGCTCCAAAACAGCGCAACGCCTGGCTTTTTTTCTGCTCAATGCGCCCCCGGAGGTGGCTGAAAACCTGGCTGCGGCCATCAGGGAGGCCAGGGCGACGGTGACGCGCTGTTCCGTATGCGGCAATCTCACCGATATCGACCCGTGCGCGATCTGCTCCGACCAGACCCGGGACAGGGGGGTGATCTGCCTGGTGCAGGACCCGCGGGATGTGGCGGCCGTGGAAAAATACAGGGGGTTCAAGGGCGTTTACCATGTGCTGCATGGCGCTCTGTCCCCCCTGGCCGGCGTGGGACCGGAGCAATTGAATATTAAAAGCTTGCTGGCCAGGCTGGAAGGTGGCGATGTCCAGGAAGTGATTCTGGCCACCAACCCGGACGTGGAAGGGGATGCCACCGCGCTTTACCTGGCCAGGTTGATCAAGCCACTGGGCGTCAGGGTGACCAGGATCGCCCACGGTTTGCCGGTGGGCGCTCACCTGGAATACGCCGATGAGATCACCCTGGGCAAAGCTATTGAAGGGCGAAGGGAGATTAAGTAAAAGTAATTTATTTCAACACGCCCCCATATATTGGTAATACTAATGTTTTTTAGGGGGTGTCAGCGTTGGAATGGAATTTGCTAGTCATAGGGCTAGCGGTGTTGTTGGGCTTGTATATAGTGGTTACGTTGTTTTACAAACCACTGGGTTTGCTGGTCAGGCTGTTTGTTTGTGCGATCACGGGCGTGGTGCTGTTATCCGTGTTTAATTTTATTCTCGGTTACGTGGGCCTGCATGTTGCTTTCAACCCCTTTACGGTGCTGGTGGCCGGCATTTTGCAACTGCCCGGCTTGATCATGCTTTTGGTTCTCACCCATTGGTTTATTTGAATACCGTATGCAGTGTAAAAATTCTGTGAATGGGGCTGTTTCTTGACGTTTTTTGGCTATTTAAATATACTTAAATAAGTTTGAATAATAAGACGCCATAATGTTCATAAAATGTGTTTAATTTATCAAAACTATTAAAAATCACAAATAAAAAGTTAGAAATTTAAACGCGCGGGGGGTGAAACCGATCGACCCGCGAATTGTAGAAGCGTATGTGGGGGAATATGCCAGCGGAAAAAGCGAGGTGGCGGTAAACAGGGCCGTTGACCTGGCTGCCGCCGGGCGACAAGTGGTTCTGGTGGATCTGGATATTGTGGAACCCTGTTACACCCTGCGCCCAATTAAAAAGGAACTGGAGCAAAAGGGCATCACCGTGCTGGCCTGGGAAACCAGGGAAACTGCGGGGCTGGGCGAGACCGGCAACATACTCCGGGCGGAAAACCGCTGGGCGCTGCGTCGCGCCGGGGATGTCATTCTAGATATCGGCTACGGGGTGGAAGGAGCCAAAACCCTGAACCTGTTGGAGGGATCCGAGGCGGACCCCGATTTGAAGATTTATGCCGTGATTAATATCGCGCGCCCCATAACCGGCACCGTGGAGGAAATCGTGCAATACGTGAGGGAACTGGGCAGGGTGCACGGCTTGGTTAACAACAGTCACCTGGGTGACGAAACCGGCGTGGACATTGTGCAGGAAGGAGCCAGGTTGGTCGGCGCGGCGGCCGGGATGTTGGGCGTCCCGGTGGTGGCCACCACCGCGGTGGCGGAAATTGCGGCAATGATCGGACCGGTGGATGACGCGGGCAATCCGGTAAGGAAACTGGTAAGGTATATGCCGCGAACATTATGGTAGTAGATTCCAATATGGGAATTCCAATATGGAATTAAGATTTAGGAGGTGTCAATTTAATGCCTGAAAAGCCGATTCAGGGAGAAAAAAGGGTATTCATGACCGGCAACGAAGTTGTCGCATGGGCCGCTCTGGCCGCGGGTGCCGAGATCATGTACGGTTATCCCATTACGCCCCAGAACGAGATCATGCATTACTGGACCAGGTTGATGCCCAAGTATGACCGTAAATTTTTGCAAACCGAGGATGAGCTTTCAGCCGGGTTCACCACCGTGGGGGGTGTACTGGCCGGCAGAAGGGCGTTTACCGCAACGGCCGGGCCGGGCAACACTCTGATGCAGGAACCCATGAGCATGGCCGAGGCCATGCGGCTGCCGGTGGTTGTGGTGGTTCAGCAGCGCGGCGGCCCTTCCACCGCCACCGTGATTTATTCACAGCAGGAAGTGACCATGACCACGCTGGGCGGGAATGGTGAAGGACTGCGGGTGGTTTATTCCACTGCCACGCACCAGGAACTTTTCGATTACACGATCAAGGCTTTCAACACCGCCTGGAAATATCGTTTCCCCACTTTTGTTCTGGGCGACGGTTACCAGGCCAAAATGAGGGAATCGCTTACCTTTTATGACCCCGCGGAAAGGGGCATTGAAATGGTGCCCACCGAGCCGTACGTGGGCAAGCCGGGTATGCCCGGCGTGGACAGGCCTCCGACGCACCTGCGGAACACCTACAATGTAGAAGAGGAATTGTATGAGGTGCTCAAGGATTACCTGGCCGACTATGCCAAGGCCGCGCCCGAAATCGCCGAGTACGAGGCCTTTGATACCGAGGACGCCGAACTGGTGGTGGTATCCCACGGCGTGGTGTCCCGGGCCGGCAAAGCCGCGGTTAAAGAGTTAAGAGAAGCCGGTTACAAGGTGGGGTATTTCCGTCCCATCACTCTGCGGCCGCTACCGGTGGACCAGTTGAGGGAAGTGGCCAACAAGGCCGGGCAACTCCTGGTGGTGGAATCCGCCAACGGGCAGCTGGACAGGCTCGTCAAAGAAGCCGCTTACGGGTGTTCCGCCGAAATACTGCCGATGTTCAAACCGGGCGTGGGCATTACCGCCGAGGAAGTGGTCGCGCGGGTGAAGGAAATTAAAGGTTGATTTAACTTACCCCAAAAGTAAAATTGCGAAACGAACGAAAAAAACCGCCGGAGCGCCAGGTACAAGTAATGGTTTTTGCAGCGAAATCAAGGTTAAAAAGCAGTAGGTAGATAGATTAAATTTTAACAGACCGGTTCCTATCCGGAAGGTACTACAAGATTGAAATTTATTATGCTGAGAGAATTTGAAAGGGGGCTATTGCTAATGTCAGTACAGCCTGCCATGCCCAAATGCTGGCGAATGGAATCAAAACCCCATAAATTCTGTCCGGGTTGCGGCCATGGCCTGGTGCTTAAAGCACTGGGGCAGGCCATCGACGAACTGGGCATTCAGGATAAAGTGGTTTTCGGCTGCGACATCGGCTGCTCGCTGCTGTCCTGGGACTTTTTCAACGTTGATACCGTGCAGACCCACCACGGTCGTACCACGCCGGTGATCACCGGCATCAAGCGGGCCAATCCCGGAGTGCTGGGAATCGCCTACATGGGCGACGGGGGCGGGTACGCCATCGGCGCGCAACACCTGGTCAGCGCGGCCACCCGTAACGAGCGCATCACTGTAATTTTGGTCAATAATACCCAGTACGGCATGACCGGCGGCCAGATGGCGCCCACCACCCTGCCGGGGCAGAAAACGGAAACGACTCCCTATGGCCGGGATATCCAGGCCACGGGTTACCCCACCCAGGGGCCGGAAATGGTGGCGGCCATCACCCCGGAAGGCGCCTACGTGGCCAGGGGTACGGTAGCCAATGTCAAACAACTGAAGGGATTCATTAAAAAGGCGCTGGAAAACCAGATGGCGGGGAACGGGTTCAGCTTTGTCGAAGCGTTATCCACCTGTCCCACCAACTGGCGTACCAACGCGGAAGAGACTTGGAAATTTGTCGAACAAGAGATGACCAAGTATTTTAAGGTGGGGGAAATAAAAGTACCCGGTCCCCGGGAGAAGGAGGGACAATAAGTAATGGGTAAGGTGGTAAAAATCGTCCTGGCAGGTGAGGGCGGCCAGGGAGTGCAGTCGGTGGCCGAGATTATCGCCGAGGCGGCCAACGAGGAAGGACGCGAGGCGCTGTATATACCCAATTTCGGTGTGGAACAGCGGGGTGGCGTTTCGGTGGCTTACCTGCAAATCGGCGACGAACCTATCGGCGCGCCCAAGTTTCAAACCGGAGACATCGTGGTGGCGCTAAGTGACCGCGCCGTGCACCGCACGAAGCAATACGTCGGGCCCGAAACCATCTTTGTTTATGACAGCGGGATTGAAAACGTGGAAAACGAATTGCCCAAGAACGCCAAAAAAGTGCTGGGGATTCCGGCCATTGAGGTGTCCAAGAACGAACTGCACCCCCGGGTGTTCAACATCATCATCATGGGGGCGGTGATCAAGGCCACGGAGGTGGTTGCCGTGGAAGATGCCAAGGCCGCCATTGAGAAAAAATTGGGCTATAAATTTGAAAAGAATCCCAAGCTCCGGGAAATGAATTTCCGGGCCATCGAACGCGGTATGGAACTTGTGGCCAGCGCAATGTAAAGGGGGGAGATATTATGGCTCAAACCTTCAAGGGAAGGACCCTGGAGACGGAAAAGGGTTTTTGGACGTTATTCCCCGGGCTGTGTAAGGGCTGTGGCCTGTGCATTCAAAAGTGTCCCAAAAAATGCATGAGCTGGTCGGATGTGCTGGGAGTATACGGCACGCCTTCAGTAGAGATTAATGATGAATGCATTGCTTGCGGCATTTGCCAGAATTTCTGCCCGGATTGCGCAATAACAGTGGAAAAAAAGAAGGAAAATAATAAAAAACAATAACAAAGCGCCAAGCTGCGGGATGTCCCGCAGCTTTTGGTTTGCACCGGATTTTGCGCCGCTGCATATACTATAAAAGGTGATGATGGTGACCGGAAGTACGTGCATCATTTGCGAAACGGCGCGGGCCGGTGAAAATGGCCTGGTTGTATGCGGGAATTATATTTGCCCGCTGTGCGAGGAAAAAATTACCAAAGTATCCGTAAGCGACCCCGCTTATGAATGTTACACCAGCGGCCTTAAAAAAATATGGCGCTGTACGGGTAATTGCTTGCCTTCCGGTGACTCCATTTTTTTGGCCAGCCTGGCCCGGCGGTGAGTTAATTCTATATCGCTCCTGATTCTGTAGAGAGTGGCGACGTTAATACCGGTGCGGCGGGAAAGTTCCAGATCCGACAGGCCTTTTTTCCAGGCGCGAATCAGCCGGGCCACATTGGTGCGATACTTGCGGGAAAGTGCCTTGATGTCGATTTCTATGCCGGACATGGCCGATCACTCCTTTATTTTAGTTTGGCCCGCCCGGACATCTTTATTATGTCAATGAATTGCAAAAGAGGTTGCAGGTTGATGCTTAACAGCGGGACAAGTATGTTAAAATGATATTTTAGTATAAATTTTTAAGTGGTGAAAATATTGCCGGAAAATTCAAATCAAATGCATATACCTTTGATTGACTCCCTGGAGAAATACCGCCGCCGGAACCCGGTGCGGCTGCACGTACCGGGCCACAAGGGTGGACAGGCCCTGTCCCCGGTAATGCGGCAGGGCGATCTGCCCGGCTGGGACGTTACCGAACTGGAAGGCCTGGATGACCTGCACAACCCGGACGGAGCGATTGCAGCGGCGCAGCAACTGGCTGCCAACTTGTACGGCGCCCGGCATACTTTTTTCCTGGTCAACGGCACTACGGTGGGCATTCATGCCTTGATCTCCGCTACTTGCGCCGAGGGCGATATGCTGGTGCTGCCAAGAAACGCCCACCGGTCGGTATTGGGCGGGTTGGTGCTCAGCGGTGCACGTCCAGTGTTTTTGGAACCTGAAATCGTACCGGAGTTCGGGTTTGCCGCCGGGTTCGGAAAGGACAGGCTAAAGCAACTTTTGCCCCGGCGCGGTGTCGCCGCCGTGCTGGCGGTTCACCCCTGTTATTATGGCGTAGTGGGTGATCTGGCGGGGGTGTCGGAACTATGCCGCCGCTACAGCGTTCCCCTGATTGTGGACGAGGCCCACGGTACACACCTCCGTTTTCACCCCGCACTGCCGGCGGACGCGCTGTCCCTGGGAGCGGACGCAGTGGTGCAGAGCGTGCACAAGACTGGTGGTGCCTTTACCCAGGCATCCTGGTTGCACCTGGGCACCGGGCGGGTGCAACGGGAGCAGGTAGCCCGCACGCTTCGCCTGCTGCAGACCAGCAGCCCTTCTTATCTTTTGCTGGCCTCGCTGGATGCCGCCAGGCAGCAGTTGGCCCGGCACGGCGGGGATATGCTGGACGAATTGCTGGAAATAACGCAGGAAACGTTGCGGGAGCTAACCCGCATACCGGGGCTGGTGGTACTGGGTAAAGAGCACCTGGGCACCTGCGGCGCGTTGGATCACGACCCCACCCGGCTGGTGGTGTCGGTTAAAGGGCTTGGTCTGAGCGGCTACGAGGTGGGCCGGCGGCTGGCGGCCGGGTACGGGGTGTATGTGGAAATGGCCGACGCTTTTAACGTGGTGGCGGTTTTGGCTCCGGGGACGGGGCGCGAGGACGCCCGGGCGCTGGTCCGGGCCCTGGCGGATATAAGCCTGGAGGCACGGCGGGATGCCGGGTTGCCTCGCGTTGTTATTCCTTCGCCGGCGGGCCCGCCGGTGCCACCCCAGGTTACGACGCCGCGCCGGGCCTGGCTGTCGCCGCAGCGGAGCGTACCGCTGGAAGAATCCCGCGGTCGGGTATGCGGTGAAATCATCGCGGTGTACCCGCCCGGCACGGCAATAATTTATCCCGGGGAGGAAATTACCCCCGAAGTGATCGAATATTTATTGCAGGTGCGGGCATCCGGCCTGCACTGCCAGGGCGCGGCCGACCCGGCATTGCGGACGGTCAGGGTGGCTGATTAGTCGCAGGTGGTTGGTGGTTGGTTGTTGGTACGATTAATGGTTGCCGGCGGCCGGTCGCCGGATACAAGTACCGGGTTTTTGCAGCAAAATCATATTTTGATTTTTTCGCAGTAAAATATTGGTTGGTTAAATCTTTGCGTTAATAAGCTGTATTTCCGCGGGTGCTTTGGCCAGGCGGGGTTTTGGTATTATTGGGGAGTTGAATTTATTTGACGCGCGGCAAATTTATCGTTTTTGAGGGGATAGACGGTTCGGGTAAAACCACCCAGATGGAATTGCTGGCCCGGGTCCTGGAAGCCCGGGGCATGCCCGTGCTGCGTACCCGCGAGCCCGGCGGCACCAGGGTGGGGGACAGGCTGCGGGGGCTGCTGTTGGACCCGGATTACCGGGACCTGACGCCTCGTACCGAGGCTTTTTTGTATGCGGCCGACCGCGCCCAGCACGTAACCGAAAAAATATTACCCGCCCTGCACCGGGGTGAGACGGTGCTGTGCGATCGTTTTCTTTATTCCACACTGGCTTACCAGGGCTGGGGGAGAGGCGTGGACATTGTATTTCTCACCAGGTTGAACCAGCTTGCCACCGGCGGGTTGGCGCCGGACAGGGTGATCTTGCTGGACCTGGAGGTGGAGGACGGTTTGCGCCGGGCGCTGAAAAACCGCCCGCCGGATCGCCTGGAAGGAGAAAAAGCGGCTTTTTTCCGGCGGGTGCGCCAGGGGTACTTGGAACAGGCCTCCCGGTGGCCGGAGATATTCCGCGTGGTGCGGGCGGATGCGCCGGAGCAGGAGGTGCATCGCCGCGTGTTGACCGCATTGGGGATGGAATGACGGCTGTGTGATTAATTTTTTTCGGAGGTGCCGGATGCCGGCTTTACGTGACGTGGTAGGCCACGATAAAATAAAACGGAGTTTATCCTGCGCCCTGGCAACGGGCCGGGTTTCCCACGCTTACCTGTTCAGCGGGCCCCCGGGCGTTGGCAAAAAGACCACCGGCCATGCCTTTGCCCGGGCGCTGCTGTGCGGGCAAAGTGAAACCGATGCCTGCGGTTATTGCGATGATTGCGCCCGGTCGGAGCGGGGTGTGCATCCCGACCTGCATATCATCCGCCCCCAGGGGGGTTCCATCAAAATTGCCCAGTTGAGGGCCTTGCAGGACAGCGCCGCTTATACTTCCTTCAGCGGGGGCAGGCAGGTTTACCTGGTGGAACAGGCCGAAAAAATGACCCTGGAAGCGGCCAATTGTATTTTAAAGATATTGGAGGAACCCCCCCGGGGGGTAACATTTATTTTAGTTGCGGATGAAACCGACGGGTTATTGCCCACGATCCGGTCCCGGTGCCAGTTGTACCGGTTCAGCCCGCTGCCTGAAGAAGAGGTATACCGGGTGGTGGAAGCAAGTAGGGGTGGCGATGCCGGGCGGGCCAGGGTGGCGGCGAGAATATCCGGAGGGTGCCCGGGGCGGGCCCTGGCTTTTCTGGAAGGTGCGGACAAGCGGGACCAAATGTGGGGATTGCTGGACCGCTTGGCCGGGGAACGGCCGTACGGCGCCCTTTTGCCGGTTGACGGGTTGGACGGGCGCGATGACCTGGAGGCATTTATCAATTGCGCCGTCCTCTTTTTCAGGGATGCCCTGGTTTGGCGAATCATCGGCCGGGATGAGTTGCTGATCAACGTTGATTACAGGCAGAATATATCCAGACTGGCAGATATTTACTCGGAAAGGGAAATATTGGATATACTGGTAGCACTGGAAAAAGCGGCCCGCCGGCTGGCCGGGAACGTAAACCATCGCTTGTTGTTGGATACCCTGGCATTTAAAATTGCGGGATTAGGGGACGCGTGAACGGGAGGTATTGTCATTGTCGTACCTGGTAGTGGGAGTACGCTTTAAAAAAGCGGGAAAAATATATTACTTCGACCCCAACGATTTACCGCTGGCGGTGGGCGACGGAGTGATCGTGGAAACGTCCCGGGGCGTTGAATACGGTATGGTGGTAACCGGGCCCAGGGAAGTGCCCGAGGAAGAGGTGGTGGGGTCCCTGAAAAAAGTGCTTCGCAAGGCGGAAGCGGAGGACCTCGAGCAATTAATGGCAAACCGGGAAAAAGAGAAAAAGGCGTTCGACATCTGCCTGGAAAAAATCGCCGCCCACGGTCTGCCCATGAAACTGGTGGACGTGGAGCAGACTTTTGACGGCAATAAAATTATTTTTTATTTTACCGCCGACGGGCGAATCGATTTCCGTGAACTGGTGAAGGACCTGGCGTCGGTATTTCGGACCCGCATTGAACTGCGCCAGATCGGGGTCAGGGATGAAGCCAAGATGATGGGGGGACTGGGCTGCTGTGGCAGGGAGCTCTGCTGCTCCATGTGGTTATCTGATTTTGCGTCCGTTTCCATCCGGATGGCCAAGGATCAGAACCTTTCCCTGAACCCGACCAAAATATCCGGCATCTGCGGGCGTTTGATGTGCTGCCTCAAGTTTGAAAACGAGGCGTACGAGCAGGCCAAGGAAAAGTTTCCCGAGCCCGGCCGGCGGGTAATCACCCCGGACGGTGAGGGGAAAGTAAACGGAATCAACATTTTTAAGCAAACCGTGCATGTTGAGCTCAAGGAAAGCAAGCTGGTCAAGGAATATCCCTGCAGCGCCATAGAAGTTGAAACACCGGTAGGTGATCAGAATGAAACCATTAACGCTAAAACTGAAGACCATGGAGAACAGGGCGCAAGAACTGTTGAGCGAGATCAGAAGTGTGAAAAGCCAGGTGGAAATGCTGGAAACAGAAAATGAAAAACTGAGACGGCAGTTGCAGCAAGTGTATCACTGGCGGGCGAATGAAGCGGGAGACGAGGGTGGCGCTGCGGGTATGGTAACGGGCCGGCAAAACCTGGTCAATTTATACCAAGCCGGGTTTCATGTTTGCAATATCCAGTTCGGGCAAACCCGGGCCGACGAGTGTCTTTTTTGCGCGGCCTTCCTGCGCCGGGAGCGGTAGCCATGGAACCGGGCCCCAAAGGCGTTCTGTATCTTTGCGCCACTCCCATCGGCAACCTTGAGGATATCACCCTGCGGGTTTTACGCGTGCTGAAAGAAGTCGACTTAATTGCCGCCGAGGATACGCGCTACACCCGCAAGCTGCTCAGCCACTACGATATCCACACGCCGTTGACCAGTTACCACGAGCACAACCGGCACCGCAAGGGAGAGTATCTTTTGGAGCGATTGCTGGCGGGGCAAAATGTGGCCCTGGTCAGCGACGCCGGAACCCCGGGCGTGTCCGACCCGGGCGAGGAACTTGTCCGGGCTGCTCTGGAGCAGGGGATAACGGTGGTGCCTCTCCCCGGTCCGAGCGCGCTTTTGCCGGCGATCACCGTCTCTGGTTTGCCGTCGGGCCGGTTTGTTTTCGAGGGGTTTCTACCCAAAAAAAATAAAGAGCGGCAAACGCGCCTATCCCTGCTGGCCGGGGAAACCAGGACCATTGTTTTGTACGAGGCGCCGCACCGGCTGCTTAAAACGCTGGATCAATTTTTGAATGTGCTGGGTGACCGGCGGGCTTGCGCGGCAAGGGAACTAACCAAGCGGTTCGAGGAAATTCACCGCGGAACCATCAGCCAATTGCGAGATTATTTCAGCGCGAACCCGCCCCGGGGGGAATTCGTATTGGTCATCGAAGGCAAAACCGGCGCCGGGGAAGATTCCGGAACCGGCCGGGAGTGGAATTTCCTTGCGCCGGAGGAACACGTGGAACTTTTGACGCGGGAAGGGCTGCACCCAAATGAGGCGATTAAAAAAGTGGCCCGCCTGAGGAATATCCCCCGGCGGGACCTGTACAAGCTTATGAACAAAGAGAAAACTAAAAAAACATGAATATGTACTTACATGGCTTTTTCCTTGACGTTCTGGTACATGGCCTCGGCGCAGCTCCGGCAGACCAGCTTGCCCTTGTAATGTTGCACGTCGGCGGCATTGCCGCAAAATACGCAGGCCGGCTCGTATTTCTTGAGGATGATTTTTTCGTTGTCTACATAAATTTCCAGGGCATCCTTTTCATCGATGCCCAGGGTGCGGCGCAATTCGATGGGAATAACCACGCGCCCCAGCTCGTCCACCTTTCTGACAATACCTGTTGATTTCAAGACTATCCCTCCCCTAAAATGACAAAATTCGACATAAAATGATTTAATTATTCAAGTAAATGGTACCAATGATGTAATTAAAAGTCAACATTTTTTTGAAAATATTTGGTTATTTTTGTATAAAATCTTTTATTCCAGGGAAAACTTGACAAAATACATCGGATTCTTTTAAAATACATATGATTGCCAAAAGGCTGTGATGGAGAGGAGTAAATCCGGGGGAACCGCCCAGAGAGCGGGGTGAGGTGAGAGCCCGCCGGGGAGACCGGGTTGAACATGGCTCCGGAGCCGTCGGCTGAACGGATAGAACGTTGTGGTTCCCATTAGGCCGCACCGGGTTAAGCACCGTTACCACGCTTGGGGTATCGGGAACAGTGTTCCCCGTACCTTAAACGAGACCTTTTCCACCTGGAAAAGGGAAAATAAGGGTGGTACCGCGGATACCATTTCCGCCCCTGGTCAACGGGGGCGTTTTTTATTGGAAGCGGCCATTTTTTGGCCATAATTTCAAATATGGGGAAGGAGTTATTTATGGCGGAAAAGAAAACTTTTTACATCACTACACCCATTTATTACCCCAGTGATAATCTTCATATCGGCCACGCATACACCACCGTGGCGGCCGATGCCATGGCCCGGTTTAAAAGGCTGACGGGCTATGATGTTTGGTTTTTGACGGGTTCCGACGAACACGGCCAGAAAATTGAGCGCTCGGCCCGGGAGAGGGGGCAAACCCCGAAGGAATACGTGGATAAAATCGTGGCCGGTTTCCAACACCTCTGGCGCAGCTTAAACATCAGCAACAATGATTTTATCAGGACCACCGAGGAAAGGCACAAGAAAGTGGTGCAGCAAATTTTTCAGAAGCTGTATGACCAGGGAGATATTTATAAGGCCAGTTACGAAGGCTGGTACTGCACTCCGTGCGAAGCGTTCTGGACCGAAAGCCGCCTGGAGGAAGGAAACTGCCCGGACTGCGGCAGGCCGGTTGAACTGCTGCGGGAGGAAAGCTACTTCTTTAAAATGTCCAAATACGCGGACAGGATGCTGAAGCATATCGAGGAAAACCCGGATTTCATCCAGCCGGTGTCCCGGCGAAACGAAATGGTCAGTTTTATCAAAAGCGGGTTGGAGGATCTTTGCGTGTCCCGGACCACGTTCAACTGGGGCATTCCGGTGCCCTTCGACCCCAAACATGTGATTTACGTTTGGGTGGATGCGCTCACCAACTATATTTCCGCCCTGGGCTACGGGCAGGAAAATGATGAGTTGTACCGCAAGTACTGGCCGGCGGATATTCACCTTGTGGGCAAGGATATTGTGCGCTTTCACACCATTATCTGGCCGATCATCCTGATGGCTGCGGGACTTCCCCTGCCCAAGCAGGTTGTCGGGCACGGCTGGGTGCTGCTGGAAAGCGGCAAAATGAGCAAATCCAGGGGGAACGTGGTAGATCCCCTGATCTTAATTGATAAATACGGCGTTGACGCCATCCGGTATTTCCTGCTCCGGGAAATGCCTTTGGGGGCTGATGCTTATTACTCGGAGGAGGCCCTGGTGCACCGCATCAACCAGGACCTGGCCAACGATTTCGGCAACCTGTTCAACCGCACCTGCGCGATGGCATACAAATATTTCAAGGGGCATTTAAGTGAGCCGGGACGGCCGGAGGGACCCGACGGGGAACTGATCGATCTGGCCCGGGGTACCCCCGGCGCGGTGGAGGAACTGATGGAGCGGCGGGAGATTTCCAACGCCCTGGCAACCATTTTGCGCCTGGTGGGGCGGGCCAACAAGTACCTCGAGGAAACGGCGCCCTGGGCTCTGGCCAAGGACCCGGAAAAACAGGGCCGGCTTAATACCGTGCTTTATAATGTGGCCGAAGTGCTGCGCTTCGCCACCGTGCTGATTTCGCCTTTTATGCCCGGGTTGCCCGAACGGGCCTGGCCTCTGCTCGGGCTTGAGGACAAACCGGAGCTGCATACCTGGGAATCATTGAGCTGGGGCAAACTGCCCGGCGGCACCGTGCTAAAGCGGGGCGAGCCGCTGTTCCCGCGCATTGACCCGGCTACCCTGGGGGAAGAATAACATGCCGGCGGAATTGTTTGATACACACGCGCACCTGTACGACGAGCAATTTGCGCAGGACCTGGACCGGGTGTTTGAGCGCATGGCCGAAGCGTCCGTAACCCGGGTTTTGTGCGTCGGCTATGACCTTGCTTCGTCTGAAGAAGCCGCGGCCATGGCGTTAAAATACCCCGGCGTGCGGGCTTCGGCGGGGGTGCACCCGCACGACGCCGGGGATGTCCCGCCGGATTACCTGGCCCGGCTGGATGAACTGGCCCGCCGCCCCGAAGTGGTGGCCCTGGGGGAGATAGGCCTGGACTATTACCGGGACCTGTCCCCGCGCCCTGTTCAGCAACAGGTGTTTCGGGAACAGCTGGCCCTGGTAAGGGAACTGAACATGCCGGTAATTATACACGCCCGGGACGCCTTTGGCGATTTACTGGATATTTTACGCCGGGACGGCATCAGCCCGGCGGGAGGAGTAATGCACTGCTTCAGCGGCAGCTGGGAGGTGGCCGGGGAATGTATCAAAATGGGCTTTTACATCTCCCTGGCCGGCCCGGTGACGTTTAAAAACGCCGTCAAGTTGAAGGACATTGCCGTACGGGTGCCCGTGGATCGCCTGTTGATTGAAACCGACTGCCCCTACCTGGCGCCGGAACCCCACAGGGGACGCCGCAATGAACCCGCCTATGTGCGCCACGTGGCCGAGCACATTGCCGCCCTGCGGGGCGTATCCGTTGATGAGCTGGCTCGGGCCACCACCGCCAACGCCAAAAGGCTGTTTAATATAGAGTAGATGTCCGTGCCGCAAACGCATACCGGCAATTTTCTTCAAAGAGGAAAATTGCGGAGCGTACGGAGGAAACCACCGGATCGCCTGGTATATAAGAGTATGGGAAAAAAGGAGGGGACGGGTTTTGAGCAATGAAACCAGGGGCCTGACGCTGGTGTTTACCGGCAACGGCAAGGGGAAAACCACCGCCGCGCTGGGCATGGCCCTGCGCGCGTGGGGGCAGGGAATGAAGGTGCTGGTGTTGCAATTTATCAAGGGCGGGTGGAAGTACGGCGAATTAAAGGCTTCGGAAAAACTGGGGTCGAACTTTGAAATCCGGCAGATGGGCGAGGGTTTTATCCGGGACGCCGGTCCGGAGGGGCTCAACGCGCACCGCGAAGCGGCGCAAAAAGCGCTGGAGGAAGCCCGGCGCGCCGTGCGGGAAGGGGAGCACGACATGGTGATCCTGGATGAGATTAATTACGCCATATCCTATGGACTTGTAAACAAGGCGGATGTCTTGGAGCTAATCCGCAACAAACCTCCCCGCATGCACCTGGTGCTGACCGGGCGAAACGCGGCCGGGGAGGTCATTGAACTGGCCGACCTGGTAACCGAGATGCGCGAAATTAAACATCCATTTGCCGCCGGCATTCCGGCTCAAAAAGGAATTGAATTCTAACCGGGTACAATGAAAGTGCAACAGTTGTCCTATGGCGACTGTTGTATTTTTTTGTATTATTTTCCAGAAAGGGTTTTCAAGTCCGGTTAACCATGGTAATGTTATTATGATAATAATTTTTGCCCGGGTAAATTTTTAATTAATAAAGGCATATTAATAAAAAAATAGGTTTTAAATTGGCCCGAGAAAATTTAACTTCAAACGCGGCAGGAAACAACCTGTAACATGGCGAATAACTACCAGTACCCTTTTGCCGTGCATTGGCCTGTCGGTGGCTTACCGGGGAGGGATTTGAAAAAGTGCATATTTCCAGTTCTTATTTGAATAACCATGCGAGACGGCACGCGTCAACCGCCAACTTCTTTTCAAGGCAGGTTGCGGCGGCTCTGGTGGCTGTGATACTGCTCTGCGTGGCTATTCTGGTGGCTTACAATGGCACTAAAAAAGAAATAAAGATTCTGGTTGACGGTAAACAAGTGGAAGTGCAGACTTTCGCCGGTGATGTGGGAACGCTTTTACGGGAAAACGGCATTACCCTGGATGATCAGGACAGGGTTGTACCGGCTCGGGAAACCCGCCTGGAGGAAGGGATGACGGTTACGATCCACCGGGCGGTTCCGGTTACACTGCAGGTGGGGGAGGAGAAAAGCCGGATTACCACGGCGGCGGCAACGGTTGGCGATATCCTGCGGGAAAAAGGGGTTGCCCTGGGTGATAGGGATATCGTGGAGCCCACCATTGATACACCTGTGCAGCCGGGAATGCTAATCCGGGTGGACCGGGTTACCACCCGGATTGTTGAGGAAGAAGTCCCCATTCCCAATAAAATTATCCGGGAAAGCGACAAAACCCTGCACAGGGGCATTATCAGGGTGGTCCAGCAGGGCAGCCAAGGACTGGAGCGCCGGATATGGCAGGTTGTACTGAAAAACGGTAAGGAAACGGAAAAACGGCTGCTGGCCAGCAATGTAATCAAGCAACCCGTTGACCGGGTGGTCAGGGTGGGCGTCTTGCAAACCGTATCCCGCGGGGGATATGAATTGAGATTCTCCCGGGCGTACGACATGGTGGCCACGGCATATACCTATACCGGCAACAACACCCGCACGGGGGTGCCGCCCCGGGTGGGGACGGTGGCGGTGGACCCTTCGGTGATACCTCTGGGGAGCCGTCTATATATCGAGGGCTACGGTTACGGCCGGGCTATGGATGTGGGCAGTAAAATCAAGGGGAACCGGATCGATGTATTTATGGAAACCCATAGCCAGGCCCTGCGCTGGGGCAGGCGAACGGTCAAGGTATACCTGCTTGAGTGAAAGGAGGGCGATTAAGCCCTCCTTTTTGACATTTTGCCGCAAATAGGGGTAATATATATTTAGGCTTCAAGTGAGAGAAAATACAGAATAGAACGTTGTTATTTGGAGGCAAATTATGGGTTCCCTGTCCCCGGGCACGGTTAAGGATTTAATTGGGCGGTACAACTTTCGGATTAAAAAAACATTAGGGCAAAACTTTCTGGTTGACGGTAATATAATAAAAAAGATCATTGAAACCGCCGGCCTCAAACCCGGGGACGTGGTCGTGGAAATCGGTCCGGGGCTTGGTTCGCTTACCTGTGAAATGGCGGAAAAGGCGCGGCGGGTGATTGCGGTTGAAATTGATCGCAGTTTGTTTCCCATTCTGGAAGAGACCATCGGCAGTCTGAACAATGTCTCCCTGGTGGAAGCCGACGCGCTAAAAACCGATTTTGACCGGCTGGTTTTCGACGCGGTGAGAGAACCCGCGGTTTACAAAGTTGTGGCCAATTTACCTTATTATATTACCACCCCGCTAATCATGCACCTGCTGGAAAAAAGATTTTCCATCAGCCGTATGGTGATCATGGTGCAGGAAGAGGTGGCCCGTCGCCTTACCGCCCGGCCGGGAACCCGGGAATACGGGTCGCTCACCGTGGCCGCCAATTATTACGCACGGGTGGAAACCGCCTTTCGGGTACCCCGCACCGTTTTTATTCCCCGCCCGGAAGTTGATTCGGCGGTGGTTAGCCTGGAGGTAAGGGATCAACCCGCCGTTTCCGTGCTAAATGAGGAGCATTTTTTTGCCCTGGTCAGGGCGGCTTTTCAGCAAAGGCGCAAAACCTTGATCAATGCCTTGAGCGGTATGCGCGATCGGGTGCCCAAGGAAAAATGGTCCGAAATTTTACGACAGGCGGCCATTGACCCGGCGCGCAGGGGGGAAACCCTGGACTTGCGTGAATTTGCACTCCTGGCCAACCTGTACACCCAAACCAGCTAATTTAAAAGGAGATGGACCGGGTTGTTTTTTATAAGTCCGTCCAAGGGCAAGCTTTCTTTTAACGAGATGATGGAAAATATCATGGATTACATCAGGGGCTTGCCCAGTTCATCATATAAAATTATCGTCGGCACCGATTCCATGGTCAGGGAGGAAACGTGTTTCATCACTGCCGTGGTGGTGCACCGGCTTGGCAAGGGCGCAAGGTATTATTACCGCAAAAAAAGGCACCGGAAAATTAAAAGCCTGCGGCAGAAAGTGTTTTACGAAACGGCCCTGAGCCTGGAACTGGGTGGGCAAATCGCCAAGCATTTTTCCGAAAGCGGTTTTGACGATATGCAGGTGGAGATTCACATTGACGTGGGCGTACAAGGCGAAACCAGGGATTTGATTAAAGAGGTTGTGGGTATGGTCACCGGAAGCGGCTTCCGGGCCAAGATCAAGCCCGAGGCGTACGGCGCTTCCAGCGTGGCGGATAAACATACGAAGTAAATTTCTGTTGGAATTATCAGTTGTCCCAAAGAATATTAAAAAATGTGCAAAAATAAGCAACTTTAAAATATAAAGGCATTTGAGAAAACGTGTAGAAAATTATTAATTACACGTTCTTTTTTTATGCGAGACGCGGGTTGTGAAGGAAAAACCGGGTTTTTAGAGGGAGACCGCCATGAACGGCGACTTGACCAAGGATCAAAATAAACGCGTTTTTTTCCTGGTGATGGTTCTCATTTTCACTGATACGCTTCTTTACGGCGCTGTTGTGCCTTTAATTCCCTTTTACACCAAACAATTTCAATTAAACTCTCTGACGATTGGTGTGGTTTTCGCGGCTTATTCCCTGGGATTGCTGGTTTTCAGCATCCCCCTGGGGCTGATAGCCGAAAGGTACGGGTATAAAAAAGTTTTTGGAGCCGGAATGCTGGGGCTGGCGCTGACCACCATGTTTTACGGTGCCGTCAACGGCCCGTGGATGCTGCTGGCCAGCCGGTTTACCCAGGGTGTTGCGGCAGCCGCTTCGTGGACGGCGGGGTTGGCCATGGTGGCACTGTTATATCCCCGGCAGCAGGGGGAAAAGCTGGGCCTGGTTATGGCGGCCATGGGTTTGGGTACAATTTTGGGCCCGCCAGCAGGCGGCGTGTTATACCATTTTCTTGGGTACCGGGGGATGTTTACTTTGCTGGCGGTATTTTGTTTGATCCTGTCGCTGGTTGTATTGAAGGCGGACTTCGGCCCCCTGGCCGGGGGAAACGGGAATGCGGGGTTTTCCGCCCGGGGGGCGACAAAGAACACGGGTTTGATATGGCTGGGCGTGGTGGTGGTGATTTCCAGCAGCAGCGTCGGCATGTTGGAAATTTTATTGCCCAATTATTTCGACCGTCGTTTTGAGTTGGACAGCTTGCAAATTGGCCTGTTATTCGGTGTGATGGGCCTGGTGCATGCTTTTAGTGACGTCGGAGTGGGTATTTTGTCGGACCGGTACGGGTACGCTCCTTTTATCTACTGGGGCCTGATCACCAGCGCCATTTGCCTTCCGTTTCTGGCCCTGGCGCCGGGATTAATACCGGCGCTGGCGGTTATGATCCTGTTGGGTATAACCCTGGGTGCGGCCCTGACGCCGAGTCAACCGCTCATGTATCACGTTGTTGCTGCCGGCCGGGACCGGGGGCAGGAGGGCGGGGCCGGGCTGGCCTACGGCATCTTCAACACCTGCTTTTCCCTGGGGCTTTTAGTGGGGCCGGCGCTGGGCGGGGTACTGGACAATTTTTTTGGTATCCTGGCCGGCCTGAGTTTCTTTGGTGCGGTAATTATGTTGACGGCAGTGCTTTTCCGCTATAAGGTTGAAAAATATCTTTCCACATTATCAACTTAAAAACTTGTCGGCCGGCAAACAACAGGATCCTGGCAAAAGCTGCCAGGATCCTGTTGTTTTTTTTAAATTAAAAATAATCACCGGTTAAACCATCGCTTATAAATGATTCCAACAAATCCCAGCGCCGTTCGTTGTGGTAACCGATATATTCCCTTCCATCCAAGGTTCTGTGGCCCGGTTTTCCGTTCCTGGCATGCAGGGCGGACAGGCAGTCGCCGGTAATGGTTTCCAAAATTTTTTGGGTGTGATGGTTGCTTCTCAAGGAGGAACCCAGTAGTAAATGAAGTGTTTCGGCGTGTACCGCCACTTGCAACCCGGCCCGGGCGGCCCTGGCCAGCAATAACGGGGGAATGGCGAAGTCGGCGGGGTCCGCCAGTTCCAGCAAGCGGGCCGACACGGCGTGCGGGCCGTGGGAAGGCGTGGCGGAGCCGATCTTTTCCAATAGGTTTAAATGTTGGTTAAGTTTTTTTCTGATTTCAATCAGGCGGACCGCCTCCGGGCTCAGGCCGCGGTAATTTCCAGCCGGGTAACAGTTGGTGAGGGCCAGATCCGTTCCGTTATCCCGCACTGCCCGGATCAGTTGCCGCAATATTTCCCCGTCAACCCCCTGCATGTCTCCATCCAGAAAGAGCACGCCCCCGGCACGCAGTTTACGGGCCAGAGCCGCTCCCACCGCCCGGGGGACATCTATTCCCAGCGGTTCGGCAAAATACAGCGGGGCCAATAGCGGGCAATTCATTTTCAATAGTACGGATAATGAATTATCGGTGCAGCCGTTCAGCACCGGGATAACCAAGTCCAGTAAGTCTACGGGCAGTTTGGCGATTACCTTCCCCAGGCTGCCGGCTTCGTTTTTTGCGGGTATAACGGCCACAAACATAAGCGGGCCCTCCTGTTAACAGCATTTGGAAAGGTATTTTAGATTATGCTGAAATGCTGTAAATGTTTCATCTGGAAGTTTTTATAACCGGATATTCACACCTGCCCACTGGTGCTTCATAGAATGTAAAAAATAGTGGAGGGTCTGCCTATGGGAGAAATCAATGTAGGTGATGTGGTTGGGCGAAAATCGTATGGCCTGGATATTTATTTTAAAGTTAAAAAGATTAATGAAGATGAAAACGGCAATAAAATAGCCCGCTTAAACGGGCTGGACATGCGCCTGTGCGCCACGGCTCCACTGGAAGACCTGGTTCCGATTGAGGCGGCCAAGGTGGCTGAATACTGGCGGATGGCCATGTTGAAAAATCATGAAGCAATGCGCCGTGTTTTTACGCGTCGCAAGCAGGAGCGCCAAAAAAACCTCATGCGGTCGGTGGAGGGGGATGATGCCAACCCCGGGGAGATAGATAGTTTTGACGTCCCCGGCAGGGTATTGCATGTCGACGGGGACGGCGAATACCTGGATCTTTGTATGACCACCTACCGCCAGCTGAAGATACCGGCGGACGGCTATAACATCCCGGAAAAGCAGCAGGCTGAAAAAATTTATGATTTGCTGCAGGAACACAGGCCGGATTTGCTGGTACTCACCGGGCATGACGGTTTTAAGAAAGGTGCCAGGGATTTCACCGATATTAACAACTACTATAATTCGATCCATTTTGTGGACGCCGTAAGGGCTGCCCGGCGCTACGAAAAAAGCAGGGATGATCTGGTAATATTTGCTGGAGCCTGCCAATCCCATTACGAGGCTTTGCTGGAAGCAGGGGCTAATTTTGCCAGCTCGCCCCAGCGTGTGCTGATCCACGCCTTTGACCCTGTTTTTGTGGTTGAAAAAATCGCCTACACATCAATTTATGATCCGGTTCCCCTGCGGGAGGTTATTGCCGGTACAATTACCGGTTTTGACGGTATAGGGGGCATGGAAACAAGGGGGAAACACCGCCTGGGTGTGCCCCGGTCGCCTTATTGAAGGGATCAACTTTTTTTAGCTGCCAAAAGACACCAGTAAAGGAGGGGGTATAATGGAAAGACATTTTCGCACTTTGGAAAAGGTCAAGGATCGAATTTTAAAGTTGCCGAATGTCAGGGGTGTGGGCGTTGGATATAAGCGGGTGGATATGACCCGCACCGATAAACCGGCTATTATTGTCTTTGTTGAAAAAAAAGTGGCTGCAAAGGAATTGCACCGTGCACACAGGGTGCCGGCTAAAATAAACGGGCTGGATACGGATGTTATTGAGATCGGGCGGGTAAGGCTGCTGAAGGAAAGATCCAATAAAATACGCCCGGCCCTTCCCGGGAGCAGTATCGGACATTATAAAATCAGTGCCGGCACTTTTGGAGCTGTGGTAAAGGATAAAAAAACCGGTGAAAAGTTAATTTTGTCCAATTGCCACATCCTGGCCAACGGCAGCAGCGGTAATGACGGCAGGGCGAAAATTGGCGATCCCATTTTACAACCCGGCGGTTGCGACACTTTATTGAAAAGCGGTAATAACGACTGAAAGCCGGTATTCCAGCCGGATTCCAATTGGTTGTCAATTTGTGATTATCCCCCGGCATAGTTATGGGCATTAAGCATAGTTATGCCGACCATTTTTCCAGCTTGGTAACGTATAATTAGACCGTCTTCGGTTAACTCGGTATCATCCGCTTCCACCGGTTCTCCGAAGTGAATGTAGAGTACGTCAGCCTCATCATCGTAATGTAGGATAATTTTCTTTTGGCCCAGGGTCGATACCAGTTTTCTGGTTTTTTGTTTTCTAGCCATTTTTTTCAACCTAATGTCATGGATTCCAAAGTGGTTTTTATTGTTCTTAAGAATCTTTTTGCTGCTTCCAATTGGCTTTGGGCTTCTTCTTTACTGACTAAATAAAAATCGGCGTAATCAGATGATTCTCGTCTCACCCGGGCTTTGTTAAAATCCTTGCCGGTAGCACGGTCAACTATATTGGTTTTAACAAAATGTTGATTGAATAGAGAAATCACGCCGCTATGTTTTTTGCTATCAAGTTGTTTCAGGGCTAATAGAGCTCTTGCTGCATTAAACATGGCATAATATGAGCGCCCAAGAGAATCGTTGTACATGCCGGCGTAAAAAAGTATTTCTGCTGATTTTAAATGATCTTGTGCTCTTTGGAGACGGTATCGGGCCAAATCAATGCCATTTCCACTCACAGCGTTACCCCGTCCCTCGTGATTTCTTGATAAAACAGGGTTTGGTGCTGTTGATTCTTAAGGAATTCCGCAGTGGTAAGCACTACAGGGGATATTTTTGAAGCATAATTAAGTTCCACGTCCAACAGAATGTCGCTTATTACATCTAAAACTTTATCGTCCCTGTGGTTGACGATTAAAAGTATGTCAATATCCGATTCATGATCAAATTTGCCTGTTGATTTTGAACCAAATAGTTTTAAGTCAAATAAATTGTCGCCAAGGGCATTTTTTATCCGGGTGGAGAATTCGCCGAGTGCTCTTTTTTCATTTTTACTTAAAAATAGCATAGCGCATCAACCTCTTTGAATAGTTACAAATAACATTATACCATATACTGTCAGTTAGAACAACTGAGGGGAATTCCACATACATCCTGTAATTTGCAACAACAAGGCCATTGCTTTGTTGTTTTTTCATTTCCCTGGAGGGAGGTTAAGTTTATGGAAAAAACCTTGGTTATCCTCGACCCGACACTTAGAGGCGGGTTCACACCCATACCGAACGCCGTGCTGACTGCAAGCGGGTTGTCCCTGGAAGCAAAAGGTTTGTATATGATTATATCGGCGTTTGTTTACGGCGGCGGAACTTTTCCCGGCCGACATGAACTGGCTAAAGTAACGGGATTTCCGGTAAAGAAGGTAAACCGAATTATCGAGGAGCTCGAGCGGGAAGGTTATCTTTCTGTTTTCACCCCTGGGAGGGAAGATGAGTGCAAGAAAAGACACTAATCATAATGGACCCCACCTTGAAAAAGGGGTTTACTTCCATACCAAACAAGGTACTTTTTGCGCCGAATCTATCGATGCCGGCAAAATGTCTATATTCAATGTTGCTCGCCTTCGCCTGGCAGGAAAATGAATGTTTCCCGGGGCAGGAGAGACTGGCTCAAGCGGCTGGGTGCACGGACCGGACAGTCAGAAAATACTTGGATGAGCTCCGGGAGTTTGGATTAGTCTCCTGGATTCAGCGAGGCCTGAATCAAACTAACATATACTACATTCATGACATCTCTGAAAATGATCGCCTGGAACCCTTGGGGGACGCGGACCGGAAAGAGCGTTCCGGTCCGGACCGGAAAGAGCTTTCCGGTCAAGAGCGGAAAGAGCTTTCCGACAGAAAAATACTCAGTAGTAATAATGTTGTTGTTGTTAAGGAGCCGCCTGTCGAAAAAAGTCGAGAGGATAATATCCCCGAAAGCTCACCTGCCGACGAATCAAACAACAACATCAACGAGCTCCAGCAACAAGCGGAAAAAGCCTGCGGGGCACAGCTGCCGGCGAAGCTGCTTGAGAATCTGGTCAAAAAATACGGCCAAGAAAAAGTGAAAGAGAAAATCCGAATGCTCGGAAGCGTGGAAACCAGAAACGCCCCGGGCTTTCTTATTGTTGCGCTGCGTGATGATTACATCCTGCGCCCGGGGCGTCAACAACAACAAAGCACGAGAGCATCGCCGAAACAACAAACCGGGCGTAAGGCGGCCAACACCGCCGGCACGGAGCACGACGACGAAGCCCGGCGGCGGAAAGAGCTGATTAGGTCACTATATATGAATTGATGGGGGGCATATAACGGTGATACATACCTTTCGTAACTGGCTAACTGAAGTTCCGGGCAAATACAAATGGCCAGCGCTGGCCAGCCTGGGCTGCCTGGCTCTGGTTGTCATATACCTAGTGGACGTTTGGCTCCTAGGGACTGCCGCGGCATTCATCATGGCTATAATAGACGGGCTAAAGCATTTCCCGGTCCCTCCCGATTTCAGCCTGGTTACCTGGTATTGGCAGCACCCGTTTTTCACCGCCCGGGCCTGGCTGTTTGCAGCGGACAAGCTGTCCAACCCCGAAATACGTACCTGCTGGATATTCCTAAACAGCGTCTTGGTTACCTTGGCCCTGGCCGGAGTTACCGCGGGCAAAGTAAAGGCTTTTAGGAAGGGCAACAGCATAGACCACCGGGACATCCGAAAAATCAGATTCAAAAAAGTGCAGTTCGACATCAACAAATACCTGGCCCGCACGCCCCAAAACCAGTACTTCCTCGGCCTGGACGACCAGCGGCGGCCTGTGGTGCTGTCGGCTGTCGAGATGACCGAGCATATTCACATCCTGGGCGGCAGCGGCAGCGGCAAAACCGCATTCGGCGTAACACCCATATGTATCCAAGCCATTCGCAAAGGTGCTGCCCTGGTAGTAATCGACTTCAAAGAGGACCGGCAGGCTATTCAACTGCTGGCCCGGGAAGCCAGGGAAAACGGTAAAAAGTTTTATGTCTTTACCCTGGACCCGAGTGCCAACAGCAACACCTACAACCCCCTAGCCAGCGGTAACGCACTCAACAAAGCGGAGCGGATCATGACCGCGCTGGAGCTGGTATTCCAGGGGGAAGCCAAGTTCTACAGCTATGTACAGCAGGCCACATTCATCCCGCTGCTGAAAGAGTTGGACCGCCGGGGAGTGAAATACACCCTGGGCGACATTCACGGTATTTTATTGAACCCGGGTTTGGTATCCAAGCTGACTGGCCAGAGGGTGGACGAAAGCCAGATCAAGGGCCTGACTGCCGCTTTAACACCCTATGCCGACCTTTTGCAGATCAACTCACCCTGCCCGGATATCAATCTGGCGGAAATCATGAGCCGCGGTGACGTGGTATATTTCGATTTGAAATCCGCCCTGGCTCCGGAGACCAGTTCGGCCCTGGGCAAAATGATAGCCCAGGACCTGCAGTACCAGGCGGCTTTTCGCACGCCGCAATCCATGCTGGCGGTCATAGCCATCGACGAATTCCAGAACATGGCCTGCCAGGCCTTCCGGAACGTTATTTCCAAAGTGCGGAGCGCCAACTACAGCCTGGTGCTGGCCAACCAGGCCATGGGCGATTTGCAGGCGGTGGGTGACGACTTCATCAACACCATCCAGGTGAATACCAGGACCAAAATCATTTTCAACGCCGACACGCCGGCTGACGCCGAGCTGTTTTCGCAGTACACCGGCACCGTGCTGCATACCGCCACCAGCTGGAGCGAAAACAAGACAATGACCAGCGGTCTTCTGCAAAGCGTCAACAACCAGCGTAACACCATGGGTAAAAACATCACCGAAATAGAAATGCCCTTGCTACACCCCAACCTGTTCAAAGCCATGCCCCCGGGCAAGTCGGTGATCATCAGGCGCGGGCGGTTGGCCACCCTGGCCAACCACACCTACCTGATCCCTAAAGCCGAAAAGGATCGGCTGGAACAAACGCCGCTGCCGGTACCCGAGCCGCCGAAGCCGGGCCCGGAAACAAACACGGTGACGGAAATGCTGTTTAGGGCCAAACAAAAATTGGTCCAGGCGGAAGAACCGGGGGATCAAGCCGGTAATGATGGTAAGCAAAACCAGGCTGTGATGGAAAGCGGTGGCAACAAAAACAGCAACGCGCGGGCGGAAGAGGTTGTCCTGTAGCCAGACAGCAACCGCCATATATGGCAGTTGCTGTCTGGCTTTCACCCGGCGCCACCCCGCAGAGGTACCCCGCAGACAGCCTCCCCGCTTCGCGGTGTGGGCTGTCTGCGCCGTCCTCCTGCGAAGCGCCTGGTGCCTTTAGCCCGCGCCGTTGCTGTTTTCCTCCGCCTGTTGTTTGCCGTTTTGCGGCAAACAACGGCGGAGTTGGAGCAGGCCCCCCGCCAATGGTCCGTAGCTCACTTCGTTCGCACGGACCATAAGCGGGGCTTCGGCCTGCGGCGGCACCCTCGCTTCGCTCGGGCAAGGGGGCTTCGCCCCTGCCGCTCTCCGGCCTTCGGGGTTCGCGCTCCGCGCTCACCCGGCCTGCTCCAGCGGCCCTGCGGGCCGCCCAAGGGGAATGGGGCGCCGCCCCCTTCCCCTTGGAACCCCATACCCCCGCCGGGGGTTATTTAACCCCCGGACCCCCGGCGGCCCTGCGCTCCGCCGGCAATTCGGCTTCTTCGCCTCATTGCCCGCCGGCTGCGCTACGGGCCGTTTTTGCCCCGGGCTACCTTGGGTTACTATGCACAGGAGGTGGTATTATCGCACGCATAACCAAAGCCAAACAGTTAACAGAACGGGATAAAGCTATTCTTACGGACCTGGCCAGGTGCCGGGTCTTGTCTTTTGCCCAAGTCAAGAACGCCTACTGGCCGGCGGCCAAGGAACGTACCTGTGATGACCGGCTGAAACAGTTGCAAAAGGCGGGGTATATTGCAGAGCATACCGTAAATGCTGAAAAGCCGGGCACTTTCATGAAGGTTTACAGCTTGGACACAAAGGGCAAACGCTGGGCTACCGGCCCCGAAGGGCCGGGCCTGGATCGGAGTATTGTGTTCACCCACCCGGGCAAATCCAACGAGATCGTGCACCAGGTGCGGACGAATGAGGTTTACTTTACCCTATCCGACAGCGAAAAAGCAACCTGGCGGATCGGCGATGCCATGGAGATTGAGCGCGGGGTTTTTGAAGGGGGAAGTGACTCGATAATCCCCGATGCCTGTTACGTCAGTGACGCCGGCGAGGAAGTTTTTGTGGAAACTGATTGCGGTAAATATACTCCCACGCAGATCCGCGAGAAGGTGGACGGGTTTGCCGGCAAAAGGACGGTATGGGTGTGCCCCGCCGGGCGGGAACAGACGCTGGCCAGGTATGGCGCTACGGGGGAGTTTATGACTTACGTTGTGTAAGGGGGAATAGACCTGGTTGTAGTTACGGAAAGAGATAAACAAGTGCTGGGGTTTTTGGCCCGGTGGCGGTTTGTGACGCTGGAACAGCTGTTCAAGGCGGGTGTATTTAATAGTGCCCGTAATACTGCTTATAGAAGGCTGCTGGTTTTACGGCGAGGTAAGTTGATAAACGGCGGGCAGCTTGGTCGTGGCCGGATGTATTATTACCTGGCTCCCCGGGGCGGTGAGGCGATTGGTTTGGTGCTTCCCTGGTATGCGAAGGTTTACCGCAATGCCGGCATAGATGTGGTGTTAAAGCACTTGGTGGCATGTGATTTCGCCCTGGCAACGGGGGTTGAGTATTTGCCGCGCCGGGAGGTGTTAAGCCGGTGGATGGATGCCGATTATGACGTGCTAGCCAAGTGCTTTCGCGGTTCGGATTTGTTTTTCGAGAAAGAAGATATGTTACACGTTTTGGTGATCGATTACCAGTATTCGTTGAAGTACCTGGTGGAAAGGGTCAGGCTTTATGGCCGTCTGCCGCCGGAGTTGCGGGAAAAACTGGTGGTTAATTTTCTGGTGTTCGCGGAAACCAGGCAACAGCAGGTTTTAGAACTGGCAAAGGATGTTGGGATGAGGGTTAAGGTTTTAAAGGCCAACTGGAAGTATTGAGGGGAGGGTTTACGTGTGGAAAAACACGTATTTGAGATAACCAGGCGGTGTTTGCAACGTTCGTTGAGTGTCATGCTCCCCGGGCCGGATGTGGTTGGCGAGCCGTTTTGGGCGTTGATGAGTATTGAACCTGACGGGGAGACGAACGGCAATTATTACGCCGTGTGGCAAGAGGGGAAAAGGATTGTGCCGCTGTATCCGGGCAGGAAGCTTGCCCAAGATTACCTGGCTAAAACCGGTGAACATGACCTGGCGGTGCGGGGTATCAGTAAGGAACACCTGCGGGTGCTGCTGGAGTTTCAGAAACGCGGGTGGATACAGCTGGGTGTTTGTGTGCCGGTGGCGGCCAGTCCCACCGGTTACGGGGTTTACCTTCCCACAGCGGAGGATATTGAACGGATGGTTAAGGAGTTGGGTTATAGCCTGGATGATGTTTAAGTGGTGTGAGTCGCCGGACCGTCGCTTTTGGGGTCATGACTTTGGGGTATAACGCGACCGTCCGGCTCGGTCTTGTGGGGCGGCATATTCCAGCCAGCTTTTGGGGCCGGGCTTTGGGGTCGGACGGAAAATGCCGCGGGGAAGCGGAAGCGCCGCCGGCGCGGCGCCTTGGTTTTCGCCTATCGGCGGCCTCATTATAGCGCCGGCTCTTTGGCCCTCCAGTAAAGGGCAAGGGCCTGCGGCATATCCTCCCGGCCCGTCTTTGGGGTTTTTCTTCGGGGTCCCGGGCCGGTCCGGTATTCCTCAGCCTCGCGCATGCGCGACCCTTTACTGGAGGGCACGCCGGCGCTGGTTCGGCCTTTAAGCCGATAGGCGAAAAACGGCGGGGTTTGATGAGGGGACGATTTGGGGATTGGGAATCCCCAAACCCCTGTATGGGCTTCGCCGGTGTTTCCCGGACATTATTTTTTATCAAAGGGGGCGGTTATGTATGGAGAAGGTGTGGAAAGTCAGGAAGACGGTGCAGGGGATTTGGGCGGTGTACAACGAGGTTTCTTTGTTGGTGGAGTGCGGCACTCTGGAAACGGCGGTGGAGTGGTGCTGGAACTACGGCGCCAAGGTGGTGGTGGAAAACGTGATCGTGGATACCGGTTATGATTGCGGGGATCCGCGACATTTCGCGGGAAAGGTTGGGTGATGTGCGGCAGTTGCTTGTAGGCGACGGGGTGCATTAACGGGAAGGTGGTTGGGTATTTGGCGGCGATAGTTTTTAATATGGGAGGCATTACACCTTTCTGCCAGCAAGCGAAGCGGGTGTAATGCTCTCCCCCGAGGGGTAACCCCTGGTGCCCCTTATTTTATCAAAGGAGGGGTTATTGTGGTAGATGTTGGATGTGCTGAAGGGCAAAAAATTTATATAGATTTGGTTAATCGCCGTAAACTTGCGGAGATGGTGGATGTATTACTTGAAAAACCGACGGGTGAATGGTGGCCGCTGTTGTCTGAACTATGTTTTGTGGATTTTATGGCGGTTTTGGCTATAGTGGTTTCGGGATGTAGCGGATTCAAGCGGCAAGAGTTAAGGGCGAAGGTTTTGAAGATTAAGCTGTTACCGACCGGTAATGAGGATTACAAGATCGTGTGGGGGCTTTAAAATCATTGCCGGTTTGCCCGGAATTGTACCTGAAATTAATTCATAAAGAGTTTGGTGAGTTGCCTGTGTCAGAGCTTGAGGTTTTGGCGAAGTCGTTAAGGAAAACGACGGATTCGATGAAAAAGCCTGATAATTTTAATGCAGGCATTAAGACTGGCACTTACCCATTACCACGCTGGTTAAAAGCGCTTTAAAGGGCGTTTACGGGCGTCTGAGAGGGTATTAATTGGTTGGTTGGTTAGTTGGTTGGGTAAGGTAAATGGTAAGGCTGTGTAGTGGCTACTAATGCCCGGGTGTCACATGGGTATTTCGTGGCCACTATATGGCCTGAATGAAAGGTGGTGGTGCCTGTACAGACAAAAGGAAAATTTTTCTGTCACAATGACAAGAAAATGGTAAAATAATGTTGGGAATACTGGACTGAGGGCGGGCCTCACCTGCCGGGGATGGAAACATCCATGAAAGGGGGTGAGGCGGGATGATCACAATTAATGATGCGGTACAAATTGTCATAGCAGTGATTCTCCTGTTAACCCTCGTTGTTCAGCTAACTAACCGCGGCAAGTAATCAAAAACCTCTGAAACTGCCGCTAACAGTTTCAGAGGTTTAAGATAAAACCCCGGTTGGTGGGGACCTCGAGCCGTTTTCAGTTTCAGTATTCCCATTTATAAAGGGGTGATAACTTCTATCCTGAAAATTAATGATCTCGCTATAAAAAAGGCAATAACAAACTAACCCGACTAATCCATTCTTCATAAAATGGATTCGGACAGCAGAAGGATAATATACTAACTTACAAAATTAGGCTATTG